>VGGR01000001.1 GCA_016868585.1 Bacteroidota bacterium
ATCTGAATAATTAGAATATTAAAATAAATACTCTAATTAGTGATTTCAGGTATAAAAAAATAGGTGGCTGGTGCGCATTTTGGTGCGCAAATTTTGCAAATAGTACTGATAATCAATATAATAAGTTTCTAGATTAGTGTGGTCCACACTAATTGCTTATTTTCAAGCTTTATTTTAGAATATTTCAGTAAATTATTCTAATTTCACTCCTCATTTTAAAATAAGAGTTATCAATTAAATTCTAAATATGAAGAAAAAAAGATTATCAAAAGAGAAAGCTGCAGAAATTGTCAAATTATTAGGAGAGGGAAGAGATGCCAAAGAATTGGCAGATACGTATAATGTCTCCATAGCCACTATTTATAATTTCAGAACCCGGCTAAAACGTGAAGGAACCATAGTAGTACCAAGAAAAAGAGGTCGTAAACCCAAAGCTGAAAAACCCCAAGCTGAACTGAAAAAAAATCCTACTGAATTTCAAAAGCTGCCTGCTACAGGCAAAATGGAAACCTACAGCTTTGTTATTAATGGCGTGGCAGTAACCGTCTCTGGTAGGGCTAAAAATGTACACATTGCTCCAGATTCCATGGTGGTCAACTTTTAGAATTCCTTTTTATCCTGTAGTTTTACGCTAATACCGCTAATACAATAAATTATTGTAATGGACCAATCTAAGGAAATTCAAGTGAACGATGACGAGATCAGTCTGAAAGATCTAATTAAGATTATTCAGTCCTGGTTTGGTCTTTTATGGAAGAACATTATTCTAATCGTGTTTATTGGCTCATTGGGTGCATCCATTGGAGTCTACTTAGCCTATTCACACAAGCCTGTTTTTAAGGCAGAAAGCAGATTTATAGTTAAAGAGGGTGGGCCATCGGGTTTAGCCAGTTCTTTGGGCAGCCTTGGGTCGCTACTGGGTGGAACTGGAGGGTCTTCACTGGACAAAACCATTGCAGTGATAGGCTCTGAAAAAGTAATGGGAAAAGTACTATTGACTGCAGTTCCAATAGGTGATACAAATGATTTAGTGATCAACCATTATATCCGCCTCGGCAACTTGAATGAAAAATGGAGTAAGGACACCGTTTTGGTAAAAGCTAGGTTTGCTATTAGTGACACCATCCCAGAGGTATTTAATTTTCCTCAACGTAAAGCATTCAAAGCGGTGCTGGCGTCTTTTATTGGTGAAAAGGGAATCGTTGGAAAGTCTTTTGATAAAAAAAGCGGAATAGTATCCCTTGATGTTACCCATACTGATGAAGATTTTGCCATTGAGACGAACAAACTCATTTATAATGAACTAAAGTCTTTTTTCCAGGATCAGTCCACCGAAACAGCCAACATGAACGTTGAGATTTTGACCAAAAAAGTGGATAGTATCCAAAGCGAGTTAAATAGCGTACGTAGGCAACTGGCCAGACGTACCGATCAGTCAATGGGTGTTTTTTTAAATGAGGATAAGGTAGATTTAAAGTCATTGGCGGTGAAAGAGCAAATTCTTCTCACTATGTACGGGGAAGCACAAAAGAACCTGGAAACCTTTTTATTCATGGGCCAGTCTGCTTCCAGCTCAACGGCGCTAAACCTATTGGATATTCCGTACTCTCCGTTAACACCCATAAAAAGAAGTAAATTATTATTTACCCTCGCCGGTTTTCTTTTATCCTCCTTCTTCGCCTTTGCTTTCATCCTCATTCGCCGCTGGTATAAAAACCTCATGGCTTCTTAATTGATGTGCTACGTTTTAACCACATCCCCATTTATCAGCGTGATCTGTCTTCGGCAGTACAGGACTTCGTTGCCAGTCTAAATTTACAATCCAAGGAAGGAGATTCAGTTCGCTGTATCAGTGCCACTGGCGCCCATGGCCTGGTAGAAGCCCAAAAGGACTCTTCTTTCAAAAGTATTTTGGCCTCCTTTTATTGGAACCTCCCTGATGGTATGCCCTTGGTGTGGTGGGGCAGATTAAAAGGTTGTGCAACAATAGACCGCTGCTACGGTCCTGATTTTTTTTCGGCAATAATGCAGGCTACTTCTCAAATGGAAGTGGCTCATTTTTTTTGTGGAGGTAAGCCCGGCGTGGCCAAGGAGCTCAAGCAAGCTGCTGAGTTAAAATGGGGCAATAAAAACGTAAAGGGTACTTATAGTCCTCCCTTTAGTCCCATGCAAGAGGAGGATTGGAGCAAATTGGTGTCAAAAATTCAAGAGTCGAATTCGCAAATTATCTGGATTGGACTAAGCACGCCCAATCAAGAGAAATTCGCTTATGAACTTTCTAAACGCGTAAGAGTTCGATATATCATTACGGTCGGGGCGGCTTTTGATTTTCACACGGGCAGGTTAGCCCAGGCTCCAGCTTGGATGCAACGTTCAGGATTGGAATGGTTCTATCGTTTGTGCAAAGAGCCAAGCCGGCTCTGGAAACGCTATTTAGAAATAGTGCCTAAATTCGTGATACTGGCAGGAGCAGATTTAATGAAGCATTACCTGCGAAAAAGAACATGATATGCGAAAAGTACTGGTTTGTGGAGCCGGAGGGTTCATTGGCGGACATCTGGTTAAAAAGCTAAAAAAAGAAGGGGCCTGGGTCCGAGGGGTTGATATCAAAGAGCATGAATTTGCCACCTCTCGGGCGGATGAGTTCATCCTCGGAGATCTTACCCGTCAAAATGTGGTAGAAAAAGTACTAGATCAACCCTTTGACGAGGTTTATCAATTAGCGGCAGACATGGGAGGAGCAGGGTATATTTTTACTGGTGAAAATGACGCCAACCTGATGCACAACTCTGCCTCTATTAACTTAAATATTATTCAGCAGGCATATCTAAAAGGCGTCAGGAAGATCTTTTATTCCTCATCCGCCTGTATTTATCCTGCCTATAATCAACAAGACCCTAGCAACCCCAACTGTGCGGAAGGTTCGGTATATCCTGCTGAACCGGATAGTGATTATGGCTGGGAAAAGCTTTTTAGTGAAAGACTTTTTCAGGCCTTCGCTCGCAATCATGGGTTGCAGGTACGTATAGCCCGCTTTCACAATGTATTTGGCCCCGAAGGAACCTGGGCGGGTGGCAGAGAAAAGGCACCTGCGGCGATCTGCCGTAAGGTAGCGGAAGCAGAAGAAGGGGGGCAAATTGAAGTATGGGGCGACGGTCTGCAAACCCGTTCCTTCTTATACATCGACGAATGCCTTGAGGCGGTGGAGCGCTTTATGAATAGCAATTTTGAAGGGCCGGTAAATATCGGGTCTGAAGAAATGATCTCCTTGAATGAACTCGCTAAAATGGTAATAGCTATTTCCGGGAAAAAGCTGTCTATTTATAATAAGCCCGTTAGCTACGAAGGGGTACGAGCCCGATGCTCTGACAACCGCCTGATCCGGGAAAAACTGGGTTGGGCACCTGCTAAGCCACTCAGTGAAGGATTGGAGAAAACCTATCGCTGGATAGCGGCTGAAGTGGCTAAAACAGTTTCGGTATAAAATAATTACATGTTCAGACTTTCCAATTGCCTGTACATTTTAACGCTTGCATTTACCATGCAAGCAGCGGCACAGCCCACCTATGAAAGGCATAGGGCTGAAGTCAATCAATATCTCTCTCGCATGGCACAAAAAGGATTGATTGTTTGGGATGATAATATCCAGCCCTTACGAATGGACCTGATTACGGTAGCCTTGGACTCGTTACAAGCGCGGGCCTCAAAGTTGAGTTCAATTGAAAAAAAAGAACTGAGCTTTTATCAAAATTTTTATCAATCAGCTTCCGGTAAATATCAATTAGGCTATAAAACTGAAGATTTTTCTTTAAAACTTTTTCCAATTATTTCCGGCCAACTGCATAGCTCCGATTCTTTTTCCTATTTTAAAAAAAGCATTGGCGTCAATCTATACGGGTCTATATCCAAAAGATGGGGGTATCAGCTATCCTTTCAGGATATTACAGAAAATGGCTCTTTATTAGACACTTCCAAGCAAAGTATTGAAGCCGCACTAGAAACGGGCTATGTAAAAAATAGTCTGTTCAACAATAAGTCTATCAACTATACTGAAATTAGGGCACACCTGTCCTATGCTTTTACAAAGGGCATGGTTTCAGTGGGGCAGGATTATCTAACCTGGGGCTATGGTCAGGGTGGAAAGCTGGTGCTTTCTGATAAGGCCCCTACCTATCCATTTCTGCGCTTGGACCTGCAATTACTCCCCTGGCTCAGATTTAACTATGCCCATGCCTGGTTAAAGTCAGATATCCCGGATTCCTCCAGATCATACACCATTCCCAATCCTATTTCCGGAGGAATAAGAGAAGTAATGGTACAAAAATTCCTGGCCCTGCATTCCCTGGATATCCGGCTGATGAAGGGATTGAACCTGATGCTGGGAGAGTCTATGCTTTATACCGATAAGTTAAACCTGGGCTACTTTATTCCGGTTATGTTCTTTAAGGCCTTTGATAATTACAGTGGCAATAACAGCATCACCCGTGGCTCCAATGGACAGTTCTTTGCACAGTTGAGCTCACGAGATCAACTTTCTAATACGCATCTGTACGGCACCCTTTTCATTGATGAAATAAAAATTTCCAAGGTCTTTAATTCAACAGAAAGACGCAATCACTTAGGATATACAATTGGCGCCAATATCACTGACCTTGGCTTAGCTTATTTAACCCTGGGCGCAGAGTATACCCGCATTCGCCCCTTTGTGTACAGAAATTTTTTACCTGCACAAAACTACACTTCAGCAGGTTTTGCCTTAGGAGATTGGATGGGTGCTAACGCAGACCGGTTTTTACTTTTTGCAAATTATACTCCTCTTCCTCGGTTAAAACTGCAGTTGAAATATCAATTCCTTCGCAAAGGCGATGAGGGGACCTTGGAGCAACAGTACCTTCAGCAGCCCCAGCCAAAATTTTTATTTGGCCAGCGCAGGCAGTGGAGTGATTTTTTATTCAAAGCCACTTACGAAGCAATTCCCCGCCTTAATACGCAACTTTTCTTGCGCTCATTGAATGGTGCTCTCCATTTCAATGCAGGGCTTAGCTACGGACTGTAATTTTTAGCGTAGCTTAGTCCCAAATTGCATGCGTATGCTCCGGGGCCCCCGCCTCAATTACTTTTTCCGTCTTTTTTTGGATCTCCTTCTCATGGGAGGCTGCGCCTGGTTGGCCGCCCAAGTTGTGGGGCATTCGCTTTCCCAAAGCTTACTCCTCCTTAGCTTTATTATTTGGTACCTGACGGCAAGGGCCGTGCATTTTTACACCAGCATCACGCTATTTACCTTTTCGCAGGAGATGACCATTTTCTTGCAGGTGCTGTTTACGCATATGCTGCTGCTTTTTTTTGGAGTGGCTCTATTCACCGATCAGGTAGTTATGCTTCGTCCCTTTTTATTGTATTACCAGCTGTTTATGCTGGTAGGGATTCCTGTTTCCAAATATGCCTATCGCGTAATTGCGGCCTATGTCCGTAATCAGTATAAGTATATTCGAAAAATTCTGGTAGTAGGCTCTGCCGAACTTTCTGCTTCCTTGTATCGTTCGGGCATGCTGATCAACAACCTTAGATACACATTGGTTGGAATTATTGGAGAACGGCCTGGCAATGGACTTGCTGCTAATTACCTGGGTGGTATTACTGAGTTAGAAACAACCCTTAGTAACAATGAGGTGGATGAGGTTTTTTTGGCACTCCCCAGCTTTCAATCCGAACAGATCAATTTTGTAATTGATTGTTGCGAAAAAATGCGTGTGCAGGTGAATGTAATTAACGATTTTAGTCGTATCGGCAGTGGCACCTTGGGTACCACTACCTATGCAGGATTCCCTGTGGTTGGATTGCGTTATTTTCCTCTGGACGATGCGGAGAATCGTTTTTTCAAGCGAAGTTTTGATTTGCTGTTTTCATTCTTGTTTTTGGTGCTCATCTATAGTTGGTTGGCTCCGATCATGGCTTTATTAATAAAATTAAATTCCAGAGGGCCTGTATTTTTTAAGCAGGATCGCTGGGGACTGAACAATAAAAAGATCGTTTGCTATAAGTTTCGAACCATGCAATATGAGGTTGCAGGGGGAAAAAGTGAATTTAGGCAAGCTGTTAAAAATGATCAACGGGTAACTTCTCTGGGGCGTTTCCTGCGTAAAACCAGCTTGGACGAACTACCGCAGTTTATTAATGTATTAAAAGGGGATATGAGTGTGGTTGGCCCCCGTCCGCACCCCATTCCCCTCTCTCAGGAGTCCAAAGACATTGTTCAGAACTATATGATGCGGCATTTAGTAAAGCCGGGCATCACGGGTTGGGCACAGGTAAATGGCAGCCGTGGCCAGGTGCTGTCTTCGGCAGAAATGCGAAGCCGAGTAGCTTTTGATCTTTGGTATATCGAGAATTGGAGTTTTTGGTTGGATTGCCAAATTATTTTACAAACAATGGTCAATTTGTTAAAGGGGGACGAAAGGGCTTATTAAGCCATAAGGCCTACAGCTTATCAGATTAGGGTATGCTTGCAGAAATGATTAAATTCATTTTTTTAAACCACTAAATTCCCTAATCTTTGAACCACCAAGTCCATATGCTGAAAAAGCTCAATATCGTTCCAAGGTGGATCATTTGTTTGATCGATACTTTTATTTGCAATCTTTCCTTGGTCTTAGCCTGCCTGATTAGTGCCAACTTAAATCCGAAATTAATTGATTTTCAAGGCTTAGGGACCAATTTGGTAGTGTTAACTGCAATTACCACCCTGACTTCTTTCAATTTCAAAACTTATGCCGGCATTGTTCGTTATACAGGAGAGCAGGATGCAATTCGTATTAGTTTAGCCCTGCTGGTCAGTTATATAATCATGGGATTGCTGAGTGGGAGTGGGGTATCTACGCTTAACGGACAACCTTTCATTACCCTACCGCTGGTTACGCTATTAATCAGTGCATTGCTTAGCTTTTTGGGGTTGATCTCATACCGATTAATAGTTAAGTACTTTTTCAGTTATTTACGTAATTCCAAAATGAATCCCCGTTATGTGATTATCTATGGAGCGGGAGAGACGGGCTTTGCTACCAAGAGTGTGTTGGAGCGCGATCCCAACGCAAAAGTGAAAGTGATTGCCTACCTTGATGATAATCCACGCAAATCGGAGAAGGTGGTGGATGGGGTTAAAATTTATCCCTTTGAGGAACTGGATAATTTATTAAAGTACTATGAAGTGCATGAGATCATCATCTCCAGCTTCTCAATCCCAGCGCGCAAACGGACACAATTAGTAGAAATATGTTTGGAAAAAAATATCACGGTTTTAAATGTACCACCGCTCGATAAATGGATCAATGGCCAGTTTACTAAAAAGCAATTGCAATCCATCAAAATTGAACAGCTTCTCGAGCGTGATCCCATTCAATTAAATCACCAGGGACTGGATTTACAAATAAAGGGTCGGCGCGTGTTGGTAACGGGTGGGGCGGGTTCGATTGGAAGCGAGATTGTTCGTCAATTATTAAAATATCATCCGGCTACCATTATAGTTGTTGACCAGGCCGAAACGCCTTTGCATGATTTGGAGTTAGAGCTTACGAGTATTAAAAACGGCACCAGGCTTGTGTTTTTTCTGGGTGATGTTCGAAACAAAAGCCGGATGGAGGAACTGTTTTCTAATTTTCATCCGCAGATTCTTTACCATGCGGCTGCTTATAAGCACGTGCCCGTAATGGAACTCTCTCCCTCGGAAGCTATCCTTACCAACGTTGGCGGTACCAAATTGATCGCAGAACTCGCCATTAAATACCAGGTGCATCGCTTTGTGATGGTGTCTACTGATAAAGCAGTGAACCCTACTAATGTGATGGGAGCCTCTAAACGTTTGGCCGAGATATACATACAAAAGCTTGCTGCAGTTTCCTCCCAAACTAAATTTATCATTACACGCTTCGGTAATGTATTAGGATCAAGCGGATCGGTTATACTTCGTTTCAAAGATCAGATTGCAAATGGTGGTCCGGTTACTGTAACACATCCTAATATCATTCGGTATTTTATGACCATTCCCGAGGCAACACAATTGGTATTGGAAGCGGGATCGATGGGTAATGGAGGTGAGATATTTTTGTTTGATATGGGTAAGCCGGTTCCTATTGTGGATTTAGCGCGTAAAATGATTCGTTTATCAGGATTAGTGCCCGGAGTGGACATTGACATCAAATACATAGGACTACGTCCCGGCGAGAAATTGTACGAGGAGTTGTTGAACGATGCGGAAAATACATTACCCACGCACCACGAAAAAATATTGGTTGCAAAAGTGCGTGAAGCGACTATCAATAATTTCGAACAAGAATTTTTAGCACTATTTCAGCTGGCTTCGGGTGCCGAGAATAGTATGAACCTGGTTGCTAAGATGAAGGAGCTGGTTCCGGAGTTTGTCAGCAATAACTCCGTGTTTGAACAGTTGGATGGCGATAATGCAACTGTTGTCTCTATTAAAAAGGTTGGATGATTTTTTACATCAATGCTTGAGCTGAAAAACCGCGGGTACAGGAAGGTTTAGCGGCGGCAGATTTACAGTTTGCGACAATTTCATAATGTTGGCACCCAGGCTGTCAATTTTAAAGGACCCTGAAAGTCCTGCAACCAATGGCATAGAAAGTATTAAACTATCCTCATTGCTGCTAAATCTCCAGGTAAAGTTTCCTGCCGTACTTGGAGTACATACATCGGTAGATTCATCAATTGTTCCTGTCTTGTCAATTTTAAAAGTGAATAGATTATCCTTATAGCAGCTAGGGATTTGTCCGCCTGCATCCTGCCCGGCAATGGTGGCCTTATCGTACTTCCAGGCCTTGCTTGTGATGATTTCAGTCCTTGTGGGTGGTTTGCTGCTTTTTTCCTTTTTGCAAGCAACTGAAAAAAGACAAACCAGGAATAAGTTGATAAGGATAATACTTTTCATGACTTTTAATTTTTATGGGTAGCCTCGACAGGAATCGAACCTGTATCTGGAGCTTCGGAAACTCTTATACTATCCATTGTACTACGAGGCCGATTTATCGGAGAAGACCGGCAGCATTACCTGCAAAGACCTTCACGGCGATAGCCAGCAAAATTACGCCAAAAAACTTACGCACTGCCATAAACCGGCTTTGCCCAGTAAGCGCTCTATCCAATTGAGGGAACCTAGCACAAAAATATTACCAGCAGGTTTACCACAATAGCCAATGGGATCAATACATTACCTGCTGATGCGACTCGAATTGAAATGGTTTGATTACTTCCAAGGTTGTTGTTAGCGCCAGGTACGGTAACACCGTCTACCTGGTTCAGGAGTTCGCCCACGGGACGTCCTCCACTTTGGCGCAGCATTTCTTGATTAATGACCGAAACTACTTTTGGGGATAGCTCCTAAGTTATCAACCCTTTGTGAAAAACTTAACTTCGTATCTTGTTTGCGCCTAAAACCCCACTATGAGTGCCAATAAAAAACTGAGTTTGTTTGATATCAGCTTGATCGTAGTGAGTTTGGTAATTGGTATGGGGATTTTTCGGGTGCCTGCATCTGTGGCGGCTACTTCCGGAACAGCAACTATTTTTTTTGGTGTGTGGATTGCCGGTGGGTTGATTGCGCTATGTGGTGCCTTAACCTATGCGGAGATCGGTAAACGTTTACCTGCCATGGGAGGGTACTACAAAGTGTTTGCGGAGTGCTATCATCCGGCCATTGGCTTTTCTGTAAATACCATCATCCTGATCAGTAATGCGGCATCACTGGCTATTGTTACCTTGATAGGAGCGGATTATGTAAGTGATTTATTATACGGCAAACCCAGCGGAACTTTTTTTAATACAGGGGTTGCCATTGCTGCGGTTGGTATTTTTTATTTGGTAAATCTTTCCGGACTAAAAACCAGCAGCCGTACGCAAAACTTTCTCACTATTGCCAAGCTCTCAATGATTGTTGTTTTGATTGCAAGTGTATTAAAAGGAGTAACGGTAGCACCGCATGGGTATAATACTGGCGATCCGGCATATGCCTTGAACGATAAAAGTCCCTGGCTCCTGTTTTTGATTTCACTGATACCCGTGTCTTTTGCGTTTGGGGGCTACCAGCAAACCATCAACTTTGGTGCGGAAGCCAAAAAACCAAGTGGCATTCCAAGAGGTATTTTAATTGGGATTGTTATTATAACGCTACTGTATTTGTCAATAAACCTCGCCTATACAAAAGTGATAGGGTATGAACCCATGAAAAACGCAACGGCCATTGGGGCCTTGCTTTGTGAAGCTTGGTTTGGAAAGGCAGGGGCTAAAGTATTTGATGGATTAATGTTCCTGTCGGTGATGGCCTATGTAAATGTGATCTTATTAAGTAATCCTCGTGTGATGCTTGCCATGAGTCAGGATAAAGTGTTCCCTAAATTATTTGGATACCGCAACGAAAAAACGGGTGCTATTTCCAATAGCTTAACCATATTTGCGCTGACTACTATCCTGATCAGTTTTTTTGGAAAGGGGATTGATCCCATTCTCAATTTCAGCATGTTTTTAGACAGCATTGGAATGGCCACTTCTGCTGCGGCCATTTTTATTTTGCGCAAACGCCAGTACGCATCGGCTTCCATCAGTAATAAGCAGGAATACAGCGCCCTCACGCCCTATGTAGCCGGCTTCTTTATTGTGGCTTATATTGCCATTGCAACGGGGGTGTTTTTAAAAGATCCCAAGGCTGCATGGACGGGTACCATTTTATTTTTTGTATTCCTGACTATTTATGGATTGTTTTATCATAACAGAAAGTAGGGCATGGTTAATGCTGTTGCTCAATTAAAAAAAATGCGATTGGCCGTTTGTGGGTTAGCACGTAACTGTGCGGCTAAATTGCCCGCGAATATTCAGTTCATTGAAGCCTTGTCTGCTTATTTTGAATCCACCATAATTGTGGTGGTAGAAAATGGAAGCAAGGATAAAACCAGAACTGTTTTAGAAAATTGGGCGGCCACTTGTTCTTCCTTACATATCATCGATGGGATTGTGCCAGCGTTGGAAAATACTCCTGACACCATGGCTAATCCTTATTATGCGGTTAAACGAATTTCCAGGCTCGCGGCTTTGCGTAATCAATACCTTGATTTTTTAAAAACTCTGGACAGCGCTCCGGACCTTGTTTTGGTGGTGGATTTTGATGTGGACCGAATCAGTTTGGAGGGGGTATTGGATTCTTTTTCCCGGGCAGCGGAATGGGATGTGGCAACGGCCTATGGCTATTCGGTTTCTCCAGCCTTGCGAGAGCGCTACCACGACACTTATGCCCTGGTGCCGCTGGGGCAGGAAAACACACCGCAGGTAGAGGGGCAATTAAAGGCTATTCAGCGGGCATGGAAACAGGAAAAGACCTCAGATAGACTCGTCCCTGTTTACTGCGCTTTTGGGGGGTTGTCTATATATAAATATCAGCAAATCAATGATTTATCTTATAGTGTTTATCCCAATGCAGACCAGCGTGTTGAGGCTCGCTGCGAGCATTTTTCTATTGCGGATAAACTACAAAAAAATGGTTATCAACAAATTGTGATCAATCCCCGGATGCATTTGCGTTTTCAAACCATTGGGGAGGGCATTTTAAAAAAAGCAGCCGATCTGCTAAACCCTAAACGGGGGGTATAGTGGCTAGTTTGTATATTTGATACCCGCATTTTTAGCATTGATACACTTCCACATGCGATATAATAATCGTCTTTTTTTGTTCCTGGCTCTGGTTTTTGTAGCCGGCTTTGCACAGGCCCAGCCCATTGGTGATCCGGCTCTTATTTCCGATCAGCAATTGCTACGGCTTTTTGATGCCGGAAAAGAAAACGGGCTGTCTGTTTCTGCCTTTGAATTAAAGGCCCGTGAGCTGGGTTTTACACCTGCTCAATTGCCTGCATTAAGAAAACGTTTGGAGCAATTAACTTTCAGAAGAATAAATGAGGGAGTTGAAGAAGAAAGCAGCGAAAAAAGACAGTATCAAAATAAAATCCGGCGTCTGGGTTCAAAAAAAGACAGCACGGGAGTCCTTCCCATTTTTGGTGCGGATTTATTTGAACAAGAACTGCTCAGCTTTGAGCCGGATCTAAATATTGCAACTCCGCAGAATTATTTAATTGGAGCCGGAGATCAATTGGTAGTGGATGTATTTGGAGTGTCTGATATTACAAAAAAACTAATGGTCTCTCCCGAGGGAACTATTCGGTATCCCAATTTAGGTCCTATTGCCGTGGGGGGGCTAAGCATTGAATCTGCTACTGCAAAAATTAAAAAATCACTCACCGCAATTTATCCGGGCATTCACTCGGGTGCGGTGCGCGTACAGGTTTCATTGGGGCAGATCAGAAGTATCAGCGTTACAATAATTGGCGAAGTAAACAGACCCGGGTCCGTAACCATCTCCTCTTTGTCTACCTTGATGAATGCCTTGTATTTATCCGGAGGCCCCACAGCAATTGGTTCCTTGCGTAGTATTGAGTTAGTGCGGAACGGAAAAAAGCTGGTCAACTTTGATCTCTATGATTTTTTATTTCGCGGAGATCTGTCAAAGAATTTATTACTCCAGGATGGCGATGTGATTCGCGTGGGATATTGTCAAACGCGTGTGGCACTTAAAGGGGCGTTTAATAAACCTGCTTTATACGAAGCCACTGCCACAGAGTCGGCAAAGGACTTGATCGATTATGCAGGCGGTATTTCTCCGGCCGGAGTTAAGGATTTTGTTTCCGTGATTCGGCTGGGGAAAACCAGGAAGGAAGCCTATTCGCTAACGCCCGGGCAATGGGGTAATTTTAGTTTATCCAGTGGAGATACTTTAACGGTAGACTCGCTGCAAGCTAAATTCATCAACCGGGTACAAGTAACAGGTGCAGTGGAAAGACCGGGTATTTATGGAGCGGCAGAAACAAAAAATCTACATCAGTTACTCACTATTGCGGTACCGCGTGAGGATGCTTATCTGGCCCATGCGGTGATTCGCCGGGTGAATACAATCGGAGAATCCAGTCTGCAGTCTTTTAATGTGGAGCAGGTATTAAAAGGAAGCACTGATTTGATTTTGCAATCCGAGGACTCTGTTCATATTTATACTAAATCAGCTATTCGCGAAGCATACACTGTTGCCATCAACGGAGAGGTAAACATACCGGGCAAGTACAATTTTCTGGACCAGATGAACGCCATGGACCTGGTATTAATGGCGGGTGGATTTAGCGAGGGGGCATCCCGTGCGCAAGTAGAGATCTCTCGTCGTTTGCGTAACACTGCGCAACAATCGGATACGATGAAGTATGCGGTTATTAAAACAATCAATCTGGATCAAGGCCAATCGGTTTCATTAGTGGAAAGCACACTGGAGCCGTTCGATATTGTATCGGTTCGTCGTTCGCCCTTATATAAAACACAATTACGGGTGAACCTGGAAGGGGAAGTGTTATATCCGGGCACTTATGTGTTGGCTGGAAAACAGGAAAGACTTTCTGATTTAGTAAAAAGAGCCGGTGGCTTGCGAGACCTGGCCTATCCGCAGGGGGCTACCTTACTGCGTACAACCTATTCGCAAAATTTTATTTCTGATACCTTACTGGTAGAGGCCAAAAATCAAATAGCGCAAAAAAATAAAGAAGCTGCAAATGCAAAACGCTTGCAACTTGCGGAAATCCCCGAAGGGAAATATGATCAAGACTCCTTGCTTACAGAGATCAAAAAGCGATTTTTAAAGCCGGTAGGAATTCAACTGGATCAAGCGCTTCGTAATCCGGGTTCACGGGACGATATTTATTTGGAAGAAGGGGATGTGCTCCGTATTCCTCGACAATTACAAACGGTGCAAACCCTTGGCGCAGTCAATGTACCCAAACAAATTGTTTATTATCCCGGGCTGAGTTATCGAACAGTGATACGTCAATCAGGTGGGTATGCGGCTAATGCGTATCGTAAAAAAGCATATGCTGTTTATGCCAACGGCCAGGTAAGCAATGCCAGACGGTTTTTATTTTTTAGATCAAATCCACCGATTAGTCCGGGTGCGGAGATCTACATCCCATTAAAGCCAGAGCGTAAAGGAATTTCAACGGTCGAGGCAGTGGGGATTGTTTCAGGATTGGCATCAGTATTAGGATTTTTGGTAATCATACTCAGACAATAATTTATGGCTGCCAATACTTCCTCTACTATTGTAATGGGTAGTTTATTTACCGCAATGCAGGATTTTGGTAAGCTGCTTTTACAGCGCGTAAGTACTTTTTTTCTTTTAGCAGGTATAGCATTAGTGCTTTCCCTTGGATATTATTTTTTTCAAAAGCCCGCCTACGAGGCGCGTGTTAGTTTTGTTCTGGAGGAAAAATCTTCCTCACTTTCTTCCGGACTTAGCGGGATTGCTTCTTCTTTTGGAATTGATATTGCTTCAATGAGTGGGGGCTCCACACTTTTTAGCGGCGATAATATCCTGGATATTTTGCAGTCTCGTCGTATCCTGACCACCGTATTACTCTCAAGGGTAGACAGTACAAAAGATGCTAGCGGTAATACCCTGGCAGATTTGTATAAGTCCATGAACCAGGTTGTTCTTCCTTCCAGTTTTGATTACCTGACTTTTTCAGAACTGCAACCGGGTAAGTCTCATGCGGCTGTTTATGATAGCGTCCTTGGGTTGATGACAGACCGGCTGATCAAAAAACAAATTGTAGCGGAAAGACAAAACAAAAAAGGTTCCATCATTGCTTTTAGGGTTACCACCCCTAATCAGCAATTCTCCAAATTATTTGCTGAGCGTGTGGTTGCACAAACACAGCAATTGTATGTAACCATTAAAACGGGTTATATGGCGACTAATGTAGCCAAGCTTGAAGCCAAGGCGGATTCCATACTCAGACTGGCCAATGATAGATCTTTTCAGTCTGCCCATTTACAAGTACTCAACGCCAATGCAGCCTTTAGTCAGGCTACGGTTCCTGCTGAATTATCTCAACGGGATCGCTTACTGAGTAATACCTTGTATGCGGAAGTGGTAAAGAATCTGGAAGCTGCCCGTCTTACCCTCGCCGGTCAAACACCGGTGATGCAATTACTTGACTCGCCTGTGTATCCACTTGCGGACAAGAAAAAATCACTGTTCAAATTACTGTTACTGAGTGTTGGAGTGGCTTTGGTCTTATTTATTGTGCTTACTTTTATAGAGACCCCGCCAACGCGGGTTCAATAACCGAACCTATTCTGCATGCGTCTTTGCAATTTTTGTGCAAGATTTTTTGATTATTTTTTTCTTCCACTGGTTGGGTTTCTTTTTTTATCCTCTGCTTCAACTGCACAAACCTCACCGATAGGTTGGATGGATATGGATGCAACGCTCCGTAACCTGCAATTGTTCGGTCAGTTGGATCCTAATATTTCATTTGCCGTTCGTCCCATTCATTATAAACCGGGTATTGCTAAGAGAAATACCACGGGCGCTACTATCCAGGCTATTTTTGATGATATGGACAGTAGTGGTAGGTTGATCCGATCCATACATTTTGACAATAACAAGGGACTGTTGCGTTTACTTCCCACGCAGTTCACGTTTAAAAATAACTCTCATCATCCTTTTGGCTGGAACGACGAAGCTATGCTGGCGGCAAAAGGAGTGCAAACGGTGGTGAGTGCAGGCCTGTATTCCAGATATGGTCCGGTAAGTGTGCAATTTCAACCACAATGGATTCGCTCGCAGAATGCGCAGTTTGAACATAATGGATCCTATGGTGCACCGACCAATGGATTCCAGGAAAAATTCTTACCTGGTCAATCCAATGCGCTCCTGCATGTGGGAGGATTTGCTGCCGGACTCTCCACACAAAATTTATGGTGGGGCCCCGGACAGTATAGTAGTCTTTTACTCTCTAACCACGCACCTGGTTTTACTCACTTTACCCTTTCAACCACCCAACCATTTTGTTTACCCATTGGTTCCTTTGAAGGACAATTGGTGGCTGGGCGATTGGATGAGGATTCCTCTTTAACAGGAGGGCTTTGGGAAAACTTTCACCTCAAACCAAGAACATTCACCGATCAGTGGCGTTATTTTAATGCAGTAGTAGTTACTTATCAGCCCAGCTTTTTTAAAAATTTTCATTTGGGGGCTACAAGGGCTTTTCAAGTTTATAAAAAAGATTTTCAGGCGCTCAGTGGAAGGTTTGTTCAACGTTATCTGCCTGTATTAACCAATATCTTCAAATCCAAGGGCGATGATCCGGTTGGAAGAGATCAACAAATCAGTTTGTTTGCACGCTGGGTATTTCCCAAAGCGCATACTGAATTTTATTTTGAATATGGCTGGAACGATCACAAGTCGAATATGCGGGATTTTGCACTGGACCCCGTACATGCTGCGGCGTATATTGTTGGAGGAAGAAAATTACTTCCTTTAAATAAACATAATCATTTAGAATTTTCCGGAGAGATCACCCATATGTCACAACCGGTGGACTATGTTTTACGCAACGCTGGTAATTGGTATGTGCATGGTGTAGTTGCGCAAGGAATGACCAATAACCGCCAGATCCTGGGAGCCGGTAGTGGAATGGGAAATAACGTAGAAACCATCAAATTAACCTGGCTCAAAGGCTTTGCCCGATTAGGAGCTTCTGTGCAGCGGATTCAGCATGATCCTAAAGCAACAGCAGGTTCCAATTTCTTTGCGCTTCGTGATGTGTTTTGGAACGAATGGGCCTATGGCATCAATGGAAGGTATCGTTTAGGACGCTTAATGTTGAGTGGAGACCTGCAATTTACGCGATCAAAAAACTATGCTTGGACCCGGAACAATCTTAGGAATAATTTTTATTCCTACTTACAACTTTCTTATCTCTGGTGATCAAATCAAGTGCACATATTATTCCTGGAATTTGCTTTTTGCTCATTAGCACTCTTGCACAGGCACAGTACAATGGCTTTTTACAGAAAAATGATCTCGCGGACGGGTTACGCACTATTCAAATACTAGATAGCGCAACGGCTGCCAAACAAAATATTTCTGATTATTCTTTTACCATCCGTCCGATAATGCCCGAGATCTGGGAGAGCACAAAAAAAAATTGGATTGCGCTCAAACGTATTGGTTACTCCCGAAGTTTTAATGATTCGGTTCCGCTGACTATCAATAACGAAAGTTTTTATTCCGCAACCGGTTGGCAAGAACGATTCACCGCTGGGGTTCAAGTCAAGTTGGGTCGATTACTGGTGGATTTTCAACCCGAGTATGTTAAAGCGGAAAATCTGAAACAGGCCAGCATTAGTGATCAGGTTAGGGACGGAAACTATTTTACCCGACTTTATTTTTATCAGTTGAATGTTATTGATTGGCCGCAACAATTTGGAACAAAGGCGCTTGAGAAATTTTACTTGGGTCAGTCTTCTGCTAAAATTTTATTCGATCATTTTTCAGTGGGGCTCTCTAATGAAAATATTTGGTGGGGGCCTGGGCGTAGAAATGCATTGGTCATGACCAACAATGCACCCGGTTTTTTACATGCCGATGTAAAAACAGCAAAGCCCGTTAAAACCATTTTTGGTTCCATTGAAATGCAAGCGGTGTTTGGCAAGCTGGATTCGTCCGGGGTAGAACCGGTGGAGAATATTCGTCAACAACAATACTGGCCGGGAGCTTATATACCTAAAGAGAATATTCGCCGGCAGCTATTGGGTTTTGTATTCAGTTGGCAACCCCGTTGGGTTAAGCATTTACATATTGGCTATGCCGCAGCCTACTATGGGTATGTAACCTATGAAAATGCAAGGGGTGATCCCATCCCTCAGTATCCCTATTCTATGACTATACCAAAGGGCAAGGGTGCCAAATTGGGTTCGCTCTTTTTCCGTTACTCTATGCCAAAGGATGGTGCTGAACTGTATGGAGAGTTTGGAAGGGCAGATCGTTTACCTACGCCTTGGAATCTGGCGGAGGATACCATTCCTATTGGTTATGTTTTTGGTTTAAGAAAATGGATGAAGTTGCGTGGACAAAATCATATCGAAGTGAGTATGGAACTGTCTCATTTGCAGTTGCCTGATCCTCGCTTAACATTCAACGCCGCTAATCCCTTTGGTATTCCTAAAGTAAATAGCTGGTACACACATCCACAAATTCGTCAGGGCTACACCAATCAGGGACAACTATTGGGTGCAGCGGTAGGCCCTGGAGGAAATAGTCAATTTTTTGGAATCAGTTGGGTAAACCGTCATAACCGGATAGGTGTTCATGGAGAGCGTTGGGTGCACAATAACGAAATGAACTACTATCAGCATTTATCAAGTGCATTGGGCTATGGCCCTCATTTTAAATACTGGGCCAGTCTTACCTATGGTGCCCACGCACAGATACGTGTGGCAGGTCTTTTTTTGTCAGCTGCCTATAATGTGGGCAAATCACTCAACTATCAATGGGTCAAAGTAGGAGGAGGTGTTGATGGTCCTTCTATTTCCGATAAAAAAGTTTCCAATATGACTTTCACCGCGCAGTATGAATTGCCTTGGCGTTTAGCGTGGCGCTGGCCCAAAACAGGGATCAATCAAAAGCTGAAAAAATTCGGCGATAAAATTGGATGGCCATTCTGCGATTGTAAATTTGGGTTCAAGCGGAAAGAATCCGTTATACCTGAATGATTTCACTACACTCCCTTCAAAAACACTCCCGTTACCTGCTTAATCTGGGATCCACCTTCGGTTCGCAGGCGGTCACTGCCCTTACTATCCTGGTGCTTACTCCCTTATTGGTGCAACGCCTTGGTGAAGGTGCTTATAGTACTTATGGTGTGTTGCTAAACCTGATCCTTGTTGTTTCCGTTTTTGATTTTGGATTAAACACAGGGTTGGTCCATCGCCTCATTCAAGAACCTGCACAACGCAACAACCTGCTTAATGCTGTTTTTTTCTTTTATTTTTTTATACTGTTACTGGCCGCACCCATCATTTATTTTTTATTTTCAATCGGCTGGGTAGTGAGTGCCGAGCACCAGGCTTTGTTGGCTATACTACTGGCCGGATTAGTGGTGCAAAACATACTTTCTTCTTTCGCAGAAGCCATCTTTCAATCCATTAATAAAGTTTACCTGAGTAAATGGATAAGAATAGGCAGAACCTTATTGGAGGCAGGGCTCTTATACGTGTTGAGTGCGGAGGGTTCCGTATCCTTGTTGCTGACCACCAGTTTTATAGTGAATGTTTTTTTTATCCTGGTACTATTGCGTGTAGCGGGTAGAAAACTATCTTTTACTTTTCATTGGAAATTTTTTAAGTGGAAGGTGTTGCGTAGTCAGCTGCAGTATAGCTTCTGGTATTTTCAAAGTATGTTGGCTACCGTAATCACCTATAATATTCAGATCCTGTTATTGCAACATTATCTCAGTGCAGCACAGCTAACCGTGTTTTTATTGGTATTCCGCTTTTTTGAAGTGTTTCGCCTAGGGCTTACCAATTTTACTGCGGTGTTATTTCCTTCCATCTCCGCCATGCAGGCCCAACAAAATTGGAAGGGATTGCGTGAACAATTTCGGACGGTTTTTACTCGGGTATTGGGACTTTCTTTAATTACATTTGGTTTATTGGGTTGGAAGGGGGATGCGATTTTTAGTTGGTGGAGTCATTATCATAGTGCGGAAAGCATTGCGGTGTTCAGGGTATATACACTTTATGTGTTTTTACTAATCTTAGATCATGTGTCTGTGGTGTTTCTATCTGCCTTGAAATATAACCGCACGCCCTCTATGGTATCCACGTTTCAAAGCACCGCTTCCTTATTGTTGACGGGATTTTTATTTACTCAATGGGGGCTCCCCGGCGCCGTCTGGGCTTCTCTCCTTGCCTTTGCTACAACAAGTCTTATATTTAATCCGGCTTATCTGCTTTATCGATTGAGAAAGGAAACAGGATCTCTTTTAAATTAGATGAATGCGATCAACAAATAAGTGATACGGGGATACGTCATAACAGCAGACCATGAGGCAGCAAGAGCTGCCAATGTGCAACACCTGCTTGGGCAACTACCGCTTCTCCAAAAAGCCACTGCCGTTTATCCCGCAAAAGACCGGGTTCCCTTTGCAAAAAATATTCTGGCAAAAGCAAGAAACCGAAAAGGCAATTCCTTTTTACCGGGGGAATTAGGCGTACTCTTGAGCAACCGTCGAATATGGATGGAGATCCGCGCTCAAAAAGATCCGGGTGAACATTTTTTAATTCTGGAATCAGATAGTCAGATCCAGTCCTTGGATCTCCTGCAAAAAAACTTTGCCGGTCTGACCCGTGCTTATGATCTTTTTTTCTGGGGCGCCTGGTTAGGTAACATGACCTTGAAAAAAAGCACCTGTGTTGCAATAGATGCTTTGCATAGTGCAGGGGTGCCTGTACTATCATCAGTGAGTGGAGCTTATGGCTACAGCTTGAATAAAAAAGCAGCCGATCACTTGTTGAAAAAAACCGGCAAGTTGCATTTGCCCGTTGACGAGTTCAAACGATACATCAATACTTCTTATTTACGATTGGGCGGCATAGTGCCGGAACTAATTGCTCAGGGTCCGGGTCAAAGCACCATTGATCCCTTGGAGCATAAAGGCCGTATCAATTGGGCGTTGATTAAACTACTTCGTTTTCGCAACCAATTAATGGCTCATTTTTCATGAGGGCAAAGGATTATTTTTTTAACTGGTTAATATTGGTCTACGGGGCCTATCTTTTTTTTAATAAGGGACTGGCCTATAGTTTTCTCTCTGAAGCAACATTATTCTTGGGTGTGTTGCTGATGATCCGCGAAAGAGATCGATTGCAATTTGTTTGGAATCCGGCCACAAAACTCATGGCCTTATTAGCGGCTATTAACCTGATATGGCTTGGCGCGGGAGTGTTCCGTTACCATTTCGTTGAGGTGGTCAAGGATAGTTTTATTTTTAATTATTCCTTTCTGCTATTGATTCCGTTTTTGTATTTGGACAGGCTGGAACTTTTTAAAGAATCAATTTTTAAGTTGTATGCCTGGCTTCCCCTCGTTGCCTTTCTCAATTTTATTTTAGGGGCAGTTTTTCCGGTGTTGGAGGTTTGGTCCTTATTTGGCGACATCCCTTTGTTTGAATACAAACGAGGGGATCTGGGGGTGCAGTTACTGATATCCACTCTGTTATTAGTATCTGGACGAATCCGCCTGCACTCAAGATTTTTACTGCTGAATGCTGTATTGATCGCTTATTTATTTTTTATTGTAGGAACTTTTAACCGGGGAGGTGCTGTTGCATTTTTATCAGGCATGGTAATTTATGGTTGGTTCAGTAGAAAAACGGAAGCCTTTCAGGAATGGAAAACTTATCTAAGGTTTATCCCATTGATATTGATCATTGCCGTTCCCTTGTATGCCCTTACAAAAGTGGAGGATAAAGTCCAGGGACGAAATACCGGATTGGAGCAATTGCAAAAAAACTTCACCAGCATTGCAGGAGGTAATGTGGAGGGCTCGCTGAGTGAAAATATAGTTTGGCGATTAACCTGGTGGGGTAATATCATCAATTACACTTTTGCCGGTCCTTATTTTTGGACCGGGAAAGGATTAGGGCTTAATCTGGCTGTGGATGATGGCATCCCTGCCGATGATTCTACGGATCGCACCCCACTGCGTGCACCCCATAATTTTCACTTACACATTCTGGCGCGTTACGGCGTTCCTGTTTTTATTACATGGTTGATTTTTATGTTGTATTTATTCAAAGCTCAGCGGGTAACTGTACCTGGTGCCACAAAAGAAGAAACCTATTTTTTTAGTGCCTGTTTAGCTGCATTTTTAGTGAATGCCTCCTTTGATGTGGCGCTTGAAGGGCCCATGGCTGCTTTTCCTTTTTGGATCTGGGTGGGATTGTCGATGGCTCGGCAACAACTGCCTTTGCCACGCTCCCAAGACCGCTTGTAAAGAATCATTCAGCACGCTCATTATTGAGGCTAACTTTGCGCATTATGAAAAGGTATTTTTTTTTACTGCTGACCATTGCCATTTCAACCGGTGTGGGTGCCCAACAAAAATGGGATCTTCGTCAGTGTGTGGACTATGCGCTGCAGAACAATATTTCCATTCGGCAGACGGATCTGCAGTCTCAGTTTTCGGCACTCAACTTTATTCAAAACAAGGCGGGTCAACTGCCTTCCTTATCACTTGGGGGTAGTTCCGGGTTTAGGTTAGGGCGTTCTGAAAATCCCACAACCGGGGTGTTGGAGGATAATAACTTTTTTAACCTGGGCATGCAGCTGCAATCTGGTGTCAGCCTTTTTAACTGGTTCGCCATAAAAAATAACCGGGAATCCTCCCGTCTCAGCTGGGAGGCAGACAAATCGCAAACGCGCAAGGTCATGGACGATATTGCCTTGAATGTGGCGGTTTCCTATTTGCAAACTCTCTTGGCGCGTGAACAAGTAAAGGTTGCCGCTGTGCAAGTAGAGCAGGTGCGTGCGCAATTACGCGATACACGTAAAAGAGTAGATGCGGGTGTTCTTCCTGAATTAAATGCGGCAGAGTTGGAGGCGCAATTGGCAAGAGACGGCGCTGGGTTGATCAGTGCAGAGACCACGGCTGCACAATTGCTCCTGCAATTAAAAGCGGTGTTGAATCTGGATGCGGCCGTTGATTTTGATATTGCCACACCACCGGTTGATCAAATTCCGGTAGATCCATTAGCTGAACTTCAACCGGAACTGGTTTATCTCACTGCTTTACAAATGTTGCCCCAACAAAAAGTAAACAGACTTCGGATTGAAGCCGCTGAAAAATCAGTGTCGGCAGCCAGAGGTAGATTATATCCCAGCGTTACGGCGTTTGGAAGTTTATCAAGCAATGCCATTTCATTTAAACATGAAATTTATAACCAGGTACTAACGGGATACAATACTACCGGTGCACGTGTCAATGCGGGTGGTGTCTTTTTTCCGGTGGAAGTCCCCAGTTTCAAGCAAGGTGACAACATTGTTGGTTATTTCAGACCTGATGGGTTGGGCCGACAACTCAATACTAATCTTGGACAAAGTGTGGGGTTAGGGTTGAATATTCCTGTATTTAATGGGCGCAGTGCACGTATTAATCTGGATCGTTCCCGTTTACAGGTGCAGCAATTACAACTTCAATTAGAGCAGGGCCAGCGTCAGCTCAAGCAGGATATCTATAAAGCCTACACGGATGCTGTAGCGGCTTTGCAGAAATACGAGGCGGATAAAAAAGTGTTGACTACGGCAGAGAAATCTTTTTCTTTTGCCAGCAAGCGTTACGATCTAAATCTGCTTTCTGCTTTTGAATTGATCAACAGTCAGGGCAATCAACAACGTGCCCGCATCCAGGCTTTGTATTCCAAATATGACTATGTATTTAAAATGAAGCTCCTTGAATTTTACAAGGGCCAGGGGATCAAATTGCAATAAACTATTTATACTACCACTATGGCGATGAATAAAAAACTAAAATGGACATTAATCGGGACAGCGGCCTTGATTACACTTTCTGTGATCGGCAAGTTCATGGGTTCCGATAAAAAGGAAGAAAAAGTTACCGTGGAAAAAGTAGCCCTCCGCACTATTGTAGAAACGGTCAATGCCAGTGGAAAGATCTACCCGGAAGTTGAGGTAAAAATTTCTCCTGACATTTCCGGAGAAATTACCGAGCTGAATGTGCAAGAAGGCGACTCTGTTAAAAAAGGACAGGTATTAGCGCGTATCTATGCGGATATCTACGCATTGCAACGTGACGAAGCAGCTTCGCGCGTAAGTCAGACCTCTGCTTCAGTGGAGAATAGCCGTGCCGCATTAGAAGCTTTGCGTGCCAATTACAACCAGACTAAACTGACCTATGAGCGTAACAAAAAATTATTTGACGATAAAGTAATCTCTCGTGCTGAATTGGAGCAGGTTGAAACCGCTTACAAATCTGCGCAAGCTAATCTGAATGCGGCTGAGCAAGGTCTGCGAGGATTACAAGCAGGCGTGAAAGGGAGTGAAGTGAGTTTGAATCGTGCTAACAAGGATCTAAGTCGTGCCACATTGGTTGCCCCCATGAATGGGGTGGTATCTTCTTTAAAAGTAAAAAAGGGCGAACGTGTTGCGGGTAACAGTTTCAATGTAGGTACCGAAATGATGACAGTAGCTGATATGTCTGTATTGGAAGTGCGTGTAGATGTGGGGGAAAATGATATTGTAAAGATCAGCATTGGCGATTCCGCTGATGTGGAAGTTGATGCCTATAACAATCGTAAGTTCAAAGGTGTGGTTACTAAAATTGCCAGCAGTATCAAGGGCGCTGCGGCTGCACTGGCTACTTCTAACGACGTAACTAATTATGAGGTACGTATTCGTTTGCATCCCGCTTCTTATGCTGATCTGGCTAAATTGCCATTCCCTTTCCGTCCCGGCATGAATGCTACGGCAGACATTTACACTAACACCGTTACCCAAGTATTGTCTGTTCCCATTACTGCTGTAAACACAAGGGTCAAGGGATCTGATATGAATGTGGAGGAGAAGATAAAAGAACAGTCAGAGAAAAAAGGTGAAGAAGATAATGCTATCGCTAATGATGCCGCCATGGCTTCGGATGAATTGGAAGAAGTGGTGTTTGTGTTGCAAAAAGATGGAACGGTTAAAAAAAGGGTAGTTCGTTCCGGCGTACAGGATATCAATTACATTGAAATACTGGCGGGAGTAAAGAAAGAGGATGAAGTGGTAACGGCTCCTTATGCGGCCATTAGTAAATCACTCAAGGACGGTGCTAAGGTTAAAGTGGTCAAGAAGGAAGAGCTGTTCGAAAAGCAATAATTCAAATTCCCTACCTTGCAACTATGCAAATAGGTGTATTGGGAAGTGGCAGCTGGGCCACGGCATTGGCTAAGATTCTAACGGACAACAAACATCCTATTCATTGGTGGATCAGGCAGGAATCCTTAATGGATCAGCTTAAAAAACGAAAGCATAATCCGCAATACCTGCCATCGGTACAGTTTGACCTCTCCTTATTGCAGTTAACCACTGATATAAGAGAAGTGGTTGGTAAATCAGATCTGATTTTATTGGCAACGCCCTCTGCTTATTTACCAACAAGTCTGGAAGGACTGTCGGCAAAAGATTGGAAAGGAAAGAAAGTGCTCTCGGCAATCAAAGGATTGATCCCGCAAGAAAATACCTTGGTTAATCATTACTTGCAAAATAAATTTGGCCTTCCCCTTGATGATTATTTTACATTACTTGGTCCCTGTCATGCAGAGGAAGTAGCCGAGGAAAAATTATCCTATCTCACTTTTTCTGGTATCGATACTGCTGCTACGCAGCATATTGCCTCTTATTTTGCAACAGACTATATCAACACCATCACCAATCAGGATATTTCGGGTGCGCAGTATGCTGCCGCGCTCAAGAATATTTATGCTGTAGGTGCGGGTATTGCCCATGGATTGGATTATGGCGATAATTTCCTCAGCGTTTATATTGCCAATGCTGCAGACGAGATGGCTTCTTTTCTACGCCAATTTGGGGAAGAGCATATCACCGTAGGTGTGCACCAGGAGGAAGATCCCATCACGCACCGCAAGCGTCCCAATTATGCTGCATCGGTATATCTGGGCGATTTGTTGGTAACCTGTTATTCGCCTCATAGCCGTAATCGTCGATTTGGTAAACTGATTGGCCGCGGCTACTCTGTAAAAGCGGCACAACTCGAAGTGAGCATGGTGGCCGAGGGATATACAGCTTGCAGATGTATATATGCCGTCAATCAACAGGATCCGGTTTCAATTCCCATTGCTGAAATGGTCTATAAAATTTGTTGGGAGGGTGTAGGCGCGGAAGAAGGTTTCAAACAGTTAGAGCCATTGATGATGTAAAGGGTTTGCGCAGATCCCGGGGTAAGGTGTTGCTTGTGATCTTCCATTAATCAACAAACAGCGCGGCTGCGATCCCATCCGCCAAACATTTCCCTTTGCGCGTTAGTTGTAAACTGTGGTTGGCAAGGGTCAAATGATCACTATTAATATAAGTAGCCGCGGCTTGTAAAATCGATTTTTCATAAGAGGCAACTTCAGATAGATTTAATCCAAGATCGGTACGCAGTGCGGTCATGATCTTTTCATTGGTCTGTTGTATTGCCGTCAATACTTCTTTTTCAAAGGGAATTTTATTTTCTTCAATTGCCTTAATATATATCGCATTGTTGGCAATATTCCATTGGCGGGATTTACCATCAAAGGAATGGGCGGAGGGGCCGATTCCTATATACGACTTACCCTGCCAATAAGATTGATTGTGTTTGCTTTCCCATCCGGGTTTTGCAAAATTTGAGATCTCGTAATGCCTGTATCCTGCCTGCTCCATCCATTCCATTAGTAATTCAAACTGAGCAGCCTGCTTATCCGGATCGGTGGATGATTCTTTTGCCAGTTTGATTTGTTTCTCCAATGGTGTTTTGGGCTCAACCGTAAGTGCGTAACAAGAAAGGTGAGGAACTCCCAGTTGCAAGGCTTGGTTTATATTTTTTTTCCAATCAATTGCATGCATATGCGGCAAACCATAAATTAAATCCAGGGTGCAATTTTCAAAATAGTGTAAGCAGTACTCCAATGCCACCATTGCCTGCTTGGCGGTATGTGCTCTGTTCATCCATTTCAAATCGGCATCATTAAAACTTTGTATGCCAATACTCAATCTGTTTACGCCTGCGTCCTTCCATTTTTTTAACTGGTCAATGGTAATATCATCAGGGTTTACTTCCAGCGTAATTTCTGCAGCGGTATCAACGCCATGAACCTTTCGGATCGCTTTCAGGATATTTTCCAATTCAGTAATAGATAAGAGGCTGGGTGTTCCTCCGCCGAAGTAGATTGTTGCTATAGGTTGTTTTTGTAGGTATCCGGCTTGCAGGTTAATTTCTTTTTCTAAAGACTTTACTAATTGCTCTTTTAACCGCAGTGAAGTAGCAAAATGAAAATTGCAATAATGGCAAGCTTGTTTACAAAAGGGGATATGCAAATAAATTCCTGCCAAAACTTGAGAATTAAAAATTTAATTTTGTGTCCATGTTCGCGGAGCTCCTGCAAATATCGATACACCAGGCACAGGGAAAGGAAATACTTTTCTATGTATTAGTTGGATTATTTCTATTCTTGGCCATTATCCGGCAGTTGTTTCCCAAGTATTTTAATGACTTGTTTCGATTGTTCTTTGGTACCACGCTCAAGCAACGCCACCTCTCCGAACAGTTGGGGCAAACACCATTGCCTTCTTTATTGCTGAACCTATTTTTCTATATTTCAGCAGGACTTTATCTCAGTTTCTGGCTGGAGCGTGTTCGGCTGAATCCTTTTGATTCCTTTTGGTGGCTGGTATTATATGTTATTGCCGTGTTGGTAATTGCCTATTTGGTCAAGTTTATCGCTTTGCAATTCATGGGTTGGCTATTTAAAGCAAGCGATGCAGCGGCTTCCTACATCTTCACTGTTTTCACCATCAACAAAATGGCGGGTATTTTTTTATGGCCCTTGTTAGTGCTGATGGCCTTTTCAACCGAGCAGGTGTATATTACAGCGCAGATCCTGTCATGGGTAGTATTAGCTGGACTATTGCTATATAGAATTGGACTATCCTATCGGGTAGTGCGTAAGCAGATCCGTGTAAGCGGATTTCATTTTTTGCTCTATGTGGCGGGTTTTGAGATTGCGCCATTGGTGGTGCTTTACAAGTTGTTTCTCTTGAATTTTAACTAAAAAAAGTTATTTTTGCACCCAATCAGCAGAGAATATATGCGTAGTAAAGGTGGAAAAAAGCAGTGCGTGGTAAGTGCCATCAAACATATTTTGATCACGCAACCTCGACCCGAAAGCGAAAAGTCTCCTTATTTTGAGCTGGAGAGAAAATACAGCGTTCAACTTTCTTTTTGCCCGCTGATCAGGTTAGAAGGTATTTCTGCCAAAGAATTTCGTCGTCAAAAAATTGGTATCGTTTCTTACTCGGCCATCATTTTCACAAGCCGTAATGCCATTGATCACTTTTTCCGTCTTTGTGAGGAAATGAAAATTGCCATTTCACAGGACACTAAATATTTCTGCATCACAGAGGCCGTAGCGCTTTATTTGCAAAAATTTATCCTGTATCGGAAGCGTAAAGTTTTTTATGGGGCTGATAGTTCCAATAAAGGGTTGCTCGACGTGATCAACAAACACAAGGCTAACCAAAAATTTCTTTATGTCTGCTCCGAAAATCAGCAGGATAACGAAATTGTAAACTTTCTTAAGGCTAATCAATGTGAGTTTGCGCTGGCCTTTATGTATCGCAGCCTGAGTTGTGATGTACAGCCCTTGTTTGAAAAGACTCACTTTGATGTGGTTTGTTTTTTTACTCCCAGTGGCATCAAGAGTTTGTTCGATAATTTTCCCGGGTTTCAGCAAAATGGTTTGGTGGTGGGTGCCTTTGGTGGTAATACCATCAGGGCCATTGAAGAGCGAGGTTTAAAGCTGGAAATAACAGCCCCTACGCCCAAAATGCCCAGTATGGTGGCCGCCCTGGATCATTTTTTGGCAACCACGCTTGGTAAAAAATAGTATTCTTCCAATTACTTTTCAGCAGACGACGAGGTGATTATCAAGGTTTTTCATTGACTTTCACGGCTTTGAACCGCCCGGGATGGGGTTAAAAAGCCAACAAATAGTTAAAATCCCTGAAAATTCCATAATAAGAGTGATTATCTGACGTTTATGACCAAGGAGCTAATTTACTGAGGACTGAAAATTCCCTTAAAACTACCCAAGAGTAAGTCCTCAAAGCATTATATTTGTTGCCACCCTTTTTAAGTGTATGAAAATGAAGAATCTTTTTTATTTGTTCCTGGTCCTTTTTAGCCCGGTTTTATTAACCGGTTGCGGGATTTTGGGCGGTAAGAAAAAAAGTAACGGCGCGATGGTCAATGACGGTATGCTACGTGGTGTTTCCGCGGGCTCCCGTTACGAACTTCCTCGTCCTCCCGGCATGGTTTATATCCCGCAGGGTAATTTCCATATGGGTCCCAACGATGAGGATCCGGCCTATGCTTTCAGTGCCAGAAACCGCTCCATTTCCATTTCTGGATTTTGGATGGATCGAACTGAGATCACCAACAATGAATATCGTCAGTTTGTGCATTGGGTGCGCGACTCTGTAGTAGCACGCAAAATGGGATATGTAAAAGCAGGTCCTGATGGCGAAGAGTATGTGGACTGGGTTAAAGTAAGAACACTCAAATGGAGCGATCCGCGAGTGATGGAGCAACTCAGTAGTACCGACATCATCCTTCCTCCCAATGACCGCATTTTTGGAAAAAAAGCAGTAGATCCTTCCAAGATCATATATCACTCTGAGGTTTTTGATTTGCGTGATGCAGCCAAGCGCGAAAATGCCGGTAAGCCTCGTTCTGCCTTTATTGTAAAAAAAGATACGCCCATTTACCCCGATACCTTGGTTTGGATTCGTGACTTTTCTTATTCGTATAACGAACCTATGACCAAGCGTTACTTCATGCATCCTTCTTTTGGAGATTATCCGGTAGTAGGGGTGAGCTGGAAGCAAGCATTTGCTTTTTGCGAGTGGAGAACCCATTACTTGAATGTATATCTCGATGCTAAGAAGCGGCCGCAGGAATCTGATTTTCGTCTGCCTACCGAGGCACAATGGGAATATGCGGCACGGGGTGGTCGCTCTCAAACCATGTATCCATGGGGTAACTATTACCCACGTAATAAGAAGGGTTGTTTGATGGCCAACTTCAAATCTGGTCGTGGAAACTATTCAGATGATGGAGGATTTTATACCGTACGCGCCGACAGTTACTGGCCGAATGATTTTGGTCTGTATTGCATGGCTGGAAACGTAGCCGAGTGGACTTCCACTATCTACTACGAAGGGCGTAACAATTTTCAGCACGATATTAACCCGGATGTCCGTTGGAATGCAAAAGGTGATGACCCCCCCCTGATGAAACGTAAGATCATCAGAGGCGGCAGCTGGAAAGATGTGGCTTACTTCATGCAGAATGGAACTGCCACCTATGAATACCAGGACTCTACAAAATCTTATATTGGATTTCGTTGCGTAATTGATCTTCCTGCATCTTCAATGAAATAATTTTCAATACTTATTAACCAATCATAATCTAAAGCTCAACACATGGCAGCAGCTATTCCTTCCAAAGTCAGTAAATGGGTAGACGTAGGTGTATCCTTTGGTGCATCACTTGTAATCTGGGGGGCACTTCGTAAAATTATTCACGCGAGTGATGCGGACTTCTGGCTTTGGATCGGTCTGACTACCGAGGCCTTGATCTTTGCAGCGTATGGTGTGTTGTATATGAAATATCCTCCGGTAAAAGATGCTACACATGATGAAGAGCAATTCACTGTAGCAGGTAAGATGGAAAATATGATGAAAGACGCTGAGATCAACCAGGAAGTTTTGAAAAAACTGGGAGATAGTTTCAAGCAGTTGACTACTTCAGTCTCCAATATTGGTACTGTTGCAGATGCAGCGGCTGCCAGCACTGAATTCGCTACTAAAACAAGGTCAGTTGCGGCTGAATTAGATAAAGTAAAGAATGCGTATTCCGCTGCTGCTGATTCAGCAGTTGCTTTCAATACCGCCACAGAAGGGGCACGTCATTTCCATGAGCAAATTCAAGTGTTGACCAAAAATCTTTCTTCAGTCAATACTATTTACGAATTGGAATTGGCTGAGAGCAACAATCATCTGAAGGCTTTGAACAAGTTTTATGGAAAATTAGCAGAAGCCTCTGATGCCATGGGCAACAGCACGGAAGATGCGAAGCGTGTTCAGGAACAAATTGGTGCTTTGGCGCAAAACCTCGGGCAATTGAACAATATATATGGCAGCATGCTTACAGCAATGCAAGGTCGCCAGTAAGAAAAACAGGATTAACCCATTCCTAACCAATTAAAGTTGCGCTTACATGGCATTACCTAAGGAACCACGGCAGAAGATGATCAATATCATGTATCTGGTATTGACCGCGCTGCTGGCTATCAACATATCTACCGAGATTCTGAATGCGTTCAAAACTATCAATGAAAGCTTGGAGAAAACCAACGCGACCGTTAACGCTTCTACCTCGCAGATCATGGCTTCACTTACTCAAAAATTAAATGACCCTGCTACCCGTGATCGCGCAATTATTTGGAAACCCAAAGCTGATCAGGTTGCAGGGTATGCAAACGAAACCTACGATTATATCGACTCACTGAAAAAAGAAATCGTAGCGGCTTCTACTTCAGGTGGTCAATTAAAAGAAGGCGATCAAAACAATACAACGCGTATCCTGGTAAAAGAAGGAAAAGGAAAGCAGTTGTTGGAAATGCTCAAGAAATACAAGGGCAATGTGTTGGGGACTGATTCACTGATCAACAAGGAATTTGCTAAGGATTTTGATGTGCACCTGGACCCTCCAAAATCACAGACCTCAAATAAAAGAACCTGGGAAGAGGCCTACTTCTATATGTCTCCCACGGTGGGTGCGCTAAGTATTTTGAGTAAGTTTCAGAGTGACGTTCGTGCTTCAGCAAATAAAGTAATTAACTTCTGTCACAAGAAGGTTGGGGAAGTGGAAGTAGTATTTGACTCGTATGCTGCAATTGTGGGCCAGAATTCTAATTACCTGATGCCTGGTCAGAAAATTGAAATCAAGGCGGGTATCGGTGCTTTTAGTAAAGAGGCAAAACCTATTATTACAATTGGAGGTGCTGTAGTGCCTATTGGAGAGGAAGGATTTGCGTTGAAAGAGTTGGATGGCGGTTCTGTAGGACCTCATACCATTCTTGTAACGATCTCGTACACTAACCAAAATACGAACAAGCAAGAACGCAAAGAAGTGAAAGTGGAGTACATAGTGGGTCAACCCAATGCTTCTGTTGGATTGGATAAGATGAACGTGCTTTACATCGGCGTACCAAACCCTGTAACAGTAGCTGCAAGTGGTGGTGGAGATGATCGTGTGAAAGTTAGTATTACGGGAGGCGGTGGTTCATTGGTGAAAAAAGGTCCTGGTAAGTATGATGCATTTGTGAGCAGTGTTACGGATGAGTGCGTTATGAACATTGATATCGACGGGAAGGCTTCTTCTTTCAACTTCCGTGTTCGTACTATACCTGAAGCGCAAGCTTACGTGGGTGGACAGCCCAGCGGTGCCAATATCAATGCCGGTTCATTCCGCGCACAGGGCGGGGTGGGTGCGGGTATTAAAAACTTCCCTTTTGAATTGGAATATGATGTGATCAGTTTTGTATTTACTTGTGATACGGACGATGATATTGTTTCTATTCCTAATCAGGGTGCCGCTTTCTCTTCACAAGCGCGTACTGCTATTAATCAGTATGTACGGGCCGGTAGAATGGTAACCATTGATGATATCCGTGTAAAAGGTCCCGACGGTCGTACCAACAAAGCGCCTTCGCTGGTTTACTATATCAAATAATTGAATTATGAATTTGAAATCTTTATCCTGGATCTTGTGTATGGTAACATTGCTGGTGGCTGTTGAGGCTAGTGGCCAGCGTACGCCACGTCGTCGTGCAGGTGCTCCTGCTACCACGCAGCCTGAGGTTACGCCTACGCCTGCTCCTACACAGGACACTACGCCCACTACACAACCGGTAAATATTTACGCGAACATGCCGTTCGAGTATGATACGGTTACGGCTGATAATTCTGCCCGTCGTTCTTTGCGTCAGGAAAACGCCTATGATAAGAGCAATCTTACACAACGGACACCGCTTCCTTATGAGCATCTCCGTTGGGATGATGCATTCTATGCAGAAAAAGTATGGCGAGAGTTGGATCTGCGCGAGAAGATGAATAAGACGTTTGTGTTTGAGTCCATGGAAGACAACGGTAGCCAGATATTTGTAAACATGTTGATGCGTGCCGTATTAACTGGAGAGGTTACTGCATTTTCTGACGATCGTTTCACTACTCCCCTTACCACCAGTGCGGTTCAGCAATTAGTGGCTGGTAGCTTGGATACGGTTCCAAAATATGATATAAGGCAGATTGATAAGGTGATTGGATATGTGGTTACCCGCAAATCTTTTGATCCTAAAGAAATCAATAAGATCCGCCTTAGAGAAGAGTGGGTGTTTGATCGGGAGTCTAGCCGGATGCATGTTCGTATTATGGGTTTGGGGTTGCTCAAAACTGAGTTTTTTCCTAACACCACAAAAGAGCGTGGTACTTCTGCTTTATTGTGGGTGTATTATCCTGATTTGCGTCCTATGTTGGCTAAATCAGAAGTATATAATCCCAAGAACATGGGTCAGAACAGAATGACCTGGGAAGAACTTTTTGAAAGCCGCATGTTCAGCAGCTACATCGTAAAGTCCTCATTGGACAATCCTCAAAACAAATTGATTCGTAACTATATAAAGGATCCTATCCTGCAATTGCTCGAGGGGGAGAATATCAAAGAGAAGATCTTCAATTTTGAACAGGATCTTTGGTCTTATTGATCTGTGCTGATTGCTTCAAAAACTTTTTAAAGCCCCGTTTGGGGCTTTTTTTATGGCGACTGCCTAAAGTAAGCAAGTAGTTTCTTTGCTTTTGAATTGCCGGCTACTTTCGCAATTTCTTCCAGCGTGGCTTGCTCCAGGTTTTTCACCGAACGAAAATGTTTAAGGAGTGCAGTGGTGGTTTGTGCACCGATACCGGGGATTTCCTGCAATTGATTTTTAAAGGTACCCTTACTTCGTTGTTGCCGATGGAAGCTGAGTCCAAACCGGTGTACTTCATCTCGGATACGACGGATCAAACGCAGGCTGGCGCCATTGTAGGGTAATTTTAAGGACTCTGTATCGCCTGCAAAAAAAAGTTCTTCTTCATTTTTTGCAAGCCCTACTAGTGTAAGGCTACCTTGTAACCCTAATTCGCAGATGGCTTCTTGTGCAGCATTGAGTTGTCCCTTGCCACCATCAATGATTACTAATTGGGGCAATGGATTATTTGCTTCCTGTACTCTTTTATAATGACGATATACCGCTTCCTTCATACTCGCAAAGTCATTGATGCCCTCCACCGTTTTGATATTGAATTTTCGGTAGTCTTTCTTGCTGGGGACTCCATTTTTAAAACAGACCACGGCTGACACCGGAAAACTTCCTTGAAAATTTGAATTATCAAAACACTCGATATGCTGCGGGGGTTGGGGAAGTTGAAGATCTTGTTGCAGGTCAGCAATCAATTTTTCCCTGTCCTCAGGTGGCTGCGTTAACTGTAATCCTTGTCTGCGTTTTAGCTCAGCTATATAGTACTCAGCATTTTTAAGGGAGAGGTCCACCAGTTTTTTCTTATCGCCTGTTTTGGGAACTACAATGGCAACAGATGGATCGGGGTAGGGTACAGCAAATGGAGTAATTATTTCAGGTGCGGTACTCCCAAACTGTTCGCGAAGCCGATTGATGGCAAATGCCAGCATTTCTGCAGGTGTTTCCTCCAATTGTTGCTCCAGTTCTACGGTGTGCGTTTGAATGATGGCACCTTTGCGGACCATCAGGTAGTTGACAAATACCTGTTGCCCCTGACTAATAGAAAAAACATCCAATGTGGGTGTTTTGACATTAGCCACAACGGAGCGAGACTGGTATTGCCGTAAAAATTCTATTTTCTTTTTTTGTTGTGCTGCTTTTTCAAAGGCAAGTGTGGTGGCCAGCGATTTCATTTCCATTTCCATCGCTTTGATCACCGAACCCAGATTGCCAAACAGCAAATCACGTACCTGATTTAATCCCTCCTGATAGTTGGCCACTGATTGTAATCCTTCGCAGGGTCCTTTGCAATTGCCTAAATGATATTCCAGGCAAACCTTGTATTTTTTTTGTGCGATCTTTTTGGGAGACAGATCCAGCGTACAGGTACGTAATGCTATGCTTTGACGAATAAAATTTAAGAGCTCTCTCACATGGTATACCGAGGTAAAAGGACCGAAATAAGTGGAGCCATCCTGAATTTTATAACGGGTTAAAAACACACGGGGGAACTCTTCTTTGCGAATTACAATAAATGGATAGCTTTTATCGTCCTTGAGCAAAATATTAAACCGGGGTTTGAACTCTTTGATCAATGAATTCTCCAATAAAAAAGCATCTGCCTCTGAATTGACGATGGTGAATTCAATTTTTTCAATTCGTTTTACCAGTTCCTGTGTTTTTTGATTGATAACTTGTTTGGTAAAATAGGAACTGACCCGTTTACGAATATGTTTGGCCTTTCCCACATAGATCAACTGTCCCTGTACATCAAAGTACTTATAGATGCCGGGTTGATCGGGGAGCGAGGGAACAATATGGCTAAACTGTGCCGGACTCATGAGGAATGGTCGTTCCAGATCACTTTGTAGGTGATGATCAGTGGTTCCTTGCCTGGGGCTTGTGTGGTTTGTGTTACTTGAAAACTTCTGTCAAATAGCCATAGTAGCTCCACTTGCAACAGTCCGTCTCTGTTATGCTGCACTTTACTGGCCAGGATGGTAGTTACTTTATCGCCGGTGGCAGGATCTGGCCTGACCATTACTTCTTGTTTTTGCCAATCTTCTTCGTTGGGCTTGATGGGGGTGTAAGTAAGAATTACACGTTCCAGCAAAGGGTCGTATCGATTTTGTTCAGTAAACCGTTTTGCATTGGATGGGACGGACAGATCAAGGATTGATAAAAATTCAGCAGCTGCTTTTTTGAACGCTTCTCTTGGAATGTAAATGGTATCACTTGGCAAGGTGTCGGTTCCTTGAAATACATACTTTGTAATTGCATAGAGCGAACTGTCCACATCTGCCACCTGTTCCTGGATCAATGAGGGAATGGAAATGTATTTTTTTGAAGGAGTTGACTGGCAAGCGGTCAAAGCAAGAAAAAGAATGAATAAAACTCCTCTGGCCTTGCGTTTCATGGTGTAAAAGTACGCTACCGGAACGGATTACTTACCCAGCATCATCCCCAACTTCACCCCGAAATCATAGAGGTATTCGCTAACGGGGTACCCTTTTTTGAAGCTGGAGAATAATTGATATCGAACCTGTGGGCCTACTTTTAAATCAGTTTTACCCACAGAGAATTTTGCATATGTCTCCAATCCTACATTGAGGTTCCATTTATTGATCAGATAGGGAACCTCAGCATAATTCTGATAATCCATGGAAATGATATAGGAGCGGTTTCCAACCATATAGGTTGGTTGTATGGTGGAACTGAATCCCCAATGATTTTGTTTCTTTCCCAGGATTCGCCACTCTAAACCAACTGGTGCTGAGAGCGAATAGTAATAATTGCGCAACCAACTGGCCTTGTTCATAAATCCATTGCTTCTAAAGCTGGTAACCGTTGTAACCACTGTAGGTCCTCCCCAGGCATTGACCAAAGCAATTGTGGCCACTTCGGTAGGGTAATTAAATGCTTTGATATCATATTTGCTAACATTGAATTGCAAGCCTGCTATCAAATCAAGTTTTTTTCCTAAGGGATAAGTTCCCAACAATCCTAATTGCATTCCCAGATCAGGGCGATGTTTGATTACATTGTTCAGTTCAGTGGTAGCTGCCAATGGCGCCGCTGATAAGTTCATTCGGGCCTGTTCAATAAATTTCTGGTCTTCTTTTAAAGAGCGATAACTAACAGTAGGGGTGAAATGAAATTGCCAGCGAAATCGCGGGCTATGCTTTTGACGTTGATAACCATTGGTGACACTCTCAATGGAAAGAGAATAAGTTGGTTCGTTGGTAGCAATGGTAGTTGTTGCTATGGAAGGTGCTGCATCTGCTACTGCTGGTATTTGATCACTTGTATTTTCCGGTGTTACAATGTTGGCTATGAGCGGTTCTATTTTATCAGCTGTAACTGGTGCAGTTTCAGTTTCAGCTTCATCTATAGCGGTAAGCACTTCGGCAAAGCCTGCGGTAGATCCTGGTAAGTTACTGGCTTTTACAATAGAGACTATTGATTCAACTTGGCCTGCGTTTCGGACGGAGTCGATGCTTCGCTCGCCTGCACCAAACCAAGTGATGCTACCTGTGGTGAATGCGAGTAATAAAATGGCAGTGAGTGGCCATCTTTTTTTAGGGTGCAGACGTGCCTGTATGTTCTCCCATACGGAATCAGCAGGGTAAAGCCGATGGTTATCGGCATTCTCTTTTAGAAATTGTTCAAATTCTCTATCGTTGTTAATCCCATCCATCTCTCAAACCTCACGTTATACGTAAGCAGTGTTAGTTAATGTTGTCCAATTGCCTGCAGCCAATCTGTTTGTTGTTTTGGTTGCAGTATGTTCTTTTTTATCAAAAGTTCTTCCAGCATCCCTTTTGCTCTGGTAAATTGACTCCGACTGGTGCTTTCCTCAATATCTAGTAGCTGTGCAATTTCACGATGGCTAAAGCCCTCAATGGCAAACAAGTTTAACACCGTTCTATAACCAATGGGTAAACTTCTTATGCAGTCTACGATTTGTTTTACTTGTACTACCGCAGGTACTGTTTCCTCACGGATTGAAATAGTAGCGGCATGAATTAAGTCCACACTCTCGTTGAATTTTTTATTTTTCTTGAGCGTGTTGATACAAGTATGAACCATAATACGTCGGATCCAGCCTTCAAAAGAACCACGATTCTCAAAAGTGCGCAGTTGTGTAAAGACTTTAATAAAACCTTCCTGCAACATGTCTTCCGCATCTTCCCTGTTATGTGCATAGCGAAAACAAACGGCTAGCATTTTGGGGCTATGCGTATTGTAGAGTTCTCGCTGCGCAACTGGATTGTTGCGTAGACAACCTTCTAAGATGACTTCCTCTGTCATAGGGGACGTTGGTAGTCTGAATGTAAGACATTTTAACGCAGAAATTGCTGCACCCCGTGTTAAAAATTAGCCCGGATGGCTACAAATAAATTACGGCCGGGGGCTGAAAAACCCGAGGCAAAATAGCGGTAGTTCCGGTCTAATATATTCTCCAACCCCACCTGCAATTGCAGGTTTTTCTCCAGCTGATAGCTGGTTTTGAGATTCAGGGTGTACCAGGCAGGGGTTCCGTCCGGGGTGGCGTATTGCACATTGTCCTCTCCATCAAGGTTATAATCCTCTTTGCGCTTCCACCCATTAAATAACAGAAAAAATTCACCTTGCCAGGGCCCGTTATTATAAAGAAGGGCAGTTCGTCCAAAAACCGGAGGAATATGGTCCAACGGTTTTTGTGAACCGTCTGTTGCTTTAAATCGTCCATAGGTAAAACTTGAAGTGGACTCCCAGTTCAAACGTTTATTGAGTTCCAGCACTGATTTGAAGCTAAATCCACGGATAAAGGCCCTTCTGGCATTCTGGTTGGCTATCACTTGTGCCGGTATTCCGTTGTATAGAAGCGAATCCTGTCCATTTAACGTAAAGGGGGCCATAACAATGGCATTTCGAAACAGCGTATAAAATCCAGTGAGTTCAATTGTCAGCACTTGGCTTTTATGCTGTAGCTGAAGATCCCCATTGTAGGTGTATTCGGGTTTGATAGCGGGGTTGGGTACTACCAGCCTTTGAAGGACTGTACTGCTTTCAAAGATGCGTGCGACGTCATCAATATTAGGCGCTCGAAAGCCTGATGCAATGTTGCTGCTGAGTCTTAATGATGATGAAGCGTTATAAATAATTCCAATATTTCCTGTTACTGAAGTTGTTTGTTGATCAATACGGACGAACGGAAAATTAAAAAAGCTGTTGTCTTTAATGGTAGACCGAAGTATTGTTTGTTGTAAACGCAAACCATCATTCAATACCCATTTCCCCTTGTTAATTTTTAAAAGATGTTGTGCATATACACCCAATAGGTGCATTTCGTTATTTCCATTAGGGTAGCGACTGTCTAGCGGTGTAACAATGCCTGTGAGGAGGTTGGTTCTGTCGGCTACAGAGCGCAAAAAATTAAATTGTCCGTCTGCACCTAGTATGAGTTCGTGGTTATTCCATTTTTCCCTGATATCAAAATTGAGTGCAGCAATCTTAATATGTTCTCTTCGGCTGTCAAACCTTGTATAATCTAAATATTCTCTTTGTTGTCGACTCTCCTTCACATCCTGATAACTGACAATAAAACGTAGCTCATCCGCGATTCTATTTTTTGTATTATTCCATTCGTAGGACGAAAGCCAGCGAGTTTGTGGTCCGTAGAACCACTCCGCCCAGCGTAGGGTGTTGCCTACAACAGGAAAGGTTTTTCTGTCCTGTAATCGGTCATAGCGGGGAATATTGCTGGAGTTCGAGTGTTGAATAGTTAGGGTGTGCTGGTTATATTCATTTGGTTTAAATAGGAATTTTTGAAGTATATCCCATTGTTTATATCCTGAAAAACGTTGTACGCGGTCATCTACATTATTTACTATTTGATCTGCATTATTCCCTCGTTGAATGTATTGGGGTCTGCGACCAAAATCCGGGTACTTGGGTGGATAACGGGAGCCCATTTTCATATCACCAAAATTGCTATACGTAAGGGCTTGCAACCAGCTCCATTTTTTTCCACGTATCTCCTTGGCTAAATGAATCGTTCGCTCCCGGTTGGCCGTGCTGATACGGGTTAATGTGGTAGTGGCCGATTCTGTTTTTCCGGTGTTAGATACGCGGGGCTGTTTGGTGCGTAGATGCACAACGCCTCCCAACGCATCACTGCCATAGAGGGTGGACGTTGGTCCATATAGTACTTCTACGCGCTCCAGCATGTTTTGATCAACTGTGATAACATTTTGTAAGTGGCCAGCTCTGTAGATGGCATTGTTCATTCGTATTCCGTCTACTACTAATAACACACGACTGGCTTCAAAACCACGAATTACCGGGCTGCTTCCTCCTTGTTGACTTTTCTGTACAAAGAGCGTGCCGGTACTGAATAACAGATCTCCGGTATTCTGTGCGTTGACCTGTGCAATCTTGCGAGCCGTGATTACATCAATTTGCTGTGCAATATTTTTTCTAGTCTCTTTGAATTTATTGGAATAGATAACAGCTTCCTCTAAGTTTAAAGAAGTGGTACTATCTGTTTTAGTCTGTGCAGCAAGCAACTGGCTAAATAATAATAGGGGAGCTAAAAAGAGTAGGGGAGTATGCTTCATGGTGGTGCGTGAAAGCGCTATTTCGATTTTTTCACCAAGCTGTCCATTGGATATTGGGCTTCCATATTTTTCATAACGGATTGTGCCCAGTCTGTAATTACTACGCGTTCTTCATAAGTTAAACGGGTATCAGTATGTATCCAGGTATAGGAGGGGAGTGGCATTTCTTCTTCCTTCACCATTTCTATGGTCTCTTCCATTTTATGGTATTGGTAACGAAGAGAGCGCTGCGTGTATTGGTCAAAATTCAATTGCTTCTTTCCATCTTTTACATGATCTGCTAACCACCAGGCTAAGGGTTGGATGGAGGCATACCAGGGATAGCGGGTATTATTACTATGACAGTCCATACATGCTTTATCTAAAATCGATTTTACATTGGCCGGCACCTCATGTTTTGTGCCTATATAATTTGCTTGAGGTCCGACTGCTTGATTAGGAGTGGGTTTAATAAATTGAATAATTACTAGTGCACCAAGGGCAACCCATCCTATTACTTGAAGTTTTTTCATTGCATTATCAATTAGTTAATATCTTTCCTGTCATCTCTGCAGGTATAGTAAGTTGCATACGATCCAAAATAGTAGGGGCCACATCTCCCAGCTTTCCAGGCTGGAGTACGGGCTTCCAATTATTATCAATCACAAATAAAGGAACCCGGTTTAAGGTGTGCGCCGTATTGGGTGTTCCGTCTTCATTGATCAAATAATCTGAATTGCCATGATCGGCTGTCAGAAAAATAGTATATCCTTTTTCCAAACCGGCCCTTACTACCTGTGCTACGCAGGCATCAACCGTTTCGGCAGCTTTGATAGCGGCCTCCCACACACCGGTATGACCAACCATATCTGCATTGGCATAGTTCAGGCAAATAAAATCAGGTGGATTATTTTCTATTTCAGTTATAATCGCTGTGGTTACGGCTGCGGCGCTCATCTCGGGTTGTAAATCATAGGTGGCAACCTTTGGTGAAGGGGTTAAGATCCTGCGTTCGCCCTCAAATGGTTTTTCTCTGCCGCCACTGAAAAAGAAACTGACGTGTGGGTATTTCTCTGTTTCAGCAATACGAATTTGTGTACAGTTGTTTTTCTCCAAGACCTCACCCAAGGTGTTATTCAGGTTGTCATTTTCAAAGATCACTTGCACGTTTTCAAATGTCTTATCGTACTCGGTCATGGTGGCATAGTGCAGTGGCAAGCACTTCATGTTATACTTGGGAAAATCGCATTGTGTCAAGGCCTGCGTAATTTCACGGCAACGGTCTGTTCTGAAATTAAAACAGATCACCACATCGTTTTCAGCTATGGTAGCAATAGGGTTGTTGGCGGTATCGGTGAGAATGGTTGGTTGAATAAATTCGTCCGTAATATTTTGCGCGTAACTTTTCTCAATGGCCTTCGTGGCCTCTAGCGCAAATTGTCCCTTTCCACTCACCAGCGCATCGTAGGCTAACTTTACCCGTTCCCATCGATCATCCCGATCCATGGCATAGTACCTGCCACAAATAGTGGCTAATTGGCCGGTGTGATTTTCCAGATACGTTTGTAAATCTTTTATAAGTCCTAACCCGCTTTTGGGATCGCAATCTCTCCCATCGGTGAAGGCATGTACAAAAACCTGGGTTAAACCTGCGCTTTGACAGCAATCAATAATGGTTTTGAGATGGTTCAAATGAGAATGTACTCCGCCATCACTAACCAACCCGATAAGGTGTAAAGCTTTACCGCTGCGCTTAGCCTGTTGTATGCTTGCCTGCAGAACCGGATTTTTTTGAAAGGACCCATCCCGTATGGCAAGATTGATTCGTTGTAATTCCTGATACACTATTCTGCCCGCACCCAGATTTAAATGGCCAACTTCTGAATTCCCCATTTGTCCTTCAGGCAGGCCTACGGACTCGCCGCAGGTTACGAGGGTGGTGTTTGGATAATTGTGATATAAAGAATCGGTAAATGGCGTATCAGCTGCAAGAATGGCATCCGAGGAAGGGACCTGCCCGATACCCCAGCCATCCATGATCATCAACATTGTTTTTTGCTGCGCCATGGTTAAGAATTGTGGCGGTAAATTTACGTCCAAATCTTGGCCCATTTTTTTTATACCTTAGACAAAATGAAAAAACAGCTACTATTTTTTCCCGCACTGGGATTGATACTTTTTGCTTTTTTGGGTCTGGGGGCTATGCACAACAGACAGGATGCCTTAGAGGCCGTGTTGACTGCGTTGAAAACAGGCAATGCAACTAAGCTCGCACTTCGTTTTGAGGAAACCATTGTATTGACATTGCCCGAACAAACCGGAACCGCTACCCGCTTACAGGGACAGAACCAATTGGCGAGTTTTTTTTCGCAGCATCCTGTGAGCGCTTTTGAATTAAAGCATAAGGGAAAGTCGCCTGCGGGATCCTATGCTATTGGCACCCTCAAAACACAGCAGACGGACTACCGGGTAAATATATTTCTTAGAGGAAAGGGCGGAAAAGAACTGATACGCGAATTACGCATTCAAACCATGGATTAACCAAGGATCATGGTAGACCAACATGACTTGTATAAATTACTTGATGCAGCCTTTTTGGAGGATATCGGTGAAGGGGATCACTCCACACTTGCTTGTATTGCTGCCACGGCAAAAGGAAAGGCAGCACTAAAAATTAAGGACAATGGTGTCCTTGCGGGTGTTGAAATAGCGAAACAAATTTTTTTATACAAGGATCCAACAGCCCTATTTACCCCGCACATGCAAGATGGGGAGTTGATGCAACAGGGCCAGCTTGCTTTTACCATTGAGTCCTGCATCTCCACAATATTGCAGTGTGAACGCGTGGTGTTGAACTGCATGCAACGTATGAGTGGTATTGCCACGCTAACGCGTCAGTATGTTGATGCCATAAAAGGGTATTCAACACAATTACTGGACACGCGAAAAACAACACCTAATTTTCGATTGTTGGAAAAAGAAGCCGTGCAAATCGGGGGTGGGAAAAATCATCGATTTGGCTTGTACGATATGCTCATGCTAAAAGACAATCACATTGATTTTTGTGGCGGATTGCAAAAAGCTATTCAGCTGGCATGGGACTATGCACAGGAGGTGAATCCATCCCTGAAGATCGAAGTGGAAGCCAGAAGCCTGGATGATGTAAAAAAAATATTATTGAACGCAAGGGGTAAGGTATTTAGGATCATGCTGGATAATTTTACACCCCTAGCATTGACTGAAGCGGTGGCATTAATTAAAAAAGAAGGTGGCTTTGAAACAGAAGCCAGCGGTGGGATCAATCTGCAAAATATTTGCGAATATGCAGCCAGTGGCGTTGACTTTATAAGTGTAGGGGCTTTAATTCATCAGGCCAGAAGCCTGGATCTGAGTCTTAAGGCAATCAAAGTATAAGCGTATGTCTAAAAAACACCAATCTGATAAAAGGGGGTTTGTTTATAGCACGGATCCTGATTTTTCCTTTGAACCTGATCTGTTCGATGAGCAGGACACCTTGCCGCCGGGTTCACAACAATTGCGTTTATTGCTGGACACTAAGCAACGCGCCGGCAAGGCAGTAACATTGGTTACCGGATTTATTGGAAAGACCAATGATTTAGAGGAGTTGGGAAAAAAACTTAAGCACTATTGTGGATCCGGGGGATCTGTTAAAAATGGCGAAGTATTGGTGCAGGGCGATCACCGTCAAAAGCTTGCACAATTTCTTTCCAAATTGGGATATAAGGTTAAATTTGGCACATGACATCGATGATCACAGAAGGGGTTCAGGTTTCCGTTGAAACATTCTATCAGGAGGATTATAGCAATCCACTTCAGGGCGAATACATGTTTGCTTACCGTGTGGAGATAGAAAATTACAATTCCTTTCCTGTGCAACTTCATCGCCGGCATTGGTTTATTTTTGATAGTAACGCCACGCGCAGAGAAGTGGAGGGTGAGGGAGTGGTAGGTGTGCAACCCGTGATTTTGCCCGGAGAGATCTACCGTTATGTAAGTGGCTGTAATTTGAATACTGAAATGGGACGAATGGTGGGCACCTATCAAATGGAAAATCTGGATACCCGTGAACAGTTCACCGTACAGATCCCGGCTTTTGAGATGATTGTTCCCTTTAAGAACAATTAATGCCTGCGCCAGCGACTGGCTATACTATCTCGGCTTGTATTTTGCTTTTTCCAAAATTTCCGTAGCTGATCTTTGCATGAGTTGTGCCGGAGTAATGTCATTATTTTTTTTGACATATGTTTCCACAATGCGCCAGCCAACCCACTGTCCGATATTGCCCGGGGAATATTCCTGTGATAGCCCTTGTGTGAATGGGGCTTCTCCTAAATAGTTTTGAATAAATACCGGATTTAAGGTTTGCAGTTCGTCAGAACGAATTAAATACGTCCAAATTAGCCCTTCGTTCTCCTTGCACCATTCCAATTGAGCTGTAGTAAAACCTGTAATCAGTGAATCAGCTGTAGTAGGTAAGATCAATCGGGAGAGGTACCAGTATTTTCCTTTTTCGATCATTTGCTCAATCAAGGTTTTGTCATTGCTTTGATCGGGAAACAAATCTGCTGTAATGGCTTTTACAAGGGTAGGTACAATATATGATGGTTCAAATCGGCGTGAAAGATATGTGGGATAAAGACCTTGTAACTCGGGAGTTTGATAGGCAAAAAAATTGCATCCGGCATACTGCTGCAGACCAATGGCTACACCTTGTTGCAACACGGCCACACCCGGTGCATCAAAGGGTCCCATATAAAACCAGATAGGTCCTGGTCTAAAGGCAGGAAAGTAGTAGCTGAGGTACTGATGGGCTTTTTTTATTTGTTTTTTTAGGTTGTCTATATTTTCAAAACTTGATTGAAGCGAGTCGTACACCAAGCGGTACTGCTGCAAAAAAATTGCAGTAGTCCGTTGCGTGTTGGTATCCGCAGGATTACCGGAACTGCCCAGGATATAACTCATAAAGTCATAATAAAATCCCGGAGATTGTTTTTCTAAATGAGCAAGACTTTTTTCAAGTTGTTGCGTATCCAGGGCAAAGAAGGTTTGATCAAAACGTTGAAAACTTAAGTCCATGGGTATATGATCCACGGCAGGGGCTTGCGGTTGCTGTTTACAACTACTGATCAATAGTAGAGCTATACTGGCTAAAATCAGACGCATAGGCTTACTAACGTAAAGGTTGGGAGATTGTTGTGGAGCGAAGGTACGCTGGAAAATTGGCTTACTTTTGTGCTATGAAGATAGCGCTGGCGCAACAGAATTATCACATTGGCAATTTTTCAGCGAATGTGCACAAGATTATTGAAGCCATTGCTGTTGCTCGTGACAAGGGAGCAGCCTTGATCTTATTTTCCGAGTTGGCGGTATGTGGTTATCCCCCCCGTGATTTTTTAGAGTTTGAAGATTTTATTGATAAGTGCAAAGAAGCCATCAATCAGATCAAAGTGCATACGGACGATATTGCTGTATTGGTAGGTGCGCCCGACAGGAATTTGGATCCAAAAGGAAAGGATCTTTTTAATGCGGCCTATTTTTTATACAAGGGCGAAATACAAGCGGTGGTTCATAAAACCTGTCTGCCTACCTATGATGTGTTTGACGAGTACCGCTATTTTGAACCGGCCAAACATTGGCAACTGATTCCTTTCAAAGGAAAAAAATTAGCAGTTACCATCTGCGAGGATATTTGGAATCTTGGAGACAATCCGCTCTATACGCATTGTCCCATGGATCAGTTGATTGGTCAGCAACCTGATCTTATGCTGAATCTTTCCGCTTCGCCCTTTGACTATACGCATGTGGAGGATCGGAAAGCGATTTTGAAAAAAAACGTTTTACGTTATCAGATTCCCATACTTTATTGCAATGCCGTGGGTAGCCAAACAGAATTGGTTTTTGATGGCGGGTCCCTGGTTATGGACAAGCAGGGTAATTTGCATAAGCAATTACCCCTTTTTAAAGAGGCCATTGAAGTTGTTGAGTTAACAGAAGTGGGCAGGTTTCGTGGGCAGGTGATAGAAGAGGCTTCACAGTTGCCTGAGCAAGAGCTTGATCCTTTACAGCTGAATGCAGGTTTGTGCACTGCAGAAATCTATGAAGCGCTGGTAATGGGAATTAGTGATTACTTCTCCAAAATGGGTTTTACCAAAGCTATCCTGGGAAGTAGTGGAGGGATAGACAGCGCTGTAACCCTGGCATTGGCAGTGGGGGCACTTGGTAAAGAACAGGTGCAAGCAGTGCTGATGCCTTCTGCTTATTCCAGTGAACATAGCATTCAGGATGCCGTGGCGTTGAGCAAACAACTTGGCAATCCCTATCAGCAAATTCCGATCGAAAAAGTTTACCATTCTTTTTTAGCAACATTACAACCTTCCTTTGAGGGTTTGCCTTTTTCTGTGGCAGAAGAAAATTTACAAAGCCGTACCCGTGGTAATTTATTGATGGCGCTGGCAAATCAGTTTGGATATGTTTTATTGAATACCTCCAATAAAAGCGAGCTGGCTACCGGTTATGGTACATTATACGGGGATATGGCCGGCGGTCTGTCTGTGCTGGGAGATTGTTATAAGCTGCAGGTATATGCCTTGGCACGTTACATTAACCGCGAACGTGAAATTATTCCGGCCTCCATTTTGCTCAAAGCACCTTCTGCGGAGTTAAGACCGGGACAAAAAGATAGTGACTCCCTGCCGGATTATTCCATCTTGGATCCGCTCTTATATCTCTACATAGAAAAAAGAAAAAGCCCCGCCGATCTAAAGGCTATGGGCTTCGAACCCCTTTTGGTAGATCGCATACTTCGGTTGGTTAATACCAACGAGTATAAACGTAATCAGTTCTGTCCCATCATTCGTATTTCTCCCAAGGCTTTTGGCATGGGAAGAAGATTGCCTATTGTTGGAAAATATCTATCCTGAATGGAAGGACTCGTATACAAATCAACGGGTAGCTGGTATATACTGCGGGATCCTTCCGGGCAAAGTTGGAATGCAAGAACAAAGGGGGTGCTAAAATTGGAAAATATTACCAGCACCAATCCTGTTGCAGTAGGCGATTGGGTGGAATTTGAAATTGAATCGGATTTGCAGGGTACTGCTCTCATAGATCAAATACTTCCCCGCCATAATTATATCAACAGGCAAAGCCCCCGCCACAAACATCAGCATCATATTGTAGCGGCCAATCTGGATCAAACCGTTTTGGTGGTTACCTTGAGAGAACCCCGTACTTCACAAGGGTTCATTGACCGTTTTTTAGTAGCCGCTGAAATGTATCATGTTAAACCGGTATTGGTTTTTAATAAATCAGATCTCTATCGCGCAAAGGAATTACAGCTTTTTGAAGCATTTCGTGATATGTACCAACCACTGGGTTATCCGGTATTGCTGGTGAGTGCAGAAAAGCAAGAGGGGTTAGCTGAATTGAACGCGATGTTGAAGGGCAAGACCACCTTACTGAGTGGCCATAGCGGAGTAGGAAAATCAAGTTTGCTTAATGTGCTTTTTCCGGGGATGAATCGAAAAACCCAGGATGTGAGTGGATGGAGTGGCAAAGGACAGCATACCACTACGTTTGCAGAAATGTTTGATCTGCCACAGGGTGGAAAAATCATTGATACCCCGGGCATGCGTGAGTTTGGTATTGTGGATTTATCCAAACAAGAACTCTCTCATTATTTTCCGGAGATGAAAGAGTTGATCCAACGATGCCAATTCAATAATTGTTTGCATAGTAACGAACCCGGATGTGCCATTAAAGCGGCCGTTAATCAAGGACTGATACACGAGGATCGTTATGTGAGTTACCGGACAATCCTTGATTGTTTTGAAGAGGAAACGTATTAGGACTTGAACTTCTTCGCTTTTTTCATGGCCTTCATCGCTTCGGGATCGCCACTGATTATTTTTTCCGCTCCCACATTTTTTCCATTGGAAGGGCAACCATATTTAGGTTGGAATATTTTATTCCAAACCTGACAGGAGCTAAGACTGCTGATCAGTACAATTAGGAGGGTGGCGTTAATTATTTTTCTCATAGCTGATTGACCTGGGTAAAGGTAGTTCAATTGTGAGGATTGTCAGGATCCTTAAACCACTGCGCATAGCCAACGTAGTTATTGGCAATACGGGCTATTTCTCCTGCTACTTTATGGCCGGCAATACTTTTTACTTTTTTTGCAGGCACTCCCACATAAACACTGTTGGGTTCGCAAATAGTATTTTCTAATACTACTGCACCGGCCGCTATAATGGTATTAGAATGAACTACCGCTTTATCCATAATAATAGCCCCCATTCCTACCAACACATGGTCGTGTAAAGTGCAACCATGCACAATAGCGCGATGCCCGATGGAAACATAATTGCCAATGGTAGTACCACATTTTTCAAAAGTGGCATGGATGATGGCTCCATCCTGAATGTTCACCTGATTGCCGATACGAATAAAATTTACATCACCCCTGACTACGGTCTGAAACCAGACACTGCAATTTTCTCCCAGGGTAACATCGCCAATAAGCGTTGCATTTTCGGCCAGGTAGGTATGGTTTCCCATTAGCGGAGTTTTTCCACGAACAGCCAAGATCAGCGCCATTTTTTTCTTTGCAAAATAGTAAAAATTAAAAGGGCGACCTTTGCCGTAGTTATGCAAAATCGCGAACTCTTTTACCGACATCTTGCACAAACCTCACCAGCTCCTTTGGCCCTGGAGATCGTTAAAGCAAACGGTGCCACGCTATATGACGCGGCGGGAAAGGAATACATCGATTTGATTGGCGGGATCAGCGTGGCAAATACGGGACATGGCCATCCACGGGTATTGGCCGCCATGCAAGAACAGCTGAATGCCTATTTGCATGTGATGGTCTATGGCGAGTTTATTGAATCTCCGCAGGTGCGGTATGCACAATTATTGGCCAGCCATTTACCTGCGCCACTTGAATCTGTTTATTTTACCAACTCCGGCACAGAAGCTATCGAAGGTGCCATGAAGTTGGCTAAGCGCGTAACCCATCGCACGCATATCATTTCTTTTAACCATTCTTATCATGGGTCAACACAAGGAGCCTTGAGTTTAATTGGGGACGAATATTGGCGTAACGCATTCCGTCCATTACTTCCCGGAATTGAGCATGCCACATATAACGATCCGGCTGTTTTAGCATCCATCACCAATCAAACCGCCTGTGTTGTGTTGGAAACCATACAGGCCGAGGCAGGAATAGTAAAACCTGATAAAAGCTGGATGCAAGCAGTTCGGAAACGTTGTACTCAAACCGGCGCATTATTGGTGCTCGATGAAATCCAGACGGCTTTTGGACGAACGGGTTCACTATGGGGCTTTACTGCTTTTGATATAGTACCTGATATTTTGGTATTAGGTAAAGCCTTGGGAGGAGGAATGCCATTAGGCGCTTTTGTGGCATCCAAACAACTGATGGATTGCTTTACTACCTCTCCCATATTGGGTCATATTACTACGTTCGGAGGTCACCCGCTTTGTTGTGCTGCAGGAAAAGCTGCCATGGAAGCTTTATTGGAAGAGGGATGGATGGGGCAAGTGGCGGCTAAAGAAAAATTGTTTCATGAAAAATTAGTTCATCCTAAAATTATTGCCGTGCGTAGCGCAGGGCTTTGGATGGCCGTTAGCTTTGATTCGTTTGAGACCTGTAAAAAAGTAATTGATCATTGTATAGCTTGGGGCGTACTCACGGATTGGTTTTTATTTGCTGCTAATTGCCTACGCATATCTCCACCACTTCTCATACACGAAAAATTAATAGAGAAAGCTTGCGAAGTGATCTTGAATGCTTGTGATGCCTGTTAAGGGCAAGAATGGCAAGCAGCGCACCAGCCAAAGTGCGTATGTTGTCAGGGCATTAATTGTCCATATAAAAAAGCTGCTAGCAGAGCACCCGCTATGGGACCAAAAACAGGGATCCAGCTATAAGACCAATCACTATCTCTTTTTCCGGGGATGGGTAATAAAAAATGCATGATGCGTGGACCAAGATCCCGAGCAGGGTTAATGCCATAACCGGTAGGGCCTCCGAGGCAAAGTCCAATTCCCAATACCAATAAGGAAACCGGCAATGCATCAAGGCTCCCCATTTTTGCAGCGGCAGGAGAAATACAAAGTACGCCAAATACAAATGCAAAAGTTCCGATGCCTTCCGCTATGAAATTGTAAAGCGGATTATGTATGGCAGGTGCAGTACAAAATACGCCCATTTTAAAATCTGCATTTTGGGTAACGGCAAAATGAGGATGGTATAAAAGCCAAACCAGCGTAGCGCCAAGCATGGCACCGGCAAATTGAGCCGTGATATAATAGATCAGGTCAGCTGATGCAATTTTTCCCAATGCCAGCATTCCTATACTTACCGCCGGGTTGAGATGGCCTTGTCCGCCAAGATGCACTGAACTATATACACCAATAAACACGGCCATGGCCCATCCAAAATTAATGACCAGCCAGCCTCCCTGCATTCCTTTTGATTTTTCCAGCAACACATTGGCTACCACTCCTCCTCCAAACAATAGCAATAATGCCGTACCGATCAATTCGCTCATAAAAATATTCATAGTATAAATTTTACTGATTTGTTACCCATGCTATTGATGCCTTGACAGCCCGTTTCCAACCATTGGTCAATTCTTGTCGCTTTGCGGCATCTATCTTGGGTGTAAATAAATGATTTGATTTCCAAAGGGAACGGAGTTGTTCTTTCGAGGTCCAATATCCTACAGCCAATCCGGCTAAATAAGCCGCACCAAGGGCAGTGGTCTCCGTGATCACAGGTCTTACCACTTTGCAATCGAGTATATCCGATTGAAATTGCATGAGTAGGTCATTCACTGTGGCACCGCCATCTACCCGTAATTCTCGAATAGGGATCCTGGCGTCCGATTGCATGGCATTAAGTAAATCGGCCGATTGATAAGCTATGCTATCCAACGCTGCTCTTGCTATATGGGCTTGGTTGCTACCGCGGGTTAACCCAAAAATTGTTCCGCGCGCATAAGCATTCCAATAGGGTGCGCCGAGTCCTGCAAAGGCAGGCACCATATAAACGCCTTGACTATCCGGCACACTTGAGGCCAGTTTTTCAATATCGGGTGCGCTATGAATTACTTTTAATTGATCACGTAACCATTGCACCACCGCGCCACCGATAAAAACAGATCCTTCGAGGGCATATTCCGTTTTTCCGTCCAGCTGCCAGGCTATGGTGGTTAATAAATTATTGGTGGAACTAATGGCTTTTTCTCCGGTGTTCATCAACATAAAACATCCGGTGCCATAGGTATTTTTAACCATGCCGGGATCAATACATAATTGTCCAAAGAGGGCTGCTTGCTGGTCTCCGGCAACACCTCCTATTGGAATGGTATGGCCAGGGATTACTTGGCAATCAGCAATCACTCCGGAACTGGGCACTACCGTTGGTAAAAGCGAATGGGGGATATCAAATAGCCTAAGTAGTTCCTGATCCCATTGTAATGTATGAATATTATAAAGGAGGGTACGGGATGCATTGGTCACATCCGTAGCATGCACTTTTCCATTTGATAATTTCCAGATCAGCCAGCAGTCCATGGTGCCGAATGCTAATTGTCCTTTGGCAGCTTTCTCACGGGCTCCGGGTGTATGATCCAGCAACCATTTGATTTTAGTGGCGGAGAAATACGGGTCCAGAATCAAACCGGTTTTTTCTTGCAACATCGGGGCATGTCCCGCAGCACGAAGGGTGTCGCAGGTAGCAGCGGTTCTTCTGTCTTGCCAAACAATGGCAGGAGCAATGGGCTCTCCGCTTTCCCTGTCCCATAATACCGTTGTTTCGCGTTGGTTGGTAATACCGATAGCGGCAATTTGCTTGGGCTGTATTCTGCCTTTGGCAATTACCTCAACCATGGTGCCCAGCTGCGTTTCCCAAATCTCATGGGCGTCATGCTCTACCCAACGGGGTTGAGGATAATGTTGTTTGAATTCTTTTTGTGCAATGCTCACAATGGCGCCTTGCTGATCAAGCAGAATACTGCGGCTACTGGTGGTGCCTTGATCAAGTGCCAGAATATAGGAAGCTTGCATGCAACGTTATTGGTTGCTCAAGTTAGGAAAATGTCTAAATCGAAATCACCACCCGTTAAAAATCAACTCCCATTGCCAAATGGTATTGTGGTTTTCCTTTGAAAAAACCATTCATCTGCCACCCGGCATCCAGCCGTAGAAAATATCCCAGTAAGGTGCTTCTTGCGCCTACTCCATATCCCCCGGCAAATGGTCCAACACCGCCGGCGCGCACGCGGAAGGCAACGGGAGCCGAACTATAGGATACATAGGGTCTTTCAATTTTATCATAGGCGCCATTCCAGGCTGTTCCTAAATCTATAAACTGCACCAATTGAAAATTGCGAAGGAAGGCACTGTTGATGGGTCTATTGAAAAAAGTGGTAAAGACGGGGATGCGGAGTTCACTATTGAGCACTACAGCGTTGTTTCCGTTGGCTATATTTTGCTTAAATCCTCGCAGATTAACCGCTAAGGATTCAAATGAATATTCTGCATCCGGATCAGGTTTGTTTGCAGGATCAAAATAGCGGTAAGATCCGTCGTTGCGTTTGTTTTGTCCAAAAAGCAACCAGTTGTCTGTGCCGCCGAGGTAATAAATAATTTTTTGACTACCCCAGGAAAAATCAGCCGCTCCACGAACGGCCCAGATAATATTACGATAGATCGGAAGAAAATACCGCGCATCGAATCCCATATTCATGGTGAATGGAAAATCGCCTGATCCGGTTTTTACATTATGGCCGATCTGTGCATTGTAATCCCAGTAAATTTTCCAACGAAGTCCATTCCAAATATTCAGCGTTGGCGAAACAGCGTCGTCATGTATAAATTCAACATGTGCCAACGCATACTTTTTGACCAAATCTTTTCCCTTAAGTGATTGGTCCGGATAGGCAGGGTTTGCCATTTTAACATACCGATCGCTTCTGAAGGCGGCATTGATCCGCAAACTTCTTACCTTATTGAAAGGATAACTTACGGTAGCCTGGTATAAATTGGAGTATAGCTTGGTGTCAAAGAAAATAGTATCCGTAAATAATGGGGGATTCTTAACCGTGTTACGATAATAGGTTACTCCGTAATCAAGTCTCTTTTTCAAGTATTGCGTGGTAAAAACATACTCATTTGCATCCAGGTTGGGGCTGATCCGGAAACCTCCGGCAAATTTCACATCCTCCATCAGATCCGAAGTTCCAATTCTAACAATGCCATTCATCGGATTATTATTGCTGAGTGTTATAGGTCCATATCCGCCTTGATAAGGTTGATAACGAGTAACCAGCACGTTGTTATTAAATCCGGAGACCAGATAATCGTTAAAGAATTTAGGAGGCCGGTATTCAAAAATCTTATTCTTTGGCGGGGTTTGTTTTTTTAAGGGAGCCGTTTGTGCGCCGGTGAGCGCATTAGTGGTTTCCTCTTCAAATCCGGTGTTAAATACCGGCTCGGTTTGTTTTGCTAAAGTGTCAATAACAGCAAGCGGTACAACAGTTGGAGCCGTTTTTCGTAAATTCTTTTTTTCTTCTTCAATGAGTTTACGAACATATTCGGTGGGGCGGGCCGTAACATTTCTACGTCTAAGGGCATTCTCGTCAATTTTTAAGCGATATAACAATTTTGCATCGCCTAGTTGCACTACTTCGCTCACCTGTTGATTATCGCCTGCAGTACGCGTTTCCAACAAACTGCTTTGGTAATTGGTTAATGGAAAGATATAGGCAGAGTCAAGCGTTACGGAAACAAACCCTACTGAATCGATATCTGTTTTTTCCCAATCCTTCAGCACACTGTCCACTTCTGCTTGATGTGGATTGCGAAGCACTTCATCTCCAATAAACACAAGGGTATCCAGACCTGCACGTTCTGTAGTAAAGAAACCCGCATAACGGTTATTGATCCCATTCTGATCACTGACAAACGTGAAATGACTGGTATTGTATTGTGAAGGAAATCTGGCGTTGCCCCGAGAAAGATCAGTGAGTTTTGAGATCTGACGGAGTTCGCTTTTGTTCCAATTATCCACTAAAAATATATTGAAGGACTTACTGGGAGTGGCATCGGCTTTTTCAGCTCCGGTGGCAGTAGGGCGGTTGCTGGAATATATTATTCCGGTTTTATTGGGAAAGGCAACAAAGGAAGGGTCAAGATCATCGAAAGGATCGTTGGTGATTTGCTCGATGGATTGTTTGTCAATTTTATAGGTATAGATATCGGCTTGCCCGCTACGGACCGCACTAAAGATGAGCGTATTATTATCCAACATGTATTTCATGTCGGTAACCTGATCAAATTTTTCGATCACTTGTTTATTGATCTTGATACGGCGTACCAGATCGTAAACAAAAAAGTTGAGCCTTCCCTGATTACTATACAAAACAGCGAGGCGCGTACCTTTTCCATCCCAGGCAACCAATGGATAGTTTGGATCCTTGTCCTCTTCTCTCGAAAGCACTCCTTGCTTGAGCAGTACCCGACGGTTTACAAAATTTTCCATCAGCACCAACTGAATTATTCCTTTTTTATACTCGGTAACTACGTAGGAGAAACTGCGAGGAACGGGGTTGGCATTAAAACGATAAAAATCTTTTTTACCTGCATACTCACTTACGGCCAATTGCCCACGGGGTGCATTGCGCCTGCCGCGAATATCTTTAAAATACACATCCTGCATGTCAGTCATGAAATCCTGCAGGAGTACTTTAAATTTTTTCTTGGATAACTTATAGGAGGCATTGTTCAAATTGCGATAGGCTCTTGCCAAATACAAAAAGTAAGTGACTTTATTTTTCCCATACTTGTCGGCTATGTATTTCCAAAAAGCATGACCCGCCAAGGCTGGTTTTTCAAAAGCAAACTGATAAAAATTACGATACAGTCCGGCTAGCATCACCGCGCGTAGTTGATCGTCCAGACTTGTATTCCAATAATCAGCAGCGTAGGTAATATATCCGTCCGTTAACCATTTTGGCAGATCTAATAGGGCCTTGTTGGTGGCAAAGTCTCCAAGATCCTCTCCAAATAATAAATTTTCTACCAGGTTTCTGGCAATGCCTTCCCGAATTTGATACCGAAGATGTTGATGATTGCCATCGAAATAAACAATCATCTTATTGTTGACCAATTTGGTAAGCCCACCGGTATTTTGCCAATCAATACCCAGTCCAATATTGGACTGTTGCATTTGATCGTAATTATTATAAATAACAATATTGATCCGTCGTTGAATGCCAAATTCTACAAATGCTTCAAGCCCTGGAAGTTCTTGTTCTGCAATTTGACCTACATATTCACCGAGTCCCAATCCATCCTGACTGAAATAGCAATTGAAATTATCGGTCTGATGGTGTTTCCATTTGAGCTTTTGGTACTGCACACGGTTTTTTCCGAATTGTACCGTATTGACCTGTGCTTCTGCCTGTAAAATGCCCAACAGGGTAAGCGATACAACAATCCACCTCATTCTATTCATAACTATCTTTGTAAATCGACTTTAAAAGTACGAAAACCTCGCTATGTTAACCGTCCAGTCCTTGCTCTTTAGTCCCGTTCAGGAGAACACCTACCTTGTTTATAACGAAGCAGGGGATGCCTTGATTATAGATCCGGGATGTTATTTTCCCGAAGAACGTAAAACACTGGAAGAAAAAATTCTTTCCAAAAGGCTAAAGCCTGTTCAATTAGTCAATACGCATTGCCATTTGGACCATGTTTTTGGAAATAAGTTTGTCCACGAAAACTGGGACTTGGAATTATATTTTCATGAGCGCGAAAAAAAGGTATTTGACTATGCTCCCACAGCCGGTGAGCTCTGGAATTTGCCCTTTGAAAACTACCAGGGTCCCGTGCATTACATCACCGAGGGGCAGTTTTTACAAATTGGGGAGGATCGGTTGCAAATTATACATACGCCCGGCCATTCGCCCGGCAGTATTTCCCTTTACTATCAACAAGGGGGGTGGGTGATCAGTGGTGATGTTTTGTTTAGAGAAAGTGTGGGACGAACTGATTTACCCGGTTCGGATTTTGCAACCTTGAAACAGAGCATTCGGTCCAAACTTTATACCTTACCGGATAACACCCAAGTATATAGTGGACATGGGATGCCTACCACCATTGGTTACGAAAAGGCTAATAATCCCTTTGTGGCCGCTGATTAAATTTCGGCCCACTCCTGTTTTTCTGTTTTGCTGACTACTGCTATGAACAGGAGTAATAAAGCGCTGGCTAAAGCCAGATTAAATGTGGGATCGGTGTACCAATTAACTAAGGATCGGTGTAAGAGGTACAGGCCGCCACTGCCGGTCAGATAAAATACAATCCGTTTTACGGGGTAGGGAACCGGAAAATGTTTTTGCCCCAAACCATAACTTACCACCATCATGAACAAGTAACAGCTGAAACTTGCCATGGCAGCACCCCAATAGTGAAAGCGTGGAATCAGTAAAATGGTGAGTACAATGGTAATGATGGCCCCACCCAATGTGATAAATGCACCCGTGAGGTTGCGATTGGTCAGTTTGTACCAAATGCTCAGATTGTAGTAAATCCCCAATAAAATATTTGCCATGGCAAAAAACGGAACTACATAAAGGCCTTCTTTCCAAAGTCCGCGGTCGATGGCTTCAAAAAACCAGGCTGCCACATCAATATAAAGAGACACGCACAGGAATAAAAAGCAACATACGATTACAAAAAACTTCAATACACGTGCATAGGTTTCGGGTGCGTTCTTGTCGCGACTGCGATTAAAGAAAAAGGGTTCGGCAGCCAAACGAAACGCTTGGATGGCAATAGTGATCACAATGGATAGTCGAATGATGTTTCCAAAAACACCTAATTGATGTTTGGCTTCTTCGGCAGGAAGGTCCACCACAAATTGATAGAGTAAGCGGCTGAGCATATCATTCACAATTCCTCCCATACCTACTATGATTAGGGGCCAACTGTATTGCAAAACTTTTTTCAATAATCCGGTATCCAGTGATCGGTTTATTTGTTTCAGTTCCGGGATCAACAGAAAAAGTGTGGCCACACTGCCCAGGAAATTTCCAATTAAATACCATGCTATTCCCGGCTCCGTAATTGCAGTCCACATTGGAAAATACTTAGGGACAATTCCCAAACAGAATATTACAACCGATATATTGATCACAACCGTTGCCATTTTAGCAAAAGCAAAACGGCGAGGTCTGTTTTCCTGTCTTAACCTGGCAAAGGCCAATGTGGAAAGGGTATCAAAAAATAAGATTCCGATCATCCATCTGATCAGCCCGGGTGCATTTTCCAGCCGAGCCCAGCTTACCAAACTATCCTGATTGATCCATAGTAGTAAAGAGAAAAAGAATGTGGATATAAAAAGAGTGAGGGAAAGTGTACTGTACAGCGTGGATCTGTTTTCCTCCTGGGCAAACCGGAAGTAAGCTGTTTCCATGCCATAGGTAAAGAGTATATTAAGAAAAGCAGTGGCCGCATAAACCAGTGTGAGGTCTGCAGTGACAGCGGGTTCACGAAAAAACAGGGGAAGACTCAGGTTCATCAGGTAGCCTAAAAACCTGCTGGTGATACTGGGTAATCCGTACCAAAGTGTTTGACCTGCCAAATTTTTGATACCGCTCAAACAGAATTGTTTGCCCATAAAGATAACCTTTTGCGGGCATGCTGTATCTTTAAGCGTAAATCTATGCTTATGAAAAAGGGGATGGTGTTGTTCTTATTCATGCTGGTACTTAGTAACGGATCGTGGGCACAGGTGTATGAGGGAACGGCCGAATACGATAAGAAAAAGTATGCCGCGTTTTTAGCGGAGTACGATTACCAGGCGCCCGCCGTTGAAAATGCATTATTAAAACGATTTGCTAAGTTGGGATACAGACCTCGTGAGGAAAAAGGAATCCTAAATCGGGATAAGGGTTTCAAGGTATTTGCAGGTTCCATCATGAATGATATCACGGAGGGGCAAGCAGATTATCTGGTCAAAATAGAGAAGAGAAGCCGTAAGGAAAGAGAAATTTCCTTGCTTACGATTATTATTCTTCAGAATGGAGAAGCACTGGGCCGTTCGGTGGGTGAAGAGCGTGCCAACAAGGTAAAAAGCTATTTGAAAAGCATTATCCCAGATGTGGCTGCAGAAAGTTTGGAGTTAGATATCAAAGCACAGGAGGACGCCATTCTCAAAGCAGAAAAGAAATTAGAAGGATTAAAGAAAGAGCAAGGAGACTTAGAGCGTAAGTTGGATAACAATGGGAAGGCGCAGCAGGATACGGAAAATGAAATCAAAGCCAAGCAAGAGATGCTTCAAATACTAAAATCCAGGCGCGTTACTCCGGTTTTGCCAAGTTCGGGTTCCGGACAAAGCTTGAATCCGTAAGCGTTTTTAAAAAGGCAACCAGGTTATTGCTTTCACTATCGGTTAGCTGAATTCCATTTTGTAACAAAGGGTCCAGTGTATTGCTTCGGATAATTCCTACACGGTAGTGATTAATACATTGCTGGATGGTCATGAATCTTCCATCATGCATGTAATTGGAGGAGAGAGCAACATTGCGAAGAGTGGGTACCCGAAATTTCAAGGAGTCTTGTGGTTGACCCGTTACACGCATTCTTCCGTAATCCCTTAAAGCAGGATCAACGGACAGTCCGATATTTCTAAAACTGTTATCGGTAAAAAGTGGTTCCCGGTGACAGGTATTGCATCGGGCTTGAAAAACTTGATAGCCACTGGCTTCCTGCGCTGTGAATGTAGTTTGGCCCTTTATCATGCGATCATATTTGCTATTGGCAGATACCAGGGTTCCCGCGAATTGTGCCAACGCTTTTAACAGCTGAATGGATTCAATGAAATTGCTGTTGAATACTTCCTGAAAGGCCCTTCGGTAGTAGGGGACTCTCTCCAACTTTCTTATGATATTGCTAAACCGATCACCCATTTCAGTAGCTCCTGTAATGGGATGAATAGCTTGTTCCTCTAAACTATAGATGCCGCCCTCCCAATGATACTGCGGATACCAGGCCAGATTAAACAATACGGGTGCATTGCGTAGCGTATGTGATTCAAAAACGCCATGACTTCTGTCATGTTCAAATGTTCCAAAGGCAGCTACCTGTTCATGGCAGGAAGCACAGGGATGGTTATTGTCAACGGACAAGCGAGGTTCATAAAATAATCTTCTTCCCAGCTCAACGCCTTCCTTACTTAAGGGATTACTCCTAAATATATCCAGCGGGGGTGGAAAATGCGCAGGTGTTTCGAGGGCAGTGGGTGTGAGTTCACGGGAAATAAGCGGTTTCTGACACCCCGATAAAAATCGAAGACCAATCACTGCGGCAATAAGAGCAAGGAGAATGATTTTTTTTCTATTCATCTTTATTAAAACTAATACGACCTCTTCCGGATTTTAATTGAGCCTTTCTTTTTTTTGATTGTAATCTTTTTTCTGTGGCGCCGGCAGATACCTTGGTTGCAATACGGGGCTTCTTTTTTTGTATTGCATTTTTAATGAGCCTGAACATTACGTTGATCGATTCTTCGCGGTTGGCCCACTGTGTACGATGCACCTGGGCACGTACGGATAAAATGCCAGCTGAATTGATTCGGGTTTTTAATTTTTCGCGGATCATTTTTTTTTCGAAATCGGACAAATGCATGGTTTGCCCAAGATCCAATAGCGCGGTAACGGCCGTTTCCACTTTATTGACGTTTTGTCCACCACGGCCTCCGCTGCGGGAACTCACAAATCGCAACTCCTTTATCAGTTCGGTTAAATTCATCCTACATTTATCTTTTCAAAATTAACTCTAATTATGCGAGTGGTGTTACAACGTGTCAAGCGAGCTTCCGTGACGGTGGAACGGAAAATTACCGGCGCTATTGGGGAGGGTTTGTTGGTACTATTGGGAATTGAGGACGCCGATAGCCTGGAAGACATGAATTGGTTGTCTGCAAAACTGGTCAATCTTAGAATTTTTGATGACCATCAGGGAATAATGAACCGTTCCTTGCTGGAAACTGGCGGAGAACTGCTGTTGGTCAGTCAACTTACTTTATTTGCCGCTACCAAAAAAGGAAACAGACCTTCCTATAGCCGTGCAGCAGCCCCGTCTGTGGCGATACCGATTTATGAAAAAATGATTGAGCTATTAAGCACTGCGTTGGGGAAACCCATTCAAACAGGTGTATTTGGAGCGGATATGAAAGTGGACCTGCTCAATGATGGTCCTGTTACCTTGATCATGGATACAAAAAATAAAGAATGATAACTATTGAACAGGCACAGCAACAGGTTGATCAGTGGATCAAAACAGTTGGGGTTAGATATTTCAGCGAACTCACCAATATGGCTATTTTAACGGAGGAGGTAGGGGAGCTTGCCCGACTCATGGCCCGCACCTATGGAGACCAGAGTGTTAAAGGAAAAGAGACCCCGGCCAACATGGCGGATGAATTGGCGGATGTGTTTTGGGTGTTGATCTGTATCGCTAATCAAACCGGGGTGAACCTGACAGAGGCTTTTGCCCTTAACATCGAAAAAAAGTCCGCTCGGGACGCCAGCCGCCATCAGGACAATTCAAAGCTTCGCTGAGCTTTTGCGGTTTATATTTGCAGCCTATGGCTAACGACAATAACCGTTTTCAGGCAATTATCTCTCATTGCAAAGAGTATGGCTTTATTTTTCCCAGCAGTGAAATCTATGATGGACTGCAGGCTGTATATGATTATGGCCAGATGGGCAGCGAATTAAAAAAGAATATTAAAGACCATTGGTGGAAAAGCATGACCCAACTCCGCGATAATATCGTGGGGATCGATGCCGCTATTTTTATGCATCCTACTACCTGGAAGGTCAGCGGTCACGTAGATAATTTTAATGATCCCATGATCGACAACAGGGACAGTAGAAAACGTTATCGGGTAGATCATTTAATAGAAGGATTTGCAGATGAATTACGTGCTGCCGGAGACCAAAAAGCTGCCGGGCAATTGATTGAAGCGATGGAAGCGTTATTGGGGGCAGATGATTTTACCGGTTTGAAAAAATTGATCGAAGAAAAAAAGATCAACTGCGCCGTAAGCGGTACTTGTAATTGGACGGATATCCGTCAATTCAATTTGATGTTTGCTACAGAATTTGGATCAACAGTTTCCACGGACGACGAGGATAATAAAGTGTATTTGCGTCCAGAAACCGCACAGGGAATTTTTGTAAATTTTCTAAATGTGCAGAAAACCGGACGTATGAAACTGCCTTTTGGAATTGCACAGATCGGAAAAGCGTTTCGGAATGAAATTGTAGCGCGTCAGTTTATTTTCCGGATGCGGGAGTTTGAGCAAATGGAAATGCAGTTTTTTGTTCGTCCCGGTACACAGCAACAGTGGTATGAATATTGGAAAACAGAGCGGCTTAAATGGCACTTGGCATTGGGAATTCCTGCTTCTGGTTATCGCTTTCATGATCATGTGAAACTGGCTCACTATGCGGACGCTGCCTGTGATATTGAGTTTGAATTTCCGATGGGCTTCAGGGAGCTGGAAGGAATTCATAGCCGTACTGATTTTGATCTCAAACAGCATCAGGAATTTAGCAAAAAGAAGCTGCAGTATTTTGACAATGATGTGGACCCCGCCACGGGAAAACCATTCGGAAATTATATCCCTTATGTTATTGAAACTTCCATAGGGCTGGACCGAATGTTCCTCGCTGTTCTCAGTTATGCTTATGAGGAACAGGATTTAAGCACTCCTGAAAAAACAGATAGTCGCGTGGTATTGAAATTACCCGCAGCGCTTGCTCCCATCAAGATGGCTGTTCTTCCGTTGAACAAAAAAGACGGCCTGCCGGAAATCGCTGAGGAAATTATTGCCTCCTGCCGCAATGAGTTCCGTTGTTTTTATGAAGAGAAAGATTCTATTGGAAAACGCTATCGCAGAATGGATGCCCTGGGCACTCCTTTTTGCGTAACGGTTGATTATCAAACCAAGGAGGATCAAACGGTAACAATTCGCCATCGCGACTCCATGGAGCAGGAGCGCGTTCCCATTGCTGCATTGAAAGGACTGGTTTTAAATGCGATGGTCTGATTGCTAAGATTTTACTCTTAAACAGTTGATTGTTAAAGGGTTCATTCTAACAGCATTATATTCTTTACTCATTTTTTACACCCATACCAATGACCTTATGGGCAATTTGAAGTAGATTTGCATGGCCGTTGAACCGGTAACCTACAATTCTGTGAAAACCAACTATTTAATATGAGCTACCCCATGATGAGGCGATTGATTCCTGTTTTGTTGACTTTGTTGATTTCAATTACGTATGTAACGGCCCAGGCGCAGCCCACTGTCCGTGATAACCCAAATGTGATGGCGCAGATCAAATCCCTGTTATCATCCAAAGGGTTGAATGAACAAGAAGTTAAAGAGCGTTTAAAAACCAAAGGCCTCAATATTGACGCCATGTCTGATGCGGAGGTTGCGCAGAACCGTTCTGTGATTGAGCAAACCATTGCAGAGCTGGAAGCAGAGAAAAAAAAGTCGGGAAGTCCCAATGCGGAACCTGGACGTGTTATACCGATGGATCCTGCAGGTCCAGATAAACAAGGTTCAAGCAAGGATAGTGCCTTTAAAGAACCAGTAAGAACCAAAGCTGAGGCGGTTGCTGATTCCATTCAAAAGGAGATTGCGCTAAAAGCTAAAGAGGTGGGGATTTATGGGCATGATATTTTTACAAACCAAACATTAGAGGCTTTTAGAACCACTGATGGTGCAAGAACACCTGACACCTATGTACTTGGTGCAGGAGATCGCATTCGTATTACCATTTTTGGTATGTCTCAAGCAGATCTTTTATTAGAAATAAATAAAGAAGGGTACATTCAGCCAACTGGTCTTAAGCAATTGTATTTGCAAGGGGTAACGCTTGGCGAAGCACGAAAATTAATAGGGCAACGCTTTAGTGCTGCCTACCGCTTTCAGCAAGACCAATACACGGTGACGTTGCAAACTGCACGCGCCATCATCGTGAATGTGTTTGGTGAGGCTAACCTTCGCGGTAGTTTTAATATGTCTGCTTTGAATACCGCATTCAATGCGTTGTCAGTAGCGGGTGGTCCAACTATGCAGGGATCTGTACGTAACATTGAATTGATTCGCGGAAAGACGCGTAAGAAAATGGATGTTTATGCATTTTTAAGTGACCCGGCTTTCCAATTCCAATTTGATATCCAGCAAAATGATATCCTATATGTTCCTATGGCGCAAAAAGTGGTAACACTTGAAGGGGCTGTAAAGCGTCCTATGAAATATGAATTGGCCGGCAAAGAGGGCATGACTGAATTGTTAGGATTTGCAGGAGGTGTCAATTACAATACTTACGCAGAGTTTTTACAAATTGAAAGAACGCAAGCTGATTCGGTGATATTACTTGAACACAAACTGGCTGATGTACTTGCTAAAAAGGTAGTGCTTGATTTAGCTGATGGGGATATTGTTAGAATACGTGAGTCAAAGAAGCCGCTTGAGCGTTTTGCTGAAGCGGAGGGTGCTGTATTTTATCCCGGTCGATACGAATTGCAAAAGGATATGCGCTTGAGCAGTTTATTGATGAAAGTGCAATTAATGCCTGAAGCAAAAAATGATTTCTTTTTTGTGGAACGCTTGTTGCGTGATAGCACGGTGCGTATTTTGAAAGTGACCGCTGCTGAAGCTGGAAACTTTACATTGGAGCCCCGTGATCGTGTGCAAGTGTATAACAAAGTATTTTATGCGAATCAGGAGATGTTGGAAATTGATGGGGCTGTACGGTTACCCGTTAAAAGAATGCTGGCCTTTGGTGACCAAATTCCATTGGGAGATGCCCTACAATTGGCAGGTGGATTATTGCCAACCGCTACTGATCGTGCACAAATTATTCGCACAGATGTAATGATGCCAGGAAAGGCTGAGTACATCCCGGTGGATCTAGCTAAAATTGGTGATCTGAAATTGCAAGCGGGTGATAAGCTGGTGGTTTTTGATAAGCGAACTTTTGTGCAAGGGGCTACCGTCTCAATTTCTGGTGCTGTGAAAGACACACTAACAACTTTGTACAGTCCCACACTTACCTTAGGTGATATGATTCGTTTGGCAGGTGGATTTACAATTTCTGCTGCGCTCAACCGTGTGGATATATTTCGTTTGAGTTATGGCGAAAATGGAACGGGCTATACTCGCTTTGAATTAGAGGTGGATACGGCCTTCAATATTATTGCACCCAACACTGGTTTCAATTTGATGCCTTTTGATAAAGTAGCAGTTAGAAATATGCCTTTATTCAATTTAAATAGGACTGTACGTATAACTGGCGGTGTAAAATACCCAGGTTTGTATGCATTGGAAGCAAAAGAAGTTCAATTGTCACAATTGATTAAACAAGCAGGGGGATTCAATGCTTTGGCAGATAAAAATTTTGCCACTCTTTACCGCACAACCGGAAATAAGGGATTAATTGGAATAGATCTGCAAAAAACAATTTCAAGAAATGGTTCAAAACGTTTTGATCCCGTGTTGCTTCCTGGCGATAGTATTTCTATTCCTGATTATCAAAACACAGTGAGCATCCGTATAAAGGGAACTCGTCAAGCAGATCTGGTTCGTGCAGGAACCCTTGTGAAAGAGCAATCATTGACTGAGGTTGTAAATTTTATGTATTCAAATGCCCGATCTGCTAAATGGTATATCCGTGAATACGCAGGGGGCTTCTCTCGAAAGGCAGATCGTAAAACTGTGGCAGTAGCTTATCCTGATGGAAGTGCGCAAGGAGCAAAACAGGTTCTATGGTTTTTCAGAATTTACCCTGCTGTGAAACCTGGCGCCACTATTTCTCTCAATGAAATTGAAGAAAAACTCAAGTCTGGTGAAGACAAAAAGTTTAACTGGGATAATGTATTCAGCAAAATCCTAGCCGTAGGAACTACTATGGCCATATTGATAACAGCAACTAAATAATCCGTTTAATTATACAGGCTTTAGCTTAGCGGTAAAGTGACGAAGTAGGGGGGCTTCTTCCAGAATTTGAAGTCCTTTTAGTTCGTCTCTTTTTTTATACACTTCGATAATTACTTCTGCTACGTAGTCAATATGACTTTGGGTGTATACTCTGCGTGGAATGGCCAGGCGTACTAATTCTAAGGCGGCTGGTATCAATTGATGCTGTTGGTCATATTTACCAAACATCAGTGAGCCGATCTCAACGGCTCTGATACCTCCTTCCTCATACAGGGCACAAACCAGGGATTGACCGGGATACTGAGATGCCGGAATATGGGGTAAGAATGTTTTTGCATCTAAATAAACGGCATGGCCTCCGGCAGGTAGCATAACGGGAACACCCGCAGCTGCTAATTTTTCAGTGAGGTATTCCATACTTCTGATTCGGTATTGCAAATAGCTTTCCTCCATCACTTCCTCGAGACCAATGGCAATAGCTTCCAGGTCTCTACCGGCCAGCCCACCATAGGTGGGAAACCCCTCAGTAATGATCAGCAGGTTTCTGCATTCCATAGCCAATTGACTGTCATTGAGAGCCAGAAATCCTCCAATATTGGCAAATGCGTCTTTCTTGGCACTCATACTGCATCCATCCGCCAGTGAGAACATTTCTTGTGCAATGGATTCGATGGTTCTGTTCTCAAACCCGGCTTCCCTTTTTTTAATGAAGTAAGCATTTTCCGCAAAGCGACAGCAATCAATAAAAAAGGGAATCTTATGTTTTTTACAAATGGCGGCAACGGCTTTAAGGTTGGCCATGCTCACAGGCTGACCCCCTACAGAGTTATTGGTTACCGTGATAATAACCATAGGAATATTAGCCGCTCCAACTTTTTGGATGGTGGGTTCCAATGCTTCCACATCCATGTTTCCTTTGAAGGGAGCCGCTTTCAGGGGGTCCTTTCCTTCTGTGCAGAGTAAATCAATTCCTGTGGAACCGGAAAATTCAATATTGGCGCGGGTGGTGTCAAAGAGAGTATTGCTAATAATAGTTTTGCCCTTTCCTCCCACGGCGGAAAAAAGAATTTTTTCTGAAGCTCTTCCCTGGTGTGTGGGAATGATATATTGCATGCCCGTGATTCGCTTGACCATGGATTCAAAGCGATAGAAACTGGGACTGCCGGCATAGGATTCATCGCCTTCCATGATGCCACCCCATTGACGGCTACTCATTGCGGAAGTGCCACTATCGGTTAGCAGATCAATCAGTACATCTCGGGAAGCAATCCCAAATACATTATAGCTGGCTTTTTGCAAAATAGCTTCACGTTCTTGCTTTGTGTTGAAATAAATAGGCTCTACTGATTTGATCCGAAAAGGTTCAATGATGGTTTTAATGGCCATGATATTTTTTTTATCCCCTGCAATGGGAACTCAAAGGTAGGTTTCCAATGACCAATTGTAAAAGCGGATTATAGAAAGTATTATCCGTAGATCTCCCGATGAATAGCTTTTTTGTCGTAGCCCATTGCTTGTATGCGTGCATAGGCTTCGTCAATCATGTTTTTCCAGCCACACAGTAAAAAGTGGGCGGGTTGTTTTTGTTCGCAAAGCGCCTCGTACACTGCATGTACATAGCCTGTTTTTCCATCCCAGCTTTCACGGGATAAAACAGGATGATAATGGAAAGAGGAATTTTCTTGTTGCAGATGCGTTAACTCAGCAGAGTAAAGCAGATCTTCTTTTTTTCTGCATCCGAATACCAGATGAATGACACCTGTGTGAATTTGATGTTTCCATAGGTGTGTGACCATACTGCGAAATGGGGCAATTCCTGTGCCGGTGCAAATCAAAAACAAATCATCCTCAAGGTGTTCAGGTAATACAAAAACGCCCTGCGGACCTCGTAGCGTCAAGGTAGAGCCGACAACAACCTGATCAAATAAATAAGTGGTGCCTGCTCCGTTTTCTACTTTCACAATAATCAGCTCAAAAACATTGGTCCCATCGGGTCGGGAGGCAATAGAGTAACTGCGCCAACGTTTATTGGGTTTTTCGTGTATGGGCAAATCTAAGGTTACAAATTGCCCGGGCTTGAAATCAAAATCAGATAAGGAGGGTACTTCAATCCAAAATTGACGGGTGGTAGGGGTGTGATCAGCAATGCGGATCACGTTGCCTGTTATCCAAGGTTGCAGTGCCATAGTGATACCTAAGTTAATACAATTTGGTTTTACCTTTGGGACGCGGAAATGAGTGCCAAGGATCTGTTGAATACGTTACAGCAAGACCCCCGCCTTTATCAGTTGGCGGACAGAATTTTATTGCCTGCCCCCCAAGAAACGCTGTTGACCGGTTTGGTTGGATCTGCTCCTGCCTTTTTAGTGGGGGCCTCTTTATTAACTCCAACAGTGTCGAAAATAAATCATTTGATTATCTGCAACGATGCAGAGGAAGCCGCTTATTTCCACAATTCACTTGAAAACATTACCGGGGCGCTGGACCTTTTTTATTTCCCTTCTTCCTATAAAAACAGCAAGAATTTTCGATTGCTGAACCCTTCGCATGTGATGCTACGTACGGAAGCCTTGACCCGACTTTCAAAAAAAGAAGCCAGTGTGGGAGAGCTGCATAAAAAAGTATTGGTTACCTATCCAGAGGCATTGTTGGAAAAAGTAGTAACACCAGCTGCTTATGCCAACCGATTGATTGATTTCAAAGTGGGGGCAAGCCTGGATCTGCCGGCTCTATTACTCAAACTAAGCGAATATGATTTTGAGCGTTGCGATTTTGTCTATGAACCCGGGCAGTTTGCTATGCGCGGGGGTATCTTGGATATTTATTCCATTGGCAATGACAAGCCTTATCGAATAGAATTGTTTGGTAATGAAATTGAATCCATTCGATTGATCGATCCGGAAACACAGCTCAGTGAAAGAAAATTAACACAGGTATCCGTGATACCACGTATGGATCAATCCATGACCAGTGGTCCGGGAATTTCCTTGTTGGAATTTCTTCCTTCCAATACCGTTGTATGGGTACAGGACTTTTCAATATGCGTGGATCGGATGGAAGATACCTCGGAAAGTTTTACCACTTTTTTAAATCTACGATCTGGAACTCATTTGAAAGAAGAAGCAGAAGGCGATGAACGGTGGGCAAAAAAAGAGGTAGCAGCAACTGACCTGGTAACACCTCAGTTGATGCGGGATGCCTTACTGGCTGGTAATCTTATTGCTTTTGGCCCTAATGCTTCATTGCCGGGGAATAGTTTAGTGCTGGAGTTGGCATTTGCCACCACCGAGCAGGCTTCTTTTAACAGGAATTTTGATTTGCTGATCAATGATCTCAGAAACTGGGCTGCCAAACAGTATAGTATTTATATTTTTTCAGAGAATCCGCGTCAACTGGAGCGGTTGCAAACCATTTTTGATGATCTCAAAGCTGCTATTGTTTTTGAGCCTGTGGCACACGCAATCCAAGCTGGCTTTATTGACCATGACCTAAAGCGGGTCTGTTACACGGATCACCAGATCTTTCAGCGCTATCACAAATACAAAGTCAAGCAGGCCTACAGTAAAAACAAAGCGCTCACCTTACGAACGCTCCGGGAATTACAACCCGGAGACTTTGTTACCCATATTGATCATGGGGTGGGGGTTTTCAGCGGACTCCAAAAAATTGAAGTAAATGGTCGGATACAAGAAGCCGTGCGATTAATGTATAAGGATGCCGATATCCTCTACGTAAACATCAACAGCTTGCATAAAATTGCCAAGTACTCAGGCAAAGAAGGGGCTATCCCCAAAGTGAACAAGCTGGGCAGTGATGTTTGGAATCGTTTGAAAGAAAAAACAAAGTCTAAGGTCAAGGAAATTGCATTTGATCTGATTAAACTCTACGCAACCCGTAAGGCTCAACAAGGATTTGCACATGCACCTGATAATTTCTTGCAAACTGAATTAGAGGCTTCTTTTATTTACGAGGATACACCTGATCAGAGTAAGGCCACAGCAGATGTAAAAAAAGACATGGAATCCTCCTCACCAATGGACAGATTGGTTTGTGGAGATGTGGGATTTGGAAAAACAGAGGTGGCTATTCGTGCGGCTTTCAAAACCTGTGTGGATGGGAAACAGGCTGCTGTATTGGTGCCTACCACCATTCTTGCCTTTCAACATTATAAAACATTTAAAGAAAGACTCAGGGATTTTCCGGTAACGGTTGATTACCTCAATCGATTTAAATCTGCCATGCAAAAAAAAGAAACACTGAAAAAATTGGCGGAAGGGAAAATTGATATCATCATTGGCACCCATGTCTTATTAGGCAAGGAAACCATTTTTAAAGACCTTGGCTTGTTGGTAGTGGATGAGGAACAAAAATTTGGAGTAGCACATAAAGAGAAAATAAAAACCCTGCGCTCTACTGTCGATTGCTTAACCTTAACGGCTACGCCCATCCCTCGCACCTTACAGTTTTCATTGATGGGTGCCCGTGATTTAAGTATTATCAATACCCCGCCTCCCAATCGTCAGCCTATTCAAACAGAAGTGATGGTGTATAACCAAGATCAGATTCGGGAGGCTATCTATTTTGAAACCGAACGTGGCGGGCAGGTGTTTTTTATTTATAACCGCATTGCAGGACTCGCTGAAATGGCTGCCATTCTAAAAGGACTTTGCCCCGACCTATCCATTGGTTTTGCACACGGTCAAATGGAAGGTCATGAACTGGAAGAACGAATGCTTGATTTTATTGACCGTCGTTATGATGTGCTGGTCTGCACCAGTATTGTGGAGAGTGGCGTGGACATTCCTTCTGTCAATACCATTATTGTAAATAATGCCCATCAATTTGGATTGAGTGATTTGCACCAGTTGAGGGGCAGAGTGGGTAGAAGCAATAAAAAAGCTTTTTGTTATTTCCTGGCACCACCGCTCAGCACATTGCCCAACGATTCCAGAAAGCGATTGCAAACCTTGGAGCAACACAGCGAATTGGGAAGTGGATTTCAGATTGCCATGCGAGACCTGGACATCAGAGGGGCCGGTAATTTATTGGGAGGCGAACAAAGCGGCTTTATGGCAGAGATCGGATTTGAGATGTATCAAAAAATTCTCAATGAAGCTATTCGCGAATTAAAGCGAAGTGACTTTCAGGAGCTTTTTAAAGAAGAGATCGCAAGACAGGATGATTTTGTACAGGATTGTACCATTGACACCGATTTGGAAATATTGATACCCGACAATTATGTTTCCAGTATCACAGAGCGCTTATCGCTCTATCAGCGGTTGGATTCTTGCGAAAGCGAGGAAGAGTTGGTAGAGATGCATCAGGAAATTGCTGATCGGTTTGGTCCTGTACCCAAGCAGGTAGAAGATTTATTTGTAACCGTTCGATGCCGGAAGCTGGCCATTGTGTTAGGATTCGAGAAAATGAATTTAAAGGATCAAACGCTTCGTTGCTTTTTTATTAATCGCTCCGACTCTCCTTATTTTGAATCGGCTACCTTTCATTCAATCCTTTCCTATTTGCAAACAGAAACGCGTCAAGTCCATCTAAAACAGACAGGGCGTTTGTTTTTACTGATAGTTAATGAGGTAAATGGCATGGAAGCCATGCATCGATTCCTTGTGGGGGTAAGCAACTGGGTACAAAAAAAGGGGTGAGCACAATCTGTACCCACCTCTTCTCTTATTGCTGAAAGCATTACCAGCCTTGCTTGGCAACACCGGCCTTGATAGCAGCCAGTGCTTTTTCTTGGTTCATCAGCGTAGTTAATTTATTCCCCTTGCCATCATTTCCTTGTGCCATATAGGCGCCTTTGGCAGTTTTGGAGATAACAGCATCCAGCATAACGCAGCCTTTTTCTTTTGTCTTTACGTTGTACGCGGTGATTTTGATTTCTGACATGTTAAAAAATTTTCGTGTTTAGGTGGTGAAGGTAAGTGTTCCCGCTGAGAAGAAAAAAACCCGATATCAACGCCATTTTCAACGGGTATTTTTTTACCCTGCCCCTCAATTTTATTCCTGTTAATCATTCACTCAATAAAATATTTCTATGAAAAAATTTTACATACTGGTATTATGTATCGGTCAACTCTTCTGCGTTCAGGCTCAACCACTTTACCCATCGGTTTACGATTGCTATCAGCAGGATGCGGTGTTATTTTCCCTTGCACAGCCCTGGGTGCAGCAATTTGAAAAAATGAAGTGGGAAGTTCAACAGCAGGTAAGCGCCTTGATCCAAACGGAACAAGTATTTGTTATGCAGGAAAAGCCTTATTACCGGGATTTACGCTCTGCCGTAAAGATTGCTTCGGAGTTAAATAGTTTGGATAGTGTTTACGATCATTTTTTTATACAGGCGGCTTTAGCCATTCAAGCCAACTATGGGACATCGTCTGGTTGTATAGCAGATCAGGCCTCAGTAAATACACATTCGGTTTTGACAGATTACCTCGAGGAAAAAGTTTTTCAGTTAACCACGCAATATGCTAGTCAGGAATTTGCCCGTCAATTAGGATTTACCTCTGCACGAGTAGCTATTGATCAAGCAACCAAGCGTTGGTTGCTCCGCGACACAGCGCTTACGGAATCTGATCCACAGTTGGAGCAACCTTTGCAAGATGATTATTACTGGTGCATATTGAATGCAGACTGGGAACTGGAATTGACCAGTCCGGAGTTGGCGCTACTCCAGGCGGTGGAAAACAGAATGGAAAAAGGGAAGCCGAAAAAATTGAAAGAAATCCTCTTGTTAATTTTTGATCATTGGCGGGAGATCGAGGATATATTGAACTGGCTTAACACCAATGTGTTTGAGGACTGTCATGCGGTAGCGCGTGCTTCTTTCAAAGAAACCATACCACTTGATAGAAGCAGTAGCCCGGACCTTCGCCGAAAAATCAGTTATCAAGTACTGCAGCGAGGGGTGTTGTTTGATGGGCGCGCCACCAAAACACATGTAAAAGGAATTGCTCGAGTGTACAAAAAGAAGTGGATCGGATGGGGAAGAGACCTGATGCAGCAAGTGGGTATTAGTTATTGCACGCTTCAGTGGAACCCTTGCCATAATCAGCAATGGCCTTCGGAGGGTTTGCCTTATATCCAGGCGCCCAATCATAGGTATGCCAAATCTATTTTACAACAGGTGCATCCTTATGCGCTCTCCATACGGAATAGTGCAGCGGAGTTCTTGACCTTCGATATTCATTATAATGGTGCTTATTTAAAATCTATTTACTTGTTCGGAAACCGACCCTGTTATGGGAACTGAACCAAGCCGTTTAGTGCAAAGGAGTTGTGGCGTAATGGTTTTAATGGCTTTGTTTTTTCCCTTTGTAGCTAATGCATTATCCCGAGACACGCTGATCCGAAAAATCAGTAGTAGTAAAACAGATGTACTCAATGCTGGCTTTATTGATTTAGTGAGTAGCGGCCAGGTAAGTGCATCCGCGCGGCTGATTCGTTTACGGATTGGAGAACCTGATAAGTTCTCCCTTCCTTTTACCATTTATAGTGGAGTGAGCAATAACGCTTTTTCGGCGCAGATCTTGGGAATGGCAGTTCGTAACAATGAACACTTGGTTACACAGTTTATCACTCCGCTGAGCGGACTGCTCAATGTTAGTGTGGATGGTTGGAGAGCCTGGAGAAAAAAGGAAAAAATTACGCAGTTTGGATTTATTTATCAACTTGGCGAACGATTATTAACGGGCTATCGCACAACACTACCGGGTAGTTGGCTAAATGGCAGACCGCATAATTTTTTAAACAGCTTTGCTACGCTGGGCTTGTTTTTTCAAACCGGGGCCTGGGAAAAAGATCATGCTGCCAATATGGGGGCTTGCTGGATTAGTATAAGGTATCATTTGGCCTATACCCATCCTTCACAGTTGGCTGTTTTTTTAGAGGGGCTCAACACCAATGGAACTTACAGGGGCTACTCAATGGGCTTTGGCTTAGAAATCAGCTATACGGTTCACTTGAAAGCGCAGGTTTACCGATACACTAAACCACCCGAGCCTTTATACAGTTTACCACTGTATCAGTTTAGTTTTAATTATGCGTTGCAGGGGAAAAACTAAATATCCAGTTTTGCGTATTTCGCATGACTTTCGATGAACTCACGACGAGGGGCTACTTCATCGCCCATAAGCATACTGAAAATACGATCTGATTCTGCGGCACTTTCAATGGTAACTCGTTTGAGTGTACGCGTAGCTGGATTCATGGTGGTTTCCCACAGCTGTTCAGCGTTCATCTCACCCAATCCTTTGTATCGTTGAATGGTGACGGAGTCTTCTTTGCCGGCACCCAGTTTTTCAACCAGTGCCTTGCGTTGTTCCTCGTTGTATGCATAGGCCTGTTCTTTTCCTCTTTTCACGAGATAAAGGGGAGGCTGTGCGATGTATACATATCCTTGTTCGATCATCTCCTTCATGTAACGATAGATGAACGTAAGGATCAAGGTTGCAATATGCGATCCATCCACATCCGCATCGGTCATGATGATCAGTTTGTGATAACGGAGCTTGCTGAGGTCCAGTGCTTTGGGATCTTCAGCTGATCCAATTTTTACACCCAGAGCGGTAAACATATTTCTGATCTCTTCATTGTCGTAGATCTTGTGTTCCATGGCTTTTTCTACGTTGAGGATTTTACCCCGCAAGGGGAGGATGGCTTGATAGCCACGATCTCTTCCTTGCTTGGCCGTACCTCCTGCTGAGTCTCCCTCTACCAGATACAGCTCACATTTTTCAGGATTACGATCAGAACAATCAGCCAGTTTACCCGGTAAGCCTCCTCCGCTGAGTACGGATTTACGCTGTACCAATTCACGGGCCTTACGCGCTGCAGCACGGGCTTGCGCGGCAAGTATTACTTTGGCAACAATATTTTTTGCTTCCTTGGGATTTTCTTCCAAATAAGCCTCGAGTACTTTTGAAACGGTACTGTCCACTACGCCCATCACCTCGTTATTGCCCAACTTTGTTTTAGTCTGTCCTTCAAATTGAGGCTCTGGAACTTTTACAGAAATAATGGCACTGAGTCCTTCTCTGAAATCGTCTCCTTCAATTTCAATCTTTGCTTTTTCAAAAAGCCCATTGCGATCGCCATAGCTTTTAAACACACGCGTTAATGCCCTGCGAAATCCGGATACGTGTGTGCCCCCTTCAATGGTGTTGATATTGTTGACGTAGGAATAAATATGTTCGTTGTAACTATCGTTGTAACTCAGTGCTACTTCCACGGCTACATTCGTAGACTCATCGCGTCCTTCAACTGCAATAACTTTTGGGATCAATGGTGTTCTGCCTGCATTGCTGTCCAGCATCTCAACAAACTCCACAATTCCCCCTTCACTGAAAAAGCTTATCTCATACGCTTGACCGTTTTCCACATCGCGGAGATCTTTCAGGTTAATACGAACTCCTCTGTTGAGGTAGGCCAACTCGCGTAATCTGCCCTCTAAAATATCTTTATTGTAAGTAGTGGTAATGAAAACACTGCTATCGGGCCAAAAATGAACACGTGTACCCGTGCGATCGCCGGTACCCACTTCACGTACATCATATTGTGGCACACCGATCCTGTATTCCTGCTCAAATACTTTCCCTTCCCGTTGCACGGTTACATGCAATCTTGAACTGAGTGCGTTTACACAACTGACACCCACACCATGCAATCCACCTGAAACCTTGTATGAATCTTTATCAAATTTTCCTCCGGCGTGCAATACCGTCATTACTACTTCAAGCGCTGACCTTTTTTCTTTGGTATGCATGGCCGTTGGAATACCACGTCCATCATCTTGTACGGAGATTGAGTTATCCTCGTGAATGGTTACTTCAATGTTATTACAATAACCGGCCAAGGCTTCATCGATTGAATTATCGATTACTTCATAAACCAGGTGATGTAATCCCCTTACCCCGATATCACCGATGTACATCGCAGGTCTTTTACGCACAGCTTCCAGTCCTTCCAGGACCTGGATACTATCCGCGCTATATTTGGCTTTTTCGGTGTTCATGATGGGCTAGATTCCCAGTGATTTTGGTTGTAAAATCAAGGTCTGCAAATCTACTGAATCACCTCTCGGAAACCCACTTTTCAGGCTTGTTTTTTGGGTGGTTTTTTCTCCATTTATCGCTTCACGATCTGGGCTGTCAGCACGGCTTCTGTACAGAGCTTTCCACCGACATAAATGGTGCCGTGCATTTCCGCAATTCCACGGCGAATGGAAGACTTTAGTTCCATTTTTAAAAGAAGCGTATCTCCCGGACGCACCATCTGCTTAAACTTGCAATTATCGATTTTTAAGAAGTAGGTGTCATAGTTGCCTTTTTCGCTCAAATTGATGGCTAAAATACCTCCGCATTGCGCTAAGGCTTCAATTTGTATCACACCCGGCATCACCGGATTTCCGGGAAAGTGTCCCTGGAAAAACCATTCGTTAAAGGTCACATTTTTTACACCTACAATATGGGTTTCACTCAGCTCTATCACTTTATCAACCAGGGCAAAGGGATAGCGATGAGGAAGCGTTCGTTCTATGCATTGCTGATCCATCACGGGCACAGCGGTGGGATCGTAATAGGGTACATCTTTGGTGTGCTTGTTCTTTTTGATGTACTGTTTGATTTTTTTTGCAAAAGCCACATTACTGCTGTGTCCGGGACGGTTTGCAATGATGCGAGCTTTGATAGGATAGCCTACCAACGCCAGATCGCCTACCACATCCAATAGCTTATGACGGGCAGGTTCATTGGGAAAACGAAGGTCCAGGTTATTGAGATAGCCCTCGCTTTTTACTTCGATCTTTTTCTTTTTAAATATTTTTTTCAATCGACTGAGCTCATTGTCGTCAATGGTTTTGTCAACTATTACAATGGCATTGTTGATATCACCTCCTTTGATCAGATTGTTATCCAAGAGCATTTCCAACTCGTGCAAAAAACAAAATGTTCTGCAGGAGGAAACCTCTGTTTTAAAATCGGTGATCTTTTTTAATCCGGCATGTTGGGTGCCCAATACGGGCGAATTAAAATCAATTAAGGTGGTGATTTGGTACTCCATTGCAGGCATGGCTACCATTTCCACCCGTTTGCCATCGTCATAATGAAAAATATTTTCATCAATACTATACCAGGTCTTGGCTGCATCCTGTTCTTGTATTCCTGCTTTTTCGATCAACTCCACAAATGCGGCAGAGCTTCCGTCGATGATGGGAATCTCAGGTCCGTTGACTTTCAATAAACAGTTGTCAATGCCCATTCCTACCAATGCTGCCAATACATGTTCAACCGTGCTGATTTTTGCGCCATTTGATTCCAGGGTGGTACCACGGCTGGTGTCGGTTACTAGATCACAATCTGCCTTGATCACTGGTTGTCCGGGCAGGTCCGTCCGCTTAAACAACAGACCAAACCCGGGATTTGCAGGTTGCAGGGTAAGGTCGGCTAATATGCCAGAATGTAGTCCGGTACCTGAAATGGTAACCGGTTTTCCGATAGTGTGTTGTTTGTCGGGATTAAAGGGAGTAGCCATGAGCGGATTTTGGTGCCACAAAGGTAGTAAATGTAAAAGGGACCGAAAATTAGTCTGCTAACCGTTTGATTTTAAATCAGATATGATTTTTTCCAATTCCTGGATTCGCTTTTCCAACTCAGGCAGCTTTCTGCTTATTACCTGACTGCGTAAAAATTGGGTATAATCATAGGCAGGTGTGCCGTACACAGCCTTGCCGGGATCAAGAGATTTAATAACCCCGCTTTGTGCATTTACTTTTGCTCCATCGCCCAGGCTAATGTGACCGATAATGCCAGCCTGACCTCCGATCATTACTCCTTTGCCTACCTTGGTGCTCCCGCTGATTCCGGCTTGTGCGGCAACCACGGTGTTGCTCCCAATTTCAACATTATGGGCCACCTGAATTAAGTTATCCAGTTTGGCGCCCCTGCGAATAATGGTTGAGCCGATCGTGGCTCTGTCGATGGTGGTATTGGCTCCGATTTCAACTTGATCCTCCACCACCACATTTCCAATCTGTGGAACTTTTGTAAAACTTCCATCTGGCTGAGGTGCAAAACCAAACCCATCGCTTCCAAGCACAGTGCCGGCATGTACGATCACGTCATTACCTAACACACACTGATGATAGATTTTTACGCCGGGATGCAGCACACATCTTTTTCCAATTACCACCTCATCGCCAATATAGCAGTTAGGGTAGATTTTAGTCTGGTCTCCTATTTGGGCGCACTTGCCCACGTAACTAAAGGCTCCGAGATAAATTTCACTTCCTAATGCTGCAGTGGTTGCTACAAAACTGGGTTGTTCAATGCCGGTCAATTGCTGCTGAACTAACTCCTGATATTTGGAAAGTAAAGTGGCAAATGCCAAGTATGCATTGGGCACACGGATCAAGGTAGTCTCTTTTTTTTGCCTTGGCTGAAAACTTTCATTTACAATGATCACCGAGGCATTGGTGCTATAAAAATATTCCTCGTATTTGGGATTAGCCAAAAAGGATAGTTGCCCGGGGCTTGCTTCTTCGATTTTTCCAAACGCATGCACCGATGCCATTGGATTTCCCTCCACCGTTCCCTCAACTAATTGAGCGATCTGCGCAGCAGTAAAAGCCATCATATCAGTGAGGAGTTGTTTTGAGGGTTCTGGGATAACATACAAAGTGCTTTTTTATTTCTCCGTACGAAATACTGTTTCCATAATTGATCAACGCATGATCCACTGCGGAGATATCTTTTACCTGTCCGTTTTTAAAAAGAATTTGAATTCTATCGTCTTTCGGGTTGTAGGTAGTATTGTGGGCTTCTCCTGTAAATACAAAGTAGACGGCCTCTTGTTCTGTAATCTCCAGCTGAATGGCAGCTTCTTTTCGAAGTGCATCAAGCGTTGAGACTGCAGTTGAATCGGAGGTAAAACGAATTTTGAGTAGTTGTCTGTTCACAATCAACTTGCTTAATTCGGCCAATACCCTATCCGGGTGATTACACCAGTTTTTAATGCTTGCCATGACATCATGATCATCAAGACGAAAAAAAAGGTCTAAATGCTGCTTGATTGCAGCAGCGGCCTGTCGATTTTGTAAAAAAAAGTCAAGGGCAGCTGTAGCGGCTTTTACGGCAATCCCTTTGCCAATTAATTCCTGTGCTCTACGCAAAGCGTGTACCAAGGTCATTTCAGCGCTCACTACTGTTTTATGCAAGTATACCTGCCAATACATAAGCCTGCGGCTGATCAAAAACTTTTCGATAGAGAAAATAGCTTTTTCCTCCACCATCAATTGTCCCTCGTGTACGGTAAGCATTTTAAGGATTCGGTCATAGCCAATAACGCCTTCGGCTACTCCGGTGAAAAAGCTATCCCTGTTTAAGTAGTCCAGTCGGTCCACATCTAGTTGTCCGGATACCAATTGATGAAGAAATTTTTTTGGGTATTGATCAGTAAAAATAGAAATGGCCACAGCCAATTTACCCTGCAGTTCCTCATTGAGTTTTTCCATGATCAACAGGGAAAGTTGCTCGTGGTGCACTCCGGGAATCAATTCTTTTTCCAAGGCATGGGAAAAAGGTCCATGCCCACAATCGTGAAGCAGGATAGCCAATTTAGCCCCCAACTCCTCCTCGGGAGTAATATCGATTCCTTTGCTCTTTAACTCGTGCAAGGCAATTCCCATCAAGTGATAGGCTCCCAATGAATGGTGCATTCGTGAATGCATGGCTCCCGGATACACCAAATGTGCAAATGCCATTTGATGGATATTCCGTAGACGCTGGTAGTAAGGATGTGCGACTACCGCTAACACCAAAGGATGATCCACCGTAATAAAGCCATAAACAGGATCGTTGATGATTTTTCTGGTAGCGGGATTTGTTTTCATTTTTGTTAAAGCCTGCAAGGTAGCCTTCAAAAGTACGAAGGGGACCTTTAAAAAGCTAAATTTGAACTTATGGCACTGGCTCGGATTATATGGGTGGACGACGAAATGGAGAGCTTACACTCACAGCAATTGTTCCTGGAGAACAAGGGCTACGCGGTTCAAACCTTTACCAATGGTTTTGAAGCTATCGATTATGTACGTGAACACCCGGTAGATGTGGTGTTGATTGATGAAAGTATGCCGGGAATTACCGGATTGGAAACCCTGGCCAAGATCAAAGAGATCAATCGTTCCATACCCGTGGTGTTGATTACAAAAAATGAAACGGAGAATTTGATGGACGATGCCATCGGTTCTCAAATCAGCGATTACCTGATAAAACCGGTGAATCCCAATCAGGTGTTATTGAGTCTGAAAAAAATTATTGATAACAAACGATTAGTGGCAGAAAAAACCACAGCGGCTTATCAACAACAATTCCGTCATTTATTTACTGCACTCAACAGTGATCCCGATCATAAAGAGTGGCGGGATATTTATAAAAAATTAATCTATTGGGAGTTGGAAATGCAACGCACAGATAGTCCGGAGATGGAAGAAGTGTTGTACTCGCAAAAGACAGAGGCTAATACTGAATTTTTCAAATTTATTTCTCGTCATTATGCAAGCTGGATTCAGGTGCCTTCGGCTATCACTCCCACTATGAGTCATACCTTGCTGAAGCGCAAAGTGTTTCCCTTGTTAAAAAAGGGGACTCCTGTTTTTTTTGTGTTAATTGACAATCTTCGCTTTGATCAATGGAAGGCTATTGAACCTGTATTAGCTGCCAGTTTTAGATTGACTGAAGAGGATAGCTTTTATAGCATTTTACCTACTGCTACCCAGTATGCTCGTAATGCAGTTTTTGCCGGATTACTGCCGGCAGAAATTGAAAAAAAGTTTCCGCATTGTTGGAAGAATGACGAAGAGGAGGGAGGTAAAAATCTCCATGAAGAAGAATTACTGCGCGCACAGTTGAAGGATGCCGGGTTGGGAGACATTCGTTTTACTTATAATAAAGTGGTCAATAATCAATCTGGTCAGGAACTGCAACAGCAGATTCATAATTTGATGAGCAATGACCTCAATGTGATTGTTTACAATTTTGTGGATATGCTTAGCCACGCACGTACCGAAATGGAAGTGCTTAAGGAATTGGCGGGCGATGAAAAAAGTTATCGTAGCGTTACCCGCTCCTGGTTTGAACATTCGCCCTTGCACCAGGCACTCCGTCGGATAGCGGAAAAGCCGCTTACGTTGGTAATTGCCACGGATCATGGTAGCGTACGTGTTAAAACACCGGCGCGTGTGATCGGAGACAAGCAAACTACTACTAACCTTAGATATAAACACGGACGCAATTTGCAATACGAACCCCGAGAGGTACTGGCTTTCCGGGAGCCAGGTCAGGCAGGACTTCCTTCGCCCACTTTAAATTCCTCCTACATCTTTGCCAAAGGAGATTTGTTTTTATGTTACCCCAATAACTACAATCACTATGCCAATTATTATCGAAATACTTTTCAGCACGGGGGAGTCAGTTTAGAAGAAATGATTGTTCCGGTTATTACGCTGCAGTCCCGCTAGCAGTTTGCAAGTAGAAATAGGAATGTTACTTTCGCAATTCAACTATGAAATACACGCAAACAACCCTTGATAAGCTGGAGGCCATCCCTGAACAGGCCGGATATGTGCTGCGCTATGAGCGAGGTACTTTTCAAAGTGGTTATTGTATCCTGGAATCCAAAAAAGTGGTTGTACTCAATAAGTTTTTAGCCACCGAAGGACGCATCAATACCTTGATTGATTTGATCCCCCAACTGCAAATTGATCCGGGACATTTATCCGAAGAATCTGCCCGCTTACATAAAGAAGTGATTTCCCGTGTGGGGAGTGCGGGGAATCCCAATCAATAGTAGTTCATGAATTGCCCTCCGTTACAGATTACATTTTTAGGAACCGGAACCAGCGGAGGTATTCCTATGATCGGTTGCGACTGTCCCGTTTGCCAGTCTGCCGACACCAAGGATAAACGACTTCGTTCCAGCATTATGGTAGAATCGGCAACCACCCGATTAGTGGTTGATACCGGTCCTGATTTTCGGTATCAGATGCTGCGGCAGCAGGTGAAAAAGCTGGATGCCGTGGTATTTACCCATCCGCACAAAGATCATATGGCAGGGTTGGATGATATCCGGGCTTTCAATTATTTCAGCAAACGTCACCTGGAGATCTATGCGGACTCACTCACGGAGGAGGCTTTACGTCGGGACTTCTATTATGCATTTTCTGACACAAAATATCCTGGTACCCCTGAGCTTAATTTGAATACCATAACGGAAGAACCCTTTTATGTGGGCGATATTCCTGTTAGTCCCATACAGGTTTGGCATCACCGAATGCCTGTGCTGGGATTTAGATTTGGCCCCTTCACCTATATCACGGATGCTAATCGGATAGACTTGGATCAACAACAAAAAATCAAAGGGAGTGAAGTATTGGTATTGAATGCCCTCCGAAAAAAGGACCATCTGGCCCATTTTAATCTGGAACAAGCCCTATGGTTAATGGATCAGCTTGAAATTCCCGCTGGTTATTTGACACATATCTCGCATCAGTTAGGCAAACATGCCGAGGTTGAATCAGAACTGCCTCCCCACGTACGCCTGTCATATGACGGTTTAGTGTTGAAGTTTTTGGAGCAGTAGTATTATATTTTTACTAACAGTTGTTAGTTTTTTCAAAATCCTCCTTATATTGCTCTGGCCTCTGGCAATTGCTTTTGTTTATGATCGCGAATGCCACTTTCAGCAGGGGGCATCTTTTTTAAAATAACGGTGTATGAACTTTCAAACGCAGGATTTGACGCAGCAGGTAGCTTCAGCAGCCCGTGAGTTTGCGTTGACCCATATAGCGCCCCATGTAATGCGTTGGGACGAACAACAATTTTTTCCAAAACAAACCATGCAAGAGCTGGGTAAATTAGGTTTGATGGGAATTTTAGTCCCTGAAGAATTTGGTGGTGCCGGACTTTCTTATTTTGAATACAAAGCAGCCATTGAAGAAATAGCAAAAGTGTGTGGATCCATAGGATTGAGCGTGGCCGCACACAATTCTCTTTGTACCGGACACATACTTAGTTTCGGCAATGACCAGCAAAAAAAGAAATGGCTTCCCCTATTAGCCAGCGGGCAGTGGATTGGCGCTTGGGGTTTAACGGAAGCCAATACCGGAAGCGATGCGGGTAATATGCAATGCACCGCCACAAAAAATCAAGAGGGGAATTGGGTTTTGAACGGCACCAAGACTTGGATAACACACGGCATTTCCGGAGACTTAGCCGTGGTGTTATGCAGAACCGGCGAGCCTCGTGCAAAAAACAATGCAACGGCATTTATAGTGCCTCGTGATACAGCTGGTCTTTCTGCAGGAAAAAAAGAAAATAAATTGGGGATGCGCGCCAGTGAAACTGCAGAGTTGATTTTTGATAATTGCGTGATCCCTGATTCGCATCGTCTTGGGGAAGTGGGTGAAGGTTTTAAACAAGCCATGAAAATATTGGATGGGGGAAGAATCTCCATTGCGGCACTTTCCCTGGGAATAGCTAAAGGCGCCTATGAAGCGGCTAAGAAATACGCGCAGGAAAGACAGCAATTTGATAAACCCATTGCCCAATTCCAAGGAATTGCATTCAAGTTGGCTGACATGGCTACTGAAATTGAAGCAGCCGATCTTTTAATTCAGCAAGCTTGTTTCAAAAAAGAACAGCACTTACCTATGACGCAGGAAGCGGCCATGGCAAAATACTATGCCAGTGAGGTAGCGGTTCGCGTAGCAACGGATGCGGTACAAATTTTTGGCGGGTATGGTTATACCAAAGATTTTCCGGTAGAAAAGTTTTACCGCGATGCAAAGCTTTGCACCATAGGAGAAGGCACCAGTGAAATTCAAAAATTAGTCATTGCGCGTGAGGCGCTTCGCTAAGCTGTTATGGTTTAACGCAGCTCCTGCAGGTCCACTAATTTTTTATAGCAACCGTTACAGGCGATCAATGCTTCGTGACAGCCTCTTTCTACAATTTTACCTTGCTGAAGTACCAGAATTTCGTCCGCATGCCGAATGGTGGAAAGTCGATGTGCAATGACCAGACTGGTTCTTTCGTGCATCATATGATTGATGGCCTCCTGTACCAATCGTTCACTTTCCGTATCCAATGAGGAAGTGGCTTCGTCCAGAATAAGTATGGTTGGATTTTTTACAAGTGCACGGGCAATGGTAACACGCTGACGCTCGCCCCCACTTAGCTTGGCTCCACGGTCTCCAATATTGGTAGCATAGCCTTCTTCTTTTTTCAGAATAAAATCATGTGCATTTGCAATCCGGGCAGCATGTTCAATTGCTGATGCGTTTGCAAGGGTATCACCCATGGCAATATTACCGGCAATGGTATCATTGAACAGGATCGGCTCCTGGGTAACAATACTCATCTGCTTGCGCAGCGAGTCTAGTGTGAAGGATTTAATATTGCAGCCATCAATTAGTATTTCGCCACTGGTCACATCATGAAAGCGTGGCAATAAATCCGCAAGCGTAGATTTACCTGCTCCGGAGGAACCCACTAAGGCCACGGTTTTTCCTTTTGGAATGGTAAAGCTGATATTTTCAACTACTACTTTATCGCCATAGGAGAAACTCACATTTTTGAATTCGATCCCCTGACTAAATCCGGTTAGGGTGATGGCATCCTTGGCCTCCTCCACAACCAATGGGGCATTGAGAATCTCTTCAATTCGGTTGATAGCGGCGCTTCCCTTCCTCATATTACTGAAGGAAGTAGAAAGGGCTTTGGCCGGATTGATGATATTATAAAAAATACCCAAAAATCCTATGAAAGCAGAGGCCTCAAGTAGTTGGTGTTGCAATACCAACCTGCCCCCATAGTAAAGAACGCCTGTAAACACGGCCACACCCATTATTTCAGATAAGGGTGAGGCCAGATCTCTTCGGTACCCAATCCGATTACGAGAATCCAGTAACCTGCGATTACTTTCTTTGAATTTATTGGTCAGCAATGCTTCAATCCTAAACGCTTTTACCACTCTTAAACCGGAAAGTGTTTCGTCCAACACGGATAATGTTTCTCCAAAACGAATAGCCACTTCCTGAGAAATTCGTTTCAGCGAGCGGGTGATCCGGCCAATGACCAAGCCTAATACAGGGATCAGCAATAGGATAAACAGGGTGAGCTGCGGACTGATCAAAAATAAAACAGTTAAAGTAATGATGATGGTCAGGGGATCCCGAATCCATCCCTCCAATGTGCCGATCAGGGAAACCTCCACTTCATAGACATCGTTGGTCATTCGGCTTATCAAATCTCCTTTTTTCTTTTCCGTAAAATATCCAATGGGCAATTGCAGTACCTTTTCGTATACCTCCTCCCTTAATCTATTTACCAGCTGATGTTTCAGCGGGTTGAGCACATAGTAGGCTAAATAAAGAAATAAGTTTTTGCCAATGATAAACCCTGTCATCAATAAGCAAATGAGTTTCAGTGTATGGACCTTGCCAACGGAGGCAATACTTTGATGCAGGTAATTATTGATGGATTGAAGCAACTGGTTACTGCTTTGCGTGATGGCAGATCCCTCTCCGGTAAAGATCAATTGCAGAAAAGGCATGAGCATCCCGATCGACACAATCGAGAAAAAGATACTACACAGTGTAAAGAGCGCATAGAGCAATACGGTTCCCTTACGCTGGGTCAGATAGCCAAAAATTCGATAATACGCACGCATATCTTTGAACGCTGATCGCAACAAAGTAACTACTTTTACAGGGATAGAAAGCGGTTTTATGGAAGAAGGAAAAAGACAGAAACAAATTGCCGGTTTATTAAACGAGGAAATGAACAGTATTTTTCAGCGTTTGGGGTTAACTATGCTCAATGGCGGGATGGTTTCCATTGCAGATGTTAAAGTAACACCCGATTTACTGGAAGCCCGATTTTATCTTAGCTTTTTTCAGGTCAAGGATGCGGAGGCGGCACTCCAAAAGATCGAGGACCGGCATCATGAGATCAAAAAAGAATTAGCGGCACAGGTCAGACATCAATTACGTAGTATACCTGTATTGAAATTTTTTAGGGACAATACGCTGGTTCATGTTTTTAAGATGGAAGAGTTGTTTAAAAAGATTCACGAGGAACGTTCCACCAATCCAAATGATCCCTCCGCTTCTTAAAAAACCGCGCATGCATTTATTATTTGCCTGGCGATATTTTAAAGCACCAAAATCTACCCAAGCCATCAATTGGATTGCCAGGATTTCTGTACTGGCAATGGCTATTGGTACGGCAGCGCTCATTTTGGTGTTGAGTGTATTCAATGGCTTTGAGGGAATGGTAAAATCACTGTATTCCTCCTTCTATCCGGATTGGCGTTTAGTGCCCGCACAAGGAAAAGTAATCACGCTTACTGCGGCTCAATTAAGGTCTTTACAAAAAATAACAGGTGTTGAGGCAATTTCTCTGGTGATTGAAGAAAGAGCAATGCTACAAGCTGGCCAAAACCAAGCATTGGTTACACTCAAAGGAGTGGACACTGCCTACACCCATGTTAGTGGAGTTTCGCAGCATTTGGAAAGCGGGCAGTTTGCTGTGGGCACTGCAGATGATCCATTACTGGTTTTAGGTGCAGGGGTAGAAGCGGCACTTGGGGTATTGGCTGATCGGAATCTGGAGCCCATTACAGTGTATTTACCCAGGAAAACAACAGGATTGCAAGTGGATTGGACTGAATCTATTCGTGTTGATACTGCTCAAACAGCTGCCAGTTTTTTAATACAACAAGATTTTGACGATCAATACGCCATTACCTCTCTTGATTTTATGCGAGAGCAATTAGGACTGACCGCTGAACAGGCCAGTGGCGTGGAACTACGCGTAAATTCCATGGCCCATGCAGCTACTGTTCGGTCTCAACTAGAATCTATTATGGGCAGAGAGGTTGTTGCGGAAGATCGATATGAACAGAATAAAACTCTTTTCAAGGTAATGCGCACTGAACGTTGGATTGTCTATGGCGTTTTATCGCTAATCCTGATTGTGGCGGCCTTCACCATGATTGGGGCACTTACTATGTTGGTACTCGAAAAACAAAAAGATATTCAGGTGTTACAAGCGCTTGGTGCCAGCAAGCAGCTGGTGCAAAGAATTTTTTTGACAGAGGGACTATTGTTATCGATGCTGGGAAGTGGAATAGGGATGTTGCTGGCCTATGGATTAGCCTGGTTGCAGATCACTTATCACCTGATTCCACTTGAGGGGGGAAGTTTTCTAATCGATTATTATCCCGTTGCTGTAAAAGCGGAGGATTTCTTTTTGATAGCTGGAACAGTTTTGGTAATTGCTATTGCTGCTTCCTGGATACCCGCGGCAAGGGCGGCAACCTATCAAATTAGCTTGCAGGAAATGTAAGGGCTCTGCCTTTTATTAATAATCGCCCAAGGTTTCAGGTAATTGAGCCAGTGCTTTAGCCAATTGCTCATCGTTTGGTGCAACACCATGCCATTGATGTGTTCCTTCCATAAAGTCAACACCTTTACCCATGGCTGTGCGCATCAGAATTACAATGGGTTTTCCTTGTCCTGTCAGTGATTTTGCTTTTTCCAATGTGGCTACGGTGCTGTCCATATCATTGCCATCCATTTGTAGCACAGTCCATCCGAAAGCACTAAACTTAGCTTCGAGATCTCCTATGTTCATCACTTTATCTGTGGGACCATCGATCTGTTGACCATTCCAGTCAATAGTAGCAATCAAATTGTCTATTTTATGGTGCGCAGCAAATAATGCCGCTTCCCAGATCTGACCTTCATTTAGTTCTCCATCTCCATGTAAAGAAAAAACCAGGTCTTTTTTTTCATTGAGTTTCTTGGTTAGCGCAGCCCCTGCTGCTACACTTAGGCCTTGTCCCAATGACCCGGACGCAATGCGAATGCCCGGTAAATGTTCATGGGTGGCCGGATGCCCTTGCAAACGAGAATTTAATTTTCGAAAGGTGGCCAGTTCTTTGGTGTCAAAGTAGCCGGCACGGGCAAGCGTGGAATAATATACAGGGGAAATATGTCCGTTGGATAAAATAAATACATCTTCGTTTGGTGCATCCATGTTAAAGGAAGTTTGATGCTTCATAATGTTGAAATAGAGTGCTGTGAAAAAATCAGCACACCCCAAAGAACCACCCGGATGTCCGCTGTTAACCCCATGTACCATGCGAACAATGTCACGACGAATTTGAGTAGCTATATTTTTTAATTCAGCGGTGGTGGCCATCAGATTGGTTTTTGCAAACGTAAATTCTTTTTTTCATTCTGCTATGCATTGGGGAATAGTGTGTAAAACTTCATAATTTTGCTACCATGTCAGAAGATATTCAATCGATCGCTGCGCATGCGCAGGATCAAATGAAAAAAGCAATTGGTCATCTGGAAGCAGAGCTGATCAAGATCCGTGCCGGTAAGGCAAATCCACAAATGTTTGAGGGATTGATGGTGGACTATTACGGAGCCCCTGTTCCTATTAATCAGGTTGCCAATATCAGTGTAATGGATGCCCGTACCCTGAGCATTCAACCCTGGGAAAAGAATATGGTGCAGCCTATTGAAAGAGCTATCATTGCTGCCAACATGGGCGTTACTCCTCAAAACGACGGTGTACTCCTTCGCCTATTCATGCCACCACTTACCGAGGAACGTCGTCGTGAATTGGTCAAAAAATGTCAGGTAGATGGGGAGAATTGTAAAGTAGCGGTACGTAATATTCGCCGTGATGCTATTGAACAAGTCAAAAAATTACAAAAAAACGGACTCAGCGAAGATGTATGTAAGGATGCGGAAAATGGTATTCAGCAATTAACCGATAAGCATATTTCGCTGGTAGAAACGCATTTGTCTGCCAAGGAAAAAGAAATCATGTCCGTGTAAACGGCCTTTTGCTTTTATTTTTATCCCGCTATTTACGGGAAGGGCTGTGATTAGCCAGATAAACACCTATCAAAATCAGTAATAAACATCCAATTTTTAGGATGGTGATTGCTTCATTATCCAGAAAACCCCAAAAAAGAGCCACAAAGGGAATTCCATAGGTAACCAATGAGGCAAAAAGTCCTCCGGATAGTTGCACCAAGGAATAAAATAATATAGTGGCCACTGTACTTCCTAATACTCCCAACGCGGATGTTGCTATGATGGCTTCCTGTATAGCCGGATTAGTAAAATCGAGGGAAAAAAAATCTAACTGCCAAAGAAGTAGGGATGCCGGAATTATCATAAAGCCAAGTGAGACCATGGCCAGGTTAATGGGATTGATGTCTTTTAACCGGTGGCTGACCATATTTACATTAACGCCATAGAGTAGGGTGCCCACTACTGGCAGCAACAAATAACTCATATTGTCAAAGCTAATTACACGTTGGCCAGTCAATACCGGCATCAGCGTAAGCAGCACCAGCCCGATGAAGCCAATGAACAGTCCTATCATTTTTTGTGCGGCGATGCGATCTCCATAAAATAAGAGCCCAATCAATACTACACAAATGGGTGTTAAGGCGTTGAGGATCCCTCCCAAGGAACCATCGATGCGGGTAAGTGCAATGGCAAATAAAAAGGCGGGCAATAAATTTCCAATTACGGCACTGAGTGCTACCAGAGGTAGTCTATTGGCTTCAATTTTTTTTAGTTGAAGAAACAAAAAAGGCAAACAAATCAGTGCAGCCATAAAAATACGGAGTGAAGCAATTTGGGAACCCGTGAGGGTGGCCGTGCTATCCTTCATTAATTTGAATGAACTGCCCCAGATCAGGCATAAGGAAATAAAAAGCAACCAGCTGATTAATTTCTTAGACATAGGGCGCAAAGTTCTGTAAATTTGCTAAGATTGCATTAACCGAATTCAACTAATATTCCGTGCAGCAGTTTTCCTATCAGATTCGACTTCCGCAGTTTGAAGGCCCCTTTGATCTTTTATTGTTTTTTATTGAGCGGGACGAATTGGACATTTACAACATTCCCATCACCCGAATTACCAACGACTTTTTGGATTATATCCACCAACAAGAGGACTTGAATGTGGAACTCAGCAGTGAGTTCATTCTTTTTATTTCTACGCTAATGCGGATAAAGGCTAAAATGTTGTTGCCGCGTAAAGAACTGGACGAACAAGGAAATGAAATTGATCCACGTGATGAGCTGGTCACTAAGATTTTGGAGTACAAACGATTCAAGGAAGCTTCTGCGCAAATGGCCGAAATGGAAGCAAATAGGATGTTGATGATAAAACGCGGCAATATCCAACGGGAATTAGCTGCCATAGGAGAGGAAGCCAGCGAGGGTACGGAAATCACTCAGTTGACGCTTTTCAAATTGATGAAGGCTTTTTCAAAAGCCATGCAGAAACATAATGGCCGTGTCAACAAACCTGTTCATACCATTATTAGCTACAATTATACCATGGAGGACAGCAGAAAGCAGATGTTGTCGATTGCCCGGACAGCGAAAGCCGTTTCTTTTGAAAAGATCTTTGAGACCTGTGAAAACAGGGTTCACGCTATATTTCTTTTCTTGTCGGTATTGGAATTGATCCAACTGCATTATTTGCGCATACTCATTGGAGAAGGAAAAAATAATTTTATCATAGAGTATGACCAAGAAGGCGCTGCACTTGCAGAAGCCAATGCCATGAATCTGGTAGTTCCTGCGCTGAATTAAGATTCATTCCCTCCATTACACGATTACACCCGTCATTTCACGAACGGTGTTGATGATGGCAGCAGTATCATATCCGCACTCATGGTGCAATTCTGCAGGCGTACCATGTTCTACCAGCCTATCGGGTATTCCCAGGATGCATATATCATTTTTATAACCGTTGGCTGCCATAAATTCCAATACAGCAGAGCCAAATCCTCCTTTTACAGTACCATCCTCCACGGTGATCAATTTGGGATAACACTTACAAACTTCATGCAGCAATACCTCATCCAAAGGTTTTGCAAAACGCATATCATAGTGTGCCGGATTAATACCTTCGCTAGTTAACGCAGTAATTGCTTCAGCAGCAAAATTTCCGGGATGTCCGAACGTGAGCAATGCTATCTCCTCTCCATCTTTAAGTTTTCTGCCTGTCCCAATTTCAAGTGCATTAAATGGCGTTTTCCAATCTGGCATTACGCCTTCTCCTCTGGGATAGCGAATCACAAAGGGATATGTTGTGCTCTCCAGTTGTGCAGTATACATCAGATTGCGCAATTCACTTTCGTTCATGGGTGCACTGATGATCATATTTGGGATACAACGGAAATAAGCAATATCATAACAGCCATGATGGGTAGGGCCATCGTCGCCCACCAGCCCTGCTCGATCCAAACAAAACACCACTGGCAGCTTTTGTATGGCCACGTCATGTACCACAGAGTCAAAGGCACGTTGCATAAATGTGGAGTAAATATTGCAAAACACACGCATTCCTTGTGTAGCCATTCCCGCACTCATGGTAACAGCGTGTTGCTCGGCAATCCCCACATCAAAGGCTCGATGTGGCATTTTCCCCATCATGAATTTTAAGGACGAACCGGAGGGCATGGCAGGCGTGATCCCGAAAATTTTATGGTTTTGTTCTGCCAGCTCGATCATCGTGTGACCAAAAACATCCTGATATTTTGGAGCCTGTGGGCCTTCCTTCTTTTTTTGCATGGTCTCCCCGGTGACTTTATCAAAAAGTCCGGGTGCATGCCATTTGGTTTGGTCTTTCTCAGCAAGCGCGTATCCTTTTCCTTTGGTTGTGATGATATGCAGAATTTTTGGCCCCGGTATATTCCGCAGTTCACGCAGGGTATCTACCAGGTGCGAGATATTATGTCCGTCAATAGGACCGAAATATCGAATCTTGAGTGCTTCAAATAAATTGGAACTGCTGCTGACCAGACCTTTGATCCCTTCAGTAAGCTTGTGCGCCATTGATCGGCTGAGGTTTTTTCCAACGGGAAGTTTTCCCATCAGCTTCCAAATGTCGTCCTTCATTTTATTATAAGTGGGAGAGAGCGAAATATCAGTTAGGTAGGACTTTAAGGCACCCACATTCGGGTCAATACCCATGCAATTATCATTGAGCACAATCAGCACATCGGCATCGGCTACACCTGCGTGGTTCATCCCTTCAAAAGCCAACCCTGCAGTCATTGCCCCGTCTCCGATCACGGCAATTACTTTGCGGTCCTGTTCGCCCTTATATTTTACGGCCATGGCCATTCCGAGGGCAGCTGAGATCGAAGTGGAGGAGTGCCCTACGCCAAAGGTGTCGTACTCGCTTTCGCTTCGTTTGGGAAAACCGCTGAGTCCTTTGTATTTACGGTTGGTGGGGAAATTGTTGCGTCTGCCTGTTAATATTTTATGGCCATAGGCCTGGTGTCCTACATCCCAAACTAATTGATCGTAGGGTGTATTGTAAACATAATGAAGGGCCGTAGTTAATTCCACCACACCCAAACTGGCTCCAAAATGACCGCCATACACACTTACCACATCGATAATATATTGGCGCAGCTCATCACAGACTTGATGCAGTTTTTCCTTGGGAAGTTTTTTCAGATCAGCAGGGGATTCAATGGTGCTGAGAAGAGGGCCTGGGGTTAAGGACATAATGGTACGGTTTGCGGATAAAGATAACAAACAAATGACAGGGTGGTGGTGCTAAATCCGTTGAAAAAGTATACTAACCACTGGTACAAATTTTCCACTGATCTTGGGGGGGCTGTGTAACTTTAACCGATGATTAGCTTGATTCAATCTCGTGAAAGGCTTTACTGGTTGTTGCAGGTAAGCGGTTGGTTACTATTTGGGGGCCTAATGCTGTTATTTGCCAATGTTTTCGATGTGCTGTTGGCTCCGGGTGTTTTGGAAAGAAGGATTTTGATTTTTTGTTTGATTGGGTTTTCACTAACACACTTGACGAGGTTGGTCATTAAAAAACTGGGGTTGCTTAAACTCCCAATGGAAAGGGCTTGGCCCGGCCTGCTATTCAGCATTTTTATTTGTAACGGGTTCAATGCATTATTCACCCTTTTGGCCTTTGAATATTTTCAATTGTTCCTTTCGCCTAAGGCGTACATGCTAAGCTTTTCCCAAAAATGGCTTGCTATCTTTTTGGATAATGGTTTTTTTATTCTTTCGTGGTCATTATTATATTTTGTCTTTCACTATTACTACCAGAACAGGCAACGTGAGTTAGATACGCTTAAACTGAAAACGGCAGTTCGAGAATTGGAGTTAAAAACACTGAAGACACATATCAATCCGCATTTTATTTTCAATTCGCTGAACAGTATCCGTGCGTTGGTGGATCTGAATCCTGCTCGGGCACGCCAGGCCATAACAGAGCTTAGCAATTTATTGCGCAACAGTTTAGAAACTGAAAAGGCGCAATTGGTTCCTCTGCGACAGGAAATGGATATTATCCGGGACTATCTAGATTTGGAAAGCATTCGGTTCGAGGATCGGTTGCATGTGGAATATGCTATTGCCGAGGACACTCTTGATTTGCCGGTTCCTCCTATGATGGTGCAGACCTTGGTGGAAAATGCAATTAAGCATGGTGTCAATCCCCGTGTTCAAGGCGGTTGGGCAAGGATTTCCTCTTTTAGAAAAGAGGGTGCTCATGTGCTGGAAGTAGCCAATAGTGGGTGTTTGAACAGTGCCGTGGTTGCTGCCGGATTTGGGTTAAGCAACACAAAAAGTCGTTTGCAAATCTTATTTGGTACAACCGCTCGTCTTTTTATTTGCCAAAAGGAGAAAGATATGGTGTTGTGCACAGTAACCATTCCGCTCAATAAGCAGCTATGAGCATTAGAACTTTATTAATTGATGACGAACGATTAGCCAGGGTTGAACTCAAAAAACTGCTCAAAGATCATCCATCCATTGAGGTAGTGGACGAAGCGGCTAACGTAACCGATGCGCTGGACAAGATTGATAGGTGGAGACCTGATTTGATTTTTTTGGATATTCAAATGCCTGGTAAAACAGGATTTGATTTACTCGCAGAGTTGGATAGTGCTCCACAAGTAATCTTTACCACAGCCTATCATGAATACGCATTGAAAGCGTTTGAGGCCAATGCCCTGGATTATCTCCTGAAACCCATTGACCCCGTAAGACTGGCCGATGCGATACAAAAAGTGCAGCAATTGGAAGCTGTGCGTTTAGTTCATGGAGTTGAGGAGGGCTTGCCCCGTGGAATGCTCTCCGAGAACGACCAGGTCTTTGTCAAGGATGGATATCGTTGCTGGTTTGTAAAGTTGAATGAAATAAGATTTTTTGAAAGTGTGGGAAATTATGCACGCGTATTTTTTGGAAGTAACAACCCCATGATCTTAAAATCACTTAATGCATTAGAGGATCGACTGGATCCCAAATTGTTTTTTAGAACCAATCGTAAACACATTGTAAACCTTCGGATGATCGAGAAAGTTGAGCCCTATTTTAACGGGGGCCTTCTGCTGGAATTAAAAGGGGGCGATAAAATTGAAGTGAGCCGAAGGCAAACACTTCGTTTTAAAGCGATGATGAGTCTTTAATGGCCGCACTTATTTCAGTGATCAGTCCGGGATCTTTTTCGATTGCATTTCCCACAACAATCAGGTTGGCGCCTGCCTTGCAATTTTCGACCGCTTTTGCCGGAGTGGTTATACCGCCTCCTACTATTAGCGGCACCGTAATTTGTGTAGCAACATCCTGAATCATTTCCAACGGTATTGGGTTTTGTGCACCACTTCCGGCGTCCATGTAAATCAATTTCATCCCTAACATTTCTCCGGCAAGGGCGGTGCAGCGTGCAATCTCATTTTTATTGGAAGGTATCGGAGCTGCGTTGCTGATGTAAGAAACAGTAGTGGGCGCGCCACCATCAATGATCATATAACCGGTAGGCAATATTTCCAGTCCACTTTTTTTGACCGTTTGTGCAGAGAGCACGTGTTGGCCGATCAGTAACTCGGGGTTACGTCCTGATATCAGGGACAAATAAAGCAAGGCGTCTGCCCGTGGAGTTACTTGCGAGGGACTACCTGGGAATAATACAACAGGGATATTGCTTTTTGCTTTAAGTTCAAGCACAATTTGCTCAAGGTAATTGGACACTATTAGGCTGCCTCCAACAAACCAGTAATCGACCTGCGCCTTTTTGCCCAACACGATTATTTTTTCCAGTTGTTGGTTATCCGTTTTATCCGGATCTATCAATACGGCAAAAGATTTCTTTTGTTGATTGCGGGCCGTGCAGAGTTGTTGATAAATCTGGTTTTTCATTGGGGGATATGAGGTTCAAAGATGCAAAAAAATGTTTGCTTCACGACCTCCTTTTTTTCTTACTGATTGGAACCGATATTTCCAAAAATAATTTTCAATAAAAATTTTTTGAATGTGAAAAAAATCTTCAAACCCACTACAGGTAAGGGTTTTGCAGAGTTAGTGAACTATTTTCCACAAGATGTGAATATTTGAGTTTTTGTTTTTGTCGGGTTAAAAAATATTTTCGTTCAGGGCCGCTCCAAATGGGCGGTCACTTTTTCGAAACTCGGCCAAAACCCAACAAATTCTTTTCTAATATGCCTACAAAGAAGCCTGCAAACGCTAAAGGCGGTTTGCAGTTCCCCCGACGCTTCACCCGTGATGATGTGAATGTGTTTGATCAGTTTGAATATGACCATCGGACATCTGTGATCCGTAATCCTTCCGGTGAAGTAGTTTTTGAAATGACTAACGTAGAGGTTCCCAAACAATGGAGCCAGATCGCTACAGATATTCTAGCGCAAAAATATTTCCGTAAGGCGGGAGTTCCACAGCCAGATGGAACAACAGGACGTGAATCCTCTGCCAAGCAAGTGGCGCACCGTATGGCTAATTGCTGGAGAGTGTGGGGTGAACGCTATGGATATTTTGCCTCCACGAAAGATGCTCAAGTATTCTATGAGGAATTGGTGTACTCGATTCTGGATCAAATGTGTGTGCCTAACAGCCCTCAATGGTTTAATACCGGCTTGTACGAGAGTTATGGGATTGCAGGAAAACCACAGGGTCACTACTATGTGGACCAGGCCGATGGTCAATTAAAAAAGTCGCAAAACGCTTATGAGCGTCCGCAACCACACGCTTGTTTTATTTTGAGTGTGGACGATGACCTGGTAAATGAAGGTGGTATCATGGACCTTTGGGTTCGCGAGGCGCGCATTTTCAAATACGGATCGGGTGTGGGGACCAACTATTCTAACCTTCGGGGCGAAGGGGAGAAACTTAGCGGTGGTGGCAGCAGTTCCGGATTAATGAGCTTCCTCAAAATTGGCGATCGTGCCGCAGGGGCCATCAAGAGTGGCGGTACTACCCGCCGTGCTGCCAAGATGGTTTGCTTGGATCTGGATCACCCCGAGATTGTACAGTTCATCAATTGGAAAGTAGAAGAAGAAAAGAAAGTGGCTGCCCTGATTGCTGCTGGTTATCCTTCTGGTTATGAAGATGAAGCCTACCGCACCGTTAGCGGACAGAATTCCAATAATTCCATACGTATTCCCAATTCATTTTTTGAAAAATTAGAAAAAGATGAAGATTGGGAATTGACGGCTCGTCAGGATGGCCGTGTGATGAAAAAAGTTCCTGCCCGTGAATTGTGGAATCAAATTGCCTATGCGGCCTGGCGTTGTGCCGACCCGGGCACTCAGTACAATACCACTATCAACGAGTGGCATACTTGTCCAGAAGGAGGTTCTATCCGTGCCTCAAACCCTTGTTCAGAGTACATGTTCCTGGACAATACGGCTTGTAATTTGGCCTCTTCCAATTTGATGAAGTTTTATGATTCCGCTACAAATACGTTTGATGTAGAGGGGTACCAATACAATGTTCGTTTGTGGACCGTGGTATTGGAAGTTTCCGTGTTGATGGCTCAGTTTCCGTCTAAAGAAGTCACACAAGTAAGTTATGAGTATCGCACCCTGGGTTTGGGTTATGCCAACCTTGGCACCATGTTGATGGTTAGCGGCATTCCTTACGATAGTGAAGAGGCTCGCGCCATTGCCGGTGCATTGACTGCTATCATGACGGGTATTTCTTATCGCACTTCAGCAGAGATGGCGCAGACCCTGGGAGCTTTCCCTCGCTACGAGGAAAATAAAAAGCACATGATGCGTGTGATACGCAATCATCGTTTGGCTGCTTACGACGCTGACGATTACGAAGGATTAAGTTTGAAGCCACAAGGGCTGAAAGCTAAATATTGTCCGGACTACCTGCTCAAAGCAGCTTGCAAAGCCTGGGATGAGGCTGTTGAATATGGAGAGAAGTATGGCTATCGCAATGCCCAGGCAACTGTAATTGCTCCAACAGGTACTATTGGATTGGTGATGGATTGCGACACCACAGGAGTTGAACCTGACTTTGCCCTGGTGAAGTTTAAAAAACTATCCGGTGGCGGGTATTTCAAAATTATCAACCAGTCTGTTCCTACTGCATTGAAGAATCTTGGTTATGCTGAAAAAGAAACGGAGAACATTATCAAGTATGCTGTAGGGGCTGCATCCTTTGCAGGTGCTCCATTCATCAACCATCAAACACTTAGTGAAAAAGGGTTTATAGCTGACGAGATCAAACGTTTGGATGCAGCGGTATTGACTGCATTTGAAATTGGATTTGTATTCAACAAGTTTACCCTTGGTGAAGAATGTTTACAACGACTTGGATTTACGCCTGATCAGTACAACGATTTTGAATGGAGTTTACTTGAAGCATTAGAGTTTACTGACCAGCAAATTGAAGCGGCTAATGATTATGTGTGTGGTACCATGATGCTTGAAGGTGCACCCGGACTGAAAGAGGAACACCTGCCTGTATTTGATTGCGCTAATAAATGCGGTCAGAAAGGACAGCGTTATATCCATGCGCACGGACATATCCGTATGATGGGTGCTACGCAACCTTTCATCAGCGGGGCTATCTCTAAAACCGTCAATCTTCCCAATGAAGCAGTAGTTGAAGATATTGCAGATGCGTACTACCTGAGCTGGAAATTGGGATTAAAGGCAAATGCGCTTTATCGGGATGGTTCTAAACTTTCCCAGCCACTCAGTAACAAGAGTGATGGGAAAAAGAAAACCGATGGGGGTGCCGCAACTACTGCAACCACAGCTGTTGATGCGGCAGGAACAAATATTGTTGATCTGGGTCAGCTGACCATTGAGGAATTACTTGATGAAGTGCAAAAACGTGTACAGTCTTCTCCCGATACCAAGCTGAAGCGTCGATTGGCCAAGATCGTAGAACGTCGGACCCTTCCTGCTAAGCGTCGTGGGTTCACACAAAAAGCCAAGATCAGCGGACAAGCTGTATTTCTCCGCACGGGAGAATATGCCGATGGAACCCTGGGTGAAATTTTCGTGGACATGGCCAAGGAGGGGGCTACCATGCGTAGTATGATGAACTGTTTTGCGATAGCTGTCTCTATTGGCTTGCAGTATGGTGTTCCGTTGGAAGAGTTTGTTGACAAGTTTGTTTTTACGCGCTTTGATCCTTCCGGATTTGTTGAGCACCCCAATATTAAAACCACTACTTCTATCGTAGATTTTATTTTCCGCATACTTGGTTATGAGTATCTCGGACGCACGGATCTGGTACATGTATTGGATAAACCTGAAGTACTCAACACGGGTGCAGACGATTGGGATGAAATCCCTTCCAATCCCCTGGAATATGCGAAGGAACCTGAGCTTTCCAGCATTCGTATTACACCGGGGGCCATTCCTGCTGCCAAGCCAACGGTTGCTAAATCAGCTAAGGTTGAAAAGGTAGAATCTGCTCTTGATGCTATGAATGCGAGGGCCAAGAATATGCAAAGTGATGCGCCGGCTTGTAATGTGTGCGGCAACATCATGATGCGTAGTGGCGCTTGTTACAAGTGTAACAACTGTGGTAACCAGGGGGGCTGTGGTTAATATTAACTGGCCAATTAGTTAGTTCAGATCCTGTCTAAACCGACGGGATTTTTCTTGCTTGTATAATTCTCTGGCTGTGTAAAGCAAAGATTATTTCCCAAAGAAATTCTTAACCATCCCTCCCAGCATCGGGTATTTTTCGCTTACATAATCCTTAAGGATCAACAATACTTGTTTGGCTTGTTCTTCGGTAATGCCTGCTTCGGCTTTGAGCTTATCGATTAATTCTTGCATGGTTGGTTATTATGCGACTTTTAAAAAATTGATGCTACTCTTTTCAAAATGACGTTGAGCGTAATCCAAATCCAAGTGAAATTCTTTGACCGCTGCCGATGGCATTTCAAACATCGCGTCCGTTAAAATACTTTCACAGATACTGCGCAGACCACGAGCTCCCAGTTTGTATTCCATGGCTTTTTTTACCATAAAATCCAACACGTTCTCCGCTATGGACAATTTGGTGCCTTCCATTTCAAACAGACGAGTGTATTGTTTGATTAATGCATTTCTGGGAGTGGTCAAAATCAGTCGAAGGGTAGGGGCATCTAATGGATCCAGATGCGTGACCACGGGTAACCTGCCCAGCAATTCAGGAATGAGGCCAAATTGTTTTAGATCGGTGGCATTGACAAAACGCAGGAGGTTTTTTTGACGACTTTCCTGTAATTCTTTGTCAACATTAAAGCCAATGGTATTGGTCTGTACGCGTCGTGCAATGACTTTATCGATTCCGTCAAAAGCGCCACCGCAGATAAATAGAATATTATTTGTGTTGATCTTGATCAGTTTTTGCTCCGGATGTTTGCGACCTCCTTGCGGGGGAACCAGCACATCAGCGCCCTCCAGTAATTTGAGCATTCCCTGTTGCACCCCTTCGCCGCTAACATCGCGCGTAATGGAGGGGTTATCGCCTTTACGTGCAATCTTGTCAATCTCATCAATGTACACAATACCGCGTTCAGCAGCGGGTAAATCGTAATTACAAACCTGTAAAAGGCGTGTTAATATACTTTCTACATCTTCTCCCACATATCCGGCCTCGGTAAAAACTGTGGCATCTACAATAGCAAAAGGAACATTCAACAATCGGGCAATACTTTTGGCCAACAGGGTTTTGCCGGTACCTGTTTCACCCACCATTACAATATTGCTTTTTTCAATTTCGATCTCTGCCTCCTTGGACTCGGCATTCTTTTGTTGCAGGCGTTTGTAATGATTGTATACGGCAACCGCTAAAACTTTTTTAGCATCATCCTGCCCGACCACATACTCGTCCAAAAACTTCTTTATTTCAATGGGCTTTTTGACCGTTAACTTAAAAGAAGATTTTGCTTTTTCTTCCTTTGCCTTTAGTTCCTGATCGATGATCTCACGGGCATGCTCGACGCAGTTTTCGCAGATATGCCCCTCCTGTCCGGCGATCAGAATTTTTACTTCGTCCCGGCTACGTCCACAAAAAGCACAATACAAGGTGTTCTTTGCCATGGTTAAATTTTTTCAATCAACTTATCTGCAATGCCATACTGAATAGCTTGTTTGGCATCCATCCAATAATCACGATCAAAATCTATCATAATTTGTTCAACACTCTTTCCGCAATTCTTGGCAAGTATGCCTGCCCCAATTTCTTTAACCCGTCGCGTTTGTTCTGCCTGGATCTCCAGGTCTGCACTAACGCCTCTTATAAAACCACCCAGCGAGGGTTGATGAATCATCACTTCGCCATGCGGATAGATATATCTCTTTCCTTTGACACCCCCACTGAGTAAAATGCTGCCCATAGATGCTGCTAATCCCATACAAATGGTACTAACGGGGCTGCTAAGGAGCTGCATAGTATCATAGATCACCATTCCGCTGGTAACCACTCCGCCGGGGCTGTTGATGTAAAATTTTATTTCTTTGCCTGGTTTGTCAGCTTCCAGCAACAAGAGCTTACTTACTACGTCTTTGGCGCTTTTATCATCTACAACGCCCCAAAGATACACTGCACGTTTCTCAAAAAAGTAGCGCTCCAGTTTTTTGCTGAACATACCAATATCTGATTTAGGTTGTTCTTCCTTTTCTTCTTCGTCTTCCATTTTCCAAGTGGTGGAATAATAGGTTTCTCTCTTCATGGGATTAATCTTTCTTTTGTTTGCGCGGATTGGTTATCAATACCTCATCTACCAAGCCATACTCTTTGGCTTCGTGGGCAGTCATCCAATTATCACGATCAAAGTCTTTTTCAATTTGCTCAATGGATTTACCGGTGTGCGAATGCACCACTTCGTATAACTCTTTTTTGAGTTTGCGAATTTCCTTGACAGTAATTTCAATGTCACTGGCTTGTCCGCCAATGGCGCCACTGGGTTGATGCATCATAATGCGGGAATGTTTTAATGCGGCGCGCTTTCCTTTGCTTCCTGCTCCAAGAAGTACACAGGCCATTGAGGCAGCTACACCGATACAGATAGTAGCAATATCCGGACTTACATATTGCATGGTATCGTACACACCTAATCCGGAATAGACATTTCCACCCGGACAATTGATATACATATTGATATCGCGAGAGCGGTCAGCGGAATCCAAAAATAGCAACTGTGCTGTTATGATATTAGCTACTTCGTCGTTGATTGGATATCCCAAAAAGATGATGCGGTCCATCATCAATCGGCTGTATACATCCATAACAGCCACATTCAATGAACGCTCCTCTATGATATTGGGCGTCATCCCGGTTACCAGATGGTTGGCGTACTGATGCAGTGTATTACTGGAAATGCCCCGGTGCTTGACGGCATACTTCTCGAATTCGGATCGGGTGCTCATAGTATTGAATTTGAAATACAAATAGCAAATATCCAACCAAAAGACGGGTCAGCAAAATTGAAGTCAGGCTGTCAGGCTATTGTGCCTAAAGATCAGTGATGGTGATGTTGGTGCTCCTCAACTAATTTAGTAAAGGATTCTGCCTCTATAGGCATGTCGGCTGGCTTAAGTAAGGCTGCTCCCCACTCAAATATCTTCTGCGTTTGGATGCGATGGTAAGCGTCTTCGACAAACTTGCGGTCCTTCATCATGCGTTCAGTATAGTCATTAACCCAGGACTGGTTGTCGGCTAATCCTGCGCCCCCCATGTAGCTGAAGAGTTGATTTTTTGCAAATCCGCGGATTTCCTCGGGTTTAATCTGGATATTATTTTCATTTACGATTTTTTCAGAGATCAGGGTCCATTTGAGTTGGTTGGTAAACTTTGGAAAATCGGCTTCTACTTCTTGGTCTGTTTTGGGAGTTTCTCCCTGCTTTTTTAACCACTTTCTTAAGAAATTCTCCGGAAAGTCCATTTTTGAGTTATCCAACAATTGATGGTAAAGCTGGTCGTGAAGTTGATTGGTGGCTTGTCCGGCCCAATACGTTTCAATTTCTTCTTTGACCTTACTACGAAACGCTTCAATAGTTTTTACTTCTTTACCCGGGTAGAGTTGGTCGAAGAATTCTTCATTCAATTCCTTTTTCCCCAATAGTCCCACCTTGGTAAGACTGATAGTAAAGTATTTTTCTGCTGCTGCAGGATCTGATTTGTCCAGGCCCATATCACTGATGATCCACTCCCGCTCTTTTGCCTCGAAAGCCTCTTTTAAGGATAAGGTGAGTTGATCGCCCACTTTTTTTCCCATCCAGCCGGATCGTTTATTTTCTGTGAAATATTTAACCAGTAGCGAATTTTCTTTGAAAGCACCGCCTTCAATTGGATTCCCCTGCGCATCGGACTCTGTGAAATTTACATTGATCACATTCTCTTCGCTCTCCACGGTCTCTTGGTCTTTCATATTGCCATAGCGATTCTGCAAACGCGTTACTTCACTATCAATCATATCCTCGGTTACCGCAACTACATAGCGAGTAGTTTTTGCCTTGGCTAAATCAGGTAAGTTAAATGTTGGCTTCAGGCCAATGTCAAAATGAAAGGTATAATCCAGTGGGTTATTAACATCCAATTGCTGTAAATCAGTTTCAAACGGAAGGGGCTGTGCAAAAATGTCCACCTTTTCAGTTTGTAACCAACCAATTAATTCACGATCTACGGTTTTTAACACTTCGTCCGTAAACAGAGAGGGGCCGTACATTTTTTTTATTAATCCGGCAGGCACCATCCCTTTGCGAAAACCCGGAATATTAGCTTTACGGCCATATTCTTTCAGGGCTTTTTCGAAGGTAGGGAGATAATCGGTTTTCTCTAGTTTAACGGAGATTTTGTCGTGCAGTTTGCCGATGTTAGATCGGGAGATGGTTGCCATAGGACAATTTAAACGGTACTAAGTCCGGATGGAGGGACTCGAACCCCCACACCTTTCGGCATCAGATCCTAAGTCTGATGTGTCTACCAATTTCACCACATCCGGGTACCCCAGGTTAAGGGGTTGCAAATGTAGACCTTTTTTTCAGTTTTCCTCGTACAAAATCCCGAATTGTTGAGTAAAAAATACGAGTCTCTCCAGTCTTTTTTTACAAAAACCGGTAAAAAACATAGATTTGAAATATAAGGTGCTGTTGGTCCCCAACTATTAGTACGCCCTACTCCTTGTTCAAACCACTGCCGATGAGAAAAATTTTAACTGGGTTTTTGCTTTTACCTGTTATCACAGCAACCCATGCCCAAAATCCTGCCACCACATTTACGATAGCTAATCGGATTATTCAGTTGCCTTGCGGTACTTCTTGTACACCTATTAGTGTGCAGGTGCCGCACATCAAGCAAACCAGTAGCTATATAGTTACCACACCCTCGTATCTGCCCTTTGCATACACAACCCCAACCGGAAATGAGATGATCTCCATCTATCGTGACGACACCTGGAGTCAGGTCATAGCCTTACCCTTTAGTTTCTGTTTTTATAATAACAGTTTCACGTCTTTGTTGATGGGATCCAATTCTGCTATCACCTTTGATATCACCCGCGCTGGTGCTGGAAGCGGGTATTCGATTAGCAGCACAACCGGTGCCATCCCCAATACATTTTACGCACCCAATATGATTTTTGGTCCTTATCACGATATTGATCCCTCACTTACTTCTGTTAATAAAAAAATTGAATGGCGAATTGAAGGAGGCGCGTCCACGGCTGGCACGCCAGCACCTAATCGTCGCTTCATAGCCAGCTATAATGATATACCTTACTTCGGCTCCGGCTGTACCACACAAAGGGCCACACATCAAATGGTGCTGTACGAGGGAACGGGTGTTGTAGAGGTGTATATAAAAGACAAACCTTTCTGTACTTCTTGGAACGGCGGTAATACCATTTTGGGTATGCAAGATGGTACGCGAACTCAAGCGGTAGCTGCTCCCGGTAAAAATGCCACACAATGGGGTAGCATCGGAATGAATGAATGCTATCGTTTTTTACCCAGCGGTGGCACTCCCCGATTCAAGTCTGCTAAATTGTTTGTAAATGGTACGCAGGTGGCTACTGGCGACACCAGCTCTGCCACCACCCCGGGGGTATTGAATTTAAACTTTCAAAATATCTGCCCTACTGCGGATAGTACGGCTTATGTGGTACAAGCAACTTATGGAGATTGTAATAACCCGACTAACGATGTAAGTTTTACTGATACTGTTTTTGTAAAAAAACTGGGACCAAGTGCAACAACAACCAAGACGGATCCTAACTGTGCACCTAATGGAACCATCACGATTACTGCACAAGGAGGAACGCCTCCCTATCAATACAGCATCAATGGTGGCACTACCTGGCAGTCCTCAAACACCTTTACTGGTTTAGGGGGCGGCACTTATAATGTCTTAGTGAAAGATGTCAACAACTGTAATTCCGGACCGCAAACGGTAACACTGACCTTGTCAAATAATTTAACGCAAACGGTTACTAAAACAGATGCAAACTGTACAACGCCGGGTACTATTACTATTGCCGCAACAGGTGGAGGCAATCCTCCCTATGAGTACAGCATTAATGGGGGTACTACTTGGCAATCCTCCAATAGTTTTACCGGTTTGGGGGGGGGTAATTATAGTGTGGTTACAAGAAATCCTGTTACTACCTGTACCGCAACAACAGCTATCACTATCACTTTCACAAACACTTTAACGCTTGATCCTATCAATGGAACTAGCATATGTTTTGGAAATTCTTTTACCCCTACCGTAAACACCAATGCCACTAATTTTAGTTGGACACCCACAACAGGGGTAAGTAACCCCGCGATGGCTAGTCCTGTATTTGCTCCTGCTACTACAACGGTCTATACTTTGGAAGCGCAATTGGGCACTTGCACCACGCGTCGGAGTATGAACATCACCATATTCCCGGGGGCTACTGCCAACGCAGGACCTGATGCCATTATCATTGCCGGTGATGTATATGCTATGCAGGCTAGTGGTTCTGCGGGATTGTATCTGTGGACTCCCTCTACCGGACTAAATGACCCGGCCATTATAAATCCAGTTGCCACTCCGGCCACCACCACAACCTACGCATTGCGCGTTACAACCAATCAGGGTTGTATTGCAACTGATGATATGACCATCACCGTGGTGCCTTATTGTATCAAACCAATGAATGCCTTTACTCCCAATGGAGATGGGGTGAACGATCGCTGGTTAATTACCAATGGGAACTGTTTGATTAAGGCAAGGGCACAGGTCTTTAACCGATACGGAGCTAAAGTTTTTGAAGACTTGAATTATAAAAATACCTGGGATGGAACGTATAATGGAAAACCGCTTTCTGATGGCACGTATTATTATGTGATCAGTTTCCAATTGATCAATAATAAAGTGGAATCCAGAACGGGTAACGTAACCATTCTTCGTTGATCAATTACAACTAACTGACATGAAAAAAATTCTTACTATACTTTTTTTCACAATGAGTAGTCCGTTGTGGAGCCAGCAGTTAATGGTCTCTTCACTTTACGACCTGCAAGGCAACTTGCATAATCCGGCCGTGGCAGGTCTTGCAAAAAAAACAACCATGGGGGCTTCTTATAGGAGTATGTGGAGTGGAATTGCGGGAAGCCCGGTAACGGCACTGGTGTACGGGTCTACCTTCTTAGAGCAATCAAATGTTGGTATTGGCGCCTACTTGTACAGTGATGTAACAGGACCAACTAGCCGAAGGGGACTTCAGGTTTCCTATGCTTTACATATCCCCATGCAAAATGATACCCGATTTTCGATTGGGTTAGAGTCTCGTTTATTACAGTTCGCTATAGATAAAGCCATGTTAATTGAGGTCTTGGGCAGCGATCCTGTTATGGGAGGTGCTTCTACCCGGCTTACCGGTGATGCGGGTATGGGTATTGCCTATACCACTAAAAAATTGCAGTTGGGTGCTTCTGTAAGTCACTTGATTCAATCCAAATTGAATATCTATAGCGGAAATCTTACTCGGGCTGAAGAAGCCAGGCTGTACCGCCATTTCTATTTACAGGGTTCTTACCAATGGAAAGTAGATGCCAATACAACCGTAACTCCCAATTTTTTGGTCATCTATTTACCCAATGCACCCACTGAACTACAAGTTGGTGCAAGGGTAGAACATCGTGAACTTTTTTGGTGGGGACTTTCCCTGAGAGCCAGGCAGAGTTGGATGTTATCTGCCGGTGTCAATGTGCAGAAAAAATTAATGCTGGGCTATTCTTTTGATATTTATTCATCTCCATTAAGTGTTTTTGATAAGGGTCCTAATGCTCATGAGGTGTTGCTTCGTTATCAGTTCTTAAAATAAGCAGGGGTAACCAACAGGCTAGTTTCACTGGGTATTAATTTGTAAATTCGTAGCCCATGGAAGCGATAGTTGCTTTACCCAAGTATAATCTAAGCGGCGAGGAGGAGAAAAAACTCATCCTTCGGGAATATCGTTCCCTGCTTCGTTTAGTAAAGTCTCGTTTAAAGCCCGGCGATAAAAAATTACTTCGTATAGCTTTTGAAATGGCGACAGATGCGCATGCCACCATGCGTCGTAAAACCAGTGAACCTTACATCTTGCATCCTATTGCCGTTGCAAAAATTTGTGTGGAAGAAATTGGACTAGGCATTCGCTCTACTATCTGTGCACTGTTACACGACACGGTGGAAGATACTGATGTTACCCTGGACGACATCAAGCGTGAGTTTGGTGAAGAGATTACGCGTATTGTGAACGGGCTTACAAAAATTGGCAATATCATCGATGTAAATGCTTCCCAGCAAGCAGAGAATTTTAAAAAAATACTGCTCACCTTAACCGACGACCCGCGGGTGATCTTGATCAAGCTCGCCGACCGCTTGCATAATATGCGAACCTTGGATGTGATGAAGCGCGAGAAACAATTAAAGATTGCCTCGGAGACTATTTTTATTTATTCTCCATTGGCAGATCGGATGGGGTTGTATAATATCAAAACGGAGTTGGAAGATCTTTCCATGAAATATATGGAACCTGATACGTATAAGGACATTGCAAAAAAGCTGTCTGAAACAAAAAAAGATCGTACCCGCTACATCAATGACTTTATTCGTCCTATTAAAGAAAAAATTGAACACACTGACATCAAGGGAGAAATTTATGGTCGTCCCAAAAGCATTCACTCCATTTGGAATAAAATGAAAAAGAAGGGTGTGGGATTCGAGGAGGTTTACGATTTATTTGCCATACGCGTAATACTTGATTCTACTCCTGAAAAAGAAAAAGAGGAATGTTGGAAAATTTATTCATTGATCACAGACGAATATAGTCCATCTCCCGAACGGTTGCGTGATTGGCTCAGCAATCCCAAAGCCAACGGCTATGAAGCCTTGCACACCACAGTGATGGGTCCTCAGGGGAAATGGGTGGAGGTGCAGATACGTTCTCAACGAATGAATGAGATCGCTGAAAAAGGATTAGCTGCGCATTGGAAATATAAAGAAGGCACACAGGACGAAAGTCGGTTTGATAAGTGGTTTCATCAAATTCGGGAAGTGATCTCGCATCAAGAAACCGATGGAATTGACTTTCTTCATGATTTTAAGACCAGTTTTTTAGCTGAAGAAATTTATGTGTACACACCTAAGGGTGATGTAAAGATGTTGCCGGTGGGTTCTACTGCATTGGATTTTGCATTTTCCATTCACAGTGCCATTGGGATTAAAACAATTGGCGCAAAAGTCAATCATAAGTTGGTCCCTATCAGCCACAAACTACAGAGTGGAGATCAGGTGGAGATCATTACCAGTAACAAACAAAAGGCTTCGGAGGATTGGTTGGGTTTTGTTGTTACTTCCAAAGCAAAAGGACGTATTCGCGATGCACTAAAAGAAGCGAAGAGAACAGTTGCAGACGGGGGAAAATACCTGCTGCAACGAAAATTAGAAGACATGGGGGCCTCACTTTCACAGCATAACCTGGACGAATTAACACAATGGTATAAGAGTGGTTCTAGTGTGGATTTGTTGTATCAGATTGCTATAAAAACCATCGATCTGAAAGACCTGCGTTTGTTCAAGGTCATTGGGGATAAAATAGAAGCACCAAAGCCTGTTAAGCCTGTTGCATCAGCTCCAGACAAGTCTGCTATTGTTCCGCGTCACATGCTACCCAAAAAAGATACCGAACTGATCATCTTTGGAGAGCGTAGCGATAAGGTAGTGTATAATCTCGCTAATTGTTGTAAACCAATTCCCGGAGATGATGTGTTTGGATTTGTCACTACAGGTAAAGGACTTTCCATACATAGAACTAATTGCCAGAATGCTGCAAAACTTTTAGCGAGTTATGGCCACCGTGTGGTGAAAACAAAGTGGGCTAAAAATAAAGAGATTTCATTCTTAACCGGTATCAAGATTGTGGGTTTGGATGATGTGGGAGTGGTGAGTAAGATTACTAATCTGATCTCCGGTGAACTTCGGTTGAATATCGCCGCCATCACGATCGAGGCCAAAGAAGGTCTTTTTCAGGGGAACATCCGTTTGTATGTACGGGACAAAGAAGAACTTGAACGATTAGTCCAGGCCTTATTGGGCTTACCAGGTGTAGAGTCAGTTGAGCGATACGATATGGAGGATATGCCTGCTTGATTTCCTTGGTTTTCCTACCTTGTAGTGTTAAATACAACTGCTTAAATTGTTTGTAATGGTTCATGAGGCCCGGCGTCTTTTTGTTTTACTGCTATTGACTGGCTCTTGCTTGTTTTCTGCAGCTCAAAGTTTTATGCTCAATTGCACTCGGGATACACTGGTGCCAAGCTGCCCTGCTAACTTTTGCTTTACGTTAAAAGGCCGATTACCTGATATCAAAAAACAATCCAATTCCTATACTATTAATCCCACCAGCACTACTCCAGGTTGTTTTCCTGTGTATGTTGCTCCGAATGATCCACAGGGAACACCTACCAATTTAACAGTTGACGATACGTACACTCCCTTAATCACCATGGGATTCCCCTTTTCATTTTATGGGGCTACCTATACAACCCTGGCAGCCAGTACTAATGGGTATTTAACATTTGATGCTTCGCTTGCAGGTCAATTTGCTGCCTGGAGTATTCCGGCCGATTTGCCCAGCGTTAGTTATGACAGAGCTACTATCATGGGACCCAACCACGATTTGTATCCAACAACATCTCAGCCTAATCAGCGCATCCAATATCAAGTGTTTGGTACCGCACCGCATCGAAGATGGATTCTTAGTTATAATCAGGTTCGCTTATTTTCTTGCACGAGTCTGAATCAAAATACACACCAGATAGTTTTATACGAATCCCTGAATGTGATTGAGGTGTTGGTTTTCAGTAAGCAAACCTGCCCCACCTGGAATAGTGGTCGTGCCATTATTGGCATTCAAAACTGGGATCGTACTGCAGGCATGATGGCTCCCGGTCGCACGGCGATGGGGCCTTCTTGGGGTGGACTTAATATGAATGAAAGCTGGCGCTTTGTGCCAAATGATGGACCCTCCTTGTTAAAACGTGTTGAACTGGTAGATAATACCGGAGGGATTGTAGCAACTGTATTGCCAGCTTCCACAGTAAACCTGGGTAATGGAAATTTGGAAGTCTCCTTTCCCAATATCTGTCCTCCTGCAGGTGCAGTTACCAACTATGTGATTCGATCAGTTTATGAGAAGTTTAATGATCCTACTGTTGAAATTTTTGGAACCGATACGGTGCGAGTGAATCGTGCTGCCGGTCTTGCGGCTACGGCCGCATCCAGTGCAGCTTCTTGCGGGAATACCAATGGCGTAATAACTGTTGGTGCTCCCTCAGGCGGTACCCCTCCCTATCAGTACTCGATTGACGGAACCAATTGGCAAACTAGTAATGTGTTCAATGGTTTGGCAGCGGGTTCTTATACTGTCACCGTTCGAGATGCTCCGGGTGTTTGTACCATAAGTATTCCCGTTATCATTGCTTCGGCAGGACAATTGGCTACTACCATTGGTGCAGCGCCTACTGCTTGTACGGGAGTTAATAATGGCTCTATTACTATTTCAGCAGCTGCAGGTGCCGGTCCTCATACTTTTAAATTGGATGCCAACCCTGCTGTGCAAGGAACATTGCCTTTTACTTACAGCAATGTAGCAGCGGGTAGTCACACCGTGATAGTTACTGATTTGGCTACGGGCTGTTCCTCCGGACCTCAAACCGTGAATGTAGCAGTTGGGGCTGGTGTTGCTGCAACCACTACTACAGCAGCCAGCTCTTGTCCAACTGCCACTAATGGCAGTATCACTGTCAACGTCACCACAGGAACGGCTCCCTTTACTTTTCAATTGGATGGCGGCACCATTCAATCAGGTTCCAATCCGTTTACATTTAGCAATGTTGCACCAGGAAGCCATACTGTTGTCATAAGAGATAATTTGGGTTGTCAATTAACCAGACCCTTGGTGGTGGCTGCAGGTCCTCCGCTCACTTCCAGTTTCTCCGCTGCAGCTACAAGTTGTGAAGGTGCGGTCAACGGCACACTTACTGTAACCCCTACCAGTGGCACAGCTCCCTATGAATTTTCAATTGACGGAGGCACGTTTTTTGCTGGTGCCGCTCCTTATACTTTCAATGGACTTTCCGCAGGAAATCACTCAGTTTTAGTGCGGGATGCGTTGGGTTGTGTGAGCACGGCTTCCATTGTTGCGGTGTCATCCGGCCCCCCCCTTACTTCTACAGCAACTTCTACGGCAGCCCTTTGTAATGGAGCCAGTACTGGAACAATTGCTGTTGTGACACCAACAGTGGGTACGGCTCCTTATCAATATTCACTGGATGGATTGACATGGCAAACTAGTAATCAATTTACCGGAGTTCCCGCCGGAACCCATACCATACGTTTCAGGGAAACCAATGGTTGTACGGGTACCACCTCAGTGGTGGTTACAGAGCCTCCGGTAATCAGTGCTACAACCAATACGGTGCCTGTAATCTGTAATAGTCAATCCAACGGACAGTTAAACATCGCTGCCAGTGGCGGTGTTGCTCCTTATCAATTTAGTGTGGATGCTATCAACTGGCAATCGGCAACTGTTTTTTATTTGCCTGCCGGTAATTATACCCTTACCATTAAAGATGCCAATAACTGTAGAAGAACCGCTCCCATTGTAATAACAGAACCCGCTGCGCTTACTGCAACCACAAGCACTACCAATGCTTCCTGTAATGGAGGGAATGATGGCGGGTTAACCATTACGGCAACGGGTGGAAACGGAAGTTTTAACTATTCTATCGACGGTGGCGTCAGCTGGCAAACTACAAATACTTACAACCTTGCACCGGGCACCTATTCAGTACAGGTGAAGGATGCGTTAAATTGCTTGACCACACAAACGGTTACGGTTGGATTGACCAACGACCTAAGCTTTACACCTCAAAATGATGTCACCATTTGTGAAAGCAGATCTACCCAATTAACGGCAGTTTCCAATGGTTTGCAATATGATTGGACTCCTGCTACCGGACTCAGTGCGGTTAATATATTCAATCCGGTAGCCTCACCTATGAGTACCACACAATATGTTGTAACTATAACATTAGGCCGATGTGTGGATAGAGACACTGTAGTGGTAAGGGTGAATCCAGCCCCCATTCCTGATGCAGGTCCCGACCGTGTAATCTGCTATGGGCAGTCTGTTATATTGCAGGGGTCAGGTGGAACAGTATATCAGTGGACCCCCTCCACCTATTTGAATAATCCTTCATTACCCAATGCTATCTCCACGCCTGATCGTGATATCTTTTATGTGTTATCTGTATTATCTGATGCCAATGGTTGTGCTGCTTTGGTAACTGACACAGTACGTATAACCGTTACACCTCCCATACAGGTTAAAACATTCCCGGCCGATACCATCGGATATCCCGCAGATCAATTTGTGTTGCTTGCTGTTCCCAATGAACCGGCCGTAACTGCTTATATCTGGACTCCGGCGGTGGGACTCAGTAATCCGTTAGTCAATAATCCCACTGTGACCATTGGTGCCATTGGATCAGATGTCAGGTATAAAGTGGTAGCTTCCACCAACGCAGGATGTAAAGGTGAGGCCTCTGTCAATGTTCGCGTTTACAAAGGCCCTGATATATATGTGCCAACTGGGTTTACCCCAAATGGAGATGGAAAAAACGATAGGTTCACCCCCTTTCCGGTGGGTATGAAAAGCTATAATTACTTCCGAATCTTCAATCGATGGGGTCAGGTAGTGTTTCAGACGCGTAAAATGATGGAGGGATGGGATGGTACCATTGGAGGTCAATTACAGCCAGAGGGTATTTATATCTGGATGATAGAAGGTATTACCAAGGACGATCGAGTCATAACCAAAAAAGGTTCGGTAATGCTGATCAAATAGACCTATTTTCGCGACGCATATTTTTACAACATGGTCGATGTTATCTTGGGCCTCCAATGGGGCGATGAAGGAAAGGGTAAGATTGTCGATTTCTTCGCAAAGGACTATCAGGTTGTTGCTCGGTTTCAGGGCGGCCCTAACGCGGGACATACCCTTTATGTAAATGACAAAAAATTAGTACTGCATCAAATTCCCTCTGGGATTTTTCATCCTGACATTGTTAATTTAATCGGGAATGGGGTAGTGTTGGATCCTGTAACGCTTAAGCGCGAATGTGAAATTGTGGCTGCCTTTGGCGTGGACGTAAAGAAAAACTTATTTATTGCGGATCGTACCCATATTATTGTTCCCACGCATCGCGCATTGGATAAGGCCGCTGAGCTTTCAAAAGGGAATCAAAAAATAGGTTCTACCTTGAAGGGCATTGGTCCTGCTTACATGGACAAAACCGGGCGCAACGGATTACGTGTGGGAGATTTATTGGATAAGAATTTTACCACCCAATACATTAAACTCCGGTTAAAGCACCAACGTCTGCTGGATAGTTTTGGATTTCATGAGGACATCAGCGCCTGGGAAGAAGAGTTTTTTGAGGCCATCGAATTTTTACGTCAACTCAATATTGTCAGCGGAGAGTATTTTATCAATGAAAAAATAAAAGCAGGAAATAAAGTATTGGCGGAAGGGGCGCAGGGCAGTATGTTAGATATTGATTTTGGAACCTTTCCTTTTGTTACCTCCTCCAACACCATTGCTGCCGCTGTTTGTAACGGGTTAGGTATTGCGCCAAGACAAATTGGTGAAGTTATTGGCGTGACCAAAGCGTATTGCACCCGTGTGGGTAGCGGTCCTTTTCCCACCGAGCGGGAAGATGCCACCGGCGAAGAGCTACGTCGTATTGGTAATGAGTTTGGGGCCACTACGGGCAGACCCCGTCGTTGCGGCTGGATTGATCTGGTAGCAATTCGTTATGCTTGTATGATCAATGGGGTAACACAAATTGTAATGACCAAGGCTGATGTGTTGGATTCTTTCCCGGAGCTGTCTGTTTGCACCGCTTATGAAATAGCAGGCACTAAAACTACGGAGATCCCTTATCAATTAGAACGGATAAAACTAAAACCCTTTTTGGAAAAGTTTGTGGGCTGGAGTGTAAATACCAGCGCCTGTAAAACTTACCAATCGCTGCCAGAGGCTATGAAATCGTATGTAAATTTTATTAATTCATACCTGGGTGTGGAGGTGACACATATTTCTAACGGACCGGGCCGGGAACAATTGGTTACGGTTGCACGATAAAAAATTTTTTTAAAAATTTGGCGATTCCAAAACTTCGCCGAAAATTTACATTACTAATCCCGTTCTGCCATGGCCATTAAATCAGAAAAGGCAAAAAAGCCAGCTGCGGCTACCCGAAAAATTTCCGGTGATGCTGCGGCAAAAGATTCTTCCCTGCCCAAAAAAAATCAACGGGATGATGAGAGCAGGGATGATGTAGAAGAAGATGATTGGGAAAAACAAGAGGCCGACAATTGGGATCCTGATTTTGATGAATTTGATTTACCCAAATCAAAAGGGAAAAAAGGTCCTGCAAAAAAGGGAGAGGAGGAAGACTATTTCAAAATTGAAGAGGATGAATTTGATGATGATCTCTTCAATGATAAGGAGCTGGACGAAGAAGACGATTTTTAATTTCTTCTTAGCCGAAACTGTAAGCTTTCTGCTAAAATCGATCCCTTATTTTCTTCAAAAACTTGCATAGAGGGAGTTGATAGTCGTAGCAAATAATTTCCACGCATTGAGGTTGTTTCATCAAACGAAGGGTTGTAAGGTTTGAATTCCGCAGGATCCACATCCGGGCATCAACTGTTAGGGACCTACCGCACCAGCCCAGGAAACAGCTGTAGAACGCAATCCGGATTCAATAACGACCAGGTATTTTAATTGCCTGGGCAAACTATTTTCTGTCAGCACCTGGCCCATTCCGATTGTGCCTGGCTGTAATGAGCAGAAAACAATAACAGGAAAACCAGAACGAGCGATCGTCCCAGATTTACGAAGAGGGGCATACAAATCAAAAGGAATTATTCCTTAACAGAGCGCGTTTCATCATTGGCGCTGTCCTCAATTTCCTTCTTCACATTATTCTTGGCGTCTTGGAATTCGCGTATACCCCTTCCCATACCACGCATCAGCTCAGGAATCTTCTTGCCACCAAATAAAATCAGGATAATGATGATAATTGGAAGTAACTCCTGAAACGAGAATGCCAGCAGCAAATTTTGTATCATAACTCAAGATTGAATATCAAAGATAGCAACAATCGCTATGTCTATACAAATAAAAAATCCCGGAAATCTGCTGCTTGAAAAGACCCGATCAATCACTCCGCTACGGCCATGCGCTTTTCGCGGATGCGGGAGCTCTTACCGCTACGTTTACGTTGGTAGAAAAGTTTGGCTCTACGCACTTGACCAGTTTTATTCAACTCGATTGATTCAATGTTAGGGGAATAGAAGGGGAATACTCTTTCCACGCCAACTCCGTCTGAGATCTTACGAACGGTAAAGCTGGCTGTACTACCAGTACCCTGCTTTTTAATCACATCACCTTTAAAGGACTGGATACGCTCCTTGTTACCCTCAATGATCCTGTAATTGACGGTGATATTATCGCCGGGCTTGAAAGCCGGAAATTCCTTTTTTGCCGTCAGCTGCTCGTGTACAAAGGCAATGGCGTTCATCTGTAAAAGTTTTAAGGAGGGCGAAGGTAATGAAAATCGCCCTATCTGGCAACATTTACTGCTCTTTTTTCCCGGATAACCGTCACCTTGATTTGGCCGGGGAAGGTCATCTCGGTTTGAATTTTTTGAGCTATTTCAAAGGAAAGTCTATCGGATTCCTGATCACTTACCTTCTCAGCCTCAACAATTACGCGTAACTCCCGACCGGCCTGGATGGCATAGGCCTTTTCTACCCCTGTGTAGGACATGGCCAGGTTTTCCAGATCCTTGATGCGCTGCAGATATTGCTGCATAATTTCTCTTCTGGCACCTGGACGGGCACCGGAAATAGCATCGCAGGCCTGAATAATCGGAGAAATCACATATTGCATTTCCATCTCATCGTGGTGGGCACCAATGGCATTGATCACAGCGGGGTTCTCACCATATTTTTCAGCCAGTTTAGCACCCAGCAGGGCATGGCTTAACTCACTCTCCTCATCCGGCACTTTGCCGATATCATGCAAAAGTCCGGCTCGTTTTGCCAGTTTAGGGTTGAGTCCTAATTCTGCAGCCATGGTAGCACAAAGATTGGCTGTTTCACGGCTATGCATTAATAAGTTTTGTCCGTAGGACGAACGGAAACGCATTCTGCCCACCATCCTGATCAGCTCTTTGTGAAGTCCGTGAATGCCCAGTTCAATAACGGTGCGTTCGCCGATTTCCATCACTTGTTCTTCAATCTGCTTACGCGTTTTTTCTACCACTTCCTCAATACGGGCAGGATGGATACGACCATCGGCCACTAAACGCTGTAAGCTCAAACGGGCAATCTCGCGGCGCAGGGGATCAAAACTTGATAAAAGAATCGCTTCCGGCGTATCATCCACAATAAGATCTACTCCGGTAGCTGCCTCAATGGCACGGATATTTCTACCTTCTCTACCAATGATCTGCCCTTTGATCTCGTCGCTCTCCAGGTTAAATACAGTAATGGAGTTTTCGATGGTCTGCTCCGCCGCAGTACGCTGAATGGTTTGAATAATTATTTTACGCGCTTCTTTCTGAGCCTTTTGTTTGGCATCCTCAATAATTTCCTGCTGTAATACCAAGGCCCTGGTCTGCGTTTCACTGCGCAGGCTTTCAATAAGCTGTGCCCGGGCATCTTCTGCAGAGAGGTTGGCTATTTTTTCTAACCGACGAACATGTTCTTCCCGATTTTTTTCCAACTCCGCTCGTTTCATATTGGTTTGTTCCACTTGGCGGTTCAGGTTTTCCTTCAGCGTTTCATTTTCCTTGATTTGTTTATCAAGATTGTTTTCTTTTTGGCTGATGGACTGCTCCTTTTGACGAATCCGGTTTTCCGATTCAATTACTTTTTTGTTGCGGTCCAGCACCTCCCTTTCGTGAGCAGATTTCAACTGAACAAACTTTTCCTTGGCTTGTAATTCTTTTTCTTTCCGAACTGTTTCTGCCCTGAGTTCAGCTTCTTTTAAAATGGTTTGTGCTTGAATTTCAGCCTCTTCTACTTGCTTACGGCTGCCTTTTGCAAAGAGGACTTTTCCTACCAGGAGGCCAGCCCCCCCGGCGATTACGCCAATAAGGGCGTACAATATATTGAGATCCATTGAATTTTAGATTTAATTGTTTCACAATGCTTGTTCCACAAATTAGTGGCCTACAAAGGTATGAAAATATGCGTACATTAGTACCCTCAACTTGCCCCATGCGTAACCTGCTATTGGCCTGTTTGGCTCTTCCTTTTTCCCTGTTTGCACAGGATAATGCCAAGTCCTTGTCTATCAAGGGAAATTTTAAAAATGTACAGCCAGAACCTGAGTGGGTTTACTTGTACCACCGTGTTAATGGAACCTCTGTCAAGGATAGCTGTAAAGTGGCAGAGAATGCCTACGTTTTCAGGTTGAAAATGGAGGAGCCAGAATTACTGGTCTTTCGTGTAAAATATGCAAATGCAGGTTCTGCCAAGCAATTTACCCCACTTGCTGGAGGATCAAATAGTAATCAATCCCGGGATGCCTTCAACATTTATGCAGGTGATGGGCGGATTAGAATTAATTCCACTGACTCTTTTAGTAATGTTAGCATCAGAGGATCCAAACATCATGAGGCTTACATGGATCTGCAAGCTTTACGCAAGCCCTATGATGATAAGATGAAAGTTTTATATCAGGATTACACAAAGGCAAATGCAAAAAAAGATACTGAAGCCAGAGATCGGGTGGAAGCGCAGATAGATGAGTTGGAATCCGGCTTGAAAGAAAATGTATTGTCTGGCTATATTCAAAAGAATCCAAACTCGCCTGCTGCGTTTTATGCGCTTCAACAATATGCTGGATGGGATATCAATCCTGATAAGGTTGAGCCACTTTTCAACGCATTACCCGCTACAGTACAGGCATATCCAACTGTAAAAAATTTTAAGGAGCAACTGGAAACAGCAAGACTGACCGGTATTGGTCGAGTGGCTCCGGAATTTTCACAAAATGATACCTTGGATCAGCCTGTTCAACTATCCTCTTTCAAAGGCCGTTATTTGTTGATTGATTTTTGGGCCAGTTGGTGTGGTCCTTGCCGTCAGGAAAACCCTAACTTGGTCAAAGTGTTCAATCAATACAAGGACAAAAACTTTCATATTCTTGGTATTTCATTGGATCGTGCGGGGCAAAAAGACAAATGGATGAAGGCGATTCATGATGATAATCTAACCTGGTCACATGTAAGTGACCTGAGGTATTGGGATAATGCTGTTTCCAAACAGTATGGCATCCGTGCTATTCCTCAGAATTTGCTTTTAGATCCTACTGGAAAAGTTATTGCCAAGAATTTACGCGGAGAGGCTTTAGCCAAGAAAATGGAAGAACTCCTAGGAGGGAAATAGGAAGGAGTTATTGTTGTAGGCCGTTTTCAATCAAACCCTCCAATATTGCTAATCCTTGTCTGATGGAAGGATCTTCTTGTGATGTAACAGGGGTTGTTGGGGTTGGCTGTTGTGCAGCATACCAGATCATAGTCATGGCTATATAATCTTGCATGTCTTTACCTACATACAGCGATTTCAACTCCATGATTTTAGCATTGATTTGTTGGAGGGTTTTTCTAACCAAGGCTTCGTCCTTTGGTTCCACCTTGATACGGTAGGTCCTGTCTCCAATTTGTGCGGATAGTGGTATGAGTGCTGCCATGGGTTATTCTCCTAATTGAGCAATACAACGATCAATCTCACGGATATACTGATTGATTTTTTTCTCCATCTCTTTTTTTTCCTGACTCTCCAACGATCCACTATTCAATTTGAGAAGGCCTATCTGTTCCTGCAACTGTGTAATCTGCGCCGTTAAGAGTTCTTTTTCTTCAGCACTATTGGCCAGTTGTTCCCGTAAAGCCTGATTCTCTGCACGCAGCTTTTGCTGGTACTGCACTAATTGTAGCAGCTTTTGTTGAATGCGTTCTAAATCGTGTTGAAACGTACTCATTTTCTCAAGTTGACACCTAACTCTTTTTCCAATGAAGCCAGGATTTTATTAGTCCACTCTTCAATTTCTTTCTCAGTTAAGGTTCTTTCCAAATGTTGGAAGGTGAAATTGACTGCCATGGATTTTTTATCAACGCCCAGATTATCACTCTCGAATATATCAAAGAGTTTGATATCCTGCAGGCATTCAATATGGATCTTATGCACAGTGGATTTAATCTGCTCCCAGGTTAAACTACATGGAGCAATCAATGCTAGGTCCCGTTGTACAGCAGGGAAGCGAGGAATTTCACGGAGGGTAGGGGGTTGTCGATCAGAGGCTGCCGCTATATAATTCCAGTTGAGTTCTGCATAAAAGACGGGTTGTTTGATTCCCATATGCTCCAGTGTTTTTGGAGCCAGTTCTCCGCCATACCCCATGGATTGTTGGGAGTGAATCCAGGAAATTCCATAGCTCATTACTGAGTTTGCATCCAATTTTTGCTCGGTGAGCGTAAGCCCTAATCCCTTCAATACGGCCTCTACTGCTCCTTTGAGTGTAAAAAAGTCTGCAGCGGTAGCCCCCTGCCTCCAACTGCTTTCCTGCTTTTGTCCGGTAATGACCAAACAGCATCGCTCCAGTTCTTCAAATTGTTCAGTAGTTGTTCGGTTATATATTTTTCCAAACTCAAATAAACGGAGATTCAAATTCCTATGATTGAGATTATGCGTCACTACTTCTAAAGCAGTTTCGAGCAGGCTGGGTCTTAAACAGTTTAACTCCGCACTCAAGCTATTGATCATGGTCACTAATCCCGGATTGTTATTGTAGTATGCCGCATTAGTGATAGAATTGGTCATGATCTCCTGAAATCCCATGCCCGCTAATTGATTGGAGATTTTCTCCTTTAAACCCGCTTTCCAGTTATCGGGATCGATGGCAGGGGATAATTTAATTTGTGTGGGTATTTCAATGTTGTCAAGCCCGTCAATACGAATAACCTCCTCCACAATATCAGCTTGCAGGCTAATAGCTGTTTTATGCGTGGGTACCAAAACGGTAAAACTCTCTGCATCTTCCCTGGACCATTCAAATCCAAGACTGGTTAAGATTTTTTTTACAGCAGTGGGCGGATAGTGTTTGCCGCTCAATTGTTGCAGCATTGACCAACGTACTACTACGATTTTCTTGGGTTGTGGAGCAGGATAACAATCAATCAGCGATCCCACCACGGTACCACCGGCGATCTCTTTGATTAATTGAACGGCTCTTTCCAATACGCGAACGGTGGCTTCTATATCCGTTCCTTTTTCAAAACGGGTTGCCGCATCTGTTCGCAATCCGTGTCTGAATGAAGTTTTTCGAATAGAGGCCCCTTCAAAAAAAGCACTTTCGATGAATAAAGAATCCGTTGATTCTTTCACTCCGCTGTGCAGCCCTCCAAAAACTCCCGCTATGCACATTCCTTCCCTCGCATTGCAGATCATTAAATCTTCCTGATTTAGTTTTATGAAATTGCCATCCAGCGTAACAAAGTCCGTATTGTTGGAAAGATTTTTTACAATTATTTGGTTGCCTTCAATAGCCGCTGCATCAAAAGCATGAAGGGGTTGCCCTGTCTCATGCTGAATATAATTGGTGATGTCCACAATATTATTAATAGGACGAACGCCAATAGCTTTTAATCTTTTTTGTAACCAAACAGGGGAAGACTCAACTTTAATGCCCTTGACTGCAATTCCCGAATAGCGAGGACAGGCTTTACTATTTTCAACAGTAACCTGTACAGCGCTTGATTTACCGTCTTTGTCGAGGGGAGAAACAGCAGGAAACAGCGGAGCAAGTTCTTTATTTTCGTGATGATTGAGATAGGCGCATACATCTCTTGCCACCCCCCAATGACTCATGGCATCCATTCGGTTGGGAGTTGGTCCAATTTCATAGATGATGTCCTCGTATAAATTGAAATATTCCGGAGCGGGAGTACCTGGAACTGCAGCAGCATCCAATACTAAAATACCTGCATGACTTTCGCCCAAACCAATTTCGTCCTCGGCACAGATCATTCCCTGACTTTCCTCTCCGCGTATTTTTGCTACACGCATGGTTAGGGGTTGACCTTGAGTAGGAAAAATAGTAGCGCCTACGGGGGCCACTACCACTTTTTGACCAGTGGCAACATTGGGGGCTCCACAAACAATTGAAAGGGGTGGTTTTTGACCAATGTTAACTTGGGTAAGGGTTAGTTTATCTGCGTTGGGATGTTTGGCAGTGCTTATCACTTCTCCAATTATCAAGCCTTTGAGCCCACCTTTTACCTCTTCGTAACATTGCATACTTTCTACTTCCAGTCCAATGGAAGTAAGCAATTGACTCAGCTTTTCAGGAGCTGGTTTTTCAGGCAGGTAGTCGCAGAGCCATTTGTAAGAGACTGTCATCTTCGACCCAACATTTATTAGTTGCGAAGTTAATGGAAAGGGGCTTGTCTACATTCGGTAACAAACCGCATTGATGTTCATGCCAGCACCTACGGATGCAAAAAGTACAATGTCTCCCTTTTGTAATGAATGCTCGGTCCAATAATCTTTTCTGACCAGGTCTAACAAAGTAGGAATAGTGGCTACTGAGCTGTTGCCAAGACTATGTATGCTCATTGGCATAATATGCGAAGGAATTTCTTTGAGTCCATACAACCGAAACAGCCTTTTGATGATTCCCTCATCCATTTTTTCATTGGCCTGATGAATAAACAATTTTTTGACCGCGCTGATAGGAACACCTGCCTTGTCCAGACAATCTTTCATTGCCGCAGGTACATGTTGCATGGCGTATTCATAAACTTTTCGGCCCTTCATTTTGATATAGCGCACATTCGGGTCTGCTTCAGGTAAATTACTTTTTCCTAAAAAAAGATAGTAAGTTTCCTCCGTACAATGGCTCTGAACACTGGCAGAAAGTATACCAGGTCCGTCTTGTTCACTCGGTTTGAACTCTAAAACTGCAGCACCCGCTCCATCGGAAAAGATCATGCTATCCCGGTCAAAACGATCCACCACACGGCTTAAGGTTTCCGTTCCAATCACCAAGGCCTTTTTGGCAACCCCCGCCTTGAAAAAGGCATCAGCTTGAATTACCCCTTGAAGCCAACCAGGACAACCAAATAAAATATCATAAGCAACACAGGAAGGATTCTGTATGCCCAATTCGTGTTTTACCCGGGAGGCCAATGCTGGAAGCATATCAGTTTGTATGGTGTTCTTTTCCACATTCCCAAAATTGTGGGCTACAATCAGTTGGTCCAGTTCTTCAGGATTGATACCACTTTCTGCCAAGGCAATTTTGGCAGCGGTTACGGCCATATCAGCGGCATCAACATTTTCTTCAGCGTAACGTCTTTCTTCTATGCCGGTAATTTCTTGGAACTTTTCTATGATCTCAGCGCCGTTTGCTTCAATCTTTTTTTGATCTTCTGTATAAAAAGTTTGTGCAAGAAATTCCTGGTTTGTTTTGATAACCGATGGAATATAACACCCGGTGCCTGTGATTATCGTTTGACTTGTCATACATGTAAATATAGTGCCCTTTTGCAAGAACGGCTGTTAGTCAACTATGCAAACAAATATCTTCTTACTTTTAGGGCTCAAATTTAATCTATGTCCAACCAATTGCTCAAAGGGAAAAAAGGGATCATTTTTGGCGCACTTGACGAACGTTCAATTGCGTGGAGAACGGCACTTCGTTGTCAGGAAGAAGGGGCACAATTGGTATTGACAAATGCACCGGTGGCCTTACGCATGGGAGAGATCAATAAGTTATCAGCGGCCTGTGGAAATGCCCCTGTCATTGGTGCCGATGTGACCAATATGGACGATCTTAAAAATTTATTTGAACAATCCATGCAACATTTAGGAGGTAAGGTTGATTTTGTGTTGCATTCCATCGGCATGAGTTTGAATGTGCGTAAAGGAAAGCATTACACAGAGATGAACTATGAGTGGAACGGAAAAACCTTGGATATTTCTGCCATGAGTTTACATCGGGTGTTACGCACTGCCTGGGATATGGATGCCTTGAGTGAGTGGGGAAGTGTGGTGGCGTTAAGTTATATAGCCGCACAGCGTGTATTTCCCGACTACAATGAGATGGCCGATGCCAAAGCCTTATTGGAAAGTGTAACGCGTAGCTTTGGATATCACTATGGGGTTAAAAGAAAAGTAAGGGTGAATACCGTTTCTCAATCACCCACTCGTACCACTGCAGGAAGTGGCGTAAAGGGCTTTGATGGTTTTTTGAATTATGCCGAAGCCATGAGTCCGTTGGGCAATGCCGGCGCTGATGATTGTGCCAACTATTGTATAACCTTGTTTAGTGATATGACCCGGTTTGTAACCATGCAAAATCTATTCCACGATGGCGGATTTAGTTTTACAGGCGTAACACAAACGGTAATTGAAAAAATGGAAAAATAATTTTTCCAAAGCCTTAGTACTCGTCCTCGTTAAATAAGAAGTCGTCTTGTGTGGGGTAATCAGGCCAGATGTCCTCAATGGTTTCGTAGACATCACCTTCTTCTTCCAGTTCTTGAAGATTTTCTACTACCTCAATCGGAGCGCCAGATCGGATTGCATAATCAATCAACTCGTCTTTTGTAGCAGGCCAAGGGGCATCTTCCAAAAACGAGGCCAACTCAAGTGTCCAAAACATAGTCCGATTTTTGCGCAAATGTAATAGGATTAGGTTATTTTCCAAATAACCATTCTACAAGATCCTGATTTGGGGAGATTTTGATAGCTTCGGAATATATTTGTTACCCTTGTTAAAAGCCAGTGGGATTTATAAAAAACATGGATCTGTGGAGGTGCTCCGTGGATTGGATCTAGTGCTCAATAGGGGTCAGTTGGTGACTATTGTGGGGCCATCCGGATGTGGAAAGAGTACGCTGTTGCATATTTTAGGAACCCTGGACCAGGCCGATCAGGGTGCGATTGAGCTTGAGGGAGTTAACTTGAACACACTGTCCGGAGCTGCGCTGGCTAAATTCAGAAATCAAAAAATTGGGTTTGTTTTCCAGTTTCATCACTTGCTTCCTGAGTTTACGGCTTTGGAGAATGTAAGTATACCGGCTTGGATTGCCGGACGAAAAAGAACGGAAGTAAATCAAGAGGCCACTGAATTGCTGGGAAAACTGGGTTTAAAAGATCGCATCACACATAAACCCGGCCAATTATCGGGCGGAGAACAACAGCGTGTTGCGGTGGCAAGAGCACTGATCAACCGGCCTTCAATTGTATTGGCCGATGAGCCAACCGGTAATCTGGATGGCGTTCATGCCGGCGAACTGCATTCATTGTTTCATTCCTTGAAAAATGAACTTGGACAAACCTTTTTAATTGTAACCCACAACAAAGAATTAGCCGCACAAAGTGACCGTGTACTTACAATGCGAGATGGAAAATTTGAAGCTTAATGGTTAGTGCGTGGTTTCCACGGCACTTCGACCGCCCCTAATTGCTGACCTACGAATCGAGCCAGCACAAAAAAATAATCACTCAACCTGTTGAGATAGATGATCACCAGGGGCTCCACCTGGAGGCCTTCGTAACTCATGCGAACGCAGCAACGCTCAGCTCTTCTGCAAATGCATCTTAACACATGTAAATGAGAAACAGTGGGATGTCCTGCAGGCAGGATAAAGCTTTTCATTTCAGGCAGGACTGCCACCATCCAGTCAATTTCCTTTTCAAGTAGCAACACATCGGCTTGCCTCAGATCAGGCAATGCAAGCCGGGGTTCTTTTTCGGGATCACAGGCCAAATGGGACCCAACCGTAAATAACCGATCCTGAATCTCAGCCAATATTTTTTTAATGCCTATATCTTCAATCAGATCATGGCAGAGTCCCAAATAAGAATTTAACTCATCGACCGTTCCGTAGGATTCAATGCGAAGATGTGATTTGGAAACCTTGGTTCCCCCAATCAAAGAGGTGGTTCCGCTGTCGCCTGTTTTGGTATAAATTCTGAATGCCATTTTATTGTTTCTGTAGACTGCAAAAGTAGTGCAACATTGGCGTAAGCAAAAGGTTCGGATAGGCTTAATAAATTAAGCAGTAGTCGCAGACTTGGCAAACAAGGGGTTTGGCTTGTCTGTTTCTATGGCTCCATCTCTCAGCCGCACAATACGTCGGGTATGATTGGCAATGTTTTCCTCGTGTGTAACCACCACGATGGTATTTCCGTTTTGATAGATTTCTTCAAAGATATCCATGATCTCACCTGAAGTACGGCTATCCAAATTTCCGGTTGGCTCGTCTGCTAAAATAATTGAAGGATCGTTTACCAGGGCTCTGGCTATTGCCACACGCTGACACTGCCCGCCAGATAATTCATTGGGTCGGTGATGGCTGCGATCAGTAAGTTTTACCAGGTCCAACATTTGCATGGCTTTCTCCAACCTCTCTTTCTTTTTCATACCTGCATAGACCAGGGGAAGGGCTACATTTTCTGCTGCAGTTAAACGGGGCAGTAAATTGAACTGCTGAAACACAAATCCAATTTCTTTATTTCTAATGGTTGCCAAAGCATCGTCCTCCGTTTTACTTACGTCCTTGTTATTGAGAATGTAACGTCCTGCAGTAGGCGTGTCTAAGCAACCAATGATATTCATGAGCGTACTTTTCCCGGAACCTGAGGGTCCCATGAGCGCTACGTATTGGTTCTTGCAAATATCCAGTGACAGCCCATTCAATACAGGCAACTCCTGTTTGCCCATGAAGTAGCTTTTCTTGATTTCTTCCAAATGAATGATGCTGGCTGCCATATGCTGTTTTTGTAACCTGAGTCAAAGATAACTGATCCCTTTTGCTATCTTCGTCCCCAATGGACAAACAAAAGCAAATTGTGATGAGTGGTATACGCCCCACAGGGTACTTGCACCTTGGAAATTATTTCGGTGCACTGCGTAATTATGTAAAAATGCAGGAAGTATATCCCTGTTTTTTTATGGTGGCGGATCTGCATTCGTTGACCACACACCCTGAAACATCTTTCCTCAAAGAAAATGTGCATCGTATTTTGGCAGAACATATTGCTTGTGGTCTCGATCCAGACCTTGTGGTTCTTTATTGTCAGAGCCACGTTCCTGAAACGGCCGAGCTTTACCTCTATTTGAATATGTTGGCTTATAAGGGTGAACTTGAAAAAACCGTAACATTTAAAGACAAAGCTCGTCTGCGCTCGGAAAACGTAAACGCGGGGTTACTGACGTATCCGGTTCTACAAACTGCGGATATTATTCTACACCGAGCCTCATTGGTTCCGGTTGGAAAAGATCAGGAGCAGCATTTGGAGATGGCCAGAAACTTTGTACAGCGGTTCAACCATCGGTATGGCCAAGTTTTTCCGGAACCCCAGGCTTTCAATTTCGGCAAGGAGTTGGTTAGCGTACCCAGTCTGGACGGTGCGGGTAAAATGAGCAAAAGCGAAAATAACCTGGCTACACTATACCTGGCTGATTGTGATGATACCATTCGTAAAAAAGTAATGAAGGCAAAAACGGATGCAGGGCCCACAGCACCCAATACGCCTAAGCCTGACTATATCGAGAATCTATTTTTTTTAATGGGATTGGTCAGCGATTCGTCTACTATCCATTTGTTTGAAGAGGCTTATCGCAGTTGTACCATTCGGTATGGTGATATGAAAAAACAATTGGCCGAGGATATGATTCGGTTCCTGGCTCCCATTCGAGACAAAGCATCACGGCTGCAAAAAGATAAAAGCTATATAGAAAAAATCATGAGGCAAGGTGCTGAAAAGGCAGGTGCCAGCGCTGCTGCTACAATGGAGATTGTACGAAAAGCGATGGGACTCAACTATTATTGATTTTTCCTACTTTTAACCCCCACCTAAAATTGGCTTCGGCCCCTCGGCATGGCAAAGGCAAAAAAACCCAAACATATTGCAGTAGCTGGCAACATTGGAGCAGGTAAAACAACCCTCACCGAGTTGCTCAGTAAACATTACAAATGGATTCCTCATTTTGAAGACGTGGATCACAATCCGTACCTCATGGATTTTTATGAGGACATGCCCCGATGGAGTTTCAATTTGCAGATATACTTTTTGAATAGCCGACTGAAGCAGTTGGTTGAAATTCAGCAAGGCACTGAAACCGTAATTCAAGATCGTACAATCTATGAGGATGCCAACATCTTTGCCCCCAATTTGCATGAAATGGGCTTGATGAGCAAACGTGATTTTGTCAATTATTATAATTTTTTTCAAACACTAAAGACCTTGGTGCAGCCTCCTGATCTGTTAATTTTTTTACAGGCTTCCGTGCCAACCTTGGTTGGACAAATTCAAAAGAGAGGGCGCGATTACGAGGAGAACATTCGGTTGGATTATTTAAAGAAGTTAAATGAGTACTACAACAAGTGGATCGCTAACTATAAAGAGGGTAAGCTGTTGATAATTGATGTAGATAAGATCAAGTTTGCTGAACGCGAAGAAGACCTGGGGGAAATCATCAGCAAAGTGGATAGTGCGCTGTACGGCTTATTCTAGCACTTTTAGCAGTGAGGTTCATTATCACTTGCGAAAGCAGTTTTCTGTCTTGATTAATTTTTTGTATGAAATATCATCCACTCGATCCGGCGTTATTTACGGAAAACAGACATCGTTTTGCTCAAGCACTACCCTCCGGTACGCTGGCCATTTTTGTAAGCAACGATGCCTTTCCCTCCAATGGAGATGCCTTGCATGCGTTCAAACAGAACAGTGATCTATACTGGTTAACGGGTATTGAGCAGGAAGAAACCATGGTGGTGTTGTTCCCTGACAATCCAGATCCACAATATCGTGAGGTGTTGGTATTGGTTCGTCCCAATGAATTGAAAGAAAAATGGGATGGCCGACAATTCCGTGCAAAAGAAGCACAGGCAATCAGTGGCATTCAGACCGTTGTCTGGCTAGATAGCATCGATGCTTTATTGCAAACCTGGATTCATTTAGCGGATACGATTTGTTTGGATAGCAACGAAAATGACAGAAAAGCCGGTTTTTTCAAAACGCGTGAGTATCGCTTCATTGAGGAAATGCAGCAGCGTTACCCCTTACACCAGTACTGCAGGGCGGCAAAAATCATGCGCGAATTACGCGCTATTAAAACTCCGCTGGAGGTTGAGGTGATCGGCAAGGCCATCCACATAACGGAGCAAACATTTCGGCACCTGCTTGGTTTTGTAAAACCTGGAGTTATGGAATATCAGATCGAAGCAGCCATCTGGCATTCGTTTTTAACTCAACGCGCAACGGGACCTGCCTACCACAGTATTATTGCAAGCGGGGATAGCGCAAGAACATTGCATTATATAGCTAATAACCAGGAATGTAAAGCCGGGGAATTATTATTGATGGATTTTGGCGCTGAGTACGGAGGCTATTGCGCAGATCTTACCCGTACTATTCCAGTCAGTGGAAAGTTTACGCGTCGGCAAAAGAATGTATACAATGCTTGCCTGCATTTGCACAATTTCGCAAAGCATATTTTAAAGCCGGGGATTTCTATTGTCAACTACACGGATAAAATTGGTGAAGAAGCTACACAGCAATTTTTGAAACTAGGGTTGTTGCGAAAGTCTGATATAAAAAATGAAGATCCTGAGAATCGGGCTTATCGCAAGTATCTTTACCACGGTATTTCTCATCATCTGGGAATCGACGTGCATGACCTGGGTACCCGAACTGAGCCTGTCAAAGCGGGCATGGTATTTACTATTGAACCGGGTATTTATATTGAAGAGGAACAAATGGGTATCCGAATTGAAAACAATGTTTGGATCACCAAGTCAGGTAACAAAGATTTGATGAAAAATATTCCTATTGAGGCCGATGCAATTGAAGCATTGATGAAAAAATGAATATGGTGAAGCAAATCCCTAATCTGTTTACGTTGTTGAACCTTGTTTTTGGTTGCATGGCTTGCGTAGCCGCATTGCAACCCGGCATCATTATGACAGCGGACAACAATGGTCAACTTTATTACGACGTACCTGAACAGATTTGGTTGGCGTCTGTTTTTATCCTGGCGGCTGCTGTTGTTGATTATTTGGACGGATTCCTGGCTCGTTTGCTAAGGGCAAACTCTGCAATGGGACGTGAGTTAGATTCTCTTTCAGATCTGGTGAGTTTTGGCGTCGCACCCTCCTTGATCCTGTATCAATTCTTACGATTGTCTTGGGCACAAGGAGAGCAAGGGCTGCATCAATCTGTTATGGTATTGTGGCCAGCCTTTTTATTACCCGTAGCGGCGGCTTGGCGTTTGGCTAGATTCAATTTGTATCAAGCAACCAATCCTTCTTCACATTTTAAGGGGTTGCCCGCGCCTGCAGCAGGTCTTTTTGTGGCATCGCTTCCACTGGTGTACTGGCAGACAAACCAAGCATGGGTTACAGCCTTGTTGCTCAACGCACTTTTTTTATATAGTGTACTGCTGATTTTATCCGGACTCATGCTGTCACAACTCCCCATTCTTGCATTTAAATTTAATTCGTTGGCCTGGAAGGAAAATAAACTTCGTTATGGAATTTTAGCAATGGCAATTTTACTGCTTTTGTTTCTGCAATGGCTGGCTATTCCGCTAATTATTATCTGCTATGTTCTCTTATCTTTGTTTTTTAAAAAGCTGTTTGCATGAGTTATATAGCCGAAATAAAGGTAATGCCCCATAAAGAACTCCTGGACCCGCAGGGAAAAGCGGTATTGGGTGGTCTGTCTAATTTAGGATTGGCGGGTGTTGACGATGTACGGGTTGGAAAAAATATAACATTGCATATTGAAGCTGAGTCTGTGGCAGCAGCTGAAGCGATTGCTCGAGAAGCCGCGCAGAAATTATTGGCTAATCCGGTAATGGAATATTTTGAATTGCACTGCCAACAAGCCTGATTAAATCAAAAAACCACGGCGTTTGTCGGTTATCAAGCATACTGATTCTGGTCCGTCCAATTTATCTCCCACCACAGCCCTGTATTTGGTGCCAACTCCCATTGGAAATTTACGCGACATAACATTGCGTGCATTGGATGTATTGCAGGCCGTTGATGTTATACTGGCAGAGGATACACGCACCAGTACCATATTGCTAAAGCAGTATCATATTCACAAACCCATAAGTCCTTATCATCAACACAACGAACACAAGGTGTTGCCGCATCTGGTTGATCAGCTCAAAAATGGCAAAAGGATGGCATTGATCACTGATGCCGGCACTCCGGGAATTTCTGATCCTGCCTTTTTATTAGTAAGGGCATGTGTACAAGCCGGCGTTCAAGTAGAAACCTTGCCAGGGGCTACCGCTTTTGTTCCTGCATTGGTGAATAGTAGCCTACCCGCCACACGATTTTGTTTTGAAGGATTTCTTCCGCTTAAAAAGGGTAGACAAACCTTGTTCAAGTCACTTGCTGGAGAAGAACGAACCATCATTTTATATGAGTCGCCCCAGCGACTGATAAAAACGTTGGAAGAATGCAGCACTTATTTTGGCGAAGACCGGCGCTGTAGCGTAAGCCGAGAACTGTCCAAGCGGTTTGAAGAAAATTTTAGAGGAAGTATACGAGATTGCATCAATCATTTTTCTGCGGGGACCATCAAAGGTGAATTAGTGATTGTGCTGGCGGGAAGATCTTAATTAATAACTTATTCAAGATGACTAGACTTTTCAGTACACTGACTTTTATGATCTGCTCCTATTTTGCTGTTGCGCAAGCAGGAAACTGGCAACAACGTGTTGCCTATAAGATGGAGGTGGATATGAATGTAAATACCAATCGTTTTACAGGTACCCAGCGCTTAGCGTATTGGAATAATTCTCCAGATACGTTACAGCGTGTGTTTTTTCATCTTTATTTCAATGCTTTTCGTCCAGGTAGTATGATGGATGTCAGAAGTCGTAGGCAGGGAACTATGCAAGTGGGCCGAGGCGTGGACTGGGATGGAAGGGTGAAGGATCGCATCATTAATTTAAAACCCGAGGAATATGGAGAGCAAACCGTAAAAGTGCTTAAGATGAACGGCAGGGTGCAACAACTAATAGCGCATGAAACAATTTTAGAAGTGATATTGAATCATCCAATCCTTCCAAAGAGTAAAGTGGTTTTTGATCTGCAATTCGAAGGACAGGTTCCCTTGCAAGTTAGACGCAGTGGCCGCGATAACCCAACTTCTGGGGTACGATATTCAATGAGTCAGTGGTATCCCAAAATTTGTGCCTATGATGAAGCTGGATGGCATCCCACTCCATACGTGGGAAGAGAATTTTATGGCGTATGGGGAAACTTTGATGTAAAAATCAGTATCGATAAACGATATATACTTGGGGGCACCGGCTATTTACAGAATCCACAACAGATTGGATACGGTTATGAGTTACCCGGACAAATAGTAGAAAGGCCAGCCGGAGAGAAATTAACCTGGCATTTTGTGGCGCCGCAAGTACATGACTTTATGTGGGCAGCTGATCCGGAGTATATTCATCGGACACTTAAGATCCGGGATAGCATTCCTGCAACTAAAACTTCATCGGCTATTCCTGCCCTTACGCTTCACTTGTTGTACAAGGCTACCAATGAGAAAGCAGAAAATTGGGAAAAAATATTATCTGATGCGGCACGTGCTTTGCCATTTATTGAAAAACATTTTGGTCGCTATCCGTACAAGCAATATTCATTTATCCATGGAGGTGATGGTGGAATGGAATATCCTATGTCAACTTTGTTAATTGGACCCGGAGCCTGGTTGCATGAATGGATGCATAATTGGTATCAGGGTGTGTTGGCTACCAATGAATCGCTTTATGCTTGGATGGATGAAGGGTTCACCACGTTTGCAGAAGACCGGATCAGCGCATTTCTGGAGTCTGACCAGTCCTTTGCGCATGCAGGTTCTTATCGCGGCTACCTGAGTCTGGCCAAGAGTGGTCGTGAGGAGCCGCTCACCACACATGCCGATCATTTTAATACCAATTCAGCTTATAGCGCCGCCGCTTATGCTAAGGGAGCCGTATTCATGGAACAACTGGGCTACATTACCGGTGCTTCAGTGCGTGATCAAATTTTATTGGATTATTATGATAAGTGGAAATTCAGGCATCCAACCGTTCAGGATCTAGTTCGTATATCCGAAAAAAGAAGTGGATTAAAATTGGATTGGTACAAAGAATATTGGGTTAACTCAGTTAAAACAATTGACTACGCCATTGATAGTCTTTGGGAAGAGAAGGGATCAACTCAAGTTCGGCTGAAGCGTATCGGACTGATGCCAATGCCAATTGACCTGCTGCTGACCTTTACGGATGGGACAAAAGAATTACACTATATACCACTTGATCTGCAATATGGCCATAAACCAGTAGAGGATAGTGCCCTTACCCGTATTGTTTATCCGGCTTGGAAATGGACAAATGGGACATACACGATTAACACAACTCGAAAAATAACCGCCTTACAGGTGGTGGAAATTGACCCCTCACAACGGTTGGCAGATTTGGATCGGAAAAATAATCAGCTGAAATTAAACTGGGAACAGCCCGGTACTTTATCAGTCCAATAAACTAGCGGGGAACGTAGAGTAAAAATTTCTTTTCAAAAAAAGGCAGTGGAAATAACGCGGAAAGGGAAAGTTGTTTTGGCTTGGTTCCGCTGACTTGAATTTCTGCCGCTAAGTCACCACCTTTTAAACAAAGCAAAGCGGGAGCAAGTTCATTTCCTGCTGTCCGATTTTTATGTTGAAGAAGCGGCTTGCTCCAACCCCACAACTCTTTTAGGGGGGCTACAGCTCTGGAAACAGCAAAGTCGAACTTTTTGTTGTTGATCTCTTCAGCACGTGTATGTTGTGTGGTGAGATTAGTAAGGCCTATGGTTTTTGCAATTGCGTCAACCACTTTTAGTTTTTTAGCAATACTGTCAACTAAATGAAAGGTTACTTCAGGGAAAAAAATGGCAAGCGGTAACCCGGGAAAACCACCTCCTGTGCCAATATCGATTATTGCGCTGCCTTTTGCAAAATTGCCAACGGCAGCAATACTGAGTGAATGCAATATATGTCTTTCATAAAGGGCATCGATATCCTTGCGAGAGATAACATTGATCTTTTCATTCCATTCGGCATATAAAGGCCCCAGTTGTTCAAATTGCGCAAGCTGTACAGGAGTGAATGCAGTAAAATACTGTTGAAGAAGTTCTACTCCAGATGGCGTTGGATCAGGGGCTGCTGTCATATCAATTCCAGTTTTTTGTGGGCCTTTTCCAAAGGGCAGGAAAGAAAAACAGGTAATAGAAAAACATCCACATGTCTAAAAGAATAAACCAAGGCCAGAGGTCTTTCTCGTCTAATTTATTCATTGCTTTATAGAGAATAACAGCCTGGGGAAGCAACTTTATTATTGCAACGCCAGCCACCCATTGCCAATTGCAAAAGGTAAGGGCCAGCCCCAATAATGGATAAAATAAAAATTGAGCAATGAAGTAGAGTCCTAATAGAAATTTATGCAGTGTCTTGTAATATTTAGCAGTAGTGTAATGCCGAGACTTTTGGTTTAGCCAGCTTCCCCAGGTTGTTTTAGGAATAGATCTGGTGAGCGCATCCCGGTCAATTACCACGGCTGTATTATGCTTATTGGCCAGTTTATTGATAAACAGATCATCGTCTCCGCTTGGAATATGATTAATAGAGGAGAAGCCTTTATTGCGCAAGAAAAGATCTTTCCGGTAAGAAAGATTACGACCCACTCCCATATAGGGGATCCCCGCTAATGCATAGGAAAGATATTGCAGTGCAGTGTGAAAAGTTTCAAAGCGTATTAATTTATTTAACAATCCTTTTTTGCGATGGTAACCTCCATAGCCCAATACAATCTCCGTATCCTCTCCATAGGCCTCTTGCATTTTTTGCATCCAGTGTTCGCTGGAAGGCACGCAGTCGGCGTCGGTGAGCAAGAGAATCTCATGATTGGCTTCCCGGATCCCAATGGAAAGTGGATATTTTTTACCTGCGATCAATTTTGCCTCCTGGGTTAACTCAACAATATGCAGATTTTTAAAAGTGCGTTTTAATTCCTGTAAAATAAATTTTGAGTCATCAACGGAGTTGTCATTGATGACTACTACTTCTTTACTGCTTGGATATTGCTGCAACAGCACACCGGGAAGATTACGCGCCAGATTCTCATCTTCATCTCTGGCGCAAATCACTACGGATACCGGGTGTTGACGTTGTGTGGGTTTTTCTTTCTTAATAAAAAATGCCACCCGACTAAAAAACCAAGTGTAGTAGAATAATTGAACCAAGGCTGCGGCTGAAAACGCATAGAAAAGCAATTCTCTCCAATCTATCATCAACATAGCGGCGAAGATAATAAGATACTTGTATCTTGCGCTAACTATGGCGGCCTTACAATTTTCATTGGGAAAAACGGATATTGATTCAAAAGCCCGGGTGGGACTTATCCAAACTGATCACGGTACAATTGCTACCCCCATTTTTATGCCAGTTGGTACTGCTGGAAGTGTAAAGGCAGTATCACAGCAACAATTACGCGAATCCGTACAGGCTCAAATTATTTTAGGCAATACCTATCATCTTTATCTCCGCCCGGGAGTGAGCGTTTTGGAGCGTGCCGGCGGTTTGCATCAGTTTATTGGATGGGATAGGCCTATCCTGACCGACAGTGGGGGATATCAGGTTTTTTCTTTATCCGGTACGCGTAAGATCAATGAAGAGGGAGTGACCTTTCAATCTCATATAGATGGAAGCCGACATTTATTTTCGCCGGAGTCGGTGATGGATATTCAACGAAGTATTGGCGCCGATATCATAATGGCTTTTGACGAGTGTCCACCCGGCGATTGTGATTATCAGTATGCTAAGCAGTCGTTGGAACTAACGCACCGATGGCTGGATCGTTGCTTTAAGCGATTTGAAGAAACTGATGCTCGTTACGGATACACACAAAATTTATTCCCTATTGTTCAAGGGGCTTCATTTAAGGACCTTCGAAAACAATCCTGTGACCATAGCATAGCAAAGGATGCGACTGGTTATGCTATTGGTGGAGTGAGTGTGGGCGAACCGGAAGCGGTGCTATACGATATCTGTGGATGGTGCTGCGAGCACTTGCCTGCACAAAAACCCCGCTACCTGATGGGAGTAGGCACCCCTTGGAATATTTTGGAGTGTATCAGTTTGGGGATTGATATGTTTGACTGTGTCATGCCTACTCGCAATGGAAGAAATGCCATGCTATTTACAAGTGAGGGGGTGGTCAATATTGATAATAAAAAATGGGAGACAGATTTTTCTCCACTGGATACCGGCATTGATTCGCCCATTAGTGAATACTATAGCAGAGCCTATCTCCACCACTTAATTAAGTCCAAAGAATTTTTGGGATACACGATTGCCAGTATACATAACCTGGCCTTTTACCGATGGCTGGTTACCGAAGCCAGAAGAAGGATTATTGCTGGAGACTTTACTCCTTGGAAAAAGGAAATGATAATCAAACTTCAACAGCGTTGCTGATTACTTTGCCTACTTTTGATTATGCAGCAGCTTGACCGCTATATTCTTAAAAAGTTTCTGGTAACGTTTGTATTCTGCATGCTTTTATTTACGGCAGTGGCAGTAGCGGTAGACATTAGTGAAAAGACAGACGACTTTGTACAATCAGGACTCACTTCACAACAACTTTTTGATCAGTACTATATTGGATTTATACCACATATCTGGAGTTTACTTTTTCCGCTTTTTGTTTTTATTGCGGTAATTTTCTTTACGTCAAAAATGGCAACACAGTCTGAGATCATTGCCATTTTATCAAGTGGAGTCAGTTATAATCGGTTTTTAAGGCCGTATCTCGTTGGGGGAACTTTATTGGCGTTGTTCTGGTGGGTGGGAAATCGGTATTGGATTCCCAAAGCCAATGTAATAAGAGGACAGTTTCAATCCACCTATCTGGATCGAAACGATCCTTCCCGATATATGACCTACACCAATTGTATGAATTGTTTTTATTTACGTGTTGATACCAATGCATTTGTGGGTATTCGTGATTATGACACGGTCAGTAAAAGCGCAAGAGGTGTTTTTTTAGAACGAACAAAAAACGGGCAATTAGTCTATAATCTTCGCGCGGATCACATGATGTGGGATACATTGACCAAGCGATGGAAATTATTCAGGGTTACGGAAAGGCATCTTGATTCCGTAGGAGAACGAGTGGGTTTTTATGACACACTGTTGCTTCAATTAAATCTAAACCCGGAGGAATTGCGAAGGGACGAGTATCTCAAGGATAAGCTGAGCACCCCTATGCTGGTAGCTCATATTCGCAGGGAGGAATTAAGAGGTACCGAAGGGCTGAACACGCTTAAGGTGGAGCGCTACAAACGCACAGCTGGTGCTTTTAGCGTAGTGTTGCTAACCTTGATTGGGGTAACCATTGCCAGTCGAAAAACCCGCGGTGGCAGCGGGATGCATATGGCCTTGGGTATAGTAATTGCTTCCCTGTTTATAATGTCAGACCGATTTTCTACCGTGTTTGCCATAAAAGGAAACCTGTATCCCTTACTGGCAGCCTGGTTGCCTAACCTGGTTTTTTCCCTGGTGGCCCTCAGGCTATACCGTACTACTCCAAAATAAACAGCCTTATCCTTTTTATAACCAGGTTAATTTTTGTCCGGCACCTGCCCTGACTTAACTTTGCGCATCTCATTTTCACGTTTAAAAAGGGTTGCTATATGGGTATTATGAAGGACAGATTTATAGAAAAGTCAACAACTGTTTCTGCTGAGATCAAGGAATTGCTCAAAGAACACGGCAACAAAGTAATTGGAGAAGTAACACTCTCTCAGATATACCAGGGAATGCGTGGTATTACAGGGTTAGTAACAGAAACTTCGCTGCTGGATGCGCAGGAGGGTATTCGTTTTAGAGGATATTCTATTTCTGAGTTACAAGCTCAATTACCGAAGGCCCCCGGAGGTAGCGAGCCTTTGCCGGAAGGATTATTTTATTTAATGATGATTGGCGAATTGCCCTCTGAGGAGGAAGTCAATCATGTGACCAATATTTTGCAACGCCGTAGTCATGTGCCTTCTCACGTGTTCGCGGCGATCGATGCATTGCCACTCAATACACATCCTATGACCATGTTTGTAGTAGGGGTGATGGCACTACAGACAGAAAGTTATTTTCAGAAAAGATATGCAGAGGGGATAAATAAAAAAGATTACTGGTTACCTGTATACGATGACAGTATTGTACTGCTGTCTCGCTTACCTCGTATTGCAGCGTATATCTATCGCCGGAAATACAAGAACGGAGAGCATATTCAACCGAATGGTCTATTGGATTGGGCTGGCAATTTTGCGCACATGCTCGGTTACCCGGACGAAAGCTTTAAAGAACTCATGCGTTTATACCTGACCATACACGCAGATCATGAAGGAGGAAATGTTTCGGCTCATACTACACACTTGGTGGGTTCTGCATTGAGTGACTCTTATCTGGCTTATGCAGCCGGGATGAATGGACTGGCAGGTCCCTTGCATGGTCTGGCTAATCAGGAGGTGATCAAGTGGATTTTTGAAATGCAAAATCAGCTCAACACGGATGCACCAACCAAAGAGCAGATAGTCGAGTATGTCAAAGGCACCATTAGCGCTGGCAAAGTGGTACCCGGCTATGGTCACGCTGTGCTCCGTAAAACGGACCCTCGGTTTGCGGCACTAATGGAATTTGGGAAAAAGCATATGCCCAACGATAAGTTGGTAAACACGGTTTGGAATATTTACGAAGTGGTGCCTCCTATTTTACAACAATTGGGAAAAATAAAAAATCCTTGGCCTAATGTGGATGCACATAGCGGGGCCCTGTTAGTTCATTATGGTATGGTGGAGTACGAATTTTATACCGTGCTGTTTGCCCTGAGCCGTGCGTTAGGTGTATTAACTAGCTTGTGTTGGGATCGTGCACTGGGTTTTTCCATCGAGCGTCCGAAATCTGTTACAACCGATGCAGTCAAAAAATGGCTGGATGGTAAGGAGCAGATCTGGGGAGAATAAGGATTATCGATATACTTGCCGCCCTCGGGGAATTAGCTCAGTAGGCTAGAGCGCTTGCATGGCATGCAAGAGGTCACCGGTTCGACTCCGGTATTCTCCACTACTATTTCTCACTTTGCTCATGCGTGTTTTACATCAATTAGCTGAATACCTTTACCTGCGCAAGAAAGATCCTTCCCGGCCTAAATCTGCTTGGGTAGGTTACATGCACGGGATCAATCGCATCAGCCTCTTTATTTTTATTCTTTGCCTGGTAATCCTGGCCATTAAACTTATTTTCTAGCTAAGGCCAGAATTAATGTAGCGGCTTTCTTGGAAGCAGGCTCTTCTTGCTGTAAAAGTGTGCGTAACCTGGCATAACCATCCAGTATAGTATTTCGGGCTGCAGAATCTGCAATAATCTTTTCCAAGGAAGTGACCAGCGCAGGAACGGTCAGTTTGTACTGGATCAGTTCTTCAACCAGTGGCTGGTCCAATATTAGATTTACCAATGAGATGTATTTAATTTTTACCAATCTTTTGCCAATCTCATAGGACAGGGTAGAGCCTTTGTAGCAAACCACTTGTGGTATTTGGAGTAATGCGGTTTCCAGGGTGGCGGTTCCTGAAGTAACCAATGCAGCCTTTGATTGACGTAACAAGTCATATGTTTTTCCCGCTACGAATAACACATTTGGATATTGCTGTTGCCATGTATAATAAAATGACTCGGGAAGTCCGGGTGCTTTAGCCACCACAAATTGGTAGTCTTTAAAATGGCTACTCACCTCTAACATGATTGGAAGCTTTTGGCTGATTTCTTGTTTTCTACTACCCGGTAACAGGGCTACAATGGGTTGTGTGGTTGGTAGTGGAATTGGAAGGTGCAGAAGGGCCTGATCGATAGCCTCCAGTAAGGGATGGCCAACATATTCAATTTTCCAATTCCAGCGTTTGAGAAAATATTCTTTTTCAAATGGGAGTATTGCCATCAACTGGTCAATACAGGACTTCATTTTTTTTACGCGACCTTCCTTCCAGGCCCAAACCTGTGGCGAAATATAGTAGGCAACTTTATAGCCCTTCTTTTTTGCCCAAGGGGCGATGGTCAAATTAAATCCCGGGTAATCGATCAGCACCAGCACATCGGGATGGAAGGCTTGAATATCTTTTCTGCAAAATTGAATATTCCGAAAAATAGCAGGTAGGTTTTTCGCTACTTCTGCAAACCCCATAAATGCTAATTCTCTATAATGCTTTACAAGGCTAGCTCCAGCCTGTTGCATTTCTTGGCCTCCCCAGGCTTGGATGATTGCCTCGGTATCTAACTCCCGAATAACTTTTACTAACCTACCTCCATGTAAATCACCAGAGGGCTCTCCGGCTATGATGTAATAGCGCATGCAATTAATTAAACATCTTTAGCAGTAGAATTCCAATGCCATAAAAAACAGTGATGATAAAAATACCTTTGGCAGTTTGATCACGTTGTGTATTTACATAAACAGTAAAAAGAATGGCGTTGACCAGCAAGCTGAGTGACCCAATAGAGGTCAGCAATCTGTTTTCATGAAAAAAGGAATCCAAAAACTCCAATAACGTAAAAGAAGGATACAAATAGTAATAAAGAAAAAGGAGTCCTAAAAGGGGACCTCCAAAACCCAATGCCAATCCTAGCTTTATATTGTCTTTTTTAAAAATCATTTTTTCCATCTAGCCTTTAATTGTTTTAGATAAGTGGTATGCGTTAAATCATATTGAACGGGCACTACACTAACGTAGTTGTTGGCCAACGCCCAAACATCGGTGTCTTTTCCTTTGTCAAAATTCTGAAACTCGCCGGTTAGCCAATAATATTGACGCCCATGCGGGTCATTTCGCTGCACATAGTTCTCCTGATATTTTGCATAGGCCTGTCTGCACAGCTTAATTCCCTTCAAAAGTTCCAATGGTTGGGCAGGGATATTCACGTTAAGCACGGTATGCTTACCTAATTTAGTTTTAAGCATCAACTCAACAACTTGTCTGGCAAAATGGCGTGCTCCTGAAAAATCGGCTTCAATGCTAAAGTCCAATAAGGAAAATCCCGCGGAGGGTATGTCTTCGATAGCCGCTTCAACAGCAGCGGACATTGTGCCGGAGTAGATCACATTAATACTATGATTGGCGCCGTGGTTGATTCCGCTCACACAGAGATCTGGTTTGCGATGAAGGACTTTGTCCACTGCCAGCTTCACGCAATCCACAGGTGTGCCTGAACAGGAATACGATTCGATGCCTTCGAAATGATGTGTTTTATGCAAGCGAAGGGGTTCTCCAGTAGTTATGGCATGTCCCATACCCGATTGCGGCCTGTCGGGTGCCACCACCACAATTTTCCCAATGTCTTTTATGGCTTCCATCAGGTTGCGAATTCCGGGGGCACTTATACCATCGTCGTTGGTGATCAGAATAACAGGTTTATTTTTTTCAACTACTCTCGCAGATTGGGTTTTAGGACGGGCGTTTGATTTTTTTGTGCGCATAACGATGTAAAACTCCCATTTTTTTGGGCGAAGTCCAAGATGGGGACTAAAAAATTTGGAAAATCTAAAAATATTAGTATTTTGCAACTAAATAAATTAGAATCATATGTCCTACTCGAATCAAAATCTAAAGTACCTCCGCAAGCAGCGGGGCTGGACACAAGAAGAATTTGCCAACCGACTTAACATCAAAAGATCCTTGTTGGGCGCTTATGAAGAAGAAAGAGCCGAACCTCGCTATGAGGTATTGGAGGGTGTTTGTGATTTATTCAAATTGACCATGGACGATTTGCTTCGGAAAGACCTGAGTGATCAAAAAGCCAATTACTTGAGTCAACGCAGAGCAATTAAAATGGCTTTAGGTCCTGCAGAAATTCCTTTTGTTCCAGTTAAGGCGGCAGCGGGATATTTGGCTGGTTATGCGGATCCCGAATTCATCGACGAACTAAACACGTTCACCCTTCCGATGTTAACTGGTGGAAACTTCAGGGCTTTTGAAATTATTGGAGATTCCATGTTGCCTACTCCCAGCGGCTCTGTTATAGTCGGAGAAAAAGTGAATGATCTGGAGGGAGTAAAAAACCATACGCCTTGTATAGTGGTCTCTCGCAATGAGGGGATAGTGTATAAACGCATTCAAAAAAATAGTAAGCAGAAAGATAAACTCACGCTGGTGAGTGACAATCCTGTATTTCATCCCTACACGGTGAATACCGAGGAGGTGATTGAAATGTGGCAGGCACAGGTGGTTATTTCAAAGGCAAATGCTCAACACCGCTGGGATATGAACCAGCTTGCAAATGTGGTATCAGATCTGCAGCAGCAAGTATCCAGTTTGCAGAAAAAATTGCATTAGGGATCAGCCGGAAATCAGGAAACCAGTTTAAGTATCCCATCCTGCCATTTGAGAAAGTAAAGTTTTTTATTCTCGAAATAATCCAGCTTTTTTTCTTTTCCAAAAACGCGTTTGATCTGAAGTTCCCTGAATAATTCAAATTCGCTTGAGTCTAATTGGGTTGCAATATTGTTATTGTACTTAAGCAGGAGATTGGCGTATTTCCAAACCGCTTCAAAACCGCGTAGCACCATATCGCTTGGGCGAGCATAGAGATAAGTAGTAAAAAAACGTTGTACCTGCTGACTCACTGAATCAGTCAGTGCATTATAATAAGGAGTGCAGTAGGTGATCTCTATGCCTCTGTATTCTGGTTTTGAAAAGTCTTTACTATCGTCCCAGGTGGGCAACCCGAATAAACTGGCCTTATATCGTTGTTTGGAAAGGATAGCTAACTGCGCAGCCATTCGTTTTCCAAAGTCTTCATCTAAAGTGCCTGCTACGCAAATAGTAGGCCTGAGGGTATCCAATTTGGAGCTAAGTTGATTTAGGGAAAAACTATCTGGTAGATCCACATAGGTCCATTTGATATTTTTTATTGTTTGATTATGTTCTTCCCAATAACTGCGTATCCGATCCTCCAAGACTCCCATTTTACGAAAAACCACCACTTGTTGTTTTGGGTATTGAAATTGAAGGTGATCTGCCAGGGCAACACATTGCGTGCGGAGTGTGGAGTTGAGTAATACTAAAAATGGATTTTCAGTGATCCCTGCATCGTTTGGCAGGTTTACATTGACTACAGGGATATTTTTCTTTAACCCATAGGAAGCAATAATTCTTAGCTCAGTTGCATTACAATGGGTAATTAGCAGATCAAGCGGAGGCCCTGCTAACTCTTCAAGTTGCTGTTGTATATTTTGTTTGGCAGCACGTATATCCAATACCACCAATTGAACGGACGCTCTTTTTTTATTGAGTGAGTCCAGGGCTAGTAGCGCTCCCTCGTAAAACTCCAACCCGGGTAATAAATACTTTGGAAAAGTTTTTGGTGGAAACTTGAAATTATTATCCTGATCAATGGCGGAGTCCAATAATAAAGGCAAGAGGAGCCCTACTCGAATTGATTTTTTTGGCACATTGATTTGTGCAGACAGAGGCTGTGCAAAAAGGATGCCGGTAAGCAACAGTGCCCAAAAAATGCGAATGACTTTCATACAATTCCAAGCAAATTATTCCCACTCGATTGTAGCGGGTGGCTTACTGCTGATATCGTAAACAACTCTATTGATACCCTTTACGTGATTGATGATCTCATTGGAAACCTGGGCTAAAAAATCATAGGGTAAGTGAGCCCAATCTGCAGTCATTCCATCAACGCTGGTTACGGCTCTGAGTGCCACGGTATATTCGTAAGTTCGTTCGTCTCCCATTACACCCACACTTTTAACGGGAAGTAGCATTACACCGGCTTGCCAAACTGAGTCATACAATCCTTTTTCTCTTAACGCCTGTATAAATACTTGGTCAGCTGCTTGCAGCAATTGCACGCGCGAGTCTGTTACTTCCCCTATGATCCGAATGGCTAATCCCGGACCTGGGAAAGGGTGTCTACTAATCATTGCCAGAGGAAGGCCTAATTCCAATCCGATCTTTCTTACTTCATCCTTGAATAATAATCGGAGTGGTTCTACTAGTTCAAGGTGCAAGTGGGCAGGCAGTCCTCCCACATTATGGTGAGATTTGATGGTAGCGGAGGGACCATGAACAGAAACGCTTTCAATCACATCGGGATAAATGGTACCCTGACCCAATAATTCAATATTTTCTAATTGTGCGGCCTCTTTCTGGAATACATCAATAAATAACGAACCGATCGCTTTTCGTTTTGCTTCGGGATCTGTTTTGCCCGCTAATTTTTTGTAAAAGCGTTCGCTGGCATTAACACCTTTTACCGGTAATCCTATTTCCCGGTACATTTTCAGTACTGAATTGAATTCATCTTTCCGAAGCACCCCATTATCCACAAAGATTCCGGTTAGTTGATCACCAATGGCGCGATGAATAAGTGTTGCAGCTACGGTTGAATCTACTCCACCGCTAAGTGCCATTATTACATGCCGTTTTCCGATTTGATTGCGTAAGGCGTTCACCGTATCTGTGATAAAATGGGCAGGAGTCCAGTCCTGGGTACATCCGCAGATCTCCAGTAAGAAATTCTTTAAAAATGTTTTTCCTTGGGTAGAGTGATAAACCTCAGGATGAAATTGTACACCGTACAATGGTTGGTTGTTATCTTGCTTTTTAAAGGCAGCTACTGGAATACTGCTTGTATCGGCCAGTAACTCATAACCTGCAGGAAGTGTTTTGATCGAATCGCTATGGCTCATCCAGACCTGCGATTGCAAGTCCATCCCTTTAAAGATCAGGTCTTCTTTAATTCTTCTTAGTTGGGCACGTCCGTATTCACGTTGATTACTTTTGGCAACCAGGCCGCCAAAACATTTGGCTGAGAGTTGGGCTCCGTAGCAAATTCCCAAAACCGGAACTTGTGCATTAAGCGCAGCAATATCCACTGACGGAGCATTTTCATCATTAACAGAAGCCGGAGAACCTGAAAGGATGATGCCTTTTAGAGTAGGCTCAACTTGCGCAACCTGATGATAGGGTATAATCTCGCAATAAACATTTGCTTCGCGTACAGCCCTTGCAATCAACTGTGTATACTGTGATCCAAAATCCAGGATCAGAATTTTTTCGATCATTTCAGTGCGAAGGTAACAAAAAAAAGTCCGGCCATTAAGCCCGGACTATAGGAGTAAATTGAATCGACGGATCAACCGTCAGTGATTTAGAAGTCTCCGTTTTTGAAGCTGTCGCGATTGAAGTCGCCACCGCCACGGTTGCTACGATAGCCACCGCCGCTGCGCTTCTTGAAGCCACCACCGCCACCACTGCCTTCAGGCTTAGGACGGCTTTCGTTTACAACCACATTACGACCATCCACCGCTGTTCCGTTAAGGGCAGCGATAGCAGCTTGTGCTTGATCATCGTTTGGCATTTCCACAAAACCGAAGCCTTTGCTACGGCCAGTGAATTTGTCATTAATGATTTTAGCTGTGGTTACTTCACCATGGGCTGCAAAAAGATTGAGCAGATCCTGATCTTTAAGGTTCCAGCTCAGATTTCCTACATAAATGTTCATCTTGTTAGGTTTTAAGAAATAAACAGTGTCAACAGTAAACAGTACCTAAAGAACATTCTACGTATTCGAATCGTTCTGGACATGTGAAACTGAAAGAGCACTAATAACCAGGAAAGGTAACGATTTTTCAGTTTGCTAGGGTCACTTTGTATAGGTTGTCCAACAAAATTCTTGCAACGTATTGACTGGCATAGAATTAGGGAAATAAAAAAAGTCCTCCGAAGAGGACTTTGCAGTTGGGTTTGGATAATTATTTATTCAGCTACTACATCAAAGCTTACTTCTGCTGACTTACCGTTGCCAAAGTCGATAACGGCTTTGTAACTTCCCAGCTCCTTTACTTCCTCGACAATAGAGATTTTTTTACGGTCAATCTCATATCCTTTTTGCTCACGAATGGCTCTGCCGATTTGCAGACTGGTTATCCTTCCGAAGATCTTTCCGCTAGTGCCTGATTTAGCTCCTAAGCGAAGAGGTCCTTCATTGAATTTAGCAATTACACTATTGATTTGCGCCAACAGGAGAGCTTCTTTCTTTTGATATTGCTTTAAACGCTCTTCCAATTGCTTTTGATTGCTGGGACTGTTCTCTACTGCCAGCTTGCGAGGGATCAAAAAGTTACGGGCATATCCATTTTTTACTTTTACTACCTCGTTAGCAGCACCCAGATTATCTACATCCTTGATTAAAATGACTTCCATTTTTTTTCTTTTGTTCACCAGCCCAGTGCTTTTGCACTGTCTTCCTTGTTATAAGGAGTTAGGGTGAGGTTATTGTAAAAGATCAGTTACATAAGGCAACAGCGCCATTTGACGTGCTTTTTTCACGGCATCGGAAACTTTACGCTGAAATTTCAAGCTGTTTCCTGTAAGGCGACGTGGTAAAAGTTTGCCTTGTTCATTGAGGAACTTTTTAAGAAACGCTACATCCTTGTAGTCAATATAACGGATGCCATATTTTTTGAATCGGCAGAACTTCTTGACGCGCTTATCGGTTTTGATGGCCGTCAGGTATTTGATTTCATTCTTTGCCATACCATTAGGCCTCCATTGCTTTTTGTTGACTAGATTTTACACCACTTCTCTTACGGGCATTGTACTTGACGGCGTATTTGTCAAGTTTTGTGCACAAGTGACGGAGTACTGTTTCGTCACGCAACAACTGAATTTTCAATTTTTCAACGAAGTCAGCAGCGGCACTGTACTCAAGGACCCAATAAAGACCAGTGGTCTTTTTTTGAATCGGGTAGGCCAGAGATTTAAGGCCCCAGGCGTTCTCTGCAACAACGATGCCACCAGCATCGGTGGTCATATTAGCAATCTTTTTTTGCTGGGATTTGAACTCGTCGTCACTCAGAACAGGGGTGAAGATCACCATCAGTTCATAGTTGTTCATGTACCAATTTTTGTTTTCGGCATAATGCCGAAAAAGGTTAATAATTCGGTTTATCCCATTGGACAATTTCACCAAAGTGAAAAAGAATCTGCGAATCCAGATTTGGGGGCGGCAAAAATACGGGAAATCTAATTATTACGCAAGCCGATACTCTTGGAAAGGGGCAATAAAGAATTATTTACCTAACTGTTTGATTATCAATAAGTAAGTTGGAAAGTGATCGCTGTAGCCACCCCGGTAGCTATTTCCATCCCAGGTTCGCATGGGATAACCTTTATAGGGTCCTTTGTTTTCGACCAGGAATTCTTCATTAAATATCTGGGGCTGATATAAAAAGAAACCGTTTTGTTCTTTGTCTAGCCAGGACTTTGAAACAATTATTTGATCAAAAAGTCCCCAGGCATCCTGGTAAGCCAAAGTGCCAAAACCCTTTTTGTAGAGGTCCAACCAGGGATTGAATAAGGTACCTTGTTGATGTAGCTGGTCTTTATCCACTGCTCTCAGCACTTTTTCTACACTTTTATTGATTGGGTCATCGTTGAGGTCTCCCATGACAATAATCTTTGCCTCTGGCTCCTTTAACAGAATGCTGTCAATGTGTTTTCGGCATACAGTGGCAGCTGCAATTCTTCCTGGTTCACTTCTTTTTTCACCTCCACTTCTGCTTGGCCAATGGTTCACATACACGTGAATGGTTTCAGCAATCAATTTTCCTTTGACCCATAGTATGTCTCGGGTGTAATAAGCATCTTTTGAGCCTGCGGGTAGGGAAACAAATAACTTGTCGCTGGAAAGCACAGAAAAATAACTTGGGTTGTAAAGTAACCCCACATCCACCCCACGGGCGTCCTTGGAGTCGTAGTGAACGTACTGATAGTTTCTTTTTTGAATCAGCGGCTCTTTAACAAGGTCATTGAGGACTGTGTCGTTCTCAATTTCAGCTATACCCAGGAGGGCAGGACCATCGGGAGTATGTGCAGTACCAATTTGTGCAATTACAGCGGCTAATTTAGTGAGTTTATCTCTGTAAATGGCGGTATTATAATTTCTGATTCCTGAAGGCAGAAATTCCTCATCATTGATTGACGTGTTATCTGTGGTGTCAAATAAATTCTCCAAATTATAAAACCCTATAATCGCTGACTTGTATTGTTTTTTTTGGGCGTTTAAGGACAAGCAGGTAATGGAAATTGCCAGCACAAGCAGGTGTTTTTGCATGGGAAGATCTAAGAGGCCATAAAACTAAACATTATTGGTACTGCTCTGTAAAAATTTATCTTTAAAATGTGTTTAATTTTTAATGTTCTTTATATGTTCAGGCAATAACTTCGTTCCACCATTAAACTACATTGCATGCGTATTGTGGTCTTATTCTTATTCCTGCTCTGTTTTCAACTTACTTCAATTGCACAACCTGACTCCACGGCTAGTAAAGACACCGCGATCCTGGATGAGGTAAAAGATGCTTTGTTGGATAATATTCCAACCATTACTTTGGATGAGGGAGATATAGGCAATGCAGGCGGGCAAAATGTTTCTTCGTTGCTTACTGCAGGGCGAGACCCATTTTTCTCAGCGGCCTCATTCAATTTCAGTGCGGTTCGTTTCAGGATACGCGGGTATGAAAATGATCATTTCAGTACTTTTTTGAATGGGATCCCCATGGATAATTTGGATAATGGGTTTACTCCTTTTGGTTTGTGGGGCGGTTTGAATGATGTGATGCGTAACCGGGATATCTCCTGGGGTTTACGCACCAATACTTTCACGTTCGGCGATATTGGGGGTAACACAAATATTGATGCGCGCGCCAGCAAACAGCGTGCACAAACACAATTTAGTTACGCGGCCTCTAATCGCAATTACAATAACCGTATTATGCTCACGCACGCAACGGGCCTAAGTAAAAAGGGTTGGGCTTTTGCGCTAAGTGGAAGCCGCAGATGGGCTGAGGAAGGGTATGTGCCGGGCACTTATTATGATGGCTGGGCTTTTTTTGCAGGCATCGATAAAAAAATTAATCGACGCCACCTGCTTTCGTTCACTGTGTTTGATGCACCTACTGAAAATGGCAGACAAGGTGCTTCTGTGCAAGAAATGATAGACCTGGCAGGAACTTCTTACTATAACCCCAATTGGGGATATCAAAATGGCAAAAAGCGCAATGTAAGCATAGGAAGAACACATCAACCTGTAGCCATTTTTAACCACGAGTTTACGATCAGGAATAATACCAGCCTGACCACGGCATTGAGCATTTCAACGGGCAATCGTTCAGTTACAGGATTTGATTGGTACAATGCGGCAGATCCAAGACCGGATTATTATCGCTATTTACCCAGTTATACCGGCATATGGTCCAGCTCTCCTGATAAAGCGCAGGCAGATCGACTTGCTGCACTTATGCGGTCACACATTAATCTTCGCCAAATTAACTGGTCACGTCTTTATAATGTGAATGGCGCTAGCTATACCACTATTAAAGATGCAAATGGTATCATAGGCAATGATATTAGCGGGAATCGTTCCCGGTATATTATCGAGAACCGCATTATCACTACCACACGATTCAATTTCAATAGTGTATTAAATTCTCGCGTTGGTGATCACTTAGATTTGACCGTTGGCGTTTCTTATCAGACACAGCAAAATCATTATTTCAAAAAAGTTGAGGATCTGTTGGGAGGAGATTTTTATGTAAATGTGAACCAATTTGCTGAACGTGATTTTGGCGTGGGCAACGGAGTGAATCAATTTGATGTAGATAGACCCAATAGAATTTTAAAAGCAGGAGATCGTTTTGGGTATGACTATAATTTGAATATTTCACGTGCAGCTTCTTGGGCGCAGGGGGTATTTAAATTTAACAAGCTCGATTTTTTCCTGGCCGGCAATCTGTATGCCACTTCTTTCTATCGTCAGGGGAATGTTCGTAATGGGATTTTTCCCAATGAGTCTCTTGGAAAAGGTACCACTAATAATTTCTTAGACTATGCAGGAAAAGCGGGTGTAACCTACAAAATCAATGGACGTAATTATGTAACGGTAAACGGCGCCTATTTAACTCGCGCTCCATATTTCGAGAATGTATACATTTCCCCGCGCACGCGCAACGCGCAACAAACTGACTTGCAAAGTGAGAAGATTCTGTCAGGAGAAGTTGCCTATATGCTTAATGCTCCCAAGATAAAGGCAAGGATCGGAGGCTACTATACACAATTTAAAAAAGGAATGGACATCATGGTTTTCTATCATGACTTCTATCAGAATTTTGTCAACTATGCAATTCGTGGAATAGACCGTTTGCATTTTGGTGGCGAATTTGGAGTAGAAGTAAAGCTGTCTCCTACCTTAACGCTCAATGCCGCTGCCGCCGTTGGGCGTTATTACTTTGATAGCCGTCAACAAGCCGTAATAACCGTTGATAATAATGCGGCAATACTCGGCAGAGATATCATTTACATGGAAAACTTCAAGGTTCCTTCCACTCCCATGGATGCCCATAGCGTTTCCTTGAATTACCGGTCTCCCAAATTTTGGTTCGTTAGTTTAATGGGTAGTTATTTCGATCAATCCTATTTGAGCATGAATCCGCTCAGGCGTACATGGGATGCGCTTCAATATTTAACACCTGGTTCCGCTGACTATAAAGCTGTTTTTGATCAAACAAAATTTGATGCGCAGTACACTATAGATTTTTTTGGTGGATACTCTTGGAAATTACCCAAAACCTATGAAGTAAACAGCAAATCTACTTTCCTGGTATTGAATGTGGGAATTAATAATCTGTTGAATAATAAAAAAATTATTACTGGCGGATTTGAACAACTTCGCTTTGATCAACAATTGATTGCGGCTGACCCTGTTGAAGTTGGCAAGTTTCCTCCTCGTTTGTTTTATGCGTACGGATTAAACTTTTTTGCTAGTGCTACTCTTCGTTTTTAATACATGAATCAACGATTAACTATGTCAGTGCCAATAAAAAAATCATTGCTTCCCCTCTGGCTCCTTTGGTTTGCTACTACAGTAGTTTCCTGCGATAAACAACCCATTGGTCCAGCGGGTCCTGACCCCATTGTTCCCAGTCCGGCCAGCGAATTGATGAAAATTGCTGATTTCCGTGCCCTGTATTCCGGCACCGGAACAGTGCTAGTACCTACGGGAACTAAAAAGATCAGGGGAGTGGTTATATCCAATAGTGCAAACGAAGCAGTTGGGAACTTTAGATTGCAGGATGAAAATGGGGGTGGAATTTACCTTTACACGGTTGTGGGTTCACCCGTATATCCTATTGGGTCGGTGCTGGAAATTGATGCGGCAGGCGTTGGACAGTTACTACTTTACAATGGTGATCTGGAATTAAAGAGTGTACCCATGGACAAAATTGTTATAGTACCACTCACACTTTCTATTACTCCTCGCCTAACAACCTGCGCTGAAATAATTGCTAACCGAAATACTTGGGCCTCTACATTGGTCAAGATTAACAACTTAACCAATATTACACAGTCTTCCACCAACAGCACCGGGGCTACGTATACCATAACTGATGCTACAGGGAGTTTAACCCTTTTTGTAAGGACTGCAGCCGCTATTACTGTTAACACGGCTGGTCGCTCGATCACCGGATATGTTTCTATCTATAAAACAACAACGCAGGATGCTACACAAATTGGCATTCGAAGTGCAGCTGATATACAATAAATACTTGCCCATGTTAAGCGTAAAATATTCGATCTTGTCTGTAGTAGGGGCTGCCTTAGTGGTTTTTAGTGTGCTTGCCTGTAAAAAAAGTTACGACCAACCTGCTCCCGAAGGTGAACCTGGCTCAGTAGCCACTATCAGTATCAAAGATTTAAAAACCAGGTATACTGCGGGTGCAGCAATAGGCATTACAGACGATCATGTTATTGAAGGAGTGGTTGCCTGTGATGACCGTAGCGGAAATTATTATCAGCAGATTGCAGTTCAAGATGCAACAGGTGGAATTTTGTTGCGCTTGGGAAGCGCCAATCTATTTAATAGATACCCGGTCGGACGAAAATTATTCATCAAAGTAAAAGGATTGTACCTGGGCCAGTATAATGGCACACTTCAATTGGGTGGAGGAATTGACTCTGCCTATTTAAGCCAGGGAGGAGTTACCTTGTTAGCCTATAATTTATTTGATGAGCATCTAATCAAAGGAGCGTTAAATCAAACAATTGTTCCACTTGAAGTTTCGGCCACGCAGCTTACTACTACCCTGCAAGATCGCTATATCAGTACCTTGATCCGTCTTAAGGATATGGAATTTGCTGTGACCGATACGGGAAAATCATTTGCTGATGCGGGGCAGTCTGGTAATAGAATTATACAGGGTTGTTCGGCTCCTTCGGCAAACCGGATAACATTACGCACCAGTAACTATTCAAATTTTGCTGATGTGAAAGTGCCTGGAGGCAATGGATCAATTGTTGGGGTGTATTCCTATTTTGGCTCTACTCGCCAATTAACAATCCGAGACACGGCAGATGTACGGTTTAATTCCTCTCGATGTGGAACGGGCCCTACTACATTACTTCCTATTGCTGAACTTCGCTCACAGTATAATGGCAGTACCCTGTTTGCGCCCAACAATAAAAGAATTACGGGTGTTGTTATCAGCGATAGAGCTACCAGTAATCTGAATGCGCAGAATATTTACTTACAACAGGGTGCGGGGTTGGCTGGTATTTGTGTTCGTTTTTCCAGTGCTCATACTTTTGATCTGGGTGATTCAATAGATATCAATGTGTCGGGGCAGGAGTTATCTGAGTTTAATGGTTTGCTTCAATTAAATAATGTTCCACTTGGTTATGCCACGCGTGTTTCTACCGGAAAATCGATCATGCCGCGTACAGTAACTTTTGCTGCTATTCAAACCAATTTCAGGACATGGGAATCTACCTTGGTGAAAATTATTAACATTACCTCCTTGGTTGGTGGTACTGCTGGACGTTGGGGCGGTAGTGTAACGATGACTGATGCAACAGGTACGCTTATTGCGTTTACTTCCACAACTGCTTCATTTGCCAATAATAGTTTTCCAAGTACGGCAGACTCCTTTGTTGGTTACCTGACACCTTTTAATACAGTAAAGCAAATATCTTTTCGTGGTTTGTCTGATGTAGTTGCCGGAGCAGGTCCGCCACCCGGTCCTAGTGGAATACCTTTGACCAGTTCGCCCTATATTCAAAATTTTGATGGAATCGCAACGGGATTGCTGCAGGGTATTTCTGTAAAAATTGGAGCTACTGCTACTTCCCTTGGCACGGGGGATATGCCTTTTTATCCCGCTACTGGTTTAGGTAGTCCAACGGCCTGGAATCAGACCAGTGCGGGTTTGAAAAATTTTGCTTCTTTTACAGGTATGACAGCTAGCAGTAATGCTGCTGAGCAAGGCGCGCATGCCAACCGCGCTTTGGGAATCCGTCAGACCAGTGCCGTAGGGTATGATCCAGGTGCTGCCTATGTGTTTTTGTTAGATAATACTACGGGCAAAGCAAATTTTCAACTTAGTTTTTTACTGCAATCATTAGATGCAACACCAGGTGGTCGAACAACCACTTGGCGTGTAGAATATGGTTTGGGTGACAACCCTTCAAGTTTTACTGCAGTTACTACTAGCCCTACAACACTCGCTACGAATTTGGGGACTTTTAGCAGTACGCCAGTTACAGTAAGTTTCGGTACGGCTTTGAATAACTCAAATCAGAAAATTTGGATTCGCATAGTTACTCTATCTGCCACCACCGGGAGTGGTAACCGCCCCTCTTCTGCAATCGATGATGTTCAATTGTCTTGGAATTAATAAAAATGATTTTATGAAGAAGCTCCTCTTTTTAATTCTTTGGTTTTGTTGTGCGTATGCACATTCTCAAACGGTTGTAATAAGTCAGGTGTATGGTGGTGGAGGCAATACCGGTGCAACCTATAATCAGGATTTTGTTGAGCTCTTTAATGCCTCATCTGCCTCTGTTGATATTAGTGGGTGGAGTATTCAATACGCTTCTGCAACCGGTCCCTCAGGTACTGGCAACTGGGCAGTTGCGGCAATTCCAGCAAACACCACGCTTGCTGGAGGTAAATATTTTTTGATTGCGTTGGCTACCGGTTCAACAGGTAATGCATTACCCACTCCCGATTTAACAAATACTACCATCAATTTAAGTGGAACAACTGGTAAAATTGCGTTGGTCAATAACGGCACTGCACTTAACGGAACAACTGCCTGCTCTGCCTCATCTGTTGTTGATGTTTTGGGTTATGGGGCAAGCCCTACTTGTAGTGAAACTAGCCCATTTACAGCCTCAGGAATTGATAACACCAAGTCAATGTTCAGAAAAAATGGGGGCTGTCTGGATGCAAATAATAACAGTACTGATTTTGAGTTATTATCAGTTTCACCAAGAAACAGTGCAACAGCTCCAAATTCTTGCAGTACCGCTTCTCCCTCATTGACTATTGCTGCTTATACTGCATTCTCCAGCACAACCGTGGGTACTACCTCTGCCTCACAAGCTGCAAATCTTTCTGGTGCTAATCTCACTGGGGCTCCGGGAACTATTACTGTTACCTCCTCTTCTACTGATTTTGAAGTTTCTTCCAACAACTCTATTTGGGGGGCTAGTGCAACCATTGCTTATAGTGCTGCTACATTGGCTGCCACTCCTGTTTATGTTCGATTCAAACCGCAAGCAGTTGGAGCAAGATCTGGTAACCTGAATTTTTCAGGCGGTGGTGCAACTACAAGTACTGCTTTGTCCGGTACGGGTGTTGCAATTACTGCACCAGTAGCCACTGCAGGTACAGCTGTTAGTGGAACTGGATTCACGGCCAATTGGAATGCCGTGACGGGTGCAGCTGGCTATTACCTGGATGTTTATTCTCAATCAACTGGACAAGTAACCAGCATATTGGCTGGGTGGAATTTTACCACAGCCGCTGCTATCGCCCAAACTGCTGATGCGGGAAATGCAAATAATATTTCAATTCAAACCTTAACTCCTCAGGGATTTACAGGCAACACCATTTCTTGGCCTGGAGGTCCTACAGTAACTACCGGGGCAAATCCATATGCTGTTTCTACTAATGGGTGGGATAACGGCGCAGATACCAAGTACTGGATTGCTGATGTAAACACTACCGGTGCAACTTCAATTACTGTTTCCTCATTACAGGGTTCCTCCAATACCGGACCCAAAGACTTCAAGCTTCAATACCGAGTGGGTACCAGTGGTACCTGGACTGATGTAATGGGTGGCACTGTATCATTAACCACCGCTGTGATTGCGGGTAACGTTTCTACTTGGGGTGCGCTTACTGATGTAGCCTTACCGGCTGATGCAGCAAATAAACCACTGGTCTCTGTCCGGTGGTTACAAACCAGCAACAATAGTGTAGGGGGTGCAACGGTTGCGTCCGGGGGTACCAGCCGAATATCTGCTGTTTATGTGAAAGGGAGTACAACGGGGACTGTAAATAATTACATCCTTCAAAATCAAAATGTGGGTAATGTTACGTCTTATGGGGTTACCGGGTTAACAGCTGGGGCAACTTATTACTATGTGGTAAGGGCTATAGCGGGTGGTGTTACCTCTGTAAATTCCAATGAGATTGCCGTGACAACCAGTTCCAGTACGCCTACAATTACTCCAAGTACCTTGACTGCATTTGGAAATGTGTGCATTAATACCACAGCAGGTCCTCACTCATTTACGATTACTGGAACAAATTTAACTAGTGGCAATTTGGCAGTGGCCTCATTGACCGGCTTCAGTTATGCTACCGCTGCTAACGGAACTTACGCTGGTTCATTATCTATTCCTGTAACTGGTGGCTCTCTTTCGCAGGAGGTTTTTGTAAAATTCAATCCCACTGCAGTTCAATCTTACAATGGCAACATTTCACTAACGGGTGCGGGGTTAAGTGCAGCTGTTACGGTGGCAGCAGCCGGAGCAGGAGTGAATACACCTGCAACCACTACAACGGGAGCTGCCAGTTCCGTGACGCAAACTTCTGCAACAGTAGCAGGAACAATTACCGCTATCGGATGTAGTACTGTTTCTGCTTATGGAATTGAATATAGCACAACAAATGGATTTACAAATGGGACTGGCACAAGGGTGGCCTCTTCAAACTTAGCTAGCGGAAACTTCAGTGTTGCGTTAAGTGGATTGAGTGCAGCGGCCATCTACTATTACAAAGCCTATGCAACCAATAGTGGGGGTACTTCCTATGGGGGTCAACAATCTTTCACCACGGCGGCTCCTCCTCCTGCACAATTAACAATATCTGCGCTGGCCCCATTTGGAGAGGTTTGCGTGGGGGCCATTGGTGGCCCCAACTCGTTCACTATATTGGGTACTAACCTGACCAATCAATCAATTTCAGTGGGGCCATTGGCTGGGTTCACATTTAGTCAAACGTCCGGCGGTTCTTATAGCGATGTTGTTGGACTATCCCATTCGGGAGGCACGCAGTCTTTGACAGTATATGTACGTTTTGTTCCTACTGCTGTTCAAACTTACACAGGATCTATCCCGGTGAGTGGGGGCGGAACTACAGCAAGTATTGTAGCAACCGGCACTGGCGTCAATACCCCGCCTTCGATAACAACAGGAACTGCATCGGCTATTACCACAAGTGCCGCTACATTGGCCAGTTTGTTTGGAAGCGGAGGATGTACCATGCCTTCTGGTTATGGAGTTGAATACAGTACTATTAATGGGTTTGCAAACGGAACAGGAACCCGTGTGGCTGCAACAGTAAATACCAATGGAAATTTTACAGTTTCCCTTTCCGGGTTGCAACAGGGAACTACCTATTACTTTAAAGGGTATGTAACTGCTGCGGGTGCCATCAGTTACGGAGCGCAACAGAACTTCACCACACTTCGAATTGGTGATGGATTTAAGCTATTCCCAAGTCCGGCAGAGCGCGGTGTAGTAATCCGTATTACACATTCTTCTCTCACAGCGGGTAACTATACATTGCTATTATACAGTCAACAAGGACAATGTGTTTGGCAAAAACAATTAAATGTTCAGGGAACGTATATCAATGAATTCATCTCCTTGCCTGCCAATCTAGCATTTGGAATTTATCGAGTTGTATTGGCTAAGGAAAGTATACGGGTAGGGGTTCAACAACTAGTAATTCAATAGTTTTACACTGGAAATAATAGGCATACCCGGTTGCTTAGGCGGCCGGGTATTTTTTTACGACGGAAGGTGCTTCCTGATATCGATCACACGCATTTGTAAGGTGCGTTGGTGATTAAAATCATTTTCATCTAAGGTAAATGCAAGATCAATGAATTGTTGTTGCAGCAGCAAGTTGAATTTTTTGGCTAAACCAAAACCAATTCCATTGAAGGTGTGTTGCCCGTCGGTTATGGAAAAACGAATATGTTCGTCCTTGACAATTTTTGAATAGCCCGTGTTCCAAACACGACGGAGTAAAAATACAGGACGAAAATTATCAGGGCCAAAAGGTTCCATCTGCCCAATTAATTTATAGAGATTCCAATTTATTTCCTGCATGCCAATTTCTAAATCAATTTCAATTAGGGGAACTTTTTGCTCTGGTAGAATGGTGTCTGCGACTATTTGCTCAAAGGCTGCAGCAAATGCGTGTACGTTTTTTTCCTCCAGGGTCATCCCGGCTGCTGCAAAATGCCCCCCATATCCCAATAGATGTTCTTTGCAGGCATGTATGGCTTCATAAAGATTAAATCCAATAACGCTTCTGGCACTACCCGCTACTATGTCTCCGGATTTTGTCAGGACCACCGTTGGACGGTAATAATGATGCGTTAATCGGGACGCTACAATTCCAACCACTCCTTTGTGCCAATGCGGTTGATATACCACCGTTGCGTTTTTATTACGTATGTTGGCGTCTGATGCTAGCATTTCCAGCGCTTCTTGAGTAATCAGCCGATCGGCTTCACGCCTGTCCGAATTGTCACTATGAAGTTGCGATGCAAAATGGAGTGCAGCTGATTTATCATTTGCTATAAAAAGTTCCACGGCCTTGCCGGCCTCATCCATTCTTCCGGCTGCATTGATTCGCGGAGCTATGATAAAAACCAGCTTTTGCATATCAAGCTTTTGTTTCAGATTACTTCCTTCCCAAAGTGCTGCAATGCCTGGATTTGGATTGTTGTTGGCTTTACGCAAACCGTGAAAAGCTAATATTCTGTTTTCCCCTGTCAGGGGAACAATATCTGCTGCAATGGCTGTGGCTAATAAATCAAGTTGTTCGAATGCTCTCTTGTCAGTGATCTGTAATTTCTCCTCCAATGCACACATTAACTTAAAACCCACTCCACAACCACATAACTCTTTGTATGGGTAAGGGCAATCGGGTTGCTTGGCATTGAGAATTGCTATGGCAGCAGGAAGCTCAGGATCTGGCAGATGGTGGTCGCATATGATAAAGTCAATTCCCAAGGACTTTGCATAGAAAACCAGGTCCACTGATTTTATTCCACAATCCAGCGAGATGATCAGCTTAATTCCATTTTCCGCTGCATAGTCAATTCCTGCTTTGCTGATTCCATAACCTTCTTTGTATCGGTGGGGGATGTAATAACTTACTTTTGGATGAAGAGGGCGAAGAAATAAATAAAAGATTGCCACTGCTGTGGTGCCATCCACATCATAGTCTCCGTAGATCAATATTTTTTCTTGATGGGTAATTGCTTTTTCGATCCTGTTTACAGCCTTGTCCATGTCCTTAAAAAGCCAGGGGCTGTGTAAATCTTCTAATCGGGGACGAAAATAGGCGCGTGCTTGCTCAAAATCCTCTATGCCTCTTTGCAGCAATAGAGTGGAGAGCGCCTGATGCACTTGCAAGGTCTCCTGCAGTGCATTGACTTTTTCCTGGTCAACAGATTTAATGATCCACCTTTTTTCCAACGCTTCAATATTTTCTATCCGTTACAAACCTGACCATGTCTTCCAGACCTTTTCGGATTGGATTATCAGGGAAGTGATATAATTCTTGTATGGCCATTTCCTTGAATGCATTCATCTTTTGGATGGAATAATCAATTCCTCCTGCTTTGATGACTTCGCCAATCACCCAATTCAGTTCCTCTTTATTTTCTTTTTTATTCTTAACTATGTAAATTATTTTTCTTCGTGTTGAACGGTCCACTTTGTTAAGTGTGTAGATCAATGGTAGGGTTAGTTTTTTTTCTTTGATGTCATTGCCCGTAGGTTTTCCGATGTCCTCACTTGTATAATCGAACAGATCGTCCTTGAGCTGAAAAGCCATTCCGGTGAGTTCGCCAAATTGTTGCAGCCTGTTGCTGAATTCCTCATTTTGACTGGTGGCCCAGGCTCCGGCTGCACAGGCCGATGCCAATAAAGAAGCTGTTTTGTTTCGTATGATCTCATAGTAAACCTCTTCCTGCAAATTAAGGTTACGTGCTTTTTCAAGTTGTAACAGTTCGCCCTCGCTTATTTTTTTTACCGCTTCAGAGAGGATGTGTAATAATTTATAATCTTGATGTTCCAGGGTAAGCAATAAGCCTTTTGCCAGCAAATAATCACCAATTAATACACTGGCCTTGGTTTTCCAAAGGGCATAAGTTGAAAAAAATCCCCTTCGCTCGCTGGAATCATCAACCACATCATCATGTACCAAGGTGGCAGTATGCAAGATCTCAACTAAAGAGGCGGCCCGATAGGCAGAATCATTGATGGCGCCACAGAGTTTTGCGGAGAGTAACACAAAAAGCGGCCTTAACTGTTTGCCTTTGCGTTTTACGATGTAACGCATGATTCGATCGAGCAGTGGGGCTTGGCTTTGGACAGCTTCCTTGAACTTCGACTCAAAAATTTCTAATTCTTCTTTTACCAGGTGGGTGGGCAGGTTCATGCAAGGGACAAAATTAGGGGGTTACCGGGTTGTATAAAACGAGATTAAAATCAATAGGAAAAACAGGTAAGTGATTGAAAAATAGCATGAAACGAAAGATTAATACAGGATAAAAATTTTGAAATTTCCCATTTTTTGTCTACCTTCGTGCATATTTTTCTTTTAACTAATTCATTAACCCCTTCATTATGAGAAGTAATGCATACGTTTTGGCGTTTCTTTTGAGCTTGTCGGTATCTTATGGATTTTCGCAAAAAGTAGGTAACACCTACGACTTGAGAGATTCTTCCTTGATCCCTACAAAGCTAATGCCTCAACACACAGAGTTCCTAAACGGAACTTACAATTATCCTGCAAAACCCCGTAGCCAGTGGGAACTAGGTGTTAAAGCTGGCTTATTCCAAATCAGAGGTGATGTTTCTGCTCAATTTCTATCGCCGGGATTTGGATTCCATGTGCGTAAATCACTTGGATATGCCATCTCTGCCAGAGTGGAATACATGTACGGGATTGGTAAAGGGTATAGCTACCGTGAATTCAGAAATTTTGCAAAAAATACTGCTTGGGGATCCGGCATAGCTAGTCCAGCACAGCGTTACTCAGCTCCTCGCGCACTTCAAATCACCACACCGGCAGGTACAACCGTTACCTATGTTTCTTCAAAAGATGGAGTGGCTTCCACGCCGCTGGAGAAAATATTCTATAACTACAAAGCCAAAGTACAGGACTTAACTGTGCAGGCATTGTTGACTATCAACAACATTCAATTTCATAAAACAAATAGCTCACTCAATACTTACGCTATTGCAGGTGTGGGTGCCGCTATCTATGAAACACGGGTAAACGCATTGAATGGCGATGTGAAATATAATTTCAATTCACTTACCCAGCCAACCTACAAAGACCGTCAGAATTTCCTGAAGAATTTGAAGAATAACATTCTTGATGGAAGCTTTGAAACACCTGCTGAAAGTTATGGTACCACTCGTGCTCAGTTAGGAGACAAAACCCTGAGACCTGTTGCAACATTTGGATTTGGAGTTGCTTTCAAGTTAAATAATCGTATCAATCTGGCCATAGAAGATCGTTGGACCATTACCCGCGATGATTTATTGGACGGACAGCGTTGGCAGGAGTTTGCCTGGGGTGATGCTGCATTGACACCTGATTTTGATACGTATAACTACATGACTGTTGGCTTGAACATCAACTTGGGGAAAAACGCAGTTCAGCCCTTGTATTGGTTGAATCCATTGGACTATGCCTATAGTGAGTTGCGTAATCCCCGGATGATGAATATACCTAAGCCAGTTCTGTTGGATACCGACGGTGATGGTGTAACTGATCAGTTTGATCGTGAACAAACACCTGCTGGATGCCCGGTGGATACGCATGGGGTAAGCCTGGATACTGATGGAGATGGTGTTCCTGATTGTAAGGATAAAGAATTAATCACACCTACTCGTTGCCAGCCTGTTGATGTTGACGGAGTGGGTAATTGCAAATGCCCGGATGATTGTAAAGTAGCTGTGGCTCCTCCTCCTACTTGTGAGCAAAAATTAGAGGCACTTCCAAGTGTTGCCTTTAAAGCGGGGTCCAATAAACTTTCTGACGATGCAATGGCTGTATTGGCAGCTGCAGCCTCTCGTATTCGTAATAGCCCCGGTTGTAACGTGGTGGTAGTTGGATACTGCGCTGCAGATAAGCGTGAGCAACAAATGAGCTGGGATCGTGTTAATGCCATCATCACTTATATGGTGGATAAGGAAGGTATTAGCCAGTATCGCTTTATCTTCAATTACGGTCAACAAGGTGGTGATTGCAATACGGTAGATCTTCGTGCTGCTGCCGATGGAGAGGTTGGACCAAACCGTGTTGATCCTCCTCATCCAAATCTTCATAAGAACTAATAGTTGCTTTTTAAGAATGTTCAAAGAACCCCGGACCATCCGGGGTTCTTTGTTTTTTCCTTTTGACTGACTATCATAGCTTTAGGCAATTATTAACGCTATAACCTTGGTAGTTCATCTTTTTTGCTTAAGATTTGTTGCTTCATCGTAATTTTGCTCCCCCATGTCCATCCTATTGCGATTCAGTGTGTTGTCATTGATTTTCTTTTCGGTTGGAATGTTGTCTGGTTGTGGTAAAAGTTTGAGTAAACTTTTAAAAAATCCAGATGCGGCCTACAAACTGAAAATGGCCGAACAGTTCTTTGCAAAAAAGTCTTACACAAAGGCCCAACAGGTTTACGAGGATATCATGCCCTTTTATAAAACCAGCAAGGAGTTTGAGGATATATATTACAAGTATGCTTATTGTGCTTACAATCTCTACGATTTCATGAACGCAGAGAATCTTTTTAAAAGTTATCTGGAGATTTTTCCTGCCAGTGCTCGAGCGGAGGAAATAGATTATATGCGAGCATATTGTTATTACCAACAATCTCCCAAAGCTGCACTAGATCAAACCAATACAGTGAAGGCGATGGGGATGATGCAGGTTTTCATTAACACGCACCCAGGTTCGCCTCGCAATAAAGAGGCTTCTGAAATCATTGATCAGTGTAGGGCAAAACTCGAATCAAAAGAATTCATGAGCGCACAGCTTTATTTTGATCTGGGTCAATTTCGTGCTGCGGGGGTTGCATTCAATTCACTATTGAATGCATTTCCTGAATCTGTTCGTGCTGATGAGTATAAGTTAATGGCCATTCGTTCATATTATCAATATGCAGAAATGAGCATTGAGGAAAAGCGAATTGAACGCTTTGAGCAAGTGATTAACGAATGTTATGAATTTGCCGATCGATATCCGGAGAGTAAGTTGAAAAAAGAGATTGACACCATTTTAAATAATTCACAGACTAATATAAAAACACTAAAAAATGAGCAAGTTAAGACGACATCTTAGCGCAGGCATTGCCAGTAATGTAGAAACGCGTAATCTTCAGGATATACGCGCCAAGACGGGAAATGTTTACGAGTCCATCTCTATTGTAGCCAAGCGGGCAGGACAGATTAATATTTCATTGAAGGAAGAATTGCACACTAAGCTGGAAGAATTTGCTTCTCACACCGATAGTTTGGAAGAAATCCATGAGAATAAAGAGCAAATTGAGATTTCACGCGCCTATGAACGTATGCCAAATCCTGCGTTATTAGCAACACAGGAGTTCATGGACGATAAGATTTATTTCCGCAAACAAGAGGATGAACTGTTCAGCTAATAACTGCTGAAATGAGACGCACGGTACTTTACTTATTTCTTTGCTTGCTACCAGGTTTGGTAAGCAGTCAGGAAATACAGGCACGTGTAGAAATACTTACCAATAAAATCAGTTCTCAAATAGATCGCAGGGTATTCCAAACCCTTCAAAACGGGCTCACTAATTTTATTAGCTCTCGCAAATGGACCACTGATGTATTTCAGCCTGCTGAGCGGATCCAGTGTAGTTTTTTATTGACCCTGTCGCAGGATCTCGGTAACAATACTTATCGGGGTGGTATTACCATTCAAGCTGCACGTCCTGCTTATAATACCTCCTATGTCAGTCCACTATTAAATTTCCATGACGATAATCTTGTTTTTAAGTATGTGGAATTTCAACCCATAGAATTTAATGAAAATCGGGTTCAGGGTAGTGACCCATATGTGTCCAATTTAACGGCAACAATTGCTTATTATATCAACATTATTTTAGGGTTAGACTATTCTTCTTATAGCCTTCGTGGTGGAGACGTTTATTTTCAAAAAGCCTGGAACATAGTAAATAATGCACCTGACTCAAAAGATATTTCAGGTTGGAAATCGTTCGACGGGCTTCGGAATCGATATTGGTTGGCTGAAAATCTAAATAATAATCGATACACGCTCTTTCACGATGCACTATTTGCGTATTACCGAACTGGCATTGACGTGCTTTTTGAAAATGAAGAAGCCGCTCGCAATGGGATCCTTAACGCCCTGAGCTATTTGAATACGGTTAGTACGGAGAACCTGAATTCAATGATTGTTTCGGTGTTTTTTCAAGGGAAGGGCAATGAATTGTTTAAGATCTTCAGTAAAGGAACTGGTGAACAGAAGGGGCGTGCAAAAGAGTTGCTTTCAAAATTAGACATCACTAATCTTTCACTTTATCGCACGCTATGAGAGGCTTTCCGGCTTTATTTTTTATTGCCATTGTTTTATGGGGGTGTCAATCCAGACAAAATGTGCCCGCCGGAATAATTGGCCCCGACAAAATGGAAGCTGTACTATTTGATATGCTGCGAAGTGGCAATTTGATCAATAATTTCCTCTTGGCCAAGGACTCCAGTTTGCCTAAAGAGCAGACTCATATTGACTGGATCAATAAGGTCTTAATCTTTCATTCAATTTCTGAACAGCAATTCAAAGAAAGTTTTGCGTATTACCAAAATCATCCTGCATTGATGGTTCAGATAATGGATTCAATCTCTAAAATAGAGGAGGATCCCCTGATCAAAATCACTAAGCCAGGTATGACATTACCTGCTCAGTAAGTGCTAATTTTAGCTATTATTAATAGGCTATGAATAAAGTTGTAACAGGTCCAGACGAGGCCATCTACGATATCAATGATGGTGCCACACTTATGCTTGGTGGCTTTGGGCTATGTGGGATACCTGAAAACTGTATTGCTGCTTTGGTCAAAAAAGGGGTTAAGGATCTTACCTGTATCTCTAACAACGCCGGGGTTGACGACTTTGGAATAGGATTGTTGCTGCAACAAAAACAGGTGCGTAAAATGATCTCCTCTTATGTTGGTGAAAATGCTGAATTTGAGCGACAATTATTAAGTGGTGAGTTGCTGGTAGATCTTATTCCACAAGGAACGCTGGCCACACGCTGCTTGGCAGCCGGGTACGGAATGCCTGCCATTTATACCCCTGCAGGGGTAGGCACTGAAGTGGCGGAGGGAAAGGAGGTTAGAAACTTTAGGGGTAAAGATTATTTATTGGAGTATGCCTTTGATGCAGATTTTGCCATTGTAAAAGCCTGGAAAGGGGACACAATGGGAAATTTAGTTTTTCATGCAACGGCCCGAAATTTTAATCCTTTAATGGCTATGGCTGGAAAAATTACTATTGCCGAAGTGGAAGAACTAGTTCCTGCAGGCAGCCTGGACCCCGATTCTATTCACACAGCAGGGATCTATGTGCATAGAATTTTTGAGGGAAAGAGTTTTCAAAAAAGAATTGAACAACTTACTATTAGTCAATCTTGATTTATACCAGTAGTATGCCACTTACAAAAGAACAAATAGCGCAACGTATTGCCCGCGAATTAAAGCATGGGTTTTATGTAAATCTGGGTATAGGTATTCCTACGTTGGTCGCTAATTATATCCCACCAGGAGTTGACGTAGTGTTGCAGAGTGAAAATGGGTTGTTGGGAATGGGCCCGTTTCCCACTGCAGATAAAGTTGATCCTGATTTAATCAATGCAGGAAAGCAGATCATCACAACAATAAAGGGTTCCGTTTTTTTTGATTCTGCGGTTAGTTTTGGAATGATACGGGCTGGTAAAGTAGATCTTACCGTGTTAGGAGCTATGGAAGTAAACGACCAAGGGGATATTGCAAATTGGAAAATACCTGGAAAAATGGTTAAAGGAATGGGCGGAGCTATGGATCTGGTTGCCAGCGCACGTAATATCATAGTAGCTATGATGCACACCAATCCGAGGGGAGCATCCAAGCTGCTATCTCGCTGCGAACTTCCGCTTACCGGAGTGCGATGCGTAAAAAAAGTAGTTACTGATTTAGCAGTATTGGATATTACTCCCGATGGTTTTTTATTACGTGAACGTGCTCCCGGCGTGACAGTTGAAGAAATTCAATCTAAAACGGCCGGCAAACTGGTTATTCCATCCGAAGTGCCTGAGATAGTGCTCTAAAGGGAAACAATTCCATTTCGAATTGCCACCATGGCTAGGCCCACACGACTTTTTACGTCCAGCTTGATAAACAATTGGTCTCGAATTGAATCAACCGTTCTTGGGTTTAGTTTCATTCGTTGGGCTACCTCTTTGTAAGTCATATCCGAACAAGCCAATTGTAAGAAAAAGATCTCTTCGTCGTTCAATAAAGACTTTTGCAAACGTTTTGTCCCATCCTCTTTGCTATTGACCATATTGACCAATTTTGTAGTAGTGTGATTGGAATAATATTGGCCTTCGGTGGCAATGGTAGAAATAGCGGCTTTCAAGTCTGAAGGATTAGCTGATTTGTGCAGCATCCCTTTTACACCCAATTGAAGTAATTGAATAAGCGTGAGATCGGAGTCATACATAGTAAGCATTAGCACTTTGATGGAAGGTCGGTTTTTTTTCAACCATTGGGCCGTTTCCATTCCATTCATTTCCTTCATGTTTAGGTCCAGCAGTACCAGATCGGGTTCAGGGTTTGATTTTAGTGATTGGATAAGCTCCTTGCCATGACTGCATTGATCAACTACTTTAAAGTTTTCAAATTCATTAATGCGGGTGGCTAGGGCGTTACGTAACATGACATGGTCGTCAACAAGGATAATTCGTATCATAGGTTGGTTTTTAAGCAAGGGATTTGAAGGGTGAGACAACAACCCTGATTGGGCGTGCTGTCTATTTTTAATTTTCCATGCAGCGACTCCGCTCTAAAATTCATATTGCGCAGACCAGCGGATTCAACTTTCCCAGACCTTTGGTTGAATCCTCTCCCATTGTCAATTACTTTGACGCATAGTTCCTGCTCCAAAAAGTTCATCACGATATCTACACGAGTGGCCTTTGCATGTTTTAGCACATTGTTCAAGGCCTCCTGAACAATCCGGTAAATAATCAATTCCATTTCCTCACTGAGGTGTTGTTGCTTTCCCTGAATAACAAATGATGTTTGCATCCCGCAGACATCACGCATTCGGTCCAATTGTTTTTTCAGGGCTGCATGCAATCCAATAGAAAGAATTAACTCGCCATTTAATGATCGAGAGAGATGATGGATTTCCCGCAGGGTTTCCTCTAATAATTCAATGGTATCACTGACTTTAATGGCCGGATTATTTTTTTCTATCCGTTGTAAATTAATAATGGCTAATAAAATTGTTTGGCAAGCATTATCATGTAATTCAGAGGATATTTGCTGATAGGATTCTTCCTGAATGGCAATCTGCCAGCTAAGCCATATGCTTTTTTTGTTTTTACTGCGTATTTCCATGTGGTAAAACTAAAATTCGGTTTACTAAATTTTCAATTTGAAGTATCCGTATTTTTACTGAAAAATCTCCGTATTTTTCGCAATTTTATGAGGACTAAATGTGACTAACTTTTAAAAATTTCTTTCAACTATCCGTTAATTTATTTGTTATCAATATGTAATGCAACCAATTTCTATTTTCTGGTTTAGAAGGGATTTGCGAATTGAAGACAATCGTGGTTTTCACGAAGCGCTTGTTAGTGGCCTCCCTGTACAGCCTATTTTCATTTTTGATACCAATATTTTAAACGACTTAGCAGACAAATCGGATCGCCGAGTAGAGTTTATCCATCAGGCTTTGTATAAGATGCATTTGCAATTACAACAAGTGGGAGCTGGAATCGCTGTTAGATTGGGCGATCCCCTAAAAATATTTGCTGATTTGTTGCGTGACTACTCAATCAATACTGTATTTACAAATCATGATTACGAACCTTACGCAATTCGGCGGGATGCCGCAGTAAAGACTTTCTTAGAGGCCAATGGAGTTGTATATAAAAGTTATAAGGATCAGGTTTTACTTGAGAAGCAAGAGGTTGTAAAAGAGGATGGTAAGCCGTATACGGTTTTTACTCCTTATGCTCGTCGCTGGAAGGCAACATTGCAAAAAAAAGATTTACAATCCTATCCTTCTGAGCAACTACTGAATGCGGGTGCTCCATTTGTTGGTGACGATTTTCCTACATTGGCCAACGTTGGTTTTAAGGCAACAGGTATTTTATTCCCACCTGCTGCTTGGCAAAGTGATACAATCAAGCGGTATAAAGAAAGGAGAGACCTGCCGGCTGTTAAAGGAACCACTCAATTGGGCGTTCATCTTCGCTTTGGGACAATCAGTGTTCGTTCGTTGGCGCGGCAAGCCGGGTCTTTAAATGAGACCTTCCTCAATGAATTAATTTGGCGTGATTTTTATCATATGATCTTATGGCATTTCCCACACGTAGTGGGGCATTCTTTTAAACCTGCTTATGAGGCTATTCAGTGGCGGAATAAGCAAGAGGAGTTTCAGTCCTGGTGTGAGGGTCAGACAGGTTATCCTATTGTAGATGCGGGTATGCGGGAGTTAAATACAACGGGGTATATGCACAACAGGGTTCGTATGATTGTGGCTTCTTTTTTAACTAAGCATTTGTTAATTGATTGGCGTTGGGGTGAAGCTTATTTTGCGAAGAAGTTACTAGACTTTGATTTAGCTGCCAATAATGGGGGGTGGCAATGGGCCGCTGGCTCTGGCTGTGATGCGGCTCCATACTTCCGTGTATTCAATCCTTATTTGCAGACACAAAAATTTGATCCAGAGTTGCAGTATATACGCAAATGGGTTCCAACGTTTGAGGAACTGACCTATGCGCGGCCAATTGTAGCGCATGAATTTGCAAGAAAGCGTTGTTTGGAAGTATATGCAAAAGCCCTCAAGCCAGCCTGACAAATAGCCATTATACAAAAAGGGAAAGTGGGGGATCTGTTGGAGATTGTTTTTGCAACGCTAAATATTTTTCGAAAAGTACTTGTATAGCATGCTTGCCCTCTTGACCTAATGAATGGGTGTACTCATTCACATAAAGTTCAATGTGCTTTCGCATGATTTCTTCTTCCATTTCCTGCGCGTGGCTTTGAACAAATAAGGAAAGTAGCGGGTAGTTTGCCCAGGAATAGGCAAGGCTATTGCGAATCCATTCTTCTAACTGTTTTTTCAAGGGTTGCGCGTAGGAACGTTTTATTGCAATCCCTCCCAGTGGTATTGGAACCTTGAAGCGCTCCTCCCAATAATTTCCCAGGTCCATTATTTTGGTCAACCCTTTTCTATCATAGGTAAATCTGTTCTCATGGATCAGCACGCCCAGCAGCTGGTTGTTTTGTAATAATGCCTCTTCGATTTCGGAGAAAACAATAAATTCTTTTTTTGTAGCAGTGGGGAATGCTAATGAAAACAGCAAATGAGCAGTAGTATTACTGCCGGGTAATAAAACTTTACGCTGGCTTACATCGATTGCGGATAATGAACATTTTTCCTTTGTTACCAACAATGGGCCAACCCCTTTTCCCAGCGCACTTCCTGCATCAATCAGCTGATAGTGATTACGGGCGCTAAAAAAAGCCGGAAAGCTCAATTTGGTAATATCTAATTTACCTTCTTGCGCCCATTGGTTTAGCGTTTCAACATCTTCCAGCACGGGTTCAAATTGAAAATTCCCGGTATCAATATGGTTATGAACCAGGGCGTCAAAAATAAATGTATCGTTTGGACAAGGTGAAAAACCAATCCGCAGCTTCATAATTCTTGCAATAAGGTTAGTAAGGATTGATTAAGCGAAGCGATGGCAGCAGGCATATTCCAGTTTTTCTTGTTTCGTTCAGCTATGTAGTTGCTGCTGCTGCGCAGTTGTAGGAATGGAATTTTTTCTTGAAGAGCAATATAATGAAGAGCAGCTCCTTCCATTGACTCAATGATTGGATTAAATTGTTTTTTGTAAAAACGAACTTTTTGTGGTTGCGTGGTTATTTCGTTTACGGATATGCCTGTTACTTTTGGCAGCCTAAGTTTTTTCACAATGGAGTGGGGGTTTACCAGCCAGCCTTTTTGAGAGGGGGGTTGATTAGCAGGCACCAGATTAAGATCAAACAATGTTTTCAATTTTTTTAACTCTACCACGCTTTGGTCGGCAACAGCCTCTTTTTGAATAACAAATACTTGACCCAGTTTCAGCTTTTTGTCAAAGCAACCACCTACACCGGCTTGTATGATCATATCCGGTCTTTTGAGTTGAATCTGTTTTAGCAAAGCGTAAGAAGTTGCCAACAAGCCAATGCCGGAAATGAGCACATCAAGCTCAATGGATGTAGCGGTCAAAGCGTTTCCTTCTTGAAGTTTTTTTAAAAAAGGTTGAATCTCTATTGGTGTTGCTGCTATGACCAGACAATTCATGCGTTAAAATTAATTAAATAGGGTTAATTTCGCCCTTCATCCTTCCCTTCGCCCAATGCTGGCGGGAAGAAAAAAAGTAAAGCATGGTTTACTTGACTCGGATTGAACATTTTAATGCGGCACATCGTTTGTTCAATCCCAACTGGACCCTGGATAAGAACGAATCAGTCTTCGGTAAGTGTGCAAACAAAAACTGGCACGGCCATAATTTTGAGCTCGCTGTTACTATTAAAGGCATGCCTGACCCCGACACCGGATTTATATTTGATGCGAAGAAACTATCGGTTATTATTCGGGATCGTGTGGTAGATAAATTAGACCATCGCAACTTGAATTTGGATGTAGATTTCTTGAGGGATAAAATGTGTTCGATTGAAAATTTAGTGCTGGGGATCTGGAAAGAAATAGCGCCGGCTTTACCTGCATTTGTAAAATTGCATTGCATCAAATTGATTGAGACGCCTCATATTAATGTAGAGTATTATGGCGAATAAGGTTGCTGTTCATAGAAAGGAACATTTTAATGCGGCGCATCGCCTGGCCAATCCTACGTGGACAGATGCAGAGAACGCGCGGGTATTTGGCAAGTGTGCCTTGCCGCATTACCATGGACATAATTACGAATTGATTGTAAAAGTTTCAGGTTTCCCTGATCCGGCAACAGGGTATGTAATTGATATGAAGCTTTTGAGTGATTTGATTCAACGAGAAATTGTGGAACGATTTGATCATCGGAATTTAAATTTGGATACCCTTGAATTTGCCAGCCTCAATCCTACTGCTGAAAATATTGCTATTGTAATATTTGACTTGTTACGTCCTCATTTGGAGAACAAATTGGATCTTCAGATACGTCTCTATGAAACACCCCGCAATTTTGTAGAATATCCTGCCTAAAACCATTTTATGGCCTATAAAAACACTGAACACTACGATGAAACTGTCACCGAGGCACTCGTCAATATTTATAAAGAGGTCATTGCTTTATTGGGGGAGGATCCTGGGCGTGAGGGGATCATTAAAACTCCCGAACGTGTTGCTAAAAGCTTGCAGTATTTGACACAAGGCTATCATTTAGACCCGCATGCATTACTTGATTCTACGAAATTTCATGAAAATGTGAGTGAAATGATAGTGGTAAAGGATATTGAAGTGTATAGTATATGCGAGCATCATATGCTTCCCTTTTTTGGAAAGGCACATGTGGCGTATATTCCCAATGGATGGATTACGGGGTTGAGTAAAGTGGCACGTGTGGTGGATGTATATGCAAGGCGTTTGCAAGTGCAAGAGCGGTTGACCATTCAGATCAAAGACGCCATCAAGCAGGCCCTCAATCCGTTAGGTGTAGCTGTGGTGGTAGAAGCGCAACATTTGTGCATGATGATGCGAGGTGTTCAAAAGCAAAATTCTGTCACTACTACATCGGCATTTGATGGGGAGTTCCATAAAAATTCAACAAGAAGTGAATTCATGCGTTTAATTGGCGCTAAATTAAGCTGATCTAATTTCTACTATATGAAACATGCTTATGTATTTCCTGGTCAGGGATCACAATTTCCAGGAATGGGAAAAGCTTTAGTCGAACAAAATGAGTCTGCAAAAAAATTAGTTGACCAGGCCAATACGCAATTGGGATTTGATTTAGCGGCCATCATGTTTTCCGGAACTGCAGTAGAGCTTCGTCGAACAGCTGTAACTCAGCCTGCCATTTTTTTACATTCGCTCTTAGCTTATGCAACCTTAAACAGCCCACAACCTGCCATGGTTGCGGGGCACTCCTTAGGAGAATTTTCTGCGTTGGTTGCAGCTGGAGTACTTTCCTTTGAGGATGGGCTTCGCTTGGTTTCGGTTCGTGCCAGTGCCATGCAAAAAGCTTGTGAGTCAGCACCAGGCACTATGGCAGCGGTATTAGGACTGGAGGATCAAGAAGTGGAGTTGATCTGTTCCGGTATCGCAGATGTAGTGGTACCTGCAAATTATAATTGTCCTGGACAACTGGTCATTAGTGGTTCTGTAAGCGGTATCGAGAAAGCCTGTATCGCATTGAAAGAGGCTGGTGCAAAACGAGCGTTGGTGTTGCCAGTAGGAGGTGCTTTTCATTCGCCATTGATGAAAGCTGCTGAGGAGGAACTAAAAGAGGCCATTCAATCCAGTGCATTTAACACGCCCACTTGTCCGGTGTATCAAAATGTGGTGGCTAGGCCCATTACAGACCCCGTTACGATCAAACAAAACCTGATTAACCAGCTAACAGGTCCTGTTAAATGGACGCAATGCGTGCAAGCCATGATTGCGGATGGCGCTACTGAATTTACTGAAGTGGGTCCGGGAAAAGTTTTACAGGGGTTGATTCAAAAAATTAAGACAGCGATATTGGTAAATGGTGTTTCTTAAAGGATAAGCTTAGGGGGCCACGGGTATTTCAATGGCCCCATTGATCCACTCAGGATCTAAAGTGGCATTATATTTTTTATAGAAATGAATGGCAGGCTCATTCCACTCCAAAACCTGCCACACTACACGGGCTAATTTTCTTTCCTTTGCTTCTTCCAATATTCTTTCAAAAAGTTTTGCGCCAATTCCCTTCCCTCTCATTTTTTCTGTCATTACTATATCTTCAAGATATAGGCATTGTCCTTTCCAGGTTGAATATCGAATATAGTAGAGCGCAAAGCCGTGAATTACTTGTTCCTCTTCAGCAACAAAAGCCCACCAAACAGGGCTAACGCCAAACCCACTTTCTGTGAAATGCTGAATGGATACAGTAACTTCATTGGGTGCTTTTTCATATAGCGCTAATTCCTGAATCAACTCCAATAAGCGGGGGCAATCAGTAGCTGTAGCACGACGTATAGTAATAGCCATTTTAGCTTTATTGTAAGGCTTGCTCCAGATCAGCAATGATGTCCTCAACTGTTTCAATGCCTACGTGCATCCTGATCAATCCTTCGGTGATGCCATATTCTTCTTTTTCTTCCTTGGGTACACTGAAATGAGTCATGGAGGCAGGATGGGAGAGAAGGGTATCGCAGGTTCCTAATGAAACGGCACGGGTACAAAAATTCAATTTGTTCATAAAGCTGATGCCATCTTGCAGTCCTCCTTTTACTTCAAATGAAAGTAAAGCACCGGCATGTCTCATTTGTTTTGCAGCTACTGCAAAATCTGGATGTTGGGGAAGCCCTGTATAGTTCACTTTTGCAACCTTCTTATGCGTCGATAGGAATGTGGCTACCCTTGCTGCATTGGTACAGTGACGATCCATTCTTAACTCTAGTGTTTTCATTCCTTGCACTAATAAAAAGGCATCAAACGCATTGGAGTTAGCGCCTGTGGTTTTATGAAATTTAAAAACAGGGCCTTGCATTCTATCAATATCAGTGCCCACCAACACTCCGCCTATTGCCGTTCCATGCCCATTCAAAAATTTTGTAGTTGAATGGACAATAAAATCAGCACCTAAGGCAAAGGGCTGTTGTAAATAAGGTGTAGCAAACGTGTTATCGCAAGCCACCATACACTTGTATTTTTTTGCCAATGCGCTGAGTGCGGCAATATCTACACATTGAATGGTGGGATTTGCAGGTGTTTCCAGATAAACCATTTTGATTTGCTTATCTGCACGCAAAGCATCCTCTGCTTTTTCCAAGTCTCTTAGGTCTACTATAGTGGCACTAAATCCAAAGCGTGGTAGTATGCGTTGTATTAGTTCGTCTGTGCCTCCATACAATGAAAAATGAGAAAGAATCTTATCGCCTTGGCTCAACGTACTCATCATCAGCGTGGTAATTGCAGCCATTCCGGAAGCATGTAAAATTGCTGTTGCTTCCTTTCCTGTTTCGAATGTTTCCAGTGCTGCAATTTTTTCTTGGGCCTCAGTTATGGTTGGGTTTCCCCATCTGGAGTAGATATAGCCTTCCTCCTGACCAGTGAATCGACGCATGCCTTGTTCGGCTGAATCAAAAATATAGGTGCTGCTGGCATACAATGGTGTAAGGTGCGCGTGTGAAGGATCTTTTTTATGCCCTCCATGTACGGCCACGGAACCCCATCCGGACAGTTTTTGTTTTTTCATAGACAAGTGTTAATTGACAAGTTACGTTATTTAGTATCGTATGCCCAGTTTACCCAAATGGCATGCTACAGGGGTTAAAAAGTGGCCAAAAATAAGGTAAACCCCAAGTCGCCCCTTAACTTGCGTTATGATCAGTTTCTTACGAGGCCATTTTATTGAAAAAACCCCTACTCATGTTTGGTTGGACGTAAATGGGGTGGGGTATGAAGTCCATATCAGTCTGAACACCTACTCAAAAATTCAGCAAAAAGATGAAGGGCTTCTTTACACTATTTTATTGATTCGGGAAGATGCTCATTTGTTATATGGTTTTGGTGACCTGTCAGAAAGAGATCTATTTCAACAACTTATAAGCGTTTCGGGGGTGGGTGCCAGCACAGCTCGCGTGATGCTTTCCTACTTAAAACCGGAGGAATTGATACAAGCCATTGTGCAAGGCAATGTTAGGGTCCTGGAATCCATCAAAGGAATTGGGAAAAAAACAGCGGAACGCCTGATCCTGGAGCTCAAGGATAAACTGGCCAAAATTGCTCTCAATTCAAATAATTTTCCTCTGATAAACAATAGTTTGCAGCAGGATGCGTTAAATGCACTGACTGCTCTGGGCATTCCTAAACAGGCTGCTTCAGCAGCTGTCGAAAAAACGCTTAAAGCAAACCCCGAGATGGGCGTGGAGGATTTGGTTAAAACAGCCCTTCGCTCACTCTAAATCGCCCAAACTAACCTTTCGAGAAAGATTGAACTGCGTTTTTGCAAATATGGGACGGCATTTTTTGTCGATGGTCCTTTCCTTGATGTCATTTTCTGTAAGCGGAGCAGGATTCTTTGTTGCTCAATCGGACACCATTCGATTCCCTCTCGTTGATCGTTATGGGAGCTATTACACGGCAGGTCGCTCACATTCCTTCGATTTGCGCGATACCGGATTTATCCGACGCCGGATTGAATACGATCCACTTACAAGGCAATATACCGTGAGTGAACAGATCGGGGATCGTGCATATCGGGCTCCGGCTACTTTTTCAATGAGTGAGTTTCTGCGATTACAAGCCAGACAGGATGAGAATGAATATTTCCGCAGAAGAGCTGCGATGTTGACCACCATGAATCGCAAACCCAAAGGACCTCAATTTCGAGTGAACAATGATTGGTTCAATCGGATTATGGGAGTGGGGCCTGATGGAAAAGTACGCATTGAAGTGAAACCTGCCGGGTATGTTGATTTTTTAGCGGGTTATCAAGGACAAAACATCAAGAACCCTACTTTACCAGAGCGCGCAAGAAGGAACGGAGGATTAGATTTTAATATGAACTCCCAATTGCAAATGGATGCGCAAATAGGAGAAAAATTAAAGCTTCCGATCAACTACAACACATTAGCCAATTTCAATTTTGACAATCAACTGAAGTTGGACTTTAAGGGGAAGGATGATGATATTGTCAAGCAATTTGAGGCAGGTAACACCAGTTTTGCTTCAAAAGGCACATTGATACCGGGTGCACAATCTTTATTTGGAGTCAAGACGCAATTACAATTTGGAAAACTTTTTGTAACTACTGTATTGGCTAACCAACGATCACAGCGACAGACCATGGGCGTTCAAGGGGGTACTACTGCACAACGTTTTAGTTTGAAGGCAGACGAGTATGACGAGAATCGGCATTTCTTAATGGCACAGTATTTCCGTTCCAATTACAATACGGCTATGAAAAAATTGCCTGTTGTCAATTCAAAGGTTCAAATACTGCGAATGGAAGTATGGGTAACCAACCGAAATGGAACCACTACGGACATTCGGGATGTGATAGCTTTTATGGATCTGGGCGAACGGAGACCTTACAACCCCACACTTTCTGCAGGGGGTAATGAGCTTCCGCGAAACGATGCGAATAATTTATATGGCTTACTGATTGGTAATTCCGCCTATCGTAATTCTTCTCAAGCGCAAAGCGCATTGGCGGCTTTGGGGCTGACCCCTGTTCAGGATTTTGAAAAAACATTCGCCAGAAAATTACAACCTGCAGAGTACTATTTCAATCCTCAAATTGGATTTGTTTCACTGAATCAACCCTTGCAGCCGGATGAAGTGTTAGGTGTTGCATTTCAATACACCTACAATGGAAAGGTATTCCAGGTGGGTGAATTTTCGCAGGATGTGCCGCCTGATACAACCGGGAATGCACAACGTGTGCTTTTTTTGAAATTATTAAAAGCTACTTCACAAAGAACACAGCTTCCTATTTGGGACTTGATGATGAAGAATGTTTACTCCGTGGGATTTGGTCAACTGGAAAGACAGGATTTTAGTCTGGACCTTTTATATGAGGAACCCAGTTTAGGGGAAAAACGTTATCTCCCACCCACGCATGTGGTTGACCCTTATAAAGGGATGCCTATCATTGCACAGGTAAACTTAGATCGGCTGAATAATCAGAACGATCCTCAGCCTGATGGAGTATTTGACTTTATTGAAGGGTTTACGGTGATCTCCTCTCAAAGTCGAATAATTTTTCCGGTATTAGAGCCATTCGGGCATGATCTGGATTACTTATATAGCGACCAAACAATGCGCAATAAGTATTTGTATTATCCTTTGTACGATACTATCAAAGCCATTGCGCAGACCTATGCCAACTTAAATCGTTTTAGGATATCCGGACGTTCGCGTTCAGCAGGCTTTGGAACTGGCGCTAACGGATCTGGCGGAGGCATACCAGGGCAAGGAGGTGCCAGCGAGTATCAATTAGGGTATAACATACCCAGGGGATCGGTTACTGTAACTGCTGGTGGACAACAACTGATTGAGAATGTTGATTATGAAATCAACTATGATCTTGGAACCTTACGAGTGGTCAATCAAGCTATCATCAATTCGGGTGTACCGGTTAACATCAATTATGAAAACAATCAGGCATTTGGTTTTCAGCAACGAAATTTTATAGGGGTTCGATTGGATTATTTAGCCAATAAACGTTTGTCACTTGGTGGTACCATTGTGCGACTAGGTGAACGTCCCTTTTTCATCAAGCAATCCTATGGAGAAGATCCCATAAGAAATACCATGTTTGGACTGGATCTTGATTACCGTAACGATCTTCCCCGACTAACAAAATTGATAGACCGTTTACCCTTTTATTCCTCCAAAGCTAATTCAACTATCACCACTTATGCAGAAGCAGCCATTCTGCAACCTGGGCATGCTAAGCAAATAAATGGTACCAATTACGATGGTTCCAGACAAAACACCGGACAGGTTTATGTGGATGATTTCGAAGGGGCACGCGCTGCTATTGATCTTCGCTTTCCCTTACTCAGCTGGGCCTTAGCTTCAGTGCCACAAGGAAATGGGTTATTTCCAGAATCTTCGCTCAACAACGATTTGCGAAGCGGGCGAAACCGAGCCAAGTTGGCCTGGTATAATATTGAGCCAGTATTACAAGAAAAAAGAAACACCAATAATCCGATAAGTGATCTAAACGAACTTTCCGATCCACGCGTAAGACAAGTATTGCAACGTGAAATATTTCCTCGCCGAAGCACACAGTTTGGTGAAGGCCTGTTGACCACCTTCGATATGGCTTTTTATCCAAGAGATAAAGGTCCTTACAACTATGAAACAGATCCCAATCGCATGGATGCCAATGGCCGATTGAGAAATCCACGTAATGCCTGGGGCGGCTTAATCCGTAATATTGATCAAACCGATTTTGAAACAGGAAATATTGAGTTCATTGAGTTTTGGTTGCAGGACCCTTTTTTAAACAACGCTACCAATCCATTTGGAGGACAACTTTATTTCAATCTGGGTAACATCTCCGAAGATGTATTGAGAGATGGTAAGCGGCAATACGAAAACGGATTGGCCACGCCTACCAATAATGCCCGAGAGGATAGTTCAACCGTTTGGGGTAAAGTCCCTTCCATTCCTTTACAGTTGACAAATGCTTTCAGCAATACGCCATCTGACCGCGGATATCAGGATGTTGGGTTTGATGGATTAACCGATGAGGAGGAACAATTAAAATTCAAGGACTATCTTTCATTATTGCGAACTAATTTTGGAACAAGTTCTCCGGTTTATCAACTTGCCTTATTGGATCCATCGGGTGATAATTTTAAACCGTATAGGGATCAACAATTTGATCAGGAGCGTGCGGGAATACTTAGGCGTTACAAGCATATTAATAATCCACACGGCAATTCTCCGATAGCCGGGAACAATTCGCAATTTGTAACCGCTTTCACTCAATATCCTGATGCGGAAGAACTCAATCGGGATAATACCATGAATGAAGCCGAGGAGTACTTTCAATATCGTGTGGATATCCTTCCAAACATGGGCGTTGGAACTAATTTTATTACGGACATACGCATGCCTACCGTCACATTGGCTAATGGACAAACCCGATCTGAGCGTTGGTATTTGTTCAGAATTCCGGTAGAACAATTTCAACAGAAGGTGGGCAATATCCCCGACTTCAAATCCATTCGGTTTATTCGAATGTTCATGACGGGTTTTCAAGATTCTATTGTGCTTCGTTTTGGAAAGCTTGAGTTAATTAGGAACCAATGGAGAAGGTTCCGCAATCGGCTTGACACTACGGGTAATTATACTAACCTGCCTATTCCTGATCACGCAACGGTAAATATACTTTCGGTAAATGTGGAGGAGAACGACCAGCGACAACCTATAGTTTACAGGATTCCTCCGGGAATAGAACGTCAACAGCAGCTCAGCAATAACAATGTCCCTTTATTAATGAATGAACAGTCCATGAGCATGCAGGTTTGTGGATTACCCCAACATGAAGCCCGTGGGGTTTTTAAAACCATGAACATGGATATGCGTCAGTATGGGAAACTTGAGATGTTCATACACGCAGAATCAGTAGCTGGTGCTGAGCCCCTTCGTCCAGGAGATGTCAATGCGGTTATTCGAATAGGGAATGACTTCAATGGAAATTATTACGAAGTTAAAATACCGCTCAAGCGAACAGAATTTGGAGAGCGTGATAGTGCTCGGATCTGGCCATTGGAAAATAATTTGGATCTGTCACTTCAGGATCTGATGGAATTAAAAATCCGAAGAAATCGGGCCGGAATTCAGCCCTCCCGTTATTATCGAGAAATACTCCCCAATGGCAGGAGCTATGCCATTATAGGAAACCCCAATCTGGGTGAGGTGCGCGGCGTTTTATTGGGTGTAGAGAATGTATTGCAGGAGGCGTTATGCGCAGAGGTTTGGTTCAATGAACTTCGTTTGCAGCAACTTGATGAAAAGGGTGGTTGGGCAGCACTGGCACGAACAGATGTTAAGTTAGCTGATCTGGGAACAGTTTCGGTTTCTGGTGCTGCAAGATCACGTGGGTTTGGAACGCTGGAACAACGGGTGAATGAAAGAAGCCGTGAGGATGTATTTACGGCTGATGCATCTTTGACGATTGAAGCGGGTAAACTACTTCCTAAGCAGTGGGGAATTCAAATACCTGTATTTGCAAGTATTAGCCATCGAAGCAGTACGCCAGAGTACGATCCCTATGACCTTGACATAGACTTGAAACAAAAACTCAGAGAGACGCCCTCAGATAAAAAGGACTCCATCAAAAACGATGCGCAGGATATAACCACCATTAAAACAATCAATCTTACCAATGTCAAAAAGCTAAGACCCGATGGCAAGAAAATAATGCCTTGGAGCGTAAGCAATCTTGACTTTTCTTACTCTTACATTCAAACACGTTCTCATAATCCGTTGATAGAACAGGATGAATTGAGACGGACTAGAGGAGTTGTTGGTTATACTTATGCCCCTCTGTCAAAGTCAGTTGAACCCTTCAAACGATTATTTAGATCCAACTCCAAATGGTTGTCGCTGATTCGGGATTTTAATTTTAATTACGCGCCTTCACAGATTTCGGCACGGGCGGATGTGTTTCGTCAATTTGGCGCTACGCTACCGCGTAATGTGGGAGGGGGGCCATATAAGATCCCTGAAACTTATAATAAGTTTTTCACATTTGACAGGTACTATGTAATGCAATGGAATTTGACGCGCTCATTGGCAATGGATTTTTCTGCTACCAATAATGCGCGTATTGATGAGCCGCCTGGCAGAATTGATAACAGCATAAAAAAAGATTCTATTCGTTCTAATTTTTTCCGTGGGGGAAGAACTACAAATTATCAACAGGATTTCACCCTTAATTATAATGTTCCCACTAATAAAATTCCATTGTTGGATTGGACCTCTCTCCGCGCAGGGTATAATTCAACATATAATTGGCTGGCTGCTTCTTTATTGGCAAGAGAACTAGGAAATAAACTTACAAATACACAAAAACGCACGCTGAATGGAGAACTGAAGTGGGAGGAGCTTTACAATAAGGATAAAACCATTCGTGCACTGCAGAATGGCATGGGAGCTGCCCGTAAAACAGGGGGGGCGCAAAAAAATGGAACACCAGATTCGCGAAAAGATAAAGTGCGTTCACAGACATCACGTGGCAGGGGTAACGCGGACCAACGGAGGCCCACCCCGGATGCATTCGGCCAACGCGCCAATACTGCGGATACTACCCGGGATAATACCTATGTGGACGGTCGGCAAAAAGAGAAAGAGGTGGTTGCCCCTTCAGCCTTTGCGCCTACCACGCTGCGGTATCGATATGATACTATTCGCGCAAAAGATGGCACCATCAGTAAGATCAAAAAGCGAAAGATCAAAACAGTAAAGGAGCCAACCATTAAATTGCCCAAGGGTCCTCGTGAGGTGGGCGGATTTGCAGGAGTGGCATTAAATTTTGCAACCGCTTTGAAGCGTACCGCTATTCAATATACGGAGGACTTTGGTACAACATTGCCAGGATATATGGACAGCACCCAAATTATGGGGCTTAACCTTAGAAGCACACAGCCTGGTTTTGGATACCTTTTCGGATACCAACCTGATACCAATTGGATCAACCGATTTGGACAAAAGGGTTTATTGTCCAGAGATTCTTTAGTGAGTGCCATGATTCAGCAACGTTATAATCAACGTCTTTCTATCACTGCGCAAGTAAGTCCCTTTAAAGATTTTAATATTGATCTTAGCTTGGATAAAAATTTCGATAAGCAGTATAGCGAACTATATAAGGATACTACGGGAGTAGCGGGCCTGACTCGCCTCAATCCCTATGCGTTGGGAAGTTTTAGCATTAGTTATATTTCGTACCAAACATTATTCACGGCCTTTGATCCCAACGTTGTTTCGGCAACGTTCAAACAATTTGAATCCAATCGAAAAATATTATCGTCCAAGCTTGGCGTTGTCAATCCTTATCAGGCGGGTGGGGTTGATGCGGATGGGTACCATAAAGGATATGGTCGGTATGCTCAAGATGTAGTTGTCCCCTCCTTTATTGCTGCGTACACCAATAAGGACCCGACTTCCATCAAGCTGTTTGATAATACCAATCCTACTATTCGGCATAATCCCTTCCGCTCGCTGGTGCCCAAGCCAAATTGGACCATTACTTACAATGGACTTTCCAAATTAGCGGGGCTTGATAAGATATTTACCAACTTCTCCATCAGGCATGGCTATAAGAGTACTTTTTCGATGAATAGCTTTAATACCGCTTTGCTATTTACCGATCCGTTACGAGTTGGCTATCCCTCCTTCCGGGATACGCTCACAGGGAATTTCATTCCTTATTTCTTGATTCCCAATATCACTATTCAAGAGGCATTTGAACCATTGATTGAGGTGGATATGACCTTTACCAATCAACTGCAAACAAGGTTTGAATTACGCAAAAGCAGGCAGTTGAGTCTCAGTTTGATTGATTACCAATTGGCGGAGAATAGATCAACCGAAATTACATTTGGATTAAACTGGCGCAAGAAAGGAATGCCACTGATTAAAAATATTCGCATTGGTAAAAATGGCATGAAGCTTGATAACGATGTAACCGTACGTGTAGACTTTAGCCTGCGCGATGATGCAACGGCTAATTCAAAACTGGATCAAGGAACGGCCTTTGGTACAGGAGGACAACGAGTGATACGATTTGCTCCTTCCATCGACTACGTGCTGAATAATAAGGTCAGCATGAAGTTATACTTTGAGCAAAACAGAAATATTCCTAAGATCAGCAGTGCCTTTCCCATCACCAACACCAGGGCCGGATTGCAAGTACGTGTTTCACTTGCGCAATAGTAGAAGGGGTTATTTACGGCGAATGTAAATCGAGTCTGCTTGTTGTAAGCAGGTAATAGTTAGATCATTGATACAAACATGAGCGGGAAGGGTAGTTGTATAATAAATAATTTCAGCAACGTCCTCCGGTGTCAATGGCTTCATACCAGTATACACGCTTGCGGCTGTTTCCTGATCTCCCTTAAAACGTACTAATGAAAACTCAGTTTCTGCTGCGCCAGGGTTGATTGCGGTTACTTTAATGCCATGTCTTAATAGATCAATGCGCATCGATTGATTCAGCGCATCTACCGCGTATTTTGTAGCGCAATAGGCATTCCCCTTTTCATAGACCACTCTCCCCGCTATAGAGCCAATATTAATGATATGTCCTTTTTTACGCGTTGCCATTCCTTTTGCGACGGCCTGCGAAACATAGAGAAATCCTTTGACATTGGTATCAATCATTTCATTCCAATCCTCCAGCTTTGCTTCTTCAAAATAATCTCTTCCAGCTGCGAGCCCCGCATTGTTGATTAGTATGGCAACATCTTGCCAGGAGCTAGGTAAATTACTAATACCGGTAGTGATGGCTTCCTGATTGCGTACATCAATGGGTAGTAGATAAGATTCGGTGTTATAGGACTGCCTAAATGTGGCTGCCAATTTTTCAAGTCGGTCAGCTCTTCTACCGATTAAAATTAGCCGATGTCCTTTTTCGGCAAATAGCTGCGCACAGGATTTTCCAAAACCTGAAGTGGCTCCAGTGATTAATACTATTGATGACATGTTGTAAAGTTAGGATAAGATGCTGCTTATTTACCGTATCAAGGTAATCAGCCCTTTCGCAAAATAAGGCTGGCCTAAATAGTCAATAGCATTAACAGTCCACACAAAAACGTGGGTGCCCTGCAGCTGTCCGTTTACTTTACCATCCCAAGCATCTCCTTCTTGATTTGATTCGTAAACAAGTTGACCCCATCGGTTGAAAATGCGAAAATAGTTTAACTCTTTAATGCCGGCCATAATGGGGCGTATCACATCATTTTTACCATCATTATTTGGCGTAAATGCAGTGGGTACAAAGATGCTGGGTGCTGTTTGAAATACACGAACATTCAAATAGGCTGTATCAGCGCAATTGGCTGCATCCCGTGTAATCATTCTATAGCGAATTTGATTTGTTCCGGTTGTATAGCGAGCAATGGGGTTAGGAATGTTAGTAGAGGATAAGCCTGTTCCAGGACTCCAATTATAGGTTAATCCCCCACTGGCGTTAAGTTGCAGGGGTTGTCCTATTACAACGGTGGTGTCTCTTCCTGCAAAGGCAATTACCTCAGGGAGTACAACTACCAAAACGGTATCTAAACCCGGTTTTGGACATCCCTGTGTATCAAAGACGGCCAGGATATATTGTTGAGTTGCCGGTGGACGAGCTATCGGAAATAAACTGAATGGATTATTTAAGTATAAGGGTGGTCGCCATACAAAACTTCTGCCATTGCTACTTCCTCGAAGCTGTGCCGCACTATTGAAACAGATGGTCGTATCTGGAGAGGCAATGGCAATGGGGTAGGGTACCGTTCGTACTAAAATTTGCTTGGTTTCCGTGCAACTTCCGATCACTCCGGTTACTTGGTAAGTAGTGGTGCTGTTAGTGACGGCAAGTGGGGATTGAATGGTGGCACTATCCAAATTACTTGCCGGGGTCCAATTATACTGAAGCCCATTGGAGCTAATTCGAAGTCGAATGGTGTCACCTTGACAAATAGTAGTATCGCCCATTGGGTTGATATAGACCCCTGTGACTACATTTACTTTCACTGAATCTCGGTTGACACAACCACTGTTCTCTAAATGCACATAATACCAGGTAGTACTCATGGGAAACACGGTTGGATTGGAGGTATTACTGTTCAGCATGGCAGTAGTGGGAGACCAGCTAAAATTTCCAACGCCATTTGCGTTCAATCGCACAGAATCGAATTGACAAATTAGCGTATCCGTAAAACCCAACGTAATGAGAGGCTTGTCTAAAATAGTAATGGTATGCTGTATGGTATCTCTGCAGCCCTTGCTCGATTGAACAATCAGCGTAACTATTGCCGTTCCGGGACCTGGATAACTATATTGTGGATTTCGAATACGAGAGGTGTCTGCCAGTGTTGTGTTATCGCCAAAATTCCAATGCCAGTAATCCACTACACCATAATTTACGCGGGTGGTATCTGTAAATTGATAAGGGGTTAGCACGCAGATTCCACTTGTTGTGAAACCTGGATAAAAGCCGGGCCATACGCGAACCACTGTAATGGTGCTATCCGAGCAGAGTCCCTGCAGGGTAACTCTCAGCTTTACATTGTAATCTCCGGGTGCAGAAAAAGTATGGGTGACGAAAGCAAGCGTAGAAGTGTTATTGGCCCCACTTGCAGGATCGCCAAAATCCCAGAAATAATCAGTATTGGGGGGATTGCCTGTGGCATCGTTTTGAAAACTGACCGTTAAATTATCGCAGAAAGCAGGCCGAGGGTTTAGTTGCGCACGCAATGGACTACAGTCACTCACTTCGAGGTGTAATTCTTTTCGTGTAGTGGCAATCAGTACGCCATTTCTGTATTCATTCACACAAACACATACTACGTATTGCCCAATCATAGTTGGAGCTATTCCACTAATTAAACCTGTAACGGGGTTGATAGTAACATCACTTCCCAAGGGGGTGCCTCCGCTAAAAAGTGGAGCATAAGGAACGGTATTATAGGGTGGGGCAGAGGCAATGTCTGGAGAAGGTGCCGATTGACTGGCTCCTTCGTATGCTTCACAAAACTGGTAGCTCAGCGAATCACTATTTGGATCGGTGGCCGAAAAGTTTAATTGAAAATAATTGTTTTGACAAACCACTGCCGTATCATTGACCAAAAACTGAGGACTGCTATTTGTTTGCGCATTTTGTCCGGTGCTGCTTCCCGGGATTTTAATGGAAAATGTATTCCCGACAGCACCACTATTAACTAAGTTGTTAATGCCTGCAATGCGACAACAGCGTTGGTAAGAAACAATATAGCCCTCTGGAAGTGCAGGCAATTCTACTGTGGCAAGATCATAGATCACAATAGTGTATTTACAACCTACTTCATTACCTGTAATGCAAGGTTCATCATAGGTTTTGCTCAGTGTGTATTGGCTGGTGATTGCTACGCTTTCGTTACGGATAAATTGGTTGGTGGCTGCATTGAAAAATGAAAAATTAATGGGGTTGGAAAGTTGTCCGGGAATGGGATTGCAGATCATATAGACGGTCAACGTAACCCGGTAGCGCAAGTTTGTTCCACTTCCGGCACCTAAATATTGGTACGTGAAAAACCCTCCCTTGATGTGCGCAGCAAAAAGTGGTGGACACAGGAGCAGTGTCAATAAAAAAACAAGCAGGTACTTTTTCATCAAGCCAGATAAAATTACGAACAGGATTGCAACCAATCATTTTTCCGATTGGAACCTTGCCCAGAACGATTTTAGTAGCACTATTATTGCTACCAGGCAAAAGAGCTGAAATAGCCAGTCTCCATACCTGACATAAAAAGTTAATTTGTTTTGCTGAGGTGCAATGGTTGTTTTTAAAATTCCCCTTTTGTTGTAATCCAAGAGTGAAATGAGATTGCCTGCCGGATCAATAAAGGCACTGATCCCTGTATTAGCACTTCTTGCCACCCAACTACCTGTTTCAACTGCTCTTAGTCGGGCATAGTGTAAATGTTGCCGATGTCCCGGCGTATTTTTCCACCAGCCGTCGTTGGTGATAATGGTTAATAGATTAGCTCCCTTTTTAATATACTGTCGCATAAGGTTGCCGTATATGCTTTCGTAGCAAATGGCTGGTGCTAATTTGAATCCATTTTTTTCCTCAAGTATTACTCTTTCTTCTTGTTTGGCGTAACCGGCAGTTACTCCGCCAAATTTTTCAAACCAAGTATCTAAAAATCTAAGAAACCAGGGTAATGTTTCAACTCCTGGCACCAACCTTGATTTATGATACGTTGCCTGCACCCCTTTATTATCAAGCAAAACGGCTCCATTGTAGGCCTCAAAATGAGTGGTAGTGCCTGAGATTAAACGACTATAGGGTGTTGGCTGCTTCAACAATGCATAACTTTCGATTCCGGTAAATAGCGTTACACGCGGACTAGCTGTTAAGTACTGAAAAACTGGAGCTAAATTTATTTCTGCCTCCAAGGCAGCTTCATTGTATCCATAGCGGCTATACAAGGCTGTCTCTGGCCAGAGCACCAATGCGGTGTTGTTGCTGGTAGCTTTTGCAGTTAATTCGAGTAAGTCAATTAGTTGCGTTTGCTCAGTACCTGCGGCAATTTTTTTATAGGGGTCAATATTGGGTTGCACTATTGCTACTTCCTGTTGCGGTTGAATGATTTCTTTTTGTTTCGCCGCAAAAGCGAATGAAATCAGCAACGGACTTAATAACACAATGGCGCTGTAAAATAAAAGCTGGAATCGCTTGCCATCTTTATGGATGGTTGATTTGATATAAGAAAATAAAAAAAGGTTGGTTACTAATACCCAAAGGGTGCCCCCGGCTACACCTGTAAAAGCATACCACTGTACCCATTCAATTTGTTTGGCAAAAACATTTCCTAATGTTAGCCAAGGCCAGCTCAGTCCCCAATCCTGCAAATGAATGTATTCGAAACAAAGCCAAAAGGCAATCAGTGATAAACCGCTAAACCGAAATGATTTTTTTTGTTGAATTCGGTGATAAGCCAACCAGGGGATGCACATTAGCAAACTATTGGCTAACCAAGCAGCCACTGCTCCTGGCGCGGTGGCATTCCATATCCACCATGTAGTTCCAATATTCCACATAAGCAGGCTTATATAACAAAGCAGGAAAAACTTTTTATGAGAGTGGGTTTCCTCAGCTAAAAAAAGCAAGGGTATCCAGGCAAAAAAAATGAGAAACGTCAGCGAACTATCTGGCCAGGCCAACCAGGCTAAAACGCTGGTGGCTAAGGATAAAAAAAAGGAACGATAGTGCATGAAACCTGATTCAGCAGTAAAGCTATTTACTTTCTGCTGTAATTTGGAGCCTCCTTTGTAATGTCTATATCGTGGGCATGACTCTCGTGCATGCCTGCGTCGGTAATTTTAATCAACTTTGCTTTTTGAAGTGCTGCTATATTTTTAGCTCCACAATAGCCCATACCGGCACGTAAACCTCCGGTATATTGATAGACTACTTCCTTTAAAAAACCTTTATAAGCCACACGACCCTCAATACCTTCGGGAACAAACTTTTTTACATCATGCTCTGCATCCTGAAAATAACGATCACTACTTCCCGTAACCATGGCGCCTAAGGAACCCATTCCGCGATAGGTTTTGAATTTTCTTCCCTCGTAAATAATGGTTTCGCCAGGACTTTCTTCAGTGCCGGCAAATACACTTCCCATCATTACACAATTTGCTCCAGCTGCAAGGGCTTTGACCATATCCCCTGTGTATCGAATACCTCCATCTGCAATAACCGGTATATTTTTTTGTTTCAGGGCCTGAGCAGCTTCCAATATGGCCGTTAATTGTGGTACGCCTGTTCCTGCTACAATACGAGTTGTACAGATTGAACCAGGCCCAATGCCAACTTTTACAGCGTCCGCCCCGGCCTCTGCCAATGCTCTAGCGCCGGCAGCCGTTCCAACATTTCCGGCTATGACCTGTAAATCTTTGAATTCTTTTTTTATTTTTTTCAACGCCTCTATTACTCCCTTGCTATGTCCGTGTGCGCTATCCATAGCAATCACATCCACACCCACCTGGTAGAGCGCAGCTACTCGATCCAATAAATCCTTAGTGATGCCTATACCCGCTCCCACTAACAGTCGGCCAAAACTGTCTTTAACAGCATTTGGATTACTTTTTAATTTTAAAATGTCGCTGTAGGTAAAGAGCCCAACCAGTTTTCCTTTTTTATCAATGATAGGCAGTTTTTCTACTTTAGTTTTTTTGAAGAGTTGCTCAGCTTTTTTAAGATCAGTTCCTGCAGGAGCAGTATAAAGGTCTTTGGATGTCATGACCTCACTTACTTTTCTTTTAGGGTCTATTTCAAATCGTAAGTCCCGGTTGGTGAGTATGCCAACTAACTTGAAGGCATGATCAACAATGGGGATGCCTCCAATTTTATTTTCCTGCATCATTCGAAGAGCTTGACCTATTGTTGCGTCCGCAGGTAAAGTCAATGGGTCAATGATCATGCCACTTTCACTCCTCTTCACTTTTCTGACTTGCTCTGCTTGCCTTTCAATACTCATATTTTTATGCAGAATACCTAGGCCGCCCTCTCTGGCAATGGCTATGGCGAGGGAGGCTTCGGTTACGGTATCCATTGCGGCAGATATCAGGGGTACATGTAAGGTAATGGTACGAGTCAGCTGGCTGCGTATATCTACTTCTTTGGGAAGTACTTTACTGTAGCCGGGCATAAGAAGAACATCGTCGAACGTAAGTCCTTCGCCAAAGAAACGATCAGTAAATGTGGGGGAAGATTTCTTTGTTGCCATGTGCAAAGATAGGCCGCCAAACTATTTGTGCCAAATCAAAAATTTAGCTTATTTGATTAGCGTAACGGTGCCTTTGCGGAATATTGATTGTCCTGTGTCCCTATGCGTATAGGATAATATCCAGACGTAAACGCCTGTATCCTGTGTTTGCCCGTTGGTTTTGCCATCCCATTTTTCCATCCAGTTACGACTTTCAAAAACAAGTTGCCCCCATCTGTTAAATACCCGGAAATGATAATTGATGGCCTTTAAGGCGTTATGTGGTCTAAACAGATCGTTGAGGCCGTCATTGTTTGGAGTAAATGCGGTGGGAACTTCAATCAAACAATGGTTTAACACTTTAATGATACGCTCTGCACTATCGCTGCATCTCATCGATTGATTTCGGGCAATCAGTTTTACCCGATAGCTCCTTTCCAGATTCAGGTTTGGAAACTGGTATGGAAGGGGATCTTTTAACGAACTGCTGCCTAAGATATCATATTGCCATTGCCAACCGTCTACCGCACCCGTGCTGGTGTTACTAATTAGTAATTTGTCCTCAGGGCAAAGAATACTATCCTGTACGGTAAAGGCGGCTTTAACCTGGTTGTTGATAACCAAGTCTAGTCTTGACGAATCCACGCAAATCCCGTTGCTTACTAAAAGTGAAATAGCATTGGTAGAGCTGGATGCAAACTCAATGGTATGCGAGGCTGTGGTTACTTGAGTCCCGTTGAATAGCCAATTCCAATTATTGACGCCGTTTCCTCCCGGATGGGTAAACTGATATACATTTCGCTGACAACCTAAGGTGGCAGTATAGTTGAATGCTGCATTAACCGTATCGGCAACGGGGAAAGAAATGGTTTGAACCGGAGTGGCTAGCCCACATTCGTCTATCAATACCGTTGTATCAGTACCGGCTCTAAGCAGCAACTGATATAATCCCCCCCTTTGTATCGGCTGTGTAAACTTAACGGTTACAAAATCAGTTTTTCCATTTATGCAATTTCCTCCTGCAGATTGAACAGCTACGGCTGCAGGCCCGGTCACCAGAAAATCAGTACCTGCCGGATCGATGCTGGCACATAGAATGCGTTTGGGGAAATAAAGTTTGATCGAATCAGGAGCACACCCGGAACGTCCGATGCTGTCAGCAAAAATGGGTATCGGTACAAAATAGGTAAAACTCAATTTGTCTCCCGGAGGTATGTCTCGTCCACAAATATCTAACAGGCTGTTTGCGTCAGTTCCATTGTTGATCACCAATTCATAGGTGCCATTTGGCAAGGCAGTAGCTAACTGGATTGCGATTTCATCAAAATCAAAGGAAGTGCTGCATGAGTCGGGTAGCGCACTGACTACTGACGTTACAGCCGGAAGGATACTAAATTCACTGCCTGTTGTGGTTAAACTATTACAGCGAACTTTTTTATTCAGTTTTAATCGCAATACTTTTCCATCACAATCTGCTTTTACAGTATTTAATTTGGGGAGCAAAGGATCTGTAATAACAGCAGTACCGCCAGTAAAGGATAGGTTGTAGCCACTTTGCGTATTTGTAAAGTGACTCACTAACAAAATATATTCGTGGTCAATTAGGAGATTTGGCATTCTTGCAAAAGTGGGAGCATTAGCGGAGGGGTCAGACGCACATTGAATAAAATTCACTCCGGTAGCGGAGGCGCCGGTTGGACCATAGGTGCCCGCCCAATTACCGCTCACAATGATATTTCGATTTGTGAATAGTTCATCCGGATTTCTTCCTGTTATATCATAGAGTTGCCAGTCATAATCCTCATTAGCGGCTAATGGAGTGATCGTAAATCCTAATGTGCCGGATTGGAAACAAGTAAATCGGTAGAAGAATGGATTTTTGTTTTCGTAATTAGCCCCATCTCCGGTGCATCCGGGCACAAACAGGCTATTGGTTGAGCAAATAGGAACACTTGCCTGTGTAAAAACGGTTGTGCCACAAACAGGAAACGCCGTTGAAGGAGTTTGGCCAAGAGTGGTGCAAGGTTGTGCGTAAAGTCTGCACACCATACCGGTAATCAAAAAAACGGTATATAAGGCAGGTTTGTGCATAGGCAAAGCTATTCAGATCAGCTGATACTTGTTGCCCGTCAAAGATACGATCTGGTCAGCTAAAGTGAGATTTAGCAATACCACTGCCAGCCTAGCTGGGGACCAGCCAGTTGATTGTAATAAAAAGTCAACGTGTTTTTCCTCACCTGTTGAAAGATGCGTTAGAATTGTTTTTTCTTCCTCGGATAAAATTCGCGCGTTTTTGCATTTTTCAGGCGGCATGAGATAGTCCTTACTCCAGTTTAACCAGTAAAATAAATCATCCGCTGAAGTAATCAATTGCGCTTTTTGAGTTTTTATCAACGCTAAACACCCGCTGCTTTTTGAATCATATACGCGCCCGGGCATTGCAAAAACAGAACGTCCGTAACCAAATGCAAGATTGGCGGTAATCAGGCTTCCCCCTTTCAAATCACTTTCAATTACCAGTGTTGCATCAGTCATACCTGCTACAATACGATTTCTTCTGGGAAACAAAAATCGGTCGGGTTCTTCACCCTGTTTGCACTCGGACAACAAGCTGCCTCCGCTATGCAATATTTCAGTTGCCAGCCTCCTGTTCACAGAAGGGTAGATTCGGTCTAACCCATGGGCTAAAACGGCAAGCGTTGGTAGTCTATTGCGAAGGGCTTCTTCATGGGCAATGGTATCAATGCCCAATGCAAGCCCACTCACTATCACTAGTTCAGGAAAAGCATGAATGGCTGATAAAATATTTTCAGTAAATTTTTTCCCCACGGTCGAATTATTTCGTGTTCCTACTATGGCCAGCATTTTTGAGGAATTCAGATTGAGCTTTCCTTTTGCGAAAAGCAGTAAAGGAGCATCCACACATTCTCTTAACCGAAAAGGGTACTCTTTTTCTGTGAGGAAGTAGGTGTTGATATTGTTAGACTCGATGAATCGAATTTCTTGTTCAACTCGATTCCAATCCCTGAAATTGGCAATAGCTTGAATACATAAAGCACCAACAGCATATTTACTTGTAAGCTCGTGTGGGGAGGTGTTGAAAATTTCTTCGGGGCCAATACATTCAAGAACTGGACGAAGACTTGCCGTGCCTACTCCTTTCAATAGCGTAAGCGCTAGCTGATACTTTAGTGTAGAACTCACTTTTGTTTCTCACAAGTATACCTGTTCAGCAGGTCAAATGCTATAGCCCTACGATTTTCATTTCTGTGCGGCGGTTCATGGCGCGTCCTGCTTCAGTAGCGTTATCCGCGATGGGTCTGGTTAATCCAAATCCTTTATAAAAAAGACGTCGAGCATCTATTCTTTTCGAGACTAAGTAGTCCACTACTGATTTGGCCCTGTTTTCACTAAGCAATAAGTTAGCTTCGGCTTTCCCAATAATATCCGTATGACCACTAATTTCTATTTGGATACTTGGATTCTCAGCGAGCAAAAGCACTAACTTATCTAACTCAACCATTGAGGTGGCTGTTAATGCATAATGGTTGGTCTCAAAGAAAATATTTTTTAATACTACACTGGCATTTTTCTCGATGGGCTGCAGCTCAATATTTTTTACGGCGGCAGAATCCGCCATGCCATTTTTTAAAAAGTACTGATCCGAGTTGAAAAGAAATCCTTTTTGATTTACGGTAAACGCATAGTCTCGTCCGGTGGGTAAGGTGAGCAAATAGTTCCCCAAGGAATCAGTGGTAACTTTTGATATTACCTGTTGATTTTGTAAATCAGTCAGTTCCAGGGTAGCAGCGATGCCAATGCCTGTTTTTTTATTTGTAACCTTTCCTGTAACCCACCTGGTTTCGTAAGGTCTTATCCCTGGATTTAGCTCAAAACTATATAGGTCCAATCCACCATAACTGTCTTTTCTTTCGCTGGCATAAAAAGCGATTTTCCCATCGGCCGTAATAAAAAGTGTGCCCTCTCGATCAATGGTATTGATGGGATATCCCAGATTCTTGGGTGCACTCCACTTATTTGTGGCTGTTTTACGCACCATAAAGAGATCATCATCGCCATAACCTGGCCAATAAGCGGAAGTAAAGTACAGCGTTTGGTTATCAGCATGAATGAAAGGACTTTGTTCGTCTGCTGGGCTATTTATTCCAACACCCAGATTTTCCGGATCGCTCCATTGGCCATTATCTTGAAGCCGACTTACGTAAATATCACTTCCTCCAAACCCGCCTGGCCTGCGACTTGCGAAATAAAGTTCTCTTTTGTCCGGAGACAGACAGGGCTGGGATTCCCATTGATCTGAATTGATCCGGTTGCCAAGATTCTTGGCGGCAGACCAGCCATCATTGGTTTTATAGGAAATATACAAATCACATCCTCCATAACTATCAGCTCTGTAACAACCGGTAAATACAAGCCAGGTCCCATCCTGCGAAATCATCATGGCTCCTTCACTTTGGGGGGTATTCAAAGATCCTTTTAATGGCTGGGCGGTTTCCCAATTATTTGCTTTTTGGCGGTTAGTCACATAGAAATCCTCATTGTAGGAATCCACTCTCCTGGTGAAAAAAAGTTGAGTGCCATCAACGGTTTGAGATGGCAGATATTCTGACATTTTTGAATTGACACTTGAGCCCAGATTTTTAGGAGCAAAACTCACGGGATTTTTTTCTGTTTGAAGTTCTTTTTCTAAGTGTACGGCAAACGTATAAGCTCTTTTTCGATTAAGTGCCAATTCAAGCTGCGATCCCATTGGTTTAACCTGGTCAATGAATTTTTCTGTTATTTCCAGGGCTTTTAAAAAATCACCTGTACCTGCTAATCCAGATGCATAGGATAGCCAAAAGGGTTTAAAATAAACCAGGTCTATATATTGCGCTCTTTTAAAGCAAACCACACTGTATGGGTAATTTTTAAGTTCTAGCTGCAGCCTTCCAAGTGCAATCCATGCATCGGCATAATTTTCGTCGACTCCGGTGGCTTCCTGTAAAAGTGCAATGGCTTCCTTGGTCTGGTTTTCATTGGCTTTTTGAAAAGCTTTTTCATATAGCTGCATGGCTTTTCTGCTCACTTTGTCCGGGTTGTAAACTTGAGAAGCGCTGATTACGGGTAGTAGAAAACCCACCATGCATGCTATTGCCAATCTCTTATTCATGGGATGTTTAAAAATTTGTGCATTTGCAAGCTTAACTCCCATTTTGGATTCTCTTTGATAAAGTCCAGGATCATTGGCGTAATTTTTTCATGTTTACTCCATTCTGGTTGTAGGTAAAGCTTGCACGCCGGATTTACTTTTTTTGCTTGCTCCGTTGCCCAAACAAGGTCGCTATTGTGGTAAACGACTATTTTTAATTCATGGGCGGCATTTAGGACTTCATCAAATGGTGCCTTAAATTTTTTAGGAGACAAACAAATCCAATTCCATTGCCCTGACAATGGCTGAGTTCCTGAAGTTTCAAGGTGTGTGGATAGTCCTTGCTCTTGCAATAGAGTAGTTAAGGCTCCTAAGTTATGCATCAGTGGTTCGCCTCCGGTTATTACTACTAGCTTTGCCGGCGTTTGCTTTACCGCTTCCACCAGAGTAGAGGGTAAATACCGAGGGTGTTTAGCAGCATCCCAACTTTCCTTCACATCGCACCAAACACACCCAACATCACAACCTCCAAGTCGTAGAAAGTATGCCGCTTTTCCCTGATGGTAACCTTCTCCCTGTAAGGTGTAGAAGTGCTCCATAACGGGAAGGGTGTTGTTAAGGGTTGTGCCTTGCATATATAGAAAACGCGATCAGTAATAAATTAGTGTCTCTGCAGACAGGCTTGAAAAGTGTTTTTAAGCAATGCCGCAATGGTCATTGGGCCCACACCACCGGGCACTGGTGTTATCCAACTACAGCGAGGGGCTACTGATTCAAAATGCACATCGCCCGATAAACGAAACCCGGATTTTTTGGTTTGATCAGTTATTCTTGTGATGCCCACATCAATTATTATTGCTCCTTCCTTGACCATGGAAGCCTGTAAGAATGCTGGTTTTCCCAATGCAGCCACTATGAGATCCGCTTGCTTGCAATGTTTTTCCAGGTTCTTGGTTTTAGAGTGACAAAGCGTTACCGTACAATTGCCAGGCTGGCTGTTTCCGCTTAGTAAAATACTCATGGGTCTTCCAACAATATTGCTTCGGCCTATGACCACAGCATGTTTGCCTGCTGTGTCTATTTGATAATGCTTTAGCAGTAACATGATCCCATATGGAGTTGCAGGAACAAATCCCGGTTGGCCTTGCATCATTTTGCCCAAATTCACTGGATGACACCCATCCACATCCTTGGTTGGATCAATGGCCTTGATCACTTCTTCTTCGGCAATATGCGCCGGGAGTGGCAGCTGTACCAATATTCCGTCTACCGCTGGATCATTATTTAGGTTATCGATCTTTTCCAATAATTGTGTGGCCGTGATGGAAGTATCAAAGCGTAGCAGGGTTGAAGTAAACCCTGTTTCCTCACAGGCTTTTACTTTGGCGGCAACATAAGCGGCACTGGCTCCATTGTCGCCAATTAAAATGACGGCCAAATGAGGCAGTTTTTCCCCGGCTGCTTTTTGTTTTTCAACTGCTTGTTTCAGTTCTTCTTTAATAGCCTGTGCTGCCCACTTTCCATCCAAAATTTTCATGCAGCAAAAGTAGTATCAATTTGTAGTATTCTTCTCAGCTAATATCGATTCTTTCCCTTGTTGCAAAATTCTAGACCAGCTAAACTTGGTCCGTGAATCAAATGATCATTAGGCTGGGCTGCGTAGTTTTCTGTTTGTTTCCCTCTATTAATGTCAAGGTATCCGCGCAATTTGGAAATTATTCTTCCTTTCAAGGGTTGCAAACCATAGCATTGGATACTACATTTTCCATTCATCCTGGCGCATTGCTTCGTTTTCCGGGAATTCCCATTCATAAACCATCAATTACCCAACTCTCCTTTTTTCAATTGATGGGGATCAGGGATTGGAAGCAAGTATCGCTCATTGCAAAAAGACAAATTGAGTCCACGGCTGTGTTGTTAGCATTGTCAATGGAAAAAATGCCAGCTGTTATTTCTTCACAATACACGGTTCAGGCTTCCCGGTTGTTGGGCAAGAACTACGCTTTGGGTGTGCAGATGGGGGTACTGCGGAAGCAATTACGTTCTTATAGACCTGTATTAATTCCAATGGCCCAGGTAGGAGGTTGGACTACTTTTTCTCCTGTAATTAACTATGCCATGTCTATTGGTTTTTCTACGCAGGAGGTGGCCGCCGGATGGAACCAGCACCCATTTGTTTTACTGTTGCGTAATGTTATTTCTTGGCAATTGTCACCCACTACTTCTTTGCTTTTGCAAGTAGAAAAAACAACGGATCGACCGGTTTATTGGCAAGGAGGCATTGTGCTGAAGGCAGGAACTTCAATTGCTATAACATTTGCTTATAGCGCCAACCCGCAATGGTGGTACCTGCACTTTCAATTCCCGATTAAGCAGGCTGTCATTAAAATCTCCATGGGATTACAGCCTTTGCTAGGCACACAATCAGGACTTACTGCTTTATTCTACTCATAAACATGTTATGAACCTTATTCTTTTAATGGGTTGTAGGTTTTTTTTATTTGCCTACACTTTTTGTTTTTTAGCGCGAGCGCAATCCCCAGCCGGATCAACAGATCCTTTCATCTTATTGCTTGAAACAAGTGACTATTTAGCGGAGGAGGAAATTGATTCCTCGCTTCAGTTCAACTATCAAAACATTAAATATGATCTAAATAAAGCAGAGCCAGATCAGCTCGATTCTTTAGGGTTGCTAACTGCAAAACAGATCGAAAATTTTTTTCGATATCGAAAGAGCTTTGGTCCATTCCTTGACATTCATGAACTGCAAGCGATACCGTTGTGGGATCTTACAACAATTGCTCGCATAAGAAGCAGGCTAACGCTTTTGCCAATGGAATGGTATCAGTTACCTCTTTCATTAAATAACCCAACCCAGTCCTTGCTCACTATAAGGTGGCGTCCTCCTGCGCCAAACCAAGCTGAAACAAATTCGTTGCCTCTCTGGAGGGGAGATGCACATTATTTAAGGCTAACATATCGATACAGTACTTCTTTTTTACACGTTGGCATTACGGCAGAAAAAGATCCTGGGGAATTATGGATGAATACGCGCACTAAACTTCCCGCAGATTTTTTGAGCACGTACATTATGATTGTTGGCAAGGGTAAAATAAAGCAGTTAATCCTGGGCGATTATACAGTCAATCTTGCGCAGGGTTTGATTCATTGGCAAGCGATGAGCTTTAGAAAAACACCTCAGCTGACCTTGCTAAAAAAAAGCACAGCTGTTTTTCAACCCCATCGAAGTAATCATGAATTCAACTTTCACCGTGGGGTGGCCTCGCAATTTCAATGGAAGCATCATGCAATTTCACTATTCATGGCATCCAAGCGCTTATCAGGAAATATTGGCTATTTGGCAGCTGAAAATCAATTTGGAATTACTTCCTTTAATACGTCTGGTTATCATCGTACCGCTTCGGAAATAAAAAGTCAGGGAAATCTTTCTCAAGTTGTGGTGGGTGGACGTTATGGTTTTAAAAAGGGGATGTTTTCCAGCGGAGTTAATGTTATTTTTTACCAGTTTAGTTTGCCGCTCATACCCACGTCAAGGCCCTATGACCTTTTTGCCATAAAGGGGAGGAACTGGAACAACTTAAGTGTTGATATAGGGTATACCTACAACAACTTTCATCTTTTTATGGAACAAGCATTGGATAAAAATGGTTCTTTAGCAGGTTTGGTCAGTGTATTAACCAGTCTAACAAAAGCTATCGACTTTGGTTTATTGGCCAGGTACTATACAAGATCATTTCAAAGTTTGTATTCCAATGCTGTTGCGGAGGGAACATGGCCAACTAATGAACAAGGAATTTTTTTTAGCATGAATGCCCGTATAAGCAACACAGTAAGCGTTCAACTTTTTGCTGATCATTTTTATTTTCCCTGGCTTCGTTACTTAATTGATCAACCCTCAAGAGGGCATGAGCATTTTATACAGTTAAATTACCAGCCGGATAAAGAATCAACGATTTACCTGCGATTCAAACAGGAGCAAAAAATGCAAACTGTCTCAGATGCAGTGGCTACCTCTCCATTAGAAGCCGCCTATCATTTTAATCGATCTCATTTTAGATTACAGGTGGAACGGGTTACTTCAAAAAAATTTAAATGGGCTGTACGCATGGAAACCTCCAAAATCAAACGATTATTCGATGAAAGTGCTGTTGCGGAATCAGGATTTCTGGGCTATGTTCAGTTTGGTTTTAAGCTTTTTACTAAAAATGGCGCAAAGGGGGTATTTCGGTTTTTGATTTTTGACACAGATAGTTATCAATCAAGAATTTATGCTTTTACCCCTCAAGCGGGGGGAGGTTTTCAGTTAGGGCAGTATGGATTTTCAGGGAAGGAACTGTTGTTAAGTATTGAAAATGAACTGCTTAGGATGTTTTCTTTTCAAAGTTCAATAATTTGCACCCAAAAGGGAAATTCCGGTAATATTCTTTGGCGCTATTCCATTCAATTTGCCCTGAAACTCCATGAATTAGCTACTCCAAAAATTTATAGCACATTTTAACTCTTTGTTAAAAAAAGGGCTATCTTGCCGCAGCAATCGTATACACTAAGGTGTCTTCGTTGTTATTGATTTGAACCAAAAAAGTCAGTATTAACTGATTTTCTGCGTAGTTAAAAATTAAAAATTAACGTCAACATGAGAAAATTCGCATCACTGTTCACCATGTTAATGCTAACTGCAGCATTGGCATTTGGTCAGGCTCGTACGATCACAGGTACAGTAGTGGATGAAAATGGGGTTGCCATACCAGGTGCCTCAGTCCAATTGAAAGGGGCCCGTACTGGGGTTGCTGCTGACAACACAGGCACATTTCGGTTGCAGGCTAATACCGGAAATGTTTTGGTAGTGTCAGGAGCTGGTTTAGAGACTACTGAATTTACAGTTGGATCTGACAATTCCGTTCGTATTCAAGCAAAACGCATTGTAGCTGCTGGAACCGAGGTTGTAGTATCAAGCGGTTATGGAATCCGCAAGTCTCTTCGTACCCTATCCAACAACGCTCAGGTTGTTACTTCAGAGCAGCTGAACACCATCCGCCAAACAAACCTGAATAATGCACTGGCCGGTAAGGTTTCAGGTATCCAGGTTAGAAGCCAGTCCTCTGCAAAATTGGGTAGCAACGGTAGTGTTCGTCTACGTGGTGAGTCTGGTTTCGGTGGTGGACAGGGTATCTTATACGTTGTTGACGGAACAATTCTTCCAAACCCCAATGACATCAACTTAGATGATATTGAAGACGTAACCATCCTCCAAGGCCCTGCTGCTGCAGCCATTTTCGGTCCTCAGGGGGCAGGCGGCGCCATCGTAATGACTCTAAAAAGAGCTAAAAAAGGTCAAAAAGGAATTGGCGTTGATGTAAACCTTGGCGTTCAAAATGATAAAGTTTACATTCTTCCAAACTACCAAAACTCTTATGCAGGTGGTGCAGTTGGGGATTTGATGAAATACACCTGGCAGCCCGGCCAACCAGAATCCTGGAAGCTACTTAACAATAAATATTTTCATGACTATGCTGATGATGCCAGCTGGGGTCCCCGCATGGTAGGGCAGGAATACATTCCTTGGTACTCTTGGTATGATGGTCACCGTTATTCTGGCACTACCGCTAAGCTATTACCTCAGCCAAATAATGCACGTGATTATTACAATACAGGTGTTATGCTGAACAACTCGGTTAGCATTTCAAAAGCTACTGAAAACACCAATATCCGTATGTCTTTTGGTAACATCGATCAAAAGGGTTTGATTCCGCTATCTTCCCTGAAAAAAAATACATTTACCACTATTGCTACGGTTGAAGTTACCGATCGCCTGACTGCTTCATTGAATTTCAACTATGTCACGCAGATCGTTCGTGGGGAGTTTGATGATGGCTATGCCAATCAAACAACGGGATCATTCAACCAATGGTTCCATCGTAATTTGGATATGGGTATCATGAAAGAGTTGAAGGATGTTCGTACGCCAAGTGGACTAATGGCTAGTTGGAATCACTTGAATCCGGCCGCCTATAATCCCTCTAATACGCGTCCTTTTTATGCTGGTAACTACTGGTATAACTTCTATACCTACTTTGATCACATGAAGCCAGTTACGCAGACTGATCGCTACTATGGTGATATCTCACTCTCTTATAAAATAAGTGAGAGCCTAAGAATAAAAGGTACTTATCGCAAGCAAAACAACAATATATGGAGTGAGGAAAGAGTCACATCTGATTTGCAACAAAGTGCCACGCAGTCTGGTTACATTGCCTCTTACTCTACCTCCACTTCTAACTCCAACAGGACTAATATGGAGTTGTTGATCTCCTACAATAAAAAAATAGGTGAGTTTAATATTGGGGCGACTGGAGGTACCGATATCCTTCGCCAGCTTATCAAGGGTAACTCAGCCAACACAGTGAATGGACTGAACGTACCTAATCTTTTTACAATTGGTAACTCCAAAGACCAGCCCAGTGTTGGCAACTCCCGCAGTGACTATCGTTACAGCGCTGTTTATGCCACAGGTAATGTTACCTGGAGAAACTACTTAACTGCAGACTTCACCCTTCGTCAAGACTGGATGTCTGATTTGCCTCCTGCAAAGTCCTACATCGTATCTAAGTCTGCCGGTATGTCCTTCATCTTTAGTGAACTCCTCAAATGGCAGCCACTAAGCTTCGGTAAATTCCGTGCCACAATTGGTGAAATCCCAACAGGTATCGGAACCTACTCATATCCTGGTTTTGCCTATGGAGTCGGTTCTGTGCAATGGAATGGCAACTTTTTGATGTCTACACCTGACCAGTTAGTAGATCCCAATATCCGTGGATCTGTCACACGTCAGCGTGAGGTTGGGATCGATTTACGATTCTTGAAGAACCGTGTTGGTGCCTCGGTCACTTATTGGACTGGAGATGACAAGGATTTCCCAACCTCCATTCCCATTAATGGCACAAGCGGTTACACAAGTCTACGCACTAATGCTGGTTTGATTACCAAACGCGGATACAACATCCAAGCTATGGGGCGTCCTGTTTATGGAAAAAATCTAAAATGGGAGATAAACGCCACATGGGGTATCCTTGCTGAAAATAAAGTTGTCACCATATCTGATGATGGTAAGGATGATACTCGTATCGCAATTGAGGGCCTATGGGGAAGCACTGGTCCTCGCATAGTGCACCAAGAAGGGCGTCAGTGGGGCCAGATTTATGGTAATGGCATCAAGCGCATAAACGGTCAGCCGGTGCTCGACGCTAATGGCGCTTACGTAAACGATCCTGACGTGTTCTACGGAAGTGCTCTTCCAAAACATACTGGTGGATTCCAAACACAAATTGAATACAAGGGCTTCATTTTAAATGCAAACGCTGACTGGGGAATTGGTGGTAAATTCTTTTCACTTTCCAATATGTGGGGTTCATTCTCTGGTTTGACTGCGCGCACAGCAGTATTGAACGACAAGGGTAACCCAATACGTGATTTAGTAGCCAACGGTGGTGGTGTTCACGTATTTGGAGTTGATGCCAACGGAAACAAAGTTGATAAATATGTTGAGGCGCAGGATCATTTCCACGGGTTTTATTACAGCAAAACTTTTGATCCGTATGTCTATGATTTAACTTTTGTGAAACTTCGTGAGGTTTCCCTTGGTTACACGCTACCCATCAAAAAGTGGGGTGTTGGTTGGGCACAACGCGCTGTGCTATCTGTAGTTGCTCGTAATCCCCTCCTGATCTATGCGAAGACAAATGATTTTGATCCTTCTGAGATCTCCAACATAAGCGGTGAGGCTGGAAACATGCCCGGCACGCGAGGTCTTGGAGCCAATCTTAAAATTAGCTTCTAATAAATCCTGTTAAGCTTAAAAATAAAAGATATGATTACGAGAAACTTTCACATACAAAAAGTACTGGGTTTTACCCTTGCATTAGTAATGTTGTTTACCAGTTGTAAAAGGTACTCCTCTGATTTTGGAGACACTAACCTTAACCCTGCTGCTACTACCACACCTATACTCTCAGCTTTGTTGACAAACGTAGAAGCTGGATTAGGCGGATATGGCACACAGATACGTGGCGGTTTGTATTGCCAGTATTTTTCTGAAACTCAGTATACCGACGTATCCCTTTACTCTATTCCCCAGCTTAGCTTCGAGGGGGAGTATTCTGGTTCATTGAATGATCTTCAGAACATCATCAACACCAATACCAGCAACAATATGACTCAGGTTGCTCGCATCCTAAAGGCGTACATCTTCAGCACCATTGCTGATCGTTGGGGCGATGTTCCTTACTCACAATCTTTGAAAGGGGATAAAACTCCTGCCTTTGATAAGCAAGAGAATATCTATCGTGGTTGCATGCTTGAGTTGACTCAGGCAGTTGCCGCTTTCAATTCTACTTCTGCTATCACGGGAGATATCATGTATGGTGGTGATGTAGCTAAATGGAAAAAAATGGCTAACACGCTGCGCATGCGCTTAGCTATTCAGGTAAGCAAGCGTTTCCCGACAACAAGTGGCTGGGCTGCCGGTGCATTCCGCAGCGCCCTGGCTGATGCTGGTGGAAGCATCGCTGCAAATGCTGATAATTTTGAAGTAAAATATCCAGGGGGAAACTTCCAGTCTCCTTGGTATGCTCTTTATTTCACGCGTAGTGACTACGGTGAAAGCGCTCCAATGGTTGCTTTGATGGGCTCACTTGGCGATGGTCGTCAAGTTGCATTTGGATCTTCAAACCTTGGCGTTCCTTATGGACGTGTACGTGGTTTTGTTGATCCCTGGTGTCAGGCTAATCCTACCTGGGCTCGCATCCTCTCTGCTTCTTATCGTCAACAAAACAGCTCTGTAGTGCTTGTTTCTGCTGCTGAAACACATCTTCTTCGTGCAGAAGCTGCTGATCGTGGCTGGACAACTGAAAATATGAATGCCCTATATCAGGCGGGTATTGGCGTTTCTTTTTCTCAATGGGGGTTGCCTGCGCCGGGTGCTGCTTACTATACGCAAAGTGGTGTTGCCTTGGCTAATGCTGCAGGTACTGCTGCTAATATCCGCAATATAGCGGTGCAGCAATACATTGCTTTTTACCCAAATGGGCTGCTTGGTTGGAGCGTTTGGAGAAGAACTGGTTTCCCTGTTTTGACGCCTGCCCCTGATGCCGTGAATACCTCACGTCAAATTCCCAGACGTTACACGTATGGCACATCTTCGTATGCAACAAATACAGCTGCTGTAACCGCTGCTGCCGCTGCTATCGGAGGTGATAACCAGGATACAAAAGTTTGGTGGGATCAGTAATCTAAACCACTAAAAGAAACTATTAAAAGAAACAACTATGAATATGAAATCATCAATACTCGTTTTCCTCTCCCTGGCTTTGGGATTCACTGCTTGTATCAAAAAGGAAGTGACTCCCTTGAAGGATGAAGGTTCAACCTTTGTTAAAGTAATGGGAGGAAGCAGCCCTGCTACGGTTCAAAGCAATGCTATTGATTTTGTGCCTACCCCACAAACCTTCACCGTCTGTGATGTTCGTAAGGATGCTGCAAATGCTGCCTCTTTGAACAGAGCCACCACTGTCACCATAAAAGACGATACCGCTGCCGTACGTGCTGCAAATCCTAACTACTTACAGCTCCCAACCAATTTTTATACTTTGGTTGGCAGTGGAGTGACTAAGTCTGGTGGAATGGGTGGCAATTATACCGTTACATTTAGTCCCGGTGATTTTGTTAAGGAAATTCAGATTACTGTTCCAAACGCACAGTTGTTGAACCCAAGCAGACTCTACGGTTTAGGCTTTACCATCACCGAGGTATCAGCCGATAGTAAAATTTCATTTGAAAAATCAATAGTTGTTGAGATAGGAGCAAAAAATTCTTGGGATGGCGTTTATGAAATGTCGGGTACTTTCACTGATGTGGTATTCCCCGCGTTTGTCTACCTGGGAGCACAGCAATATTCCTTGATTACAATCAGTGCTACTCGCTGCATAGTTCGTAATGATGACCTTAACGGAGGTATCCCTGGGTATATTTTTAGTAATGCTGGTGCCGGAACATATTACGGTTCTTACGGGCTAGTAATTAGTTTTGATCCTGCTACAAACAAAATATCTGATCTCCATAATTACTACGGTGATCCCAGCTTGCCTGCTACTCTCGGAGGAAATCCTGCCGCAGGAACAGGACCTCCACTTTATGCATCTGCTAACGGGCGTCGCGCAGTATTGGATCCCTCTGGGGTAAATGCTGTACAAAGCAATAAAGACATTGTAATCAAGCATTGGTTGGTACAGCCCAGTGTGGTGCCTAATGGTCCAAGAAGTTTTTTCAACGAAAGATGGAAATATTTGGGTCCTCGCTAACCTGTATATAACTTATTTTGAAAGAGGGTCCTGTTTGGGCCCTCTTTTTTTATCTTTGAAAAAATAACAACATGAGCAATCCTGAGTCTGTGCCCAACCAATTGAATATTGAAATTTCTGAGGAAATTTCGGAAGGGCAATACGCTAACCTGGCCATCATAACACATTCTCACGCAGAGTTTGTAGTTGACTTTGTAAACGTGATGCCGGGTACTCCCAAAAGCCGCGTTAAATCAAGAATTATTCTCACTCCTCAACATGCAAAGCGCTTGATGCATGCTATCACCGAGAATATTCAGAAATATGAGTCGATTAATGGTCCCATTAAAGATTTAGAGGAAGTACAATTGCCATTGAATTTTGGGGGTCCTACCGCACAGGCCTAGTTGTATTCACATGTACCCTTCATCTGCGAAGCTGTAATAACCCTGGTCACTTACAATGATATGGTCTAACATTGTGATGTCCAGTAAAAGTGCGGCTTCCTTTAATTTTTGAGTGAGTAGTTCGTCAGCCCGACTTGGCCTTAGATTTCCTGAAGGATGGTTGTGGCAAACTATGATGCTTACCGCATTTTGCTGAAGCGCCTTTTTTAGAATAATTCTTGGATCAGCTACCGTTCCGGTGATGCCTCCCTCGCTAACGATTTCAAAATGATTGATACGGTTTGCTCTATTGAGAAATAGCACCGCAAAAACTTCGTGTCTCAGGTCTTGTAGCCGAACTTGTAAATAGCGAGCAATATCAGCGCTACTGGTAACCAATTTTTTGTCAAGTGGAAGGGAAGCATGTCTTCTTCTTCCCAGTTCCAGTGCAGCGCTGATTAAAGCAGCTTTTGCCTTACCGATCCCTTTTAATCCAGCGATTTCCTGTGGGGTTAGTCGGCCTAGTTCATGTAAATTTTGTTTGGCCAGTTCCAATAGTTCCATGCCCAGGGCTACGGCACTTTTTTCTCGGATTCCCGACTGCAATAAAATTCCAATCAGCTCTGAGGTGCTGAGTTGTTCTACACCCAGTCTGAGTAATTTTTCTCGGGGTCGATCCTCGGTTGACCAATTCCTGATTGCTTTTTTATGGGACATTGCTCAAGTATAACGGGTAAGAGTAAGAGTGACAAGACTGTGAAAAGGTTTTTTTGATTAGCAGAAAATATATCTTACCTGATTGATATCTTCGTGCCACATCCACTCGATATCTCTGCTATGCAACACGCCAAAATATTTTCCGGAACCAGCTCTCAGCAGCTGGCGGAACAGATCTGTAAGCAATTTGGAGCTCAGATGGGGAAGGTCAACATCCAACGGTTCAGTGATGGGGAAATTTGCCCGATATACCTCGAAAGTGTCAGAGGTGATTATGTTTTTATCGTGCAAAGCACCAGCGCTCCTACTGATAATATCATGGAGCTGTTACTTATGATAGATGCGGCTAAAAGAGCTTCTGCTTACAAGGTTATTGCGGTATTGCCTTATTATGGGTATGCCCGCCAGGACCGTAAGGATAAACCCCGCGTAGCCATCGGGAGTAAGTTGATCGCCAATATGTTAGTTGCTGCAGGAGCTGATCGTGTAATAACCATGGATTTGCATGCTCCACAGATTCAGGGCTATTTTGACATTCCGGTGGATCACTTGGACAGTCATGCAGTTTTCATCCCATATATCGAAAAACTGAAGCTGGAAAACCTTACCTTTGCGGCCCCTGATGTGGGATCAGCCAACCGAATCAGGCAGATTGCCAGTTATTTCAATGCCGAAATGGTTATTTGTGACAAGCATCGCAAAAGAGCCAACGAAGTAGCCAGCATGGTGGTAATCGGAGATGTGGTTGGTAAAGATGTAATTATCATTGATGACATCTGTGACACCGGCGGAACTCTCACAAAAAGTGCGGGGTTGTTGAAAGAAAATGGAGCTCGTTCAGTTCGTGCGTTGATCACACATCCGGTGCTTAGCGGCAAGGCTTACGAGAATATTGAAAACAGTGTGCTGGAAGAACTGGTAGTGTGTGACACCATACCGGTCAATCAGCAGGGGAGTAAGATCAAAGTGTTAAGTGTGGCTGATTTATTTGCCGTAGCTATACGCAACGCCTTTGAAAATAAGAGCATAACCAGTCTCTTTGTCTATTCCCAACTGAAAGGAAATTGAACCAATAAAACAAAATAGACATGAACACGATTACAATCGAAGGACAACTGAGGACCGCATTTGGCAAAGGAGCCACCCGCCAACTACGCTCTCAGGAAATGGTGCCCGGTGTAATTTATGGGGGTGCGCAGGAGATCAATTTTGCAGCTCCTGCCGCGGCTTTCAAAAAACTGGTGTACACGCCAAGTTTTCAAATTTGTGAAGTGAAGCTGGACGATAAAACGTATCGTACCATCCTTAAGGATCTACAATTTGATAAGGTAAATGACGAACTGATCCATGTAGACCTGCTGGAGTTAGTAGAAGACAAAAAGGTAATTGCCGACATCCCACTTAAATTCGTGGGCGCTTCTAAGGGGGTTAAGGATGGTGGTAAGCTGATCACCAAAATGAAGTCTTTAAAAATTAAAACATACCCTAAGCATCTACGTGAACAAATTGAAGTGAGTATTGATGATCTGGATTTAAATGGAAATATTCGGGTTGAGGACGTTAGCATTCCGGAGTTTGAGATTCTGAACTCTCCTCGAATTCCCATTGCCTCTGTAGTGCTTACTCGCCAGCTGAAACAAGAGGAGACGGCTACACCAGCTGCTGCTGCTCCCGCTGCTGCTGCTCCTGCTACACCCGCTGCTCCCGCTACAAAAAAATAATTACCTCTACCAATTTAATTGTAAAACCCGCATCTTCCGATCTGGGTTTTTTGTTTGGGAAGGCCGATCTTTGGCCCTAACTGACTATGAAATATCTTATTGTTGGTTTAGGCAATGTTGGAGACCAATATGCACATACCCGTCATAATATTGGGTTTGATGTGGTGGCCGCTTTTTTGCAAAAACACAAAGGTCAACTTGCTGTGGGCCGATTAGCCTATCATGCGGAAATCAAGTGGAAAGGGAATGTATTTGTCTGTATTTGTCCAACTACCTATATGAATTTGAGTGGGAAGGCGGTAAAATACTGGATGGAGAAAGAAAATATTGAACGCTCCAATTTGTTGGTAATAGTAGATGACCTGGCTACTCCGTGGGATAAAATCCGGATCAAACCAGGAGGCAGTGATGCCGGACACAATGGCCTCAAGAGTATACAGGACTATATTGGCAGTACGGATTATCCCAAATTACGCTTTGGTATTGGAAATGATTTTGCCAAAGAAAAACAAGCTGACTTTGTCTTAAGTAAATGGAGAAAGGAAGAGGAACCGATGGTAGAAAAAAAGATTGCTGCAGCTGCAACGGCTATTGAGGTTTTTGCCAGTCAGGGAATTGCCATAGTCATGAACCAATACAATAACCTCAGTTTTGCATAATCAACAGCAACAGTTAGTATGAAAATAATCTGTATAGGTAGAAATTACGTGGCCCATGTAAAAGAGCTGGGAAATGAAGTGCCTACGGAACCAGTTATTTTTTTAAAACCATCTACAGCATTACTTCCGCTCCCCGGACCATTTGTGATCCCTTTTTTTTCCAGCGATCTGCATTATGAGTGTGAAATTGTTTTACGTATTGCTAAAAAAGTTTGCTGTATTGACCAGGAAGCAGCAACTACTGCCTACGATGCCATGACCGTGGGCATAGATTTTACCGCAAGGGATATCCAGCAACAACTAAAAGACAAGGGGCTTCCATGGGAGAAGGCAAAGGCATTCGATGGATCTGCAGTTGTAGGGGAATGGCGTCCGGCAGATCAATACAAGAACAAAAGAGACATTCACTTTTGTTTGTATAAAAATAAGGAGTTGGTGCAGCAAGGACATACTGCCGCCATGATCAATTCCTTTGAAGTAATAATTGCTCATGTATCACATTACTTTACGTTGGAACCAGAAGATCTGATTTTTACAGGCACTCCGGCCGATGTTGGACCAGTAGAGCCCGGGGATCAATTAGAAGGATTTTTAGAGAATGATTCTTTATTTGACATTCTAATCAATTAGTCTAACCAAGAAGATGCAAGACCTCTCCTTACTTCGCCGTGCATTTACGTTGATGTGTCAGGTACGTGCCATGGCATCTACTTACGAGGCCAACCGATCAATTTGCACCTATGTTCATTCTACCTCCCGTGGACATGAGGCGATTCAATTAGCAGCAGCCTTTCAGTTGCAAGCACAAGATTTTGTCAGTCCGTACTATCGGGATGAGAGCATGTTGCTAGGCCTTGGTTTTTCGCCCTATGAATTAATGCTTCAACTACTTGCCAAAGCGGAGGATCCTTTTTCCGGAGGACGAGAGTATTATAGTCATCCCAGCTATTATGGGAAAGGAAAGCCGGTAATTATTCATCAGTCTAGCGCAACAGGCATGCAAGCTATCCCCACAACGGGAATTGCCCATGGAATTCATTATTGGGAAAAATGGAAACGCATTCAAATAGAGAGAGGCATAGATACTAATAAAACCCTTCCTCCATTTATGCAAGCAAACCCTGCACCTATAGTGATTTGTTCATTAGGTGATGCCAGTGTCACAGAGGGTGAGGTGAGCGAGGCCATGCAAGTGGCGGTGTTAAATAAACTGCCAATTATCTTTTTGGTGCAGGACAATAACTGGGGTATTAGTGTAACAGCAAGTGAGGCCAGAGCTATGAATGCATTTGAATTTGCCGCTGGCTTTAAAGGATTGAATCGAATTCAGGTAGATGGGAGTGATTTTGAAGCTTCTTATTCTGTTTTGGAAGAGGTGGTAGGGCAAGTAAGAAAAAACAGGCAGCCTTATTTGATCCACGCACAAGTTCCCTTGTTAGGACACCATACCAGTGGCGTGCGTAAAGAGTTTTATCGATCTGATGAAGACTGGCAGAAGCATCTGGCACATGATCCCTTCTTAAAGCTTAGAAAAAAATTAGCAGCCTTGTCGGGTTCCGAACAAGAATTACAGGCCATGGAACAAGAGGCAATTGCTTTTATTGAAAAAGAGTTTGAGCGCGCTAAAGCCGCACCAGAACCAGATCCTGCCACCGTCTCAGATCATGTGTATGCGCCCACTCCAGTGGTAGAGGAGAGAGGAAAGCGTGAAGTTGGAAAGGGACAAAAAATACCAATGGTGGATGCGGCATTATTCGCCATTAGAGAAATCATGGAAGAGCATCCTGAAGCCATATTGTACGGGCAGGATGTTGGAAATCGCTTGGGAGGAGTCTTTAGAGAAACGGCTACATTGGCCGAGCAATTTGGGGATCATCGGGTTTTTAATACGGCTATACAAGAAGCCTACATTGTGGGTTCAACCGCAGGGATGGCGGCTGCAGGATTACGCCCCATAGTGGAAGTGCAATTTGGCGATTACCTATACCCCGGGTTCAATCAACTGGTAATGGAACTTTCTAAGAGTTGCTATTTGACCATGGGTAAATTTCCCATTCCCATGATCTTACGTGTTCCAACCGGGGCCTATGGAGGAGGAGGGCCTTATCATAGCAGCTCCGTTGAATCCACCCTACTTACTGTGAAAGGAATTAAAATTGTTTATCCGTCTAATGCGGCTGACATGAAGGGGTTAATGAAAGCAGCATTTCTTGATCCCAATCCGGTGGTCATGCTTGAACATAAAGGGCTTTATTGGAGTAAGGTTCCAGATACTGAATTTGCAAAAACAACAGAGCCCGATGCAGACTACTGCATCCCTCTTGGAAAAGCTTTGGTTGTTTTGGAGTCGGGTATGGTGCAACAGAAACTAGGATCTACATTGGTCATTATTACCTATGGCATGGGTGTGCATTGGGCTTTGGCAGCAGCCAAGCAATTTCCCGGGCAGATCGAAATCGTTGACCTGCGCACCTTGTTTCCATTAGATGAAGAATTGATCTATACTCGCGTAAAGCAACATGGAAAAGCGTTAGTATTGACGGAAGAGCAGCAACTTAATTCCTTTGCGGAGGCATTAGCCGGAAGAATTGCCACACATTGTTTTCAATCTCTGGACGCTCCGGTGCAAGTAATGGGGGCATTGGATTTGCCTGCAATACCCATGAATAGTAAGCTGGAACAAGCAATGTTGCCTAATCCAAAAAAAGTAGCAGAAAGACTCAATCAAATGCTGAACAGTTAATCAACTATTCTTTACAGCTGTTTGGATCTGTAATTCCTTTAACTGAATTTCATCTATAGTGGCCGGTGCATCCAGCATCACATCTCTGCCTGCATTGTTCTTTGGGAAAGCAATAAAATCGCGTATACTTTCGCTACCGCCTAATAATGCGCATAACCGGTCAAAGCCAAATGCAATTCCCCCATGGGGGGGAGCTCCATACTCAAAAGCGCCTAATAAAAATCCAAACTTGTGCTGTTGTTCTTCCCGGCTCAATCCCAGTGCTTCAAACATTTTTTCCTGTAGCTCTCTTTGGAAAATGCGGATAGATCCGCCGCCAATCTCATTTCCATTCAGGACCATATCGTAGGCATTTGCCTTAATAGAAGCATAAGGATGTTGCAGGTAGTTGGCCGCATCTTCAATTGTTGGGTTGTTCTCGATCATCGTCTGGATCTGAGCTGGCTTGGGTGCAGTGAAAGGATGGTGGCGGGCAACCCAACGATTTCCTTCCTCATCATATACAAAAAGCGGGAAGTCCAGCACCCAGAGTAATTTATATTCATTAGGCTTGCGCAATCCCAACCGTTGGCCCATTTCCAAACGAAGTTCGCTGATTGCTTTTCGGGTTCTTTCTTCTGCCCCTGCTACAATCAATATCAGATCGCCGGGATTTGCACCTGCTGCCAGCGCAATGGCTTTTCTTTTTTCTTCGCTATAAAACTTATCGATACTGCTTTTGCAAGTGCCATCTGCATTGTACCGGATGGTAGCTAACCCTTTCATCCCAATTTGGGGGCGCTTTATCCACTCTGTAAGCTCATCAGTTTGTTTACGGGTGAACTTCGCAGCGCCGGGAATGGAAATGGCTAGTACCGCTTCAGCTTCATCAAATACACCAAAGGAAGCGCCTTCAATTAAACTTCGTTGATCGGTGCAATCAGGAAATACAGAAGCTGGTTTTTTTAAATTCAGGATGGGGATGTCAAAGCGGATATCGGGTTTATCATTGCCAAATTTCCACATGGCTTCTTCCCAGGTCATTCGTTCAACGGGTGCTGTGTATGCAATCCCTTTTACTTCCTGGAAAATGTGCTTGATCAAACCCTCAAACATATTCAGTATGTCCTCTTGTTCCACAAAGGACATTTCACAATCTATTTGTGTGAACTCCGGTTGCCTGTCCGCGCGAAGGGCCTCGTCTCTAAAGCATTTTACTATTTGATAATAGCGGTCATATCCACTAACCATCAATAATTGTTTGAAAGTTTGTGGAGATTGAGGGAGTGCATAGAATTGTCCTGGATTCATGCGGGAGGGTACCACGAAATCACGCGCACCTTCCGGAGTAGATTTAATCAGGAATGGCGTTTCAATATCCAGAAAGTTCTGCTGATGTAAATAATTGCGGGCGGCCCTGTTCACCGCATAGCGAAGCTCCAAGTTCTGCCTGGCTGAATTTCTTCTAAGATCCAAAAAGCGATACTTCATTCGCAGATCATCTCCGCCATCTGTATCATCTTGAATAGTGAAAGGAGGCACAGCAGCGCGATTTAAAATAGAGTATTGATGAACATCAATTTCAATGTCTCCTGTGGAGAGTTGTGCATTTTTATTGCTGCGTTCAATTACCGTTCCAGTTATCTGCAATACAAACTCGCGTCCAACGGGTGTACGGTCTAGTTGCGCATTAATCGACTCTCCAAAAAGAAGCTGTGTAACTCCATAGCGATCTCGCAAGTCAACAAATGTAATGGCGCCATATTTTCTGATGGTTTGAACCCAGCCAGCCAGCTGCACTTGTTTTCCTTTGTCTTGCAAACGTAATTCTCCGCAGGTATGAGATCTATACATATTCTTTCTTCAGTTAGGGGTTCAAAATGTAGTGATTTGTTTTAGCTTAACTTCTTTAGGATATTGAAAAAAATAGTAACGGAGTAAAATCACAGACCCAATTGCAAAAGGGATCATGGCGAGCTGTTTACCGGTTAGCCATCCAAAAAAAATTGTTTTGTCTTGATTGATAAACTCCATGATCATCCAGGTGGAGTTAGCGCAGATCCAAAAAGCTATGGCCAGGTTATGAGCCAACTCGGAGTGGATTTCACGCTTACGCCAAGAAATAAACAAGGCTACCAGGAGGGTGGGTGCTATCATGACCACTCCCATAACTTCCCATCCCATACACCAGCTCATGTCTTTAATGATCCAAAATACAATATGGAGGTTTTCCACACGTCTGTAACGCGCTGGAATAGAGTAGTTGAATTCTTGTGGGTTTTGCATAGGTGATTTTGGTGCGGAAAGGTAAGAAAAACAACCCTTTTTTATTGAAAACGGGTCCAGTTAGCTTCCGGATCAATAACACTCCCCCGGATCATATTTTCAACTAACTGAAAAGCAAAGTAGGGAGCCAGCGAACAGCCTTTGGTGCCCATTCCGTTAAGCAGGCCCCATTTTTTTTCTGGAGAGTCAAATCCCACCAATGGCCTTCTCTCCATAGTGCCCATCCGAATGGCAGCGCGTTGCTCTATTACTTCAAAGGGGATGGCCAACCATTTTTTCAAAGCCTTTACTGTATGCTCCCTATACAAGGGGGTGGGGCCTGCGTGTTCAAAAGCCCATTCGTAGCTGGATCCAACCCACCAGTAATCAGTTTCGGCAAGTGGCAGTAAAGTCAATTTATTCTTATAAATAAAAGAGGAGGGAAGCCCTTCTATTTTTAAGACTAAGGCCTCTCCCTTTGTAGGGGCTAGGGGAATTTTGGCCCAGGTATTACGTTCTTGAATACTTGCTCCGTCGCAAAATATGATCCGTTTGCAAGTAATGTGTTGGTAGTTGAATCCCTTGTCTGTTTCAATTAATTGGTTGAGATCAAAATTGTATTCGCCAATTTTTCCAAATCTACGCAGTCGAGCTCTCCAATTGGATAAGAGCAGTGGCAGATTAACTACATAGGCAGGTCTGATCAATCCCAGTTTTTTGCAATTATGAAACAAGTCAAGTTGAATGGGATAATCATCGGGAATTTCCAAGTAGTGTGGATTTTCATTCACTCTTCTGGAAAACAAGGCTGCCGCCTCGGGGTTGGTAAAACATTCTATTATGGTTTTTGTATCCATTACAGAGGTGCCCAGGCAGGTGCCCATTTGCTGATAGGCGGTCAAACAAAAAGGGAGTAATTGATCCGCCATCCAGGTTTTAACTTTATTTCTTCCAGTAACCGGATTGATCAATCCTCCAGCTTGTCGAGATGCAGATTGCGGGTTCTCCTGATCAATTACAAAATGATCAATCTCATTTTTTTCCAGATAGTAACTAAGCCAGGTGCCGCTTATTCCCTGCCCGATGACCAATACATCTGTATTCATGGGAGCTTAAGCTGTTCAATAAGTAGAGAGGAATAGGACGAACGAATGAACGGCGCTGGAAGATCGGCGCCGCTGACTACTACAGGAGGGATCTGAAACCGACCGGTGTACCTTGCAATAAGTTGGTAAGATACTTTCAGCGTCGAGCCACTTGTATTCATCCATTCCATACGCAATTCCTGCCGGTTTAATTGAAGCACTTTCCCAACTCCTGCATGCGTACGCAATGTTCTGACCATATTGGGTTGAGTTCCTGCAGGCCATTGTTCAACCAAAACGACTTTATTGCTTTTGCTTTTTGTCATTTCAATTTCAACCAAAAGTGTATCGCCTGTTATTACTATGGCATTTTCTGTAAGTAATTCCTTTCGGGTGCGGCCGTTTTTGGTAGTTAGCCTTGAGGTTTTTTTTACTAATAGCGGCCACCGGGGATCACTCGCTGGTGTAGCCGTTTCCTCGGCATATCCCCATGGCTCAATCTGCAAATAATCTGTTGTTAGGGTAGTGGATGTATCCGTTTTTATGCGTAGCTCCCAAGCCGTGGGTTTGCTAAATTCAAATGGGATATGAATGGGAAATTCAATCCATTCTTTTTTGCTTGGCTCTACCAAGAAGTACTGATTTCCCTGTTGGTTATAGAACCAGCCGTCAACGGGTTGCTGTTGAAGAGTATCGAGCAACTGAAAATGAACCGTGCCCGTCCAGTCTTTTTTGGAATTGTTGAAAAGTTGAAATCCAAACAAAGGCTGATCCCCTTGTCTTACAAAGGGTGGAATATTGAGCTGGTTGATTCCGGTAAACTTTTGTTGAGCCATCACAACCCAGGGCAATGACAGAAGAAAACTGAACAATAGTTTCATAAGCTTCCCATCGCTAAAAAAAACCCGCGAAGGGTTTGATTTATTTTTCTAAGATACTAGCCATTTTAATTCCAATATCTGCCGGGCTGCTTACCACATGTATGCCACATTCGCTCATGATTTGCATTTTTGCAGCAGCGGTATCCTCTGCTCCTCCCACAATGGCACCGGCATGCCCCATTCTTCTGCCGGAAGGTGCTGTTTGTCCAGCTATGAATCCCACCACTGGTTTAGTGTTTCCGTTTGCTTTGATCCAGCGAGCAGCTTCTGCCTCCATACCCCCGCCAATCTCCCCGATCATTATAATTGCGTCAGTTTCCGGGTCCTTCATAAAGAGCTCAACGGCTTCTTTAATAGTGGTACCAATGATTGGATCTCCTCCAATTCCCATAGCAGTGGAAATACCCAATCCCGCTTTTGCAACCTGATCTGCAGCCTCGTAAGTTAGCGTTCCTGATTTGGAAACTATTCCTACGCGACCCTTCACAAAAACAAAACCAGGCATAATACCCACTTTACATCCTTCGGCAGTTATCACACCAGGACAGTTGGGCCCTATTAATCTTGTATTTTTCCCTTGTAAATAGTTTTTTACCTTAACCATATCTTGTACAGGGATGCCTTCCGTAATACAAACAACTAATTCAATACCTGCTTCAGCGGCCTCCATAATTGCATCGGCTGCAAAGACTGGAGGAACAAATATGATACTGACATTGGCTCCCGTTTGTTTGACTCCATCCGCCACTGAATTGAATACCGGACGATCCAAGTGCTGTGATCCTCCTTTTCCCGGAGTTACGCCACCCACAACCTGGCTTCCGTACTCGATCATTTGCGAGGCATGAAAAGTGCCTTCTGTGCCTGTAAAACCTTGTACCAGGATTTTGGAATTATTATTAATCAGGATGCTCATAATAGTGGGCTAAAAGTTGCCGCAAAGGTAGGGAAATGCGCTCAGGGCCGGATCATTTGGTCGAGGTCTCTGTCATTGGGCATTTTGCCTGTTTCTCCCAGCATACGCATGTCTTTGGCGTCTTTCAAAAAATCGGATGCAAAAATAAAATCGTTCAATCGTTGGTTTTTGCTGAATATGATTTCTTTTCGAGTGCCTTCCCATTCTTTTTTACCCTGATACATGAATAAAATATAGTCCCCAATTTCCATCACACTATTCATGTCATGCGTATTGATCACTGTAGTGATTTGATGTTCCAGCGTCAGATCACGGATGAGCTTATCAATCACCAAAGAAGTTTGCGGATCCAGTCCAGAGTTGGGTTCGTCACAAAAAAGATACTTAGGATGCAGTACAACGGCCCGGGCAAGTGCAACTCTCTTTTTCATACCCCCGCTGAGTTCGGCAGGAAATTTTTTATTGATGCCAGATAAATTAACCCGATCTAACACCGTATTTACCCTTTTTAATTTTTCTCCCCTACTGTCTTTGGTAAACATATTCAGGGGGAACATGATATTTTCTTCTACAGTCAGTGAATCAAACAAAGCAGATCCCTGAAACAACATCCCTATTTCCTTACGGATCAATGTTTTTGATGCAGGGTTCATAGTGGTGAAGCTATTGCCATTGTAATAAATTGATCCCTGGTCCGGAGTCAATAACCCAACCATGCATTTCATCAACACCGTTTTACCACTGCCACTAGCGCCAATAATCAGGTTACACTGTCCGACTCCCATCTGAGCGCTTATGCCTGCGATAACTACTTTATCGCCAAACTTTTTTTGTATGTTCTCTACGTTGATCATATTGGTTAGAGTAGAAGGGCCGAAAGTACATAGTCAGCAAACAGAATTAATACGCAGCTAATTACTACGGCTTTGGTACTGGCTTTTCCAATTTCTAAAGCACCTCCACGCACATGATAGCCAAAGAATGCCGGGATGCTCGACAGGATAAATGCATAAACATAAGATTTGATCAGCGCAAAAAACACATTGTAAGGGATAAAGTTTGACATCAGTCCCTTGTCGAATAAATTTGGTGGGATAGTTCCTGAAGCAGCCCCTGCTAAACGTCCACCCCAGATGCCTAATGCCATGGCAATGATAACCAGTAACGGAATCATCAACATGGCTGCAATGATCTTAGGTAGAATTAAATACGTTTTGGTATTAATTCCCATTATTTCCAAGGCATCTATCTGTTCACTTACCCGCATATTGCCTAGTTCGCTGGCAATTCTGCTTCCGATCACTCCTGCCAGCACTACACAAACCAGTGTGGGGGCAAACTCAAGAATTACGGTATCTCTAACAATTTCTGCAACAGTTGAAATGGGTACAAGCGGACTTACCAGTTGATAGGTTGTTTGAATGGTGGATACTGCTCCAATAAAAACAGAAATGATAGATACAATACCCAGGGAGCCAAACCCAATTTCTGTGCACTGTCGTATAAGTTCTTTCCCATACATCTGCCGGTTCTCTAACTTTTTAAACATGCCTTTCAGCGTGAGTAAAAAACGGCCGATGTCTGAAAAAAAAGTCATACTGCTGTTCATTTATTTTTTAAAACGTTTCCACCAGCGAGATTTCTTGACAATTTCCTCGGAGTCGTCGGACTGGCATTTCAACTGTGCATCTACAATAGCTATAGCGGCCATATTCACAATACTCCGAATAGGGCTTCCCAGTTGTAAAATATGTACGGGTTTCTTTAATCCCAGCAAAATCGGGCCCACAGCATCGGCAGTTCCCAGTTCTTTCATAAGATTATAGGCAATATTACCTGCGGAAAGATTTGGGAATATTAAGGTGTTTACATCTTGTTCGGCTAATTCACTAAACGGATAATTTTCCTGCATTAATTCCTTATTGAACGCCAAGCTGGCTTGCATTTCTCCATCCACTATCAACGAAGGCGCCTTTTCTTTAATAATTTTTCTGGCTTTGGCTACCAACTTTGCCTCTGGGGAATTGCTGCTTCCAAAATTGGAGTAACTCAATAGGGCAATACGAGGAGTAATATTGAATTGACGAATTTCCTTGGCGGCCAGTAAAGTTATTTCTGCTAACTCTTCCGCTGTTGGATGAAAGTTTACGGTGGTGTCGGCTAAAAAGATAGGACCTAATTTAGTCAGCATCATGTACATGCCTGCAATTTTACCAACACCATCCTCCATTCCAATGGTTTGAATAGCGGGGCGAATGGTGTCCGGATAATTTTTAGTTAATCCGGAAATCATTGCATCTGCATCTCCACATTCGACCATCATACAACCGTAATGGTTGCGATCCTTCATGATTTTTTTTGCTTCATAGGCATTAAAACCCTTGCGACCCATCCTTCCCAGGAAAAGTTCGCCGTACTGGTTTCGCTTTTCTTCTGTGGCGTCGCTGCGGGGATCAAAAATGGGCAGACTCTCCAGATCCACTGCATTGTCTTTTGCGATCTTTTTGATTTTCTCCTCATTTCCCAAAAGAATAGGGAAACCAATACCCTCGTCAAATACTATTTGCGCGGCTTTTAAAACTTTAGGATTGTCCGCTTCGGCAAATACAATTCGTTTTGGATTTTTTCTAGCCTTACTGCCAATAGCGCGCATGACCTGGTTGTCAAGCCCCAGTCGCTTATTTAATTCTTGTCTATAACGGTCCCAATCTTGAATCGGGGCTTTAGCCACTCCGCTTTCCATAGCTGCTTTAGCTACAGCGGGTGCAACACTGACAAGTAATCGAGGGTCCAGCGGTTTAGGAATGATATAATTGGGCCCGATACGTATGTTGGATTCGTTATATGCCATGTTTACAATATCGGGTACCGAAGATTTGGTAAGCTCAGCCAGTGCTTTAACAGCAGCTAATTTCATGGCTTCATTGATGGTACTGGCTCTTACATCCAAAGCACCTCGGAATATGTAGGGGAATCCCAATACATTATTTACCTGATTTGGATAATCACTTCTTCCAGTGGCCATGATAATATCCTTCCGAGTTTCTGTGGCCTCTTCCCAGCTGATTTCTGGTTCCGGATTGGCCATAGCAAACACAATAGGGTTTTTAGCCATGCTTTTGATCATCTCTTTGTTGAGCAGGCCTCCTTTGCTAAGACCAATAAATACATCTGCACCTTTCAATGCTTCTGTTAAGGACAGGTTTTTCCCTTTAACCAGAAATTCTTTTTTAAGTTCATCCAGGTCATTTCGACTTTCATGCACAAGTCCTTTTGAATCATATACCAAAAAATTTTCATGCTTCGCCCCCAATGATATATAAAGTTTCATACAGGCCACAGCCGCTGCACCGGCACCACTCACCACAAATTTTAATTTGTCCATTCGCTTTTTCTGCAACTCACACGCATTGAGTAATGCAGCGGCACTAATAATGGCTGTACCATGCTGGTCATCGTGCATTATAGGAATACGCATTTCCTCCTTTAAGCGTTTTTCGATGTAGAAACACTCTGGTGCTTTGATATCTTCAAGGTTAATACCGCCAAAAGTAGGTTCCAGCGCTTTTACAATCTCTACAAACTTTGCAGGGTCTTTTTCATTGATTTCAATATCAAACACATCGATATCGGCAAATATTTTAAACAATACTCCCTTTCCTTCCATGACGGGTTTGCCTGCTTCAGGTCCGATATCGCCAAGTCCAAGCACGGCAGTACCATTACTGATCACTGCCACCAAATTTCCTTTGGCAGTGTATTTATAAACCTCATCAGGATTTGCTGCAATTTCCAAGCAGGGAGAGGCCACACCGGGTGAATAGGCCAGGGAGAGGTCTCGCTGAGTTTTTGCTTCTTTGGTGGGGACTACTTCAATTTTTCCGGGCCTTCCTTTTGCATGATACTCCAAGGCCTGTTGCTTACGTAGATCACTAGCCATTTTTAGTATTGGTTTATGAATTCAGCATAGCTGAATCGATTTGTAAAGGTAGGGCAAAATAACAGCCCATGTTCAAGGAGGTAGAGTCAAATCAGGATGATGGATGCGCAGCTACGGCAAGCCAGGCTAGGAGCCCTGCTCCATATTCAAGTGCAGATTCGTCCACATCAAATGTAGAAGTGTGCACGCCGGATATAATTCCCTTTTCCGTGTTGCGCGTTCCCAGCCTAAAAAAACAAGCAGGAATTTTCTGCCCGTAGAATCCAAAATCCTCAGCACCCATTCTGATTTCTGTTTCAGACACATTCGACGCACCTATAAATGTAGCGGCTAGTTGCCGTGCCTGTGAGGTTAAGTTTATTTCATTGACCACAGAAGGATATCCGATATCAATGTGCAGATCTGTCTTACCTCCCATTGATTCCACCAATTGTGCTGTTGTCTCTCTGATCAATTGATGTGCTTCAAAGCGCCATTTTTCATTTAGTGCCCTGAATGTTCCCATCAGTTTAACTTGGTCTGGAATTACATTAGTTGTAGTTCCTCCTTGTATAGATGTAATGGACAACACGCAGGGGTTAAACGGATCGTTTCGTCGGCTGACCACCTGTTGTAATGTTGTGATTAAATGGGCGCTGATCAGAATCGGATCTATAGCCGCCTGTGGGGAAGCCGCATGTCCGCCTTTACCATGAATGGTTATGTAAATCTCATCTGCACTTGCCATGACTTTTCCCGAACGAAAACTTACTTTTCCTGCCTCAAGGGTAGTATGCACGTGTAAGGCAAAAATGGCATCGGGTCGGGGGTTCTCCAATACACCTTCCTTAATGAGGAGCGAGGCTCCCCCTGGATTTTTTTCCTCACCCGGTTGAAAGATCAATTTGACGGTACCCTCCCATTGCTTTTTTGTCTCTTGTAAAATTTTTGCTGCCCCCAATAAACAAGCAGTATGTACATCATGTCCACATGCGTGCATGATTCCGGGTTTACAAGATCGGTATGGAGTATTGTTTGCTTCCTGAATAGGCAGTGCATCCAGATCTGCACGAAGTGCAATGATTTTCTTTCGGGGGTTGTTGCCCTTTATTAATCCTATTACACCCGTGCCTGCCATTACTTGATACGGGATGTCCCATGCCCTTAATTTATCCTGAACAAACGCAGCTGTTTCAAATTCCTGATAACTAAGCTCAGGATATTGATGCAGGTGGCGTCGCCAGTTGATCAATTCTGGTAAATAGGCATTGGCTAATTGCTGGATTCTTGCTTGCATAGCGTAAAAATAAGTTCTTCCTTGCTAGGGTGCTTGGTCTTATTCTATAAGTTCCTCTTCTCCAGGTATTTTGAGTTTAACCTCAATGATATCGTTGATGATAAATACCCCTTTTGGGAATAGTAATGCTAATCTTCGTTGATAAAGCTCGGCTTCTTTTCGATCTTTGAAGTTTCCGGCTTTTACTTTGTAGTAAGGGGATTGATGAAAAAGATAAGCTTTGAGTTCCGGGAAATAGGAATATACCTTTGTTTTTGCGGCTAGTGCTTCTTCTCGGAGTGTAGTGCTAATAATCAAGAGCCGAAAACCTTTATCTTGTCTTCTTGCATTACGACTTGTTTCTAAGTTGATCTGGATTTGTTTTTGAATCAGTTCGTCAATGCGACTGTCTTTGATCACGGATACGGTAGCGGTATCTTTAGTGGTAATGAACAGGCTATCCTGCGCTGTTGCACTTGAAAATAGGGCTAACAGCAACCATCCTCCAATAGAAAGAAAGAAACGAAACATATCACAAAGATAGCCGCTTTAATAGGCGCCCCCTTTTCCGCCAATTGTTTGAATGGGATGCCAGGTGGTTTTAATTTCTTGTAAATCCATGATAAAGTAAGGGGATTGTCCAGCAGCGGTGGCCAATTGTTTGGCATTCCATTGGAACGTACGTTTTATATGTCCTGCACCAATTTCTTGAATTTTTTGCCAATCAGCTTTTTCCTGATCAAAACAAACCATTGCATTTACATCCACATGCGAGCTGATCCAATCGATCAATTCCTGTTGATAGCCCGTTAATATATTGACCACACCACCCGGTACATCAGCACTGTGAAGCACTTCGGCAAAGCTAACTGCGGCAAGAGGTTTTTCTTGGTCGGCAAGTATCAAACAGGTATTTCCTCCGGCAATACATGGGGCCATCAAGGATACTACTCCCAATAAAGAAGCATTTGCGGGAGCCAGCATTCCCACTACGCCCATTGACTCCGGGACGGAAAAGTTATAATGTGCCGAAGCTACCGGATTCACAGCACTGAAAAGAGATTGATATTTATCGCACCAACCAGCATAATAGATCAGCCGATCAGTAGACCTGTTGATTTCTTGAGTTGCAGCTGCAGCAGTATAACCTTGAGTGACCAGCAGATCTGACAATTGTTTTTTTCTTCCCTCCAGCATTTCTGCAATTCTGTATAAAATTTGTCCACGGTTAAAGCCACTACGATTATTCCACGCACTCCAGGCAGATCGGGCGGCACTTACTCCATCTCTTACATCTTTTCGTGAAGACTGGCAAACATTGGCAATGGTTTTTCCCATTGCGTTTTTAACGGCGTAACTCCGTCCGGATTCGGTGCGGGGAAACTGACCTCCAACATAATTCTTGTAGGTCTTCCAAACTTCTAGTCTTGATTGCTTTGCCATTGTTTAGGGTTTAACAAATTGAACATAAGGTTGCAGTCCCTGTAATCCCCCTTCTCTGCCAAAGCCACTTTCTTTATAACCTCCAAACGGCGAGGTGGGGTCAAATAAATTATAGGTATTGGCCCAAATGACGCCTGCTCGAATTTGTTTGGAAATATTAAAAATTCGGGACCCTTTATCTGTCCATATTCCGGCGCTTAAGCCATAGGGAGAGTTATTTGCTTTCTCGATTACTTCGTCGTCGGTCCGAAAAGTCAATATGCAAAGAACGGGTCCAAAGATTTCTTCTTGGGCAATGCGGTTGCTCTGGGCTACGTTGGTAAACAGACTGGGTCTGCAGAAAAACCCTTTTTGGGGAAGCGTACAATCACTTTCAAAAAAATCAGCACCCTCCGCTTTTCCAATTTTAATATAGGCTTGTATGGTTTTTAATTGTTGTGCAGAGTTGATGGCTCCTACGTCCGTATTCTTGTCCATGGGATCTCCCACCAATAAGGTACTGATGCGATCTTTTAATTTTTGAACAAATTTCTTGGCAATGGATTCTTGCACATACAAACGAGAACCTGCGCAACAAACATGTCCCTGATTGAAAAATATTCCATTAATCACCCCTTCCACAGCCTGGTCAATAGGGGCATCTTCAAAAATGATATTGGCGCCCTTTCCTCCTAACTCCAAGGTTAATTTTTTATGACTTCCAGCCAGGGTGCGTTGAATTATTCTTCCTACTTCAGTAGAACCCGTAAAAGCAATTTTGTCAATGTCCTTGTGTTGGGTTAACCAAGCGCCCGTTTGGCCGGCTCCTGTAATCACATTAACAACTCCGGGGGGCAGATCCGCCTCCTGAATGATCGCTGCCAATTTTAACGTGGTCAGTGATGTGGTTTCTGCAGGTTTTAGCACAACGGTGTTGCCGGTGGCTAATGCAGGGGCAATTTTCCAGGCTGCCAGCAATAAAGGGAAATTCCAGGGAGTAATTTGTCCGGCTACACCCAAGGAGTTGGCTTTTTTATTGGGGAAAGCAAAATCTAATTTGTCGGCCCAACCGGCATAATAAAAAAAGTGATTGGCGGCAGTGGGAATATCAAAGTCCCGGCTTTCACGAATAGGCTTGCCTCCGTCCAGGGTTTCAGTGACCGCCAGTTCACGTGCTCTTTCTTGCATGATACGCGCAATCCGAAAAATATATTTGGCCCTCTCAGCAGGTGCCATTTTCTTCCAGTATTTTTCATAAGCCTGTCGAGAGGCCTGTACGGCTTTGTTTACATCAGCTTCACTTGCTGTGGCAATCTCACTTAATTTTTCCTCTGTGGCGGGATTGATGCTGCTGAAATAATTACTGCTTGTTGGCTTTACCCATTTTCCATTGATAAAAAGTTCGTAACGGCTGGCAATGGCAGCAGGTTGTTTGCTTTCAGGTGCAGGGGAGTATTCCCATTTTTTTTTTGTGGCCATCCTTTTTCGTTTAGTCTATTGAAAAATAAGCGGGTGATTGGTAATTGCCCATTGTTTCTTTTGCTACTTGCATTAAAACGTCATTGGCCAAGCTGCTGGCTCCAAATCTGAACCAATGTTTATCAAGCCAAACATCTCCTAAGGTTTCTTTGACCATCACTAAATAGTGAAGGGCAAGTTTTGATTTTGAAATCCCGCCTGCAGGTTTCATGCCTACTTTTTTACCTGTTTTATGGTAATGATCTCGAATGGTTTCCAACATCACCAAGGTTACAGGAAGCGTTGCAGCTGGTTGAATTTTTCCCGTTGATGTTTTAATAAAATCAGCGCCGGCAGCTATTGCAATGGAGCTTGCTTTTCTAACCTGATCCAAGGTGCCCAGTTCGCCTGTTTCAAGAATTACCTTTAGTCTTGCAGTTCCGCAGACCTCTTTTACCGAAGCGATTTCATCAAAGACATAAGCGTATTCTCCGGCAAGAAATTTTCCTCTGCTAATAACCATGTCTACTTCATCTGCGCCATCCTCCACTGCCAGTCGGGTATCGGCCAGCTTGATCCGCAATGAGGTTTGACCACTTGGAAACGCGGTAGCTACTGATGCTACTTTAATGCTGCTGCCTTTCAATGCTTTTTTTGCAATACTAACCATGGAAGGATAAACGCATATAGCAGCAACCGTAGGGAGGCCGGGGACCTGGTCGTGAAGATGTACGGCTTTGGTACATAATTGATTAACTTTTCCAGGGGTATCTTTTCCCTCCAACGTTGTAAGATCAATCATGCTGAGCACCATAAGTAGCCCCTGCATTTTACTGGGCCCTTTAATACTTCTTTTTGTAAAACGAACCGTTCTTTCCTCTACTCCGGTTTGTTCTACGGGGGGATGATTGAGAATCTGAGCGTTAAATACAGGTTTTTTAAAAGTCATCAATTTAAAGCCTTTAATAGGTTAAAAGTATAACTAATTACCTATCATTGCTGTCTGTAATCTTTATTTCAATTAAAACTCTGGCTATGCGATTATACAAACTATTCACCTGGATGTTGCTGCTGTCTATCACCTGCGCCGTTCAGGCGCAAACCACTTTCCCAGAAAATGGAGTGGCTGATCTCCGCGCTGGTTATTTTGCTTTCACCCATGCAACTATTGTAAGGGATGCAAATAATACATTGCAAGATGCTACACTTGTAATTCGCGATGGACGCATTTTGGCTATTGGTGTTGGGTTATCTGTGCCAGCCGGAGCAGTAGAGGTGGATTGTAAAGGAAAATTTATTTACCCTTCCTTTATTGATTTGTATGCGGATTATGGTATTCCTTCTGTACAACAGCGCCCTGCCAGTCAGCCCTTTGATTTTTTTCGCACGGTGCAGCTTGAAACAAATCTAAAAGGTCCGTATGGCTGGAATCAAGCCATTCGCAGCGAGCAACAGGCGCATATGATTTTTACTTCAGACGAGAGCAAGGCCAAATCCCTGCGTGAATTAGGTTTTGGTACGGTCCTTAGTCATATTCGTGATGGCATAGCACGAGGCACAGGAACACTGGTAACCTTAGCCAATGAAAAAGAAAATCTGATAATCCTTAAAGACAGGGCCACGGCACATTATTCATTTAACAAAGGAAGCTCCACGCAGAGCTATCCCAGTTCCATGATGGGTAATATTTCGCTGCTTCGTCAAACCTACCTTGATGCACAATGGTACAAATCTCAGCCACAGGAGGAAGGGTATAATCTTACCTTAAAGACTTGGAACGAAAATCAATCCCTGCCTCAGATTTTTGAGGCTAATGATAAATGGAATGATTTACGAGCCTTTCGAATAGGAAAAGAATTTGGTGTTCAGTATATATTGAAAGCAGGGCAAAATGAATACCAGCGAATCAGTGAGCTGAAAGGGCTGGGTACTTTTTTTATTCTTCCCTTAAATTTTCCTGCTGCACAGGATGTTGAAGATCCATCCGATGCTCGATTTGTGGCACTCAATGACATGAAGCATTGGGAACTGGCTCCTTCTCAACCTGCTGCTTTTGAAAAAGCAGGGATCCCATTTGCTTTAACAACTTCGGATTTGTCCAATGTAAGCCAGTTTGCTCTTCAACTACAAAAGGCCAGAGAATACGGGCTCTCTGATAATAAAATCATTGATGCGCTCACAAAAACTCCTGCAGAAATGCTAGGTGTTTTTGATAAGGTGGGTAGTTTGGAAAAGGGTAAGCTGGCTAATTTTTTAATTACAACCGGTCCATTATTTCGTGATAAAACCGTCTTATTGCAGAACTGGATTCAGGGCAACAAATATGTTATCAAAGAAGATGCAGGAAATATAGCAGGAACTTATCAGTTAGTGGTCTCTACACAAGCGGGTAAAGAAAATTATACGGTGGAAGTTAAATCTGCCGGTGCGGCTACAGTGTATGCAAAGGATACATTACTTTCTCGCTTTGACTTTGACGGCAAACAATTGAAATTATCGTATGCCCCTGCTCCGGTCAAACAACGCCCTGCATTTGACAGCACACGTACACGTGGCGGGGCCGGTGGTATTGGCCCAGGTTTTTCAGGAAAGGCGGAGCAGCCTTTACCACCAACGGCCACCAGGTTGAGTGGTGTTGCCAATGGTAGCGAATGGAATGGGGTGGGATCGGACTCATTAGGGAATCCACTGACCTGGACAGCCACATTGGTTAAGCAGGGCATAGTAACCATGGATAGTGCCCATAAAAAAGACTTGCCTGTTGTAGGAAAAGTAGTTTATCCTTTTTTACCATTTGGTTGGGAAGAAGGACAGCAACCAAAATCAGCGACGATCTTGATTAGTAATGCAACCGTTTGGACAAATGAGGCGCAGGGGGTAATCCAGCATGCTGATGTATTAATAAAAGACGGGAAAATCGCAGCCGTTGGTCATGGACTTACAGCGCCCACAGAGGCCATGGTTATTGATGGAACAGGCAAGCATGTTACTGCAGGAATTATTGACGAACATTCTCATATTGCTGCTGCTTCAATAAATGAAGGCGGCCAATCGGTAACCGCTGAAGTGCGCATCAGCGATAATTTAAACCCGGACGATATCAATATTTATCGTCAGCTCAGTGGAGGGGTTACTACTTCACATATCCTACATGGTTCTGCCAACGTAATTGGCGGGCAGACCCAATTGATCAAATTGCGTTGGGGGGCTAATGACGAAGGGTTGAAGTTTAGGAGCTGGCCCGGTCAAATCAAATTTGCCCTTGGAGAAAATGTTAAACGGTCGGCTTCTCTCACTGGAAATAGTAGATATCCCGATACGCGTATGGGGGTAGAACAGGTATTGATAGACGCTTTTACAAGAGCAAAGGATTATCAAAAACAATGGCAGGATTATGAAGCTGCACGCAAAACATATGAAGCTGGTAAAAACAAAAAATTAGTAGAGGCACCCATCCCCCCCCGACAGGATTTGGAGTTAGATGCACTGGTGGAAATATTAGAAAAACGTCGATTTATTACTTGCCACTCTTATGTTCAAAGTGAAATTAACGGGGCCATGGAAGTAGCTAATAGAATGGGTTACACGGTCAACACATTTACGCACATTCTTGAAGGGTATAAAGTGGCTGATAAAATGAAAGAGCATGGTTCATTTGCCTCTACCTTTTCCGATTGGTGGGCATATAAAATGGAGGTTGAAGATGCAACACCTTACAACGCTGCTATCATGCATAAGGTTGGATTGACCGTTGCGATCAACTCTGATGATGCGGAGATGGCGCGTCGCTTAAACCAGGAAGCTGCTAAAGTGGTGAAGTATGGAGGCGTAACCGAGGAAGAAGCGCTTAAAATGGTTACACTAAACCCGGCAAAAATGTTACATGTAGCAGACCGTGTTGGTAGTTTGTTGCCCGGAAAGGATGCCGATGTGGTGGTCTGGAGCGATCATCCCTTAAGTATCTATGCAAAATCGTTGTACACCATAGTGGATGGCGCCATTTATTTTGATAGAAAGAAAGATGAGGAGATGCAGCAAAAAGTTGATCAGGAAAGAACACGTCTGGTGCGCAAAATGAATGGTGAAAAAAGAAAGGGTGCCCCGGTTATCCCTGCACAACCAAGCTATCAGGTGATGCACAGTTGTCATGATCACGGGCACAACCATGGTTTACTGGTAATTGATATTGAATAATTGAACTCGATAAAAGCAGTTTTATGCAAAAGATAATTTTAAGTGCGCTTTTAGCAGCTTCCTTGCCCTATTTACAAGCACAAGAAACCGTATTGCCTGCTAAAGAACAGCAGGGTAGCTTTTACTTAATTAATGCAACCATACATATTGGTAATGGCAAGGTGGTACAAAAAGGCGCCATCAAAGTAACCAATGGCAAGATCGAGGCAGTGGGGGATAATGTAGCAGTTCCTGCCGGAGCGGACAACGTAACTGATTTGAAAGGACAGGATATATATCCAGGGTTGATACTACCCACCAGCACTTTGGGACTAATTGAGATCAGCGCTGTACGTGCCACGCAAGATGCGCGTGAAATTGGCGAATTGAATCCCAACGTTCGTGCTATTGTGGCTTATAATACTGATTCTAAAGTAATCAACACCCTGCGTTCAAATGGGATCTTATTAGCCAATGTAGTGCCTCAGGGGAATTTTGTAGCCGGAACCTCCTCTGTAGTCCAATTGGATGCATGGAATTGGGAAGATGCTGCCTACAAGACCGACGCAGGTTTACATGTGTACATGCCTTCACTACTACCACGTCCGAATTTTGGAGGTCGTGGGGGTGGATTTGGAATGGGAAATTTTGGTGGACAAGGTAATGACCCGGTGAAGGAAGGTTTAGAAAAAATGGAGGGATTAAAAACTTTTTTCCGCGAGGCTAAGGCTTACCAACAATTAGCCGACCGAAAAGCTACCAACCTGAAGTTTGAAGCTGTCAAAGGTTTGTTTGAGAAGAAGCAGAAATTGTACATGCATGCCACCACGGCTAAACAAATTTTAGTGGCGCTTGATTTTGTGAACGAATTTGGGTTTGAAATGGTAATCGTGGGAGGAAGCGAAAGCTATCAGGTTGCCGATTTGCTAAGACAGCACAACGTTTCTGTGATTTTACAACAGCCACACAGTTTGCCCACTGCTGGTGATGACGATGTGGACCAGCCTTATAAAACTGCCGCACAATTAAAAAAAGCGGGTGTATTATTTTCCCTCTCTGATGATGATAGTCAAACACGTGGAAGAAACCTGGCTTTTAATGCAGGTACGGCCGCCGCCTATGGTCTAGACAAAGAAGACGCATTGGCAGCTATCACCCTTAATGCAGCGCGTATCATGGGTGTAGCTGATAAAACAGGTAGTATTGAAGTGGGGAAAGATGCAAACATTGTAGTGAGCAGTGGTGATCTTTTAGATATGCGTAACAGTAATGTGACAGCTGCTTATATTCAGGGACGAAAAATAGATCTGACCGATAAGCATAAATTACTCAGTGATCGATTTGAGCAGAAATACGAATTGAAATCGACTCGGAAAGGGTTTTGATTACAGATCCCTACCGTGACATTGCTTGAACTTCTTGCCACTTCCACAGGGGCAGGGGTCATTTCTCCCAATCTTTGGTCCAGTTGTAACAGGAGCCGGCTTGTCTTGTTCACTGGCAGCATGATCCTGTCCGGCATTCTTAACTTCCTCTTTGTTGGCACGCAAACTACTCATATCCGTGCGTTGCTGACGGCCTGCCTTTAATCCTGCTTCTTGCTGTTGTGCAGGCAGGGTGGCATGGCAAAGGAAGTTGACTATATTACGATTGAAGTCTGCATTCATATTGCGGAACAGCTGATAGGCTTCCATTTTATAAATCACCAATGGATCTTTCTGCTCGAGGTAAGCGGTTTGAACACTTTGCTTCAGGTCGTCCATAGATCGCAGATGCTCTTTCCAATTTTCATCTATGACCGCAAGTGTTACCGAACGCTCTAATGCTTGCGTAAGTTCAAGGCCGTTTGAACTCAGTGTTTTAGTAAGATTGGCTAACACGTTGTATCCTTTACGACCATCGGTGAAAGGAACGATTACATTTTCAATATTGGCGCCCTGTGTCAATCGGATATTTTTAAAAACAGGGATCGCTTGTCTCTCCAATTCTTCTTTGTGTTGGTTGTAGCTGGTAATGGCTTCCTGATACAGTCGGTCAATAAGCTTTGTTTCCTCTGCTTTTAGCAACTCCTCTCTTGTAATGGAACTGTCCAGTCCAAAATTTAAAATGCAGGCCATTTTAAATCCATCATGATCCTCCTGTTCCCGGAATGAAGTGACCAATCCTTCTGCCTGAGCCGCAAAAGCACTATCGATATCCAAAGCAAGGCGCTCTCCAAACAGTGCATGATTACGACGCTTATAAACAGCATTACGTTGCATGTTCATCACATCGTCATATTCAAGAAGTCTTTTGCGGATCCCAAAATTATTTTCTTCTACTTTTTTCTGTGCCCGTTGGATACTGTTGCTGATCATGCTGTGTTGTATCACATCGCCTTCTTTATATCCCAGCTTGTCCATGAGACCGGCAATTCTATCGCTTCCAAACATTCGCATAAGATCATCTTCCAGTGAAACATAAAACTGGCTGGATCCCGGGTCTCCTTGCCTGCCAGACCGTCCACGTAATTGCCTGTCTACACGACGGCTCTCATGTCGTTCCGTTCCTATGATGGCCAGTCCGCCTGCTTCTTTCACGCCGGGGCCTAATTTTATATCAGTACCCCGACCAGCCATATTGGTGGCTATGGTTACCGCTCCAGCCAAACCGGCCTCTGCTACCACCTGGGCCTCACGGGCATGTTGCTTGGCATTTAAAACGTTGTGTGGAATTTTCTTTTGTTGGAGCAGACGGCCCAGCAATTCACTGACCTCTACAGAAGTGGTACCTACCAGACAAGGGCGGCCTGCGTTTCTTAGTGTTTCTATTTCGTCAATAACCGCCTTAAATTTTTCACGTTTGGTTTTGTATACCAGATCATCGCGATCATCACGAACCATATTCAAATTTGTTGGAATACTAACCACATCCAACTTATAGATACTCCATAGCTCTGCCGCTTCTGTCTCGGCTGTTCCAGTCATCCCCGCCAGCTTGTGATACATTCTGAAATAGTTCTGCAGGGTAATCGTTGCATAGGTTTGTGTAGCTGCCTCAATCTTTACGTTTTCCTTTGCTTCCAGCGCCTGATGAAGTCCGTCGCTATAACGTCGGCCCTCCATGATACGACCTGTCTGTTCGTCCACAATTTTAATAGCTCCTTCAATGATCACATACTCCACATCTTTTGCAAAAAGCGTGTAGGCTTTTAACAATTGTTGAACGGTGTGGATTCGATCGGCTTTTTGCGCATACTCATTCAGCGTAGCTTCCTTAAGTTGCATTTTTTCTTCGGCAGATCGTTCGCTTTTTTCAACCTCAGACAAGCGAACTCCAATATCAGGTAATACAAAAAATTCAGGATCCTCGCCGCTCTTGGTGATGACAGACAAGCCTTTGTCCGTCAGGTCAACTGATTTATTTTTTTCGTCGATATGAAACAACAATTCCTCGTCCACTTGTGGCATGTATCGTTGCTGGTCCTGCAAATAATAATTCTCTGCCTTTTGAAGTAGTACTCTTATCCCGGGCTCACTGAGGTACTTAATTACGGGACCATACTTGGGTAATCCACGATGCGCACGGAACAGGTACAAACCTCCGGTCTTGGGATCTTCTTGTCCTGCTGAAATTAGCCGTTTGGATTCATTAAGGCAATTACGAACAATTTTTTCCTGCTCTACTACCAATTGCTGTATACGCGGTTTGTGAATATGATATTGCTGGTCGTCGCCTTTGGCTACAGGGCCCGATATGATTAGGGGAGTTCTTGCATCATCAATTAATACAGAATCAACTTCATCTACCATGGCAAAATGGTGCTTGCGTTGAACCATTTCTTCAGGGTTATGCACCATATTATCCCGTAAGTAATCAAACCCAAACTCATTATTGGTGCCATAGGTTATATCAGCTCCGTAGGCTTTTCTTCTCTCCTCTGAGTTGGGTTGATGTTTGTCTATGCAATCAACGGTAATACCCAACCATTCAAATAGGGGGCCATTCCATTCCTGGTCTCGTTTTGCCAGATAATCATTTACAGTAACCAGGTGAACGCCTTCCCCAGGTAATGCATTCAAGTAGGCCGGAAGGGTTGACACCAGTGTTTTTCCTTCGCCAGTTGCCATCTCTGCAATTTTACCCTGGTGCAGCACAATACCTCCTATTAACTGCACATCGTAATGCACCATATTCCAAGTAATGGTGGCACCTGCTGCAGTCCAGCTGTTTGAAAAGATGGATTGATCGCCCTCTATTCTAACGTAGTTATGTTTAACACTAAGGTCCTTGTCCAGCTGGGTAGCCGTAGCTACTATCTCTTTGTTTTCTTTGAATCGACGTGCTGTTTCTTTGATAACTGCAAAAGTCTCGGGCAACAATTGCTCCAAGATCACCTCAATTTCTTTGTTCCGTTGTTTACGCAGGCGGTCAACCTCCTGGTAGATAGCATCCTTTCCACTTAGGTCTGCGGGGGGAAGATTTTCCGCGGCCAGGTTTTGTGCAGCAATTTGTTGGTCAATGGGTAACAAATGCAATTTAACACGGGTCCTGAACTCTGCGGTTTTAGCACGCAACTGGTCATTATCAAGCTGCCGGTATTGTGCAAAGAATTCATTGACAGCAACAACCTGTGGTTGAACTTTTTTAACATCTTTCTCTGACTTGCTGCCGCCAAATATTTTGGAGATATATCCAAGCATAGGGCGGCAAATATAAGCCAAAAAAAACCCTAAATTTGCATCCCAAACAAGCATACATGGCAGGCCAACTCAAAGAAGTCAGAAACCGAATAAAATCAGTACAAAGTACTCAGCAAATAACGAGGGCTATGAAAATGGTAAGCGCAGCTAAACTTCGCCGCGCCCAGGATGCAATTATTCAAATGCGTCCCTATGCCCATAAGCTGCAGAAGATGCTGTCCAATATTGTAAGCGCCGGTGAGGCAGGTACAGAAATGGCATTGGCGGCCGAACGTCCTGTAGAAAAAGTAATGCTGATTGTAATTAGTAGCGACCGTGGGTTGGCCGGAGCTTTTAATGCCAACGTGGTAAAATTGACCAAGAGCATCATTGCTGAAAAGTATGCTGATCAGGCCAAAAAAGGAAATGTTACTATTTGGAATGTTGGTAAAAAAGCTTACGATAATCTAACCAAGCTAAATTTTAAAACAGACGCCACTTTCAAGGATATTTTTCTACAGTTGAGCTTTGAAAAGGTGCAAGAAGCAGCTGCCGCCGCTCGTCTGGCATTTTTAAACAAGGAATTTGATGTGGTTGAGATCATCTATAGCCAATTCAAGAACGTTGTTTCACAACACTTTGTAGCAGAGCGGTATCTGCCAATTCCGCGGACTGATAAAAAGAAAGGAGTAGCCCAAGCAGATTTTATTTTTGATCCAGAGAAAAATACGCTGGTTGCCGAGCTGATGCCCCGCATTTTGAACACCCAGCTCTATAAGGCTGTGCTGGACTCTAATGCCTCTGAACATGGGGCCAGGATGACGGCAATGGATAAGGCCAGTGAAAACGCAAATGAAATGTTGCGATCACTGAAAATTTCTTACAACCGTGCACGGCAGGCTGCGATCACTACCGAATTAACTGAAATCGTTAGTGGAGCCGCTGCATTGCGTGGGTAGTTTAACTGTATACAATATTCTGATAGCGCTAACCCGCTTCTTTGTATTTTCAAGTTTCCAAACATGCCAGAAATTTCAACTTTATTGCCTCATATCGAGGCCTTGATATTTGCGAGTGATCGTCCATTGACCACACTTGAGTTAGCAGACTATGTAAATAATGCATTTGGGTTTTTAGAAGACCGAGCTACTTCGGATCAGGTAGAAGCAGCGTTGAATGGGATCTCCGAAAAGTATGCCTCAGCATTTTATCCATTTGAGGTAGTACAGAGTGGGGGAGGATGGCAGTTCCTGACCAAGAAAGACTATCATCGCACTATTGCTCAAGTTAACGGTGATAAGTTTTTAAAAAGACTAACTGCGGCCTCTTTGGAAACCTTAGCAATCATTGCTTACAAGCAACCTGTCACCAAAGGAGAGATCGAAGCTATTCGTGGAGTGAGTTCAGATTATGCGGTACAAAAGTTATTGGAGAAGGAACTGATTGTAATCGCAGGACGTAACGAAAAATTGCCTGGTCATCCTTTAGTTTACGCCACATCCCGAATTTTTATGGATTATTTTGGCATCAATTCATCCGATGATCTTCCAAAAATCCAAGAAGTGCTGGCTGAGCAATTGATTTCACCAACTATTGTGCACACGAAAGCAATTACTGAATCGCTTCCTGCTGAAAGTCAAGAAGACTGATCTTATTATCTTCGTTTCATGTTTCCTCACCTGGCTCCACCAATACTAATTGAAGCGGCCCATCAATTTGGCACACCACTTTATGTATATCATGCGGACCGCATTCGTTTTCAATACCAAAGCCTAAAGCAGGCCTTTTCGAATTGGGATGTTCGGTTTTTTTATGCCGTCAAAGCGCTTACCAATCTGCAAATTCTACGCTATGTTGATTCTTTAGGTTGTGCTGTGGATTGTAGCTCTATTAATGAGATCAAATTAGCCCTCAAGGCCAAAATAGCCTGTGAAAAAATATTGTACACCTCCAACGGCATCAATTTTACAGAGATAGAAGAAGCGGTTACGCTGGGGGTGTATGTCAATGTAGATAGTTTGTCTGCACTTGAAAAATTTGGAAAGCGATTTGGCGATTCATACCCGGTGGGCATTCGACTTCGCCCCAATATAATGGCCGGGGGTAACCTTAAAATTTCAACAGGTCATGCGGCAAGCAAATTTGGTATCCCTGTTGAACAATTAGACCAAGTACTTGCGCTAATTTCTTCCTATAAGATCAACGTTCAAACATTGCATATTCACACGGGAAGTGAAATAAAGGATGCTGAGGTCTTTGTACAAGGTATTCACCTTTTATTGGGCATCGTGGCTAACTTTCCTGACGTATGTGTGATTAACCTGGGAGGCGGGTTTAAAGTTCCCTATTACCCGAATGAAAAAGGAACTGATATACATGAGCTTGGCCATGCGTTGGCCACTCTTTTTACGGATTATCAGCAAAAAACAGGACGCCAACTGCAGGTGTGGTTTGAGCCTGGAAAATATTTGGTTTGCGAGGCTGGTTACCTTCTCACCACCGTAAATGTGTTAAAGGAAAATGAAATGCTGACTTTTGCAGGTGTAGATACCGGGTTGAATCAATTGATTCGCCCTATGTTCTATGATGCTTATCATCATATAGAAAACCTGACCAATCCTTTGGCACCAGTACACACCTATACTATTGTTGGAAACATTTGCGAGACGGACACATTAGGAGCAAATCGGAGTATGCCTACTATCCGGGAAGGTGATTTATTATCCATCCAAAATGCAGGAGCTTATGGGTTTGAGATGGCTTCTTCATACAATGCAAGGCTTCGGCCAGCCGAAGTTCTTTACAAAGACGGAACTTTACAATTAATTCGCCGGAGGGAGACCCTTGAAGATCTAGTACAAACACAGGAAAGTTTATAAGATGAGTAGGGAAGCTTTTTTCAAATTTATCCGCAATCCTTTTTTATTTCGCTTCTTCTTACTAACCCGATTGCCCGCTGCATTTTTAGCAGGCATTCGATTGGAAACTGCTTCACCGGAATCTGCTGTGGTAAAATTGCGCTATCAGTTTCTAACTAAAAATCCTTTTGGTTCAATTTATTTTGCATGCATAGCAATGGCTGCAGAAATGAGCACAGGCCTTTTGGCTATGGCTCATTTATATCAACGCAAACCTGCAATTTCCATGTTGGTTATTCGAGTGGAGAGTCAGTTCTTTAAAAAAGCAACGGGTGTTATTCGGTTTACTTGCGAGCAAGGGAAAGCACTGCAGGTTGCAATACAAAAAGCCTATGACACAGGCGAGTCCGTTGAGCTTGCGGTGGTTTCATCGGGGTATGATCAACAAGATGCTGAGGTAGCTCGTTTTTTGATCACCTGGTCCTTCAAGAGAAAAGGTTAAATTACGTTCATATTATTTTAGTATGAAGATCTCCTTTCATGGTGCGGCAAGGACCGTAACAGGATCAAAACACTTGTTAGAACTTTCATCTGGAAAAAAAATTTTATTAGACTGTGGTCTATTTCAGGGGAAGGGCAAGGAAACCAATTCCCTTAATCGTGATTTTGGTTTTGATCCTGCCTCCGTAGATGTTTTGGTTCTCAGCCATGCCCACATTGATCATTCAGGCTTGATTCCAAAGTTGGTGGAGGGAGGTTTCCGGGGTAAAATTTGGTGCACCCCTGCTACCAGGGAGTTGACGATATTGCTTCTTGAAGATTCTGCTCAAATTCAGGAGGATGAAACTAGATATATAAACAAAAGAAGAAAGCAACTCAATCAGCCCCAGTTAACACCACTTTACACTAAGGAGCAAGCACAAGCCTCTTTTAATTGTTTTGAAACTACCGAATACGGATATTGGACCTCAATAATGGAGGGTGTAGAGCTCCAGTTTACTGATGCAGGGCATATCATAGGCAGCGCAGCTGTTCATTTACGAATCAACGAGAAGGGGAGTACTCGACAACTCTCATTTAGTGGAGATATTGGTCGATATCAAGATGCAATCTTAGGTTCGCCTTCCCCATTTTCACAGGCAGATATCATTTTGTTGGAATCTACCTATGGGAATAAGCTACATCCACTTCACCAATCTACTCCTGATCTGTTATTGGAGTGGATTGATAGAATTTGTATCCGCAAAAAAGGAAAACTCATTCTTGCCGCGTTTAGTGTAGGTCGAACACAGGAATTGCTTTTTCAGTTAAATCAATTAGATCTTGAGAATAGGCTTCCCGCTGTGCCCATTTATCTAGACAGTCCATTAAGTTTGGAGGCTACTGAAGTAGTTAAAAAGTATCCAAGCTATTTCAATCAAAGCATTCAACAGGTAATGAAGAGTGATGTAGATCCTTTCAATTTTTCATCCTTGCGGTACATCAGGGCCGTAGAAGAATCCAAGCAGTTGAATTATATAGAAGGTCCGATGGTGATCATTTCCGCAAGTGGTATGGCCGATGCCGGAAGGGTAAAACATCACATCAGCAACAATATCGAGAATTCTCGTAATGGGGTTTTATTTACTGGCTATTGTGAGCCTCACTCGCTGGGTGGCAGGTTGTTGTCGGGAAAATCCGAAGTTAGCATCCACGGAGTGGCACACGAAGTAAATGCCACAGTAGGTCTTATCCCTAGCATGAGCGCCCATGGAGACTACGAAGATCTTTGCCAGTGGTTATCGAGTCAAGACCCCAAAAGGGTAACGCATTTGTTTTTAATTCACGGGGAGTACCAGGTTCAAGTTGATCTTAAAGAACGGCTGATAAAAAAAGGATTTTCCTTTGTTGAAATACCTGATATGCATTCCAGTTATTACTTGCTACAGTAGCTAAATAAAGATACAGCTGAACTATTCAGCGGGATGAGTGATTAATATCCAATACCGCCGAAAGGGCATTGTGGTTTTCTTTTCTGAGTGTAAAATTTCTTACCTTTACCCCCCCAAAAAAAAGGGGAATGCCGGGGTAGCTCAGCTGGTTAGAGCATCGGATTCATAACCCGAAGGTCGGCAGTTCAAGTCTGCTCTCCGGTACTAAACAGGACTCTTCGGGATCTTCTTGAAGAGTCCTTCTTTTTTTATCTCCACAAGTATTTAATATTGTTGAAACTAACTCCACGTAACTATTCATTTTGGTGGATATTGGCAAATCAAGTGATGCCATAAAGCTCTCAAGCTCAATACTCCTCTCTATTACAACATGGGCATTGTATTATTTTAGTTGATGATTACCCGCGCATATTTATTCATCAGCAGGCAAATGCAAGATGTCCTTGTTCATTGCTGTTCCGTTGTAAATGAGAGAATTTAAATCCGGCAGTTGGATTTATTTGTATACAATCGTTGCTGCAGTCCTAACTTCTGATCCAATTCTTTTTTGAAGATCGTCGCCCAATTCATTTCTTGCTTTTTCGGCAATCAATTCAAGTATTTTTACAATTTCCGGAAATTCGTTTTGTACATCATGGCGTTCCCCTGGATCTCTTCTCAAGTCATACAGGGCCCTTGGCATCATGATATTTTCTGGTGCTTGTCCAGGGAAACCGTCTTTTCCCGGAGATTGATTCAAGTAAGATCTTGAAGGATGTTCAAAAACCAATTTCCAGTTATCTTTTCTCACTGCTTCCAATGCATTTTTTCTGTAATAATAATAGAATTCAGAGCGTGGTGACCTGGTCAGATCTCCTTGTAGCAATGGCCATAAACTGACTCCATCAATTTTTTTCTCCGGTAGTTTTAGATGGGTCAGTGCAGCAATGGTTGGCAATACATCAATGGTTGATGTAAGCTGGTTGACGACTTTTCCACCGGGTATCACTCCTTTCCACCACATGATGCAGGGCACACGGTGTCCACCCTCAAAGGAAGTGCCTTTGCCCTCTCGCAAACCACCTGTATTGCCTGCATGGTTTCCAAAATTGAACCAGGGACCATTATCGCTTGTGAAAATGATTAGCGTATTTTTTGTGAGTCCAAGTTGCTCAATTTTTCGGATGATTCTTCCCACATTGGCGTCTATCTCTTGAATAACATCACCATAGAGTCCCTGTTTGCTTTTGCCTTTGAAAGCTGCACTTGCATTGATGGGTACGTGTGGCATGGGGTGGGCGAGATAGACGAAGAAAGGATGTTGCTTGTTTTTTTCAATGAATGAAATTGTTTTATCGGTCAGCGTTGAAGTGAGTTGCGCCTGTTGGTCCAATGTTGTGATGGTTGAAATCTTTTCATCTCCTTCGATCAATGGAAGGGGTGGATAGCCAGCCTTGTTTGTTCCCTGCTTGGCAGGTGTTCCATCGTACCAAACCGGCCACATATCATTGGAATAAGGAATGCCATAATATTCATCAAAGCCATGACTCTTGGGCAGGAATCCTTTCACATCACCCAAGTGCCATTTGCCAAATGCAGCTGTGGCATAATTTTTTTGTTTCAGCAATTCTGCAATGGTGGTTTCGTCCAGTGAGAGCCCCACGCCAGATTTCGGCCACAATGCTCCCGATATACCGATTCGATTGGCATAGCAGCCTGTCAGCAGAGATGCGCGGGATGCACTGCATACTGCTTGTGAAGTCAGGAAGTTGGTGAACCGCATGCCTTCTGCCGCCATTTTATCCAATACAGGGGTGTGTATATCTACAGCTCCATAGCAGGATAAATCACCGTATCCCATATCGTCCATGTAAATGAGTATGATATTGGGACTCGCATTGTTTTGTGCTTTGATATTGGCAGTGTTTAAAAGAATCAAGCCTATCAGCAGAGAAAAAAAATTCTTCATCATGAATAGTTCAAATTTTATTTGTTTTATTCGATCAGATCCCACAGGTTTCCATAAAAATCTTTGAAAACGGTCACCTTTCCATATGATTCCTGTTGAACCGGACGCATGAATTCAACTCCTTTGCTTCTGTAAGCATCATAATCTCTCATGATATCATCTGAATAGATGTCCTTTTTGTGAATTTACGTAAAATACTTTTTGGCTTATCAGTCACATACATTGAACAATACTTTGAAAAGGTTGTTTAAATTTATAAAAATTTATCCCATGGAAGAAATGATCCCCAATGAAGACTTTCCAAAAGCTGCTGCCAGCCAACCCTGTTGTGTAAACGTCGAAGCTGGAAAGGCGTATGCATGGTGTACATGTGGACTCAGTGAGAAGCAACCTTTTTGTGATGGGGGGCATAAAAAAATTGAGGGCATGCCTTATAAGAGTTTAAGATTTGAAGCAAGCGAGGACAAAGAAGTCTGGTTGTGTCAGTGCAAGAAGACCAAGAATCCTCCTTATTGCGACGGCAGTCACAATCATTGATCTTCAAAGACGATTCCCCATTTCGTGATCCAGGCCTTGGTGGTTCCAACAAAGCGATCGATGTTGGTAGCCAAAGCTAACCAAAGATTTGAAAGCAAATCACAACGATCGCACTTACCCACAGCAAAAAGGATAGGGTGTCTGAAATATGGGACAGGGTCACTCTCATTGTAGGTAGTTTTTTATTAGTTGGTTATTATGCGTTAAAAGGTGAGGCGATCAACCTGAATGAGTAATTTTGTACTATGTCAGCACAGTTGGAACGTTATTTGTATTTAATTCTACAAGTAGGGAGCCGGTATTATGTAGTAGCAGGTATTGCCTTTTTATTTTTTTATATTCTTTTTCGCTCTCGAATTAAACATCGTAAAATTCAAGTCAAGTTTCCTTCGCATCGTGATTATTGGCGGGAGATCTTTTACTCGTCTTTTACAATTTTGTTATTTGCACTGATTCCCTGTTTTTTAGTATTTAATCCTGCCGTTAGACCTTATACGCAGCTTTACACACAAATAGCTGAGCGGGGGTGGGGTTACTATTTTGCATTATTCCTCGTATTGTTTTTGATACATGATACTTATTTTTATTGGATGCACCGGCTGATGCATCATCCGGTTTTATTTCGTTGGTTTCATTTAGTACATCATCGCTCTACCAATCCTTCACCGTGGGCTGCCTATGCTTTTCATCCAGTAGAAGCATTCTTGGAGGTTGGCATATTTGCATTATTTCTTTTTTTATTTCCCATTCATCGAACGCACCTGCTCCTGTTTTTTCTACTATCTATCCTCTATAATGTATACGGGCATTTAGGATGGGAGCTTTATCCAAAAGGCTTCAACCGGACTTGGGTTGGCCGTTGGGTAAACACCTCTGTGGCGCATAATCACCACCATAAATATTTTACGGGCAACTACGGGTTATATTTTCTTTTTTGGGATCGCTTGATGGGGACCCTTCGAACGGAGTACGATTCCTCTTTTGATGAGGTTACCAATCGGTAAATACCTTCCAATTATGTAATCTTGCAGTCTATGAAGACTGCCACACCGCTAACACCTGCACTGCGTCAACAGTATTTTGCTATTATCATTGGGTTAGCTATTCGTCCCATCCCCGGTACTAAACAGGACTTTTCGGGATTTTCTTGAAGAGTACTTCTTTTTTTAGCTCCACAAGTATTTGATATTGTCAAAACTAACTCCAGGTAACTATCAAAAATATATAGTTATTGCGGTAGTGTTAATAGTGTGTGGAAAGATATCACTAGTGTTTATATTAATATCCCATTTTTTTCACTAAATTGAAAAAAACTAATCTGCATGAGAAACAAAATTCTCCTAATTTTCTTTACGCTAGTTTCATCCATAGCCTATTCCCAAACAACTGTAAAAGGAAAAGTATCTGGAAAGGATGGTGTTCCTATCTCGGGTGCATCCATCAAGGTTGTAGGAAGCGCTGTTGGAGTTGCTACAGCCCCTGATGGCACATTTTCTTTGACTGTACAATCCCAAGACCAATCTTTGGAAATTTCTGCAGTTGGTTTTGCAAACCTAATTGTCAGAGCCGGGTCCAGTTTAGTTGACTTACGTCTTGACGCAGTTGTATCCGCTCTGCAAGAAGTTGTAGTCACCGCCCAAGGTATCACCCGTGAAAAGAAAGCTTTGGGTTACGCAGTTTCCACGTTAGCTGCAAGAGAGCTTCAGGATAGACCAATAGCTGATGTTGGTCGCTTGATACAAGGCAAAATTCCTGGAGTGGCTGTAACCTCCACCTCGGGAGTTTCGGGTACAGGTACTAATATCATCATTCGTGGTTACTCCTCCCTTACCGGCTCAAACCAACCTCTGTTTGTTGTAGATGGCGTTCCCTATAATTCTAATACCAACCAACGCGGAGGTTTTACACAAGGAGGTCAGTCTGCCTCAAGCCGTTTTTTGGATCTTGATCCCAATGCAATTGAGAATGTAACGGTTTTGAAGGGGTTGGCAGCCACCGTTACTTATGGTGATCAAGGTCGAAATGGGGTGATTTTAGTCACTACCAAAAGCGGCTCAAAAAAATCAAAAAAAGCTGAGTTTCAAATAACGCAGTCTTATTTCACCAACACAGCGAATTTGCCAGAATATCAAAATGACTACGTTGGTGGTTTTCAACAAAATATTGGCTACTTTTTTAGCAATTGGGGACCCACCATCCAAGAGGCCCTTATATACCCTTCACAGAACACTAATGCCGCATTGACCAACCACCCTTACGCATTTTTGAGCAATGCTGCCCTGCGCGCTGGTCAGGCCCCATATGTAGCATCACTTGGTCCATACAAAATGCAGGTTTTTCCCAACAACGTGAAAGACTTCTTCAGACAAGGCAACATTGTAAACACAAGTTTGAATATCTCTGGCGGTGGTGAAAACGCCAGCTACAACCTATCTGCTGGATATCTTGATGAGCAGGGATATATACCTGAAAATGGTTTGAAAAAATTAAATCTAAGTCTTGGTCTAAATGCAAAGTTGAGTAACAAACTTTCTGTACAAAATTCATTCAACTACTCCAACACAGATCAGTATTCTCCCCCTTTAAGTGGTGGGGGTGGTAATAACGCTTACGACTTTCCATCTGTGCTTGCTAATGTCATGTACACTCCCAGACAAGTGGATCTAATGGGATGGCCCTTCGCAGATCCCGCCTCAGGCGCCTCAGTGTATTTCCGTAGCGGTAATGATATACCCAACCCTCGGTGGGTGTTGCAAAATCTAAAGACAACTGGAGTTGTAAATCGCATCTTCTCTGCCACCAACTTCAATTACCAAGTTTCAAAGGATTTCTCTATTGCTTACAAGTTTGGGTTAGACACATATAGCGAATCTCAAGAGTATAAATTCAATCAAGGAGGTGTTCAATCTCCAACTGGATATTACAACACGTGGGAAATCACGAACACAATTTTAGATAATTCTTTAATTTTTACTTACAACAAGTCAATTGGTAAAAAAATAAGGTTGAACGCCCAGTTAGGCGGAAACATGAGAAATGATAATTACAGAAACGTATTTAATACCAGCCTCAACCAATTGGCAAGGGATTTATTCCGGCATTCCAACTTTATTGACAACGTTTCATCAAACGCTACCCAGGAAGAAACCAGGATGGGGATTTTTGGTTCTGCCACTGTTGATTACGATAATTATGCTTTTATTACAGTTTCAGGAAGAAACGATTGGACCTCCACAGTGGAAAAAGAAAACCGAAGGATTGTATATCCCTCCGCAAGCTTTTCATTTATCCCCACCTCTGCTTTTTCTGGCTTATCTAGTGATTTTCTCAACTATTTAAAGTTGAGAGCTGGCGTTGGTACATCTGCAGGTTTTCCCAGACCTTACCAAACCAGAAATGTGCTTGATCAAAGCGCTCGTGCCTGGTTGTTAGCTTCTGGGGCAGCTGTGCAAAGCCACGCTGTCAATAACACACTTGGTAATCCCAATCTTCGCCCTGAGCTGCACACTGAATATGAAATGGGTATCGAGGCAAGATTGTTCAATGGACTTTTTGACATAGACCTCTCTCTTTACCGCAGGGATACAAGAGACTTAATAACAAGTGCACCTCTCGATAATGCCACAGGCTATTCATCCACTACCATTAACATTGGTAAAATCAGAAATAGCGGTGTTGAATTTGCCCTAACCGGAAACATCATAAATAACAAAGATTTCCAGTGGTCAACTACCTTAAACTATAACCGAAATGTTCCTCTTGTTGTTGACCTGGGTGGTACATTAAAAGAGGTTCAAATCACAGGATTTGGTGGAGCACTTGGCAATTACGCCATAGTAGGCAAGCCTTTCAATATGATAAAGGGTTCAGGATACAGAAGGGATGAGAAAACTGGCCAACATTTAATTGACGGTCTTGGGAACTTGCTATCCACTGCCACTGCTATAGAGCTGGGAGATCCCAACCCCGCTTTTCAAACTAACTTGACTAACAGAATAGGATATAAAGATTTTACTTTCGAGTTTATGCTTGCTTATCGTCATGGTGGGGCTCTTTACAGCAGTACCATCGGGGCTCTCATGGGAAGAGGTTTAACTACAGATACTCGTAAAGATGTTTATGACCGTGCTCAGACTTGGATTTTCTCTGGAATATACGCATCAAATGGCCAGACCAATACCACACAGATGACTGCTGCTGACGTTGGCTTTAACAACCTCTACTTCTTCGGGGATGAGGGCCGTATGTTCGATGGAACCACCATAAGATTACAAGAAGCCTCTATTTCTTATAATTTGCCTCAAAAAGCTATCTCAAAGCTTCCTTTCAAAGCATTATCGGTTGCAATCACTGGCAACAATCTCTGGTACCGAGCCCCCAATACACCCAAGGGAGTAAATTTGGATACCGATAATTTGGGTCTTGGTGTAGGTAATGGCCTTGGCCTTGAGTTGTTGACAGGCCCTAGTGCCCGCAGAGTTGGTGGTACCCTTAAGATAACACTCTAAACTTAGTAGAATAAAATATTTAACACTAATTCAAATTTACCAATATGATAAGAAAGTTTAAAGGATTTGCTTTAGTTGTCTTGTTAAGTTTTTTTGGCTCATGTGAGCTAGACCTACTTGACAACCCCAACGCAGTAACAACTAATAATGCCAATGTAAATTTTCTCCTCAACGCAATCACTACGGGATATGCAGGCAATTTCAATTCTTTCAGTGATCCAGGCATGCGTCTCACTAGAATGCTAAATCAGTTTGCCGCTATTTATGACAATGCAAATTCACCAAGCTCATCAGATGGGAGGTGGAGTAGCTCTTACTCTGGCCTGCTGGCTGATATTTCTGTAACCATACCAATTGCAGAAAAAAGTAGGCTTTTTGTGCATGCAGGAATTGCAAGAGTAATTCGCGCTCAGGTGTTGCTTAATTTGGTTGATTATTTTGGAGATGTTCCTCTTAAGGAGGCGCTCGACCCCTCTAACTTTAATCCAAAAGTTGATAAAGGAGTCGATGTATACTTTGCGGCGTTAGCTGACCTCAACACGGCTATTGCAAATTTTAGCACTACCTCTCTTGCTGCCGCCTCTTCCGATCTTTACTTTGCCGGTAATGCTGAAAGCTGGATTCGTACTGCCAACTCTTTAAAGCTTAAATATTTTCTCAACAGAAGATTAATAGATGCCGCCGGCTCAAGGGATTCCATTAATGCATTAATCACACAAAACAGAATGATTTCCTCCTCTGCTCAAAATTTTGTTTTTCGTTTTGGATCAAACTTATCAAACCCTGATACCCGACATCCTAGATACGGTGGCCAGTATGGTCCAACTGGAGGGGGAGATTATCAGTCCAATTCTTATATGGCTCACCTTTTTGATGGAGGGCGAGGTTTTCAAGACCCCCGAATTCGCTATTACTTCTACAGACAAACTACCAGAAATACCACTGATGTAAATGAGTTGAGGTGCATCACTAATCCTAAGCCAGCTCATTACGGCCCTGATGATGTTTATTGTGTCCCAACTACCGCCGGGTATTGGGGTCGTGATCACCTGAGCAATGAGGGTATACCGCCGGACGGCTTGAAGAGAACTGCTTGGGGTTTGTACCCTGCGGGCGGTAGTTATGACAACAACGCTGGTGTGGGAGTTTCTTTGGGGGCTGGTGCCGGTGGTGCAGGTATTCATCCAATCATGATGCGCTCATTTATTAATTTCATGTTAGCTGAAAGCTCCCTTACCTTGGGTACTACAGGCAATCCAAGAGTCTTGCTGCAGACGGCCATGCAAAATTCATTTGATGATGTACGTGCCTATGCCCTCTCGACACCTGAAGCTTCAAAGATTACCGCCTTTGAAACAGCAAATAACTATAACTGGTCCTCTGAGGTTACCGCCTACATTAATTACATATTAGGTCAGTTTGATGCCGCCTCCAACACAGGAAAGCTGGCAATACTTGCTCGTGAATACTGGGTTGCTCTTCGTGGAAACGGTATAGAGTCATACAATTTGTACCGTCGCACTGGACAACCTGCTCAACAGCCCGCTCTTGAGCCTGCTCCCGGACCTTTTATTAGGTCACTTTATTATCCTTTGTCCTACATTAATCGTAATAGTAATGCCAAGCAAAAAGCAAATGTAGAAGTACAGGTCTTTTGGGATAATAATCCCCCGGGATACATTAAGTAAATTTAAAATCGAAAAAATACTAATATGAAAAAAATAGTTAATGGTGCCCTTTTTTTATTGGTTCTACTCTTCAGTTCTTGCGAAACTGAAATGATTGAACCAATCGACCAATTTAATCTTCAGCAGGGAGGATACATGAGAACTGTAACCCCGTTCCCCATCCCCATCTTCACTGTTAGCAAGGCAAGTATGGGTACCACCCAAATGGAACAAGTTTTAGAGGCCGTAACACCAAATAGCGGAGCAAATTTTGATAGCTACGAAATGGTTATTCGATTTCTTGATAACACTCCCGCCAATGGCAATAACTCAAAGCCAGATGCACCACTCAGAACACTTAGGTCTACTGATTTTACCAAGGATGCAGTTACCGGATATCCGCGCTTCCGGTTAATAGTTACTGGTAGCGAGATGTTAGCTGCCTCAGGTCTTACCTTAACCCAAACTAGTTCTGGAGATCGATTTGAAGTACGTGCCAAAATGAAGCTAAAGGACGGGTCTGTTTTTGATGCAAATAACACGAGTGTCAATATTACTGGGGGTGCTTTCTATTCCTCACCGTTCTTTTACAGAGTCAATGTTGCTAATTAAATTCGCTTTTTTCGAGCTTTGCTATTTATCTAATTAAATCATAGCCCCAAATTTTTTGGGGCTTTTTAAATGCCTATTTTTAAAAAATATGATAAAATTTTTAGATGCCATTGATTGTATTTTTTCATCATGCTGAGGGGTACAAATCTCTACAATCTGTATTTTTGACACTATCAATAGCAATCAGCAGGTTTACCTTTTTTAGTTTTTTGGTTTGGTTCCCCCTGTTTACATTACTAATTTAAAATCAAATACCTAGATAAAGAATTATCAAAACCTTGATTTTTTGAATGGCCGTAGGAGGGGCTTATTTCTTTCAGCTAAAAAAATTGTCTTGAGCTATGAAAATTGTAACTTTCTGATAACTTAATTCAAATATGTCTCAAAGTCAATCAAAATGTAACCTCTCCGTTTGGGTCCACAAGGGACATCAATTTTTACTCTCTGGCCAAATCAAAAGCAGAATGAGCGTTTGGTACTTTCTCTTGCCATTCTTAGTTACATAATTCATTTGCTCATAATTGCCTTTGTTAAAGCTGGAGTTATTCAAACCAATTTAGGACTCTTCAATAGCCCCATATCCGCTATTTACACACCCTTTTCCTTTATACTTGTTTATGAGGTCTACCTATTACTCTTTTATTTGCCAAAATCTACTACTTTTTACATAGGAAAGCAATATGAAATTATCACATTGATTGTAATTAGGAGAATCTTTAAAGATTTGGGAGACTTGCAATTGGTTCCTGACTGGTTTCAAAATAAGAAAGATCTCCAATTTACTTTCGATGTGGTATCTGCTTTAATCTTATTTTATTTAATCTATGTGTTTTATCATAGAATTATCAAGCGGCAAGTTGCTGCCATCGTTGATGTAAGCCCTGTTTCAGAGGCAGCCGGCCGATTTATTTTCCTTAAAAAAGCAATTTCCCTTTTTTTATTACCTGTACTGCTTGGCTTGGCTTGTTATTCTTTAGGTAATTGGATAAATCTACTTTTTGCTAATCAATTTTCCGCTTTTGCTGCTCTTGCAAATGTAAATACAGTATTCTTCGATGATTTTTTTACTATACTTATTATTGTGGATGTGCTACTTTTACTTGCCTCTTTTTATTACTCTGATCAATTTCACATCATAATACGAAATTCTGGGTTTGTATTATCCACTATTTTAATAAAACTATCATTTTCTGTTATTGGACCCGTAAACAATATTCTAGTGGTGAGCTCTGTTTTATTTGGGCTTCTCATTTTATATATAACGCAACTTTACGAGAAATCGCTTGGCACTGTACGCTAGCTAGTTGTGATTTTTTTTTCCGTTCACAGTACCAGACCAGTCAGGATCTGCAGCTCCAACCCATAACCCAGATTTGCTTGCTATGGTTGCATGAACACGTCCAAACTGTGCTGGCTTCAAGACATTCTCTTTTTTGCTTGTAGTTATTTGTAGTGCTTCATATGTATTTTTATTTTCCCAAAAAACCGCAGGGTGATTTTCAATGAGTAATTTTTCGGGAAGTTGAAATACACGTGCAGCTGCTAATGCTTTTTCAAGGGCTAACCCTCTGTCTACAACACGACTAATCGTTTGAACAATCGCTGGCACTATTCTGGCACCACCTGCGGCACCTATACTCATGAAGGGTATACCATCTTTCAAAATAAGTACCGGCGAGATGTGTGAGGAAGCCCTCTCGCCAGCAACCATTTTGCCAAGATAGGGCCCCATGGTAGTTGCAAGCATAAACCCGCCATCAATAGAAGCAACTTTGGATCCCATAGTGGGACCTAAAGATTGCGTTAAGCTAACCATATTGCCATCCTGGTCGGCAGCTACTAAGTGGGTTGTGTGTCCATTTTGAAAAGCTGCACTATCTTGCATCAACATATTATTTTTTTTATTTTTTGAATCTTGCCAACGCTTCTTTGCGTAATCTATTTTTATAATTTTTTCTTCTTCCGTTTTCAATAATTTTCTGTCTTCATACGCCAGCTCATGTGCTTTGGCATGCGTGAGTAAAAATTCCGCCTCTGAGCAACTTGTTAGATCTGATAATGACAGGAGGTGAAGCATTTCCAGGACTATGGCACCATAGGAGGGTAAACCCATTGTCACAATCTCATAGCCTCGGTAATTGCCTCTTAGTAGTGTTGCATTTACAGCTCTGTAGTTGAGCATATCTTGCCAGCTAAGGTAGCCTCCTCCTGTTTTAACTTGTTTTATTAATGATGCGGCTAATGCGCCTTTATAAAAAGATTCGCCCTTATCATTTGCAATACTCTCTAATGTGGTGGCTAGTTTTTCCTGTGTAAACCAGTCTCCATCTTTTGGGAGGCTATCGCCTTTTAAAAAGTATGACTTTGTGGAGGGGTACTGGAGTAGATCTTTCTTTACTGATTTTAAGCGGTCAACTTCATCAGGTAAAATTTGAAAGCCATTCTTGGCAATAGCTATTGCGGGGGCCATTACGTCTTTCAGCAATAATTTTCCATTTGTTTGGTGAAGCTCAATAAGTCCCTTGACCATACCGGGCACACCTATTGTGGTGTAGCCATCTTCCTGATTATCGGGATCTGTCACATAGGCTAATGGAACTTGCGTAGTGGCATCAATTCCTTTTATTTTCCCTTTACTATTTCTGTGTATTACTTGAAGCCTTCCTCCCAAACCACTCATCGTCGGTTCAACAACACTTAGAGCAAAAGCTGCAGCCGTGATAGCATCGTAGGCATTTCCCCCTTGTTTAAATATTGCCGCCCCTGCTTCTGATGCCAAGGGATGAGCGCTTGCTATAATTGAATTGGCACTATCGATTTTGATCTGTGCGGTTGCTGTAAAGGCCAATAACAAAGCAACCAGCGTAAGTTTATTTTTCACGATTTGCGTTTTATCAAAGAGGTGTCTTCTAAATCTTTTACTAAAATACTTTGTGCATCAAGCAAAGGTTGTAGAAGCACGGGTTTTATGCTATCCAGCAGACTATTTTTTAGTCGATATTCCTCTATTTGTCCGTTAGGTTTTTTCCATCGAATGATTTTGCATTTACATTCCGCATTTTCCACAGAATTTAAAATCTCTTCCAGTTCGCCCTCGGCCCCAATTTTTCTGCAGACAGGGGTAGATTATTGCTGATTTCGCTTAATGCAATAGCAAGGGGTTTGTAATTTTTTCTGTTTGTATTCTTGGTTAATATAGTGCTGTTTTCTGATTCAAATTTTTCAATGCACTTATTAAGCAGGTAGATTATTTCCTCTTTCCCTTTTTTGAGCATTTCTTAGAGTGTTGAAAATGAATTATTAAGGCGTTTCCGAAAATCCATTTTTTAAACAGGAATCCCGTAAAATTGACGATAGTTAATCAATTCTCCTAATTATTCGTAAGTTGAGTCTAAACTAACGAAATACTTGCTTATGAAAAAAATCACAACCCGATTTCTTGCAGCATTTTTGGTAGCCCTCGGAATCTTTTTCTCACAAGTTGCTGAAGCGCAAACCATCCAGATTGCTGGTAAAGTCCTTTCAGCGAAAGACAACACACCTCTTGAAAATATAACTGTACGCCCGATTGGTTCCAAACAGGGTACAGCCACTAGCCAGGATGGTAGTTTTAAAATTGACATTAAAAAGGGACAATCGCTTGAGTTTTCAAGCGTAAACATGCTCAGCAAAACTGTGAAGAACATTGAAAGTACAACCACTTCCTTAGTGGTTGTACTAGAAGAATCCGATAATAATCTTTCAGAGGTGATGGTAGTTGCATATGGTACACAGAAGAGAAGCTCAATTACTGGTTCCGCCTCAAGTGTTAAAGCGGCAGTTTTGGAGAATGCGCCCAGTACATCAATTCAGGAAAGTTTACAAGGGAATGTAGCCGGACTTCAATCTCAAAACGGAAGCGGTCAACCTGGTTCCGTACCAAACGTACGAATTCGTGGTATTGGATCAATCAGCGCCGGAGCTGCACCTCTCTATGTTATTGATGGAATTCCAGTGGTGAGTGGCGATATCTCAGGGGGTAATTCAAATACTATAGCTGGATTAAATCCTAATGATATCCAGAGTTTGACGGTGTTAAAAGATGCCTCTGCCACCTCTCTTTACGGTTCTCGTGCTGCAAACGGGGTAGTATTAATTACAACTAAGAATGGCAAGCCTGGAAAGGCAAAAATCAATATAACGGTGCAGCAGGGGATGATTAATAATACACTTCGTGACGAACAAAAAACATTGAACACAGAGGAATATATTCAGTATTACAAAGAAGGTTGGATAAATGCTGGTCGTAACCCTGCTTCTTATGACTCCGCATTGGTTGCTAACGGGATAAGCAGAAATGTTGATACGGATTGGTTTGACGTAGTAATGAGACAAGGAAAATTCAGCCAATACAGTTTAAATGCAAGTGGCGGGAATGATAAATCAACTTTTTTCATGTCAGGTAGCTATTATAAAGCGGAGGCCCCAATTAAAGGGGTGGAGTATGACAGGGCTACTTACCGTGTTAATGCAAGTGCTGAACTTTCTAACAGGTGGTCAATTAAGGGAGGATTTAGTGGTAATTTTCAGCGAAATACTGATTTTCCAGGCGGCTCCTTTTTTGCTAACCCAACACGCGCTATGTATCGTTTAGCTCCATGGTTACCCGTGTTCAAAAGTGATGGGGTTTCATGGGAACTTGGTTACAACAGCGGTTATAATCCGGCAGCAGTAATTGCCACTACAAAGCGTGTAGCTAAAACATACAACATAGGTGCTAATGCCTCTACTAAATACAAAATAGCTAAGGGACTTACATACGAGGGAAGTTTTGCGCTTGATTTTAACCATGCTTATCGGACCGTTTTCAATGATCCTCGTGTTGGTAATGCTATCGTTGCAGTCGGTGGAAGTATTCAAAATTTTTCTCAAGACATTGTCAATTGGATTGGTACAAATATCCTTCGGTTTAAAACAAAGTTTGGTCGCGGTCATGAGATTGAAGCCTTTGCTGGTTATGAGGCCCAAAGCCGCTCCGATGTTGATATGACTGTTTTGGTCAATGGCATTGCTCCTGGAACTAGCACTCCTGCTGGTGGATCACAGATTCAGACGGCTACCGGTACCGGTACTATGAACACTATAATAAGTAAATTTTTAAATGCAAATTATGGTTATACAGATCGTTATTTTTTAACAGGGTCTATTCGTCAAGATGCTTCCTCACGGTTTGCTAAAAACTTTCAGTCTGAGATATTTTGGTCAGTTGGATTTGGATGGAATATAACCAACGAGCCATTTATGAAATCCAAGTGGGTAAGCGAATTGAAGCTGAGAGGAAGTTATGGTTACACCGGAAATCAGGGCATTGATAATTTTGTATCTCAAGGTCTCTATACAGTTGGTTCTGACTATAACCAAACATCCGGTATCACTCTATCCCAGTTAGCAAATGATAACCTGACATGGGAAAAAAATATTCCACTTGACTTTGGTGTAGATTTTTCGCTTTTCAAAGGGCGTTTGTCAGGTACTGTTGATTGGTACTCCAGGGTTTCCTCTGAGTTATTGATCAATCAATCAATCCCCAGTGTTAATGGGGTGACCAACATCACAGTCAACAATGGCGCTATGCAGAATAGAGGGGTTGAGGTTGCTATTTCAACAGTAAATGTGGCACCACAAAAGCAGAAAGGATTTAAGTGGGTGACCGACTTCAATTTTACTGCTAACAGAAATAAGATTACTGAGATCGACTCTTTGTTTTCTACAACGGGGGATTATTACCGCGTCAAAGGATATGATTATTACACGCACTACCAAAGGGGGTATGCAGGTGTAAATCCGGCTAATGGGGAGGCACTATGGTACTCTTCCGGAAGCAAGGACTCTACTACCAATGTGTTCACTACTGCACTACCAAGAGTCACAATGGGTAGCGCCCTTCCTAAATTCTTTGGAGGTATCACTAACAATTTATCATTTGGAGATTTCAAATTAAGTTTTCAGTTGTATGTGTTCTGGGGTAATCGTATTTATGACTCATATGGCTACTTGCAAAAATCAGATGCCAACCTAGGGTTCACTGATCAAAGTAATGGTTTGAGTAAATATGAGTACCGTCGTCGGTGGACCAAGCCTGGGGATATAACAGATGTTCCAAAGCCTGTGTTTCTGGGTACACAGTCCTCAGCCGGAAGCTATGAGAGCACACGATTTAATTATGATGGAAGCTATATACGCTTGAGAGATGTGTCGCTGACTTACACAGTACCCAAGCAGTATCTCTCAAAATCAAAAATCAACAACATGCGTGTCTATCTGCGCGGACAAAATTTATTCACTTATGTTAAGGACAAACGTTTCAATACGGATCCTGAAACAGATATTAGTGGAACCTTGAGTCAGAATCCGCCAATATTCAGCACGTTCTTATTTGGTCTTGATATTACTTTTTAATTCATCTAATTATAATAATATGAAAAACTATATTCTTTTTTTAGGTGCGCTTTTAACATTAGCATCTTGTAAAAAAGGTTTTACTGATCTAAAACCTCAGCAGAGTGTTTTTACAGAAGATGTTTTTTCTAGTATGCCAACTGCCCGCGCTGCTGTCAATGGACTTTATTCATTAATGCAGTCTTACAGTTACTATGGTAGAGATGCTATGGTAATCCCTGAGGTACTTTCGGACAACATGACCCGAAGTGTTAAAACCGGTAATCGTTATACGGGTATGAATACAATGACACATACCGCTACTGATGCGAATGTGAGCCGTATGTGGTCCCAAATTTATCGTGTGATTACTAATGCAAATGCCATTATTGCTCATGAGTCAAAGTTGCAAAGTATTGCCACTTCATTAGAAACGGCTGAAGTGAAACAATTAGTTGGGGAAGCATATGCCGTTCGAGCTATGGCCTATTTTGATTTGGCAAAATTCTTTGCTCGACCACTAAGACATACTGCGGATGGAAGTCACCTTTGTGTACCCCTTGTTCTTAAACCAATTACTAATGTTTCAGAGATAGTATATCCCAAAAGAAATACAGCTGCTGAAGTGTATGCTCAAATCGACAAGGATATGGTTGAAGCGTTGAATCGCCTAAATACAACCGGGGATGTTATCATTAACGGTTCTTCAAATTCATCGTTTTTTAAAATTCGTTTTAACCGGTGGGGCGTTTTAGCATTGAGAGCGCGTGTTGCGGTCTACAAAGAGGACTGGGCTACTGCTGTAACTGCGGCTTCCGCTGTAATCAATTCAAATCGTTACAGCCTATTCCCTTACGCAACATTGGTTAGTAGTTTTCAGACAGTGGGTAATGTTGAGTCGATTTTTGAAGTAGCAAATAATGCCACAGATAATCCAGGTACTGACAGCTATGCTTACCTATCCAGCCAACAGGGTTATGGTGAATGCCTGGCTACTCGCCAATCAATGAATAGCCGAAGCACAGGCACTACGCTCAGCACTTTTAAAGGTTTGTATGAGACTTATACAGCAACAGATGCCAGACGTCGTTTTGTGGAGTTAGGAAACCGCAACTCCATTGGAGGTGAGGTGAACGTACCGCTTTGTTTGAAGTATACTAATATCTCTAACTATGCGGAAAATATTAAAGTGATTCGTTTGGCTGAGATGTATCTAAGCCGAGGTGAAGCCTTAGCTCGTATTGCCATGCAAACTGGAGATGCAGCTGCTCTCAACGCTTCATTATCTGATGTAAATCTGATACGTCGCTCTCGTGATACAGCTTCCACCACAAGATTATTTGCTGCCACATTAGGCACTCCACCAACAGGCAGTATTACCGCGGCGGCTTATGTGGACAGTATAATAGTTGAGCGCAGGAAAGAATTTGCGCTGGAAGGCCAACGTTTGTTTGATTTAAATCGTACTAAAACCAATTATGTAAAGATAAATTCAGCTGGAAATAGTACTTCACGATTAGTTGAATATACAAACACTACAAGTAGTTACTACTATAGAACTATTCTGCCCATTCCGGTATCACAGGTTCAAAATAATCCCAACATGGTACAGAACCAAGGATTCTAGTGGATCCATTGGTATAAAAAATTAGCTATGAGATGTGGGTTAGTTATCCTGGGAGTATTTATTTTTCAATTTTTTGCAGTTGCAAATGCAAGCCCCGTGAAAGACACTTTACGGGTGCTTTTTGTGGGCAATTCCTACACTTATTACAACAACCTAATCCAGATGGTCTCGCTAATTTCAGACAGTTTGGATACTAAACTAATTTGTACTAAGTCTACAGTTGGTGGTACTAATTTAGGAGAACATTGGAAAGAGGAAAAGGGCCTTCGCTCAAAAACATTGATTCAACAGGGCCGCTATGATATAGTGGTATTTCACGACCATAGCTTACGACCAATAGAAGCGCCTGATAGCTTATGGTATTACGGAGGATTGCTGTGTGAATTGATAAAAAGTAAACAAGCAAGACCTTTTTTATACAATACATGGGCCCGTGAAAAAAATCCTGAATTGCAACCGGTCATTAACAGGGCTTATGCGCAACTAGCTGATCAATGTGGGGCAGCAAGAGTGAAGGTTGGAGATTGCTGGCAGGAGTTCTTAAAAAAAATGCCACAAGCAGCGCTCTATAGCAGTGATGGATCTCATCCAAGCAACCTCGGAACTTTCATTGCTGCATTATGTTTTGTGAAGTCGATCATAGGGAAGCTTCCTGCTTCATTACCCACCGTTTACAATTATTTTGATCGGGATGGTGAAACCTTTCGCATAATGCAAGTAAGTAAGGAAGAGATTGCGCTTGGTCTTTCTACCATTAACAGTTTGATTCCCCAAGCTTTGTAATGCAATTAAAAACTATTCGTAAAAATCTCACCTTCTGGGTGTTGCTTGCCATTGTATTGGGCATTGTGCTGGGTCACTTTGCGCCGGCAACAGCCGTTTCCATGCAGCCTTTAGGTAAATACTTCATCGACATTGTAAAGCTCTTTATAAACCCAATAATCGTTGTTACCATTATATCAGGAATCTGTGGAATGGATAGTTTGAAAAGAGTTGGCAGGATAGGGGGGAAGGCCATACTTTATTTTGAAGTGATCACAACCATTGCGTTGCTAATTGGAATTGTTGTGGCCTACATAATACAGCCCGGATCAGGTATAGCAACCAATGGCATTAATCCTGCAGCTATTAGTTCCATTCAAAAAAGCGGCGGCGTTTCATTACTTGCTTTTTTTCGCGAGAACGCTACCATCCAGTTTTTGCTTCTTTCCATCTTGGTGGGACTTTTTTTAAATCGCTCAACTTACAAGATTGTTGCTTTAGAGAAAATACAATGGATGGCGGGTTATCTCTTCAAAGCACTGGGATGGGTTATGAGGTTTTCACCTATTGGCGCCTTTGGTGGAATGGCGTTTACCATTGGTAAATATGGGCTGGCCGCACTCTTACCGCTTGGTAAGCTTATGTTATGTGTTTACGTCACCATGTTTCTTTTCATTGTGATTGTCTTAGGAGCCGTGCTTCGGTATTATCAGGTTAGCGTTTGGAAATTCTTGCGGTATCTCCGGGACGAACTCTTGATTGTATTAGGAACTTCTTCTTCAGAGGCAGCACTACCCTCATTGATGAATAAATTGGAGAAAATGGGTTGTCACCGCACAGTAGTTGGTTTGGTGGTTCCCGCAGGATATTCTTTTAATCTGGATGGCACTTCCATTTACCTCTCAATGGCAATCATCTTTCTAGCGCAAGTTTTCCAGGTTGATTTATCATGGGGACAGATAGCAACTATTTTTGGCGTGTTGATGATTACCTCCAAAGGAGCCGCTGGTGTTACCGGGAGCGGGTTTATTATATTAGCCTCAACCTTGAGCGCCGTAAAAGTAATTCCCGTGGAAGGACTCGCCCTTCTACTTGGTGTGGACCGATTTATGTCAGAGGCACGTGCTATTACGAATTTCATCGGAAACGGAGTGGCAACCATTTTCTTATCGATAAATGAGGGGCTTTTTTCAAGAGATGAAATGAAAAAGGAGTTCGACGCTTTCCATTAGACTACTAATCAATACCTTAGTTAATTTTTCTCCTCCTTTTTAGCAGAAAAAAAAGCAAGTTTTATTTTTTGTGAATATTTTGTTAAGTTCGCAAGCAGCAATCTTGTGCATTGTGCTGCCCATGTGGTTGTAAATTGTGTCTGATTGCCAAAATTAAATTTTATAAAACAGTTGCTAATGAGAAAAGAATTGCTATTACTCGTTTCGCTGGTAACGTTCTGTTTTTCCACGCTGGTGGCACAGCAGAGCGTAACCGGTAAGGTTCTTGATGACAAAGGTGCACCCGTTGTAGGTGCTTCTGTTGTGCAGAAGAACAATCGCAAGAATGGTACCTCCACAGATGCCAGCGGTAGTTTTACCCTGAGTGTCCCTAGTAGTGGAACTGTTCTTGTTATTTCAAGTGTTGGATTTGCTGCTTCTGAAGTAGCTGCCTCCGATGCATCTAAAGTAACATTGGCTGCTTCAGCTGAAACTATTTCAGAAGTAGTAGTTACTTCATTGGGTATCAAGCGTGAGAAAAAAGCGCTTGGTTATGCCGTTGCTACTGTAGACAAAAAACAATTAGAGCTTCGTCCCGACGGCGACCCCATGCGTTTGTTGCAGGGTAAGGCACCTGGTGTAAATATTTTAAATACTAGCGGTATCTCCGGTTCTGGTACCAACATTACCATTCGTGGAGTTTCCACAATTAGTGGTAACTCTCAACCTCTTTTTGTAGTGGATGGAGTTCCTTTTGATGGGTCTACCAATGCACAGGCAGGATTTCTTTACGGAAACCAAACTGGTAGCCGTTTCTTTGATATCGACCCCAATAACATTGAAAGTGTGAGTGTGCTGAAGGGCTTGAGTGCAACTACTCAATACGGTTCACTTGGCCGCAATGGGGTGGTGTTGATCACTACTAAAAATGGTGCTGTTTCCCGTGGGCAGCGTAAGAAAACAGAGATTACTGTTAGCCAATCGGTTTTCTCAAATGACGTGGCCAACCTTCCGGTTTACACCGAAAAATACGGTAACGGGTTTAACAATGCCGTTGGTAACTTCTTTAGTAACTGGGCTTCTATCGCTTTTACCGATCCTCCTATGCGTCTACCTCACCCATACGATAGGGCGGCTTTGCGTGGTGCATTCCCTGAATTGGTGGGTGCAAAATATGACTATAAGTTTTATCCCTCTGTTAAAAACTTCTTCCGTACAGGAGTTGTATCTAACACGGGTATCAACATCAATGGCGGTGGTCCTGGTTTAGCAATGAATGCTAACTTTAGCACACTTACTGACAAAGGATTTACTCCCGAAAACGATGTGGTTCGTCACACATTTGGCGTAGGTGGAAATGCAAAGTTGACTAACAACTTTACGCTGACTTCCTCACTCAACTTTACCACTACAAAATTCAATACTCCTCCTACAGCAAGTAGTACAGGTAGTGGATCTGATAATGGTGTTTCTGTGTTCGGAGACTTGATTTACACGCCTACGTCAGTTGACATGGTGAACTGGCCTTATCAAAACCCCGCCGATGGATCATCCGTTTATTATCGTAGTGGTAATGATATCACACATCCTCGTTGGACAATTGCCAACTCGCGCGTAAAGCAAAATACTAACCGTGCTTTTGGTAACGTGCAACTGCGTTACGATTTTAGCAAATCGCTCAATTTTGTTTATAAGATCGGATTCGATAACTACGGTGAAGAACATATCCACCAACATAACAAAGGTGCTGCAGAGTTTCCACTGGGCTTCTACAGAACTACATATGTGAATCGTGCTATTTGGGATCACTCTATGTTAGCTAGCTATAACACTCAGATCACAGACGATGTGACACTGAACGTTGAAGCAGGTGCGAATGCTTACATTAATAATTACAAGCAATTTGGACAATACAGCTCACAGCAGCTTGTGTTTAACCTATTTGACCACTCTAACTTCATCACTCAGAATAAAACTGGGGATAGTGGTGATGATCTTGACTATCGCGTTGAACAAATGCTTTTGGGGGCATTTGGATTTGCCTCCATCGGTTATAAGGATTATTTGTATGTCAACGTAGGTGCCAGAAGTGACTGGTCCTCTAAGTTCGAGTCTGCAAATAGAAATAAAGTTTATCCAAACGTAACCGCTTCGTTTATCCCGACCGCTGCTGTTGATGCCCTGCGCTCCAGTAAAGTGGTCAATTATTTGAAAATGCGTTTGGGTTATTCTACAAGTGCCTCATTCGGAGATGCCTACCAAACCCGTGCAATATTGGGTATTCAGGCAAACCGCTTCGTGACTGCCGGGGGTACTGTTGTTAACTCAAACACTTTGGGAGGTCGTCGTCCAAATCCAACTCTTCGTCCTGAGTTGTCAAAAGAGACTGAGTTTGGAATTGAGGGCCGTTTGTTCAACAACCGTGTGAACCTTGATCTTACTTTATACCGTCGTGTAAACCCAGATCAGATCTTGGATAAAGATCTTGATCCTGCCTCTGGCTACACTGTACAAAGTATCAATGCCGCGACGGTTGAGAATAAGGGTATTGAATTAGGATTGGGTTATACTATTATTCGTAATAAGAAATTCAACTGGGATATCAATACAAACTTCACTTTAAATCGTAACAAGGCATACGATTTTCCTGCTGAAATTCAGCAAATTGGATTGGCTGGCTACAGTGATCTTGGATTATTTGCATTCCCAAATAAACCATTGGGCATGATTTACGGATCAAAAGTGCTGCGTGATCCAAACAAGGGCAATCAGCCTGTTGTTGGTCCAGATGGAAACTACCTTGTTGACCCAACACTCGGAATTTTGGGTGATTCGAACCCTGATTTTCAACTGACTGGTATTACAAGCTTCTCTTACAAGAGCTTTTCTTTCCGTATGCAGTGGGATTACTCACGTGGCGGAGACATGTTTGCAATGACTCCATTGATTCTTCTTTCTCGTGGTGTAACCAAGGACACAGAAATTGACCGTCAGCAAATGTGGGTTATCCCTGGTGTAAATCAAGCAGGTGAGCCAAATACTGTCCAAATTGCCGTTGCCGACGTATTTTTCACCAACCGCCTTGTTTCTGCAGATGAGTTTGGAGTTTGGGATGCAACAGTTATTCGTTTGCGTGAGGCTTCATTGTCTTATGCAATCCCTGCGAATTTCTTGAAGGACTCTCCATTTGGAAGTGCTTCACTTACATTATCAGGACAAAACCTTTGGTATAAGGCGCCTAGCTTCCCTAAGTACAACAACTTTGATCCTGAAACTGCAACATTGGGAGTTAGTAGCTATGCCCGCGGTTTTGAATTAATGACAGCTCCTTCTTCTCGTCGTTTTGGAGCGAGTTTAAGATTAACCTTCTAAAAACCTGCAATCATGTATAAAAATAAATTAATCCTTGTAGCTGTTGCAGCCTCTCTTCTAACACTATCTTCTTGTAAAAAAAGATTGGATGATATGTTGGCAAATCCCAATGTACCTACATTGGATAAGGCTGATACAGACCTTTACTTAAATGCCGCTCAGCTAAGTTTTGCTAGCTTTTTCAACTCCTTATCTGATCGAGGAATGGAAATGTCTCGACTTTGGAATATGGGGGGCAGTATTTACCTAAACGCATTTCGCCCTGAAACTTTCAATGGAGTGTGGGGAAATGCCTACCGAAATGTGGTGACACAGATAAATGCAATGGAACCATTGGCCCGTGCGCAAAATCGTTTCTTCCATTTAGGGATAGGTCAAGTAATGAAAGCTTACACCGGAATGGCATTGGTTGACTTCTTTGGCGATGTGCCTTGGTCTGAAGCAGGTAATCCCGCCAACTCTGTAATTAACCCCAAAATTGATAAGGGCCAAGATGTATATGCAAACTGTTTAGGTTTATTGGATTCAGCGTTGGTAAATTTTGCAAAAAATGCAGCATCTAGTCCTTCCAGTGACCTTTACTATGGAGGTAACAAAACACGTTGGATCACGTTGGCAAAAACATTAAAGCTAAAAGCATATATGACCACGCGATTGGTAGATGCCAGCGCGGGTTCTAAGATTGCCGCTGTTGTCGCTGCGGGCGATATTATCGATACTGAGGCTGAAGATTTTGTTTTCCGTTTTGGTACACAGTTGGAAAATCCTAATTCCCGTCACCCCAAGTACAACAGTTGTTACCGTGCATCGGGGGGAGTAGGTACTTATATCGCTAACTACATTGCTTGGGAAATGGTTACTGAGAAAGGAATGATAGATCCCCGTACTCGCTATTATTTCCGCCGTCAAATTACAGCTCGTAATGGGCAAACATCTTCCGGACAATTCATTATTCCTCTTCCAGCTTTGAGTTGCCAAGGACAATTGAGTCCTGGACATTATCCTATTGGGATGGTTTATTGCATGACCGGAGATGGTTATTTTGGACGTGATCATGGCGATCCTTCCGGTATTCCACCCGATGGACAGCACCGCACAGCCTGGGGTATTTACCCGGCAGGAGGTGATTTTGATGCCCTTGCAATAAATACCGGATCTGCATCTAGTGTACAAGCCAGTATAGTTACCTTAAATGGCACACCTGGAGCACGTGGTGCAGGTATACATCCCATTTGGTTATCCTCTTACACAAACTTCCTTCTCGCAGAGGCTCAGCTTGCACTTGGTGGTAGCGCAGCAACAGCACGTACCCTCTTAGATGCAGGTGTGAGACAGTCAATTACCAAGGTTTTAAACTTCCCTGCTACAATGACAGTTACCCCCAATCCAAATTTTGTTCCTTCTACTGCTGCAATTAACCAGTATGTAAACGTAGTACTGGGAGCATATGATGCTGCTTCTACCAATACTGCTAAATTGAACGTAGTTATGAAGGAGTACCATATTGCCTCTTTTGGTAATGGTATTGAGCCCTACAACAACTATCGTCGTACCGGTTTGCCTCTCAACATGCAACCTATGTTGAATCCTCTGCCAGGTCCGTTCATTCGTAGTGTGTGGTATCCAACAGATCACGTTACACTCAACCTTAATGCAAGGCAAAAAGCTGATAATACCGTAAAAGTATTCTGGGATAACGGGTCAGCAACTTGTTTCTAAAACGTTTAAAAAAATTCAAATGAAATCTAAAATTTCTGTACTTGCTTCAGCTTTGTTAGCCCTTTTTTGGTTCTCAGGCTGTACCGAGAAAACTGAAAATGACTTCGACAATTTTATGGCGGGGTTATACACAGGTTCTTATCTCAAGGGTAAGGCTAATTTTGACCCAGCTACAAATACATGGACTGACCAAAGCGTTTTAGCAAACACGTTGGATGCCGGTAATCTGGCAACTACTCGTGTGGGTGTTCGCGTACGTTCATGGGGTGAAGACCCTGTGGTAACGGCTAACATCTATGTGGTTAGAAACACAAATGCCAATGAAGCTGCTTGGCGCTTTATTAAGAAATACACCATCGCAGAAGGAGATACCAGCTATTTTGATATCTACGTTTCTGCGCAGGAAATTGCAACTGCTTTAGGTTTGCAATTGAATGTAAATGCCGGGAACTTTCCTCCGGGAAGTATTTTTACTTGCTATGTGCAAGCGGTTACTAAATCCGGTAAAAAATACACAATCAATAATTCTAACTTCACAGGAACCGGTGCCAATTTCTATTACTCAGTTTTCTTTTTCCGTGGCAGTGTTGTTTGCCCATATGATCCAACTAAAATGCCCGGGAATTATGTGGTAGTTACTGACCAATGGGAAGATTGGTCTCCTGGTGATGTTATTACTAACCCTATTACTGCAACTACAGCTACTTCAATGTCTACTTTTGGAATTTATCCTAATATGGCCTACCCAGGAGCTAATAGTCCTCAAACATGGGTAATTAACGTTAATGCAAGTTCTGGTATAGCAACGGTAACTAATCAGTATTACGGGAAGTACAGCACAAGCCCAAGTGCTACACAATACGCAGTGTCAACGGCTGGAACTGGAAATTTCGTTTTCTCTTGTACCACTCCGGTAGTGATGACCATGTTGCTGAACCACCATGTATTTGGCGCTCCAACAGTATCTGCAGGCCAGTATTGGTTAACACTCAGAAAGCAATAATCGTCTTTAACAGTATTCTAAAAGCCTCCTAATCGGAGGCTTTTTTTTGCACTGTCTTATCCTTTGGAGGGGAATTTTTGCAGGAACTCTTTTTTGTTCAGCACCTGTCCTTTTACTCGGAGCACATAGATATTATCGTTCCCTTTTAATTTTATATAAACTTCCTTCAGAAAAACCTCCTCTGCGCCCGCATTAAAAGTAACACTCAGCTTTGCCTGCTTGCCAGGGCCTATGTGGATAGGGCTAATTTTGGGAGTGGTGCAGCCACAGCCGGCCCATGTCTTCTCAACTTGAACGCTTTTTTTGCCTGTGTTGGTAATTGTAAACGAACAGGAAGCTGGCACGCCAAGTTGTAAATATCCAAAATCATGAACTCCTTTATTAAAGCGAATAAACGTAGTTTCAGCGGTTGGAGGCTGCATCCAGGCAGCTATACTAATTGGGATTAACAGGGAGGCTACTAATGGTTTCATAACTGGTTTAATGTACTCTTCCGGGGTATTGCTGAAGGGCATACGCCAAACAATCCATAGCAGCAGAAATTGAATCTGAATTTAAGACATAAGCCAGGCGAACCTCTTGTTTTCCTAAACCCTCAGTACCATAGAAGCCAGTAGCAGGAGCCAGCATTAGGGTTTGTCCATTATGTGAAAAAGATGCTAACAGCCATTGGCAAAATCTATCACTATCGTCAATTGGAAGTCTGGCAATAGCGTAAAAAGCTCCTCCTGGGTTAGGACAGAATACTCCAGGCATTTGATTCAAGCGCTTAACTAAGATATCACGTCGCGCTTGATATTCGGCTTTAGCCGCATTAAAAAAGTCTGCAGGCAAATCAACAGCTGCCTCTCCAAGGATTTGTGCCAGTCCAGGGGGGCTTAGGCGTGCCTGGGCAAATTTCATCGCCGCACCATACAACTCTTTGTTGCGCGTAATAAAAGCTCCTATACGAGCGCCGCAGGCGCTATACCTTTTTGAAATAGTGTCCATCACCACTACCTGATCATCCAGCCCCTTCAATGACAATGCACTCAAGGCAGCCCCGGCGTAGCAAAATTCCCGGTAGGCTTCATCACTAAATAGATAAAGGTCATATTTCTTGCAAAGCTCACCCAATGCTTCCATTTCCTGACTGCTGTACAGATAACCTGTAGGGTTATTGGGATTGCAGATCAGTATTGCCTTGGACCTTGGAGTTAACACTTTTTCAAAAGACTGGATTGGGGGCAATGCAAACCCGTTTTCAATAGTGGATGTAATAGGCACTATTTTTACCCCGGCGGCACAGGCAAATCCATTGTAATTAGCATAAAAGGGTTCTGGTACAATTACCTCGTCGCCTGGATTTAAGCAAGCAAAAAATCCAAATTGAATAGCTTCACTTCCGCCAGCAGTGATCATGATTTCCTCATGGGATAGTAAAATGTTGGCTTTAGCATAGTAATCCACCAGCTTTCTCCTATAGCTCTCGTTGCCCGCACTATGGCTATATTCCAATACAGGAATTACTGCCTTTTTTACGGCATCAAGAATGGCAGGTGGAGTTTCAATATCAGGTTGTCCAATATTGAGATGGTATACTTTAATTCCTTTCTTTTTTGCGGCTTCTGCAAAAGGTACTAGCTTTCTAATGGGTGAGGGCGGCATCAGTTGGCCTCGGGTGGAAATCATTGGCATAGAACAAAGGTAGGTACAGCGAGTATTCTAATTGGATTAGTTTTGTATGTGTTTTCAAAACGCTTCCCTATAAATAATTCAATTTTTGTCCTGTTTTTTTATGCAGGAATTCATCAGTCTATTTTGATTGCTCAGTTATGCGTGGGTAGTTTGGGTGATCCGGTTGTAAAAATTGATTTTGGAACTGGGGCCGCCAACTACTCTTTTACGGCACCTGGCTATCGGTTAACTACCGGTACCTGCCCCAATGATGGCGAATACAGTATTACAACTTTTCAGTCTAATTGTGGTCGTCAGTGGCATTCCGTATCAGCAGATCATACCGGTGGAGGAGCCTTTATGATGGTGAATGCATCCAATACCCCCGGAGACTTTTTCTTACAAATGGTGTCAAATCTTTGTCCTAATACTACTTATGAATTTTCAGCGTGGGTGTTGAATGTGGTCAATAATCCTACATTGATCAAGCCTAATCTAACGTTCAGGGTAGAGTCCACCTCAGGGGCCGTATTAAATCAATATTCGACAGGGGATATCGCTGTGTTTTCTCAGCCTATCTGGGAGGCTTTCGGGTTTTATTTTACTACGGGTGCGGGCACCAGTACAGTAGTATTGCGTATCACCAATAATGCGCCTGGTGGTCAAGGAAATGATCTTGCGCTTGACGATATTCAATTCAGACCATGTGGCCCCACTTTGCGTACTACCGCTCCTACGGGATTTGATACAGTTCGTGTGTGTGAGTATAACCAAACACCTATTCTTTATCAAGGAAGCCTTTCTCCTGGAATTACCACTCCTGCCTATCAATGGCAATTAAGCAAGGATACAGGAAGAACCTGGACCGATATACCTGGCGCAACTTCATTGCAATACACGCGAACACCCACTACTTCTGGCTATTTTCTTTATCGGTTGACAGTGGCTGAGTCCGGATCATTAGGAATATCCAGTTGCAGAATCGCCTCAAATGTTTTAATGGCTGAGATCAATCCAAGGCCAGTAATACACGCAGGCCCCGACCGCGTCAAGCTCGCAGGCCGTCCCGTTCAATTACAGGGTTATTCCTATGGCCCCGCCGGCAATTTATTTAATTGGACCCCCTCACTTTATTTAAGCAATGCAAATGTGGCCACACCACTAGCTGATCCTCCACAAACTCAATCCTATTTCTTAACGGTTACTACCAGTAAAGGGTGTATAAACCGTGATACCGTTTTAGTAAATGTGGTTGACCAGTTGTACATCCCAACGGCCTTTACTCCCAATGGAGATGGCAAGAATGATCGCTGGCGGATTCCTAATTTAGATTTGATAGATGGAGTAACTGTACAAATTTTCAATAGGGCAGGGCAGATTGTGTTTAATGCTGCCAATAGCGGCGTATCATGGGAGGGTAGTTTCCAAGGAAGTCCGCAACCGGCCGGTGTCTATGTTTATTTGATTCGTTTTCCGGATGGATATCTTATGAAGGGACAACTGGCTTTGATTCGATAGCGGTGTAATAAAAAACCCTCTGTAAGTGCAGAGGGTTTATCGTTAAAACTCATTGTGTAATCAGAACTTTTTCACGGTTGATTTGGGAACTTGTTTCTGCAATTCTGTAAACGCCTCGGTGCTCAATACCTCACCGGTAATTTTTACGGTTTTCACCTCGTCTATGCCTGCGAACTTAATATTGATGTCTTTGATAAAGGGAGCAACAGCAGCTGCATTGTATTGCACTTTTAGTTTTGCGGAAGTGCCCGGCTGAATGGGCTCGGTAATTCTTTCTGGTGTGGTACAACCACAACTTGCCCAGCTGTTTTCGACCACCAGGGGCTTGTCAGAAATGTTTTTGATTTCAAAAAAATAAGTTACAGGCTCTCCCTGTTTGATTTTTCCAAAATCATATTTCTCCGTGTTCATCTTTGCCACAGCATCAACTTTGGATTGGGCAAATACAAACATGGAAAAAAAACTGAGGGCAAAAGCAAATATTATTTTTTTCATGACCGGGTAAATTTGGTAACAAATATAATTAAATATTGCCCCATTTATCTCCCTAATTTTGCCAGTATGGAATCGCCCAGCCAGGAAAAACTGTCCTTTGAACTGTTTAAAAACAATGTCTTAGGGGATTATAAGCTTGCCTGCCTAAGCCGCGAAATCAGCTTGTTGGGACGCAAAGAGGTCTTGGGTGGGAAAGCCAAGTTTGGAATTTTTGGAGATGGGAAAGAAGTAGCGCAGGTGGCCATGTCTAAATTTTTTAAACTCGGCGATTTCAGGAGTGGTTACTACAGAGATCAAACATTTGTGCTGGCTAGTGGTATGGGCACCGGGGAACAATTATTTGCCCAGTTGTATGCAGATGCTGACCTGGGCCGTGAGCCTTTTAGCGGTGGGCGTCAAATGAATAATTTCTTTGCCAGCCCTTTTTTAGATGCAACCGGCGAATGGCTTGATGTAACAAAAACAAAAAATAGCTCAAGCGATATTGCTCCAACAGCGGGGCAAATGCCGCGAGCACTCGGATTGGCACATGCTTCCAGTTTGTTTAGAAACATACCCTCACTACAATCCTTTGCACATTTATCAAAAAAAGGGAACGAGGTTTGTTTTGCAACCATTGGGGATGCCTCAACCAGCGAAGGACATTTTTGGGAAACAATAAATGCGGCAACGGTTCTACAAGTTCCATTGGTGGTTTTTGTTTGGGATGACGGATATGGAATATCTGTTCCAAAAGAATATCAAACTGCAAAAGGCTCAATCTCTGCCGCACTGTCTGGAATGCAGCGAACTGCAGCTGAAACTGGATTGCATCTTGTTCGTGTCAAAGGTTGGGATTACGCCGGATTATGTGAGGCTTTTGAAGATGGAATAAGACTGGCCAGAGAGCAACATATTCCTGTTTTATTCCATGTGGAGGAAGTAACGCAACCGCAAGGACATTCTACTTCAGGCAGTCATGAAAGATATAAGTCTTCGGAACGGTTGGAATGGGAGAAAAATTGGGACGGGTTGGTAAAAATGAAAGAGTGGCTTCTTTCAAATGGATTAGCGAAAGAGGATGAGTTAGCAATGATTCAAACAGCGGCAAAAGAAGAAGCAAAAGCTGCAAGGGATAATGCCTGGAATTCTTACTTGGCTCCACTCAAGCAAATGGTTGCCCATGCGGTGGCTGAAATCAATAAAACAGCCGCAAGTGTGCCGGCCATTAAAGAAAAACTATCTCAGCTCATAACTGAAATAGAGGCTAAACGTGATCCATTTAGAAGAGATATACTTCGCGCACTATATCGGGCTATTCAATGGGCAACCCCTTTTGGCGGAGCCGACAGTTTGCAAGCCACTTATCAAAGTCTGAAACATGAAGGAGAAAAAATTTATAATAGCTATCTCTATGACGAGGGCCCAAAGAGTGCTTTAAAAATTACGGAGGTTAAACCAACTTTTGGAAATGATCCCGTTTTGGTCAATGGTTTTGAAGTATTGAATCGGTTTTTCGATGAACAATTTTCGGTTAATTCGCGATTGATAGCCTTTGGCGAGGACTTGGGAAAAATCGGGGATGTCAACCAGGGCTTTAGTGGTTTACAGGAAAAACATGGTAAAGACAGAATTTTTGACACGGGTATTCGTGAACTTACTATTATAGGCAGTGGCATTGGTTTAGCCTTACGAGGTCTTCGCCCAATTGCGGAAATACAATATCTCGATTACCTGTTATATGGGTTACAGCCGCTGAGTGATGATGTAGCCACCCTTCATTACCGCACTTGTGGCAAACAGGCTTGCCCTTTGATTGTACGTACACGTGGACACCGCTTAGAGGGAATTTGGCATAGCGGTTCTCCAATGGGGATGATCATTAACTCGCTTAGAGGCATGCATGTTTGCGTGCCACGTAATATGACGCAGGCTGCCGGAATGTACAATACGCTACTTCAAAGTAATGATCCCGGCTTGGTCATTGAATGTTTGAATGGGTATCGTTTAAAAGAAAAGCTTCCTACTAATTTGCTTGAACTCACCGTGCCACTTGGGGTGCCTGAAATTATCAAGGAAGGGGATGATATTACCATTGTGTCCTATGGATCTACTTTGCGTATAGTAGAAGAAGCGGCCCTTATTTTAGAAGAAGATGGAATCAGTTGTGAGATTGTGGATGTACAAACCTTATTGCCTTTCGACCTACCTCAACTAACCTTGCAGTCATTAAAAAAGACTAATCGAATTTTATTCGTGGATGAAGATGTGCCAGGCGGAGCCGCTTCATATCTCTTTAATAAAGTGATGGAAGAGCAGGGGGGATATCGGTATTTGGATGTTGCACCACGCACGCTAACCGCAAAGGCGCATAGGCCTGCTTATGGCAGTGATGGTGATTATTTTAGCAAACCCAATGCTGAAGAAATTGAGCAGGTGATTCGGGAAATGATGGTTGAGTAAATTTACTAGGCCATATTATGAAACACCTTTTGCACGTCATCATCCTGCTCCAACTTTTCAATCAGCTTACTTACTTCCTCTGCTTGTTGATCCGAAACAGGTACGGTTACAGAGGGCATCCATTCTACTTCTGCACTGAGCGGCGTAATAGAGCGATCTTCCAACGCTTTTTGCATATTGCCAAAATCAGTAAATCCACAACGCAGTACCAGAATCTCCTCCTGGTTTTCTCCGGTGCTTTCTCCTAATTCCTCCAGTCCCGCATCGATGAGTTCCAATTCAAGTTCTTCTGCATGTAATCCCTCTGGTTTTAATTTGAACACACCCATTTTTTTAAACTGGAATGCCACGCTGCCACTATTACCTAAACTGCCACCTCCTTTGTTAAAATGCGATTTTACATTTGCCACTGTTCTCACGTGATTATCGGTAGCCGTTTCGACCAGAATGGCTACTCCATTTGGTCCGTACCCTTCATAGAGAATTTCGTCATAATTGGCCATTTCCTTACCCAGCGCTCGCTTGATAGCAGCTTCCACACGATCCTTGGGCATGTTGACGCTCTTGGCGTTTTGGACGCAGCGTCTTAGGGCGGGGTTGGTGTTGGGGTCAGTACCTCCTGCTTTAACAGCAATTACAATTTCTTTTCCAATTCGGGTGAACTGCTTGGCCATGCGGTCCCAACGGGCAAACATGGTCGATTTGCGTACTTCAAAAATGCGTCCCATGAAAAATCAATTTCAGGGCTGCAAACTACTACTTCTTTAGCTTACTATGCTGTCGACTATAGGCAAAATAAACAACCAGTCCGATGGCCATCCACAGGAAGGCAACCTTCAACGTTTGCCTATCCAGCCCTACAATCATAGCGGTGCAAATAACGACCCCCAGTGTACATACAACGGGTACCAATGGGGTTTTGAATGGACGCTCGATCTCAGGAGATTTAACGCGAAGGATCCAAACCCCTATACTTACCAGTACAAAAGCAAAAAGTGTTCCAAAGCTGGTTAAATCTCCAGCCATATGGCCAGGAACAAAAGCGGCAAAACCACCTACAAAAAGGAAAAGAATCCAATTTGCTTTATAAGGGGTTTTAAATTTAGGATGCAGTACGCCAAACGCTTTTGGAATTAATCCATCGTTACTCATGGTGTAGAATATTCGGCTTTGCCCCATTAACATTACCAAAATCACAGAGGAGAATCCAGCTAAGATGGCAACAGTTACTGCATTGGCCAACCATTGATAATTGGTCATATAGGTGCTGATTGCATAAGCCACAGATGCTTCACGGCCTTTTTCAGGATCTACAAAGTCTGTCCAAGGTGCCACACCTGTCAGCACGTGACCAAACAAAATGTATAGAATAGTACATATCACTAATGAGCCTAAAATGCCGATTGGCATATCACGTTTAGGGTTTTTAGCTTCTTGCGCGGCAGTACTCACGGCATCAAAGCCAATAAAGGCAAAGAATACAATAGCCGCACCACCTAACACTCCACCCCATCCGTGTTTGTTCCAGCCACTATAGTCTGCAATAATTTTTCCAGCTTGATCAGCAATAGGAGCAGTACCAGCAGGAATCAAATAGGGAGTATGATTTTCAGGAAGAATAAACTGCCAGCCGATTACGATAAAAAGGATAACAATGGCCACTTTAATAAATACAATCACAGCATTTACCAAGGCGGATTCTTGTGTGCCTTTAATCAACAATAAAGTAAGGGCCAATAGTATAATTAATGCAGGTGCATTTATGATTCCCTCATGATAAACACCCGCCGAATCAGTAAAACTTTCAAATGGTGAGTGACACCATTCATAGGGGATGGAACCTCCCAATAGCTTGTTCAGGTACTCGCTCCAGGCAATTGAGACAGTAGCGGCCCCTAAAGCATACTCCATGATAAGAGCCCAACCGATGATCCAAGCGATCAGCTCGCCCATGGTCACATAGGAGTAAGCATAGGCACTTCCTGCAATGGGTATCATGGATGCAAACTCTGCATAGCAAAGTCCGGCAAAGGCACATCCAATCGCGGCAACAATAAATGAAAGGGTAACGGCAGGACCAGCAGCCTGACCGGCCGCTGCTGCAGTACGAACAAACAGTCCGGCACCAATAATGGCACCAATACCCAGGGCAATTAAATTCGTGGCACCAAGGGTTCTTTTTAATCCTTTTTCACTGTCTACCGCTTGGGCAAGAATTTGATCCAAGGACTTTTTTGCAAACAAACTCATGCGTTGGTTTTTAGGAGTTCTAAGATAAGAAATGCAGGCCTAAACTCTCAATTTTCGATTATTCATCCTTTTTTTGGCGGGCAAGGGCCAGGTAATACAGCGGCACCCCCAATAAAACAATGATTAACCCTGGCCAGGTAAACTCAGGTTTATAGATGATCAGCAAAATGCAAAAAATTGCTCCCATTAGCATGTAAAGACCTGGTAATATTGGATAACCGACTGCTTTATAGGGTCGTTCCGCATTCGGTTGCTTTTTTCTGAGTATAAAAATCCCTGCAATGGTGAGCATATAAAAAAGCACCACTACAAATGAAATCATATCTAAGAGTTGTCCGTATTGACCACTTAAGCTCCAGATGGCTGCAACAATACATTGTACCCATAGGGCCACCTGTGGTACAGCTTGTTTATTTAATGTTCCTGCTTGCTTGAAAAATAATCCGTCTTTGGCCATAGTATAATAAACGCGTGCCCCAGCCATTATAAGACCGTTATTGCATCCAAAGGTTGAGATCATGATCAATACAGCAATTAATGTGGTGCCAAAAGCAGGGAAGATAATGTTTGCAGCTGCAACAGCCACTCGATCATCTGCCGGGAAAGCTAAATCCTTTAATGGTAATACATGTAAGTACATTAAGTTGGCAGAAACGTAAATGGCAGTAACAATTAATGTGCCTAACAATAAGCTAAGCCCAATATTTCTTTTGGGATTTTTCATTTCCCCTGCAATAAAAGTCACATTGTTCCAAGCGTCGCTGCTAAAAATAGAACCTACCATGGCTGCTGCAATAGCACCCATTAACGCGGCTCCTCCAATGGGGGTCCATGATGTTGGTAAAAGACCACCTGCACTATCTTTAGTGCCCAAATCCTGCGCAGCTTGAAATCCGGTTGCCCAGTTTTGACTCCAGTAGCTGTTTTTTACCAAAAAGAATCCAAATATGATCAATCCAAAGAGCGCAATCAGTTTTGCGCTGGTGAAAATAGTCTGGATTAATTTTCCTTCTTTAACGCCCCGGGAATTGATATAGGTTAGCAAAGCAATGATAAAAATTGCCACTAATTGCCCGGCATATACTTTGGTGATGCCGGCATCAATAAGGAGATAGTTGTTACCAAGTTCCGGAATCAGGTAAGCGAGAAACTTGGAGAATGCCACACCCACTGCGGCAATAGAAGCAGTTTGAATTACAGCAAAAAAACTCCAACCAAATAAAAATCCCATAAGTGGGTTGTAGGCCTCTTTCAAATACACATACTGGCCACCCGCTTTGGGAAACATACCACTCAACTCTCCATAGCTGAGGGCTGCAATCAAGGTCATAAAGCCTGTGAGTAACCAAACTGCCACCAGCCATCCGGCACTCCCCACATTTCGTGTTATATCTGCGCTGACAATAAAAATTCCGGATCCTATCATAGACCCGGCAACAATCATAGTGCCGTCAAGTAAGCCCAACGTGGGTTTAAAAGTAGAAGTAGACATCTCTATTGGAATTTGTCTGGTAAGATAATCAATTCCAATCTACAGTATAGGCTTCGCTGCTCTTGAAAATTTTTCAGTGCCATTTTTTTTACCGATTTTCGAATTCTTGCCTATTTAAACGAATTGTTATGCAGCCTAAAAGCCGTCTCACCCAATATATCCTGCTGGCCATGTTACTTGGAGTTGTAGTGGGGTACTTGGTTCATACTAATGCATCACCCGATTTTATCAAATCCTTTGCTGCCCAGATTAAACTTTTAGGGAAAGTGTTTATCCGGCTGGTTCAAATGATTATTGCTCCGCTGGTTTTTGCCACATTGGTGGTTGGAATAGCCAAGTTGGGAGATCTTAAGGCTGTGGGCCGTGTAGGCGGTAAATCTATATTGTGGTTTATTTCTGCCTCATTGGTGTCGTTAAGCATTGGGTTAATACTTGTCAATATTTTAAAGCCAGGCACATTTATAGATCTGGCGCATGCAGATACGGATGGAGTAAAAGATCTGCTCACCAAAAAGCAAGAGTTTTCTGTAGAGAAATTTGTAGAACATGTAATTCCCCGAAGTTTTGTGGAGGCAATGGCTACTAACGAGGTATTGCAACTTGTTGTCTTTTCCTTATTCTTTGGTGTGGCCACAACAGCAATGGGAGAAACGGCTCAGCCAGTTATCAAAGCGTTGGATGCTGTTTCACATATTATTCTAAAAATGGTGGGGTATGTAATGAATTTTGCTCCTTACGGAGTGTTTGGGGCATTGGCCGCTGTGGTGGCAGCAAAAGGGTTGGGCATCTTTCAGTTTTACATCATCTACTTTTTATACTTTCTAATTGGGATTGCAATTCTATGGTTACTACTACTAGCTGTGGGTTATTTAATCATTGGAAAGCGAATGGCCGGTTTGTTGCGTCATATCGGCACTCCTTTGCTAATTGCATTTAGCACAACAAGTAGTGAAGCGGTATTCCCTAAATTAACGGAAGAATTAGAGCGGTTTGGTTGCCCGAATAAAATTGTATCCTTTGTGTTGCCCTTAGGTTACTCCTTTAATCTGGACGGCAGTATGATGTATATGACTTTTGCCAGTTTGGCAATTGCGCAGGCTTACAGCATTGAACTGGGCCTGGGTACTCAGATTACTATGCTACTGGTATTGATGCTCACCAGCAAGGGGATTGCAGGCGTTCCCAGGGCCTCTCTGGTTATTGTTTTAGCAACCTGCTCTATGTTTGGGATTCCTCCGGAGGGGGTGGCTTTAATTTTGCCAATTGATCACTTTTGTGATATGTTTCGTTCAGCAACAAACGTGGTAGGCAATGCTTTGGCCACCACTGCTTTGAGTAAATGGGAAGGAGAACTGAAGCAATCTTAATTAATTATTAAGCATGTTTTTAACAGTACTGGCCTCTTTTCATTGGACCGATTTGCTACAGCCTCAATTCTATCTTGAAAATGGTGGACTATGGCTTTTGCTTTTTGTGGTATTTGCTGAAACCGGCTTGTTTATGGGGTTTTTCCTTCCTGGCGATTCGTTATTATTTGTTGCAGGAATTTACGCACGTACAATGACTACAAGCGCAGGAGAAGTGGTTCCAGGCTTAGCGCATCAATTTCTAAATCTGATTGGATTAGGTACTCTCCAAAATGAGTGGATTGATCTGTTTGTGCTTTCAGGCCTTATAGCAGTGGCAGGTATTTTGGGAAATAGTGTGGGGTACTGGACGGGTCAAAAAGTGGGCCCTGCTATGTACGAATGGGAGGATCGCTTGCTTTTCAAGAAAAAATATCTTTTTCAAGCCAGGAATTTTTATCAAAAACATGGGGGACTAGCTGTTATCGGAGCACGTTTTCTTCCATTGATACGAACTTTTGCGCCTATAGTAGCCGGGATCGTGCAAATGGATAGACAGAGGTTCCATTTTTTCAATGTGGTGGGTTCTATTTCATGGGTTGTATCTATGATATTCTCTGGATATTTTCTACAGAAATGGATCTTAACTCAATTTGGGTTTGATTTAAAAGAACATTTAGAGGGAATCGTTTTAGTTATAGTTTTAGTAACCACAGCGCCTGTTTTGTTCAAAATGATTAGGGGAAATATTGCTGAGAGAAAGCAATAAGAATCGTATGCGTCAAAAACATTCCATCTTTAATCTGGCAGTTGTTGTTGCGGCGTTGGGCTATTTTGTTGACATCTATGATTTATTATTATTCAGCATCATTCGTGTGCCAAGCTTAGAGGCACTGGGATTGTCTACAGTCGATGTAAAAACCAACGGCGAACAAATTCTTCAATGGCAAATGTGGGGTTTGTTGGTTGGGGGAATTGTTTCTGGAATAATAGGAGATAAGCGGGGAAGGCTCAGTGTATTGTTTGGGTCTATTACACTTTATTCGCTGGCTAACATTGCTAACGGCTTTGTTGAAACCGTAGATCAATACAAATGGATCAGATTTGTAGCAGGATTAGGTTTGGCCGGGGAGTTAGGTGCTGGTATAACACTGGTTGCAGAAATTGTTCCAAAGGCCAAGAGGGGAGTGGCTACGTCGTTAGTGGCAGGAATTGGCCTTACCGGTGCAGTCTTAGCCTATTTCATGAAAGAGTTATTTGATTGGCGAACTTGTTACTTCATTGGAGGTGGTTTGGGAATTCTGCTGCTTTTACTTCGTGTTTCTGTTTTTGAGTCTGGGCTTTACAATCAAGTAAAGACAAAAAAAGTAATGCGGGGTAATTTCCTATCATTTTTTACCAACGCTGATCGCTTCAGGCGTTATTTGTTAGGGATATTGATTGGGCTTCCCACTTGGTTTGTAATTGGCGTACTGGTTACATTTTCTAATGATTTTGCAAAAGAGTTTGGAATTACTGAAAAGATCGATCCTGGAAAGGCAATTATGTTTGCCTATGCTGCCATTTCACTGGGAGATATTTTAATAGGCTTAATTAGTCAACAATTCCAAAGTCGCAAAAAGGCGTTGTTTATTTTTTATGCTATCACCATCTTATTCATGGTGGCGTACTTTACGTTGCTTTGGGAAGGTACTGCCACGCAGCTTTATTGGATATGTGCCGGATTGGGCTTTGGCACTGGCTTTTGGGCCATCTTTGTGACCATGGGCGCCGAGCAATTTGGAACAAATCTTAGAGCCACAGCGGCTACCACCATTCCCAATATGGTCAGAGGGATGCTTGCTGTATTTATTTTGCCGTTGTTCAAATGGCTTGAGCACTTGCCCGCGCTAGACTATGTTGATGCGGGGATCTATACAGGAGTAATTATTATGACAATAACTCTTCTGGCAGCTGCATTAACACGCGAAACATTTCATAAGGATCTAGATTATTTGGAAGAGTAGATCTATAGCTTCTCACTCAACTCAAGCCACCTCAGTTCTTTTTGATCCAGATTTTTTATTACCAGTTCAAGTTCTAACGCTAGCGGTAGCTCCTGGTTCCAATCATCTCTCCTTTACTAATTCTACCTAGGTTATTGACCGGGATTGGGGTAGAACCTCCGGGTAACCACCGTAAAATAGCCGTATTTCTGCTTTTTCAAAACCATTGGTTGGTAGCTATCTGGTAAAGGTCCAATATAGCCATGCGGAACAACGTATTACTATTATGAGTAATCATTTTTGTGAACTGTACACTTTTTCGCCGTTGATAAAAGTACTTATAACTCTTGTATTTAGTATATCTACTGGGTTGATATGCATCAAGTCTTTCTCAAGGATCACAAAGTCTGCCCATTTCCCTTTTTCTAAACTTCCTTTTTTCAATTCTTCAAAATTAGCACGTGCCGCCCATATGGTCATCCCTTTAAGTGCCTCCTGTCGGCTCAGTGCTTCTTTAATTTGAAATCCATTGGAAGGCCAACCCTTCGAATCAGTTCTTGTGACTGCGGCATAAAAAGTTTTAAAAGGAGAAATATCCTCGACAGGGAAGTCAGTGCCCAGCGGTATCCAGCCATTTTGCTTCAACAGTGACTGATACGCGTACGCTTGGGAAATTCGCTCATTACCAAGACGTTCTTCAGCCCAATACATATCTGAAGTTGCATGTGTGGGTTGCACGGATGGAATAATTTGGTATTGTCCAAAAAAATTAATGTCTGCTGGGTTCACCACTTGTGCATGTTCAATTCTCCATCTTTTATTATCACCCGATTTAAGGTAGCGTGCATAGGTAGTGAGAATGGTGCGATTTCCACTGTCTCCAATTGCATGGGTATTCATCTGCCATCCATTCTTGGCGCACCAATTAGCAACGCTATCAAAATGACCGGGAATGCTCAAAAGAAATCCAAGATGGCCCGCCCTGTCACTGTACTCCTCTAACAAGCAAGCCCCACGGGATCCAAGTGCACCATCTCCATATACTTTAATACTCCTGACGGTGAGACGATCTGTGATGAGTATACCATTTTTTTCCGCATAGGCATAGTTAGCTTCTTTGTCGCTGAGCATCACATATAGCCGAATCAACAGTGAGCCATTTTTTTGAAGCTTTTTTAGTTGTTCAACTACCGATGCCTCAAGGCCACAGTCATCAATGGTGGTGAGCCCAACTGCCAAACAGTTTTCTTGTGCCTTTTTAATTGCTTTTTTGAAAGCCGCTTCACTAATTGGAGGGATAATTTTGTTTACCAGCTCCACGGCGTTGTCAATAAGTACTCCCGTTGGTTCTCCGCCTTCCACTAATACTTCGCCTCCTGTCATGGTTTCTCCGCCCTTGATTCCAGCTTGTTGTAATGCATGTTGGTTTGCAATTGCTGCATGGCCGTCTACTCTGGTAAGTAATACCGGTCTGTCAGGAAATAAATTATTTAGTGGAGCAGGGTTAGGATATTTTTTGTCGGCCCAATCATTTTGATCCCAACCTTCACCTAAAATCCATCCAGTGGGATTTTCTTTTGCAAATTCTTGGATTTTGTAAAGTATTTCCTCCCAGCTTTTAGTGCCAACCAGATTTACACGTAGTAAGTTGAGCGCATAGCCAACAAAATGTGCATGGGCATCTATAAAACCAGGGTAAATAAATTTTCCTTCTGCATTTAATTTTTCAGCAAAAGAGTATCGGGCTGACAAGGAGGATGGGCTACCAGTCGCTACAATTTTTCCATCCTTGATGGCCATGGCCTCCATTGTGGTAAACAGTGAGTCTACCGTATAAATTTTTGCATTATACACTAATAAGTCTGCCTTTTTGCCTGTGCATGCACTAAGCCAAAAGGTAATGCTCAGCACAATAAAAATATTTTTTAGGTGCATAGAATATAATTATTGATTCGCCAAAAAATTATGAATGTAAAATGAAAAAGCCGCACTGTTGGGCGGCTTTTTTAAAATAGTAAACAGTTTGCTTAGTTGAAGAGGTAACGCAAACCAAATTGGATGGAATAAGTTGAGGCAATGCTCACATTATCGCGGAAGGTCTTGGTGATAATGTCGCCATTTGCACTAGCCAAACGGTATACTGGAAGAACTGTACCACCAGGAACCAAGCTGGGAGCGTTGGTGATAGCCAATACACGGCTATTATTGATGGTTTTTAATTTACCCCATCCCGGATCAACCAGGTTGCCCGCATTGAAAATATCGATGCTGAACTGAAGTACGTTTTTAGTACCCTTGATATTAGCAAATAAATCCTGTAGAATTTTTACATCCAGTCTGCTCAACCATGGAAATTGGGCACCATTACGCTCAGCAAATTGTCCACGATGTGCTCTTAAGTATTTATCCTGCTGGATATAACGCTCGAATAAAGCACGTTGGTCAACTTGGCTGTAAGAAACACCATTTACAGTGTTAGCACCAAAAAGCATTTGTTGTACCTCAGTGGCAGTTGGGATGTACATCAAATCATTTCCAAGCACACCGTCACGGTTAAAGTCACCATCATATACATAGCTGAAGCGACCATTGATTCCCCCATTATAGTAAGCAGAAATGGTGGTAGCAAGGTTTTTGAAATACTCTTTACGGTAGGAGAGCGTTGCTACTACACGATCAGGAATTACATAGTCAGCATAGCTCAGCATTGGGGCATTAGGTCCAAACACATTTGCCGTTCCCTGCCATGCAGAAAGAGGCTGGTCACCACCACCATCAAATAAATTAGAGGCCATTGATTTGGTGTAGGCCACAGACCAAGCAAATCCTTTGCTATACGATTTTTCAATTTTTGCAGTTAAGGAGAAATAGTAACCACGATTTCCATTATCAAGCACAACAGTGTTAAAGGCCCCACTGCCTCCAGGTGTAGGAATACCATTACTTAATGTATTGATAAAACGTGTTTGAGTTGTGGATCCATAAATTGGACGATTATCAGGATATGAAGCAACGTTAAGTAATGCAGGAGAAATCATATTGGGGTTACGGAAAATAGCCGTGTTCACATCTTTATTAAAGATGGCTTCCAATGTTCCTACAACATCTTTACCCAGACGAGTGTCGATGGCTAAGGTGGTTTTCCAAGTTTGAGGATTCTTAAAGTCTTCAACAAGGGCAGTGATGCTTCCAGGTACAATGGTACCAGCCCTAGGCACCACAGAAGGTCTGTAAGCAGCAGGGTTAGGATTGAAAGGACCAGGTGTGTTGGCCTGACCATTCCAGAACTGAGTCACTTGGATCATTCCATTGTCGCCAGACTGGCTCACAATCCATACAAAAGGAATACGTCCGGTAAAGATTCCAGTTCCGCCACGGATTTGAAGAGAACGATCTCCATATAAATCCCAGTTAAAACCAACACGTGGAGACCACATCAAACGATTCTTGGGAAGGTTCCCTGTGTTGATAGTTTCACCAGCTGCAAATGACATCTTAGCTACAAGAGGGTGTGTCATGATTTGTGGAACCTCAGGGTAAGTTGGAAGATCTACACGAAGCCCAAGTGTTACACGTAAATCTTTGTTAACTGCAATTTCATCTTGTCCGTACAATGAGTATTGACCAAACTTGAATGCTGACAACGCGGGGGCAAAGTTTTTAGACAAGGAGTACGTAATGGCAAAGTCACGTGGCTTATTGCCATTAGCAAAATCTGACCAAGTATTGAAAACATAATAGCTGGTTGCAAAACGTTGGAATCCATTCAATGTCTCACTCAATTCAAATTGGCCACCAACGGTCCAGTTATGAATACCCTTGGTCCAAGTGGTGTTATTAATTACAGAGTAGGTTTTCACCTGACGGAGGTTCCCAAAACTAAATGGTTCATATCCAAATGAAGTGTAGGGAGCGGGTCCTGTTACACCTCCTGTGTTGCTGAGGATATCAACAAAAGGGAAGGTCTGACTATCTGTAGAACGAGAGTCGTTCTGGAAAGTATAAGTGGCGCGTAGCGTATTAGATACTTTACCGAATGAAGAGTTCAATTCAGCAGCTAATGAATAAAGGTTGGCACCTTGGAAATAGTTGGAGTTTTTAAACCATAAAGAGGTACTTGCTGTACGCGTACTGGTATAGTTAACGTTAGAACCCGACACGGAAGTACTTGGCGTAAATGGTTCACCACCCTCAACCTGGCTGTAGCGAACGTTCATGCGATGTTTGCTATTAATGTTCCAGTCCAAACGCACCAGGTATTTTTTACGCTCGATGTTTGGTACATATCCCTGATAAGGTCCTGTAACGTAACCATAGCGATCCAGCAAGAAATTGCTGATGTAGTTTAGTGAGTCTGCCGTAGGGCGAACAATGTTTGGTGCACTTCCGTAAGGAGCAGCTGCAGTGGCTGCAAAAAAGTTTTGAATGGATTTTGGTTGATTTTCTGTTTCATAGTTCAAGAAGAAAAACAACTTATTCTTAATGATGGGTCCACCCATGCGGAAGCCATATTGTTTGTACTCCTCTACAGGGCGCAAAAACTTAGAAGCTTCAACTTGATCACCACGCTGCTTCTCAGTGCGGAAATAGTTATAAACAGACCCGCTGAATGTGTTAGTACCTGCGCGAGTCACCGCATTGATTGCAGAGCCGATAAATCCGGATTGTTTGATATCAAATGGAGTGATGTTTACAGCGATTTCATCAATGGCATCCAGTGAAATAGGGGCACCACCTGCAGGCAGGTTTGAGCCAATTCCAAAGCTGTTATTAAAATCAGAACCGTCAACAGTAAAGTTATTTTGGCGATAGTTACCACCACCCACTGAAGCACCATTTGCCTGTGGCGTGACACGTGTGATGTCGTTCAAGCTACGGCTGATGGTAGGAAGTTGGTTGATCTGGCGTGTACCAACATTGGTAACAGCACCGGTTCTACCAGCATTTAAAATTGAATTTCTTCTGGCGCTCACCACCACATTTTCCATTGCAGCAGTTGCATTGGTTAATTCTGCATTCAACAAAAAAGGTTCGCCTAATTGCAGAAAAATATTTTCATACTTCTCGGCTTTGTGACCTACAAAGCTGACCTCAATTACATAGGGTCCGCCCACACGCATGTTTTGAATGTTGTACTGTCCGCCGGCACGGGAAACAGTTGAATACTTGGTTCCGGAAGGCAGGTGGGTGGCAACCACAGTGGCTCCCACAAGTACCTCACGGGTGTTGCTTTTTACATCACCAGTTAACACTGCGGTTGTAACCTGTGCATAAAGCAGGGAACCTGATACCAGACTGACCACTAACAAAAAGAGGATTCTCTTAAGCATAGTAATTTGGTTTTCGCATGCAAAGAAAGGAAATATTCGATTATAAATTTAGGTATTTATCCTGAAACTAAGCCCTGAAAAGTAATGTGTTGGGATATGGTGGGGAACTTTTGAGAAAGCTGTTTTTTAGGGCGGATAAAAAATAATAAAATATTGATAATCAATTCTTAATGTATAGCTCTTTTCTTTTTTCTAAATAAATCACTCAGCCGGTCAAAATCTTTCTTGTAGGAGAGGTTGCCACCCGCCCTTCTGGATCTTACTGCCGCTGAGGTGGTGGTGGCTGACAAAAAATCTGCATTGGTGCGGTAAAAGAAGGACACCCGAATGGTTCCACTGGGGTTTACCAACCACTCCATGGTAACATCCGGCAATAGTAAGATGCTTTGTTGCAGGTTAGCGGTTTGGGATAAACCTAGCGGCGCATCCATACCTAACCCAGTTGAAACATTGAATCGATTATTGAAGAACGAACGCCCTATGGAGAAATTGACATTACTGCCCAAAGAGAGTGTGTTATCAGTTGCCGCCAATACATTACGATTGTAAAGCGAGGTATTTAAATTTATTCGATATTTATCGCTCTTCAATAGCGTAGTGAAGAGTTTATTGATTTGATCACTTACTACCGATAAAAGAATACCGGAAATTGTATTCACATTTACACCCGTGCTTGCCAAAGCGCCGCCCAGCTCATTGGGGGCAAAACTATTAAACACAATTAAATAGGTCACTTGCCGATTGAGTTCGTTGCTGTTCTGTTGCAATTGTTTTAAAAGTAATCCCAGCTCCGGACTTGTATTTGCAACACTATTGGGGGGGAAGTCAAGATAAAAACTAATAGTTGGTTTAAATAGTTTGTCGCTTAAACCTGCCACTACATAAACATCACTTCTTGCATTTCCAATGTCAGCAGTCAGATTCAAGACACTGGCTAAGGGGCCAAAGCTGACACGTTCCGCACGATACATGGCTTCAAATCGTATGGTGGCGTCATAAGGATCCCCTGACCATTCTATGTAGTTGGTGCCTCCTTTTCTTATTTCAAAGGGTTTCTTAAAAAAGGATTGAAGGGTGAAGAGGTAATCCCCCTCATCAATATCAAACCTTCCCCGGAGCGTAAGTGGTTCCATTGTGCCTGACCGAATTTTAAAAGTCCCGGCACCATTTCCTTTAATCTCATCGCCGGTTAACTCGTCCAGAATTATTTTCATTTCAACCAAGGGATTGGCGGTCAGTTCAACATCATAGAGAATATTATTGCCATTGTTCTTTTTCCCTTCGCCCTGCATATCCTCTCCATACATACGCTCTACTAAAAAGTCTGCAAAACCACTTTCACGACTTACACCAGGGGGCAATGTAAAATAACTGCTGTCTTTATCGGATGCTGTAACATTCAGGGTCATTACCATGTCGGATTCCGGGCCTCTTAATTGTAATAATGCTGTGCCTTTTATATTGCCATAGAAAAGTGAATGATCAACGGCATTGGTGCTAAGCAGTTGAACGGGTTTGTTATCATTGGCACCCCTTGAGCCTGGTTTTCGGGTAGAGATATCTAGATCATAGAACAAGTTGTAGAAAGACTCGTGATCAATTCCCCCTGTGAGATAAATAGGATTCCCGGTTACGGTATCACGAAGTACAAGCCCGTTTAAATCGATGCGAGAAGTAGTGAGTTCCAGCTCACGATCTTCAATTTTGTAATAGCACTGCGTGTAATTAACGCGTAAGCCAGCCTGTGTCAGTTTCCCTTTTCCCAAGACGCCCGGACGATTCAAATCACCAACTATTGACACATTCCCGGTCAAAGAGCCGGTGATGTCAGCAAAGAGGTCTCCTAAAAAACGTTCCAGGATATGGATAGGATAGGAGCGTGTTTGTAGATCGATCTTATTTTTTAACAGCAGCGAATCGTTGAAATAAAGCGAAAGATCAAACCCGATAAACTCATTTGTATTTTTTGTTTTACCGGTTGCTTTCAATTCCTTCAATTGATTGTTGTAGGTGAGTGAAGCGTCCAATTCGCCAATGGAATCGTTGTCAAGTCTTAGCAATTTGGTGGAGATGTTATCCGCTTTAACTTCCAGAGTATTGAGGGGGTCGATGAATAAAAAATCACCACTGAGCAGGCCCTCTAATCGATGATCAGGTAAGATAAGAGGAGCGAAGTCATTCAGGTTTACGTTTTGAATACTGACCAACAAATTGTCCTTGTCATCAGACTTCTTTCCCAGTGTTTTAAGAGTAATTTCCTGTTCGCCCTCCGCCATCTTGAGGTAGCCGTTTACCGGACGATCCTTTCGTAAAACCAACGTTCCCCCTTCGCTGATTGTCCATGATTTATTGTTTATGGTAAAATCGGAGGGGGTAAAGTCTATTTCAACTCCATCTTTGTAATTGCTGATTATACTATTGAAATTGACTCGATGCCCGCGTTTGTCTGCAGCCGTTCGAATAGAAACAGCGGCAGCATTATTTTTCCCATCAATCAAAAATGAAACAGCCGGTAATTGAACGTTTTCGTTTAGTTGTATGGCCCCTGCGTTTGCACGGACATATAGTGAATCGCCTAAACTGCCAAGTTGCATGGAAAGGTTGTCGGCTCCTATCTTTTGATATCGAAATTGCGGAATATTAATACGCGCATTGAATTGCTCGGTATGATGGTCATATTCACCTTGCAGTCTGCTATTGTTGAACCCGGTGAGATTGAGAGCAAACAAGGGTAAGAAAGGGTCAACCAATTGCGTGTTTATTTCAAAACGAAATTTATTGTTTTCGCTTTTATAATTGGGCCTTTGGAAAAAAGAGGGGTAATGTCGATGTAGGATGGTTTGAGCCAGTGAGGGAAACTCTTCCACGTTAAACCTGCCATCAATCCAAGCCTGCAGCTCGTTTGTATTGAATTCAATTCTACTGTTTGTCGCATTGTGGGTTACTAAAATTTGCAGCGAATCTATTGGAAGAAGATCTTCGTCGTGCATGACTGTAAGTGAACGGAATACAGCACTCCCCTGGAGATCAGCAAGACTTTTTCCACGAAGATGAGCAGCAATGTGGCCCTTGAATTGAATGGGTAGTTTGGTAATGCCAAGGGGTTTAACATTTGCTTTTTCCACTTGTCCTGTCAACTGATAGGAAGGGGTATTGTTTTCCCAATTGATCCTGGCAACTAATTGACCTGTTTTAAAATTTTCGTCATCCACAATGGAGCTCAGTTCAAGTTGTTCTTGATTCAATTCCGCCAGTAGTGAAAGATGGCGAAGCGTATATCCATTAAAAGTAGCAGCTCCTATCAGAGCCTTTGCGGTAGCCTTGGTATTTTTTTCTCCCAAACCTATGCCGTTGAATTGAATAGTTCCTTCAACAGAAGCTAATGCAGGTATTCCGATCAATTTTCCAACTTCAAATTGATCCAAATTAACGCTGCCTGCATAATGAATCGGAGCATGGGGCAGATAGTTGAAACGCAGTTGGCTTAGTATTGACCCCAGACCGGTAGTCGCCACTCCATTAACTTGAGTGAAAGCGCTACTGCCTTCAACTGTTCCGTTAAAACGCAAATATTTTACTTGTTGTAACGCAACATTCAGCGACGATTGCGCAGGGGCTAACCAGTTGCTTACCTCATGGCTCAAAATTTGACTGCGTTTAACTTGAAGTGAGAATGCAAAGAACTCCTTATGCATCATACCTTTCACGGATAACGCTCCTTCTAAATAGGAATTGGATGAAGTTTGCAGTATTAAATTTTTAATATTCCAGTCATTGAGCTTCCCGTTCAATTCGCCGGCTACCCGTAATGAACTTCGTTCATGGTGTAAAGCAGGAATAAAATAAGAAAGGTCTGTTGTGCTAATTATCGATTGGGCGAGTTTGGCCTTGATGAAAACGCGATCCCCAAAATGTTCCCAGTCGCTTAATTTCTTAAACGAAAGCTCCAGCTGATCTTGCAGCTTGCTCTGGTTGGTTAGTAAATTGAATTGTTTGAGGGATAAGCTCCGGGGAGAGAGAAAAAAATTGCCGGTCAAACTGCGCAGCTGGAAGCCGCATCTTTCGGTGGCACTGATTTTTAATTGACCTTGAAGCGTGTCTCCTGCCATTAATGAGTTGCTGAGCGTAGCGTTAATGCCATTGATTGCAATATGATTTTGGTCAAACCCTCTTTTAGCAACACCAGCCGCATGATCATATTGAAAACGGCCTCCGGAGATTTCTAGTGCGCTGATATAAAGTCGTTTTCCGTCCAGTCTCCAGGTATTTGCTGAGTCGGATTGTTGCTTGCTAACCACCGGATTTCTTCCGGCAAATTGCCGAATTTCCATAGCGGGGTTGAGTAAGGCCAATTTGTTGATCTCAATACTTCCATCTTCAACTGTAAAAGGACGGGCACTCAATTCTGCTTTTTTCAATTTGGCCTTTATGAGCTGGCCTTCCCAGTTATCTGTTTGAAGGAATTCAACCTCCTGCAGCAGTGCCATTTTTAAATGCAACCGCATATTGGGTTGTCCTGGCTTCCTGTTTGTTGACGTTAGTCCTTTAATAAAATCCAGGAGGAAACCGTGGTTCCAATTACTGTCAGCTCGTTGTAGGTGAATTTTTAAACCACGGGCTGTTATGTTTTCTATTACGCTACTGTCTGCCCATCTAGGTAATCCATTGATTTCAAGATGTAATTTATTGACTTGAATTAATGGATTGCCTTGCCGGTCCTCTAAATAAAAATCCTCTATTGAAAAGCGATTGAAAAATTGAAAGCGAAGTCCTTTAATCTTCACTTTTGTTTGTAGCGTTTCAGCGAGATAAGCGACAACATAGCCCGTAACCTTGTCTTGAACAAAGGGTAATTGAAAGGTGATATAAAGGAGGGTCAGGATAATAAGCACCAACAGCAGTGCCCCTCGTAATATGGTAAAAACTTTCCTCAAAAAAAATCTTGTGTGTAAAATTAGGAAAAGAGCTTGGGACAAATGGTTAATATTATACAAAACAAAGCCATGCGGGTACTACTAGTTATTCTTTTTCTTTTCATTGGTAATTTGACGCAATCCTTTATTGCTGCACAGGATCGATACCTGTTAGTGATGCATGGTGGAGCAGGCACTGTTAGCTGGGCAGGCAATAGTGCAATGCCCTTTTGTACGGAGAGAATGCATAGAGGATATATCCGACAAGACAGCCTCAACGGACCCATCAATAAGGGAGTAGCTTTATTTAAAGATTAATCAGAATTTTATCCCCAGGGTCAATAACAAACGGGTACCTCTTTGTTGTATACGTGCTAGGTCAAAGGCCTGCTGCGAAAGCCTATAGGGAGCATGAATATCTTTTCCCATGGTTCTGATATAAGCAAGGTCAATAAAGTAGCCCTTATCTCGGTATCCGATACCTCCTGTATATTGCAATCGGTTTCCTTCCTCTCCACGTATGTTGTTATAGGGATTCCCCAAATAAGCCATGCCTGCTCTTGCCATCCAAGTAGTGAATTTTAATTCACCTCCCATTCTCAGGTTTAAAGCAGAACGATATGCCGCGTCAATTACGGTATTCAATTTTTTATAATATGCTTTTTCCTCCGTTGCGTCTGATAGGGACGGATCTGCTTTAAATGCGGCAGAAGGATAATTTACCCATTCTACATCAGCCGTAACAAACCCTTTTTGTTTTGAAACATCTTCAACTTCCCGAATCACAAAAGAAAGTCCGGCCATCGCACGAAAAGGAGTAAAGTGTAAATAACTATACTCCGCATCTTCTCCGTTGGTGAACGCTTTGGAGGATTGCGTGAGCACCCCTTTGTAATTTTCTGTATCAGTGGTAATCGAGGCGTTATATTTATCTGTTAGGCGTAAAAAGGTAGGGGTATGAATGCTTAAACCAATTCTCCATTGGGAAACTGGGCGATAAATCAATCCCATTTTTACATTGATACCACTCCCGCTAGTTTGAAGTGATTCTTGGTAAGTGGCATAATTGAAGTTATTCAATGCTTTGGTTGGGTCCGCCTCTGTAAATGTGGTAGTTCTTTCAAATTGTAAAAAAGGAATGCCAAGTGTCAAGCCATAAAAAAACTTTTCTTGTCTTGAACCCGCTACAGCAATGGCCAACTCAGATATGCCGCCTTTACTCGCAATTTCATTTTCTTGTATCAGACCTGTCCCAATGGAGGCACGCGATTGATACCTGAAATTACCATTAGAACCTCCTGCTATTGTATCAATCCAATAGGTGTTAAATGCTAAACTACTTCCAAAGGGATATTTGCTGGCAACCAAATTGGCATCTCCAACACCAGCAATTTCCTCCAGGTATTTCTGAGAATAAGAATGAGTAGTATTTAAACCGCGATATAAAAGATTATTTCCAAACCAGCCTGTACGATTCAATGCAATGGCTACTGCAGCTGATCCTTTTCTATTATCAGTGGGTGAGGCAGCCACAAATCCAGTTAAACCAAGTCCTAGCGCACTGCGTTTGGAGGCCGTTGTTGTGTTTTTAAAAGTAGCACTGTTGTTAAGTCGAGTAAAGGAGGGGGTAAACACAAAATCACCGCTTCGATAAAAGGCTAATCCGGCTGGATTTGTAAATGCAGCCGTGAGATCACCGCCCAGTGAAACCATGGCGCCTCCAATTGCTTGTTGTCGGGCAGTTCCCGTTGGATCTGCCCATGCCATACGAAGCATATCTGCAGGTTCCTGCGCAAAGGACAAGTGGTGCATCAGCATCAACACAATAGCAAAGCTTAGTTTTTGCATATAGCGTAGTGACAATTAAAATCTTCTTACAGGGGCGCTACTTCCTTGCGAAGAAGAGGAGGAACTGGACGAAGAAGGGGAAGACGAATTTCCAGAGGGCGCGCTTACGCCAAATGCCTCACGCAATGCATTTCCGCGATTAGGCATGTTGGTAGTTCGTCCAGCATTAATAGTTACAAGTGGGCTAACAGCGTAGGACCCTGTTTGTGCTCTTACCGTTTTTAAGTTAACGGGTAATTGCTGATAACTGTTTAGATCAAAAATTCTTGGTTTGGTGTACAACTGTTTGACCGTTACGGTTTGTCCTAAGCCCCAAGCATAATAGGGGGTATTGAAGTAGTAAGGATTATAATAGTGGTTCCAGGAAATAAACGGGTTAAATGCGGGGGTAAAATAGGCGTTGAAACCCAGTGTCCACCTCTCGTAGGCGTACCAAGAGTTCAACTCATCCCAGCGAAATCTATCTCTAACGCGCATCCTAAGGTAACGGTCCTCATAATCCTCCTCAACGCTACGATATCGCCTTGTTTCCCGACGTTGCAACACAAGGTATTCATCTTCAGGTCTAGCGGGTGAATAATAAACATCATCCGGAGTTTGGCCGGTACGATAAACAGTGGTGCAACTTGCCAGTAGAACCACCGAAACAAGCAAGAAGTAAGGTAAAGTGGTTTTCATAGTTGAAGTTATTACTTTTGTGACCTTACACAAAGATCGGCAATTAGATCCAAGACCTGATTGGCCGCTGTTAAAAAAAAGGTAAAGAACTCTATCATAATCGAAGCTACATGAGTAAAGCCATTACCTCCCGGGCGCAGGATTATTCTCAATGGTACAATGACCTTGTACTGAAGGCAGAGTTGGCTGATTATTCTGCTGTGCGAGGTTGTATGGTGATCAAACCATATGGTTTTGCACTCTGGGAAAATATGCGTGATGCGTTAGACAAAATGTTCAAGGATACTGGACATGTCAATGCCTATTTCCCACTTTTTGTGCCAAAAAGTTTATTTGAGGTGGAGGAAAAAAATGCTGAGGGCTTTGCTAAAGAGTGTGCCATTGTTACCCACTATCGTTTGAAAGCGGATCCCAATCAAAAAGGGAAACTGATAGTAGATCCGGAGGCTAAATTGGAGGAAGAATTGGTGATTCGGTCAACCAGTGAAGCCATAATATGGAATACCTATAAAAATTGGATTCAATCCTATCGGGACCTTCCCATTCTGGTCAATCAATGGGCTAATGTGGTACGTTGGGAAATGCGAACTCGGTTATTTCTCCGTACTGCAGAGTTTTTGTGGCAGGAAGGGCATACTGCACACGCCACAAGGGCTGAAGCCATTGCCGAAACAGAACGGATGTTGGATGTATATGCGGACTTTGTAGAAAATTGGATGGCTGTTCCGGTGATCAAAGGAATTAAAACCCCCAATGAGCGATTTGCGGGGGCTGAGGATACGTATTGCATCGAAGCACTCATGCAAGACGGGAAAGCATTGCAAGCAGGTACTTCTCATTTCCTGGGTCAAAATTTTGCCAAAGCTTTTGACGTAAAATTCAGTGATCGTGAAAATAAACTGGATTACGTTTGGGCAACTAGTTGGGGTGTCAGTACACGCCTGATTGGAGCGTTGGTGATGGCCCATAGTGATGATGACGGGTTGATCTTACCTCCCCGAGTTGCACCCATTCAAGTAGTGATTGTGCCAATCTACAAAGGAGAGAAGCAAAAGTCTGCTATAGACAATAAAGTAAACGCCATTGTAAAAGAGTTAAAGAATGCTGGCATACGGGTCAAATATGACGATTCTGACCAGGCCAGACCCGGATGGAAATTTGCAGAATATGAAATGAAAGGTGTGCCACTTCGTATGGCCATTGGTGCGCGTGATCTTGAACAAGGGGTAGCGGAATTGGCAAGGCGCGATACCAAGGAGAAAAAGTCAGTTTCATTGGATAAAATCACGGCTATCATTCCACTTGAATTAGCAGACATTCAACAACAATTATTTGATCGTGCCCATACGTTTAGAAATGCGCATATTACTCCGGTGGACTCCTGGGAAGAATTTGTAAAAGTGTTGGACAGCAAAACGGGATTTGTAGCCGCACATTGGGATGGAACTCCTGAAACTGAGGAAGCGATCAAAGAAAAAACCAAGGCAACCATTCGCTGTATACCATTGAATAACCCTGCAGAAATAGGAGCTTGCATCTTAACGGGCAAACCCTCTGCGCAACGGGTGCTGTTTGCAAGGGCCTATTGATCATGGTCTATTCATCCCAACAATTTGAAGAAGGAGTTGTTTTACTCATTGACAAACCATTGGGCTGGACCTCTTTTGATGTAATTCGAAAACTCCGTCATCTTATTCGCATTCGAAAGATTGGACATGCTGGCACTTTGGATCCCTTAGCCACCGGATTGCTTATAGTATGTACTGGAAAATTTACCAAGCGAATTAACCAGTACATGGCACAGCAAAAAGAATACACGGGTACCATCACCCTGGGGGCTACTACGCCCACCTATGATTTGGAAAGTGAGCCGACTAATTTTATGTCAACAGCTCATATCACCCTGGAGCAGGTGAAATCCCATTTAGCGCCATTTACTGGACCTATTCAGCAAATTCCCCCTGCACATTCAGCCACCAAGGTAGAGGGGAAACGAGTTTATGAATTAGCTCGAAAAGGAAAAGAAGTGCAATTGGAGCCTAGAGTTGTTCATATTTATTCTTTTGAAGCACTGGGTCTACAAGATGCGCAATTGCAATTTCGTGTGGTTTGTTCAACGGGCACCTACATACGAAGCTTAGCGAATGATCTGGGGCAGGCTTTGGGATGTGGGGCCTATTTAAGTTCATTGCGAAGAACTCGTATTGGGGAGTTTGATGTTACTGTGGCTCATACCATGGAATCTTTTGCCGCAAATTTGCATAACCAACAATAGTGGCCTACAGGTTAAATGGGTAATTAATTCCCAATTGAAACTGGTCCATATCCTGAAGTCTTGGGTAGCCAAACCACTTGTTTTGATAGCTGCGATTTGCTGGTGAAGGACTTGGGTCCTTTGCTTTAACAGAATAGTCAAGACGAACAACAAAATAGGTAAAGTCTAGCCGAAGTCCGGTTCCAACACCTACCGCAAGATCCTTGCCAAGGCGATTTATGGAAAAAATCTCCTCTGCTGTTCTTCCTGTTGTTTTTTTTAAGTACCAGATATTACCCACATCTGCAAATAAGGCACCATTTACTTGCATGCCAGATACGGGAAACCAGGGAAATCTGAATTCAATGTTTCCTTCTAGTTGTAAATCCCCGTAACGTTCGGGCAACCCTTTATTGCCATATTCCTGAATAGTGGATCCGGGACCCAACTTTCGAAGACCCCATGCCCGCATACTATTTGGCCCTCCGGTAAAGTACTGTCTGTAAAGCGGTAAATTAAATCGATTGACCGGGTTTTTGGTTTGGTCAAAAGCATATCCCGCCCCTGCAAAGAAGCGCAGCGCTAATGCCGTTTTCTTGAATGTATATTTTGCAGACAGGTCCAAATCAATTTTAATAAATCGAAAAAGATTCGTGTCTAACAAGGGGCCTCGGATAAAGCCACTAATCAATCCTGATTCCTCAATGTTGAATCGAATATTTTGAACCCGATTGTCTTTTTGTCGTGAATAAAACAGACCGGCGCTTCCCGAAATAATTAGCCCATCGACAAAAATGTTTTTTAGCAGGGCATTACTATCAATCAATGCAAGCAATTTTTCTCTTCTGGCAATCGCATTGTACTCTATGTTCGGGATTCGAATGGTGTAGAGTGTGTTTTTATATCTAAAATCATATCCCCATGCGGCACTGTAAGAGGACAGGTTGAATAATGCTCTTCGCTCCGTGTTTGAAATATTAAATGCCATGATGGAGCGAGCATGTTGACGTAGGTCAGCCGGTAAACTGGAAAAGCGAGGGAGCAATCCAGGAAAAATTAAATTATGAGTAAGTGCAATTTGTCTGGTTTGAATAAAATTGATATCGGCTATCGTGTCTTGACCCATTTCCGCTCCTATCCGCAGGTTGGTAGTGGATTGAATGGAGCGACGGAATAAATTTCTATTTTGAAATCCCACATTAAGGGCTACTCCAAAAAGGGTACCTGCCAACAAACTTTGGTTGCTGCTGCCTTCCAGATTTGCAAAGCTGGTGTACTTTCGGGCTGGCGTTAGTTTGATCAGGATATCGGTGGTGTCTTCATTTTTTCGGGGCAGTGTTTCTAGATTCACCAATCGCCAACCACCCATCCCATTTAAATGATTGAGCGTTTTATAATAGTTCCGTTGGTCATAGATCTGGCCAGTAGTAAAATGAATCTTATCCCGAAAAATTTGGTCCTTGAATACCGGGCGAAATCGTTCAATTCGCACACCGTTTCGAAAAACGCTTGTGGTTGTTAGCCCCGCAGTATCAGAGGTAAAGTCAGGGTATAAGGTGATGGACCCCACTTTATATTGCGTTAACTTCTCTTTTGTAATTGCCGGACGTAAACGAATCTCAAGATCTGCCAATGGATGTACTCTCCGCTCGCGAACTTGTTGAAAAACGTGTAATTGCTCCATGGGATCAGCAATTGGTTTCAGCAATGCAAGGTCAAGAGTGTCCCAAATTCCCACTAAATCATCCCGGGTTAGGCGTAGATACCCATTGTTTCTGTAGTGGTCAATCAACCGATCCAGCTCCTCTCCGATAATGCCTTTGGCAAAGGGAGAACCCGCTTTGATTTTTGAATCAGATAAATGTTTGACCGTAAGTTGTTGCAGCGCACTGTCTTGGAGATGATATCGAATAGTATCAAGCAAAAACGGATTTCCGGGAGTGATGTAAAAGTTTACCGCAGTGCGGAGTTGTTTTTTATTGACCACGGTCAGGGTGGTGTCAAACCAAACCTGATTCCTAAAATACCCAAGTGAGTTGAGTAAGTCATGCATAAAATCTACGGATCGATGCGAGTAGTTAGTATCATAAACCGGAGGATTGCTAAGCGTGCGGTAAAAAAGTTTAGCTACTGTTCTGGAATGAAGGCTATCGTCTAGTTGGCTTTTTAGGCGATTTTGTAACCACTCTCTTTGTTCTTTTGGGATACTGCCATCAACTTTTATAGTAGTTTTGAACACAAAGGGTTTTCCTATAGGGTAGTTTCGTGGGATAGTCCCACAAGCGTAAAGGAGAAAACTGATCAGTAAGAGCAGTAATACCGGGAAACGAATAAAAGTTAAAATAAACCGGTATAGTTGCTTCACAATGTGCCAGAATTATGATTACCAAATCAGTAGTCAAAGATATCCAAAGTTTAACCGGTAAAAAATACAGGGATCAAGCAGGTCTTTTTCTTGCAGAAGGATCAAAGCTAGTGGAAGAATTACTGCGCGATCGTCCACATGCCATTAAAAAAATATTTGCACTTGAAAATTGGATTGAGCATAACAAGATAATTGACCCGGCAATTCAGCTTACCCGTGTAACCACAGCTGAGTTAAAGCGGCTTTCACAACTGATCACTCCGCATGAGGTGGTTGCCGTTGTAGCTAAATTTCCCCAAATACCCTTGCGCCAGGGCAATGGTTTAACGGTTGTTTGCTGTGGAATACAGGATCCGGGAAATTTTGGCACCATATTGCGCACAGCCGATTGGTTTGGTGTTAACCAAATTGTTTGTAGTCCAGATACGGTGGATGTATACAATCCTAAAGTGGTACAGGCTACTATGGGAAGTATAGCCAGGCTGGCTGTTCATTTTTTGGAGATAGAGCCTTGGCTGAAAAAACAACAACTACCAATTTATGCGGCTGTATTGGATGGCAAGCCCTTGTATGAAATAGCGCGTTCACGGCAAGGAATATTATTGATCGGGAATGAGGCAAAAGGTGTACCAGCCTCTTTGCTTACTACTAATAACATTACGGGAGTTACCATCCCTAAGGTCGGAGGCGCAGAGTCCTTGAACGTTGCAGTGGCTACCGGGATTCTACTTTCCTGGTTCAGTTAAAACGAATAGCGCGCAGCGGACTAATTTTTTTTACCAGAAGTGTTGGTAGTAACAGCACTGCCGTGCTAATGAGTAGTGTGCCTCCCATTACACCTATTACATGAGAAGGTACAATTTCTATCGCCACTGTATCGATGTAATAAGCAGTTTGGTCCAGCCGAATAAATGAAGTAAGGTTTTGTAACCATAGCAGTACTAAAGCAATTATCGTGCCTGCGGCAATTCCTCCAAGAGTTAATAGCAAGCCAAATTGAAGAAATAGTTGTTGTATCAGTTGATCGGTTGATCCTATGGCTTTAAGAATCCCAATCATAGGGATGCGTTCTAATACTAAAACCAGTAAACAGGTAAGAAGATTAACCAATGCCACAATAGTCATAAACGCCAGCAAAACATTTCTGGTTACCACTTGCATGTTAAGCCAATCAAAGAGCTGAGGCGCCAGATCCTGGGTGGTAAGCACATCCCAGGTAGAGGGGAGTAGGTCAGATTCAAATAATTGGTTGGCCGTCTGAATTGCCTGTGAGGGCTCTTTTAAAAGGATTTCATATCCGCCAACCTGGCCTATTTCCCAACCGGTCATTGGCGCGACCAGGTTTAGATCTGCAATGGCAAAAAGTCGATCATATTCTTCGATACCTGTCTGATAAAGGCCCGTTATTATCACTTTGCGTGCACGAGGTGCTTGTCCGGGTTGTGTAAAGTACAAGACCACCGAATCGCCAGTTTGAATATGTAAACGATTGGCGTGATAAGTGGAAAGCAATATCTCTCTTGAGAATGATGTCCTTTGGGGCCTGGGCAGTTTTCCAGTCATTAAAAATTGTTCGTATGCATTCCAATGCGAACCCGTGTCTATTCCTTTTATTAACACACCCTCCAGCGAGGATTGAGTTTTAAGTAATGCATACTGATTCACAAAGGGATGAATGGATATTACCCTAAGGTCTTGTTTTATTTTTTTTTCAAGGGCTTCATTTCGAAGCAGCGGAATTTCTCTTACCCCTACTGCTTTATCTGCTTGTTTTTCTTGAATGCGTATATGGCCCCAGAATCCAACGATCTTATTCTCAATGGCCTTTTGAAAACCAGTAGCTAATGCCAGGGTAATGATCATAATGGCAACACTCAAGGCGGTGGCTATAAAAGAGAGGCGAAGAATAAACCCGGAAAAGTTTTTCTGTTTACTTCGGGCAATTCTGTTGGCTATAAATCGTGCTATTTTCATACTTTGCCCTATGCGGCAGCCCGAATTTACAATCTTCCTTCTTATTTATTGCCTGCCTATTTGCATTCCAGCAAATGCACAAAACCCTGACCACATCTTTAGTAGATCCATACAAACCATTAAACTGTACAAAGCAGGTGATCCACGCTCTTACCCATTACTAGTTTTAGGAGACCGAGAGCAATTAGAATTACATTTTGACGATTTGGATGCTGACATTAAAAACTATTACTACACATTTCAATTGTGTAATGCGGACTGGACACCAGCCAATTTACAGCCGTATGATTATTTGCGTGGTTTTCTTACCAATCGGATCAGAAATTATCGACCATCTTCACTCTCTCAGGTCCGATATACGCACTACCAGGCCTTTCTTCCAGAATCGGGAAGCGAACCCACGCGCGCAGGAAATTATATGTTGAAAGTGTTTTTGAATGACGATACTTCGCAACTGGCATTTACAAAAAGAGTGTTGATCGCTTCAAAAAAAGTAGCCATAAATGCACAAGTCAAACAGCCATTCGATGGGCAGATTTTACGAACACATCAGCAACTACAAATTGGTGTAACACCGGTGCAGGTTTCAGGGAATCCGTTTGCGCCTACTGATTTACATGTCTGGGTATTGCAAAACAGAGGCTGGCAATTGGCTCAGGCGCAAAAGACCCCAACACTTTTTCGGGGAAATTATTTTGAGTATACAGATCAGGGGTTCTCATTGTTTCCGGCTGGTCAAGAGTGGCGTTGGGTGGACCTGCGTAGCTTTCGGTTACGTAGCGAACGTGTCAGTAGGATAGTGGATAGCGACAGTACTGCAAGAGTTGATATTTGGGTCAACCCTGATTACCCTCGGGAAGGGAAAATGAGTTTTTTGAATCGCGACATTAATGGTGCCTACATCGTGGAAAGTCGGGATAATCCAAATGCTCAATTACAAGGGGAGTATGCATGGGTACATTTTAGTTTTATACCAAGGGGTGGGCGTGTCATACCTGGCAGGTCAGTTTATTTATACGGCGAGCTCACCAACTATGCACTGGACAGTAACAGTAAAATGAAATATGACCCCGTTAGTGGAACATACACAAAAACCTGTTTTCTAAAACAAGGATACTATAATTATCAGTATTTATCCTCCGATGAGGAGGACCGGAAATCAACACCCGTCAACCATTTGACGGAAGGTGATTATTGGGGCACAGAAAACGAATACCTCGTGTTGGTCTACGTTAGACCAGTTGGTGCCCGGGCTGACGAGTTGATAGGACATGCCTGGGTGCGCTCTGCATTTCAGCAATGAGGGAATATTCATTAATTTCGTATCGGCAGGTCTTACACGACCAGCTCCTGCTGAATCCTCCTAGGGCCGGAAGGCAGCAAGAGTAAGTGGTTGAGCGGTGCGATGTAATCAGCCTGCCTTTTTTTATTAAATCTGATTAATAATCTATATGAAATTCTTCATTGACACAGCCAATCTTGCTCAAATTAAAGAAGCTAATGAGTTAGGGATCCTTGACGGCGTGACCACTAATCCTTCTCTAATGGCAAAAGAGGGAATCAAAGGGGAAAAGGCTGTCATGGACCATTACCGAACTATTTGTGAAATGGTTAATGGTGATATCAGCGCAGAAGTAATCAGCACTGACTTTGCAGGCATTGTGGAAGAAGGGAAAAAGTTAGCCGCCATTCATCCTAATATTGTGGTTAAGGTCCCTATGATTAAAGATGGCATCAAAGCCATTAAGTGGTTTACTGATAACGGGATCAGAACCAATTGCACGCTTGTGTTTTCTGCAGGACAAGCCATCTTAGCCGCCAAAGCGGGAGCTACCTATTTGTCTCCCTTTTTGGGTCGTTTAGATGATAGTAGCTGGGATGGTGTTGAGTTGATTGCACAAATTGCGCAGATCTATGGGGTTCAAGGTTTCAAAACACAAATTCTTGCTGCTTCCATTCGTACACCATTGCATATAGTAAAGTGCGCTGAAGCAGGTGCGGACGTTTGCACATGCCCCCTTGATTCTATTTTAGGATTAGTAAAGCATCCACTTACTGATATTGGACTTGCAAAATTCTTAGCGGATGCCAAGAAAACTATGGACTAATGAAGTGGTTGCAAAATAGTTGCAGACAGTTGCTTGGATTGACTCTTTTTCTTGTCCTTGGTCATATTATTGGTTATGGCCAATCCTATAATTCCGTTCACCGTAAAGCTATTTTGGTTGATACACACAACGATTGTTTAAGCGGACAGGTACTGGAAGGCAGGGATATTAGCAGGTTGTTGTCAATAGGGCATAGTGATTATGTTCGATGGAAACGCGGAGGTGTTGATATTCAGTTCTTCTCTGTTTTTACTGGAGAAACGCCTCGAAAAAAAGAGGGATTTTATCAGGATGCACTTCAGGAAATAGATTCCTTACATAGAATCATCCTACGTCATCCCGACAAATTTGATTTTGCAACCGGTTATAAACAGGCGCGCAAAAAGGTTCACCGTAATAAAATAGTGGCAATGATTGGGGTGGAAGGTGGCCATATGATTGAATCAGATTTATCCAAGTTAGACTCGCTGATTGCAAAAGGAATGTCCTATTTGACATTGACTTGGAATAACAGTCACGATTGGGCTACCAGTGCAATGGATGAATCCGGAGCTGGTAAATCTCTTTCTGCAAAGGGGCTTACTGATTTTGGAAAACAAGTAATGAAAAGGATGAATGAGGCGGGTGTCATTGTTGACCTCTCGCATGTAGGGGAAAAAACATTTTATGACGCACTGGAAGTGACCACCAAACCTGTACTCTTAACACACAGTTCTGTTTGGTCGCTCTGTCCTGTTTTTCGTAATGCAAAGGATCAGCAGATCCAAGCATTAGCCAAAAATGGAGGAGTGATTTGTATCAACTTCTATCCGGCATTTATCAGTAAAACATTTGTTGAGGCAAAAAAATATTGGGAGGGGCATGGAAAAGATTCTATTCTTGCTGCTTTACAACAATTGCCTGAATACCGTGATGAAGCCGGGCTGCTTTCCAAGCAAGTGAATAGCCTGGTGCAACAAGAACTCAGTAAAAGTCTGCCTGGTATAAAAGAAGTGGTTGACCATATTGACTATGTGGTCAAACTGGTTGGAGTGGATCATGTTGGTATTGGTGCCGATTATGATGGCATGGGCTTTGTTCCCAAGGGCTTGGAGGATGTCAGCACCTATCCGCAGCTAACTGCAGCGTTAAAACGCCAGGGGTATTCCAATCAGTCATTGAAAAAAATCCTTGGCGGTAATGTATTACGTGTGCTAAAGGCTAATCGGTTTTAGCGAAGAAAAAGCATTTCACGGTACTTAGGCAAACTCCACTCATTGTCGTCTACCAACAATTCTAGTTTGTCAACATGGTAACGAATTTCATCAAAGAAGGCATCTTTGACCTTAGTTTGATAACCAATTGCTTTATCGCGTGTGTTGTCCATATTGTTGCAAGCCTTGCGGGCTGCTGTCATTTTTTCGACAGCATCACTGACCTGACAAATATGCGTAGAGATCTTCTCTAATATTTCTTGTTGTTTTTTATAACTTTTTTCAGTTAGTCCGGCCTCTTTCAATCCTTTTACATTGCTAGCCAACGTATTTTGAAAACGTATGGCTGCCGGTAAAACTTGACTGGTAGCCAGTTCTGCCATGATGCGGCTTTCTATCTGCACTTTTTTAATGTACTTCTCCAACTCGATCTCATGACGTGCTTCCAACTCCTGGTGCGTGTAAATGCCATTGTCCTCAAACAAGGACATTGCTTTTTTTGTAACCATGGCATCAAGCGCTAACGGGGTTGTTTTTACGTTTTGCAAGCCTCTTTTAGCGGCTTCCTTTTCCCATGCCTGGCTATAACCGTCTCCTTCAAACAATACTTTTTCGCTCTTAACAATATACTCACGTATTACGTGCATAATTGCGATCTCTTTCTTTTCTCCTTTTTCCATAAGCGCGTCAACTTCTGATTTAAATTGTTTTAAGGTGGCTGCCATGATGGTATTCAGCACAGTCATGGGATTGGCACAATTGGCTGATGAACCTACACCGCGAAACTCAAATTTGTTGCCCGTAAACGCAAAGGGAGAAGTGCGGTTTCTGTCGGTGTTATCCATGAGTAATTCAGGGATGCTTTTGTGGATATCAATTTTAAGTAGGCTTTCGTCCGTTTCGTCCATTTTGGAAGTAACCCGCTCCTTTACATCAGTTAATACTTTGATTAAATACTGTCCTATAAACACAGAGATGATTGCGGGGGGAGCCTCGTTGGCTCCCAGCCGATGATCATTAGGCGCCGAGGCTATGGAAGCACGTAACACATCTGCATGGTCATGCACTGCTTTGATGGCATTTACAAAAAATGTAAGAAACATGAGGTTGGTCTTTGGCGTTTTTCCCGGTGCCAGAAGATTTACTCCCGTGTCGGTTGCCAGACTCCAGTTATTATGCTTTCCACTTCCATTGATGCCTGCAAATGGTTTTTCATGAAGAAGTACACGCAGGTTGTGGCGACGAGCAACCCTATCCATGACATCCATTAATAGAGAATTGTGATCCACAGCTACACTCACTTCTTCATATATGGGGGCGCACTCAAATTGAGCTGGGGCCACTTCATTATGACGGGTCCTAAGCGGGATCCCCAATTTGTAGGACTCATTTTCAAAGTCACGCATATAAGCGTAAATGCGTTCCGGAATAGAGCCAAAGTAATGATCTTCCAGTTGTTGATTTTTTGCGGAGCCGCTTCCAAACACCGTACGGCCTGTCATTACCAGATCTGGACGCGCGTTGTAGAAAGCCTCGTCAATAACAAAGTACTCTTGTTCCCAACCCAGCGTAACGTTTACTTTATTTACGTTTTTGTCAAAGTAATTACAAACCTCAGTTGCAGCTTTACTGAGCGCTTCAGTAGCTTTCAACAACGGCGCCTTGTAGTCAAGTGATTCTCCGGTGTATGAAACAAAGATGGTAGGAACGCAAAGTGTTTTACCGTTTCCGATCTCAATCACAAAGGGAGGAGAGGAGGGGTCCCATGCCGTGTAGCCGCGTGCTTCAAATGTGGCACGTAAGCCACCGCTTGGGAACGAAGAAGCGTCAGGTTCTTGTTGTATTAGCGCAGCCCCTTCAAATTCTTCTATGGCCGTGCCATCACTTTTAAGCGTAAAGAACGAATCGTGTTTTTCAGCAGTTGTTCCGGTAAGCGGCTGAAACCAGTGTGTGAAATGCGTTACCCCCTTTGTCTTCGCCCAGGCGCGCATACCATTTGCAATCTGGTTGGCCATATTGCGATCTATTTTCATACCAGCTTTAATGGAGGCTTTCAAACTTTTGTAAGCCTCCTCGCTCAGAAATTCTCTGGCAACCTGCATTGTGAAAACGTTTGAGGCAAAGAAACTTGTGGTTTTGCTGGGCAAACCAAGTTCAACCTTTTTATTGCGGCTGAGGTTTTCCAAAGCTTGAAATCTAATTGACATATTTGCTGAATTTTTGACAAAGCAACTCTTTTTCCTTATTTTATCCAAAAAAATGAAATAAATTCTTCGTAAAATATTATTTATTTCAGCTTATCAACAAAAAATTGATAAATCTTTCGTCAATATCAAATATTAATAAATAATTTAATGTGAAGATTGAAAGAACAACTTTTAGCAAGAAGTTGAATCTTGTAAAATACCTTTGTAACTCAATTTATTAACCTTCATGGAAGTGACCGTTTCCACGGCAGAACAGCTTCGTCTGACAGCCAAAGAATTTGATTTGATTTGTAAAAAACTGGGCAGAACCCCCAACTTCAACGAACTCTGCGCTTTTTCGGGAATGTGGAGTGAACATTGTAGCTACAAGAACTCGATTAAATGGCTGAAAACTTTACCACGTGAGGGGGGAAGAATGCTGGTAAAGGCTGGAGAAGAAAATGCCGGTTTAATGGATATTGGTGACGGGTTGGGAGTGGTATTTAAAATCGAATCACATAATCATCCCTCTGCTATTGAACCATTTCAAGGAGCTGCTACTGGTGTTGGGGGAATTCATCGTGACATATTTACCATGGGTGCCCGACCTATTGCAGCTTTGAATTCTTTACGTTTTGGTTTATTGGAGGATGAAAAAACGCAGCATTTATTAGCTGGAGTTGTACATGGTATTGGTCACTATGGAAACTGTTTTGGTGTACCAACAGTTGGAGGGGAGATCTATTTTGATAGGTGTTATCATACAAATCCCCTTGTCAACGCTATGAGTGTAGGCATAGTAAAAGTTGGTCAAACCGTTTCCGCCACTGCAAAGGGTGCTGGAAATCCTGTTCTGTTTGTAGGAAGTGCAACCGGAAAAGATGGGATTGGAGGTGCTTCCTTTGCTTCGGCAGACCTTAACGCCGAGAGTACAAAAGAATTACCTGCCGTACAAGTTGGAGACCCCTTTCAAGAAAAAAAGTTATTGGAAGCTTGCTTAGAAGTAATTCAAACAGGTTCAGTGGTTGGCATGCAGGATATGGGGGCTGCCGGAATCATCTGTTCAACAGCTGAAATGAGTGCTAAAGGAGGGGTAGGGATGCGAATAGATCTAGATAAAGTTCCCACACGTCAGCCCAATATGAAAACATGGGAATTGTTATTGAGCGAAAGTCAGGAAAGAATGTTGTTGGTAGCACAAAAGGGGAAAGAGGAATTGGTGAAAAAGGTTTTTGAGAAATGGGATCTTCCCTGTGCGGTAATTGGAGAGGTAACGGATGATGGGCTATTGAATTTTTACATGAAGGGTCAATTGGATGCCTCCATTCCTGCGCAGGAATTAGTGTTAGGCGGTGGAGCACCGCAGTACGATAGAGTATTTACAGTTCCTGCTTATTTGCAAAAAATAGAGCGGTTTGAAATGAGTACAGTCCCCTTGCCGATTGATTTGAAGAAAACAGCCAAGCAGCTGATAAAAAATCCGACCATTGCTTCCAAGAAGTGGATATACAGACAATATGATAGTATGGTAGGCACCAACAATACTAACACCAACGCCCCTTCCGATGCAGCCGTGGTGTTGGTGAAAGGAACAAAAAAAGGAATTGCCATTACCACAGATTGTAACAGTCGCTATGTAATGGCTGATCCAAAGAAAGGTGCCATGATTGCCGTGAGTGAGGCTGCACGTAATATAATTTGTGCAGGAGGTGAACCCCTTGGCGTTACCAATTGTTTGAATTTTGCTAATCCTTACGATCCTGAAGTTTATTTTCAATTCAAAGAAGTCATTTTGGGTATGGGTGAAGCCTGCCGATTTTTCAACACTCCTGTAACTGGTGGAAATGTCAGCTTCTATAACCAAAATCCGGATGGTCCAGTTAACCCAACACCCACTATTGGAATGGTTGGCTTATTGGAGGATGTTGAGAAAAAGATGAGTTTGGATTTTAAAAATGGGGGGGATGAAATTTACTTGCTTGGCTCACTTCAAAATGATTTGGGGTCCTCCGTTTATTTACATGAGATAGCCGGACACTTGCTTTCTCCTGCCCCCTACTTTAGTGTAGAGGAGGAACTGGCCCTTCATCAACTGGTAAAATCGTTAATACAAGCAGGGGTTGTTGAAAGTGTGCATGATTGTAGTGAAGGTGGATTGCTTGTGGCTTTGATGGAGAAGTCATTTAATCGACTATTAGGATTCAGCGTCAGGGGGCCAAAAAGAACCTCCGATGGCAAGCCGCTAAGGATAGATGCTTGCTGGTTTGGTGAATCACAGAGTCGGGTGGTGGTTTCTGTTTCTCTAAAACAACGCACTGCCTTCTTACAACTGACCGCCAATAGTGGAACCCCCGTAACATTACTTGGAAAAACCACCCAAGGCGAAGTAGAATTGGAAGGTCAATCCTGGGGCAACGTGTTGGAATGGAAAAACAATTACGATTCTGCCATTGAAGAAGTATTGAATAAGGGATAATTCCTAACTTTGCACGACCTCCTGCACATTCCCTTTTTTTCAAGGCTGATTACTGCCCGTAGGTCACTCAGGGTAAAAAATAATGGAAAAAGAAACACCCATGTCTAAATTCATTTTTGTGACCGGAGGGGTTACCTCCTCACTTGGTAAAGGAATTATCGCTGCCTCACTGGCGAAGTTACTTCAAGCCAGAGGCCTTCATGTAACCATTCAAAAATTTGATCCCTACATCAACATAGATCCAGGCACCTTGAATCCCTATGAACATGGTGAATGTTACGTTACTGAGGACGGTGCTGAAACAGATTTGGACTTGGGGCATTACGAACGCTTCCTTAACATACACACCACTCAGGCTAATAATGTTACCACCGGCCGTATTTATCAAACTGTTATCAATAAGGAAAGAGAAGGCGCTTTTTTAGGTAAAACGGTGCAAGTGGTGCCGCATATCACCGATGAGATAAAACGCAGAATGAAATTGTTGGGACAAACCGGGGATTATGATATTGTAATTACTGAAATTGGTGGAACTGTTGGTGATATAGAAAGCTTGCCATTCATAGAGGCATTGCGACAATTACAATGGGAACTTCCCATAGAAGATACTGTAGTGGTGCATCTGACCTTAATACCTTACCTCAAAGCTGCAAAGGAGTTAAAGACAAAGCCCACGCAGCACAGTGTGCGTATGCTAAGTGAGGAAGGTGTTCATCCTGATGTTATCGTTTGCAGAACGGAGAAGCCGTTGAGTCCAGAGCTGAAAAGAAAAATTGCACTTTTTTGTAACGTAAAACCAGAGGCAGTTGTAGAAGCTGCTGATGCTTCCATTATTTATGAAGTTCCCGTATTGATGATGCGGGAGGGATTGGACACAACAGTATTAAAAAAATTGCATTTAGCAGGAACGCAACAGCCTGATTTGAATCGTTGGAAAATTTTCCTGGATAAGTTAAAATATCCAAAGGCAAAAGTGAATATTGGTTTAATCGGGAAATACATCGAGTTGCAAGATGCCTATAAGTCTATTTTAGAATCATTTATTCATGCCGGCGCTATTAATGAGTGTCAGGTACAAGTGGTCAATATACACAGTGAGTCTATTACAACAGGAAATGTAAATGAACAATTAGCGGGGTTGGATGGGTTATTGGTTGCGCCAGGATTTGGACATCGTGGTGTGGAAGGAAAAATTGCTGCCGTTCGATATGCCAGAGAGAAAAAGTTGCCTTTTTTTGGGATATGCCTGGGAATGCAGATGGCCGCTATTGAATTTGCTCGCAATGTGCTTGGGTTGAGGGGTGCTAATTCTACCGAAATGGATCCTGGGACAACAGATCCCGTAATTGATTTAATGGATCAACAAAAGCAAGTAACGGAAAAAGGCGGAACCATGCGGTTGGGCGCCTATCCCTGTGTTATTGAAAAAGATTCTTTGGCCTCTCGGATTTATGCAAAAGAAAAAATCTCCGAACGCCATCGCCATCGTTGGGAGTTTAATAACAAGTACTTGACTGACTTTGAAAAAGCCGGCATGTTGGCAAGCGGGAAAAATCCGGATACAGGATTAGTGGAAATTATTGAGCTAAATGATCATCCTTTTTTTATTGGTGTTCAATATCACCCGGAATTAAAGAGCACCGTGGAAGAACCTCAACCCATCTTTGTTCATTTCATTAAAGCGGCACTCCAACACGCGCAGCAGCCTTTTAGTAAGTCCATTCAGCCCCTCCATTCTTAATCAAGGGCCGATGCCATCCCTTATCTTTGTCGGCTCTTATCTCCAAATTCGATTAACCTATGAATTTTGATCGTAATACCGTTCTTGGTTTTGTGTTGCTAGCTGTTTTGTTCTTTGGGTATTTCTACTATACCAATCTGGAACAAGCCGCTTTCAATAAAGCCAAAGCGCGTCAGCAATTTGTGCAGGACTCCATAGCTAATTCAAATCGTCCGTTGGTGGACACCCCTGCAGCGGCTACGGCTGTTGCCAAAGCGGATAGTCTGCTTAGCACATCCGCAGCTGGATATTTTGTAGCGGCATCACAAGGTGTTGAGGAATTGCAGACCGTGGAGAACAATAAAATGAAAGTTGTTTTCACCAACAAGGGAGGGCAGGTAAAATCCGTAACATTAAAGGAACACGCTCAATTTGGAAATGCCAAGCCAGTTGAGTTGGCCGCAACCTCCTTTGCTCGTTTTGGATATGCATTGAATACCGGGCTGAATCGAACAGCGCCCAGCGCAGAGTTATTTTATTCGTTTCAAGGGGTAGAAAAAAAATCAGATGGTACTCAAATCATCTCTTTTGAAGTAGCCGCCGCAGATTCGGCCTATGCAGGACGTATCCGCCATCAGTATACGCTATACCCTGCAGACTATCGTATCAATTTGCAACTTGACTTTGATTCACCCGCGCAACTATTTACGCAAGGTCAGGTTCCTTTTTTGTGGCAATATGAAGCCCTAAAGCAGGAATCTGATATCGCCTACGAAAAACAAAATTCCCAAGTAGGTTTTGTTGAAGATGGGGCCTTCGATTATTTTTCTATAGGCAATCGGAGTGCAGTTGATTTTACAAAGCCAGTGGGGTGGGTTGGTGTGCGCCAACGTTTTTTCTTTGCTGCCATGGAAGCCCCTGCCAATTTCACATCGGGTCAGTTAAATTGGGTATTACCTCCAGATTCAGCGGGCTCTGTAGTTAAAGCCACTGCAGCAATGAAGGTGCAACTCCCTGCTTCCGGTAATCCCACAATTAATCTGAGATTTTATTTTGGTCCTGCCGATTATTCAATTCTTAAGAAGTACGACAATGAGTTTGAAAAAATTGTAAATCTCGGGCAAGGTGCCTACACGTTTGTTCGTCCTTTAAATAAATATATCATTGTACCTATTTTCGATTTCCTTAAACATATTTCACGAGGGAATATCGGATTGGCCATTGCCCTACTCACCCTGATTATACGAGTATTGACTTCTCCCTTGATCTATTCAAGTTATCTCAGCGGTGCTAAAATGAAAGCCCTGCGTCCAGAGATTGCCAAATTGAAGGAGAAGTATGGAGACGATCAGCAAACGATCAGTATGGAGCAGATGAAACTGTTCCGGGAAGCTGGCGTAAATCCCCTTGGAGGATGTATCCCAGCCCTGCTTCAGATTCCTATTTTCTTTGCATTATTCAGTTTTTTCAATGCGGAAATCGCATTACGTGGTGCTGCTTTCCTTTGGGCCAATGATCTTTCTGCCTATGATGCCCCCATACGTTTCGGATTTACGATTCCATTGTTTGGGGGTCACCTTAGTTTATTCAATTTTTTAGCCACCGCTACCAGCTTTTTGATCTCAGTTTATAGCATGAGTTTAAGTCCGGATCAAAGCAATCCGATGATGAAGTATATGCCCTACATCTTCCCGGTATTCATGCTCTTTTTCTTCAATAGTTTACCTGCAGCATTGACCTGGTATTATACGGTCTCCAACCTAATTACATTGGGGCTTCAATTTGTGATACAGCATTACATTATTGATCACGATAAGATCCTCCTGCAAATCCAGGAAAACCGTAAAAAGCCAAAGTCCAAATCCATGTGGCAAGAAAAAATGGAACAAATGCAAGCACAACAGAAAAAGTTAAAAGAAATGCAGAACAAGCCCAAACGTTGAGTTAATGTTACGTCACAGTAACTTTATGCAAATGTTTCGAACTTATTTACTTTTATTGCTTAGTATTTTCCTCTCACAAACGTCAACTGCTCAACGAAGATTGACGGAAGCTACCCTTCACTATACGGTTGAGTCCGCTACTGCTGATAGCAGTATACAAGCCCTGCTACAAGGGGTCAGTTATACCTGCTATATTAAAGGGGTAAATAGTCGCATGGAATTGGCATCTGACATGGGAAAGGAAAGTACGCTTTTATTAGGGAAAACGGGGCAGGTAATAATCCTGAAAGAACTTGGAACGCAACATTACTTGACCAGGCTTGCTTCCAAGCAGTGGCAACAAATGAACCAACTGTATGATGATGCTCAGCTGAAACTATTACCTGATACCCTTTTGATCAGCGGCTACTCCTGTAAAAAAGCCCTCTTTCAATTCGGTGATGGAACAACGCGTGAAGTGTGGTATACAATACAGGTAGTTCCGATTTACAGGGAGTTTCAACTTTTTGCAAAAAAAATTCCCGGTCTTTTGGTGCAATACGAAGCTACTATTGGCAAGGCCCCTGTTTTATTTAAATTAAAAGGAGTTAACTACAATCCCGTACAGGCAGCGCTATTTGATGTTCCCGAAAAGGGATTCCGAATTCTAAAATGGGAGCAGGCAGAAAGTGTAAATGATAATCAATGAGGACGCAGGCTCTGATTACCCAACTGGATCTTAACCTTATTAACCAGTGTTGTTTTGCGCAAAGGGATCGATAATTCGTAATTTCCTTTTCTGGTAACCACGTCGGTATTTATTTGGATCACACGGGGGGTGGTATTATCTAAGACAAGATTTCCCCTGAAAGCATATCCAGATTTTAAAGAGAAACTGCCGTTATAACTGATCACTTTAGCAGAGAGTAATTTTTTTCCGGCAGCGGCACCTCCTTTTTTACCTAAGCCAAGAGAAGCAAATGAGTTGACTACGATCAAAGTGGCCAAACTCAGCAACATTGTTTTTTGAACAACCTCTTTAACTATATGAATAGTATTAAGCATCTCCTTCACAAATGTATCCTAATTGGCTGATATTTGCAAATATTCATTTTTTAGACCCATCCACAGGTGGGGATAAAATGGCTAGTTTTTGGCGTAGTTATAGCTTAAATTGTTGAATACAAACCGCTAACCATGGGTGCCGCAGCTAATGAAAATGATAAGGATGAGTTGAAAAAGCTGCTCCGGCAATATGAGCTTTTGCAAGAGGGCGGAGTGCACTCTTTCCTCGAAGAAGAGGCCTTTGAGCGGGTGATTGAATATTTTCAGCAGAACCAATTGCCGGATAAAGCCATTGAGGCAGCCATGATGGCCGTGGAGCGGTACCCTTACTCCGCTACACTATTAATCAGGAAGGCAGATGTGCTGGTGGTGCATCGCCGGTATAAAGAAGCCCTGCGCATACTAGAGCAAGCAGAAATACTGGACAGCCGGGATATCAATATTTTTATTTTACGCACAGATGCTTTTTTAGCGTTGGACAAACCAGAAAAAGCAGTGGCGTTATTAGAAAAAGCGTTGGAGCAATTTGAGGGCGAGGAAAAAGTTGAGTTGTTATTTGAGTTAGCTGATGTGTATGATGATTATGAAGATTTTGATAAGGTTTTTGACTGTTTGAAAGAGGTGTTGACTGTGGACCCTCTTAATGAAGAAGCATTGTATAAAATTTGTTTTTGGACTGACTTTACAGGCAGAAATGAAGAGGGAATTCGATTGCACCAGCAAATCATTGATGAGCATCCATTTAGTGATTTAGCTTGGTTTAACCTGGGTGCAGCATATCAGGGCTTAAAGCTTTATGAAAAGGCCATTGATGCTTACAAGTACACGGTAGCTATTGAGGATAAGTGTGATTATGCCTATCGCAACTTAGGAGATGCTTATATTCGACTTCATCGATACAAAGAGGCTATTGAGGCCCTGGAAAGGGTGCACGAATTGGCAAAACCCGAAGATGTGATCTATGAGGCTATTGGGTACTGCTATGAAAAACTCAAACAGCCGGCAATGGCTCGTTTGCAATATCGAAAGGCCTCCCATTTACGAAAGGACGACAGTCGGTTGTTCTATAAAATTGCCTGTACTTATTATACAGAAGGGCAGTGGGGCGCAGCCTATAAGCAGGTGGGAGTGGCTTTACGCATGTTCCGTATTGATTACGATTTTCAACTTTTGGCTGGTCAATGCTGCGAGCAGCTTTCGCGTATCCAAGAGGCCATAGAGCACTATTTATTAGCCCTGAAGGCAAAGCCTAAAAAAATAGGCGGTTGGGAGTCTTTGATCCATTGTTTGTATGGCGAAAAAGCATGGGAAGAAGCTTTACATCAATCTGATCTTGCCTTGAAAGCTACAAAGGACAAGGTTGTTTTTTTGTATTATAAAGCAGCAGTATTATTTGGCGCTGGGAGAAACAAGGAGGCGCTTTTGCAATTGGAGGAAGCGTTGGAAAAAGATCCCCGCCAAGTAAAAAAAATACTATCATTAAGACCAGCCATCTTGCAGTTATCGCAGGTGGTAGATTTATTGGCAAAATTCAAGCGCAAACGCAAGTAAGGCAGTTAGGGTGTTTCCTTGTAATTTTGTGACTTCATTTCCCATCAATACAACAATATGAATTTTGAATTAAGTCAAATGCCAAACCGATTGGATAAACCCCGTCAAGCTGGATTGACTATGGTAATGGATAAGGGGCTCAGCACCGAAGAAGCTAGAAATTTTATCAGTGTTTCCTATCCACATGTAGATATTGTAAAACTTGGTTTTGGCACTTCTTATGTATCCCCAAATCTTCGTGAAAAGATTGAGCTGTATCGGTCTTATCAAATTCCTGTTTATTTTGGTGGCACCCTATTTGAAGCGTTTGTGATTCGTAATCAGTTTGAGGTCTATGTACGCCTTTGTAAAGAATATGGAATCAGTTATATGGAAATTAGTGACGGGTCAATCACTATTCCACATACCGAGAAGTGTGGCTATATAGAAAAACTTACCAAATACGGAACAGTATTGAGTGAGGTGGGTAGCAAGGATGCCGCTCACATTATTCCTCCGTATAAATGGATTGAATTAATGCGGGCAGAATTGAGTGCAGGTTCTCGCTATGTGATTGCAGAAGCAAGAGAGGCAGGAAATGCAGGAATTTACAGGGGTAGCGGTGAAGTGCGGGAAGGATTGGTCCAAGAAATCCTGACACAAATTCCCGGTGATCAAATTATATGGGAAGCACCACAAAAAGCACAGCAACTTTATTTTATTGAGTTGCTTGGCTGCAATGCCAATCTTGGAAATATTGCTCCCTCCGAGGTGATTCCATTAGAGGCCATGCGTATTGGTTTGCGTGGAGATACTTTTCATTTTTATCTAGATAAAAAATAAGAAAGAGTATGCGACTCTTTGGTCTGATCGGCCAGCCCTTGACGCATTCATTTTCTGCATCATATTTTGCGGAAAAGTTTGATCGGGAAAACAGGAGCGATTGCAACTATCAACTTTTTCCTCTTGAAAAGATCGAGGAATTTCCTGCATTATTAGCCTCTCATCCTTCGCTGATAGGGCTCAATGTTACCATTCCGTACAAAGAGGTGGTATTACCTTACTTGACTGCATCTTGCCTACCTGCAGGACTTGATGCATGCAATTGTATTTACATTAACAAGGGTAAATGTGAGGGGTATAATACAGACTACATTGGGTTCGAAAAGTCCTTACTGCCGCTTCTGCAACCGCGTATACAAGCAGCAATGATTTTTGGCAATGGTGGGGCAGCCAAGGCAGTGCGATATGTGCTAAAAAAAATCGGTATCCCCTATACGGTCGTAGGACGAACGGAAACCCCAGGCATTGACAAGGCATTTTACTCGCTTACTGCATCCGATATACAGGCGCACCAGTTATTAATCAATACCACACCATTAGGAACCTATCCTGCAATAACGGGTTATCCTCCCATTCCTTACGAAGCAGTGGGTGCGGGTCACATACTTTACGATTTGGTGTATAATCCTTCGATCACTGCTTTTTTGAAGGCAGGAGAGGAGAGAGGTGCCCGAATAAAAAATGGGGTCGAGCTATTGCAAATCCAGGCTGAGGAGAGTTGGAAAATTTGGAATCAAACCGATAAACGCTGACGTGTCCGTTCCGGAAGACTTGTTACTTTTTTGTTTTTGTAGTCGTAGCAAATCATAGTGGTCAACACTATTGCTGCAAGCATTGGCTGGGCTGCTGCTTTTTCTATTTTATAAAGCAGATCAAATCCTTTGCTGGTAAAATGCATGGCTTGTACGGCAACAGATAATTGATCACCAAAAAATAATTCGTTTCTTATTTCTATACTTGCTTTTGTAAGCATGAGCGACGTATTGTCTAGTTCCATTTCGGTATACCCATAATGTTGTAAAAACTGCAGTCTTGCTTCATGCGCGTAAACCAACAATTTGTCATTGCCTACATGGCCTCCATAATTAATATCGGTAATCCGGACCGGAAACTGATAGGCAAATTGAAAGGTTGTCGGAAGCAATTGTTTTAATGAGGGCATAGATTACTTTTTTTGATTGAGATAGCTGACCAGTTTCTCCACGGCTTTTTTACGGTGGCTGTATTTGTTTTTTTCCTCCATTGGCATAGAAGCAAAGCTCTTGGTGGCACCGGTTGGTATAAAGATAGGATCATACCCAAAACCATTGGTCCCGGTACTTTCCCAATCGATAGTGCCTTCGCAAATCCCCTCAAACTGGTGTTCAATTCCGTTTTCTATTAATGAAATCACCGTTCTAAATCTGGCCTTTCTGTTTTGGTGGGAAGCTAACTCCTCCAAGAGTTTATTAATGTTCTTTTCTGCATGCCCATGTTCCCCGGCATAACGAGCGCTCTTTACACCTGGCGCACCACCCAGTGCTACTACTTCAAGGCCGGTGTCCTCGCTAAAGCAATCTGCTTGCATAAGGCTATACACAGTGGTAGATTTTTCTCGGGCATTTTCCTCCAATGTATCATGTGGTTCAGGAATATCCATATCTATCCCCACTTCTTGGAGTGTACAAATCTTAAATGTAGCTCCCAGAATTGCGTTTAGCTCATTTGCCTTATGTTGATTATTAGTGGCAAAGATCAAATGACGCGCTCCGCTAGACATCGAAGTATTTTTTTAACGATTGCCAGAGTTGTTCTCTGTCTGGTTTAGAAGATGCTATTTGTTGAAGAGGGGGAGCTTGTAAAAAAGTTGCGTTTTCTAATTTTTGCAATTGATAATTGGGAAAATCTATGGGAAGTTGCAATTGCGAGGGCGCTACTCCAAATAGTAAAATAAGGGTGGAGGGAAAATTTGATTGCAATGTCCGGTAGGTTTCAGTCGGGTACTTGGCGTAATTGACCAAGGCTATGTCTTCCACGGTACGCAGACAGGCATTCAGGATTTTGGTGAGGTAAGCCAATTGGGGATCTTGAAGAAACACTGCATTTGGTTCGTTCACTACCACCAGTATATTACTTTTATGTTTTCCAAGAAACTTGGGTTGTATTGGGGGTTCTCCCTCTGCATTCTTTCTACTAGCTGGAATACTGCACTTATTCTCCCCTATCAGTCCACGATTGTAAAGCTCTGCTATTAAACCGGGTGTAAGCTGCAGTTGATTGAGCGACATGGCAGGGTAAAAATATACTAATGAGTGTTAGCTTTTTTTATTTTCTTTGCCCCGTAAATTTATATGAAATATGACTACAGCGCTGAGTATTCCCATTGTGCCTGTTGCACAAAGCAAATTAAAAGGGTTGTTATTGGAGAATCTTCCTTTTGGTAAGTACTTTTCCGATCATATGTTGGAGGCTGATTATGTTGATGGAAAATGGACTTCAGTTTCCATTCGTCCCTACGCCTCCCTATCGCTAGCTCCTTCAGTGGCAGCATTACATTATGGCCAGGCGATTTTTGAGGGGTTAAAAGCTTATAAAGACCAGCAATCAAGACCATTTATTTTTCGTCCGCATGATCATTTTGTTCGTTTCAACATTTCTGCTGAGCGCATGCAAATGCCAACTGTACCCACTGAGATTTTTATGGATGGTATGTTGCAATTAGTAAAGCTGGACCAAGACTGGATTCCTGCTTTTCCTGATCACTCTCTTTATATACGTCCACTTATGTTTTCTACGGATGAGGTGATTGGTGTTCGCCCATCGGATTCCTATAAGTTCATGATATTCCTAAGCCCAACAGGTCCTTATTATAGCGCCCCCATGCGAATTTGGGTGGAAGAAAAATATGTTAGAGCTGTAAGTGGTGGAGTGGGATACGCAAAGGCAGCGGGTAACTATGGAGGAGCCATGTATGCTACGGCACAGGCTAAACTTAGGGGCTATGACCAGGTATTGTGGACGGACCCCGATGAGCACAAATATGTCCAAGAGTGTGGTACGATGAACGTTTTCTTTATCATTGGGAACAGGGCCATAACACCCGGATTGAAGGAAGGAACTATTTTAGGTGGTATTACCCGGATGAGTGTCATGACCTTGTTACAGGGAATGGGGCTTACCGTGGAAGAAAGAAAATTGGGCATGAATGAGATACTTGATGCCTTTAAATCAGGAGAACTTCGTGAAGTTTTTGGAACAGGCACAGCGGCAACCGTTTCGCTAATCAAAGAACTTTGTTACAAGGAAGAGATCCTGCAATTTGACATCAAGAAGTGGGAAGTAGCTCCAGCACTAAAGGAAAAACTTGCTGCTATCAGGGAGGGGGAGCTTGCCGATACCCACGGCTGGATGGTTCCTGTTATTTAAGTTCAATTTGAATAAGTATATTCGGTGTTCAATCGTATACACCTACACTTGACGGCTCGTTATTATTGGCTGACTATTATTTTTCTGGTACAACTATTTGATGCCATTGCTCAGTTTACGCCTATTCCATTAGCAGGATTTTCGCAAGATATTATTGCCGAAGCTGGTCCGCATCCAGTAGCGACCACTACCATGGAAATAGATGGATTAACCGCTTCAAATAAAGTGCTGTACAGTGCAGCGTTTGCAGGATTTGCCTCAATAGCAGGCGGACTGCCCGATAATGGCACCATAACTAATGCAGGGGCTATTTATCAGTTAGCTTCTTTCACGGGGAATAATGCACTATTTGTAAAGCGCAATCAAACATTTGAATTGACGGTTACTGCTCCTGGGCCATATGCAAAAATTCGTTTGTTGGCTTTTTCAGCAGAGGGAGCAAGCACTATCAATGTGGGGATGGGTTTTTCAGATGGCTCTTTTTCTCCCTATTTGACCAATTATGTTTTGGCCGATTGGTTTAACGGGCCCACTAATATTGTTTCACAGGGGTTTGGTCGTGTAACCAGAACTGCAAGCGGACCTTTTGTAGCCGATGGAATAAGTACTAATAATCCGCGTTTTTATTTCATAGAGATTGTGGTCAACTGTTTGGATCGTGTCAAGCAATTGCAAAAAATTAGAATAAGCAACGTTTCTACAACAGGGAGCAATGCCCCATTCCCGAATGCTGTGATCATGGGGGCGTCGGGTATTGGATTTTCCCAATCCATCACCCCAACAATTACAGCTGCGGATTGTAACGGACCTAATGGGAGCATTGCGTTAAATGTTGCTGGTTCAACCGGGCCCTACAATTATTCGTGGAATACAACACCGCTACAGAGTTCCTCTACTGCTTCCAACCTGCCTCCTGGTAATTATACCTGCACTATCACGGATTTAGCCGGTTGTACCGCTTTGTTCAATGGAACTATTGCCTTGAATAATAATGCAACAATCACTGCAACAGCCTCTCCTGCTTTAATCTGCGTTGGAGGCTCTACACAGTTAGGTGTTAATGCGGGAACCGGAGTGCTTACTGATTTTACCTGGACTCCCGGAAATCTAACCGGATCCAGTCAAACTGTTTCTCCTGCCACTACTACCACATACCTTGTCTCCGCTACTAATGCATTGGGGTGTACTGCCGCTTCCCAAATTACTGTTCAGGTGCAAAATAAACCTGCAACTCCTGTTGTGGACCCAGTATCCGTCTGTAGTGGAGGCAATGCAGTATTAAGTGTAAATGCACCTGCTGCTGCTTTAACCTATAGTTGGTTTTCTGCTGCAACAGGGGGAACGGCTATTCAAACCGGAAATTCCTATTCTTTGACCTCAGTTACTGCACCTGCTACTTATTATGTAGAGGCTGTCAGCTCTGCTGGATGTATAAGTAACACCCGTGCTACAGCTACAGTAACGGTCAATGCTATTCCTGCTGATGCACAACTTAGTAATGTGAGTGTTTGTCCAGGTTCCGATGTTACGCTTCAAGTCCAAAATGTGAACACGGCCACTGTTACTTATCGTTGGTATCCCACCCTAACAGGTGGTGCTCCGGTAGCTATAGGGTATAGTTTTTCTTTAGTGGGTGTATCCGCGCCTTCAGTCTGGTATGTGGAAGGGTTCAGTACAGCAGGTTGTATCAGTGCTATTCGCAGTCCGGTGCAGGTTGCACTGACACCTCGATTGGCAACGCCGTCGGTTATGGTAACTGCCATTTCTTTTTCGTCCTTAACTTTTTCCTGGGCAGCTATTGCAAATGCTACTGGTTATCAGGTTAGCACCAACGGGGGTAGCACATTTACCACACCCAGTAGCGGGGTTACAGGCCTGACTCATACAATTAATGGGCTACCTGGCAACACTACTGTTGTATTGTTGGTAAGAGCAATTGGTGCAAAAATTTGTGAAACCAGCGTACCTGCGGGTCCTGTGTCGGGTACTACATTGAGCACTAAAGAAATTTTTGTACCCAATGCTTTTACACCGAATAACGACGGTAAAAATGATGCAGTCAAAGTATTTGGGAATTACATCAGTACCATTGATTTCCGGGTTTTTAATCAATGGGGGCAGTTAATATACCAAACCACGGATCCTGCACAAGGATGGGACGGGAAACATAAAGGTAAATTACAACCGGTGGGGGTCTATGCCTACGTTCTGAAAGTGGTGCGTCAGGACGGAACTATAGTAAATAAAAAAGGTTCAATTAATTTAATCCACTAACATGAAAAGAGGTAGCCTGCTATTTTTTCTTTTGTTCAGTGGTTTATGCGGGAGGGCAATTGCCCAAATCGATCCGCATTTTTCACAGTTCTATGCCTATCCCTTGGGAATTAATCCTGGTTTAGCTGGTGTTAATGAGGGGGATTTTCGAGCAAACGCTGTATTCCGAACCCAGTGGAGCCAGGTAATGACTCCATTTGTTACAAAAGGAGTGTCTGCAGATATCGTAACTCCCAAGAATTTAAATTTTGGGATCAACTTGCTGGATCAATCAGCTGGAGATGGAGGGTATCATTACCAACATGGGTATCTTACCATTGCATATAGTGGTGTTCGATTTGGGGAGGGAGATAATCAACAAATTACTTTTGGAATTCAAGTAGGAGCGCTTGCCAGAAAATTTGACCCTAGTAATTTTCAGTTTGGTGATCAATGGCATTCGATCAGCGGGTATGATCCTGGCGTATCCAGCGCGGATCAATTACAAAGAACTTCCTCCAGTGACTTGGATATAGGAGCGGGGATCTCCTATGCTGATGCTAGGGGACTCCGTCCCCTGCGATTTTTTGGTGGCATTGCAGCCTTCCATTTGAACCGGCCACAGGATCCTTTTGTTACCCAATCCATTGTTCAATCTTTACCCATGCGTATAGTAGCGCATGGAGGTTTTCAATGGGCACTTACCGAACGTTTCTCAGTCATTCCCCAATTCTTAGTTATAAAACAAGGCACAGCCATGGAGCAGATGGCAGGTGTTTCAATCAGAACTCCCTTTGCTTCATCAGTTGATTTGGTGGCTGGGGTAAATTATCGCATTAAAGATGCATTGGTTCCTTACCTCGGTTTTGGCTACCAACAGTGGGTTTTTGGAATGGCCTACGATGTGGCCGCAGAACAAATGGGTAAAGCACTCCCGGGGACCAGTAGTTTAGAAGTTTCAGTTTCATATACGGGCAGAAAGTCTGGCAGGCCAATTCGATATCTATCATGCCCACGCTTTTAGCTATTGTAAATCAACTTCTTGCATCAAAGTCGCTTGACCAGGGTCATATCAAAGAACAGTTTTCTTTATTTGGTAGTTCAGCGTGTCATCTTTACTTTTGCTCTCCCAAAAATAAGGGTCTAGCATGCCTACTATTCAACAGTTAGTAAGAAAAGGACGCGAAATTATCAAAGCGAAGGGTAAATCAAGAGCGCTTGATCAATGTCCTCAACGCCGTGGTGTTTGCACTAGAGTTTATACAACCACTCCAAAAAAACCAAACTCTGCCTTGCGTAAAGTGGCAAAAGTTCGTCTTACCAATAAGGTTGAGGTGATTGCCTACATCCCTGGTGAAGGACATAATTTGCAAGAGCACTCTATCGTATTGATCCGTGGTGGTCGTGTAAAGGATCTTCCTGGAGTTCGTTACCACATCGTGCGTGGATCATTGGATACTGCCGGTGTAAAAGATCGTAAAAAGAGCCGTTCTAAATACGGTACCAAGAAAGAAAAAGCAAAAAAGTAATTTAAGAATTTTCTAATCGTATAACATCATGCGTAAGACACAAGCCAAAAAACTTCCCTTAGCTCCTGATCCTCTTTTCAACGATAAGCTTGTTACCCGTTTTGTAAACAACCTAATGTGGGAAGGGAAAAAGAGTGGTGCCTTCACTATTTTTTATACTGCGCTCAAGAAAGTGGCTAAGCAAACCACTGAAGATGGATATGAGGTTTGGAAAAAGGCACTGGCCAATGTAGCGCCTGCAGTAGAAGTACGCAGCCGCCGTATTGGAGGAGCAACTTTCCAAATTCCTTCTGAGGTACGTCCTGATCGTCGTATTTCTCTTAGCATGAAATGGCTGATTCGTTATAGCCGCGAGCGAAATGGCCGCAGCATGGCAGATAAGTTAGCTAATGAGATCGTTGCAGCCAGCAAAGGTGAAGGTGCTGCATTTAAAAAGAAAGAAGATACGCACCGTATGGCTGAGGCGAATAAGGCATTTGCACATTTCCGTGTATAATCCTTTTTGATCGTATTAAAATGAACCCCGCATCAACGGGGTTTTTTTATACATCTCCCTCCGCAAATGACAGGGTTAGTGACAAATGTGTGGTAATAATTTTTCTACAGAGAACTCCAGCTGTCTCTAGCATTTTTCGGGAAGCCATGGCACTATCTTGTCCATTGTATTTATCAGAAAGATAAATCACTTCCTTGATGCCGGATTGTATTATTGCCTTTGCGCATTCATTGCACGGGAAAAGCGCGGTATATATTCTGCAACCTTCCAGTGTAATGCCAATATTATTTAATATGGCGTTTAATTCTGCATGACAGACATAGGCATATTTAGTATCCAGAAATTCGCCCTGTTTATCCCAGGGGAATTCATCATCGTTGCAACCTGCAGGAAGGCCGTTATAACCAGCTCCTACAATTCTGTTCTGCGCGTTAACAATACATGCTCCTACTTGAGTGCCTGGATCTTTGCTTCTACAGGCAGACAAGAGCGCTACTCCCATGAAGTACTCGTCCCAACTGATATACTTTTCTCTTTTCTTAGTGGCCAAGTTTTTGCTGCAGGTTTTGGTTGATAGCTTTTAAAAATTCTTCCGTATAGAGATAGTGCTCTCCGTGTTTTACTTTGTTACCGTGAATACAAACCGCAAGATCCTTTGTCATTTTTCCTGACTCCACAGTTTCAATACAGACCTGTTCCAGTTTTTCACAGAAATCAATCAGTGGGGCATTATGATCAAGTTTACCTCTAAAAGCAAGCCCGCGGGTCCAGGCAAAAATGCTGGCTATTGGATTTGTGCTGGTTGGTTTGCCAGCTTGATGATCACGATAATGGCGGGTAACTGTGCCATGTGCCGCTTCTGCTTCCATGGTTTCGCCATCGGGTGTAATTAATACTGATGTCATTAAACCCAGCGATCCGAATCCTTGCGCAACGGTGTCGCTTTGTACATCACCATCATAATTTTTACAAGCCCAAACAAAATTTCCGTTCCATTTTAACGCACTGGCAACCATATCGTCAATCAAGCGGTGCTCGTAAACGATACCCGCTGCCTCAAAAGAAGATCTATATTCTTGTTCAAAGATCTCTTGAAAAATATCCTTGAATCGGCCATCATATTTTTTCAGGATCGTATTTTTTGTAGACAGATAAAGCGGCCATTTTTTACTGAGGGCCATATTGAAACAAGAGCGTGCAAACCCGCTGATACTTTCCTCGGTGTTATACATGGTCATGGCCACTCCGTCTCCTTTGAAATTATAAACCTCAAACGTTTGTGGTGTGCCTCCGTCTTCAGGTGTAAAAGTCATTGTCAGTTTCCCTTTGCCTTGAATGACAGTTTCAGTGGCCCGGTATTGATCGCCAAAAGCATGTCTTCCAACTATAATTGGAGCAGTCCAATTGGTTACCAATCGCGGCACATTGCTAATTACAATGGGTTCTCTAAAAACGGTCCCATCCAATATATTACGGATAGTACCATTGGGACTCTTCCACATTTGCTTCAATGAAAACTCTTTGACACGGGCCTCGTCTGGTGTGATGGTAGCGCATTTGATACCTACCCTGTATTTTTTTATAGCCTCTGCCGCATCGATAGTTACCTGATCGTTGGTTTGATCTCTATATTCAATTCCAAGGTCAAAGTACTTGATTTCTACATCCAAATAGGGAGTGATTAATTTGTCTTTGATAAATTTCCAAATGATCCGGGTCATTTCATCACCATCTAATTCTACAACCGGATTTTGTACTTTGATTTTTGTTGCCATATTCTTTAATTAACCGTTTTTATTGGGGGCGCAATATACCCACATTAACCCAATGCTACATCCAGGATCATCATTACTAGAAATCCAAAGATAAAGGCCAATACAGATTGGTCAGTATAGCGGTCCCGTTGTGTTTCCGGAATCACTTCCTCTACTACCACAAAAATCATGGCACCTGCAGCAAAAGCAAGGGCAAACGGAAGAATTGGTTGAACATAGATCACGGCCAATGCTCCGATAACACCAGCAACTGGTTCTACTATGGCAGAAAGCTGGCCATACCAGAAACTTTTCAATCGGCTAACACCACTTCGACGCAGGGGTATAGCAACGGCAGTTCCCTCAGGAAAATTTTGAATACCAATGCCGATTGCCAGTGTGATAGCATCAGCCAGCGAAGCATTTTCCATTCCAAGTGAAGCCGCACCAAACAATACGCCCACCGCTAACCCCTCTGGTATATTATGCAGGGTTATGGCCAAAATAAGCAGTGTGGTTTTGTGCAATTTGGTTCTGATCCCTTCTGTTTCTTCCAAGCCAAAGTTGATGTGTAAATGCGGCGTTACTTTATCCAGCATAAAAATAAAAAGGGCGCCAGCTAAAAATCCAACGGCAGCCGGCATCCATTTTAAACCAGGATACATGGTTGCTGACATCTCAATGGAAGGGTTTAATAGAGACCAGAAACTAGCAGCCACCATCACCCCACCTGTAAAGCCTAACATAGGGTCAAGTAAGGAGCGGCTCATTGATTTGAAAAAGAATACAAGTGCTGCGCCCAATGCAGTGACTAACCAGGTGAATGTAGTTGCTAACAATGCCGCCCAAATGGGGCCAATCGAAAATAAAAATTGCTGTAATTGATCCATGTTATTAGCTAAAGCGGAGACATACAAAATTACTAAATTGTCCCAAGAGTAAAAAGACCTCTATTCCCAAAAATGGGGTAAATTGAGTTCAATGATTCGCTGGAGATTTCAACTATTGATCATTGCTTTTCTCTTTGTAGCCGCTGGCTGCACCAAGAAGAAAAAAATCCTGCTTTCCGGAGAGGAACCCATAGCCATTACCGATTTTATCAGCTTTTTTATACCCCTTGCAAGACCGCTGGTCATTTCGGATACGGTATTCACTACCAGTTTTCCGGATTCCTTGTCCATTAGTGTTCCTGTTTTGAAAAATATTGTACCTGATTCTATACTTGGTTCGCTGATCAATAAAAAAGAAAAATCACAATTTCATGCCCTTGGTAGCCTTGCAGTACCTGATGCGGAAACTTATACTTTAATTAGGCATACAAGTGGCAGTAAGCGCTTGGTTCTGGTGTTGGTCTTTGATAAAAAATCTGTTTTCCAGGCGGCTACAACATTCTTTTATCCTTTACCCAAAAAAGGCGTTCAACAGTCATTGTTAGTAGATCGAAAATTTTTATTCACGCTGCTTCAACTCAGAAAGAATGCAGATGCCACAGTCAGTGAGGGCAAAGCTGTTTATGCCTATAATGGAGCGGCCAAATTTTTCACATTGATCATGACCGATGCATTAGAGGATAGGGTAGGAGAGTTGATCAACCCCATTGATACCTTACCCACTATGCGTAAGTATTCCGCTGATTACACGCAGGGAAAAATGAATTTAGTGTCTATACGTGACGGACGAAAACTGGACCGATTCACCTTTTTTATTCATTTTGAAAAAAGAAATGGAGATTGTAATGGGGAATTGAAAGGCGAAGCATTTTGGAAATCTCCGACCCAAGCAGAATACAGACAGGCAGGAGATCCCTGTGTACTACAATTTATTTTTACAAGCCATGGTGTTCGTTTGCAGGAACGAAGTTGTGGATCACAACGTGAGGCGGGATGTTTATTCGATGGTTCATTTGCGCGTAAAAAATCCCCGGCGGTCTAGGTTTTTTGGCAGGTTCTCACTTAAGAAGTGCCTACGAATTGCAGCAAAACATGGTTGGCATACCTAACGCCGGGTAATGAAAAATGGTATGCAAGACGTTTGCTTTGCATTCGATAGCATCCGAATGGCGGAGGAGTACTATAAGCTGCTTTACGCTTGATAGGATTTCAAAAGGGAATCAAGTGTGGCTGCCCCAGGCACCAAGGTTAACAAGCGTTCAATAACACCTTCCACCAATGCGTCCGGACATGAAGCTCCACTAGTTAACAGGATTTGCAGAGGCCTTTTGCCCGGTAAAAAATTCGAAGTCATTCTTTCGACCTGCGCATGTATGTCGTAATGCCTTATTGAATTTTCAGTGCCGATTTTCTGTGCATTTTCTATGTAATAGGTGGGTAGTTGTAATTCACATAATTCAACCAAATGAGAGGTATTGGAGGAGTTGTATCCCCCTACCACAATAACCAGATCGGCCGGGGTTAATAATAGTCCCCGAACAGCCGTTTGATTGTCCAGTGTGGCATAACAAAGTGTATCCCGGGTGTCAGCAATTAGGTCCTCCCTGTTTTCTTTTTCCAAAATTGTTTTTTTCAAAAAATCAGCAATGGCCTGTGTGTCGCTGGCCAACATAGTGGTTTGATTTACTACGCCAATGCGTTTAAGGTTTTCGGTTGGATCAAAGTTTGCTGAGCACTGATTGTTGAAACTGGTGAAAAAATCAGTCATGGGTTTATCCCCCCGGATAAATTCGGCGAGTAATTTTGCCTCTTCCATGTCCTTAATTACCATAGCAGGTCCGTGTATGGCAGCATGTGAAAAGGTAGCTCTTGTTTCCTCATGGGTTGGCTGGCCATGAATAATTACGGTGAAATTCTTCTTTGCAATGGCTTCGCTGCGATTCCAAACTTTCTCAACAAAAGGACAGGTAGTATTGTAGGCTTCAGTTGTAATTCCTCGAGCGCGTAGTTGCATTTCAATTTCTAGTGTGGTGCCAAATGCGGGGATCAGCACAATATCCTCTTTATGCAGTTCTTCAAATGGGATGAGCGTACGCCCTGTTGTGTCTTGTAAAAAGCAGATCCCTCTTGCCTGCAGGTCAGCATTTACCTGTGGATTGTGAATCATTTCGCTCAGTAAAAAAATGCGTTTATCCGGATGTTGATCGAGGGTGCGGAAAGCAATTTCGATAGCATTTTCCACACCGTAACAAAATCCAAAATGTCTGGCAACTGAGATTTGAAGTGCCCCAAAATCAAGTAGTGTAGGGGTGAAGTCCTTTTTCATCCTATCCTGCTCTTTTCGTTTTTTCTTGATCGCACTAATCAGTGGACTACGATAAATGATCGGCACGTCAAAGCTTTTCATGTCGCAAAGATAGGGTCCCTCTTTTTTGTATATTGCTAAAAATAACGCCATGAATTTGCGCTTGTTTGCATTTGTGTTTTCGCTCTCCTTGATGTCTTGCAAGCTCATGCCAAGTCGGGAGGATGTATCAGAAAAATCAATCAGCATGAATGGACCATTTGTGGCCCCAGATTGGGTAAAGCAAACAACAATTTATGAGGTAAATCTCAGACAATATACCGCTGATGGCACCATTCTTGCGTTTATGCAAGAACTGCCTCGCTTACATGAATTAGGAGTCGAAACATTGTGGTTTATGCCGCTGACGCCCATCGCCAAGCAAAACAGAAAAGGCGGATTAGGAAGTTATTATGCCTGCTCGGATTATGTTAGTATCAATCCTGAGTTCGGAACCGAAGCGGACTTCAAACAGCTGGTAGCAAAAGCGCATGAAATGGGTTTTAAAATTATCATTGACTGGGTGGCCAATCATACCGGTTGGGATCACCAATGGACCAAACAATTCCCTGAATATTATTTGAAGGATACGGCAACGGGTACCTTTAAAATTGCCTCTGGCATGGGCGATATCATTGAGTTGGATTTTTCTAATCCTGCACTACGCCGCGCCATGATTGATGCGATGAAATTTTGGGTCACCAATTTTGATATTGATGGATTTCGCTGTGATTTGGCTTTTTGGGTAGAAGTAGAATTTTGGAAAGAAGCCCGTGCAGAATTAGCTCAACTAAAGCCATTATTTTGGTTTGGGGAGTACGATCAATTGGAGAGGCCGGAGTATGGTCAGGCATTTGATGCGAGTTATACCTGGACCTGGATGCACCGGGCAAAGGATTTTTACCAACAACAATGGCCCATTGATTCCTTATACGCCGTATTGAATGAATACGATAAAGCTGAAAACCCTACGCTCAACGTTTGGTTTACTACCAATCACGATGAAAATAGTTGGCATGGGACTGAGTACCAAAAGTATGGTGAAATGGCGCCTGCGTTAGCCGTGTTTAGTCTAACATGGAATGGAGTTCCCTTGATTTATTCGGGGCAAGAGATAGGAAACAGAAAACCTGTACTTTTTTTTGATAAAGATTTATTCGAAAAAGGACCTGATGCTGAATATTTGAAGTTGTTCTATTCTACATTGATCCAATTGAAAAAAAAGCATCCAGCCCTAAGGACCGGTGACCCATCTTGTAGAACATACCGAATAAAAACTACTGCTCCTGATCAGGTAGTTGCTTACCTGCGAAAACAAGGGGAAAAGGAAGTGCTGGTCATTTTGAACCTATCCGGCCAAAACGATTTACATTTTGACCTGATAGATCCACTGATTGATGGGATGTATCAAAATACGTTTTCAGGTGCAGCTAATGAGTTCAAACCCGGCACTCCATTTGAAATGCAGGCTTGGGAATATTTAGTTTACAATAAATAGTTATTCCTCCCCCTGGGCAAGCATCACTGGGTACCGATAAAGGCCCTCGTAACCGTCATAAAATCCTTCCAAATTTAGGCTCTCACTACGCGTTGAGGCAATTGCTCTGCTTAGCTCATCGATCGTTTTTACTTGGGCGCCATTAACGCTGATTATAATAAATTCCTCCTGCATTCTTGTTCTGCTGAGCGGGCCACCTTTTAGAATACGCTTAACCCGAATGCCGCCTTCAGCCTCATTACGCAGCGCTACTTTTTTATCGGCATTTTCCAGTTCGGCTCCAAGCAATTCGCCCAACGAATTCGCGACGATATTTTCAAAATTACTTTGATCTGCTTTTAACGTAGCAGTTGTAGTGTATTCTTTCCCGTCTCTCTTGTAAAGAATTGAAATTTTTTCACCCGCGTTTAGTGAAGCTATGGTGCCCTGTAGTTCACTCCAGGATGTGATGGGAACTTCATTTATTTTTTTTATGATATCTCCTTTTTTCAGCCCTGCCGTAGCTGCAGCACCATCGGGAGCTATCGTACCCACGTAAGCGCCATCCGTGGCATTTATATGTCGGCCATCAGACATAATCCCCAAATAGGGTCTTTTTACATCTCCAAACTTTATGAGATCATTTACTATTTTTTTAGCGAGGTTGATTGGAATGGCAAATGAATACCCGGCATAGGTTCCTGTAGGAGCATAAATAGCAGAGTTGATGCCAATCAACTGTCCGTCTGTGGTGATTAAAGCGCCACCACTGTTTCCTTGATTTACGGCCGCGTCAGTTTGAATGAAGGACTCAATAGGTGTTTGGCTTTGACGTCCGTTTACACCAATGGAACGGCCTTTTGCACTGACTATCCCAGCTGTCACGGTTGTTTCAAGCGTGAGGGGGTAGCCTATGGCCAATACCCATTGTCCCAGTTTTACAATGTCAGAATTTCCATAAATCAGATAGGGGAAACCGGTGCCGTCGATTTTTAACACCGCAATATCACTGCTGGGGTCTTTCCCAATCACTTTTGCTTTATATGTCTTTTTATCATTTAAGGTAACGTTGATTTCCTCTGCTATACCGGTTCCTCCGTCAGAAATTACGTGGTTGTTGGTAACGATGTAGCCATCGTCACTAATGAGTACTCCACTTCCGGACGCACGTTGCTCCGGTTGTATTTGGGGAAAATTGAAAAATTGATCAAAAAAATCGTCAAACATCCCCCCCCGATTACGAGGCAATTGATTGGTGATTTTTTTGGCAGGGATTTTAGTTTTAATATGCACCACTGCCGGAACAGCAGCTTGAGCTGCCTTAGTGAAATCGGTTGTTTCTGCACCCGGGGCTGCATTGAAGAAACCAGCATAATTAGAAGGAGTGTTTCCATCCGCAGATTGTGCAAGCGTTGCAACTTGAGGATTAGCAAATTTTCCATATAGCCAAACACTACTAACTGATGTAACTGAGCTGATTCCGATTATCAGCATTACTTGTTTCCATTTCATAGGTAGAAAACGATTTATTGAGCGTGAACAAATTTTATGCTTAGTTCGCAAAATAACAAACTATCAGTCTGCCTCACCGGGTGGGATGCCAGTTTAACATTTTTTTGTTCAAAAAAGCTAAAGTGTTGACCCCATCTGCATAATCTAACAAAGAAGGGTGCTGGCTTTGCCCAAAGGGCAAATAACCCCTGCCCACTACTGCTTGAACGTCCGGGTGTGCTTTTAGTTCAAGGGCCAAGGTCTCTGCATTTTCCACAAACGCATAATTAAGCTGACTGACAGGAGCAAAACAATTTTTTTCTTCAACCAGCAAAATAGAGCCGTTGGTCATATAGAATTGTTTATTCAGTATATACAACGCCAAATTGTAGTCGTAATTGTTTTTGTATTTGTGAAAATCTGACAGCCAATTATATTTCTTGAAAACCTCTAATAGTGGGATAAAGTTGAAATCTGATGGTAGGTAAAGTTTAGTAACATTTCTGCACCCTAAGCCAAAGTATAGATGAACGTCCATGGCTAACTGTTCCAGTTCTTCCACAGTTTCATTGCCCTGTAAAACGCCAACCGTGGTTTTGTGCTTGCGAATGATATGGGGGTACCTGCTAAAGTAATAATTGAAGTATCGGGAGGAATTGTTGCTCCCCGTAGCTATGTAAGCGTTACATCCAATCAAGCGCTCTGCCAGCTGATGGGTAATGCTCAAGGAAGGGGCCCATTCGCTGAGTTTATTTAATAAGTGGGCAAACAATATCTTATCCTTTGATGAAAGTTTTATTTGCGCACTATTACCAGTTATAAAAACACATAGCCAATCATGAAACCCCACCAAAGGGATGTTGCCGGCCATCACCAGTCCCACTAGTTGGGGATTGGTTTGTTCACTGGGTACTTGCGCAGTAGCTGTCCAGCCTGTTAAAGCTTCTTCAGTAAGCCAATTTTTGGCAATGGAATCTATTGCAGTGCTCAAAAAAGAGGGGATAAACCACCCGTTCTCACGCGATGCTCTCTCCTGAGCAGCTAGCCAGTCCGGTTCCTGACTTTGCATATAACTGCCTAGTCGAGCAAGTAAAGAAATTCGGTCTTGTAATTTCACGCTGGTCCGTTAAATTTGTAGGGCACAAAATTACTCCACAACTAATTACTATTTTATGGCAATAAAGATTACTGAAGAATGTATCAATTGCGGTGCTTGTGAGCCAGAATGCCCGAACAATGCCATTTATGAGGGCGGAGTAGAATGGGCTATTGCAGACGGTACTACGGTGAAAGGAAGTTTTGTTTTAATGGATGGGACAGCGGTTGAAGCCCACCAAAAGAACGCTCCTATTGCCGAAGATGCTTACTACATATCCCCGAATAAATGCACAGAGTGTCAGGGATTCCATGAGGAGCCACAATGTGCTGCTGTTTGTCCGGTTGACTGTTGTATTCCTGACGAACTCTATCGTGAAACTGTAGAGGAGTTGCTTAGCAAGAAAGATAAACTTCATATCTAGTTAGCCGCATGTCGCTCATCCATATTGCACTGGTAACAGGCGGCTATTCAGGGGAGTCCGTCATTTCATATCGGACTGCTCGTACTATCCAGCAACAGCTGAACCCCGCTAAGTATAAAACCTATTGGATCGATATCACTCAAGAAGGGTGGTATTATCAGGATGAAACTGGGCATCGCTGGCCTGTCGATAAAAATGATTTTACGGTATTACTTTCAGACAGCAGGTTAGTTTTTGATGTTGCATTTGTTGCTTTGCACGGGACCCCTGGTGAGGATGGAAAGTTGCCAGGTTATTTTGAAATGATTGGGTTGCCCTACACATGCTGCAATGCTTTAACTTCTGCCGTCACATTCAATAAAAGAGTGGCAACAGCTTTTGCCGGTGCGGCCGGAATTCCGGTAGCAAAATCTGTATTGTTGATTCGCGGTGATGAAATGGATTGGGAAAAAAGTGTATCGTCACTTCAATTACCTGTTTTTGTGAAACCCAATAACGGAGGGTCCAGTATTGGCATGTCTAAAGTGGATCAACCAGGCGCTGCGTTTTATAAAGCAATTGAAAAGGCCTTTCAAGAGGATGCTCAGGTTTTAGTTGAGGAAATGATTCCGGGAAGAGAGTTTACCGTTGGAGTGTTCAAGGGGGGCGGGGCTATCACGGTATTGCCCATTACTGAAGTTAGCGCTAACCCAGATATGCCCTTTTTTGATTTTGAGGCAAAATACCAGGGCAAATCAACTGAAATCACTCCAGCAATAATTCCAACTACATGGGCTGATCAACTAATTTCAATGGCCAAGCATGTTTATCAGACTTTTCAATGTAGGGGAGTTGTTCGCATTGACTTTATATACCATGAAAAGGAACAATGTCCATATCTGCTTGAACTAAATTCAATACCAGGACAAAGTGACGCCAGTATTATACCACAGCAAGTAAGAACTATGGGGTGGGCCTTAGCTACTTTTTACGATCAATTAGTAACAGATTGCCTAACAAATCAACAGAGATAGGTAAAGGGTATGTTTGATTTTATCACCAAAAGATCATTATGGGTAAACCTTGTTGCGGGGGTTGTTGTGGCTATTCTTTTGTTCGGACTTTTTTTATTCTCGTTGGAGTGGCTAACGGACCAGCGGAAAATTGCTACTGTCCCCTCCTTAGCCGGGAAAAGTTTGGAGGAAGCAAAAAGTATACTTGATAGCAGTGGTTTTGATTGGAAAGTACAGGACTCTGTATACGTTGATTCAATTCCTCCGTTACAAATAGTCAAACAATTTCCAGATGCAGATGAAGTTGTAAAAGCCAATCGTACCATTTTATTAATTATACGAAGTGTGGAACCTCCATTGGTGGAGATGCCAAATTTGATAGGATACAGCTTTAGAAATGCGGAGGTGGTTTTAAATACAACGGATTTGCGAGTGAAGGATACATTGTTCAGGCCTGATTTTGCCCGAAATGCTGTGCTGGAGCAGTGGTATAATGGGCAGCAAATAGTTCCTGGAACTAAAATTAAGAAGGGTAGTGGCATTACGTTGGTGTTGGGAGATGGAGTAGGCAATCAGCCTATATTGGTGCCGGCCCTTATTGGTATGAATTTTATGGATGCTAAAGCACTGCTGGAAAGTATAGGGCTTTCTTTTGGGGCAATTGTAGTAGAATCAGGAGTTCAGGATACTACAGCAGCTTGGATCTTTAAGCAAAATCCCCAAACGTTGGACGAGGACAAAGTAGCTCAAACGATTCGTCCAGGTCAATTGATAGACATTTGGTTGCAGGAGCTTCGTCCGCGTATGGACTCCATTCGGTAGTGGGTATTATCTTTTAATATTTATGGTCAATAGAAAGTTTCTACCTGCCATTGGGAAAAAATAGTTTTCTGTTTCATCTGATCCTCCAAAAAAATAGCTGAACGTATAACCATTAGGTTCGTACTTGGTATTGGTTAAATTATTGACCTGAGCAATGAACATCACTCGGTACATCCCTTTTGTTTGTACCGAATAGTTAATTCGTAGGTCTTGCACAAAAAAAGGGTCTAATGATCGGTGAACGTTTGCCGTATTGTCCAAGTATTGTCTGCTCACATATCGCCCAAATAGCGATACTTCTACTTTTTTTACTGGGGTAATGGTCACATATTGATTTACCAACACCGCAGGTGAAAAGGCGAGGGTAGAGCGGTCATAAAATCTTTTTATTTGCCCGCCATTGTCATAATCATCTATGTATTCCTCTAAGTCCTTCACGGTATTTCGGCTTAACGTAAGATTGCCACCGGTGGTTACCCATTTTTTTATTATGTAGGAGGCCTCTATTTCTACACCAAGCCTTCGACTGTTTGGTAGATTGGTTCGGGTGTATGCCCCCACATCATTGATTTTACCAGTTAAGATCAACTGGTTCTTGTATTGCATAGTATAGAAGGTGATGGCCGTGTTTAGTCTTGTTGTTTTTCTATCCAATCCTAGTTCCAGATCGTATAGCTTTTCTGGCTGTGGCTGCGTGGCTGTACCCGCCTCAAAGTCGTCCCGACTTGGCTCTTTGGCGCCACTGCTTAAAGAGGCATACGCCCTCCATCCAGAGGAGCGATACGTAACACCCACTTTTGGGTTAAAAAAAGTATAATGATTGTCAACAAAAAGTGAAGGATTGTTTCTAAAACCCTCTATACGATAATTCACGGTTCTTATTTGTAAATCATAAAACAAAAAAATAGAATTACCCACTTTGGTTTGCTGTTTTACGTAGAAGGCGCCCTCAACTTTGGTAGCCTTGTTGTTATACCAGGTATGCGGATAATTTGGCCTACCAATAGAGGCCCATATCAACTTTCCATAATGCTTGCCTTGATATTGAGCAATCGTGGTTCCTATTGTCCACTCCGTGTTTTTCTTTTGTAGTTGCAGCGTGCTGTTATTTCCATAGAAATAATTATCTAACCAGAGTTGTCGGATAAAATCCGCTTTCTCAACAACTACTCCATTCAGCGTGGGCGGAGTCAAACCATATTTGGTAAACCGTTCATTGGCTTTATACTGCTCGTAGTAACCCTTCCCTCTGGTTAGAAAAAACACAGTGCTGAATCGAATTTGTTTTTTGCTATTTTTTTCCCAGTGAAGCTGATAATGGGTTTGATGGTAATTATCGGTTTCGTTTTCGTAAGGTATACCCGGCGCTTCAGTCCCAGCATAATTAATAGTCCTGTTTCCTTGCAACAAATCACTCTCTTTCACTCCGTACCAGGCCTGGTATGTTTTTTCTTTTCCGGAAAAAATATATAGTCGCAAGGTTGAATTACTGTCCTTACTGTAACCCGCTCCAATATAAAATGACCGCAGGTTGCTATTTGCTCTGTCAATGAATCCATCGCTCACAATGGAGGAGAGGCGACCCGAAACAGCGAATCCCTTCAATTGACCAGTCCCAAATTGTAAACTGTGTTTACGGCTTCTAAAAGAACCGATACTGTTATTAAATTCCAGGTATTTTTCTTTTTCGGTCTCTGCCGTACTGATGTTAACACTGGCTCCAAAAGCTCCTGGTCCATTGGACGAAGTTCCCACACCCCGTTGGATCTGAATACTACTGGCGGAAGAACTAAAGTCCGGCAGGTTTACAAAAAAAGTACCCTGGCTTTCAGCATCATTGAATGGGATTCCATTTAAGGTTACGTTAATACGAGTAGCATCTGTGCCTCTTATTCGCATTCCAGTATAGCCAATTCCATTTCCGGCATCCGAATGTACAACAACGGAGGGCGTATTATTTAGTACAAAGGGTAGGTCAGCTCCCTGGTTAGACAGTTGAATTTCCTTCTTTGATAAGTTAGTTCTGGTAAAAGGCGCGTTTTCCCCGGCACGCACGGCACGGACTGCAACTGGCGCTAGCATATAAAAGCTGTCACTTGGAATACTGTCTATTCTGTTTAGACCCTGTGCAAATGAAACTTGGGTAAGTAACGCCCCCATTGCAAATAGCATCCTCTTCATAGTTTACGTTTTTAAATATGTAGAGGGAATGCAGCGCAGCAGAATAACTTCGGTTTCTTCCCTTCGCAGGCATTACCCTGACCAGGTTCAACGGGTTTGATCTCAGCAACTGATCTTTCAATCAGCAACACCCCGAAAACATGGAGCAACACGCCGATTATAGTGTTGTACTATTCAAATCTACATAAAATAGCTGATTAGAGACTTTGTTTGGAGGGGGGGCTTAAAAAAACTATATTTGCACTCCAGATCGCGAAGTAGAGCAGCGGTAGCTCGTTGGGCTCATAACCCAAAGGTCGGGAGTTCGATCCTCCCCTTCGCAACCAAGAGTCCGCCTCAGGCGGACTTTTTAATTGGAATATTACTCACATGCGTGTTGGATTTGTAAACATATTAGGATTCCCTAATGCCGGGAAAAGCACGCTCCTCAATGCATTGATGGGAGAAAAGCTAGCTATTGTCTCTTCAAAGGTACAAACCACCCGACACCGCATTAAAGGAATACTCAGTACTGCTGATTACCAGATAGTGATTTCAGACACGCCGGGCATAATTGAACCACAGTATAAGCTGCATGAGCGTATGATGGCAGCTGTGCGAAGTGCATTGGAGGATGGGGACTTGGCCCTTCTTTTAGTGGATCTCAAGCAGGACTGGAAGCGCAGTGATCAACTGTTTAGTTCACTAAAATTAAAAGTGCCTGCAATTGTTGTTTTAAATAAAAAGGACTTAGTCAGCAAGGATAAATTGCAAGAGGCCGTTTTGTATTTTTCCAAGAAACCATATTGTAAAAAAGTTGTGGCTATTTCGGCAAAAAATGAAAAAATGTCCATTTTGCTGGACGAACTATTGCCATTTTTACCAGCGGGCGATCCCTTTTACGATACTGAGCAAATCAGCGATTTGCAGACGCGTTTTTTTGTAGGAGAAATTATCCGGGGTAAGATTTTTGATATCATGGAGGAAGAAATCCCATACCACACGGCCGTGATGGTCAGGGAGTTTAAGGATAAGCGAGGATTGATCCGCATTCTTGCTGATCTCATTGTTAATCGAGAAACTCAAAAAGGGATCATATTGGGTCAGCAAGGCGTTACAATAAAGAAAATCGGATCGGAGGCGCGAAAGGACATCGAAGCATTTTTGCAAGAGAAAGTTTATTTGGAGCTTTTTGTAAAAGTGAGACCCCGATGGCGAGACAATGAATTATTGTTGAACGAATACGGATATTAATATGTCATTTACAGTTGCAATAGTCGGCAGACCTAATGTTGGAAAGAGCACCTTGTTTAATAGATTGTTAGAACAACGTAAAGCTATTGTCGATGACATCTCGGGAGTTACAAGAGATCGTCAGTACGGGGTAGCAGATTGGAATGGTAAAAATTTTAATGTCATTGATACGGGTGGTTTTGTACACGGAAGTGAAGATGTTTTTGAGCGAGAAATTGCCAAACAAGTATTGGTAGCCCTGGAAGAAGCTAATGTGATTTTATTGATGGTTGATGCGGCAACAGGCCGTACTGATCGAGATGACTCTATGGTTGGGTTACTGCGAAAAAGCACAAAACCCGTATTTGTAGTGGTGAATAAAGTGGATGATAACGAGCGGCTATTGGAGGCTTCTGAGTTTTACTCCCTTGGATTGGAACCGGTATTTTTCATTGCCGCGGCAAGTGGAAGTGGCACAGGAGAATTATTGGACGCAATTACTGCATTGATGCCAGTTGAGCTTTCCACCGGACAAACTGAAGAAAATAAGCTCCCCAAGATTGCTATTATCGGTCAGCCCAATACGGGGAAGTCCTCCCTTTTGAATGCATTGATAGGACAGGAGCGAACCATTGTAAGCAATATTGCAGGTACTACGCGTGATACGATCCATACGCACTATAATTTATTTCAAAAGGAATTTGTGTTAATTGACACCGCAGGAATTCGCCGTAAGGCAAAGGTCCATGAGGACCTAGAGTTTTATGCTGTGATCCGTGCAATCAAAGCAATGGATGAAGCGGATGTCTGTTTGCTACTATTGGATGCCGAAAAGGGCTTAACCGCACAGGACCTAAATATTTATAGTCTGGCAACAAAAAAAGGAAAGGGAATTGTGCTAGTGGTAAATAAGTGGGATTTAATGGTTAAGGGAACAAACACCGCTGTTCAAACCGAAAAAGAGCTTAGAAAAAGATTGGCTCCCTTTAACGATGTTCCTATTTTATTTGTATCTGCAGTAGAGAAGATTCGTATCCATAAAGCGATTGAAGCTGCGCTTCAAGTTTATGCCAGCCGACAGCAAAAGATCCCTACGTCTGAGTTGAATGAAAAAATGCTCAAAGCAATCGAGGCCTATCACCCCCCGGTTGTGAGAGGATATCCAATAAAGATTAAGTTTATCACCCAACTACCTACGGTTGTTCCCAGCTTTGCATTTTTCTGCAACTTTCCAGACGATATCAAAACTCCTTACAAAAATTATTTGGAGAACCAGTTACGCTCGCATTTTAATTTCACAGGCGTTCCCGTTCGGTTGTTTTTCAGAAAAAAGTAAACAGCAGCCGGTTTCTTTCTGCCATTCACATTAACCAGCAGTAGGGTCCGTTTTTTTGGAGATCGTTTTCAGTTGAATCACGTCTACTATTAAGGCAAACGCCAATGAGAAATAAATGTATTCTTTGGGAATATGAAACCCTAGCCCATCTGCAAGCAGGGCTACTCCGATCATTAGCAGAAAGCAAAGAGCTAAAATTTTAAATGAGGGATGTCGGCGTATGAAATCGCTGATCGGTCCTGCTGCTATCATCATAATTGCAACGGCGGTAATTACGGCAGCATACATGACCCAAAGTTCCTGCACCATGCCTACGGCAGTTATGATAGAGTCTACTGAAAAAACCAGATCTAAAACCACTATCTCGCCCAAAAGCTGTACAAATGTGGCCTTGACAGGGATGGAAGCCATTGGATTGGCTGCCACCTCGGTTTGATAATAGATTTCTTTTGTGCTTTTGTACAACAGAAATAGTCCGCCTGTAAGTAATATCAATCCTTTGCCGGTGAATGCCGTAGTGCCTATTGAGAATAGCGTTGTATCCAGCTTAAGAATCCAGGCAATGAATGCAAGTAGAAGCAAACGCATTAACATGGCCAGCGTAAGCCCCCAAAACTTCAATTTTTTTCGTTGCTGATCTGGGAGTCTGTCTGCTAATATGGATATAAATATGATATTATCAATTCCCAGGATTACCTCAAGGACAATCAAAGAAAGGAGCGGAATCAGGGCTTCTGCCATAGATATGAAATTTCAACAAAACTATTACTTTGCTATAGTTGATGACCAAACTGAAATAAAAAAGCCTCACAGCAAGGTTGTAAGGCTTTGTAGCCCGTACGGGATTCGAACCCGTATCACCACCGTGAAAGGGTGGTGTCCTAGCCCTTAGACGAACGGGCCGTTTTGGGAGCGGCAAAGATAGGGTGCTACTGTTAGCCAACCAAATCTCGCCTCCTTGCTTTACCTTTGCATCCTTAAAATTTATGTATGGCATCTGTTAAGGTAGCAATCAATGGTTTTGGAAGAATTGGAAGGTTGGTATACCGGAAAATTTACAACATGGAGGGCATTGATGTAATTGCTATAAACGACTTAACCAGCCCAAAGGTTTTAGCTCATTTATTGAAGTATGACAGCGCACAAGGCCGTTTTGATGCCGAAGTAAAGGCCAATGAAGATTCAATCATCGTGAATAATGATGTATTGAAAATATATGCTCAAAAGGATCCCGCACAAATTCCATGGGCTGCACATGAAGTGGATGTGGTATTGGAGTGTACAGGGTTTTTTACTGATAAGGAGAAAGCAGAAGCACATTTGCGTGCCGGCGCAAAAAGAGTGGTGATCTCCGCTCCTGCTACTGGGGATTTAAAGACAGTCGTTTTTAATGTCAATCATCAGATATTGGATGGTACGGAAACTGTGATCTCCTGTGCCTCTTGCACCACCAATTGTTTGGCTCCCATGGCAAAAGTGTTGGACCAGCAATATGGTATTGCAGTGGGCCATATGACTACCATTCATGCGTATACGAATGATCAAAATACGTTGGATGCTCCACATCCCAAAGGGGATTTGCGTAGGGCAAGAGCTGCTGCCGGAAACATCGTCCCCAACAGTACGGGAGCTGCGAAAGCAATCGGATTGGTATTGCCTCAATTGAAAGGTAAATTGGATGGGGGTGCTCAACGTGTTCCTACTATTACCGGCTCACTCACAGAGCTAATTTCAATCTTGAACAAAAAAGTTACCGTTGAGGAAGTAAATGCTGCCATGAAAGCGGCCGCTAATGATTCCTTTGGTTATACGGAGGACGAAATTGTTAGTACTGACATTGTCGGTATTAGCTATGGCTCACTCTTTGATGCTACTCAAACTAAAGTCATAACCGTTGGAGACCACCAGTTAGTTAAAACGGTAAGTTGGTATGATAATGAGATGAGTTATGTAAGTCAACTGGTTCGAACAGTAAATTACTTTGCAAAATTAATTCGATAATGCAAGGTGCGTTTGCGTCCTTTTCTTTCGATAATCAAAAAGCATTGGTGCGGGTAGACTTTAATGTTCCGCTTGATGCACAACAGCAAATTACTGACGATACACGAATTTGTGCTGCCTTGCCAACGATCCGACAAATTTTATCTCAAGGCGGATCTGTTGTTTTAATGAGTCATCTGGGCAGACCTAAAGAAGGCCCCACTGATAAATTCTCATTAAGACATTTGGTGGCGCGTTTGCAGCAATTACTTCCTAGTACCCCAATCAAATTTGCACCTGACTGTGTTGGAGAAGCGGCCAGAAAACTATCTGCGGCCTTATTGCCTGGTGAAGTACTCTTGTTAGAGAATCTTCGGTTTCATAAAGAGGAGGAAAGGGGTGATGTTGCCTTTGCAAAGCAATTGGCCCAATTAGGAACGGTTTGGGTAAACGATGCATTTGGTACCGCTCACCGAGCGCATGCATCTACTGCAATTATTGCTCAATTCTTTTCTCCCCAGCAACGAGTGTTTGGGTTATTGATGGAGGCCGAAGTTGCGAGTGCCACACGCGTATTGCACGAGTCTACTAAGCCATTTGTGGCTATCATTGGAGGGGCTAAGGTTAGCGATAAAATACTGATCATTGAAAATTTATTGGAACCTGCCACGGATATTATTATTGGTGGCGGCATGGCTTACACTTTTTGGAAAGCACAGGGAAAAATGATAGGTAATTCGCTTTGCGAAGAGGATCGGTTGATGCTGGCTGCTGAACTGTTGAATAAGGCTGCCTCAAAAGGCGTTACTATTCATTTGCCTGTGGATAGTACCATTGCGGATAAATTTGCAGCAGATGCTACTATCACTAATTGTGAAAGTTTTACTATTCCAGCCGGTTGGATGGGTTTGGATATCGGCCAAAAAGCGAGAGCGGATTTTGATTCGGTTATATCATCCGCCCATACCATACTATGGAACGGCCCAATGGGGGTTTTTGAAATGAAGCCGTTTCAGGCGGGTACTTTGGCTATAGCGGCATCCATTGCCCGTGCAACTGAAAAAGGGGCATTTTCATTGGTGGGTGGCGGTGACTCAGTAGCTGCGGTCAATCAATTTGGATTCGCTAACCAAGTGAGCTATGTTTCAACTGGGGGAGGCGCACTCCTGGAATATTTCGAAGGTAAAATGCTGCCTGGAATTGCAGCTGTCCGGCAATCCTGATCAAAGTTTGACAGACCATCTTTTTGTAAACTTATCGTATACTTTTCTTTTACACTAAATTTGTGGTATAAATAAAATAAATATGAAAGGAACTACGCTTGTCCTCTTAATTATCGGGGGTTTGTTTTTGATCTTTGGTTTTTGGGGGTGCAATACCTACAATGGATTTGTTTCAGGTGATCAGGGGGTGAAAAAAGCTTGGAGCAATGTCGAAACAAATTATCAGCGTCGCAGTGATTTGTATGGAAGCGTTATTAAAACAGTAGAGGCCTCTGCTAATTTTGAAAAATCAACCTTACAATCAGTGGTAGATGCTCGGGCTGCTGCCACACAGGTTAAAATTGACGTCAACGATCCCGCTTCATTACAAGCTTACCAACAAGCACAAGCAAATTTGCAAGGTTCGTTCAGTCGCCTGGTCGCAACCTTTGAACAGTATCCTGACTTAAAGACCACTCAAGCATTTCAAGATTTTCAAACACAAATTGAAGGAACTGAAAATCGTATCAATGTAGCACGTCAGGATTACAACAAAGCTGTTGAATATTTTAATCTGCGCGTGAAGCGTTTCCCTGGAAATATCATGGCAGGGCTATTTAATTTTACTGATAAGCCTTATTACGAAGCGGACAAAGGTTCAGAGAAAGCACCCGACATTAATTTCAATAGTTAGTAGTTTGTTTTCACTTTTTAATAAAAAAGCTGCTCATTTTTTTTCCGATCAGGATCGCATGGCTATCCATGGTGCTATTGTCGTGGCCGAGCAAAAAACCAGTGGCGAAGTCTGCGTATACGTTGAAAGTAAATGCCGCTACATCAATGCTGCCGATCGTGCCGCCGAATTATTTCTCCAATTGGAAATGCATAAGACAGCTGCTAGAAATGGAGTTTTGTTTTATTTGGCAATCAAGGATCGTCAAGTAGCGGTTTGGGGCGACCAAGGTATTCATGAAAAACTGGGAACTGCATTTTGGCAGCTCCAGGTTGATAGGATTATTTCTGCATTTCAAGCGCAAGACCCTACGCCTGGCATCTGTTCAGGTATCCAAGAAATCGGCACTGCATTGCACACCCATTTCCCATACGGGGGGGATAAAGACAAGAACGAATTATCAGACGAACTTTTTTTTGGTCGATGAAAATAGCGGGCTACCTTATATTATTCTGCTTTTTAATTGCAACAGTCGCTGACGCACAAATAGAAAAGAGTTTACCGGCAAGACCCAATCCAGCAAGACTGTACAATGATCTTACAAAATCGGCTACGTTCTTGACAAAGCCACAGGCTGATTTTCTCGAAAGAACATTGGTTTCTTTTGATGATAGTACCTCTACTCAAATTGCCATTGTGGTAGTGGAAAGCTTGGAGGGTTATTCGGCAAATGAATATGCCACTGCTTTAGGAAGAAAATGGGGAATAGGGAGGCAGGCTTTTAATAATGGAGTGGTGGTGTTGATTTCTACCGGGGGTAGAGATGCTAACCGAGACGCTTATATTGCAATAGGCTATGGTCTTGAAGGTGCCATACCTGATGTTACAGCCGATGCCATACTTGAGAAAGAATTAATTCCTTCGTTAAAAGAAGGAAATTATTTTTTAGGTTTTAAAAGGGCAATCGATGCATTAATAAAAGCATCGGCAGGCGAGTACAAGCTAGAAAGAAGAAAAAGAAAGTCGCCCAAAGTAGGGGTCCCTTCAATAGTTCTTGTGATCCTCTTGATATTAATTTCAATGTTATCATCACGTGGAGGAGGCACCATGATTAACCGTCGTGGTCACCGCGGCTGGACCGGGGTCCCCTGGCTGGGAGGTGGTTTTAGCGGAGGCAGTGGCTGGGGTGGCGGCTCAGGTGGAGGGTTTGGAGGAGGTGGTTTTGGTGGTTTTGGCGGGGGAAGTTTTGGAGGAGGCGGTGCCGGAGGGAAGTGGTAGCTTTTAATGGTTATTTTTAGGTGCTAAAACCAAAAAACTTCATGAGATTTTTCCTTCTTGTTCTTTTACTATTTTTTTCAACGTATTTCTTGAGCGCACAACGGTTAAATTTTGTATACATACAGTCGGAACCTGCTCAGTTTTTTTCAGTTATAATCAAAGCAGACACAATCAGCTCATCAAAGTCAGGTTATTTGATCTTGTCCAAATTGACCGACACGGCTTATCAGATTACAATTAGTTTTCCGGGGCAAAATTGGCCTGCGCAATATTTTACATTGGACGTATTTCAATCAGACAGGGGATATCTACTTAAGGATTATGGCGAAAAGGGGTGGGGATTATTGGACTGGAGAAGTTTGCTGGTGCAATATGGAAAAAGGAGTAATCCGATAGCAAATACCCAGGGCAAATCCACAGCAGCGTCGGATGAATTCTCAGACCTTCTTGCCATGGCCTCGGGCGATGCAACCTTGCGCGCCAGAGAAGAACCTCAGCAATCAGGGGTAGTATCCACACAGCCAGCTGCCATAAAGGTATTGCCCGATTCCAGTCAACAAGCTGGCATTCTTATAGAGCAGCCTGTTAAGGACTCTGCTTTCCAAAATTCAGCAGCCTTAATAGAAAAAACAGCTGCAACGGCAATGCAAGCAGCGCATCCGGAAAAAGACACTACAGCTGTATTGTATACATCCCCGGTTATAACAAATCCAAGATGTTCGGTTATTGCCACTCCCCAACAACTGAATCAGTTATTGGCTACTATGAATTCGTTGACAGTTGACATTAAGCGAGTGCTGTTGATTAGCAAATCGCTTCAAAAATTTTGTCTGACCGTATCTCAGGTTGCCGTATTAATTGAAAAATTTGACACAGACGAAGGACGATATGACTTTTTATTGGAGGCCTGGTTATACGTGAGCGATCGTTCGCGTTTTACTGATCTTTTTTCCGGTTTTAAAAACCCTGAGTTTGTAATTCGGCTCAAAGAGATGCTTCAATAATGCCTAGATATTTTTTAGAAGTAGCGTACAAAGGAACTCCATACAGTGGTTTGCAGTCGCAGGAAAACGCATGGACCGTGCAAGCAGCAATTGAAAAAGCCTTTGCCACCTTGCAACGTGTACAGGTTAACATGACCGGTTCGTCCAGAACAGATGCAGGAGTTCATGCCTTGCAAAATTTTTTTCATTTTGATACTGATGAATTGATCCATTCTCAGTTTATCTATAAGATGAACGCCATTCTCCCTCCTTCAATTATTGTGAAATCCCTGCAAGAAGTCAACGCAGATGCACATTGTCGTTTTGATGCCTCGTATCGACATTACCAGTATTACCTATATTTTACAAAGGATCCTTTCATGGAGGACAGGGCTTGGTTTTATCCTTACCCGCTGAATAGAGACTTGTTAAACCAAGCCGCAGCTATTTTGTTAGCCGTCAGCGATTTTACCAGTTTTTCAAAACGTAACACACAGGTAAAGACATTTACCTGTCAGTTAACTGAAAGTAAGTGGATAGAAGAACAAGGTTGTCTGGTCTATTCAGTCAAGGGCAATCGTTTTTTAAGGGGGATGGTAAGGGCACTTGTTTCCACTATGACACTTGTTGGAAGCGAGAAAGTAAGTATAGACCAATTCAAAGAGATTATCGCTGCAAAGGATTGCACCAGAGCTAGTTTTGTGGCTCCCGCACATGGGCTTTTTCTCGTTAAGGTGGGATTGTTGCCTTTTAAAACCCAATAGGGGACTGTGTTCTGTTGATAATCAATATTTTTTCAGATTTTTTTTTACCCAAATGTTCGCCAGTAACGCCAATTGCTCTATCTTTGCCGTTCGCTTTGAAAAAACGGGAACAGATCTTTAGAAAACAATTGATTTTCAAGCTAAATGATTCAGTTTTTGTTGGAAAATAAATACTGAAAAATTTGGTAGACATAAATGGACGCTTACCTTCGCACTCCTGTTCAAAAAACCGGTAGGCTCGTAACGGCCGAAGATCTTTGAAAGTTGGGAAACAATAGCACTCATTCTTGCTTCACGCGAGAATGAAACAAAAGGTAAGTCAAACGAAAACAATTCGATTTGACACGTTAATTTTCTCTTGAGAATTTTAAAATGTCAGTATCAAACATCATTTACAATGGAGAGTTTGATCCTGGCTCAGGATGAACGCTAGCGGCAGGCTTAATACATGCAAGTCGAGGGGCAGCAGGTCTGTAGCAATACAGATGCTGGCGACCGGCAAACGGGTGCGGAACACGTACAGAACCTTCCTTCGAGCGGGGAATAGCCCAGAGAAATTTGGATTAATACCCCATAGTACACTGAAGAGGCATCTCTTTAGTATTAAAGATTTATCACTTGAAGATGGCTGTGCGGCTGATTAGGTAGTTGGCGGGGTAAAGGCCCACCAAGCCTGCGATCAGTAACTGGTGTGAGAGCACGACCAGTCACACGGGCACTGAGACACGGGCCCGACTCCTACGGGAGGCAGCAGTAAGGAATATTGGTCAATGGACGAAAGTCTGAACCAGCCATGCCGCGTGAAGGATGAAGGTCCTCTGGATTGTAAACTTCTTTTATATGGGACGAAAAAAGGGTTTTCTAACTCAACTGACGGTACCATATGAATAAGCACCGGCTAACTCCGTGCCAGCAGCCGCGGTAATACGGAGGGTGCAAGCGTTATCCGGATTCACTGGGTTTAAAGGGTGCGTAGGTGGGTTGGTAAGTCAGTGGTGAAATCCCCGAGCTTAACTCGGGAACTGCCATTGATACTATCAGTCTTGAATACCGTGGAGGTCAGCAGAATATGTCATGTAGCGGTGAAATGCTTAGATATGACATAGAATACCAATTGCGAAGGCAGCTGGCTACCCGAATATTGACACTGAGGCACGAAAGCGTGGGGATCAAACAGGATTAGATACCCTGGTAGTCCACGCCCTAAACTATGGATACTCGACATACGCGATACACTGTGTGTGTCTGAGCGAAAGCATTAAGTATCCCACCTGGGAAGTACGACCGCAAGGTTGAAACTCAAAGGAATTGGCGGGGGTCCGCACAAGCGGTGGAGCATGTGGTTTAATTCGATGATACGCGAGGAACCTTACCTAGGCTAGAATGCATTTTGATCGAGGGTGAAAGCTCTCTTTGTAGCAATACACAATTTGTAAGGTGCTGCATGGCTGTCGTCAGCTCGTGCCGTGAGGTGTTGGGTTAAGTCCCGCAACGAGCGCAACCCCCATCACTAGTTGCCATCAGGTAACGCTGGGAACTCTAGTGAAACTGCCGTCGTAAGACGTGAGGAAGGAGGGGATGATGTCAAGTCATCATGGCCTTTATGCCTAGGGCTACACACGTGCTACAATGGGAAGGACAAAGGGTCGCAACATAGTGATATGAAGCCAATCCCAAAAACCTTCTCTCAGTTCAGATTGGAGTCTGCAACTCGACTCCATGAAGCTGGAATCGCTAGTAATCGTATATCAGCAATGATACGGTGAATACGTTCCCGGACCTTGCACACACCGCCCGTCAAGCCATGGAAGCTGGGTGTACCTAAAGTCGGTAACCGAAAGGAGCCGCCTAGGGTAAAACTAATAACTGGGGCTAAGTCGTAACAAGGTAGCCGTATCGGAAGGTGCGGCTGGAATACCTCCTTTTTAGAGTGTTTACTTACCTGCTATTGTTTCTTCTTCTTTCATTGTTTTAGTTCTTTGTATCGGAAACCCGTAACACGGGGGCTACAAACAAATAGATCCGTAGCTCAGCCTGGTTAGAGCACTACACTGATAATGTAGGGGTCAGCAGTTCAAATCTGCTCGGGTCTACTGAAGGACGAACTCGTTTGGTCACTGGTTCCCTGGTCATGTAAAGCCCTGCCTGAACTGCCAACAGAACTACCAACTCCAGACTACAATCGGGGGATTAGCTCAGTTGGCTAGAGCATTAGCTTTGCAAGCTAAGGGTCATCGGTTCGACTCCGATATCCTCCACAGATCTTTAGATGTGATTCATAATGGTGAATCATCTGGTTCAAGTCCAGCACATCTGCTTGTTCGCTATTTGCGAATCAGCTCTTTGACATATTGGAAAATAAATGTTAGATGAGTATCTAACAATTCGATCACAATTTTAACAATCACACCATTTTTTGGTTGGTCTGAAGAAATGTGGTCGGGTAACAACTACAAGAATAACAAATTCTAGTTTTTAATTTTTTTAAAGCAATTAAGGGCACATGGTGGATGCCTTGGGTCTGAGAGGCGACGAAGGACGTGGTAAGCTGCGATAAGCCGGGGGGAGCTGCACACAAGCATTATATCCCTGGATTTCCGAATGGGACAACCTACTATACTGAAGGTATAGTACTCGTAAGAGAGCCAACCCCGAGAACTGAAACATCTAAGTACCGGGAGGAAAAGAAAACAAATAGTGATTCCCTGAGTAGTGGCGAGCGAAAAGGGAATAGCCCAAACTTGAGCGGCGTGCCGCTTGAGGGTTGTAGGACTGCATTTAGAAATCATCATCAAGTAAAATCTTCTGGAAAGTTGAGCCATAGAGGGTGATAGCCCCGTAAACAGAAATTGATGAGGACGAGCAGTATCCTGAGTAAGGCGGGACCGGAGAAATCCTGCCTGAATCTGCCAGCACCATCTGGTAAGGCTAAATACTTCTCAGACACCGATAGTGAACCAGTACCGTAAGGGAAAGGTGAAAAGCACCCTAAACAAGGGAGTGAAATAGTACCTGAAACCGTGTGCCTACAAGCGGTCGGAGCCCAGTAATGGGTGACGGCGTGCCTTTTGCATAATGAGCCTACGAGTTACTCCTCACTGGCGAGGTTAAGTTCTTTATGAACGGAGCCGTAGCGAAAGCGAGTCCAAATAGGGCGCTTAGTCAGTGGGGGTAGACGCGAAACTTTGTGATCTATCCATGGGCAGGTTGAAGGTTGGGTAAAACCAATTGGAGGACCGAACCCGTTAACGTTGAAAAGTTCTGGGATGACCTGTGGATAGGAGTGAAAGGCTAATCAAACTGAGAGATAGCTCGTTCTCCCCGAAATGTTTTTAGGAACAGCCTCGGATTATGACGTCTGTTAGAGGTAGAGCTACTGATTGGGCTAGGGGGCTTCACCGCCTGCCAAACCCTGACAAACTCCGAATGCTAACAGATATCTCCGGGAGTGAGGCTGCGGGCGCTAAGGTCCGTGGCCGAGAGGGAAATAACCCAGAATAGCAGCTAAGGTCCCTAATACGTAGTTAAGTTGATCAAACGAGGTGAGACTTCTATGACAGCCAGGATGTTTGCTTGGAAGCAGCCATCCATTTAAAGAGTGCGTAACAGCTCACTGGTCGAGAGGTCTTGCACGGAAAATAATCGGGCATCAAACTACGAACCGAAGCTCTATGATTGCCACTAGGTGGTATATCGGTAGGGGAGCATTGAAACTGCATCGAAGGTGTACGGCGACGTATGCTGGAGCGGTTTCAAAAGAAAATGTAGGCATAAGTAACGATAAACAAGGTGAAAAACCTTGTCGCCGAAAGTCTAAGGGTTCCTGATTAACGTTAATCGGATCAGGGTTAGCCCGGTCCTTAGCCAAACCCGAAAGGGGTAGGTGATGGAAAGCAGGTTAATATTCCTGCGCCTGCTATGCATTAAAAGTGACGGAGAATGCTAGTCGTATAAGCTGACGGAATAGCTGAGTGGATCCTTCGGGTGAAGCGTAACGATGAAAGTTCTTCCAAGAAAAGCGAGCATAGCAGCCGGTACCGCAAACCGACACAGGTAGACGGGATGAATATTCTAAGGCGCTCGGGTGAGCCGTGGAGAAGGAACTAGGCAAATTGACGCTGTAACTTCGGGATAAAGCGTACCTACTTCGGTAGGTCTCAGTAAAATGGTTCAACCAACTGTTTAACAAAAACACAGGGCCCTGCAAAATCGAAAGATGACGTATAGAGCCTGATACCTGCCCGGTGCTGGAAGGTTAAGGAAGGGTGTTCGACGCAAGTCAAAGCTCCTGACTGAAGCCCCAGTAAACGGCGGCCGTAACTATAACGGTCCTAAGGTAGCGAAATTCCTTGTCGGGTAAGTTCCGACCTGCACGAATGGTCTAATGAGTTGAACACTGTCTCCTCCACGAGCCCGGTGAAATTGTAGTATCGGTGAAGATGCCGGTTACCCGCCACGGGACGGAAAGACCCCGTGAACCTTCACTACAACTTTGCATTGATTTTGAATTACGGATGTGTAGGATAGTTGGGACGCTATGAAGCCTTGCCGCCAGGTAGGGTGGAGCGGTCGGTGAAATACCAACCTTCTTTGATTTAGAATCTAATCCCTAACGGGAAACAGTGCATGGTGGGTAGTTTGACTGGGGTGGTCGCCTCCTAAAGAGTAACGGAGGCTTGCAAAGGTACCCTCAGTACGGTTGGTAATCGTACGAAGAGCGCATTAGTAAAAGGGTGCTTGACTGTGAGGCACACAAGCCGAGCAGGGACGAAAGTCGGCTAAAGTGATCCGGCGGTTCTGCATGGAAGGGCCGTCGCTCAAAGGATAAAAGGTACTCCGGGGATAACAGGCTGATCTCCCCCAAGAGCTCATATCGACGGGGAGGTTTGGCACCTCGATGTCGGTTCGTCACATCCTGGGGCTGGAGAAGGTCCCAAGGGTTCGGCTGTTCGCCGATTAAAGTGGCACGTGAACTGGGTTCAGAACGTCGCAAGACAGTTCGGTCCCTATCTGTGGTGGGCGCAAGTAAATTGCGAGGACATGACCTTAGTACGAGAGGACCGGGTCGTACGTACCGCTGGTGTATCAGTTGTGCCGCCAGGTGCAATGCTGAGTAGCTATGTACGGACAGGATAAACGCTGAAAGCATCTAAGCGTGAAACCTTCCTCAAGATGAGTTTACTTTTAAGGGCCGTCAAAGACTATGACGTTGATAGGCTACAGGTATAAAGGTGATAACATCAAAGCCGAGTAGTACTAATTGCCCGTACGCTTTAATTTTTTTTCTTTTTTTAAAGAAAACAAGGTACTCGCTAACATTTTCCAATATGTTAATCTTATTGCTGCAGCAATGCAGTGAAGATCTTATGGTGGTTTTCCCGAGGGTGTTCACCTCTTCCCATTCCGAACAGAGAAGTTAAGTCCCTTATGGCCGATGGTACTGCACAACAATGCGGGAGAGTAGGTAGCTGCCATATTTATTAGCCCAATCGGTTTCCGGTTGGGCTTTTTTATTTCTTCCAATTGCTATTTATAGCGCAGCGATAATTTTTATAATTTACATCCCAAGATTTATTATTGTAAAACCCTAAATACCGGATAGCGGTTATGGTCGGGTTCGACCCAAGGTGAATTCCTATAAACAAAATCCAATTGTGCACGGGCACTTTTTGCAAAGTTTGTGTCTGCTGCTCTGCGTTGCTCCAGCTGTGTTCTTAGTGCAGGATTTTCACTTAAGTATTGAGTCGCTTTATCCTCAAAAACATAGGCGGAATAGCCTTCTTTTTGCCCCAGGATGGCATCAAAAAAGTTCCAGGCAAAATAAGAGTCCTCAGCTTGCGGTTCCAATGTTTCTATTAAGAAACGATTGGCCGGTTGGTCCATGGGGATATACCAGTCTCCTTTGCGAAACCGATGTCTGGCATATTGCTTGCTCACCACTACGTCACTATTGAGGTGGTGCATTTCATACTGCCGCGGTGTTGTTTTGTAATCTTCAATTTTATACCATTCAACAAATTCCAGTGTGGTGTCCTTTTCGAATCTACTCATTTGTACATTGTTGGCTAAGAGCCGATCAATCACTTTCCACCATCCCTGTGGAATGATATACGCTTTTGGTTTTACTATGTACAGTTCAGGAACAAATTTGTCAACTACTTTTATGGTTTTAGTGAATGGTTTTGATCGGTCATAATACAGTCTGCTTAGACCGGATACTTCGCTGGGCTTAGTTCCTGATTCATATCCCTTGAAGGTGTACTCAGTAAAGCCTGATTTGTCTGGTTTCCATTTGATCGGAAATCGATCAGCCGTTGCCGCTGCGCGCTTTGCTTCTTTGCGCAAGGCCTTTATTTCTTGTCCATTTTTTCCAGTAAAGGACAGGAAGGTTTCCAGTAAGGCAAGCGTGGCCATCACTCGTTGATCATATGATTTTAACATATGGGTTTCTGGTACAAAAGCAAAGCTGTGCCAGAGTGTAGCGTATCCGCTTGTATAGCGTGGGCTATCCCAATAGGTACTCCATCCATTTTCCGGTTTATTTCCAAAAGCATTTACATAAGGAACCATATCAAATCCCCTTTCTTTCATTCCTGTAAATAGTGCGGGTTCAAACTGTGATCTAAGAAAATGCTCCATAACACCCCCCAACTTACTAGGTTGGCTGGTGAGTAAGGTCATTACGTGTTGATAGTCTGCCCCATTGCTTACGTGGTTATCGATAAATACGTCTGGATCGCATTCCTGAAAAATGGAACTGAACGACAAAGCCTCTTTTGAATCGCATTTGATGAAATCTCTGTTAAGGTCCAAGTATTGCGAATTTCCTCTTGAGCCAAATGCTGTCGGACCTTCCTGATCCACTCTAAAGTTTGTGCTTCTATTTAGGCATCCCCCAATATTAAAAATCGGGATGATGGCGATCACTAGATTGGGCGACAGAGTTATTTTTTTATCAATGATCTTTTTTACAAGCAACATACTGGCATCAATGCCATCAGGTTCTCCAGGGTGGATCCCATTGTTGATCAAAATAATGGTAGCGCCAGCTTCCCGGGCAGCACTAATGGAACTAAAGCCCTTACTACTTACCATTGCTAAGTGCAGGGGGAAGCCAGCGTCGGTTGGCCCTTTTGTTTGGAGGTTTAAAAGAGGAGAGTATTGATCCGCCTTTTTCCACCACGTAATTATTTCTTCATAGGTCGGTGTTTCATTTCCCTGTGTTTTTTCAAAATGAGTTTGAAGAATATTTTGTCCATGAAGAAAGCCTGTCGAAAAAAACAGGCTAATTGCCAATGTAAAAAGTATGCGCATAAGCTGTCTTTTTATAAAAATAAGTGAAATAAAAAAGGCACCCATATGGAGTGCCTTTAATAAAATTATTTAGTAAGGTTATTTAGTAAGATTATTTGACCGTATTTGCTTTCTTAGCCAACTTACTTTTCAAATTGGCGGCTTTGTTTTTGTGAATGATTCCGCGCTTGGCTAATTTGTCAATCATAGCAGCTACAGCAGGAAGTTGATCCTTCATTTCACTGGATCCAGCCGCCTTGAGGTCGCGGATGGCATTGCGGGTAGTTTTTCCGTAATATTTGTTACGTTCACGACGCTTGGCAGCCTGGCGGGTGTCTTTTTTGGTAGCACTATGGTTAGCCATCTAGCTTTGTTTAAGGGGTGCGAAGGTAGGGAATACCTACTTTTTAACCAAATTTGTCCCATCTCTTTGTACACTAATCTATTAGAGAACTTCCGAGTTCATGGATTTTGAACGATATTTGTGCCCCAAATCCGGGATATCTAACACCTTGGCATTCATGAAGGATTTTTCCTACGTAACCCAATCGCATCCTGCATACATTGAAAATCTATATCAGGATTTTATAAAGGATCCGCAATCGGTGGACGCTGATCTAAGAAAGTTTTTTGAGGGCTTTGATTTTGCCATAAGCACAGGTAAATTTTCCGGTGAAACTTCTATTCCGGTTCCCGTCCAAAAAGATGAATCAGTTGCATCAAATTGGCAAGACGAACTAAAGGTTTATCGACTGATTCTTGGCTATAGAAATAAAGGGCATCTCATTGCAACTACCAATCCGATTCGCGCCCGTAAAGATCGTGGTGCGCATATCAAATTGGCAGATTTTGGGTTAAGTGAATTGGATTTAGAACGAACTTTTCAAGCTGGTCAATTAATTGGTTTAAACAATGCTTCGCTTCGTGTTATAGTAGAGAAGTTGGCAACTTTTTACGCCTCCTCCGTTGGTGTTGAGTACAAGTATATTAGTGACTCTGTAAAAACAAACTGGATAACGGAAGCCATTGAGCAGCGGCTTTTCCAGCCCCTGCCAATTGAACAGAAAAGACGTGTGTTGGAAAAGCTCAACCAGGGCGTAATGTTTGAGCGATTTTTACACACCAAGTATGTTGGCCAAAAAAGATTTTCACTTGAGGGAGGAGAAACAACCATTGCGGCATTAGATGCTATCATCAATGCAGCGGCCTCTTATGATGTAAAAGAGGTGGTGATCGGAATGGCACATCGCGGAAGATTGAATGTGTTGGCCAATGTGCTGGGCAAAACCTATGCGTATATTTTTAGTGAATTCGAAGGCACGGCAAAGGTTGATCAAACCATGGGCAGTGGAGACGTTAAATACCACATGGGCTATGGTAGTGAAGTGAAAACTGACCATGAAAAAACTATTAGCTTAAAGCTGATGCCCAACCCCTCGCATCTGGAAGCAGTGAACCCTGTTGTGCTCGGATTTTCGCGAGCCAAGGCAGATGTGATGCATGGGTCAAATTTTAATCAAATTCTTCCTATTCTTATTCACGGTGATGCTTCCGTAGCTGGTCAGGGAATTGTCTATGAGGTGTTACAGATGAGTAACCTCGAAGGATATCATACCGGGGGAACCCTGCATTTTATCATCAATAATCAAATAGGCTTTACCACGGACTTTGAAGATGCGCGGAGTTCCGATTATTGCACGTCTTTGGCAGCAGCCATTCAAGCTCCTGTTTTTCATGTGAACGGGGACCACCCCGAAGCGGTGGTGCGATGTGTGGAAATTGCAACCGCCTATCGACAACAATTTCATCAGGACGTTTTCATTGATATGGTTTGCTATCGCAGGCATGGGCATAATGAGGGCGATGATCCTAAATTTACACAACCCCACTTATATCAGCTGATAGAGAAACACGCCAACCCAAGGGAAATATATATCAATACGCTATTGCAAAAGGGAGGGGCTGAATTACAGTCATTAGCAAGGGAGATGGAGAAAAAGTTTTGGCAGGATTTGCAAGAGAGGCTGGATGAGGTAAAGCAAAATCCATTGCCCTATCAATATCAGCCACCCGAACTGGAGTGGAAGAAATTAAGAAGAGCTACTGCAGCTGATTTTTTAAATTCACCTGATACCTCGGTGCCGGAGCCGGTAATAAGAGAAATGTTGCGTGCACTGTTTAACTGGCCCGCTGATTTTAAGCCTTCACGAAAAGTCGAAAAAATAGTACAAGAAAAAGCCAAGTTGTTGGAGCAGGAGTCAAAAATCGACTGGGCTACCGCAGAGTTATTGGCGTATGCAAGTTTGCTTCGTGAAGGAAAAGATGTTCGGTTAAGCGGACAGGATGTTCGTCGCGGCACTTTCTCGCACCGTCATGCTGTGTTGCGCGACGAAAACAATGATAAACCATATAATCGACTATCCGCAATACCGGGTGCTACCGGGCAGTTTAGAATTTATAATTCTTTATTGAGTGAATACGGTGTATTGGGATTTGAATATGGTTATGCATTAGCAAATCCCCAGGCATTGGTGGTGTGGGAAGCGCAGTTTGGGGATTTTGCCAACGGGGCTCAAACACTAATTGATCAGTTCATTGCGGCTGGGGAGCAAAAGTGGAATCGTATGAACGGGGTTACCTTATTGTTACCTCATGGCTATGAGGGGCAAGGGCCTGAGCACAGCAGTGCTCGTTTAGAGCGTTTTTTACAGTTGGCTGCAGAGTTGAATATGGTGGTTACCAATGTTACCACAGCGGCCAACCTGTTTCATTTATTGCGTCGCCAGTTGACCTGGCCATTTAGGAAACCATTGATCAACTTTTCTCCAAAGGCAAATCTTCGCTATCCAGGCACTTATTCTGCACTAGATCTATTTAGCCAAGGAAAATTTCAAGAGGTGATCGACGATGCGCATGTAGATCCTACACAGACTAAAAAAGTGCTGCTTTGCGCAGGTAAAATTTATTTTGAATTGCTTGAAAAGCGTGATAAAGAGGCCAGAAAGGATTTGGCTATTGTTCGGCTGGAACAATTCTATCCGCTGCCGATCAATCAACTTGACATTTTACAGCAGCGTTATGCCGGTGCTACTTGGTTCTGGGCGCAGGAAGAGCCTCAAAACATGGGGGCAGCGGCTTACCTCAAAATGCAATGGCGTGGGGTAAACTTTGGAGTGGTTAGCAGGCAGCCTTCTGCTTCAACAGCAACTGGCTATAATAAAATTCATATTAAAGAACAGGCGGAATTAATCGAAACTGCCTTTACTGTCTAATTAAGTAATCTTCTATGATAGAAATTAAAGTACCCACAGTAGGAGAGTCCATTTCAGAAGTCCAATTACTTCGCTGGAATAAAAAAACAGGCGACTATGTGGAGCGAGACCAAGTAATTGCTGAGCTTGAAAGTGAAAAAGCAACTTTTGAGGTCAATGCCGAAAAAGCAGGTGTGCTAACTACTATCGCCGCGGAGGGGGACCAACTGAAAATGGGAGAACTTCTTGCCACCATAGATGAAACGGCAAAAGCTCCACAGGCAACTATTGAAATCACCGCTCCCAAGCCTCCCGTAGTAACTACTATTCAGGCTACTGCTCCAACACAAAAGTCTGCTGCTAGTGAGCCTGCTACGGTTGAGATGAAAGCCACACCACTTGCTTCTGCTTTACTTGCCGAGAAAAAAGTAGATCCTTCTCAGGTAAAACCTACGGGACCGCAAGGAAAAATTGTAAAAGACGATGTCCTGAAAGCCTTGGAGCAGCCCGGTAAGCTCCCATTTGAAAATCAAACTTTGTCTGCCCGCGAGGAGCGTAAGGAAAAGATGAGTAATCTTCGAAAAACCATTGCAAAGAGATTGGTAGAGGCAAAAAATGGCACGGCAATGCTGACCACTTTCAATGAGGTTGATATGAGTGCCATCCTTGCTGTCAGAGCAGCTTACAAGGATAAATTTAAAGAGGTGCATGGGGTGGGGCTTGGGTTTATGAGCTTTTTTACCAAAGCTTGTTCAGTGGCCTTGCGTGAATGGCCCTCAGTGAATGCTTCAATTGATGCGGACACGATCCTTTATCACGATTATGCAGATATCGGTATTGCGGTTAGCACACCACGCGGACTTACGGTTCCCGTAATGAGAAATGTTGAGAGCATGAGTATGGCAGATGTAGAGAAAAAAGTAGCGGAGTTGGCTGTGAAAGCAAGAGATAGTAAGTTGACTGCCGAGGAATTGACAGGCGGTACTTTTACCATTACCAATGGGGGTGTTTTTGGCTCGCTCATGAGCACACCAATTATCAATGCCCCGCAGAGTGCAATTTTAGGGATGCATAAAATTCAGGAAAGACCAACGGTTGAAAAAGGACAGGTGGTGGTTCGTCCTATGATGTATCTGGCGCTCAGTTATGATCATCGTATTATCGATGGCAGAGAGTCGGTTGGTTTCTTGGTGCGTGTAAAAGAGTTGCTTGAAAATCCCGCTCAATTGTTGATCGGTAAAGATCCGGTCAAAACACTGTTAGAGATTTGAGTAGATATCACGCATATTTGAAAAGGGCTGTTTCCCTCTTAGAACAATATGATGGGGAAGAGCCTTTTTCCATTGATTATAAAAATGAAATTGCAAAGGATAAAAAAGTAGGGGCTACGGGTCGCTACAAAAAGCTAGTAACTAACCATCCAGTCCTTGCTTTCTCTTTTAGTACTTCCTATCCAGAGTGTAATGGTGTAGACTCCCGAAGAAGCAGGTAAAAACGGTAGTTCCCCTCGATAAATTCCTGCAGGTTTATTTAACGTTTTCGTGGCAAGAAGGCGTCCAGCTCTGTCATGTAAAGTAAGTTTACAATCCGATGCAGCTTCCATACTGTTTATTACAAGCTGTGCTTTTGTTTTTCCAGGAGTGGGGTTAGGATAAATCCAGAGTAGGGAGGCAATATCATCAGAGGTAGTACATCGACTAGTCAATGTCACAGTGGTGCTATCCAGGTAAACCAATTGACGGGTTGCTGTTAGGGTGTCAATCACCTGCGTAATTCTATATTGAATGTTACCGGGATTGATGGCGTTCAATGCATCCTGATACGGATAGGTTTTATTGGTCAGTATAGTGCCACTGCTGGCATTGAATTGGCCTATTTTTTGAAAAGTGTTTTCGGTTGGCAGCTTACGTTCAATCAAAAATTGCATGCCTTCAACATCTTTTGTGCGCCAGGTTATAGCTGCTTTACAATTGTTGATTGAAGCAGTAACTGTGGCATATTCTGAAAGTAAATAAGCAAATGCATTCCTCATGTCTGGGATGCCATATCCAATTCTATCGTTTGGGTTGGTATACCGACTGGCGCTACGTTTAAGCGCATCAATTATTTTTACATTATTATACTCCGGGAATCCTTGCCATAGACAAGTGGCAAGGCCAGCCAAGTTGGGACAAGAAAAAGAAGTCCCGCTGGCTGAGCCAATTGTTCCAGCAGTAGATTGCACAATTGCTTGCCATCCTACGGAAGCTAACTCAGGTTTTATACGACCATCAGCAGTGGGGCCATAGCTGGAAAAGCCGGCCACAGCTCCCGCAGCGTTTACAGCTCCTACGGCCACTACACTATCTCCATCAGCAGGCGTAATGATATAGCGCCAAGCCCCGGTACCTTCATTTCCGGCAGAGTTTAAAACCATGAGCCCTTTTTTTGCAGCCAGGTCTGCTCCTTTCACCGACATTGTTGTTTTGCCATCCATTTGTGCATAGGTGTAGTTGAATATGGGGTTATCAAAATCATAATAACCCAAGGAAGATGAAATCAGGTCAGCGCCTACGCTGTCTGCTCTCTCCGCCCCAGCAACCCAGTTGAATTCTTCTATTGGAAATTCGCTATTGACATCCTCCGTCCTGTACAAGTGAAAGAAGGCTTGCGGAGCTTTCCCGACGAATCGGCCTGGGATATTGGCAGCGATTGTTGACAGGCATTGCATGCCGTGGGGATGGTCTTCGCTTACCGAAGTATTTCCTGCCACAAAGTCCCAGGTGCTCAGTATTTGTCCTTTTTGATTTATACTATCAAAGGCTGGCAGCGTGTTGTAGTTGAAAAAACCAGCATCCAGTAAAACCACATGCATGCCTGATCCACGTAGTCCAATATTATGAAGAAACTCTGCACGATGTAATTTCATTTCTAAACCCGCATTGGTTCCGTAATTATAAAAATCGCCCGCGGTTTTTTCAGCAGGTTGAGTTGCTGTTATTGGTGAAATAACCGATTGATCATAAAACTTATCAGGTCTATTGGGCTGTAAGGAAGAAGGACGTGCTGCCAAGCCAGCCACCTGTTGCACAAAAGGCAGGTTCTGAATTGTGGTCAATGCCACAGGAGAGGTGGTTTGAATGCAAAGCGCATTGAGCCATTTTGAAACATTCAAAAGGGTAACACCTGGAATAGCCCGAATGGCAGCTACATAAGCTGGAGATACAGGAAGGTCGGTGCTATCTACCTGAATGGAATAGCGCGTTCTTCTGGCAATTGATCTTGCTGAGAGGTAGGAGGAAGCATTACTTAGCGTATAACTATTGTTTCCTTTATTTTTTAACCAAATTATATGTTTGGAGAACTGGGCGCTTGCAACAGTTAGCAGTTGGCTGCTGAAAAGCAATAGAAAAAACAGAAATCGTATTGGATAGAATTTGCGCATAGTTGTTAATTGTTTAATCATCCATTGTCGAATACAAAAACCAATCCTATAAGGGCCGCCACTGCCTCCCGTGTTGGGTTGGTATTCCCAAGATTCCCACTCTCTATATAGGAGTCCAATATTTTTTGCAAATCGATCGAGGGGCTGGGTCTGCAACTTGAGAGCGCCACCGCCAAGGCAATGAAAAGGGTGATTTTTATCCAATACAAAAATAATTGCATTTCAAAAAACGGGATATGTGCGTTAGTTTTTCTCAAAGGCTTCACGTTGAATAATTCCTCCCCCTAATACATCCTCCTTCTCATAGAACACGGCACTTTGCCCGGGGGAAACTCCTTTGGCGGGTTCGTAAAATGCTACGCGGACGTTCGTGGCGGCTGTATATAAACGAGAATGTGTTCCTGCGTCTTTATATCGAATTTTAGTAGTGGCTTCCGTGCCATCGGCTACCTGTGAATACTTGATCCAATTTAATTTTGATACCCACATTTCATTTTTATCGAGATCAACTTCATCTCCCAGCGTGACAGTGTTATTATGTGGATCAATCTGTGTTACAAACACTGGTTTTCCCAACGCTATATCCAGTCCCTTACGTTGTCCAATTGTATAAAAGGGGTATCCTTTATGTTTTCCTAATTTGGTTCCGTTTTTATCAATGAAATATCCCCCATTTACACGTTGTTCCAGTCCATCTACATTACGTTTCAAGAAACCACGATAGTCGTTGTCGGGTACAAAACAGATTTCATAACTCTCCGATTTTTTTGCTAAAGCAGGGTAGCCAAATTCTTCAGCCATTTTTCTAATCTCAGTTTTTCGAAATCCCCCAAGCGGTAACAAGGTTCGGCTCAACAAATCTTGTTGCAGCCCCCAAAGTACATAGCTCTGGTCTTTTGTATTGTCTACCGCCTTGCTTATTACATAGCGGTCATTTTCATATTTTCTGATTTTTGCATAATGCCCAGTGGCAATAAATTCACATCCCAGGGCATCCGCTCTTTTTAAAAGGGCTCTCCATTTTATATGGGTATTACACAACACGCAAGGATTGGGAGTGCGCCCAGCCAGGTATTCATCAACAAAGTTCTCCACAACAAAATCTCCAAATTCTTCACGTATATCTAGTATGTAATGCGCAAAGCCATGCTCAACAGCTGCTTGTCGGGCATCATTAAAGGAGTCCAGGTTGCAACATCCAGTTTCTTTCTTTTCGCCCCCGCTAGTGGCAAAATCCCAGGTTTTCATAGTGATCCCTACTACTTCATAACCCTCCTGATGCAGCAAAAGGGCTGCAACGGTGCTATCAATTCCACCGCTCATGGCTACCAATACTTTACCTTTCTTACTCATCATTACAAAGATACGGACCATCTTTTAAGTGAATAATCTTAACTTGAACACCTTAAAATCAATTGCCATGCGAGCAGTTTTATCTTTTTTGATTTTTATTTTATCGTTCTCAGTAACTCAAGCTCAGCCGCTTTCGTATTATCTGCCTACCGGGGTAACCTATGACCCTGTTGTTCCTACGCCATCCCAAATAATTCATCATGAAGTGGGAGAATGGCATGTTACGCACGATCGGCTGGTGAATTATATGCAAGCTGTTGCCAAAGCAGCACCTGGACGTATTGCTATCGAAGAGATGGGATATACCTACGAAAAAAGACCTCAATTACTTTTGATCATCACCTCACCTAATAACCATAAAAAGTTAAATGAAATACGTGCGCAACATTTGGCGTTGACAGATCCTGCTGCATCCGATCCGGCTATTGAAAAAATGCCAGTTGTTTGTTGGATCGGGCACTCTATTCATGGAAATGAGGCCAGTGGTGCTAACGCGTCTCTACTATCTGCCTATTACCTTGCTGCCGCACAGGGGCCCGCTATTGATCAACTGTTGGAGAACACAGTAATCCTATTTGATCCCTCTTTTAATCCCGATGGACTTCAACGCTTTTCAACCTGGGCAAACCAACATAAAAGCAAAAATTTGGTATCAGACCCTAATTCCAGAGAGTATAACGAAGTTTGGCCGGGTGGAAGATTCAATCACTACTGGTTTGACTTGAACCGTGATTGGTTGCCGGCCGTGCACATTGAGAGTCAAAATAGATTAAAATGGTTTCAGGCATGGAGGCCAAATGTATTTACAGATCACCATGAGCAAGGGGCCAATGCAACATTTTTCTTTCAACCCGGAGTGCCTTCGCGTGTAAATCCACTTACACCTTCCAATAATCAAGTATTAACTGGCAAATTAGCTGCTTATCATGCACAGGTATTAGACAGTATTGGTTCGTTCTATTTTACCAAGGAAAATTATGACGATTTCTATTATGGTAAAGGTTCAACTTATCCTGATATTCATGGGGGTATCGGTATTTTATTTGAACAAGCCTCCTCAAGAGGTCATCTACAAGAAACTGCAAATGGACTTCTTTCATTTCCTGCTACCATTCGCAATCAATTTGTAACTGCCTTATCAACCTTACGGGGAACGGTAGCACTAAGAAAGGAACTGCTACAGCACCAACGAGACTTTTACAAACAAGCTGCCGCTAGAGCAGCAGCCTATTCCACTAAGGGATATGTGGTAGGGGATAAGCAAGACCCTGTTCGGTTACTTGAATTTGCACAGTTATTACAACGCCATCAAATCAAGATCTACAGTCTTCCTGCTAGTATGGCAGACAAGCAGTTTGCTGCTTCCCATTCTATTTTGGTGCCGCTGGACCAGCCGCAACACAGCCTGATTCGTACCATTTTTGAAAAAACACTAACCTATCAGGATAGTTTGTTTTATGATATCACTGCTTGGACCTTGCCATTGGCCTATGGGCTTGATTTTAAAGAACTCAGTGTGGTCAATCTCACTGGCGCGCAACAAATACCTGATTTATTTAGTGAAAAATCTTTTTTGCATGCTGTGCAAGATGAATTTAGCCTGCCCAAAGACGCCGTGGCTATCCTAATGGAGTGGAGTCATCTGTATGCGCCCGCCGCCCTCAATCAGCTTTTGAAGGCGGATATATTGGTGAAAGTGGCCACGCAACCTATACAAATCCAAACCACTAACCAGATTCGTTCGTTTGGTTACGGAACCTTGCTGATTCCTGTTCGGCAGGAAAAAATAAATACTGTGGATTTGGAAAGATTAGTTGATGATCTTGTTAACAATTATGGCGTACGTGCTTATGCAGTAGCTACTGGTTATTCAAGTGAGGGGGTCGACTTGGGAAGTAGCAAGTTCATGGCACTGCAGCAACCCAGTGTTGCTTTAATTACCGGAGCGGGGGTAAATGCAACGGATGCCGGTGAAGTTTGGCATTTATTGGATAAACGCATGGACATCCAACTAACTCATCTTGAACCCTCAGTATTAAATCGGGCTGATCTAAGTCGTTATACAGCTATTATCATGGCCGGAGGGTCCTACTCAACCATAGATAAGGAAAAATTGAAAAGTTGGGTGCAAGCGGGTGGTACATTAATTGCAATGGAAGAGGCGGTTGCCTGGGCAGCACAGCAGGGAATTTCCAACACCACATTCAAACGCCCTCGCTCCAATACAGATAGCACACAATTCAGGCCTTATGAAACAAGAGATGAAGTAAGTGGGGCGCAACAAGTGCGGGGGACTATTTTGGGGGCTACATATGATGCGTCTCATCCACTTGCTTTTGGTTATTCATTACCGATTGTGTCCTTGTTCAAAGCCAATCGAATATTCCTTGAAAAAAGTAAAAATCCCTATGCTACGCCATTTATATATGGAGAACAGCCCATACAAAGTGGTTGGATGAGTAAGGAGAATAAAGATGCGGTTGCCAGTACGGCAGCTGTAACCGTAAGTCAGTTGGGGAGTGGCCGGGTTATCAACATTGCGGATAATCCTAATTTCCGTGCCTACTGGTTAGGGGGTGCAAAATTGTTCCTCAATGCTATCTTTTTTGGTTCCATTATTGACCCGTCCAGCGCACGTATCGGGGGTAATGAATAAGTTTTTTCAGTGAACCCTTGCGCATCCATTGAATTCAGAGTAATTTAGTTGTTCAATCAATTTAGTAACCATAAAACGAGCACTATGATTAAAATGCAAATCATCGGGAATTTGGGTAAAGATTGTGTGGTAAACACGGTCAATGGTAAAAATGTCATCAACTTCACTGTGGCCCACACAGAAAGGTACCGGGACAGCCAAGGAAACCAACAGGAGAAAACAACCTGGGTTGACTGCGCTTACTGGACTGATCGCACTGGTATTTCACAATACCTGATCAAAGGCAAACAAGTTTATGTAGAGGGACAGCCAGAGGCAAGATCTTTTCAACGCAATGATGGTACACCTGGTGCCTCTCTTTCTCTAAGGGTAAGAGATGTTCAGTTACTGGGTGGAAGAGGGGAGGCTGGATCAGCTGGCGGTTATGCTGCTACTGGTCAATCAGCAGCCCCAGTTTCTGGAGCTCCGGATAATACTGACGAGCCAGATGATCTTCCATTCTAAGCTGAATGATCATTGTAATCGATTCCAGTGCCCCGGCCCTTTGCCGGGGCTTTTTTTGTTTATTTGCGTATCCCCAACTTTTTCTATCGGCAAAATGCCTGGCACCAATCCCATTGCTGAGGCTGCAGCAGCAGGGAATTAACCGCCTTTTGTCGCAGACTTAGCAGCCACAACAGCTACTAATGGATTGCAATTCGCATGATGAGTAGCCGGATGCTGTTGGCTTATGTTTTTTTGAGAAAGATATTTGAAGTGTTTGAAAAATACCGAACTCCGATTGATATGATCACTACAGGTGAATAAGGAAGTATTTGGCCTTGGCTGATTAAATGATCAACAACGCATCTCCATAACTAAAAAAGCGATACTTGTCCTTGATTGCTTTTTTGTAAGCTTCCATAGTTAACTCGTATCCTGCAAAAGCACAGGTCATGATCAACAAGCTGGTCTTAGGGAGATGAAAATTGGTTACCAGTGCATCCGCGATATTAAAATCATAAGGTGGATGAATGAACGTATTGGTCCAACTTTCCGAAGGCTTTAGAAATTTCTGTGCTGTAAATGAAGATTCCATGGCTCGCATAGTGGTGGTGCCAATGGAACAAACGCGGTGACCGTATTCTTTGGCGCGGTTTACCATCTTGCAGGCGGCTTCGTCGATGCGATAGTATTCTGCATCCATTTTATGCTTGCTCAAGTCTTCCACTTCAATCGGGCGGAACGTACCTAAACCTGTATGAAGCGTAACTTCGGCAAAGCGAATTCCTTTGATCTCAAGACGCTTGATCAATTCCCTACTAAAGTGCAAACCAGCTGTGGGGGCGGCAACTGCACCTTCATGTTTTGCGTAAACAGTTTGATAGCGCTCTTTGTCTTCTTCGTCCGGTTTACGTTTAATGTATTTAGGTAAAGGAGTTTCGCCCAGCTTTTCTAACTGCGCTCTGAAACTGGCTTCATCACCCTCCCATAAAAAACGGATGGTTCTTCCTCGGCTGGTTGTATTGTCAATTACTTCCGCAACCAGGTCCTCGTTATCTCCAAAATACAGTTTGTTACCCACTCTTATTTTACGAGCAGGGTCTACGATCACATCCCAAAGGCGGTTGGGTTTGTTTAATTCTCTCAGCAGGAATACTTCAATTTTTGCTCCTGTTTTTTCTTTCCTCCCGTACATACGTGCAGGGAAAACCTTGGTGTTATTCACTACAAAGCAATCCTTGTCATCAAAATAATCCATGATGTCACGGAAATGCTTGTTTTCAATTACACCAGTGTGACGGTGAACCACCATCAAACGGGAATCCTCTCTTTTTTTTGCAGGTGTCTGCGCAATAAGATTAAGAGGCAAATCAAAACGGAATTGCGAAAGCTTCATGCGTTAGTATTTTCTACCAATTCTGCAAACGCATTCCGAACGGAAGGCACTGATCCTAAAGATTCCTCTCCGGCCTTACGGCGCCGGGTTTGGTTGGCAGGACTGCTTTTAATAAGTGCGCAAAGGTAAGAAATCGAAGAGCCGTTTCCAAGTTTATTTGAAACGGTAATTGCAGTTAGCAGATTATCAAAACTTTAGGTGGCGAACCGTTAATCCGTCGTTGATCAACTGTTTGAGCGAATCGATTCCAATGCGGAGATGGTCCTCCACATATTTTCGGGTAACCTCTTTGTCGCTTTCCTCTGTTTTAACCCCTTCTGGTATCATGGGTTGGTCGCTGACTAATAAAAGCGCACCTGTGGGGAGTTTATTGTAAAAGCCAACAGCAAAAATGGTTGCAGTCTCCATGTCAATTGCATAAGCCCTGATTTTTTGTAAATATTCCTTGAATTCCTCATCGTGTTCCCAAACACGTCGGTTGGTGGTGTATACGGTACCCGTCCAATAATCTACCTCATAGTCACGTATCGTGGTTGAAACAGCTTTTTGTAAGGCGAACGCAGGAAGGGCTGGCACTTCAGTTGGAAAATAGTCATTAGAGGTGCCCTCGCCTCTGATGGCTGCAATGGGAAGAATTAAATCGCCTATTTTATTTCGCTTTTTTAGCCCCCCGCATTTTCCTAAAAAAAGTACAGCCTTGGGTTCTACGGCTGTTAATAAATCCATTACCGTGGCAGCAGTAGGGCTGCCCATCCCAAAGTTTATAATACTGATGTCATTGGCCGTTGCGCATTGCATGGGCTTGCCAATTCCCTTTACTTCAACCTGGTTCCATTGTGCAAACAGTGTTACGTAATGACTAAAATTGGTGAGTAATATATATTTCCCAAAGCTATCCAGGTTCTCTCCGGTGTATCGGGGCAACCAGTTTTGTACTATATCTTCTTTTGTCTTCATGACATAAAGTTAACCAATTAACTTCGATTCATGATTGAGTTAGATTATCCTGCAGTAGAATTACATGAGCGCCAACAGGGTAGAGTAGCTCAACTTTTTGATCCTTTTCGTAAAAGTTGGGTGCAACGCACACCTGAAGAGTGGGTGCGCCAACAATTTCTTCAACTTTTAGTACATAAGCATCATTATCCGGTTTCGTTAATTGCTGTTGAAAAAAGCATTCAAGTAGGCTTGGTCACCAAGCGATTTGACATTTTGATCTACGACAAGGGTCTTGCACCCTGGATGCTGATTGAATGTAAAGCGCCCTCGGTAAAATTAGACCACACTGTGTTGGAGCAAGTGATACAATATAATATGGGTGTTCCAGTTTCTTATATGATTATTGTGAATGGCCCTATTTGTCATGGCTGGAAGCGAGTAAATGGCCAGCTTGCTGCACTTGAAAAAATACCTGATTTTTCTGTGTAAGTACCTTGTTGAATAGAATAGTTACCGATTAGACTTTCGGTCAAACTATTCCTATGAGAAATTTGCTCCTTTCGCTATTAGTCTGCTTGCTGATTCTGAGTTGCAGAAAAACAGATTCTGTAAGCATTATTGATAGTACACAAAATAAAAGATCAACTGTTGATACACTTCGGATAATTATTCAGCAATCGCTTATTAATAAAGGAAATTTCGAATGGGCATCTGTATCTCCTGCTCTACTTTGGTCAGCCATACAACGCAGTAATGGAGTTGTATCGGTGGGTTATCAGATCGCAGCAAAATCGTTTCGGGAAGACCAATTAGCCACAATTGATATCAAGGCAAGGGAGTGGTTGGACGCCAAACAGATTTTATTAGAGGAACTTTTACTTCTTGAACAGAGGCTTAATCCTGCGTTGGCATTGACCTCTATTTTGCCTTGGGAGGAGCATGTTCTTCCAGTTATTAATATCGTGCTAAAAAATCCCCACTCATTATCTTATTTGTTACAGTCTCCATTGGTGCGTTATGTGGAACCCATGGAATATGATCAGCTTTTATTTGCTGTAGAGGACCAGAGATTCAGTGGGTGCGCCAGTAATCTTCCTACCCGCGGTTTAGTACCAGGTGTGCATTATGGTGTTGTTACGCCAAACGTAAAAGCATCATGGAATTATCCAGCACATGGGATATTGGATGCCTGGCGCTATGTATCGGGAAAGGGCATTAAAGTTTTTTTGATCGATACAGGAATTGGCTATGATCAAGAATGTCTGGGTGTCAACTTTAATCAGGGATTTTCAGGTGCCAGAACCCTGGAGCGGCTGGTAACATTGCCCCGAAAACGATTCTTAGGTATTATCAACCTGGGCCCTGTTGAAACTCCGGAGGACAGATGCGGTCATGGGACGGCAATGGCTGGGGTATTGGCTGCACCCAGGGGAATCAGCGGAAATATGGTGGGAATTGCTTACAATTCCAACTTGGTTACCTGCAGAGCAGCTGCAGATGTTTTTATTGATGAGGCCCGAGAAGTAAAAGGGGTAAGCGATGCATTCACTACGGCGGCGCAACGTGCAGATGTGAAAGTGATCAGCATGAGTATGGGTAGAATAACGGTCAGTTCCCAAATAAGAGATGCCATCCAATATGCACATGCCAAAGGAAAATTGATTTTTTGTGCAGCAGGTACTTCTTTTGCATTTACGGCAAATTGGGCGGGTGTGGTTTTCCCGGCAACACTTCCGGAAGTGCAAGCTGTTACCGGAGTAAAACAATTCACAAATTTTGAAGCCTGCACACTATGCCATTCTGGCCCCGAAGTTGATTTTGTGGTAGAGATGGAACGGGCCGGGGATGCAACCCATCCTCTAACAGTTGCGGATCGTGGAAATGAGCCCTCCACCATTGGAGGTTCATCAGTGGCAACCGTGTCAATGGCAGCTATGACAGCATTAGTATGGAGCCGATTCCCTTACTACTCTCGGGATCAGATTTTAACTCTGCTGGAACGTTATAGTACTTATTATCCGCAGCGGGATTCAAGGTGGGGTTGGGGCAAATTTCAGCCGGTACTGGCTGTTGACTGAAAGAGGAGTACCACTTTTTCAGATAAAAAAAGCTGTCCGACCTGGACAGCTTTAATTTTGTATTAAAGGAATTTTTATGGAAATATCCCTAGCTCAGCATAGATTATTGCAACCTTGTTAATGGCTACAACATAGGCTGCGGTACGCATATCGGGTATGGCAGGGTTTTCTTTCCATACGGTCATGATCTCATGTGTTGCGTTGATCATGGTTTCTTCCAATCCACTATAAACAAAATCTACTTCATCAGGGCCGCGCATAATTAATTCCCTGGCGTGAGCATTTGATTTTTTCCCTGTCAATTCTTCAATTTGGTTCAGGATGCTGCTATGTACGTTTTCAGTAAAGCGCTTCTCCATTCTACCGTATCTGACATGACTTAAATTCTTAAGCCACTCGAAATAGGATACGGTTACCCCTCCTGCATTCAAATACATGTCAGGAATTACAATGGTTCCCTTTTTAGCAAAGTAGTCATCTGCCTCAGGGGTTAATGGACCATTGGCCCCTTCTCCTATGATCTTAGCTTTTATGCGGGGGGCGTTTTCCTCATTGATCACGTTCTCCAAAGCGGCGGGGATAAGAATGTCACATTCAAGCTCAAGGGCTTCATTAGCATGCTTAATGTGTTTAGCTCCGGGGAAATTTAATATTGACCCTGATTTTTTCCGATGTTGAAATACAGCTTCAACATCTAATCCTTTTTCATCAAATATGGCTCCTTCGTATTCGGCTAAGGCTATTACTTTTGCGCCTGCAAGCTGAAAAAAATGAGCTGCCCAATATCCCACATTGCCCAAACCCTGGACAATGACCCTCTTATTTTCAATACCTAATGGCAAACTTAGTTTGCTCATGATGTCAGGGATATTACAAACCTCTCTGGTGCCATAGAATACACCAAGGCCAGTGGCTTCTCTTCTTCCTCTCACACCTCCCTGCGTGATTGGTTTACCGGTCACGCAACCAGCTGCATCCAGCTCGCCAGATCTCATAGAAACATAGGTATCCAGCACCCAAGACATCTCGCGTTCTCCGGTTCCGTAATCCGGCGCTGGTACATCAATTCCAGGGCCAATGAAATTCTTTTTGATCAGCTCTGATGTATAACGTCGGGTAATGCGCTCTAATTCACCAACCGAATATTTTTTTGGGTCTATTTTGATCCCCCCCTTTCCTCCACCAAAAGGAACATTCACAATGGTGCATTTATAGGTCATCAACGCGGCTAGGGCCATCACTTCATCCTGATTGACCTCAGCAGCAAATCGAATTCCTCCTTTACAAGGAGTCTTATGGTGAGAATGCTGGACACGATAAGCTTCGATTACTTCAATTTCTCCGTTGTCTCTTTTGATCGGGAATCGAAGCTGAAGCACCGCATTACATTGTCTGATATGATTGAGTAATCCAGAATCCCATTTTGTGAATCGGGCAGCCTTATCGAAACTTCTTTCTACGGCTCCGAAAAAACTGTAATTTTTGTCCGACATAAATTGTTTTTTTGTTTGAGCAATCGTTTTGTATTGGCTTATTTTAAGTTCTCCATTTTAGCAATCTTTCTGTCAAGTCGAATCAGGTAGAGAATTAACCCGGCGAGAATCGCTAACATAACGGCAACAACAACATAAATACGGCCATCACTTCGCATCAGGTGGGCCATTTCAGCTTTAGGGGCTTGACTTAATAGTGGTTGATTAAACAGGAGAAATATGGCAGCAAGGGGTAATAATTTTTTCATAATCCAAATTTTTTACCGGCAAGCACCTGTAAGCGAATTTTTAACTGGGTTATCCAAATTCCTAAAAGCGTCCACCCTACTACAGCAGGGTAGAAGACAATTCGCATATCAGCGCTAATGTCATTTTCAACATCGAGAGCAGGATTGCCTTCATTTCCAGGATGCAGACTGGGAAGCACGCGTGGAAGAATCCATATGGCCGGGAATAACAGCACAAAAGCAAATATGTTGTAAACAGCACTTATCCTTGCTCTTTTGTCTATATCGTTTATGGAATCTCTGAGAATCATATATGCAGCATAAACCAATAAGGCAACCGCTGCTCCAATAAGTTTGGGATCCCTTGCGATGGTGCTAAAAGAATCGAGTAGGGGAATATTGGGATCTGCCCAAGTAAATGAAGCCCAGATAGCACCAGTCCCATACCCTAATAGCCCAAAAAGGATCCCCGTTCCTGCATATAATCGAGCTGCGCGATCAAGCTTGGGCTGCAGGGTGCTGAGATAACGAATAGAATGAACTAGAGAGATCATGAAAAGTATCATCATGGCAAACCACATGCAAACATGAAAATAAAGATTGCGAATGGTTTCCTGCAGTGGGGGAAGTCGGGGTACTGGTCCCAACAAGCCCGCTATAAATGTGTAGGCGAGCAATAAGATTGTCAATATCTTCCACCAATGCTTCTTCATGAATTTCCACTGCAAAATTAAGGAGATAGGATCAAAAGGGCAGATTAAACACTTAGTCTTTCCACAAAAACGGGAATAGAATCACGGCTAACAAGATAACCAGTGCATCCAGTGCCAGTAACAACAAAATGGTTGGAATGGGTATGCTTACTAAGGGAGAAAATGCGGTTGAGGATAGTCTCATCAATAACACCACTTGCGGAATTATTACTGGGAAGCCCATAATGGCCATCACAGCGGCATTTTGTTGAGCACGGGCGGCAATGGCCGCCAAAAAGCCAAAAACTAAACTCAGACTAAAGCCTCCTAAAAAAACCATTCCAACAAAAGCTCCCATCTTATCTACCGGGTTTCCCATCAATACTAAGAAAAACAGGAGACTGATGGCGCTCATCGCCAACATCAATATACCATTGTAAAATAATTTGGCAAGGATAAAGCTGGTAGGGTGGTTAAGTGTAAAGTAATAAAGCATTCTGCCTCTGCTTTCTTGTAAAAAGGCTTTAGCCACTGCGTTTATACATATAAAAAGTTGTGTTATCCAAAATAATCCATTCCATATATTGGCTTCCGGCGACTCAATGGCCATGAAAAGAAGAAAAAGAGTAGCAGCACCATAAAGCAGCAAGCCATAGAAGCTATATTGTTGCCGAAGCTCCAAGAGGAGATCTTTTTTTATGAGAGAAAAAATATGGCTCATACATTAGGATTGCTGATAACACTTGCGACAACGCGCTTCATAGGAGTCAGTTGCGCCCAACATTACTTGTTCCTCGTTCGCTACTTTTCGATAGGAATAATTGGCAATTCCGCCACATTGTTGACAGATCGCATGCAGTTTTGTTACATAATCTGCCTTTGCCAGGATTTGTGGCATTGGACCAAATGGTTTCCCTAAATAATCCATATCTAATCCTGCTACTATTACGCGAATTCCCCGGAATGCCAATAAGTCGCAACAGTCAGCAATTTCCGGGTCAAAAAATTGCGCTTCATCAATACCAACAACATCGACATTCTCGATTTTATTAAAAATCTCTTTTGATATCCGAATGGGGATTGAGTCAAAAAAGTTTGTATCATGGGATACGATCTTTTCTTCCGCATATCGATTGTCAATAAATGGTTTGAAAACAGCAATGCGCTGGTTGGCAATCCGAACACGTTTAAGGCGTCTGATCAGTTCCTCTGTTTTTCCACTAAACATTGATCCGCATATTACTTCTATGCTTCCTTTTCTTTCACCACTATTATTGGGTTCTATAAACATCTATTGCAGAATTATGTTGAAAGGTACAGTGACTTTAATTGAATGCCCATCTTTTTCTGATAAAATCCATAATCGTTGCAGTGGCTCCTTTTTTTGAGTGAACATATTGGTAAGCTGCATCACCCATTTTAGTAAGTTTTAAAGGATCAGTAAGTAATGATTTTAGGTGAAGCCCAAGCATATTACCGGGATCCTCATCGGTTTGCAGGGCTATCGCGCCCTTGATGGCGATCAATTCAACAGCTTCCAGAGATCGCTGGTGGTGCGGTCCAAAAAAAACGGGCACTCCATAAACAGCCGCTTCGAGGATATTATGAATGCCAGGAAATTTAAAGCCCCCGCCTACATAGGCAAAGGTAGCATAACGATAAAGCGAAGAAAGTATTCCAATCGAATCGATAATTAATACAGAGGTAGCTGGGGTAGGGGCGTGCTGATAGGTTGAAAATAATTGAGCTGTTGGGAAAAGTAATTGCAGCTCTTTCAAATGGTTGACATTTACTTCATGAGGAGCAATGATAAGCTTGAGATCGGATAAGGCAGGATTTTCAAACGCACGTGCTATGACCCTTTCATCCCCAGGCCAGGTACTGCCAGCCACAAGTAATGAACTATCTCCTTTAAATTGTTCTATGACCTTAAAAGATGTATGGTTTTCGGCGATCTCAATTACCCGGTCAAATCGAGTATCTCCTGCAATGGAACTGATCGATCCCAATCCCATTTTATTCAGTAAGGCTAGCGATTGCTTATCCTGCACAAACAAATGATCAAATCGAGCTGCCATTTTTCTGTAGATAGCTCCATACCATCTAAAAAAAGACATTTCTTTTCTGAATAGCGCGGCGATCAGCAAGAGAGGTATTTTCCTGTAGCTTATTTTCTTTAAGTAATAAAACCAGAACTCGTATTTGACAAAAAGAACCAGTTCAGGGTGTGCAATATCCAAAAAACGTTTAGCGGTTTTAGGTCCATCCATGGGCAAATAAAACACCCAGTCAGCTCCCTTGTAATTTTTTTGTACCTCATAGCCGGAGGGCGAAAAAAAAGTGAGTAGTATCTTATGCGTAGGATATGCTGTTCTTAGTTGTTCAATCAGTGGTCTTCCTTGTTCAAATTCGCCAAGTGATGCTACATGCATCCAAATTACCCGATCCTGAGGATTAATTTGAGATCGCATTTTTTTTAATCCCCCTTTTCGTCCCATTACCCAGGACCTTGCCTTGCCATGGAAGGGCGCGGCCACCCAAAGACAAATTTTAAAAAACAATAAAAAAATATGGTAAAACACCAGGTACAAGGCTATTCGTTTAAGGTGTTGCAAAGTTAGTTGCATTAGATTGAACTGTATTCATTTCGTTACTTTTGTCAATCATTGATTAAGCTATGCGCCCCATTCAAATGGTAGATACTAAAACACAGTATCTCAGAATTAAACAAGAAGTAGATGATGCCGTTCAACAGGTGATGGAGAGTAGCGCCTTTATCAACGGGCCTGCTGTTGCTGCTTTTTCTCAATCCTTGTCAGCTTATTTGGGTGTTAAGCATGTAATTCCTTGCGCCAATGGTACGGATGCTTTGCAAATTGCAATGATGGCTTTGGGTTTACAACCTGGCGATGAAGTGATAACTCCATCTTTTACGTATATCGCAACCACGGAAGTAATCGGCTTATTGAGGTTGAAACCAGTTTTTGTTGAAGTGGATCAACATACTTTTTGTATGGATCCTGCCTCTTTGCGGAAGGCTATTACCCTGCGAACCAAAGCTATTGTGCCGGTTCATTTATATGGGCAGTCTGCGCCGATGGAAGAAATTCTTCAGATAGCTCAGGAGCACAATCTGTTTGTTATTGAGGACAATGCACAGGCAATCGGAGGCCGATACCAGTTTAGTGATGGGGTAAAAAAGATGACGGGCACAATTGGACATATTGGTTGCACTTCCTTTTATCCCTCAAAAAATTTAGGGGCCTTTGGCGATGGAGGGGCAATATTCACTAATGACGATGCATTAGCAAACCGCATAGCTATGATTGCTAATCATGGACAAAGCAAACGTTATTACCATGATGTGGTGGGTTGCAATAGCCGATTGGATGCTATACAAGCTGCCCTATTATCAGTAAAGTTGAAGTATCTTGATTCTTACAACCTGGCCCGTAAAACAGCCGCTGATTTTTATGACCAGGCTTTTGCCTCTTGCGCGTCATTGACTACTCCTTACAGGGCTCCTTATGCAGATCATGTTTTCCACCAATACACCTTGCTGCTTGAAGGAGTAGATCGTGATCAATTAGCAGCCTTTCTCAGCGAAAGGCAAATTCCTTCCATGATCTATTATCCTGTGCCTGGCCATCGTCAAAAAATGTTTGGTCTCTCAGGAACTTCGCTTCCTGACCTGCCAGTAACAGATTGGCTAACGGAACGTGTTTTTTCCCTTCCGATTCATACGGAACTAGATCAAGAGCAATTAGCTGCCATTTCCGGTGCCGTTTTGGAATTTATTGGATAATTAGTTTTATGTCTGACAAACCGCTTAACCGATTTCTCGATAGGTTTGACTCGATAGCAGTTATCGGTTTGGGCTATACAGGATTGCCCCTTGCTCTTCGGTTAGCGGAACGATTTAGTGTGATTGGTTATGATAGCGATCCAGTCCGTATCCAGCAGTTGCAAGAGGGGTATGATTCAAATCATGAGCTTGAGTTAGGTCAGTTTCCTGATTTATTACCCGTTTTTACCAGTGACCTATTGCAATTGACCCATGCATCAGTTTATATTATTGCGGTTCCAACGCCAGTTGATAAAAACAATTTGCCTGATTTACGCTTTTTAAAAGAAGCCGTTGAGCAAATTGGCAAATTTTTAAAAAACGGGGATTGTGTAGTGGTTGAGTCAACTGTTTATCCGGGTTGTACAGAAGAATTTTGTGCTCCCTTATTGGAAAAGATTTCTGGTCTTCAGCTAGACAAGGATTTTTCAATGGGATATTCCCCCGAGAGAATAAGTCCGGGGGATGCAGTCCATCATATAGGTGCGGTTATTAAATTGGTGGCGGCATCCGATCCTGTTACTTTACGCTTCCTGACTCAATTATATCAGCAAGTAACTATGGCGGGTGTTCATGCCTGTGTGTCGATTCGGGTTGCGGAGGCAGCAAAGTTAACCGAGAATATTCAGCGAGATGTAAATATTGCTTTGTTGAATGAGCTGTCTTCTGTTTATGAGACATTAGGTATTGATCCTGGGGCTGTTTGGGAGGCGGCAGCTACAAAATGGAATTTTTTGCCTTTTCGCCCAGGTCTTGCCGGAGGACATTGTATTAGCGTGGATCCATATTATCTGATTAATGCCATTAAAGAACAAGGGGGAAAAGCTTCGCTTGTTGAAGAGTCAAGACGCATTAACGAAGGGATGGTTGCACGTATAGCTGCTCAAGTGTTTCAGCATTTTCAATCTACTATCATTGGAAATGATAAAAAACGGGTTTTGGTTCTGGGGGCCAGTTTTAAGCCTGATGTAAGAGACTTCCGAAATTCAAAACCTGTGGCACTGACCAAATTATTGATGAGAAATAACATTGAGGTTGAACTGGTTGATCCCTTGGTTGATGGTCAACATCTTGAGAAGGTATCTGGTTTGCGACTGACTAGTCAGCCAACTGGCTATTATCAGGTAATGATCATAGCGGTTAATCATACCGTATTTAAAGAACTGGAAGAAAGCTATTTTTGTAACTGCACCAGTGATACTTCCCTGGTTATAGATTTAACAGGGGAATACAAGCGTGTAATCTCTAATCGAAAATACTGGACTATTTAACATGTCATTTACTACTACTCAACTTCCTGGTTTGCTCATCTTTGAACCCCAAGTCCATAGGGATGGTCGTGGATATTTTTTCGAGTCTTACAACCAAAATACTTTCAAGGAGCAGGGGTTTGATTTTCATTGGGTACAAGACAATCAATCTTCCTCCAGTTATGGGGTGATCCGTGGATTGCATTTTCAAACCCCACCTCATGCACAAACAAAACTAATTCAAGTGGTACGGGGAAGTATTTTGGATGTGGTTGTTGATATCAGAAAAGGGTCCCCAACCTATGGGCAAGTGTTTGCCCTTGAATTAAGTAGTGAAAATAAAAAGCAGCTACTGGTGCCTCGTGGTTTTGCGCATGGATTTTCTGTACTCAGTGAGCAGACTGTGGTTTTATACAAGTGTGACGCATTGTATAATAAGCCCAGTGAGCAAGGAATCCTATTCTCTGACCCTGGCCTTGATATTGATTGGAAAATACAGCCAGGAAAAGAGATCGTGTCGGATAAGGACCAAACGCTTCCTATGCTCAGTGATTTTGATTCCCCCTTTTATTTTTAAGAAACGTGAATGAAGTAAATGATAATAGGCCATTGGTATTGGTAACTGGTGCCAACGGGCAATTGGGTAAGGAACTGCAAAGACTTGAAAAAAAATGGTCCTCGTTCAGATTTCTATTCTTGTCTCGTGAGGATTTGCCTATTCATCATTTTGAACTTGTTCGTAATTATTTTAAAGGATGCAGACCTGCTGTGCTGATAAATTGCGCAGCTTATACGGCTGTCGATAAAGCTGAGCAAGAGCCTTTGTTGGCGCATCAGATTAATGCCGAAGCGGTTGGAGTACTATCCGCAATTTGTGCGGCCAATCACTGCAGGTTCATTCATGTTTCAACTGATTATGTTTTTGACGGTACTGCAACAATAGCCTATACGGAAAGGGATATAGCATCCCCTCAAAGTGTATATGGGCAAACAAAATATGAGGGGGAGAAGCAAGCGCTATTGGCTAACCCAGATGCTTTAATTATCCGTACTTCGTGGGTCTATTCTTCCTTTGGAAAAAACTTTGTAAAAACCATGATTCGGTTCTTAGGGGAGAAGCCTCAGGTCAGTGTTGTCGTGGATCAATTTGGGTCTCCTACATTTGCGGCCGATCTGGCTAATGCAATACTTCAAATTTCATCTTCAAACAATTGGATTTCAGGGATATATAATTATTCTAACGGAGGGGTAATTAATTGGTTCCAATTTGCCTGTGCAATTAGAGAAATGATAGGATCTTCCACTCCAATAAAGGGTATTTCAACTGCTGAATATTTAACTCCCGCAAAACGTCCGGCATGGTCAGTGCTGAACACTTCTAAAATTGTAGCTACCTACGGGGTAACTATCAGAGATTGGCGGGAGAGTTTGGCCCAGTGTTTGAGTGAAATGGGAGATTAGGCAGATTAAAAGCAAGCTTTGCATGCCTCTCGAATAAAAAACCCTGGCAATGTTGCCAGGGTTTACAGCTGGCCCATAAGGATTACTTCGCTCCTACGGAGCTCAGTGATCCGCTAATGTTCTCAATTTGCTGACCCATAAGGATTCGAACCTTAACAGACAGAACCAAAATCTGTAGTGCTACCGTTACACCATGGGTCAATCCAATTCCGTAAACGGGAGTGCAAAAATAGGGCAGTTCGGCTTTTGCCCCAAACGGAATTTGACATGTTAAACCGCTTTTACAGTTATCAGGAAATAATTCTTTTTTCCCTTTTGAATAAGGATATACCGGTTGTGAAGAAGAAAGGATTCATTTACTATAAAGTCTACAGTTTCTACTTTTTTTCGGTTAATACTTACTCCACCCCCTTGAGTTGTTTTTCTGGCTTCTCCTTTACTGGGGAATATGCCAGTAATGGCTAATAATGTTACCATATCAACTCCTTCTTTAAGGATCTTGCGTTCAATCTCAACTTTTACTATTCCTTGTATTTGTTCCAGGTCAGCTTCAGCTAAAGACTCAATTGGGGCTTGCTGATTGGAAAATAATTTTTCAGTGGTTTCAATCGCTTTGGTCAACTCTTCCTGACCATGCACAAAACTGGTGATTTCGGCGGCCACTATTCGTTGGAGTGTCCGAGCAGCGGGATTTTGTTCATGTAATTCAGTGATCTTTTCAATGTCTTCCTGCGTCATAAACGTGAATAGCTTTATCCAACGTGTTGCATCAGCGTCACTCGCATTGAGCCAAAATTGATAGAACTGGTAAGGGGAAGTTTTGGCGGGGTCAAGCCAAATATTCCCTGCATCCGTTTTTCCGAACTTTCCACCACCTGATTTAGTCATTAACGGATTGGTGAATACAAATGCTTCGCCTCCGCATTTTCTTCGAATCAGTTCTGTGCCGGTAGTCATGTTGCCCCATTGATCACTTCCACCCATTTGGAGTTTACATTGTTTATGTTGGTGCAGCCAATAGAAATCGTAGGCTTGCATAAGTTGATAAGCAAATTCAGTGTAGCTAATTCCCGAATCACCTTCGATCCTTTTCTTAACACTATCCTTGGCCATCATATAGTTGACCGTAATATGCTTTCCTGTATCTCTAAGGAAATCTATAAAAGTGATCGACTTAAACCAATCGTAGTTATTTACTAACTCAGCCGCATTGGGCAGTAAGGGAGAAAAGTTTAAGAATTTCGCAAGTTGCGCTTTTACTCCAATTATATTTCGTTGCAGGGTCTCTTCATTCAATAAATTTCTTTCTTCACTTTTTCCACTGGGATCACCAACCATTCCGGTGGCCCCGCCAACGAGGGCTATGGGCTTATGCCCAGCTTTTTGAAGATGAACCAGCAGCAGTATGGGAACTAGGCTGCCAATATGCAGACTATCCGCTGTTGGATCAAAGCCAATGTATCCGGTTGTCATTTCTTTTTCTAATTGTTCCCGGGTACCTGGCATGATATCCTGAATCATACCTCTCCAACTCAGTTCGTCCAGCAAATTCATTAAAGATTAGTTTTCGCAAATGTAATATACCCCTTTTACAATATGCCAATCTGTGTCAAACATTAACAGGTTTGGACCCCGTTTAAATTTCACACTATCATTTGCGGTACTAAAGAAAGTGGGCATTCACCCCGCTAAGAAGTTGAACCTTTACTGCTTTATAAGCGTTACTTTTGCCTCCTGTTTTTAGTTAGTATATGCCTAAAATCGGAATTAATATAGCAACGGGTAGTCTGCAGCAAACAGAAATGATCGTGGGGATTGATTTGGGAACCACCAACAGCTTGGTTGCAATTGTTCATCCTGATACAAGAACGCCATTTGTTTTAAAAGATCAAAGTGGACTTGCGCTGATCCCTTCTATATTGCATATTGGAAAGCAGGGAAACATTACGGTTGGCGAGGCAGCCCGCCCTTTTTTGCAAACTGAACCTGCTCAAACTATCTTTTCAGTCAAGCGATTGATGGGAAAATCTTATCAGGATCTTGCCAAAAGTCAGGATCTTTTTACTTATAAATTTAGTGAAGAGGATAGGGAGGGTTTAGTAAAAATCCAGGTTGAGCAGCAGTATTTTTCTCCTATTGAACTCTCTTCTTTTATTCTGCGCGAACTGAAGAGTAGGGCAGAGCATATGCTTAAAACGCCAGTATCCAAGGCGGTAATCACAGTGCCAGCTTACTTTAACGATGCACAACGACAAGCTACTCGTGATGCTGGTAAACTAGCCGGGCTAGACGTTTTACGGATTATTAATGAGCCAACAGCTGCGAGCCTTGCCTACGGGCTTGGCGTGTCAGCAGCGGAAAGCAAAACCATTGCCGTGTATGATCTGGGGGGAGGAACTTTTGATGTATCAATACTTCAAATTAATAATGGGATTTTTGAGGTTCTCTCTACACATGGAGATACTTATTTAGGGGGTGACGACGTGGATCGAGCCATTGTTGATTTCTGGTTACAACAAATTCCGGAAGTACAAGGACCTCAAAAAGAGAACAGCACCACGTTACAGTCTTACCGCCTTGCGGCCATTCAGGTCAAACATCAATTAACAACCCATCCCATTGCCGAGGGAATCGTGGAAGGACAAACTTTTTCACTTGATCAAACACAACTGGAACAAATCGTAATGCCCTTGGTTGAAAGAACATTAAATTGTTGTCAACAGGCATTGGTTGATGCGAAGCTTGCTGTTCAAAACATTGATGAAGTGGTTCTGGTGGGCGGTTCAACTCGAATGCCTGCTATCAAAAAAAAGGTGACTGCATTTTTTGGAAGACCTGTTCATGATACACTGGACCCAGATCAGGTAGTGGCCTTGGGTGCCGCAATTCAAGCTGATATTTTGGCTGGGAATAACAAAGACTTTTTATTGCTGGATATCACGCCTCTTTCTTTGGGTATTGAAACAATTGGGGGCCTGATGGATGTATTAATTCCGCGCAACGCTAAGATCCCTTCGCGTATAGCCAGACAATATACTACGCAACAAGATGGACAGGATAGCATGCGAATAGCTGTTTACCAGGGAGAGCGGGATATGGTTCAAGATAATAGAAAGCTGGGGGAGTTTAATCTCACAGGCATACCGGGGATGCCTGCGGGGTTACCGAAAGTAGAGGTTGCTTTTGTGATCAATGCTGACGGCATTCTTACAGTCCGTGCCAAAGAACTTCGGAGTGGGGTTGAACAACAAATTGCAATCAAACCGCAATATGGTTTGACGGATCATGAGGTGGAGCGATTATTGTTGGAAAGCATCACTCATGCAAAAGATGATATTAGCAAAAGGGCATTGGTTGAGGCGCGCACTGAGGGTGAGCAGCTAATGAAAACAACGGAGAAATTTGTCACTAAGCATGCTGCATTGTTGTCAAAAGAAGAACTGTCAGCAACCGCGGCTGCTATGCAGGCCTTGCAATTAGCGCTGACCATGCAAGATAAAAGTCTGATAAACCAGCGAATGGAGGCCTTGAATGAAATTAGCCGCCCTTATGCAGAAAGGGTTATGGACCGGGCTGTTTCTGCCGCCTTGAGTGGGCAAAAGATCAAGTAGTTTTTTTTATTTCCAAATTCCCCTAACTTCGCACCTCCATTAAAGGAGGTATTATTTATGTTAATTATCGATTCTAAAGATTGCGAAAACATTGACAAGGCGTTGAAGAAGTACAAAAAGAAATTTGAAAAGTCTAAAACACTTATTCAACTCCGTGAACGTCAAAGTTTTACCAAACCTTCCGTAAAGCGTCGTGGGGAGGTATTAAAGGCAATCTATCGCCAACAATTGGCATCTGGTAAGATTGAAGGTTAATTTTTTTTACTACTAAAAATACTAACCCGCGGTTCTGCTGCGGGTTTTTTTATTTATTGGCCTCATAAGTTTTGTAGTTTTAATTATGCAAAAGGAGGAAGCCATTGGAGCGTTGATTGATCAGTTTATCGACCACATTAAGTTTGAACGAAGGCTCTCTGCACATACACAAACAGCTTATCGTAAAGATCTGTTTGACTGGTCTCATTTTTTGGCGCAGGAAATGAATGTGGAGCGCATTTCCCAAGTTAGTCCCTCCTTCATCAGAAGTTGGCTAGCTTCCTTACGTGATGCGGGAGTCACTCCTCGCAGTATTATAAGGAAGATCTCCGCACTAAAGTCTTTTTATAAATTATTAATCCGAAACGGGGTATTGTCCATTAGCCCCATGTCACAAATTACGCCCCCAAAAATGGGGAAATCACTTCCCGTTTTTATTAAGGAAGATGAAGCGGTGGCGCTAGGAGAATTGGTGGCAGTGTCCAGTGAAGATTGGAAGGGAATGAATACACGTCTGTTGGTTACCTTGTTTTATTACACGGGAATGCGTTTGAGCGAACTAATTAATTTAAAAGACCAACAAGTGGAATTGGACCGGGGGCAACTAAAAGTGTTAGGTAAGGGAAATAAAGAACGCATACTTCCGCTCCATGCAGCAATAATCCAAGTGATTAAGGATTATATATTTAAAAGGGACCAATTATTTACAGAGAAGGATTCCTATTTATTGCTTACCGAAAAGGGTAAAAGAATGTATCCTCGTTATGCCTGGCAATTGGTCAATCAGGTATTAGCGGCTGCAACCACTGTTCAAAAGAAAAGTCCACACGTGCTTAGGCATAGTTTTGCAACACACCTGCTTAACAATGGGGCCGATCTAAATGCTGTTAAAGAGTTGTTGGGCCACAGCAGTTTGGCCGCAACGCAGGTGTATACTCACAATACAATTGAAAAGCTGAAGGAGGTCCACAAAAAGGCCCATCCCCGTCGTTAAGGGCCTGTTAATATGGATGCTGATTTTTTGCAATAGTTTGGGGAAAAATGTAAATTACCCGTAACTAAATTTTTCAGTCGTGAACACAAAAATCCAAACAGTACACTTTGTACCCGCCACTAATTTGATTGAGTTAGTGAAAAGAAAAATAGGGAGGTTATCCAATTTCGAAAGTCGAATTACAGATGTTTGTGTTTTTCTCAAACTGGATAATATGGCTCACCATATTAAAGACAAGGTCGTGGAAATTCGGGTGCACATACCACGTTATGACTTTTTTGTAAAAGCTACCAGTAAAAATTTTGAGCATTCCGTTGGGGATGCTTTTGCCTCCATAACCAAATATATGAAGCGGAAAAAAGATCGTGAACTGACCACCAACTAGGTTTATTGGCCGCATTGATTTTTTTATGCCGGGAACGGGTAAAAAATCGACTTAAAATTTTTCCAGTTTCCAAATTCCCTTAACTTTGCCTTCCCAAATTTTTGGGGTAGCTCTTTATTGCCCGGATTGGGTGAATTTGATCTCGTGCGATCTGGTTTGGCCAACTCACCAGCAATTGGCAAAGAAAACAGGCCACCTTAGCTCAGCTGGTAGAGCAACTGATTTGTAATCAGTAGGTCGCCAGTTCGATTCTGGCAGGTGGCTCAGGGCGGGCAAGTAGCCAAGTGGCCAACGGCAACAGACTGTAAATCTGTCCTCTTCGGAGTTCGGTGGTTCGAATCCATCCTTGCCCACAACAATTTCAACGTTACAAGAACAACGAAATTGTTAAGATAAAATTGAAATCACGACGGTTCCGAAAGGGGTCCAAAAGCGGGAGTAGCTCATTTGGTAGAGCGGTAGCCTTCCAAGCTTCAGGTGGCCGGTTCGAGCCCGGTCTCCCGCTCAAGTTGAGAATAGTCGGAAGTAGGCTCTCGGGCTATATCAGCCGTTGTAGCTCAGTGGTAGAGCACTTCCTTGGTAAGGAAGAGGTCGTGAGTTCAATTCTCATCAACGGCTCAAGAAGTAAAAAGAATTTTGTAAATATAAATTGTCAACACAACCTAAAAACCGATAAAAATGTCAAAAGAGACCTTTAAGCGGGACAAACCCCACGTTAACGTAGGTACCATTGGGCACATCGACCATGGTAAAACTACCCTGACTGCTGCCATCACTACAATTTTGGCTGCAAAAGGTATGGCGCAGGCCAAGAAGTACGAAGAAATCGATGCTGCCCCTGAAGAGAAGGAGCGTGGTATCACCATTAACACAGCTCACGTTGAGTATCAAACTGAGAAACGTCACTATGCACACGTGGACTGTCCTGGTCACGCTGACTATGTAAAAAATATGATTACAGGTGCCGCCCAGATGGACGGTGCAATTCTTGTTGTGGCTGCTACGGATGGTCCAATGCCACAAACTAAGGAGCATATCCTTCTTGCTCGTCAGGTAGGTGTACCTAAGATCGTTGTGTTCATGAACAAGGTTGACCTTGTAGATGATCCAGAATTGCTTGATCTGGTTGAAGAGGAAATTCGCGACCTGTTGAAGTTCTACGGTTTTGATGGTGCTAACACACCGATCATCAGAGGTTCTGCTACCAAAGCCCTTGATGGTGATGCAACAGCAGTGAAACAAGTTGATGAATTAATGGCAGCGGTTGATACTTATATCCCGCTTCCTCCCCGTCCTGTTGACCAACCCTTCCTGATGTCTGTAGAGGATGTATTCTCTATCACAGGTCGTGGTACAGTTGCTACAGGTCGTATTGAGCGTGGTCGTATTAAAGTGGGTGAATCAGTTGAAATCGTAGGATTGACTGCTGAGCCACTTGCCTCAACTGTTACTGGTGTTGAAATGTTCCGCAAGATCCTGGATGAAGGTGAGGCTGGAGACAACGCCGGATTGTTGCTTCGTGGTATTGAAAAAACACAGATCCGTCGCGGTCAGGTTATCGTGAAGCCTGCATCTATTACTCCACATACGGAATTCAAAGCTGAGGTTTACGTATTGAGCAAAGAAGAAGGGGGACGTCACACTCCGTTCTTCCAAAAATATCGCCCTCAGTTCTATTTCCGTACTACAGATGTGACTGGTGAAGTAGAATTGCCTGCTGGAACTGAAATGGTGATGCCTGGAGACAATACCAAACTTACTGTTAAGTTGATTCAGCCTATTGCGATGGAAAAAGGTCTTAAGTTCGCTATCCGTGAGGGTGGGCGTACTGTGGGTGCCGGACAGGTTACCGAGATCCTGAAGTAATCGCTTATATTTGTATTCTCAAAAGTCATTGGTTGTCAGGATATTTCCGAACAACCGGTGACTTTTGATTCATACGGGCATAGTTCAATGGTAGAATAGCGGTCTCCAAAACCGTTGATGGGAGTTCGAGTCTCTCTGCCCGTGCAAAACAAATTGTATGAATAAGATTACCGCCTACGTAAAAGACAGTTTTCGCGAACTAAGCGAAAAAGTGGCCTGGCCTACTTGGGTGCAGTTGCAGCAATCCACAATGATTGTATTGGTAGCTACGCTGATAATTACCCTCATTATATTAATTATGGATTTTGCAACAGGTAATGGGTTGCGTTTCATCTACAAACAATTATTTTAATGGAAGCTGTTACAGATACAACTACTATTCCGCAGGTGGAAACCAAGTGGTATGTGCTGCGTGTAATCAGTGGCAAAGAAAAAAAAGTAAAGGAATATCTCGATAAAGAGATTAGCCGCGGGGGCTGGAGTGAGCTTGTAAAGCAAATATTTCTTCCGGTTGAAAAGGTTTATAAAGTTGCCGCCGGTAAAAAAGTAGTGCGGGAGAGAAACTACTACCCCGGCTATGTGATGATAGAAATATTGGAAGGCAAATTGAGTGATGATCTCAGGGATGTCATAAAAAATACTACCAACGTTATTCATTTTCTGGGTAAGGATAATCCCATTGCCTTACGTAAAGCCGAGGTCAACAAGATGCTGGGCAAAATGGACGAAATGAGCGAAGCTGGGGGTATCAGCATGATGGAGCCCTATATCGTTGGCGAGACCATAAAAATTATTGAAGGTCCCTTCAATGATTTCAATGGTACCATTGAAGAGGTGAATGATGAAAAGAAGAAATTGAAAGTGACAGTTAAGATATTTGGTCGTGCAACCCCTGTTGAACTAAGCTATATGCAGGTGGAGAAGCTTAGCTGACTTTAATGCTGTTTTTAGTAAAGCCTCCCGTCGGGAGGCTTTTTTTTCTTGAAATTCAATAGGATAGCGGGCTTAAAAAAAACAAAGAATTGTATGGTAAATCGCTTCTGTCTGCCTAACTTTGCCGCCCCAATTAGTTCTTTCTGCAAGGAATTTGGGAGTGCCGTTAAAGCACGCTTGAACCAATAAATTGTAAGACATGGCAAAAGAAGTATCCGGCTTTGTAAAGCTACAGTGCAAGGGTGGCCAAGCCAACCCCGCACCTCCCATCGGACCTGCATTAGGTTCTAAGGGAATCAACATTATGGAGTTCTGTAAGCAATTCAATGCGAGAACACAGGACAAACAAGGGAAAATACTCCCAGTTCTTATCACCGTTTATTCAGACAAGAGTTTTGACTTTGTGATCAAGACTCCTCCGGCTGCAGTACAGTTAATGGAAGCTGCTAAAATTCAAAAAGGTTCAAAGGAAAGTAACCGTTCAAAGGTTGGTAAAGTTACCTGGGACCAGATCAAGGTGATAGCGGAGGACAAGATGCCTGACTTAAACTGTTTCACTGTGGAAAGCGCCATGAAAATGGTAGCTGGTACAGCACGCAGTTTGGGTTTGAATGTGTCAGGGAAAGCCCCTTGGGAAAATTAATGGTCAATCTAAAGAACTGAATCATGGCATTTGTAAGTAAAAAAAGAAAAGTGGCTGACACAAAGTTGGACGCCAAAAAATCATACTCCCTAAAGGAGGCCTCTTCATTGGTAAAGCAAATCACTACTTGTAAGTTCGACGCTTCTGTTGATTTGCATATCCGGTTGGGTGTAGACCCTAAGAAAGCCGACCAGGCTATTCGTGGAACCGTTACGCTTCCGCATGGAACTGGTAAGACCAAGCGTGTGTTGGTGTTATGTACACCCGATAAGGAAGCTGCTGCTAAAGAAGCAGGTGCTGACTATGTTGGATTGGACGAATTTGTAACAAAAATTGAAGGCGGATGGGTGGATGTCGATGTAATTATCGCTACGCCCAGCGTAATGCCTAAAATTGGTAAGCTTGGTAAAGTATTGGGTCCTCGCAACCTGATGCCCAATCCTAAAACTGGTACGGTTACCAATGATGTGGCTGGAGTGATCAATGATGTTAAAGGCGGTAAAATTGCATTCAAAGTAGATAAAGTAGGCATTGTGCATGCTTCCATTGGGCGTGTGAGCTTTGCTCCTGAGAAAATTGCTGAGAACAGCCAAGAACTGCTCAATGCGATAATCAAAGCAAAGCCATCTTCGGCAAAGGGCACCTACTTAAAAGGCATCAGTATGGCCTCAACGATGAGTCCTGGTATCGCCATCGACACGCAAGCATTTATCAACTGATTCTCTCAAACCTAATTACCACAGTCTAATTTCAATACAATGACTAAAGAGCAAAAAAATGAAGTGATCGAAGTGCTGAAAGGGAAATTCTCTCAGTATAACAACTTCTATGTAACGGATACAGAATCGCTAACAGTTGAGCAGGTTGGCAAATTGCGTCGTGCTTGTTTTAACAAACAAGTGGAGATGAAAGTGGCTAAAAATACATTAATTAAAAAGGCACTTCAATCTTTGGACGATGAGAAGTATGCAGGAATGTATGATTCACTTCATAGCGTAACGGCCCTTCTTTTCTCCGAAAATCCAAAAGAGCCTGCTTTAATTATTTCTTCATTCCGTAAGGAAAGCAACGGAGACAAACCCGTATTAAAGGCGGCATTTATCAACGGCGATGTATACAGCGGAGATTATCAATTGGTGGCGCTTACTAAGATCAAGACTAAGAACGAATTGATCGGTGAAGTGATTGGACTATTGCAATCACCAGCAAAGCGTGTATTGGCTGGGTTATTGCAACACCACAAGAAGCAAGCGGCGGCTACTGCCGAGTAATGTATTTTGTCGTCACTGGACGAATGAAATAAATACCCAGGCCTGAGGGTGTTTTCGAATGAAACGAACAAAGGCAAAATTTTTTTAAACCTGCCGTTGGAGCTACTGAGCAGTGAAAACGGTAAAAATTGAAACAAAATGGCTGATGTAAAATCACTTGCGGAAAGTCTAGTGGCTTTGACCGTGAAAGAAGTTCAGGAACTCGCTGATGTCCTGAAAAATGATTATGGTATTGAACCCGCTGCTGCTGCAGTTGTTGTAGCAGGTGGCGGTGATGGTGGTGGCACTGCCGCGGCTGAAGAGAAAACTGCTTTCAATGTAATTTTGAAAAGCGGAGGTGCGTCTAAATTGAATGTTGTAAAAATCGTGAAAGACCTCACCGGACTTGGCTTGAAAGAGGCAAAGGATATGGTAGACGGTGCTCCGAAAACAGTGAAGGAAAATGTTTCTAAGGCCGAAGCAGAAAAAATTGCTGCTAAGTTGAAAGAAGCTGGTGCTGATGTAGAGATCACTTAAGGTCTTTGCGCGACCAAATAAAAACGCCCTCCCATGCGGAGGGCGTTTTTATTTACTGGTTGAATGTTGAGTCAAAGCTGAGGTAGGGTAGCAGTTTGTCTAATTTATTATTTTCAAGGCCCCAAATACTGATTAGCTGCTCATTGTTATAAAAGGCACCGTGTGCTTGGCGGTATCGCACAATCAGTTTTGCTTCCTTCCATCCAATGTAGGGGTGCTCTGCAATTGTTTTTTCGTCGGCCTTGTTTATGGCTATTTTTTTTACTACAGGTTGTATTAGTTCAAGGTGAGTGCTAATTTTCTGATAAGTTGAGTCGGGTAATCCATAAACCTCTTGCAATTGTGCTGTAGAATGGAATCCTCCCAGTTTTTCTCTGTATTTGACTATTCTGGCGGATAGTACAGGACCTATGCCCTGGAGCTTCATCAGGGTTAAGGAATCGGCGGAATTTAGATCTATCTTTTTTTGCTTTTTTGTTATCAAAGGCTTGCTTGCTGTTTTTTGTGATAGGCTGTGTTCAGGATCTGATTGTCTTTCTTTACCACTGTTTTCCCATTCTTTTGAGCGCTTATTTTTTATAGAATAAACCGAATCTATAGCGCTGATATTTAACACTTTAAAATTTTTTACTGGATAATCTTTTTCTGAAAAGTCCTTAAAAAATTGTGGGATAAGCCAATAAATGCCTATCCCGACCAGGATAAATAAAAGGCCCCTTTGATTTTTTTTGGACAGGCTTAGCGGGACCACTGATTGCCTTTTGTTAGTCATTTTATTCATATGGCAAGTTTCGCTCCCTTCTGTTTTAAGAAAAAGGGGAAGTTTTTTGATTTTGGCCGGATTTTTGTGGGAACAAATTTTGGTCATCAGTTTTCAATGCTTACCTTTGCAATCCTTTATTTTGGCCAAACCTATTTTCGACATTGAGTACCATTCGTAAGTGATTCATTCACAGCGATTTTTGTAAAAAAATTACTTTAATCGCGGGGTGATCTCTATGTCTGAACGCAGAAAAAACCGGTATAGCATATGTCATTGACAAAAAACAATGCAAGAATTGATTTTGGTAAGATCCGGCATCTTGCAGCAACTCCGGACCTACTTGAAGTCCAGATTCAATCCTTTAAAGAGTTCTTTCAACTTGAAACTACGCCTGATAAGCGTAACATCGAAGGACTATTCCGTGTGTTCAAAGACAACTTCCCTATTACGGATACAAGAAACATTTTCGTACTAGAGTTTTTGGATTATTTTATCGATCCTCCTCGCTACACTATTGAAGAGTGTATGGAGCGAGGTTTAACCTATGCCTTACCCTTAAAGGCAAAGCTACGGTTAAGCTGTAACGACGAAGAGCACGTCGATTTCCAAACCATTGTTCAGGACGTATTCTTGGGTAATATACCCTACATGACTCCCCGTGGTACATTTGTTATCAATGGGGCGGAGCGGGTAGTGGTTTCTCAATTGCATCGTTCCCCTGGCGTATTCTTTGGGCAATCTATTCACCCGAATGGAACAAAAATTTACTCTGCTCGTGTGATTCCTTTCAAAGGGGCATGGATGGAGTTTGCTACGGATATCAATAATGTGATGTATGCGTACATCGATCGTAAGAAAAAATTTCCGGTAACAACCCTGTTGCGTTCAATCGGCTACGAGACTGATAAAGACATTCTGGAATTATTTGGCATGGCAGACGAAGTGAAGGCAGACAAGAAAACACTTGCCAAACATATTGGCAAGCGTTTGGCTGCTCGTGTACTTCGCACATGGGTGGAGGATTTTGTAGATGAGGATACCGGAGAAGTTGTTTCCATTGAGCGGAATGAGATTGTCATGGAGAGAGACACCTTGTTGGATGAGGCTGCCGTTGACACAATTACTGCTCTGGAAGTAAGCAGTGTGTTCATCCAACGTGAAGATGTGGGAGGGGATTATGCAATTATTTACAACACGTTGAACAAGGATACTACTAACAGTGAGTTAGAAGCTGTTCAATTTATCTATCGGCAATTACGCGGAGCAGATGCCCCCGATAATGAAACAGCACGCGGCATCATTGATAAATTATTCTTTAGCGACAAACGATATGATCTGGGTGAAGTGGGACGTTACAAAATCAACCGTAAGCTGAATGTAAATCTGCCACTGGGAAAGAAAACACTTACCAAAGACGATATCATTCTGATCATTAAATACCTTGTTCGTCTTACCAATGGTAAAGCGGAGATTGATGATATTGACCACTTGAGCAACCGTCGTGTTCGCACCGTGGGTGAGCAGTTGTATGCACAGTTCGGAGTAGGCTTGGCGCGTATGGCTCGTACAATACGGGAGCGTATGAACGTAAGAGACAATGAAGTGTTTACTCCCGTTGACTTGATCAATGCCCGTACGCTTTCTTCTGTTATCAATTCATTTTTTGGTACTTCTCAGCTTTCTCAATTCCTTGATCAAACCAACCCCTTATCCGAGATCACACACAAGCGTCGTATCTCAGCTTTGGGACCCGGTGGATTAAGTCGTGAGCGTGCTGGATTTGAGGTGCGTGACGTGCATTACTCTCACTATGGTCGCCTTTGTACCATAGAGACTCCTGAAGGACCAAACATTGGTTTGATCTCAACGCTTTGCGTTCATGCCAAGATTAACGACATGGGCTTTATTGAAACACCTTACAGAAAGGTAGAAGAAGGTAAAGTAAACATGAAGGAATTGACTTTCCTGAGTGCAGAGGAAGAAGATCAGGCAAAAATTGCGCAAGCAAATACTACATTGGATGAGAAGGGAAATGTGATGGATGTTAAAGTAATAAGCCGTGAAACTGGAGATTTTCCAATTCTGGATAAGCGTGAAGTGGAATTCATGGACGTTGCTCCCAACCAAATTGTGGGGCTGAGTGCTTCCTTAATTCCATTCTTGGAACATGATGACGCCAACCGTGCCTTGATGGGATCAAACATGCAACGTCAGGCGGTTCCATTGCTTCGTCCAGATGTTCCTGTAGTAGGAACTGGATTTGAAGGGAAGGCCGCGCGAGATGCAAGAATACAAATTCATGCAGAAGGAAATGGCATAGTCGAGTTTGTGGACGCAAGCGAAATACATATTCGATATGAACGCGATGCCAATGAAAAACTGGTAAGTTTTGAAGATGATCTCCGCATATATAAGCTGACTAAATTCATCAAGACCAACCAGGAGACCTGCATCAACCTGCGTCCGGCTGTGAAGAAGGGGCAGAAAATTAAGCAGGGAGATTTCCTTACAGAAGGATATGCAACACAAAATGGCGAATTGGCTTTAGGTAAAAACCTTAAAGTGGCGTTCATGCCATGGAAAGGCTACAACTTCGAGGATGCCATTGTGATCAGTGAGCGAGTAGTTAAGGAAGACTTGTTTACTTCTGTCCATATTTCTGAATATGAATTAGAAGTCCGTGATACCAAATTGGGTGAAGAAGAATTGACGCCGGACATTCCGAATGTTTCGGAGGAAGCCACAAAGGATCTGGATGAAAATGGAATTATTCGAATTGGCGCACTTGTAAAAGAAGGCGATATCCTCATTGGAAAGATCACTCCGAAAGGAGAAAGCGATCCAACGCCCGAAGAAAAATTACTCCGTGCCATCTTCGGTGATAAGGCGGGTGATGCCAAAGATGCTTCTCTCAAAGCCCCTAATGGGGTGGAGGGCGTGGTGATCGGAAAGAAACTCTTCCAGCGCGCAAAGAAAGATAAGCATGCTAAAGTGCGTGAAAAGGGTGCTCTTGAGCAATTGGGAAAGGTGCATGAGAAAAATGAAATTGGTCTGAAGGAAGTACTACTTGAAAAATTGGGGAATCTGTTGAAAGACCACTCTTCTGCCGGGGTGAGTAACAACTTTGGAGAAATCCAAATAACAAAGGGCGCAAAGTTTTCTGACAAGAGCTTACGGGCAATTGACTATTCAAATGTTAATCCGCTAGGTTGGACAGGCGATAAAAAAACCGATGATCGGGTCAACACGTTATTGCATAACTACAGTATTAAATTCAACGAGGAGCTCGGCAGGTACAAACGCGAAAAATTCAATATCAGTATCGGAGACGAATTGCCTGCTGGTGTATTGAAATTGGCAAAAGTGTATCTGGCTGTAAAGCGGAAGTTGAAGGTGGGAGATAAAATGGCGGGTCGCCATGGTAACAAGGGAATTGTTGCAAAAATTGTGCGTCAAGAAGATATGCCTTTTCTGGAAGATGGAACGCCAGTTGATATTGTGCTTAACCCGCTCGGGGTACCCAGCCGTATGAATCTGGGGCAGATCTATGAAACAATCCTTGGATGGACCGGGGAGAAACTAGGTCTCAGATTTGCAACACCAATCTTTAATGGTGCTACCGTAGATGAGATTGGATCTTATTGTCAGCAAGCGGGTATACCTATGTTTGGCCATACTTATCTCTATGATGGTGAAACAGGTGACCGTTTTGACCAAAAGGCAACAGTGGGTATCATTTACATGATTAAACTACACCACATGGTCGATGACAAAATGCACGCTCGTTCCATCGGACCTTACAGCCTCATCACACAACAACCATTGGGTGGTAAAGCACAGTTTGGAGGACAGCGTTTTGGCGAGATGGAAGTATGGGCACTTGAAGCCTATGGTGCATCCAACATACTGCAGGAATTGCTCACGATCAAGAGTGACGATATCATTGGGAGAGCTAAAACATATGAAGCGTTGGTTAAAGGAGATAACGTTCCCCGCGCCGGCGTTCCTGAGTCCTTCAATGTATTGGTACACGAATTGCGAGGGCTGGGACTTGACTTGCAGTTTGATTGATCCTTCCTTAATCATCATTTGATAACTAATTAACCGATCTATTGATCATGGCTATAAAAAAAGAAAACCGTCCGAAATCCGCCTTCTCCAAGATCACAATTGGTCTTGCTTCTCCGGACAATATTCTGGAGAGAAGCTTTGGAGAAATTCTAAAGCCGGAAACTATTAACTACCGCACGTACAAACCAGAACGTGATGGTCTTTTCTGTGAGCGCATCTTTGGTCCGGTAAAGGATTACGAATGTGCTTGTGGAAAATACAAACGAATTCGTTACAAAGGGATCGTTTGTGACCGTTGCGGCGTTGAGGTGACCGAGAAAAAAGTACGACGTGAAAGAATGGGGCATATTAAGCTGGTAGTTCCAGTAGTTCATATTTGGTATTTCAAATCGCTTCCGAATAAAATCGGATATCTGCTGGGAATAAGCTCCAAGAAATTAGAGACCATCCTTTACTACGAGCGTTATGTAGTAATTCAACCGGGTATTCGCTATGAAAAAGGGCAGCGATTAGCTGACTTGCTGACAGAGGAGGAATACCTCGATATTTTGGAAACTCTTCCAAAAGAAAATCAATATCTCCCAGATGATGATCCGCAAAAGTTCATTGCAAAAATGGGAGCGGAAGCCGTAAATGATCTTTTGGCAAGCATCGATCTCGATCAGCTGTCTTTTGATCTACGCAATGCAGCAGCCAACGAAACTTCACAGCAGCGTAAAGCTGAAGCGCTCAAGCGTCTCAGTGTAGTAGAGGCATTCCGGGATGCCAACCTGCGTATTACTAACCGTCCTGAATGGATGGTCATGCAATACATACCTGTTATTCCGCCAGAACTTCGTCCACTTGTTCCTTTGGATGGCGGTCGATTTGCCTCTTCTGATCTGAACGATTTATACCGTCGCGTTATCATTCGTAATAATCGTTTGAAGCGTTTGTTGGAAATTAAAGCCCCTGAGGTGATTCTGCGCAATGAGAAACGTATGTTACAGGAGGCTGTTGACTCATTGTTCGATAATAGCCGTAAATCAAATGCGGTGAAAGCGGAAGGCGGACGTGCATTGAAATCCTTGAGCGATGTATTGAAAGGAAAACAAGGTCGATTCCGTCAGAATCTTTTGGGTAAACGCGTAGACTATTCTGGTCGTTCCGTTATTGTGGTGGGGCCAGAGTTAAAATTGCATGAGTGTGGTCTTCCCAAGGATATGGCAGCCGAATTATTCAAGCCATTTATCATTCGGAAATTAATTGAAAGAGGAATTGTAAAAACAGTTAAGTCTGCTCGTAAACTGGTCGATAAGAAAGAGGCCGTTATTTGGGACATCCTTGAAAATATTTTGAAAGGGCACCCTGTTATGTTAAATCGTGCCCCCACACTTCACCGTCTCTCTATTCAAGCTTTCCAACCAAAATTAATCGAAGGAAAGGCTATTCAATTACACCCGCTGGTTACGTCTGCCTTTAATGCGGACTTTGACGGTGACCAAATGGCGGTTCACGTTCCATTGAGCAACGCAGCTATTTTGGAAGCACAGTTATTAATGCTGGCTTCACATAATATCCTGAATCCTCAGAATGGTACACCCATCACACTCCCTTCTCAGGACATGGTGTTGGGATTGTATTATATCACTAAGGGAAAGCGAACCACCGATAAGGAGAAAATGAAAGGGGAGGGTATGACTTTCTACTCAAGTGAAGAAGTGATCATTGCGTATAACGAAAGAAAGATTGATCTGCATACATGGATCAAGGTAAAGGCCAATGTTCGCAATGAGAGCAATCAATTGGAGAAAAAGTTAATTGAAACAACGGTAGGTCGGGTGTTGTTTAATCAACATGTTCCTGCTGAGGTAGGGTTTGTCAATGCATTGCTTACAAAGAAAAACCTACGCGAAATCATTGGCGACATCATTACTATTACCAATGTTCCCAAGACGGCCAAATTCCTCGACAACATCAAGCAACTTGGTTTCCGTACTGCCTTTAAAGGAGGACTTTCCTTCAACATCAATGACTTGATTATCCCTGATACCAAGCAGGAGTTGTTGGAGAATGCTAAAATTGAAGTGGAAGAGGTTTGGGAGAGCTACAACCTGGGTCTAATCACCAACAACGAGCGTTATAATCAGATCGTAGATATTTGGAGCCGTGTAGACACTCGCATCACAGAAACATTGATCAAGGAATTGAGCAATGATAAACAGGGCTTCAATTCGGTATACATGATGTTGGATTCCGGAGCCCGTGGTTCTAAGCAGCAGATCAAACAGCTGGCCGGTATCCGCGGATTGATGGCTAAGCCACGAAAATCCGGATCTACAGGCAGTGAGATCATTGAGAATCCTATTCTTTCCAACTTCAAAGGCGGATTGAACGTATTGGATTATTTTATCTCCACGCATGGTGCTCGTAAAGGTCTTGCCGATACAGCCCTCAAAACAGCTGATGCCGGATACCTGACTCGTCGTCTGGTGGATGTTGCGCAGGATGTTGTAATCACGGAAGAGGATTGCGGTACACTTCGCGGCATAGCCACTACGGCTTTAAAGGACAATGAGGATATCATTGAACCATTGAGTGATCGTATCGAAGGGCGTAATTCATTGCACGATGTATATGACCCTGTCTCTGAAAAATTAATCGTTGCAGCCGGTGAGCAGATCACCGAACTGTTAGCGAAGCAAATTGAGGAAGCTGGTGTGGAAACCGTTGAAATTCGGTCAGTATTGACTTGTGAAAGTAAGCGTGGTGTATGTGTGAAATGTTATGGAAGAAACCTGGCTTCTAGAGTTACGGCCCAGAAAGGTGATGCAGTGGGTATCATTGCTGCCCAATCAATTGGTGAACCTGGTACTCAGTTGACGCTTCGTACTTTCCACGTTGGTGGTGTGGCGGGTTCTACTTCTGTAGAATCTACTTTGGTCGCAAAGTTTGATGGGACCATTCAGTTTGACGGGCTTCGCACGGTGGCTATCGCAAACACTGCGGGTGCGGGAGCTAAATCTCAGGTTGTTATTGGTCGTACGGGCGAAGTACGAATTGTTGACACCAATGCAGATCGTCTATTGATCACTAACAATATTCCTTATGGTGCCACACTTAATGTTAAGAATGGTCAAAAAGTGGCTAAGGGCGACGTGATCTGCACTTGGGATCCATTCAATAATGTGATACTTTCTGAGATTGATGGGAAGATCAAGTTTGAAAGTGTGATTGATGGGGTAACTTACCGTGAGGAATCAGATGAACAAACTGGCCACCGTGAAAAAGTAGTTATTGAAACGCGCGATAAGACTAAGATCCCAGCGATTCTGGTAGAAGGAAAGGATAAAAAATCATATAGCCTTCCCACCGGAAGTCATATTATCATTGAAGAGGGTGACGATGTGAAAGCCGGTCAAGTCATAGTAAAGATCCCTCGTATCCTTGGAAAACTCCGTGATATCACCGGAGGTCTGCCACGTGTTACCGAGTTGTTCGAAGCACGTAATCCGGGCAACCCTGCTGTTGTTACCGAAATTGATGGTGTCGTAATCATGGGTGCAGTTAAGCGTGGAAATCGTGAGATCACCATTGAAGCCAAGGATGGGGTTCAAAAGAAGTACTTGGTACCGCTAACTCGTCAGATCCTGGCTCAGGATGGGGACTTTGTGAAAGCGGGCACAGCACTTTCTGATGGTCAAATTGCGCCTTTCGACATTCTTTCAATCAAGGGTCCTTTTGCCGTTCAGGAATATGTGGTAAATGAAATACAGGAAGTTTATCGATTACAGGGTGTTAGAATCAACGATAAGCACATCGAAGTGATAGTTCGTCAGATGATGCGTAAGGTTAACATTGTGGATCCGGGTGATACTCGATTCCTTGAAGACGACCTGGTTGATAAGTTTGAGTTTGTAGAAGAAAATGATCTCATCTTTGATAGAAAGGTGGTTACAGAACCAGGTGATAGCACAAAACTTCGTGCTGGACAGATTGTAAATCTAAGAGAGCTGCGTGAAGAGAATTCTATTCTTCGTCGTTCCGACAAGAAAACAGTAGAGTATCGCGATACCAAGCCTGCTACCTCCTCACCCACACTTTTGGGAATTACAAAGGCTTCTCTTGGCGTCCAAAGCTGGATTTCAGCCGCTTCTTTCCAGGAAACCACCAAAGTACTTTCATCTGCCGCCATCAACGGTAAAACAGACGAAATGCTGGGTCTCAAGGAAAATGTTATCACCGGTCATCCAATACCAGCCGGAACGGGTTTGCGCGAGTTTGAACGCATGATTGTTGGCAGCAAGGAGGAATACGAATTGCTCCAAACAACCCAGGGGGCCATGGCCTTTGATGAGGAGGAATAAGATGCAAAACACTAAGGCCGCTTCTGAAGAAACGGCCTTTTTTTTAAATTACGCCTATTAACAATTAACTATCTCAACAAAAGTTTACTGGGAGATACTTACCTTCAAAAGAAAATGTAATGAACAAAGGTTTTATAGTTTGGAATGTACTGCTAACGGCTGCTTTGCTTTTTTTGGGAATCCGTTATTATAGTGGAACAGGCACGCCCCGGTCTGCACAGCCAAGTGGCCCTAATACTTTTAAAATGGCCTATTTCGAAATGGATTCAATAGAAGCCAACTTTGAACTGGTGAAAGAGTTGAAAGAAGAATTGGCAAAGAAAGAGCAAGCGATAGAACAGGAAATGCAAAAAATGGCGAGTCATGCACAGCAGCGTTACAACTATTACCAACAACAAGCCAGCACCGGATTGATGAATGAGAGTCAACGTGAAGCGGCGGAGAGAGAATTGAGAAATCTGGAAGAGCAAATGAAAAACAGGAAGCAAGCCTTAGATGCAGAATATGGTGATTTTGTAATGCGTCGTCAAAATGAAATTAAGTCTAAGATCGAAGCGTATTTGCAAGAGTATAACAAAAGTCACAGCTACTCTTATATTGTCTCTTATGAACAAGGGCTTTTTTATTATAAGGACTCAGTCAACAATATCACGCCTGATCTGATCAAAGGACTCAACAAAAAATTCAAACCTTCTACCAAGTAATACAGGTATGAACGCGGCAGCTTGCAATACAATCTTTAGTATGACAATTGATGATTATCATTTGATAGACCAGGTAGAGGCGCCATTGACCAATCCCTATCCGCCCGACTCCATTGAATTTCTTCTTTATCAAAAATGTTGGGTGGATACTGTGCAGTGGCATTTAGAGGATCTGGTAAGAAACCCTTCTATAGATCCTGCTTTGGGACTGGCGTTAAAACGTAAGATTGATGCTTCTAATCAGGTTAGGACAGATTTGGTTGAGCAAATCGATGATTATCTTTTGCATGTAAATAGCACAACTCCGGTTTTACCAACAGCACGCCTTAATACGGAAAGTCCTGCCTGGGCAGTTGACAGGTTATCCATTTTAGCACTCAAGATCTACCATATGGACCTTGAAGTCAGGAGAAAAGATGCCACTTCAGCGCACCAACAACGATGTGCAGCAAAATTGGCTGTTTTGATTGAGCAGCGGGCGGACCTTTCTCTCTCAATAGATCAGCTATTAGAGGCTATTCGGTCTGGTAATGTGCAGATGAAAGTGTACAGGCAGATGAAGATGTACAACGAGGTTACATTAAATCCGGTATTGTATCAGCAAAAGTCATGAGTCGCTCAGCTACAAAATCCATGTTGGTGATTCGTTTTTCATCTATGGGAGATGTGGCCATGACAGTTCCTGTTTTGAAAAATTTATTGCTACAGCACCCTTCCTTAAGAGTGATCATGGTTTCAAAACAAACCTTTGCTCCATTATTTGACAATATTGATGGTTTAGAGTTTTTTGGGGTTGATTTAAAAGGGCGCCACCGAGGATTGACAGGAGCATGGAAATTATTCAAGGAGTTATCCGAAAAAACAGGCGCTACCCTTGTTGCTGATCTACATAATGTATTACGCACCAAATTACTGGTTTTTCTATTTAAGTTGAACGGAGCAGCGGTTGCAACTGTAGATAAGGGAAGAAAGGAAAAGCGGGCATTGACCAGGCAAAAGCATAAGGTAATTAAGCCGTTGACCACTACGTTTGATCGCTATGCGAGCGTCTTTCATTCACTGGGCTTTACACTAAGATTGGAGCCTGTTATTTTTTCAAAAAAATCAATCGAAAAAGATCGGTTACAAATTGGGTTTGCCCCATTTGCCAAACATGCTGGAAAATCGCTACCCGCATCTTTGGCAAAACAATTTATAGAGGCCCTGGTTGAGGCAATACCCTGCCAACTTTTTCTCTTTGGTGCACCTGGAGAAGAGGCAGCTGTATTGTCAAGTTGGGAGAGAGAGTTCCCTAATACAAGTAACAGGGCTGGTCAGTTAGCGTTGAGTCAAGAGCTTCAATTGATCGCTAATATGGATCTGATGATTACAATGGATTCTGCCAATATGCATCTGTCTTCTCTGGTTGGAACACCAGTAATTTCAATATGGGGTGCTACACACCCTTTTGCCGGATTTCTGGGGTGGGGGCAGTCTATTGATCAAGTGATTCAAACTGACTTAACTTGCCGTCCCTGTTCGGTGTTTGGCAACAAACCCTGTTTTAGAGGGGATTATGCTTGTTTACATCAGCTACTACCACAGCAAATGGTCCAACAGGTTCGCGCTTATCTTTGTGAAAAATGAAAAAGCACGCAATAATCGTAGCCGGTGGTGCGGGTGTGAGAATGGGAAATGCACAACCAAAGCAATTTTTGGAAATAGAAGGCGAGCCTATCATCATACACTCACTTCGGGCCTTTGTAGATGCCTTTTCAGATATTCAACTTACCGTAGTCTTACCCATAAACCATTTTCAGGAAGGGGCTGCATTAATAGCCAGTAGATTTGATTATCCAGTTCAATTGGTAGCTGGAGGGGATACTCGTTTTCATTCTGTACAAAATGGTCTTGCTACAGTAAAGGAACACTCCATAGTTTTTGTGCATGATGCGGTACGTTGTCTGGTGAGCACAGCCTTGCTACAATCTTGCTATGATAATGCGTTGGTGTCAGGCAGTGCGGTACCTGTTTTACCTTCGAGAGACAGCATTCGGTTTATGGAGAAAGGAAAGCACCAAGTCGTAGATCGTGAGCAAGTACTATTAGTGCAAACGCCACAAGTTTTTCTTTCCAGTTTGATCCTGCCTGCTTTCCAGATTGCTTATGATCCATCCTTTACTGATGAAGCAACGGTGGTGGAAAGAACCGGGCACGTCATTAATTTTGTGGCAGGGGAGGAGTCCAATATTAAAATTACCCGCCCCATTGATTTGCGCATTGCAGCCGAGTGGCTGCAAGCAAAAAAAGAGGTCAAAGACTAACCAACTGTTGATTGATTTTCTCTACTATCTGATGGGCCACGTCCATGGCAAGCATTCCATCATTTTCTGAAACCATGGTTCGCGAATTTTGCAAAATCGCATCTCTGAATGAGGTTAGTTCCGATTGAATGGCGTTGGAGGATGGGATTGCTGGGCTGGAAATAGCAATAGTCTTTACACCCGCATGCGTTTCTATGTCAAAGGTGAATGCATGCTCTTCTTCCTGTTCCCCTTTTAGTTTAATGACTTCTGTTTTTTTGTCCAGAAAGTCAATCCCGATATAGGCATCTTTTTGAAACAAACGAATTTTACGCATTTTTTTCATTGAGATGCGACTGCTTGTCAAATTGGCCACACACCCATTATGAAATTCTATTCGTACGTTGGCTATATCAGGGGTGTCTGTTAAAACGGCCACGCCACTAGCAGAAATTTGTTTGATGTCACTATTCACCAGGCAAAGTATAATGTCTATATCGTGGATCATTAAGTCCAGGATAACACTCACCTCAGCGCCTCTTGGATTGAACTGAGCCAGGCGGTGCACTTCAATAAACATTGGTTGTAAGGAAAGGTCTCTAATGGCCAGAAAAGCTGGATTAAATCGCTCCACATGTCCCACTTGTAATTTTACGCCAGACTCACGGGTTAGAGCAACAATTTTTCGGGCCTCTTCCAAGGTTGCTGCCAATGGCTTTTCCACAAAAACATGCTTCCCTTTGCGAATTGTTTTTTCGCACCATTCTGAATGATGGTTGGTGGGAGCTGTAATATCAATGGCATCGCAGGCATCAATTAGTTCTTCCCCTGATTCAAAAGAAGGAATGGAAAATTTGTGGGCAACAGCTGCAGCAGTTTCGGGATTGGGGTCATAAAAGCCAATCAAATCAACCTGTTCTATTTGTTTCCAATTAGACAGGTGAATTTTACCTAAATAGCCAGCACCTATAAGCCCTACCTTTAGATTTGCTCTCATAGATTTAGCTAAAAACCCCGGTATTTTGCTACCGGGGTTGTCCGGTTTTAGCGGACCGGACGGGACTCGAACCCGCGACCTCCGCCGTGACAGGGCGGCATTCTAACCAACTGAACTACCGATCCGTTTCCCGATTTTTGGGAGGGCAAAGATAGCGTCGGACCTTTTCTGTTCCAA
>VGGR01000002.1 GCA_016868585.1 Bacteroidota bacterium
ATCCGGAGCCAGCGGATTGCTGTCAAATGCTGAAATGAAAATAGATTTTGGATTTTCTCCGGGATTGGCGATAATGCCAAATGGCCTCTGGCGGATAAATGGCCAAATGCCGCTGTTCAGCAATAATGCTGTTATTTCCTGCCTTGTTAAATTTTCGGGATTCGCTTTTTGAAATGAAATGTATTTTATTTCCTTGTCTGCAAGAATTTTAATCTCCAGTATTTTTCTTTTTTCTCCCCGCTTTATTTCCGCTACCTCGCCACTAACAGGTGAACAGAATTTTATCGCCTCATTATTCTTATCATAAAACAAATTCGTTCCCGCCAGAACTTCATCTCCTTCTTTCACCAATAATCTGGGGATCAGGCCGGGAAAGTCTGGTGGCTTTACTGAAACTATTTCCGGTGTGGGTATATTCAAAAGTTTCTTAGCGGCTTCGCCGGGCAGGTTGATGTTTAATCCTTTTTTAATTTTTAAATCTGCCATAGCAAACAAGTCGATTTCGTGGCCGCAAAGGTAAGGGGGAAACATTTAAAAAAACCCCGTATTGTTACGATTTTTTAACTTTTAAATAGTCCGCCATTGTAAACAAGCATTTCGTTTGGTTTTGATAGTAGTTTCCGGCAGAGATAAATTTTTTCCAGTGTATTTCGCTTCATATGCGGGCAGTAGTTGCATACACAACTGTTAGCAGGAGGGGTAGCGCTAATACAGTATAATCTGCATGACCTTTTCTTACATTTGGTCTGTGAAATCCACCCCATCAAGTGCTGATCTGGCTATGAGCCGCTTGTTATCAATAATGGACGATCTGCGCGAGAACTGTCCTTGGGACCGCAAACAAACGCTTTCCTCCTTACGTCAACTTACCATTGAGGAAACCTACGAATTGGCGGATGCAATTACCAACCAAGATCTGCCAGCCATTAAAGAGGAGTTAGGCGATCTGCTATTACACCTGGTTTTCTATGCAAAAATTGCTTCAGAGCAAAATGCTTTCACCTTCAATGAAGTAGTGGAAGGGATTTGTAAAAAATTAATAGATCGTCATCCGCACATTTACGGGGAGGTAAAAGTAAAGGACGAACTGGAGGTGAAAATGAATTGGGAAAAACTAAAGATGAAGGAAGGGAAAAGCTCCGTGTTAAGTGGGGTCCCCGTGAGTTTACCTGCCTTGGTGAAGGCTATGCGACTGCAAGAAAAGTCAAAACAAGTAGGATTTGAGTGGGAGCATGCAGGTCAGGTATGGGATAAGGTGAAGGAAGAAATGATGGAATTAGAGCAAGAAGTTACAATCGCTTCCGCTCAGGAGCTTAAACGGCAAGAGCGTATCGAGGAGGAATTTGGTGATCTATTATTCTCCTTGGTTAATTATGCTCGATTTTTACATGTGGATCCGGAAATTGCATTAGAATTAACCAATAAAAAGTTTGTTAGACGATTCCAATTAATGGAAGCTGAGGCTCATCAGGGCGATAAGGCCCTCAGTGAAATGACGCTGGAGGAGATGGACGCAATTTGGAATAAGATCAAACATCTTTCCTCTAAATGATCTTCTGAAAAGGGCTACCTTTGCACCGCTAAAAGCGGCCTTAGATTCATGAAGCATATCCGGAATTTTTGCATTATCGCACATATTGACCACGGTAAATCAACCCTGGCTGATCGTCTCTTGCAGGTTACCAATACTATTGCTGAGCGGGATATGATGGACCAGGTACTGGATGACATGGATTTGGAGCGGGAGAAGGGTATCACCATTAAAAGCCATGCCATTCAAATTAATTATAAGCATACCGATGGGCAGGAGTATATCCTAAACTTGATAGACACACCTGGTCACGTGGACTTCAGTTATGAGGTGAGCAGGGCCTTGGCCGCCTGTGAGGGTTGTTTGCTTTTAGTAGATGCAACTCAAGGCATTCAAGCGCAGACAATCAGTAACTTATATCTTGCTATTGAAAATAATCTTGAGATCATCCCTGTGGTCAATAAGATCGACATGGAAGGGGCAATGATCGAAGAAGTAGAGGATCAGATAGTTGATTTGATTGGGTGCAAAAGAGAAGAAATTTTGCATGCCAGTGGACGAACTGGTCTTGGGGTTGAAAATGTATTGGCTTCAATTGTCGAGAAAATTCCCGCGCCAAAGGGTAAGCCTGAGGCCCCATTACAAGCCTTGATCTTTGACTCCGTATTCAATTCATTCAGGGGTATTATTGTTTACTATAGGATTTTGAACGGTGCTCTAAAAAAAGGTGATCGTGTCAAATTTGTTTCTACCGATCAAGAATACGAGGCCGACGAAGTGGGCATTCTTAAGCTTAAGATGACTGAGAAGAAAGAAGTTTGCACGGGAGATGTTGGCTATATCATCACTGGAATCAAGAATGCAAAGGAGGTAAAAGTAGGAGATACGATCACCCTGGCTTCCAATCCAACTCCAGAGCAGATAAAGGGTTTTGAAGAAGTAAAACCGATGGTATTTGCTGGGATTTTCCCGGTCAACACGGATGAGTTTGAAGCACTCAGGGATTGCATGGATAAACTCCATCTCAATGATGCTTCCCTCACGTTTGAACTAGAAACCTCTCAAGCACTAGGTTTTGGATTTCGCTGCGGTTTTTTGGGGATGCTTCACATGGAGATTATCCAGGAGCGCTTGGAGCGGGAGTTCAACCAAACAGTGATCACCACCGTTCCTAACGTAGGCTTTATTGCAACCACCACTAAGGGCGAAACTGTTATAGTGAATAATCCTACCGAGTTTCCTGATCCGGTAAAAACGGAACATATTGACGAACCCTTTATTAAAGCGCAAATCATTACCAAGCCGGAGTATATTGGAAACATCATGACGCTTTGTTTGGGAAAGCGAGGAATGCTGATTAATCAGAGTTACCTGACGCCTACCCGTGCAGAGTTAATTTTTGAAATGCCGCTCACAGAGATTGTATTTGATTTTTATGATAAACTCAAATCACAAACCAGAGGATACGCCTCGTTTGATTACCATCCTATTGGTTATCGCGAAAGTGATATTTGCAAAATGGACATTCTGCTAAATGGGGACAAGGTCGATGCCTTGTCGGCATTGATTCACCGAAGCAGAGCACAGGAGTTTGGGCGTAAACTTTGTGAGAAATTAAAAGAATTATTGCCGCGTCAGCAATTTCAAATCGCCATACAAGCCGCAATTGGTGCTAAAGTGGTGGCACGTGAAAACATCTCTGCTATGCGAAAGGATGTGACGGCCAAGTGCTATGGGGGTGATATCAGTCGCAAACGTAAGCTATTGGAAAAGCAGAAGGAAGGTAAAAAACGTATGCGACAAATTGGAAACGTCGAAGTTCCGCAGGAAGCGTTTCTTGCCGTACTCAAGCTTGATGAATAGTTATTTAATCTCCTTTTTTTACAGCCGGTAATTTTTGTTGGCTGGGAATTTCAAAAATGGGTAATTCCCGAGGCGCTTTTCCGTCTTTCAATTTATGGTTGAATACTTTGTTGATGTGCAACCATTTCCCCTTTTTCCAGTTGAAACCTTCCTGGTCACCATCGGGAACAAAGGTCCAAGGACTTTCCGCATCGTCATTTTCTGAGATAAGGCGATCCATCAGGATCATGTCTAATTCGGGGATGTAGTCCATGAGTACGCGGGCATTTTTTTTATACTCAAGACTAACACGCATCTGGGTTTCTTTAGGAATACTATCCCTTTCATAACTGAAAAAGGGTCCACCAAATAGGGGTTCTCCCTGGTGAGAAAAATGAAGAACTTCCATCCACTTGACTGTGCTTTTTGCATTATTTGGATCAAGTCCAAAGAGTGTATAAAAGGCTTTCCCTTGTTCTTCTTTTTTGATGATATTATAATAAAGAGCGCCTATCCAATTTTTTGCTGATCGCACTGAATCTGCTGGCCGATCTGTGAATTCTGAGGCATCTCGTAATGGAAAAAGTTTGAGCTTGCCATCTTTTGTGTTGATTTGAATGGCGCCTCGCTGACGATTATAGTAGTCATTGTATTGGAGATTCCAGGTTATAATTCTAAAGCTGGAATCGGGGGCATACATTTTTGAAATTCCTAAAACGGAATCGAAGGGATAATAGAATGAAAATGGTATCTGCAAAGCACGAACCAGGGTCCGAGTAAAAACACTGTCTGCGACCATTCTTTCTTCCGGCAAACTGTCCGTAAGTAGATAGAACGCAAAATCTTTTAAGGTATCTTCTTTGTATTGTAACTGTTTTACGGCGTTAGGAGAAATAAGAGTAGGAAGTGCTTGCGCAGCAATTCTGTAAATTCCGCTTACAGCGAAAACAAGAAAAAGAGGTAGAAAGCGGTACATGCTATAGATTAGTTGATCTCTTTATGTAACGTAAACAGCGTTTCAATCATTGTGGACCATTCATATTTCTTTCTCTCATTACTAATACCTGCCGCAAAATAAGCGGCTCCCTTTTTGTAAAAGGACTCAATGCTATTGGCAATTGCTTCCGGATTTGGCTCACACACTAAACCTGCTTTTTCATGCGGAACCATTTCTGGAAGCCCTCCCACATTGGTAACGATCATTGGTTTTTCAAAATAATAAGCAAGCGGGGTTACACCACTTTGCGTAGCTGTTTTATACGGCTGTACAATCACATCGGCTGCGGATAAGTACAAACCAACCTGTTCGTCAGGAATAAAATGCGTATGCAGTATAACTTGGTTTTGTAATTGGTATTCTTGAATCAATTGTTGATAACGAACTTCGTTCTCATAAAACTCTCCTGCAATAAGCAATTTAATATTCAGCGATCGGATTCGCTGCACTTGCATGGCTGCAAGCAAGAGATCTAGTCCTTTATAGGGTCTGATAATTCCAAAAAATAAAATGATCTTATCCAGGCTATTCAATCCTAATTGCTCACGTGCTAAATCTTGCGAATGCTGAGGACCAAATTGATCATAAAGCGGGTGAACGGTGAGCTTTGCAGGTTGAGTGGGTGCAATTAGTTGTAAGTCCTTCAACACTGATTTACTCATGGTCACAAACCCATCACAACTTTTTACAAAATAGTTGGTAAAAAGTCGATCACCTGGTCTTTTTTCGTGCGGGATCACATTATCGGCAATGCAAATCACCTTGGTCTTCTTTTTATTAATCAAGCGTAATATTGTGCCTAGGCAAGGTCCCATGAAGGGAATCCAAAATCTTACTATGACCAGTTCCGGATTTTTTTTTCTAAGCTGCCAACCCACTTTTAGCCAGTTCAAGGGATTGATGGAATTGATCAACGTACGGATTGTTAACCCTGCAGGAGGGGGAGTATTTACAAACTGTGATTTTCCGGGGAACAGAAAGCCAGGATATTGTAGTGAAAAAGACCAAATTTCACAGGTATGCCCAGCTTCCTGAAAGGCAAAGGCGAGGCGTTGGTTAAAACTCACAATACCACCACCCCGAAGCGGATGCGCCGGACCTATGATTACAATACCAGGCATTAAAAACCAATTTGAGTTTCTACCAGGTATTGATTACGGGTGGGGGAGTTTCGGGCAATGAGTTCGCCCAAATAACCGGCTAAAAACAATTGTATGCCGATAATCAATAAAGTGAGTGCAATATAGAAGCCTGGTTTGTTAGTTAGTGCAAAATTTGTATCTGCTATTTTAGAAAGGATCAAGAATCCTGTCACAAAAGATCCTGCCAGGAAACATAACGACCCCCACAGTCCAAAAAAATGCATAGGGCGTTTGGCAAATTTCCCAACAAAGGAGATCGATAAAAGATCTAAAAATCCATTGATGAAGCGATCCCATCCAAATTTGGAAACCCCATGTTTCCGCTTTCGATGTTCAACTGCTTTTTCTCCCATTTTTTTAAATCCTGACCATTTTGCCAAAACGGGTATATAACGATGCATTTCACCATACACTTCAATGCTCTTCACTACCTTTCTTCGATAAGCCTTTAATCCGCAGTTAAAATCATGCAATTGAATACCCGACATGCTTCGCGTTACTGCATTAAAGAAGCGAGAGGGGATGTTTTTGGTTAAGGTATTGTCATAACGCACCTTTTTCCATCCGCTTACCAGATCATAATCTTTTTCCAGGATCATGTTGCGAAGGCCAGGTATTTCGGCTGGGGAATCCTGCAAATCAGCATCCATGGTAACTACTATGTCGCCTGATGCGGCATGGAATCCCACTTGCAAAGCAGCTGACTTTCCGTAGTTACGCTGAAACTTAATGCCTTTAACATTTGAATTGTTCCTTTGCAGCGTTTGAATCACTTGCCAGGAATTGTCCTCACTTCCATCGTCAATATAGATAACCTCATAAGAATACCCATGTTCGTTCATCACTTCTTCAATCCAACGGGTAAGTTCGGGGAGTGACTCAGCTTCATTCAATAAGGGTATGACTAAAGATAAATCCATTAATTCTTTTGTAACGTAAGCAGGAAGGAGCTAATGGCTGTCACCAAACTCCCCACGATCAAATATCCGAAAATTGTTCGGGAAACCAGCATAGTGGGATATCCTTCTGTGTATAGCTTAACCTCTCTTTCGATTTCGGTTGGTGTTCGGCTATTGGTTTGTTGAAGTGCAGAGCTGAACTGCATTGCTGAAGCTTCGATCAGATCGGGGTGTAGCTGGATAAAAACATAACTGAACAAGGTCATTAATAGGGTAACTACAATAGAATGCTTGAATCCTATCTGAAAAAAATCGCTGAATGGCTGTAATCCTTTTCTATTAAAAAAAAGTAAGAACCCAGTACTCAGTCCGTAGAAACCATAGATAATTAGTTGAGTGATGGTTGGGTCTTCCAGGTAGTTCAACAAGCCCAGCCAACTTATTGCCATCATCAACAAGGCGGTAAGGATACTCCAGGTTAGACGGTTCAGATTCATACAAAAAGACTAATAGCATTGGAATGAAGTGTTCCAATAACTTTTCCTAGAAGTGTCTTTCCAATGAATGGGGTATTGGAAGAACGAGACTTTAATTCTTCTGTGGTTGGTGTCCATTCTATGGTTGGATCAAATAGCGTGAAGCGACATTGTTGATTAATAGCGATGGTGGGCGTTTTTAATCCAAATATCTTTCGAGGGCTGAGTGAAAAGATTTCCACTGTTCGTAAGGGGGTCAAGCCTTGTACAGCAGTGTTAGTTACTGCATAGGCTGTTTCAAGGCCAACCATTCCATATTGTGCGTGTTCGAACTCTACCATTTTGCTATCAGTTTCATGGGGAAAATGATGACTGGCAATACAATCTACTTGTCCCTCTTTCACGGCAATTCTCAAGGCATCTCTGTCCGCTTTGCTTCGTAGGGGTGGGTTTACTTTGAGATTGGTATTGTAGTTGGCAAGGTCTTCGTCTGAGAAAAAGAGATGATATGGAGTAACTGAACAGCTTACCGCTACTGATTCTTTTTTTGCATGCTGTATCAGTTGTATAGAGTTAGCGGTGCTAATACCTGTAAGATGTAGTGTTGACTCTGCATAACCACAAAGTGCAAGGTCACGGGCTACCATTAACTCCTCTGCGATTGCGGGCTTTCCAGGTAAACCCAATTGCGTGGAGGTGATGCCTTCGTTTATAAGGCCACTTGGATTGATACTGTAATCATCAGGTACTTGAATAATTACCGCATCGATCGCTTTCACATACTGTAGTGCTTTGATAAGTAAGCCCCCTGACTGAATGCAGTGCTGTCCATCAGAGAATGCAACAGCTCCATTTTCAAACATATCATACATTTCAGCAAGTTCTTTGCCCTCTGCTTGCCAAGTTATAGCTCCAATTGGATGAATTGTGATTGGTAGAGATTGACTTTTATGTAATATGTATTCAACCCCTGCTTTGTTGTGCAATACCGGATTTGTATTGGGAACAATTAATACGTCCGTAAATCCTCCCCGTGCAGCTGCAGCAGCACCAGAATCCAGGGTCTCTTTATGCTCAAACCCGGGATCTGCAAAATGTGAAAAAGAGTCAACCCATCCTGGAGAAATGCAAAGGCCTGGACTGGTGACTGTTTTATCAACGTCAGACTTGTCTATTTTCCCAATCTTTGTAAGGATACCATTTTCGATAAGGAGATCAACCTTTTTGTTGTTGAAAGAAGAGGAGGGGTCAACAACAAGGGCTTGCTTAATGAGGAGCTTCATTAAGGATCAAAGGTAAAGCTTAGTCTCCGTTCCAAAAAATCCGAAAAATAGCGCTAATTTTGCCTCCCCCGGAGAAATTCTCCATTGGAACGGGACGTAGCGCAGCCCGGTAGCGCACTTGCATGGGGTGCAAGGGGTCGCTAGTTCGAATCTAGTCGTCCCGACCAAGCAAAGAGCATCGAGAAATCGGTGCTCTTTTTTCTGAGTAAGCAGCAGCATATCAGAGTTGTAAAAGCATTACATGTTGATTTTAAGCGGATGTTAGATTTAAATCCCCTAAATATTGCAACTGTGCCGCTGCTGAGTTTTATATTTTTAAAACAGCTTATTACGCTCTTTGACTTAAAGTTTACCTCAATAAAAACTTCATTTTCAAATTAAAGTCTTTCTCATTTATTTCTCCATTAACTTTTCTATCTAAAAGAAGTTGTATTTTTTTTTGTAAGTTTTTCATACTCTTCGTTGGAGAGCTCTCTTAAGGAATTATCATTCCATTGTTTTGCATCTTATTCAGGCTGTTTTATTTCACTCCTACATATCTCGCAAACACTCTCTTTAATAAAAGCCCCGTCACTTTTATTATCTGGTCTGCATCACCAATAATCTTCATAGCTCTCGTCGCGTATGTTCTTCAAGCAGTGTAAAAACATAGGACCTCCGAAATTGCTTTCTTTTCGTATGTCGTCAAAGCAAGTGGACGGTTTAGTTGTAGCGGGTTTCGTTGTTTAGCTGTGGGATTAATACTCAAGTGTTAAACCGTCTGCTTTTTACGGATACTTATCCTCTGTTTATTTGTGAAGAACTTTAATGATAGAAATATGCCTGTATTTGTGCTAAAATTAATTCAAAAGACTTTCAATTTTAGATTGATCATATGCTAGCCACTTTTCAACAATTTTACCATCTTGCTGACTCATTTAGTCTGTAATTGTCTGATATTAACTGGGCTAAGGCACGCACCTTATTGAAAATCAAAGGAGTAAAAATAAATATTATTTATCCACATTTTGCTACTCGTGCAACTTTTTGATTTACACGCATTAAGGATAATTCGCCTCCCTTATTAAGTTGAAAACCAGGGAACTAACATGGCAGAATAAATATTTTTTGTGTTTTTGTACTATCCTAACTTTCACGAAGGTTTACGAAATAAATTCTGCATTAAACTAAAACCGTACAAACTATGGACGCTAAAATCCAACAATTGCTCAGCTTACCTGGTATGGTAAACGGGATGATTAAAACAAGTTCTGTTAACAATTCTGTTAACACGTTTGACTCAAACAGTGGGGTTAGGTATTACACAAGCCTTATTTACCAATGGGCCGCATTCCTTGGATGGGTTGCAATGGAATACGCCATTTTAAAAGCAGCTTATGATTACTTCACCGGGGGAACAGCCGGTGGCTTAGCGCTACTTGGCAGTGCCTTAACAACTGTATTATTATTAGCTTCTGCGTTTCCAATTGCTCATCAAATTCGATCCAGAGGGGAATCCCTTGGTACCGGTCATCAGGGGATGACTAGTTTCATTTTTGGGGACTTTATTAAAACGAACATCCTATTAGTAGGCGAAATCGCCGCTATTACAGCACTGTTCGCGGCTTTTAATCAAACACTTTCCTTCTTGTTGGACAATTCACTTTTCACCGCTACAAGTACAGGTGCGCTCGACACATTACGTGCTGTTTCAACAGTCCCAATTGAACTTTTAGATGGGTTATTGAATTGGTTTAATATTGATATGAATCTGGATTTCCTAAAGTCTGCAACATGGGGTTTAACAGAATCAAGTGGAATTTATAACAATGATTTTAAATGGAATATCGAGGATTTTGTTGGTGTACTTTATTCTTATGTTAATGTAATTATTGGTCTTGCACTTGTTTATGTTAGCCTTGCTATCTATGGGTTCTTATACAAAATGACAACCAATCTATTGAATTGGATTCTTTCACCTTCTATCCCTATTTCGCTTAGAAACAGATAGAGAATAATCCAATTGTTGTTTCAGCATAGTAAATAAACTATGCAGTGAAAGCCGCCTTGCGTGGGATGTAAGGGGTCGTTGGTTCTCCGCTAGCTGTTTTCCGGATAAAACATTCAGCCCTGACTTTTTAGTCAGGGCTGAATGTTAATATACCTTATGAGACGATCGGTCATTAAACAACCCTTTACTTCCGAGGTCTCAGTACGGGAAGCAGAACCCCTAACTAATGAAACTAAGCGATACAACAAAAATCTTATTATGGGGTGCTAATATCTGGTATTTTGGCGAGGGGATGCTGGGGCCGCTATATGCAATCTTTACGGAAAAAATTGGAGGGGATATTTTGGATATTACTTGGGCTTGGTCAGCTTATCTGGTTGCTACGGGCTTATTTTACATACTTGTGGGAAAGCTGGTTAATCGGAAAAAGTATAAGGCAAAATTGCTTTTCATAGGGTATCTGCTTAATGCGCTATTCACATTTTGTTACTTACTGGTTGATGCACCCTTCGAACTTTTTTTAGTGCAAATTGGGTTAGGTGTAGCAGAGGCTATTGGCACGCCGGTATGGGATGCCTTGTTTGCGTCCAGTTTACACAGGGAGCACGATACCTATGCCTGGGGCTTGTCTACAGGACAGTCGCAAATTGTTTCTGGTATTGCGTTTGCTGTGGGGGGTCTATTAGCTTACTATTATTCCTTCGATTTACTTTTTACTATAATGGGGGTTGTACAACTTGTTGCTGCAGGGGTAGTATTTCAGTTAATGAAGAATAGTTCCGAGATTTGTCGTTGATTCCATAAACTTTAAAATACCATTAATGAAAATCACTAAATTTCTTCTGCTGTTTGCCTTGGTTACGCTGGTTTCGGAAGCCAGCGCGCAATATGCATTTAAAATTGTTACTAGTGTTGAGTCAATAGTTCCGATGGGGCTGGGCCGTTCTCGTATCATTGAAAATAATGGTGCTGCAAATGCTGATGAGCTGACCACAGAAAGGAAAGAGGGTAATGATTCTCAACAAGGAGCTGTTAAGCGCTCTGATGTAAAAATTGATGAGCTAAACGAAACCAAACTGGTAAACTTGTTCAGTTTGGGGGGGATCAATTTTAGAAACATTGCATCCAATGATGCGGTGATTGCCTCTAAATTGAACTGGCTTACTCAGCAGGGATGGGAGCTTGCTTATGTAACTTCTGCAGTTGAGAGCAACGCTGGTAAGGATGATGGGGAAGGTATTTTTATTACTCGCTTTATCTTTCGCCGTCCTTTGAGCAAGTCGAAATAGCAAGACACTTCCTTTTCTGATTAGACTATGTCAGTGGAAAAAAGATTTATCGTTAAATCCTTGTTTACAGGTAAGGAGTGGCTTAGCCATCAAGAAGTAATTCTTGATGGCAATAGGCTTGTTTACCAAGGGCCAATTCAGCATGAATACCCTGAAATCGATTTGTTAATCCCTTCTTTTATTGACCTGCAGGTATATGGTGCAGCAGGGAAGCTATTCTCTGCTTTTCCATCGTGGCAAACACTTGATTTGATGCATCAAGAATTTACTAAATCAGGCACTCACTATTTTTTGCCGACAATTGCTACCAATGATTTTGTGACTATTCAAAGCGGAATTTTAGCCATAAAGGAGTATTGGAAAAACGGGGGGATGGGATGCTTAGGCCTGCATTTGGAGGGCCCCTGGATAAGCCCCGAGAAGCGAGGGGCACATGATAAGCGATATATTAGGGTTCCAGCTATTACAGAGGTTAAACAGCTGTTAGTTGAAGGGGAGGGGGTAATAAAAATGATTACTTTGGCACCAGAAGTTTGTAATAAAGAGGTCTTAGCGTATTTATCTACTTCAGGGATCTTGCTATCTGCAGGACATTCAACGGCAACATTTGAACAAGGGATTCAAGCGTTTTCAACCGGGGTATCTTTAGTCACTCACCTTTTTAATGCCATGTCCCCTTTGCAACATAGATCGCCGGGCTTGGTTGGAGCCGCTTTCATGCACGAGCACGTAATGGCAAGTATTATTCCTGATGGCTATCACGTTGACTGGTCAGTAATTAAACTCTCTAAACAAGTAATGAATAATCGTTTGTTTGTCATTACGGATGCAGTTACAGCTTGTGACAAGGCGCCCTACCGGCATTCACTTTACAATGATCATTATGTAGCCAATGGGGTTTTGAGTGGCTCGGCTTTAACTATGCTGGATGCATTCAACAATCTTATTTTTAAGGTCGGCCTCACTGTACAAGAATCCGTTTTACTATGCGTATCAAATCCTGCACGAGCATTTAAAATGGATCGACTTAGCTCATTTTCAGTGGGAGCTGAAAACACTTGCATACCGCTTATGCAAAAAGAGCAGCGTTTTGAAATAATAAATTAACATGACGCCAGCCCGCTTTGAAAAGTTGTCAGCTGTCTTACAACGTAGACAATTTGATTTGACCGTTGTGTTGGAGAACGTATTTGATCCACACAATATTTCCGCGGTAATGCGTACCTGTGATGCAGTTGGTGTGCAAGAACTCTATATTTTGAACACCAAGATACCGCGTCATAAAAAATGGGGGGCAAGAAGCTCTTCTAGTGCTGCCAAGTGGTTGACCATCCATCAATTTGACAATACCGATCAATGTTTTGAAAAACTTCGAAAACAAGGACTGAGTATTATAACCACACACTTGGATGCAGACGCTGTTCCCTTATATGCTATGGAGCTTACGGCCCCACTTGCCTTAGTGTTTGGCAATGAGCATAACGGAGTGAGCGAGGAAGTAAGAGCCAAAGCGGATGGTAATTTTTTAATTCCTCAAGTTGGGATTATTCAGTCTTTAAACATCAGTGTGGCTTGTGCTGTTACTTTGTACGAGGCATTTAGACAAAAAGAAAGAGCAGGGCACTATAATAGTCCTCCACAGCAAGTGGGGCCGCGGCTTCAATTATATAAAGATTGGGAGTTAGAGTAGGTTAAGGCTCAGGATCTATGTTTGAGGTTGTGCCAACTGCCTGTAGCGAATAAATGCTCACGTTCAGTTCAAATCCAATTAATAGAATTAGTGAGTTGATAAATATCAGGATCATAATAATTAGGACAATGCTAATGGACCCATATAATTGATTGTATTGAGAAAAATTGGCTATCCACCAGGAAAGTGCACCTGAAGTAACCAGCATCAAGCTAGTGGCAACGATTGAGCCGGGGTTTATTAGTTTCCATTTCTTATATACGGAAGGGCCAAGCTTGTAGATAAATGAAATACAGGAGAAAAATAATAGAAAAATAACTACCCAACGAAGGTTGGAAAGTATAGTCCTGAGCGATTCATTTGCAATGCCAAACCAAGCCAGCACCACGTCACGCGCAATCAAGGCAACCAATGATGCCATTACAAATAAATAGAGCAAAACGGTCAATCGAAGTGCTGCTTTTCTTCGTTGCCAATTAGTTCTCTTTTTAAATCCGGCATAGTTTTTATCAAAGGATCGCATGATACCCATCATCGCATTCGAGGAGAAATACAGCGAAAGAACAAAACCTAAGGATAGTAATCCATTTCTGGGATTGTTAATGAAATCCTGTAAGAAATTGATAAGAACTGCGTGGTTTCTCTCTCCGGGTATTATGTCTTTGATCAGTTTATATAATTCTTGTTGCAGTGACAGTGTGATAGGCAGATAGGGGATGAGTGTGAATAGAAAAATAATGGCAGGGGGTATTGCCATTACAAAATTAAAAGCAATGGCGGATGCACGTTCCGTCATTCCTATTGTTTGTACTTGTCGAATAAAAAATGTAACCACATGATAGATGGGGACGCCGGCAAATCCGGGCAATGTAGTGGTTTTACTTCTTTGAACAAGCCATTTTATCAATGGTAGGGCTAGCAGGAAGTCAATTATTTTATTACTGCTGTTCATTCGAGTCTTTTACGTTGTGCTGCATGGAATAAGTTGACATAAGTTTGGTGCTCTTTATAGGTAGAAGAGAATAATGTTTTCCCATCAAATTTCCAGCTGGCCACAAAGAAAAGGTAATTAGTGGTTGGGGCATCTAGCACTGCGTCTATTGCCTGTAAAGAAGGTGTACAAATGGGGCCGGGAGGAAGACCTGTATGTAGGTAAGTGTTATATGGCGAATTGACCGCTAAATGCTGATAAAGAATTCGATTAAGCGTATAATCACGACTGGCATATTTTGCAGTTGGATCCGCTTGAAGCTTCATGCCTATTCGAAGTCGGTTTAAATAGGTGCTTGCAATTAAAAAGCGATCTTCCTTGTTGTTTGTCTCTTCTTCTACTATGGAGGCCAATATAGAAACTTCAAGGGGTGTGAGGCCCTTCTCCCTGGCCTGCTGAATTTTCTCGGCAACCCAATATTGTTTCCAACGTTTGTAGAATCGCCCGGTTATTGTTGCCGGGTCATCTGCCCATCCTATTTCATAGGTGTAGGGTAATGCCAGTGCCAATAGCGTCTGGGTATTTACTCCAAATAGTTGGATGGAGTCATTACTTTTAAAGTAATGCAGCAATTGTAAAGAGTCAGTTTTTGAGTCAATTCCATTTCCTATTCGGCCTGCTAACTCCTCCAGGGTACGTATTTTATTGATACTGAGTTTTACATACGACTGGTTTCCATTTTTAAGATTTCTGGCTAATTGAAAGACGCTCGTGCTGGCAGACAGTCTGTACCGTCCTGCCCGAATAGTATCTACATGCCACCATTTTAAAAGATGATTTAGCCAGAAAGTTGTTTGCAATTCATCATTCTTTTGGGCCAGCGCCAGCAATGGCAAACGAGGAGTTGGCGCGGCTACATAAAGAAACTTTTTATGGTTTGAAAGGGTGGGGCCAAAAAGTCCCCAACCAACCCAGGCCAATAGGATACTGCTGCTTCCAAGCAGCAGTAATAAAAAAAGTTTGATTCGCACAAATTCAAATTAAGAAAAAAAAACCCCACGCTAGCGTGGGGTTTGCTAAAAATGTTTTTTTACTTAATAGGTTGAGCAGGTGCCGATACCGGCAATGTTGGGGGGGGTGTAGGAGAAGCCTGTGCAGGAACAGCTAATCCACTTGCTTCTTTAGCTCTATCATTTTGATTGTTTCCACCTCCTTGTATAAAGAGGACGGAGAACAAACATAATAAGGCAACCACAGTGCCAAAGATCCAGGTTCCTCTTTCTAATACATCAGTAGTCTGCTTTACGCCCATGAATTGCGTACTGAATCCTGCGATATTGCCGGAAAGACCACCACCTTTTGGATTCTGCACCAAAACAAAGAAGCCAAGGAATAAGGCGGCAACTACAATTAAGATTACAAATAATATCATCATAACGTTGTGTTTAATTGATTGATGCGGCTTGCAAAGTAAGCGCTTTTTGAGGGCTCCAGCAAACTTAATTTACCATAAACTTCTCTGGCTTTTGCGGTGTTGCCCTGCTTGATCCATATTTCTGCCATGGCTTCGGTGATTACTTGGTTTTGCTGTAGTGAGTTACCCGCCAACAGCTCTATTTTTTTCTCCTCCATGGGGTCAATTGTTTTCCCCACATCTGTCAAAGGGAGTCGCTTCATGGCTTTTATCCATTCGGTGAAGCTTTTGAGTTGTTGTCCAAATTTGTCTTCGGGAAACTCTTCCGGTTTGTATTGAATTCCTTGTGAAGCAAAATAGTCGATAGTGTGATAGGGTTCAAAGGCTGGCAATTCCTGTGTGGTATTGTTTGCAATGGGGGTGGCCGGTTTTGATATTGTATTTTGCGAGCCAGATTCAAGCAATAAATTCAGCCAATTTATCATGGGGAAAAACAGCTGCGCTTGTTCATAGGCGCTTACCCATGCTGGGTCTTGAGCAGTCTTTAACTTATGCACTAGCAATAAACGGGCTGTTGACAGCCAGGGATAGTCGGCACATAGTTTTTTTATCTCAGCCAGTGAACACTCTTCGATGGAGGATTTACCCAGAAGAACCGTAGCTATGTTAGCGAGTGGTTGTTGCATGCGTTACCAATTCGAAAATACTTTATTGAAAATATCATCTGCCAAGGTCCTGATCATCTCTTCTCCCAACGCGTCTTCAGCGGCTTGTACAGACAAACTCCCTTTGAATTCAAAACTTCTGCTCACATCCACTTTGCGGGTTTCATTTGCTTTACGATCGTAAACGCTTAACTGTAAGCTTACACTTAAACGATTGTTGGCTGATTGCTGTCCTGCAATTGCCGAAGTGGAAAAGCTGTATTGCGTAATGGCGCCACTGATTTCCCAATCTGCCTCATTATTGGTTTGTGTCAGTCTTGTTTGGGCTAAGATTTTTTGACGTACTTTATCCGTTAGCCGGGGGCTTAATTGGGGATTAATATATGACGCTTTATTTTCTATGAAATTAACCTTGACCGTTTTTATGCTATCCGGAACAGCGGCATCTGTAAATCGATAAATGCCACAACCGCTTAATCCCAGCTGCGCTACACTACTAATTGCCGCCAGGAGTATCACAAAAAGAGGAGCGCTTTTAATGTTATTGTTCTTCAATGTCGTATTCTTTGAGTTTTCGATATAAAGTTCTTTCGCTTATTCCCAGATCAAGGGCAGCGTCTTTTCGTTTGCCTTTATGTTTTTTAAGGGCTTTCATAATTAACTCTTTTTCCTTTTCCATAATGTTTAGACTCTCATCTACTTCTACATGTTCTTGTATGGTTGTGGCAGTATGCGAGAATCCAGCTGGTAAAAGTGGAACGGAAAGGGGATGAACAGCGGTAGTGATAGGAGTGGAGTCAGCCCGGGAAAGGGGGGGTGCTAAGTCGGCAGCATTTACATTTAATTCATGCAACTTGCCTGCTAATTGAGGGTAGGATTTGGCAATATCCGGATTGCTTACTAACTCAACGAACATTCTCTTCAGCTCATTGACATCTTTTTTCATGTCAAAAAATAGTTTGTACAGGATTTCTCTTTCATTGGCAAACTCCGGTTGATTACCGCTTTTCCCAGACCAGATCGGCAATCGATTAGCCGAAAATGGTTGCAAGTATTTTTTTAAATGTTCAGCGGTGATTAATTTTTCTTGCGCAAGCACTGATATTTGTTCGGCAATATTTTTTAATTCACGAACATTGCCAGGCCAGGGGTAATTCAACAGCACTTGTTTGGCCTCCTGGTCCAACTGTACAGAAGCTGTTTTATATTTAGTGGCAAAATCTGCAGCGAATTTTCTAAACAATAAATGAATATCCTCTGGCCGATCATGCAATGAAGGCACCCGAATCGGCACAGTGCTCAATCGATAATAAAGATCTTCTCTAAATTTTCCATTTTGAACCAATTGTAACAGTTCTCTGTTCGTGGCAGCTACCACACGCACATCAGTCTTTTGAACTTTCGAAGAACCCACTCGTATATATTCGCCCGTTTCCAATACCCTCAACAGCCTAGCCTGTGTACCTAATGGCAATTCGCCAATTTCGTCAAGGAAAATAGTTCCTCCATTGACCGTTTCAAAATAGCCTTTACGGGCTTCTGTGGCACCTGTGAAAGAGCCCTTTTCATGACCAAATAGTTCTGAGTCAATGGTGCCTTCTGGAATGGCGCCACAGTTAACTGCGATAAAAGCATTGTGTTTTCTGGCAGAAAGGGAATGTATGATCTGAGAAAATACTTCTTTACCTACGCCACTTTCTCCATTGATCAAAACCGTTAAATCTGTAGCCGCTACCTGCCCGGCCACTTCAATCGCATAATTCAATGCAGGAGCGTTACCTATGATCCCAAATCGATTTTTAATACTTTGTATTTCCATTATCAAGGCTGAATGAGTTAGTGAACAATGATCTTTCCTTTCAAGGTTCCTTGGGTGCAGTCCATAATTGTCACATTTGCAAAATCTCCTTTTTTGTACGCATGATTTTCCTTTGGAAACACCACTACCTTATTTTGTGAGTTTCTTGCCTTCCATGCCGCTGAATCTTTTTTACTATCCCCTTCGATCAGCACCTTGAAAGTTTTTCCAATGTCTCGTTTATTGCTTTCCAGCGACAACCTGTTTTGTAAGGAAACAATTTCTTCCAGTCTTCTTTTTTTGATGCCTTCAGGCACATCGTCTGTGTAACGTCTAGCGGCCAAAGTGCCAGGACGCTCACTATAGAAGAACATATAGGAAAAGTCATATTTGCAATTTTCCATAATGGAGAGCGTGTCCTGGTGGTCTATTTCTTCCTCTGTACAAAATCCAGCAATGATGTCAGCGCTAATTCCGCAATCGGGTAAAAGGGCACGTATACGATCAACTTTGGCCATATACCATTCGCGGGTGTATGTTCTGTTCATCAACTGTAGAATCCGGCTGGAACCACTCTGTACAGGAAGATGGATGTATTTGCAAATATTCTCATAGCTGGCCATCGTAAAAAGTACCTCATCCGTGATATCCTTAGGATGTGAGGTGGAAAACCGTACGAGTAAATCTGGAGCAATTTTTGCAACCTGTTCTAATAAACCTGCAAACGTAAAGGAAGTAGAAGTTTCCTGTGAGGTTGCAAAATAATAGGAGTCTACATTTTGTCCCAGCAAAGTGATTTCCCTGTATCCATTTTCATACAGCTCCCTGCATTCTTGAAGAATGCTGAAGGGGTCTCTGCTTCTTTCTCGTCCACGAGTAAAAGGTACTACGCAAAACGAACACATATTGTTGCAACCTCTCATGATACTTACAAAAGCGCTTATGCCATTACTATCCAACCGAACGGGAGCGATATCTGCGTAAGTTTCCTCTCGGCTTAATAAAACATTCACTGCTTTTTGACCTCCTGCCGCTTCTTCAATCAATGAAGGAAGTGAACGGTAAGCGTCAGGCCCTACAACAAGATCCACCAACTTTTCCTCTTCCAGGAATTTTAATTTCAATCGTTCGGCCATACATCCCAACACGCCTATTAAAAGAGACTTTTTTCTTCGTTTTAGGCTTTTAAAAGTGGTGAGCCTTTTTCGAACAGTTTGTTCGGCTTTTTCGCGGATTGAACAAGTGTTGATCAAAATAAGATCGGCTTCTTCTTGATTAATGGTTGGACCAAATCCAGCTCCTTGTAAAATGGAGGCTACTACCTCACTGTCCGCAAAATTCATCTGGCAGCCGTAGCTTTCTATATAAAAATGCTGCTTGAATATTTTTTTTGATTGTTCAGCTGGTGCATATATCTCCCCCTGTTGGTCCTCTACCAGCGTATTATTTAGTCTCAGCTCTTCCATTTACAAATTTTGGTGCTGCAAATATACCAAGTGCTACTTGAATCTGACAGGTTGTCACTATTCTTTAACGTTTTCAGCTAATGAAAAAGTGGAGTGTTTGATGTCTAAGACATTGGTTTGAAACGATTTTTGAAAAAAAATCTTATTTAGTCCCCCCTTTTTAGTTGAATAAATCCTGGAATGGGTATCCTGTTGCTAATAGTGGAAACTAAACAACAGTGTCAGCTTCATTTGTATGAAAAATAGCTTCAATGATAGTTAGACGTTGACTATTTTTTGTTGTAGCCAGCTTTTCTCAATAGGAATGATCCAGTTTGTTTTCAGCTCCTCCAGCGTGTGTACCATGTTGTTGAAATAGAGGGTGTCTTTTGTGAGAAATTTTTTTTCAAGCGCATCATTGATTTGTGCCAGGGGCACTAATTCAATTTTATCTTTTATATAAAAGGCTAGCTGGGTTCTGTCAAAAAGACCCACCCTGAATTCTTTTTCTATGTTCTTTATTTCTCGGACTGATGCATCAGTGCTGCAGCCACTTACCACAACCTTACTTTCGTCAGCGATAAAAATAATAAACCGTCCGAAGAGCAATAATCCGGTGGCTTGTACAGGATCGCCATGCGATTCCCAATTGCCTGCAAATTGGTCTAATCGGGACTCGATTTCCAGCGCTTCTTGTATGGAAAAGATTCTAGCTGCCTGGTAAACCCAAACGCGGGCAAATTTTGAATACTGTTGTGGCAGCAGTGTCTGGTAGTGTAGTTCCATAAACGTGTTACTCCGTGATCATTTCTTTTTCAATTATCTCCGCAATATCGAGCACTTTTACTGAATCCCCCTTTTCGGCTTCTTTAATCCCATCAGTTAGCATGGTATTACAAAAAGGACAAGCGGACACAACAACGGAGGCAGAAGTTGCTAAGGCTTCATCGGTTCTTGCTTTGTTTATGCGTAAGTTTCCTTTTTCCTCCTCTTTGAACATTTGAGCACCGCCGGCACCACAACATAGCCCGGCAGATCGACATCGTTGCATCTCCACCAATTCACTGTCTAACAATTCAAGTACTTTTCTGGGAGCTTCGTATATGCCATTGGCCCTTCCTAAATAGCAGCTATCATGGTATACAATTCGTTTCCCTTTGAAAACTCCGCCCTCTTTTATCCTGATTTTTCCTTGATCAATCAGTTGTTGTAGTAGAATTGTATGGTGTATCACCTCGTAGTTACCGCCTAATTCTGGATATTCATTTTTCAACGTATTGAAGCAATGCGGACAAGTAGTCACAATTTTTTTGACACCATAGCCATTCAGCGTTTGAATGTTCTGGTAAGCCATCATTTGAAAAAGAAATTCATTCCCCGCTCTTCTGGCAGGATCGCCCGTGCAGCATTCTTCTTTTCCCAAAATGGCAAAATCAATTCCCGCCTTCTGCAGAATGAATGCAAATGCTTTACTGATGCGCTGTGCGCGTTGATCCAAACTACCTGCACAGCCTACCCAGAATAATACTTCGGGGAATTTTCCTGCGGCAACACAAGAAGCGAGGGTGGGGATATTCATGTAGTGGAAATTGTTCGGCAAAAGTACAGAATTTGTGCAGTTGCAACGAAAGGGGGTGGACTGTTTGCTGTATTTTTGAACACTGATTTATGCGCAATTTTGTCAACCGTTTCTATCGATGGGAGGAATGGAATTTTTTTATTCTTTACCTGCCTCTATTTCCTTGTTGGCTTTGGTATTGTTTACGTAGCGGTTCATTTTGGTTTTTTAGTTCCTCCAATCCAACCCTTACTTTTGGAGGATTCGAAGGGGAGGGGAAATGCGAAATGTACCAACAGCTCCCATCGCATCTATACCCTAAAACCATATGCATTGACCCTGCGCTGTCAGTTGCTGAAGCAGCGCAGCAGATCAGGGATGCTGGATTTACATTGCCCTTTACTGCCAAGCCAGATGTGGGGATGAAGGGAATATTGTTTCGTCGTATTGAATCTTGGGAACAATGGGAGCGTTACCATCAAACCATTCCGATCCACTACATTGTTCAGGACTGGATAAAGTATCCAAAAGAATATAGTATTTTCTATTATAGGCACCCTGCAGAAAGGAAGGGGGTGATCAGTGGGTTTATTCAAAAAGAGTTATTACAGGTGGTGGGAAATGGTGCTGCTACCCTTGCGGAATTAATCCAATTACATCCAAAGGCTGTTTCCCGTGTCATGGAACTAAAAGCAAAACATGCTGCCAATTGGCAAACCGTCATAGAAAAAAATCGGCCTTATTACCTTTCTTATGCAGGGAACCATAACAGAGGGGCCCAGTTCATTAATCTGGCTGATGAAATAGACGAACAATTACTTGAAAAATTTGATGCGCTTAGTGCCGCTACTAATTTTTACTATGGTCGATATGATCTTAAGGCCAATTCAGTCATGGATTTGAAAGCAGGCCATTCTTTCTCTATAATAGAATTCAACGGATGTGGCGCAGAACCAAATCATATTTATGATTGTGGATTATCGCTCCTGCAGGCTTATCGAGCACTTTTGCAACATTGGCGTGCGCTATTTACGATCAGTGCTTACAATCATCGGCATGGAGTTAGGTATTGGTCCTTTATGCGTGGGTGGAACTTTTTGAAACAGGCACAAAGCCATTTTAAAAAACTCGAACAACTTGATGTTTCCGGTTTATAAACTATTTTGCCACTATGATTAAATTGATGCAGGTTCTATTGATTGGGCTCCTGGTGAGTTTTGTTGGTTCCTTGCCGCTTGGCACCTTAAATGTAGCTGCCATGCAAATTTCAATTATCAGTGGTGTCCAGGCGGCACTTTTATTTTCCTTGGGCGCTCTACTTGCCGAGATGATCTATGTACGATTATCCCTTGTTGCCATAGATTGGTTTCGAAAGCGAACCAACCTATTGCGTGTTTTCGATTTTCTTACTATTATATTATTGATCGTGTTGGCGATTGCTAATTTTCAGATGGCATTTGCTGAAAATAGTCAACATAGAAATCCAATTATAGACAATGCGCTTCCTAAAATACTATTGGGATTTCTGATGAGTGCCATTAATCCTGTTCAAATTCCATTTTGGTTTGGTTGGAGTACTGTTCTATTTTCCAGGGGATTATTAGTGGCAAAGCCTGCTCAATATAATGCTTACATTATCGGAATAGGCCTGGGAACTTTATTGGGCAACAGTATATTTATTTTTGGTGGGCAATTAGTGGCTACCACCATCAATAATAATCAATCAATTGTTAGTGCGGTGATAGGGTCAATATTTTTAATAACGGCTGGCTTACAGTTGTATAAGTTATTTCGAAATAAGGACGCTGCACACCGCATCAATCAGCTGGATATAGAAGCAGATCAGGCAGGGCAACAATTAGACCGCTGGGCGGTTGATGTTAAAAAAAAATAGCATCAGGTGGGTTGAATCCATTTCTCCCTATCCTCAGGATTAAATTTCCAAGGTGCAAAGTTGTTCTCTATGTTCCCGAAAAGAGTTGCCCACTCGGCTGGCGTGTTACTCTCTTCCATCACTAAGTTCCTGCGCAGCTGAAGAATAATATCAAGAGGATTGAGGCTAATCGGGCACTCTTGTACACAAGCATTGCAAGTAGTACAGGCATTGATTTCTTCCACACAAATAAAGTCGTGTAATAAGGAACGGCCATCATCCTGCCAAGTTCTATTAGCCGCAACAGCTCTTCCAACTTCTTCCAGCCTGTCTCTGGTGGCCATCATTATTTTACGAGGCGAGAGTAGCTTTCCGGTTTGATTGGCTGGGCAGGCACTGCTGCATCTGCCACATTCTGTACAACTGTAAGCGTCTAATAGATTTTTCCAACTTAGATCCATTACATCGCGCGCACCAAAACGGGGGGCATGTATATTACCATCGGGGGGGGCTAATTCGGGTTGCATGGCATAGATCACCTCTTGCTGTATCGCAGGCATATTTTCCATTTTCCCTGATGGTTCCAACTTTGCAAAATACGCATTGGGGAAGGCAAGGATTATGTGTAGATGCTTGGAATAAGGGAGATAATTCAAAAAGGCATAAATACCTACTATATGAAACCACCAAGTAGTTCTTTCTAAAACCGATAGTGCTTCATTGCTCCAGGTGGAAAATAGCGGATGAAGCATAGAGGAGATCCAGAAATTTCCAGTAATATGCTGGCTATAGGCAAGCTGACCTCGTTCTTGTAACAGCGTATCGCTGGCGTTCATGACCAGGAAAAGAGACATCAATAGGAGCTCAGCTCCTAAAATAATGAATGCGTCTTTTCTAGGCCAACCATCCAAGTCTGTGCTTTGTAAGCGTGTGATGGCCCTTAGATTTCGACGAATTATAAAAACAAGACAAGCCAACAAGACTAAAACGGCCAGCGATTCAAAAGCATTAATTAATATGGGATAAACCGATCCAAGTACTGGCACAAACAAGCGGTGCTGTCCGAGTATTCCGTCAAGGATTATTTCAATGATTTCAATATTGATAATGATAAATCCAGCATAAACAATCAAATGCAATAATGCTACTCCTGGCTTTCTGAACATTTTCCGTTGTCCAAGTGCCAGTAGTAATACATTTTTCCATCGCTCAATTTTTTGGCCATTTAGTTTTTCGTTTCGTCCAAGTTTGATTGTTTTGAGGATAAGCTTTCCTCGTTTAGCCACTAAACTTACAGCCAGAATAGTGAGGGCCGTGAAAAGCAGTGGTTCTACCAATGAAAGAATTGTCATAGGCCCGCTAAATTAGCATAAAACATTTCAGAAATAAAATGGATGAAGGAAAACCTTACCATTGGACAACTCAAGTGTAGGTGCAGGAAATTTAAATGCATTTAAGAACGTAAATAGCAAACGTATGCCCGCTCGATTGGTGGGGATTTTTTTCCAGTCAATATCAGGGGAAAGATACCACTGTCTAAATCGGGGTATATCTCTTCTGTTAAACACAATACCATTGCCAGGTGTACTGGCAAAATTATCGTGGCCGCCAAAAAGACCATCAGCTCCATATCCAATTGCCATGTTTAGCCATTTTGGCCAGTTGCCTTTTTTGATGAATGGGGCTATAGCTATGCTGGCCCAGTAGGTTTGGCCATTATAATCTTTAAGAAACCGACTTGATTGATTGCGGCCAAACAACTGATTGCTTCTCTCTTGTAGGATTGGGTCTTGGTAGTGCCGGGGATGATAGGAAAATTTAATTTGTAACCGCTGTTCGCCCCAAGCTAATTCTTGTCCGATCAGCAAACCACTTCCAATCATATTGGCGGCAATATCGCCCCAGCTCCATCCCCAGTCCTTGCTAAATCCATCTAAAACCTCAATGACCGTTTGATAGGCGGCTCCACTCATTCCACCAATCCAAATTCTTTTTTTCCTTTCCATACCGGCCCATTTCCAAAGCTCCATACTCCCTACACTTTCAATATATGCTCCATATAAATGGCCGACTTTATCCATTTGCTTCCACTCTCTCCAATCATTTATGGTATGAAATTTACTTTGGGGGTAATTACGGTACCAGGCAGAGTAAAGCCCAGCCATGGTTCCTCCATAACCACTTAGGTTTGCAGCTGCCACCCACTTTATTCTATCCTTATTGAGTTGTTTCTGCTGGAATGGGGCTAGCGTGTCTATCGATGTGCTTTGACCATTTACAATAGTTGAAATAATAAAAGAAAAGAAGATCAACCGCGTTTTAAAAGAAACAGTTATATGATCTGGTGTATGCAGTGTTGACAGTTTAGAAATCAAATTTCGGTAACTTTATCCTTTCAAAATCAAGGCTATGGATCCGATTGCACAGGAAAAGGTCAATCAGTGGTTACAGGGAGAATACGATCAAGCAACTAAAGACACCATTAGTCAGCTGTCTCTTGATCATCCTAAGGAATTGGAAGATTCATTTTATCGAAATTTAGCATTTGGCACGGGTGGATTGAGAGGGTTAATGGGCGTGGGGACAAACCGAATGAATAAGTATACAGTAGGCATAGCCACTCAGGGTTTTGCCAATTACCTGAAGCAAATATTTAATGAAACTATTCGCGTTGCCATAGCATACGATAGCCGAAATAATAGTCGTTTTTTTGCTGAAACAACTGCTCAGGTTTTTGCGGCTAATGGAATCCATGTTTTCTTGTTTGAGGATTTACGCCCTACGGCTGAGTTGTCATTTACTATCCGGGAACTGGGATGTCAGGGAGGGGTAGTTTGCACGGCCTCCCATAATCCAAAAGAATACAATGGCTACAAAGCCTATTGGGATGATGGTGCTCAATTGGTGGCTCCGCACGATAAAAATGTGATAAAAGAGATTGAGAAAATTGAGGAAATTGGACAGGTTAAGTGGTCGGGAGGAGAACAGCTCATCACTTCAATTGGAAAAGAAATGGATCAGCGATATATCGAAATGGTTAAATCGTTGAGTGTTTATCCAGAAATAGTAGTTCGTTTCAAGGATCTAAACATTGTATATACTCCTATTCATGGATCTGGAATTCGGTTAGTTCCCTTAGTACTTAAGGCATTGGGGTTTAACAATGTTAATCTTGTAAAAGAGCAAGAGGAGCCCAATGGTAACTTTCCAACAGTGGTCTACCCAAATCCTGAAGAGAGTGAAGCTATGCAACTGGGACTGAACTTAGCCCAACAATTAGATGCAGATATCCTTTGTGGCACAGACCCTGATGCAGATCGATTAGCCATTGGAGTAAAGGATTTAACCGGGAACTGGGTATTGCTGAATGGAAACCAGACAGCTGCGCTGGCCTTTAACTATATGTTAGAAGCACGAAAGGAAAAAGGAATTGCCAAGCCGAATGATATGGTTATTACTACCATTGTAACAACACCTTTAATTGATGCCATAGCTAAAGCAAATGAAGTATCCTGCTACCGGGTGTTAACAGGCTTCAAGTGGATTGCCGATTTGATAAGGGAAAAAGAAGCCACTGAAAATTACATAATTGGGGGAGAGGAGAGTTTTGGTTTAATGATCGGCAATAAAATTCGTGACAAAGATGGAGTTAGCGCTGTTGCGCTTCTTTGCGAAATGGCAGCTTATGAAAAGTCTAAAGGCAGGAGTTTATATGAAAAGTTAATTGATTTATCAGTTCAACACGGCCTCTATCTTGAGGAGTTGCTCTCTATTACACGAAAAGGAAAAGAGGGGCAACAAGAAATTGCTGCAATGATGAATGGATTCAGAAACGATCCACCTGCCTCCCTCGCCGGCTGTTCCGTAGTCCAATTACTGGATTACGAAGCACAAACCGGGAAGGATCTTAGCCGTGGTCAAACCTGGACATTAACCTTACCTCGTTCAAACGTGTTACAATTTATTTTGGCGGACGGTTCAGTTATCTCGGCAAGACCAAGTGGCACGGAGCCTAAAATAAAGTTTTACTTCAGCGTTCAGGGAAAGATAAGTGGGGCTGGAACTTATGAAGAAGTAAAAAAGCAATTGCAACTTCGCATCAATAGTTTTAGAACAGCAATGAACCTATGAGACCAACGGAGGACAAACACCGACACCAGGGCTTAAGAAAAAAACTGGTGGATCAGCTTCGTTCCAATGGAATTGCAAGTGAACAAGTATTGGCGGCCATTGCACAAATACCACGTCATTTTTTTCTCGACTCCGCCTTTGATGATATTGCTTACGAAAATCGTGCTTTTCCCATTGGGGAAGGGCAGACAATTTCACAACCTTATACGGTTGCTTACCAAACGCAACTATTAGAAGTTAAACGATTTGACAAAGTGCTTGAGGTAGGGACGGGTAGTGCCTATCAGGCAGTTGTCCTGGCTTTATTGGGTGTGCAAGTTTACACGATTGAAAGACAGCGAAAACTCTTCGAATCAACTAAACAATTCAAATGGCTGCAATCTCAACCCGGCATTAAGTTTTTTTATGGGGATGGGTTTGAGGGCCTTCCCACTTTTGCACCTTTTGATAAAATTTTAATTACTGCGGCGACACCTCATATTCCGCCTAAGCTGGTAGCACAGTTAAAGCCCGGTGGGGTAATGGTATTGCCAGTGGGAGAGGGCGAGATGCAACAGATGTGCCGTGTTACCCACGAAGAAAAAGGCAACCTACGTATTGAGCGATTTGAGCAATTCTCTTTTGTGCCAATGCTTACAGGAAAAGAGAGCTGAAATATTGCTACCTTACAAATCCAAACACCTGTAATGCGTTTTGTTCCCTTTTTAAGTAGTACTGCAGTTACCATAGCTTTGGTGGCTTTGTTAGATAATCCCTTAGGCAAAGTTCCACCCCCGGGTCCTTTTTTTAGCCCACAATATGGGTTTTGGCAAAACGCAGAACCAATCGATCAGGATTATAGCGGTACGCTTACTTGTAATGGATTACAGGGTCCTGTTGAAGTTTACTTCGATGATCGCCTGGTCCCACATGTTTTTGCGTCCAACGAGGAAGATTTATATTTTGTACAGGGCTACTTGCATGCCCGATTTCGTCTTTTTCAGATCGATTTACAAACCAGGGCTGCTGCAGGGCGCGCCAGTGAACTGGCAGGAGGCAAAGCAATCAATTTTGATAGAGAGCAGCGTCGATTAGGGATGGTTTTTGCCGCAGAAAATGCACTCAAAGCAATTAATGCTGATGTGAAGTTTCGGACATTACTGGACGCCTATACGGCTGGAGTAAATTCTTATATGGATCAACTAACGGAAGCGGCTTTGCCTATTGAATACAAGTTGTTGCAAAATAAACCAGAGAAATGGAGCAATTTGAAAACGGCACTTTTGTTAAAGATGATGTCAAAAATGTTATCTTCTGGAACTGAAAATGATTTGGCCAACACAAATGCAAAATCCATTTTTATGCCGGATGAGTTACAGCAGTTGTATCCTCAGGTCCCAGATTCCTTGCTTCCCATTATTCCTATCGGGACTAAATTCCCTAACCCTGCTGTAGTACCAATAAAACCAGCCCATGCCGACTCCTTCTATTTTAATAACAAGGCAACCGTGCAGGCACAATCACTTGATCCTCCGGCACCGGATAATGGAAGTAATAATTGGACAGTAGCCGGGAGTAAAACAAAAAGCGGATTTCCCATTTTGGCAAACGATCCCCATTTGGAGCTATCATTGCCTTCTATCTGGTTTGAAATTCAGTTGAAAACGCCTACCCATAATTCATATGGAGTATCGCTACCAGGCGCTCCCTTTGTAGCTATTGGTTTTAACGATAGCATTGCCTGGGGAGTGACCAACTCTCAACGAGACGTGAAGGATTACTATGAGATCAAGTTTAAAGATCAGTCGCGTTCTTCTTATTGGTACAATAACCAATGGGTGCCTACTAAAATACGTATCGAAGAGATAAAAGTTAAAGACAGCCTATCTGTGTTTGATACAGTGGCGTACACCATTTTTGGCCCAGTGCAGTTTGATAATAGTTTCTCCAATGCTGCTGCAACTGATCGAAATCTTGCTGTACGTTGGGCGGCTCATGATTCCAGTAATGAGGGCTTGACCTTTTATAAATTGAATAAGGCGCATAACTATGCGGACTATGAAGATGCCATACGATCATTTACCTGCCCCGGGCAGAATTTTATTTTTGCATCCAGAACTGGGGATATTGCAATATGGCAACAGGGGCGTTTTCCTGCCCGCTGGGAGGGGCAGGGGCTATATGTAATGCCTGGCGAAGATAGTAGTTATCTATGGCAGGGGTATATCCCGCAGCAAGAAAATCCACATGCAATAAATCCGGTCCGGGGTTACTTGCAAAGTGCTAATCAACGAGCGGTTGATGGCACTTATCCATATTTTATTCCGGGAAGCTACAATACTGCTCGTGGAATCCGCATTGATAATAAATTGTCCACTATGTCCAATATAACTCCTAAAGACATGATGGAATTGCAAACTGATTATTTCAACGTATCAGCAGAGGATGTTCGTCCTGTATTGCTTTCCGCTATTCAAGTGGATCAGTTGCAAGGGAAAGAACTAGAATACTTAGAGATTTTTCGTAATTGGGATTTAATGGCCTCGCCTGATTCAAAGGGTCAAACCATTTTCCAGTGTTTTTGGGATACCGTTCAAGCCTCAATTTGGAAAGACGAACTTTCGCGCATCAATCCAATGGCTACCTGGCCGACCGAGCAAACAACAATTGAATGGTTGCTTCGCGATACCCTGCATACTTTTGCCGATAACATTAATACACCGCAACGGGAAACCCTGCCCATGACTGTTACCAGTGCTTTTAAAAAAGCAGCTTTGGTTTTAGCATCAAAGGAAGCGGAGGGAAAATTAGTTTGGAGCCGATACCTGAATCCCAGTATATATCACTTGTTGAAAGACGCGCTACCTGCTTTTTCCAGAAAAGGTTTAGCGGTAGGCGGCTATGGTAATATTGTAAATGCCATCAAACATAGTCACGGCCCAAGTTGGCGAATGATTGTTCATTTGGTAGATGGTATGGAAGTTTATGGGGTTTTTCCGGGGGGTCAAAGCGGTAATCCTGGTAGCCGGTTTTATGACAATAATATTGCAGTTTGGGAAAAAGGGGAATACAACCGATGTTGGTACATGCGGGACGATGATCGTAAGCATGAACAAGTAAAGTGGGTGTTGAAGTTTAATCAATTGTAATTATTTATATGAAGTTTTTTTTATCAGTTTTACTTACCCTGCTTGGAGGAATTGGTATCTCGCTGTGGGCTCAGTCTCCTTGGTGGGGGTTTGTACCAGTGGCATTTATATTGGCGGTAGCAATACATCAGGCACCCCCCAAGGCCTTTGCTGCCGGCTTCCTGGGGATGCTTCTTGCCTGGGGTGGGTTATCCTGGTGGATAGATTGGCAAAACACCAGCCTCTTATCTAAACAAGTAGCCGTATTGTTTCCACTACAAGGATCCTCCGCTGCCTTGATTCTACTTACAGGAATTTTGGGAGGCCTTTTGGGAGGGATAGCTGCATTAGCAGGATGCTATCTTCGCAGTGCTAAATCTAAAGTGGAGTGATTGGCCGACAACTCTTATTGCTTTTTATTTTTTTTGGTCTTACGGAGACGTATGCTGCGCTAGTTAAGGGCAGGGTAGTAGACACGGATGGCCATCCGCTTCCATTTGCCTCTATTTGGATACAGGAAACAAAACAAGGTATTGCTGCCAATGGCGAGGGTTTATTTGAGTTAACCTTATCGCCTGGAAAATATAAAATTACATGTCAGTATGTTGGATTTGCCAAGCAGGAGAAATTTATAACGGTGACCAATACGGTGGTACAATTGGATTTTGTATTGCAGAAACAGGAGTTAATGCTCCCAGCTGTTGTTATTTCAAATAAAGAAGATCCTGCCTATCGGCTAATTCGTGAAATGCTAAAGCAGCAAAAAGCAAACCAAGAGCGCTTGCAAGAGTTTTCATGTATGGTTTACTCTAAGGGGCAATTACGATTACGTGATTATCCAACTCGTTTTTTGTCACAGAAAGTTGACTTTGAAGATGGCGATTCCAGTAAAAAAAAGTTCATTTATTTATCTGAAACCATCTCACGTTATGCGCAAAGGAGTGGCCAAGAGAAAAAGATCGAAGTAGTATCCTCTAAAGTAAGTGGAGACAGTGATGGTTTTGGCTTGGCAGTACCTGATCAGTATTCTTTTTATGAAAACATGGTGCTCCCTGGCACACGTCTTAACCCTAGAGGGTTTATTTCACCACTATCGACTTCCACTTTTTTATATTATCGATTTAAATTGCTTGGATCTTTTGTGGAGAATAATAAGCTGTTTAGTCGAATACAAGTAATTCCAAAAAGAAAAACTGATCCTGTTTTTGCTGGCGAGATCACCCTTGTGCAAGAAGACTGGCAGCTACATTCTGTTGATCTTACATTATCTCGCTCTCAGCAACTCGAGTTTATTGATACATTACAGTTAGTTCAGTTGTATCGGGAAGAGGGAAGGGGGGAGTGGCGTATTGCCAGTCAGGTGTTGTATCCAGCTGCAAAAAAATTTGGATTTGATGCCTATGGCAGTTTTTTAAATGTGTATGCGGAGTATGCCCTGAAACCAAGCTGGACTAAAAAATACTTTGATCGTTTTCTGCTTCGGTATGCAGATAGTGCTAATCGTCGATCGGTAGCTTATTGGGATCAGGTAAGACCTGTTCCCTTAACAGCAGAGGAACTGCTTGATTACGCTAAAAAAGATAGCCTGGAACAAAAGCGTCGAGATCCGGCCTATTTGGATTCGTTAAACCGCGTGAGAAATAAATTTAACCTCGCTCGCTTGTTATTGACTGGTCAACCGCTTTATACAAAGAGAAATAAGTTCGATTTGTCAGTTAATCCCCTACTGGAGCAACTTGCATTTAATCCTGCAGAGGGGCTTGTCCTACAGCCACAATTGCGCTGGCAATACAAATGGGATAGTTCGGGTTCCAGAAAACAACTCAATGGTAATTTAGTATTACGCACCAGTTTTGGCAATCAGCATTTCAATCCTTATGCAACTTTCTCATATGTATTAGGGACCCAATTAAGTAGTTCATTCATAGTTGGATTTGGTCGCCAAGTTTTACAGTTTAATGGACAAAGCCCTATTACTGATAGAGGGAATACCTTTTCCTCACTTCTTTATGAGGAAAATCGAATTAAATCCTACGAGGCGCGTGTGGTTAGGCTTACCCATGTTAAAGGCTTAGGTGCAGGATTATCTATGCAATGGGGTTTTCGTTTTGAAGACCGCACTCCAATCGAAAATCAAACTGGCTATACGTGGATAGATAAACCCCATCGCGCCTATACCCCTAATTATCCAATTGAATTGGTTAATCAAAATATCACCAGACACCAGGTAGCTGATTTTACAGTGGTAGTACGCTGGCAGCCCGGGTCACGATATATAAAGCTACCGGAGCGAATAATTAATATTGGTAGTGATAAGCCCGTATTTAGTTTTCAGCTGAGTCAAACACTTGGTAAGCTGTTGGGTAATGATGCGAATTATACAAAATGGCGTTTGGGGGTAACAGACAATTTCAATTTAAAACTCAAGGGGATACTCCGTTATCGATTTGCCATGGGGGGCTTTTTGAATACTAAAGTTGTCCCCTTGGCTGATCATATCCACTTCAATGGAAATGCCGCACAACTTGCCAATGAATATTTGAACAGTTTTCAACTACTTTCTCTGTATAAACTAAGTCATATCAACCCCTTTTATTCACTGGTGCATGTTGAATATAACTTGAAAGGATTCTTAACTAATAAAATTCCAATAGTGAATAAGCTCAAACCCTACCTTGTAGTAGGTGTCAATGCTTGTTATAGCAGTCCTTTGCAAAAATATGGGGAGTGGTTTGTGGGAGTAGATAATTTGTTGAAACAGATTCGTATTGACTATGTAGTGGGCTATCAGCCATCGGGTATTCAATTAACTGGTATTCGCATAGGGGTAAAGGGGTTCTAGTTTTTATAAAGTACTTATCTTTGTCCTGATTTAGGATTTTGCCCAACCTGCAATTGGGGTTCTAATCGAACTAAAATTCTTTTATGGCAGTATTGCACAACCGAATATCCCGGCGAGCATTAAAAGAGAAAATTGGCAACGACCCTACGCCGCGCACGACTATTTCCTTTTACCAGTATTTTCATATTGAGCATCCTGATTCATTCAGAGATCAATTTTATCAAGCCCTACATGTAATTGGAGTCTTGGGTAGGATCTATGTTGCCTCAGAAGGGGTCAACGCGCAGATTAGCGTACCCACGCATCAATTAGTCGCATTGCGTAATAGCTTAGACACGTATCCGCCCTTACAAGGAGTACGATTGAATGTAGCCGTACATGATGAGGGAAAATCTTTTTTTGTATTGGATATCAAAGTACGTGATAAAATTGTAGCAGATGGTATTGATGATCCCACCTTCAATATGCAGCGAAAAGGAAAGTATGCCACGCCCGAGCAGTTTAATCAACTGGCCCAGAATCCAAATACTATCATTGTGGATATGCGCAACTACTACGAGTATGAAGTGGGACACTTTAAAAATGCAATTGAAATTCCATCCAATACCTTTCGGGAGCAACTTCCCATGGCAGCTGCCCTTTTAAAGGACAAAAAAGAGGCTACTATTTTGATGTATTGTACGGGTGGTATACGTTGTGAGAAGGCTTCTGCTTATTTGGTGCATCAGGGATTTTCAAATGTTTTTCACTTAGAGGGCGGTGTAATAAATTATGCCAGACAAGTAAAAGAGAACAAAATGTCCAGCCTGTTTATTGGTAAAAATTTTGTTTTCGATGAACGGCTGGGTGAAAGAATTACGAAGGACGTGATTGCGCATTGTCATCAATGTGGAAGCGTTGCGGATACCCATACAAACTGTAAGAACGAGGATTGTCATCTGCTTTTTATTCAATGCGCGTCTTGTGCCGCTTTAATGGAGGGTTGTTGCTCAACTACCTGTCGAGATATGCTACAGTTATCGGAGGAAGAGAGAAAAAAAATGAGAAAAGGGAAGGATAAGGGCCAGCAAATATTTAATAAGTCAAAAGACAGATTGAAAGCAGTTCGATCAGCGAGGGGTAGTGAGCATTACTGAATTTGCTGTAACGCTACTGCGGTTCTATTGAATAGCTCTTCTTGACTTAATGCTTCGGGTTTAAAAGTTCTACCAATTACTTTTTCGTATAGTTCTATGTATCGTTTAGAAATGGTCTCTACCCAATGATCGCTCATTGCAGGAACCCCTTGTCCCTCTTTACCCATGTAGTTATTTTCAATTAGCCATTCGCGAACAAATTCCTTGCTGAGTTGCGGTTGTCGTTCGCCCCTCAATTGTCTTTCATTGTAACCCGCTGAAAAAAAGTAACGAGAACTGTCAGGGGTATGAACTTCATCCATGAGATAAATCTCATTTCCAATTTTTCCAAATTCATATTTAGTGTCAACCAGAATCAGTCCTCTTTCCGCTGCTATTTGTGTTCCTCTTTCAAAGAGTTGTAATGCCAGCATACAGAGCTTTGTCCACTCATCTTTTGAGGCTAATCCGCTTTCCACAATGGTTTTGGCATCAATATCTTCGTCATGTCCTTTGGCAGCCTTGGTGGATGGAGTAATAATGGGGGTAACAAATTGATCGTTTTCATTCATTCTATCTGCCATTTCAACACCACAAAGTATTCTTTCACCTGATTTGTAGGTTCTCCATGCATGCCCAGACAAATAGCCTCTTACCACCATCTCAATTTTAAAAGGCACACATTTCTTGCCAATTGATACCGTCGGGGCCGGAGTTGCTAGCAGCCAGTTTGAGCCAATGTCCCGGGTTGCCTCTAGCATATGACTGGCAATTTGGTTGAGGACCTGGCCTTTAAATGGAATGGGGCGGGGTAGAATTACATCAAAGGCGGAGATGCGGTCTGAGGCAATCATGACCAGTAAATCCTCTCCAATGCTGTATACATCTCTTACCTTTCCCCGATAAAAACCAGTCTGATTTTTAAATTTAAGATTGGACATAAATCGAAAGTAAGTTGGCTGCCGTAAAGTACGGAAAACCAGTGAGTTTGAAATTTCAACAACTTATCCTTAGGCCTTTAAAATTAAATTTTTGTAGTCCCCCCACAATGCGTACTTTTCCGTTATATTCTAAACCAAAATCCCGATTTATGCGAAAAAGCCTAAACTTCTTAGCTTCTTCATTTGCGGTATTATTCATTTCCTTTTCTGCTTTTGCTCAACAAGTATCAGTCAAGGGTTCGGTGATAAACCAAGCATCTAAAGAGGCTATTCCAGCTGTTTCTGTATTAGTTAAGGGTACAGCTCAAGGAACATACACGAATAGTGATGGTCGATTTACCATAACGGTTTCCAAACTTCCCGTAACACTCGTTTTTAGTTCTATTGGATTTTCCGACCAGGAAGTGAAAGTAAGCTCTACAGCTGATTTGTCAATTTCGCTGCAAGTAAATGAATCGCTTGGGCAGGAAGTGGTGGTATCCGCTACCAGAACGCCTACCCGTTTATTGGAGTCGCCAGTTACAGTGGAGCGTTTAAGTTCAACTGCTCTGCGCAACGTTGCTGCACCAAATTATTACGAAGCAATTGGTAATCTGAAAGGTGTTGACGTACACACTGCTAGTTTAACTTTCCGTACCATTACAACTCGAGGATTTGTGAGCAGCGGTAATACGCGTCTGAATCAACTGATGGACGGTATGGATAACCAAGCTCCCGGTTTGAACTTTTCCGCGGGTAGCTTGGTAGGACCCGCTGATTTAGATGTAGAAAGCGTAGAGGTACTCTCCGGAGCTTCTTCTGCACTGTATGGTTCGGGTGGTATGAACGGAACAGTTCTCATCAACACTAAGAATCCATTTAAGTACCAAGGATTTAGTTATAATATCAAGCAGGGCATAATGCATGTTGATCAGAAGCAACGTGCTGCAGCACCATTCTATGACTGGTCTTTTCGCTGGGCTAAGGCCTATAAAAATAAATTGGCCATAAAATTAGCCGCTTCAATGGTCAAAGCATCTGATTGGGAAGCAGAAGATTATCGCAATAAAACCCAGATTGGTATTTTGAGTGCCGTTGTACCCGGTAATCGCACCAGCCATCCCGACTTCAATGGCATCAACATGTATGGTGATGAGACAGCTGCCAACATGAATGCCTTTGCCAGTTTTGTCCAAGGGTCAATTCGCGGGGGTATTCTGGGAGCTACTGGTGGAGCGCTTGATGTAGTAACTCTACTCAATGCTTACTATGGTGCTATTGGCAACCCTCGTTATCCTACGGAGTTGCAACGCCAAGGTTTTTATGCATTCCCTTTTTTCCCGCCTGCTGTTTTAGGTGCAATTAACAGCCCTCAATTAAGGCCTTTGATTGATCAGATGTACCCTTTCTATAATGGACTGAAGAATAATTATTTTGGAGGAGCCACTGTTTCTCGTACCGGTTATGAGGAGCAAGCATTAGTAGATTACAATACTTTGAATGTTCGCTTCAATGGGGGCATTCATTATAAATTCACCGACAAACTTGAATTCTCTTTGAATAGTTATATCGGTACTGGTACAACTGTTTACACAGGTTCTGATCGTTATTCACTGAAGAACTTCAGTATGGGCCAGCATAAATTAGAGCTGCGTCACAAAAACTGGTTTATTCGTGGATATACTTCACAAGAGAATGCCGGCAAATCTTATAACGCAACTGCATTGGGTGCTTTCTTAAATGAGGCTGCAAGTCCAAGTAGCAGTTGGTTCCCTTTATACATTGGTACGTTCTCAGAGGGTCGTCGTTTGAATGGGGCAGTAGCAAGCGATTTTGTACTTCACCAGACTGCCAGGACGTCAGCTGACGCTAGACGTTTGATGATAGGAACAAAAGCATTCGAAGATGCAAAGAACCGTATCCTATCAACACCTATTAGCAAGGGTGGGGCTTTATTTTTAGATAAAACAGATTACTACTCGGCAGAAACACAGTTGAATATTTCAGACATGGGCGGTTTCTCGGATAAAGTAGAGCTCATAACTGGAGCCAGCTGGAGACAGTGGGTTTTAAATTCTCAAGGAACACTTTTTGCTGATACCGCACAATTGATTCGTGTAAACGAATATGGTGGCTACTTGCAAATGAAGAAAAGCTTGCTCGATGGGGGATTAACATTAACTGCATCAGGACGCTTTGATAAGCAAACAAATTTTAAGGGTCGGTTTACCCCACGTTTTTCTGCTTTAATCAAATTGGCGAAAGAGAACTTCTTGCGCTTATCTTACCAGACTGCCTATCGTTTCCCAACCAATCAAAACCAATACATCAGTTTAGTGACCGGTTCTGGGGTTTTGATGGGTTGCTTGCCTCAGTTCCAGGATTACTATAAATTGAATTCTACCCGTCCAGGTTATACAGCTGCAAGTGTGCTCTCTTATCGATCGGGTACTTTGGGTGATTCAAGCCGCTTGGTTCGTGGACGATTCCAGCCTGTAAAGCCTGAGACAGTTAAGTCTTATGAAGTGGGATATAAAGGTGTAATTGGCAAGAAATTGTTGATTGATGCCTACTACTATTTTAGCCGTTACGAAGGCTTTTTAGCGGGTTTTGCGCTTGCGCAATCTCGCACTGGTGCAAATTCAGATTTATATTCTCCTTTTACAAGTACTAACCTATCCTACGTTCAAAACTCTACTGACCCGGTTACTTCTACAGGTTGGGGTGTTGGTTTTGAGTATCAGTGGGTAAGAAAATATGTGGTTTACGGAAACGTATTCTCTGACAAATTGCAGGATGTTGAAGCCGGTGTTGTTTCTTACTTCAATGCGCCTAAATACCGTGTGAACATAGGTATGCGTAATGAGAATGTATACAAGAATGTTGGTTTCAATGTAGTCTACAAATGGCAAGATCGTAATTATTACGAAGGAACCTTTGTTACTGGTACACTTCCTGCATTTGGATGGTGGGATGCACAGTTTACCTATCGTCCTCCACAGCATCCAAAGAGCACTTTCCGTGTTGGTGGAACCAATATTGCCAACAACTATCAGCGCACTGGTTTTGGAAGCCCATATGTTGGCGGCTTGTATTATGTTAGTTATGGATATAACTTGTTCTAATTGTTATAAAGCAGTTAGTTAATTACTGGGTTTATGTATTCAGGTCCCGCCAAACGGCGGGACTTTTTTTATTTGTTGCCTCACAAATCGTTTAATTTAGCGCTGTGGATGTAGCCAGTATTTTAAAGGAATGGTCCAAGAAGCAATTCTGCCCTTTTTATTGGCTGGAAGGGGAGGAGAATTATTTTATTGATCAGCTCTGTAATGCAGCAGAAAAAAGCATCTTAACTCCAGAGGAGTCCGCTTTTAATTGTACAATATTTTATGGTCGGGACACATCCTGGGCCGAGGTCATGAATCAATGTCGGCGATATCCCATGTTTGCAGAGCGTCAGGTGGTAATGCTTAAAGAAGCACAACAGCTAAAAGACATTGAAAAATTAGAATCCTATTTTGAACAGCCTCTTTCCTCTACTATCCTGATAGTTGCGTACAAAGAAAAAAAGTTGGATAACAGGAAAAAAATGGCTCGCTTGATCAAGGAGAAGGGCAGGTATATTTCATTCAAAAAACTAAATGAAAAGGATATTGCAAGTTGGGTGGAACAACGGCTATCAAAGAACCAACTTATCATTACGCCAAGGGCCCTGCTGTTGATGGTGGACCATCTGGGGAGTGATCTTTGTAGGATTGAACAGGAAATTGATAAACTTCAATTGAATTGTAGGACGGGAGTGGTAATTGATGAAGAAGCTATTGAGCGATTTGTTGGGGTGAGCAAGGATTTCAATGTTTTTGAATTACAGCAAGCAGTGGCTCAAAAAGATTTTTCAAAGGCGTTTAGCATTATCCAGTATTTCAAACAAAACCCAAAAGCTGCCCCCCTCCAACTGGTCCTGCCGCTTCTGTATAGTTTTTTTTCCAAAGTATATATGCTATTTGGTGTTGATACTGCCGATGAGCGTTCATTAGCAGCCCAACTGGGAATACCCCCCTTTTCAATACGCAATTATAAAGAGGCGGCTCGATTATACGGATATCAAGGTACTGAGCTCACGCTTTTATTATTACATCAATATAATCTTAAAGCTGTAGGCGTAGGAGCTCCTGCAACAGAAGATGCCGCGTTGTTGAAAGAGCTGGTTTTTAAAATGACTACTAATCAGGGAATATTATAAAATTTGTAAGCTCCGTTGTTTGTCCTTGCCTAGTTGCTCAATGAGATCTGCCAATGAATTATATTTCTCTTCTTCCCGTAGGTAAGCAATCATATGTACTTCCAGAACTTGGTCATAAATTTCTTGATCAAAATCAAAAATATTTACTTCAATAACCCTGCTTTTCCCGTCTAATGTAGGACGAAACCCTATGCTCATCATTCCTTTATAGAGGTGATCAGCACCGGTTAGTTTTGCAAATACTGCATAGATTCCATTCCCTGGGATAATTTTCTCTGGATCTTCAATCTTTAGATTTGCGGTAGGGTAACCAAGCGTTCTTCCAATTTTTTTACCGTGTACAACAGTGCCGCTAAAGAAAAAGGGGTAACCTAACAATTTATTGGCGTCTGTAATGTTGGCATGGGAAAGATGTTCGCGAATTTTCGAAGAGCTGATGGTAATATCTTCCACTAATTTTCTGGAAATTTCTTCTATGTTATAACCAAACTGCGCTGCTTTAGAACTTAGCAAGGCATAGTTGCCTTGTCTGTTTCTGCCAAATTGATGGTCATGACCAACAATAATTGTGTGGGGCTTAAAATAGGCGACTAAAAAATCCTCTATGTACTCAGTGGCAGAGAGATTGGCAAATTTTTCAGTGAATGGCACTACCACAAGATGATCAATCCCTTCCTTTTCCAGTAATTGTTTTCTCTCTTCGAGTGTATTTAATAATCGGATGCCCAGTATGGCAGAGCTGACTATTTTTCTGGGATGTGGGTCAAAGGTAATTAATACCATTTCGCCTTTTACCGATGCTGCGGTACGCTTAAGTGCATGTAAAACCTCTTTGTGCCCATTGTGAACACCATCGAAAGTTCCAATGGTTATCACTGCCTTATTAAAAGCGGGAAGCTGATCTAATGAAGTATGTATTTGCATTTGGATTGCAAAGATAGTGGTACCAACTCAGTTGACCGAACCAGAAGGAATCAGTAAGTTTGCGACACATGTCACGTTACGCTAAAAGAGGTGTCTCTGCTCAAAAAGAGGATGTTCATGCTGCTGTTAAACAGCTGAGCCATGGGCTATACCCGAATTCATTTTGTAAAGTATATCCGGATTTTCTGTGCAATGATGATAAGTGGGTGTCCATTATGCACGCAGACGGGGCAGGCACAAAGTCAATTTTAGCTTATTTGTATTGGCGCGAAACGGGGGATCTCTCTGTTTGGGGGGGGGTTGCACAAGATGCCATTGTGATGAACCTGGACGACCTGCTTTGTGTGGGTGTTACTTCTTCTCTTCTTTTCTCCTCTACCATTGATCGAAATAAAAAGCTGATACCCGGCGAAGTTTTGACTGCTATCATAGACGGTACCCGTTCTTTTTTTGATCAAATGAGACTGCATGGTGTAAACATCCAATTTATGGGTGGTGAAACAGCAGATGTAGGTGATCTGGTTCGTACTATCGCTATCAATGGAACAATGGCAGCCCGATGGCCCAAAGCTAATTTGATCACCAACGAGAAAATTCAGCCAGGAAATGTGATCGTGGGGTTAGCGGGTTTTGGTCAGGCCTCCTATGAGCGCGCCTACAATAGCGGAATTGCCAGTAATGGTCTCACCAGCGCCCGACATGATTTATTGAATAATACCTACCGGGATAATTACCCAGAATCATGGGATCCTTCATTGGAAACCGATGTAGCTTACACTGGCCCCTATACGCTTAACAGTGAAATTGTTGACCAGGGATATCAGTATACCCTTGGGCAATTATTGTTAAGCCCCACCCGGACCTTTGCTCCCCTGCTAAAAGAGATACTTGCGCAAATTCCTGATGCGGTAAACGGGCTTATCCATTGCAGTGGTGGTGGGCAAACAAAATGTTTAAAGTACTTGCCGGGAAATTTCAAGGTCATTAAAGACAATCTTTTCACTCCCCCGGTAATATTTAGATTGATCCAGGAATCTAGCGGGTCTGATTTACGAGAGATGATGCAAGTATTCAATATGGGGACCAGACTTGAAATTTACGCAAACCCCCGTCATGCACAAACCATTATTGATATTGCAGCTTCCTATGGTGTTGCCGCACAAATCATTGGTCGGGTAGAAGAGGGGCTAAAAAAAGAATTGCACATCCAACATGAAAACCAGTTGCTGGTATTTTGACACTCATTTTCCTTTTTAGTAATTTGTAATAAATCCAACTATGGCCGATTCTATAATAACGTTGAACAACGTGAATATCTATCAGGGTTCATCCCTTGTGTTACTGGATGTGAACTTGACAGTAAATAAAGGTGAATTTGTATACCTGGTTGGTAAAACCGGAACTGGTAAATCTTCCCTTTTAAAAACGCTTTACGGCGAACTATCTCTGGTGGAAGGGGCGGGCACCGTGGCGGGTTTTGATCTAAAAGAATTAGACTGGAAACGCGTCCCTTTTTTACGAAGAACACTTGGGGTGGTATTTCAGGATTTCCAACTATTGACGGATCGTAATGTCAATGAGAATTTAAAGTTTGTGCTAAAGGCTACCGGTTGGACTGATGAGCGTTTGATGAATGAAAAGATTGCCGATGTATTGGATAAAGTAGGATTGAAGTCTAAAGGGTTTAAAATGCCATTTGAATTAAGCGGTGGTGAGCAGCAACGTATTGATATTGCAAGGGCTTTATTGAACTCTCCCAAGCTGATTTTAGCAGATGAGCCAACGGGTAATCTGGATCCGGAAACATCAGATGAGATTATGAAACTGTTGTTTCACATCAGTCGTGATTACAATACAGCTGTTGTCATGGCCACCCATGACTATATTGTTGTTCAAAAATTCCCAGCTAGAATGATACGCACTGGACAGGGTAGAGTAGAGGAGCTAGCCTCTATTCACCTGTAAAATACCTATTCTTATAGGTTCATATTTTCCATACCCTCTCCCATTAATTTGGTGCTTTTTCGTTTGAATAAATTAGGGTCAAACTTTCCAAATCGCCAATTAATATTTAGCCTGAGTAATTGTGGGTCTCTTCTTCTGAAAACATCTTGTACAAACAAGGAGGATGCTGAGTAAATCTGTTGACGTCTTGTTCGTAATACATCATTCATATTAAGCGAAATACTGGTCTGTTTATTTTTTCCTAACTCAAAGCGTATGGCGGCATCTATAAAATAGTTTGCTTTTTGATACCCTTGTGCTGCACTGGCCTGGCCCCACATGCCACCTCCCCACATGCCACCTCCGCCACCGGCCCAACGACCGCCGCCGCTACTACCGCTACCCCCTGGGGGAAGCACTGATTTGGATTGATATTCTCCGGAAAGCTGAAGCGTGATGTTTTTGGGAAGTTTATAAATATTATTGAGTTTAATCTGATAACTCACAAAAGGGTCAATCGCGTTTTCAAAATTAGAAGCCAGCCGAATAGCTGAAGTAAATAAATTAAAATTGCTGGTCAAATCCCACTGGTTATTAATTTTTGTTTTTGCTACTAATTCAGCTCCTGTTACATAGCTAGAATTTGCATTTATAAATGTATTAATCAGCACCTCTTTTCCAGTGATGGGATTGGTTTCATTATCTTGGTAGCGAGTAATCAAATTGTCTGTATGCTTGAAATAGATTGAACCAAGTAGATTATTTTTATTTGAATATGTTTTTTGGTAGGAGAGTTCAAATGAATTGGTGAATTCCGGAATTAAACCAGGATTCCCTCTACTAAGGTTCAGCGAATCTGCATAATCGGTGAAAGGATATAGCTGGAAAAAATTTGGACGATTTATTTTTCGGGTATAATTAAGTTGCAGTTCAGCATTCTTTTTTAGCTTGTTGCTAATAAAAAGACTGGGGAAAAGGCTTACGGGAAATGCTATTGAAAATTCTTCATTTCTGTCAGGTAAGAAACCATTGTAATCCGATCGTTCTGCGCGTAGTCCAATTTGATAGCCAAAATTGCTAACCTGTTTGGAAAGGGTGGCATACGCCGCAAATACATTATCGTCACTTGTGTAGTTCACTGACAAACTTGGAATTTGAATGGTGCCAGTTGAAGTTTTAATAAAAAAATTGTTCTTATTATCAACGGTCCTCCATTGACCACGTAACCCCGTTTCTATCTTAACCTTATCGGATAAGGGGAGGGTGTAATCAGTTTGAATTACAACAGTAGTGTTGTCACCTGATCCTGCTTGAAGTTGATCTTGAATTTTGACAAAGGAGCTTAATGGGGTGGTGTAATAAGCAGTGCGAATCTCGTTGCTATTTTCGCTCTTACTTACATATTGTGTAAAGTCGATGGACCATTCTTCACCTGCTCGTGGAAATAAATGCTTAAAACTGGCACTTGATCCTGCGAAATTAAATTCGAGGGGCGAATTAGAAAAACGGTCATTATATGATCTTATGCTAGGGGTATAGATTGAGTCTATTGTACTGTAACTATCGTTGGTGAGCGTAAATTTACCGCCTCCTTTATTTACCGCAATAGAGAATGTGTTGCGATTATCTATGAAATAGTCAAAACCTCCCCTGAAAAATCGGAAGTTGCCCTTAGAAATACTACTGTCTTCTTGTTTTAAAAAAGTGTTGGGGTTTGCAATGAGCGTAGTTCGTTCAGTGTTTCCTGCACTGATCGACTTACGCATATTATAGTTCAAGAGGCCAAAAAAATTGAGTTTATTCTGTCTAACATTAAAGTCTGCTCCGCCACCCACCCGTGCTCGGGAATCAATATTGGTACGAATGTTGCCGCTGTAGCCTACTCGTTTATTTTTTTTGAGAATAATATTCAGGATGCCGGCGGTACCACCTGAGGCATCAAATTTCGCTGAAGGGTTGGTGATAATTTCCACGCTTTCAATCGCATCCGCTGGTATTTGGTCTAAACTTAATACGGTGGGTCGTCCATCTACAAATAATTGCGGGGCATTATTACGCATGGTAACATTTCCATCCAGGTCAACATTAATAGAAGGAACATTACGCATCACATCAACAGCAGTTCCACCTGCGGAAACTATATTTCGGTCTACACTAAAAACCTTTCGATCAATTCCAAGTTTTAATCCACCCGTGCTGGCACTGACGGTTACGTTTTCAAGTGTTTTTTCTGCAATATTTATTTTGATATTACCAAGATCTTTATCAAGCGCAGCAAGCATGGCAGTAAAATCAGTATTTCCAGCTGTGGGGATTTTAAGATCAAAGCCAATGGTTTGTTCGATGGTCTTATAACCCACCACATTGATGCGAAGCTTGAATTGCCCAAAAACAGGTATATTTTCAAGTCGGAACTCGCCGTTGGCGCGTGTTAACATGCCTGCTATAACAACATCTTTTCGCTTTTTGGATAGGGTATCCAGCTTGTTCTGTAATAATAGAACCGATGCTAGTTCAATAGGCTTTCCGGTTGAAGATTCCAGCACCTTGCCGTAAAAGCTTCCGTTGGGGATCTGACGATTATTTGCGCCACCTCGTGCTATAGAAACAGGTGGTTGTGCATCAGCCGTTACAAAAGCAAAAAAACTTAATAAAAGGAAAAAACGACTTAGCATGCTACTATTTTGATTATTAAACGAGTAAGTTGTAATACGCTTGCGGATGGGTTTCATCGATTATTTAAACGGTTGATAAGGTATATGAGAGGTGATTGTTCAACCCAAAACTTGTATTAGGGTGTTTTATTAAAAAAAACCTCGTGGGAAGACGAGGTGGTGGGTGGCTAACCGGGCTCGAACCGGCGACCCTCAGAACCACAATCTGATGCTCTAACCAACTGAGCTATAGCCACCACGTGTCCTGTTAATCTTCAACTGGTGAAGAGGTTAAGGACTTGCAAAATTAGGTAAAAACCAGCTTCTCAAAAAAATAGGATCTCATTTTACGTTATTTTTGATTTCCATGTTTTCATACTTACAATACTGGTTGACTATGAAGAGAATTAGCTTGCTAGTGGTGTTGGTCTTAATTGGATCGGTGCTTACTACCCAAATATTAGGCAAAAGCAAAACAAACCTGCCTCCAGATAAGTATGAAAAGATAATGTTCCTGATTGGTAAGATGTTGTCCGATGGGCATTATAGTCCTCAACAAATTGATAACGCTTTCTCCAAGCGCGTTTTTGATCGTTACCTGACCGAACTCGACCCTGAGAAAAATATTTTTTTAAAGAGTGACATTGCGTCATTACGAGTCTATGAAACTAAAATTGACGACGAATTAACTGGAGCACCCATTCTTTTTTTCAAGGCAGTTGGCCACGTTTTTACCACTCGCGTACAGGAGTCGGAGTTATTGTGTCAGAAAATATTGTCCAATGCATTTGTCTTTACCAGTGCGGAGGGAGTAGTGTTAAATGCTGATAAGTTGGATTTTCCGTTAAATGAAGCAGAAAGAGAACAGCGCTGGAAAAATAAACTGAAGCACATGTCGCTGGAGAGATATGCGGAAGGTATAGAAGTTAATAAAAAAGCCGGCGAGAAAGATGGTAAAAACGGTAAGCATGCTGTGGAGTTGGAAAAAGAGGCCCGTGATAAAGTAGGAAAAATTATGGCACGGACTTTTGATCGATTCAGGAATAAATTCAATGAGGACGACAAGTTCAATTTGTTTGTGAACACCATTACTACCACCATGGATCCTCATACGGAGTTTATGCCACCGGTTGACAAACGTTATTTTGATGAAGAGATGGCAGGTCAATTTTATGGCATTGGGGCAACACTCCAATACGATGAGGGCAGCATTAAAATTACAAGTGTTGTGGCAGGAAGTCCCGCCTATAAGTCTGGTCAAATCCAATCCGGGGACATCATACTTAAAGTGGGGCAGGCTGAGGAAGAGCCAGTTGATCTATCGGGTTTTATGACTACAGATGCGGTAAAATTAATACGGGGAAAGAAGGACTCAGAGGTCAGGCTTACGTTGCGAAAAATCGATGGCACTATTAAAGTAGTTTCATTAATCAGGGACCGAATTGTCCAAGATGAGGGGTATGCGCGTAGCGCGGTAATTCAGGATAACGGGCAAAAAATCGGTTATATATATCTGCCAGATTTTTATGCTGACTTTGAAAACCCTAACCGGCCCCGCTGCTTCACTGATGTTGCGAATGAATTGGTCAAGCTCAAGGCGGAGGGAATCAGCGGGTTAGTATTTGATCTTAGAAACAATGGGGGGGGGTCCCTTTACGATGTGGTGCAAATGGCAGGTTTATTTATTGGGGAAGGCCCTATTGTTCAAGTAAAAGACAGGGATCGTCCAGCCACTATTTTAAAAGATAAGGATAGGGCAATGCAATATGATGGGCCGTTGATTGTGTTAGTGAATGAACTCAGTGCATCTGCCTCTGAAATATTTGCTGCAGCCATGCAAGATTACGGTAGAGGTATAATAATGGGAAGTAGCTCAACCTTTGGCAAGGGAACTGTGCAGCGCAACATAGGCTTGGATCCGCAGTATGGATTTTCCTCTACCAATGCTGAACTGGGAACAGTGAAACTTACGTTACAAAAATTCTACCGGGTTAGTGGAGGTTCAACGCAATTAAAGGGTGTTATTCCGGATGTGGTTATTCCTGATAATATGGAGTATTTAAAGTTCAGGGAGAAGGATACCAAAGAATCTCTTCCCTGGGACCAGATCTCAAAAACCTCCTTTATCACCTGGACCCCTTCTTACCAAAAAGACTCTGTAGTAGCTTATGCAAGAAGAAGAATTAGCAGTGACGACCTTTTTCAATTAATCAGTAGCACGTCCTTGTTCCTATCCAAACAAAATGAACAGACCGTAAGCCTTCAATTGGATGCTTACAAAAAAGCGCAGGAGCAAATAAGAAATGCGGTGAAGCAGTTGGAGGCCTTGCAACAAAATAGAAATCCAATGCAAGTAAATGCATTGCAAGGGGAGGAAAACCGGTGGTCGAACGACAAACCAAAGCAAGAGCGGTTTGAACGCTGGTTAAAATCCTTAGGCAAAGACATCTACATTGAGCAGGGGGTTAAGACAATGAAGGACATGATAAGGGAATCGCCCACTACTGCTAAGCGTGCTTAATTAATCAGGCATTTCTGTTAATACAGTTCAAATCATCAAATGCAATTTCCAGTCGTTTGATGAAGGCTTCCTCACCTTTACGTAGCCAAATTCTGGGGTCGTAGTATTTTTTATTAGGTTTATCTTCTCCCTCGGGGTTGCCTAATTGCCCTTGTAAATAGGCTTCATTCTTTTTGTAATTCATTAGGATGCCATCCCAAAAAGCCCATTGTAAGTCTGTGTCAATATTCATTTTAATCGCGCCATAAGCGATTGCTTCCCGGATCTGTTCTTGGGGAGAACCGCTGCCTCCGTGAAAAACAAAGTATACCGGTTTTGAGCTGGTTTTGAAATGTCGTTGAATGTAATCCTGGCTGTTTTTAAGAATAACAGGTCGTAATTCAACATTCCCCGGTTTATAAACGCCATGAACATTACCAAATGCAGCAGCCACGGTAAACAATGGGCTTACTTTACTCAACTCAGTGTAAGCGTACGCAACTTCGGAAGGTTGGGTATACAGTTTTGCATTTTCAACATCTGATTTGTCTACGCCATCCTCCTCTCCTCCGGTAACACCTAATTCGATCTCTATGCTCATGCTAAGGGGTTGCATTCGCTTGAAAAAATTAACGGAAGTAGCAATATTTTCTTCAATGGGCTCCTCACTAAGGTCCAACATATGCGAGCTGAAAAGAGGCTGACCTTTTTCTTTAAAATAGGTTTCACCTGCATCTAATAATCCGCTGATCCAGGGGAGCCATTTTTTTGCAGCATGATCGGTATGTAAAACAACCGGAACACCATAATATTTAGCCACATTATGAACGTGTAGCGCTCCAGCGATCCCCCCTTGGATATTTCCCTGTAATTGATCATTGGGCATTCCTTTTCCTGCAATAAACTGGGCACCTCCATTTGAAAATTGAATAATGACGGGAGAGTTTACTTTGGCTGCAGTTTCCAATGTGGCATTAATCGAGTTTGTACCAATAGTATTAACAGCCGGAAGTGCAAAATTGTTTTCAATAGCGTCTTGATAAAGTGCTTTTAATTCATCGCCATGCAAAACTCCGGCACGATATTTTTTCATAGGATAGGATAGGATAGTTGAATTGATGCAAATGTAGTGTTTTTAAGGGTTGCCTAAGGCTGCAATAACATCATATTTTGTAATAATATGATACGCTCCCGCCTCATCTCGAGTTAATACAGCTCCGTTTTCCTTGCTTATATATTGTGAGAGTTTCTCTACAGGGCTATCAAAGGTTACCAGAGGAAATCCATTTTCCATTACGGCGTGTATGGAGGCGTTTTTTAAATCTGGATCTGCAAATATTTTTTTAAAAAGTCCATGTTGACTAATGGCTCCTATGGGTTGTTCCTGGTCCATGACCGGAATTTGTTCAATATCATACTTTTTCATGAGCTCTACCGCTTCGGACACGGTGTGTTGTGGAGTAACGGTAATTAACTTTTTTGATCCTCGGCTCTGAATTATTTCCCGAATTGTTTTTACATCCAGAAACCCACGTTCCATCATCCATTGATCATTGTATATTTTGCCTACATAACGGCTGCCATGGTCGTGTAAAATGCAAACAACCATATCGCCTTTTTTTAATTTAATTTTTAATTGGAAAAGTCCTTGTAAACAACTTCCTGCACTATAACCGCAAAACAGGCCTTCTTCTTTGGCTAATCTCCTTGCCATTATAGCACCATCTTTATCGGTTACTTGTTCAAAATGGTCTATGAATTGCATGGCATAATTTTTAGGGACAAAATCTTCGCCGAATCCTTCACTCACATATGGTTTTACTTCGTTCATATCAATTTGGCCAGTCCTAAAGTACTTGGTAAGTAAAGAGCCATAAACGTCAATTGCCCATATTTGAATGGCGGGATTTTTTTCTTTAAGGTATTGTGCGGTACCGGTAATGGTTCCCCCGGTTCCCGCAGTACAAACCAGGTGCGTTATTTTGCCATCTGTTTGTTCCCATATCTCGGGTCCGGTTGTTTCGTAATGGGCCTGTCTGTTAGCTAGATTGTCGTATTGATTCATGTGACAGGAATTGGGAACTTCTTTGGCTAAACGGGCAGCAACACTATAATAACTTCGGGGATCCTCGGGGAGCACGTTGGTGGGGCAAACAATAACTTCTGCTCCCACTGCCTTTAATATATCCACTTTTTCCTTTGACTGTTTGTCCGTGGTCACAAAAATGCATTTATATCCTTTTACAACGGCAGCTAATGCTAAACCCATACCTGTATTTCCACTGGTTCCCTCTATTATGGTGCCACCCGGCTTTAAACGTCCATCCTGTTCTGCAACCTCAACCATTTTTAAAGCTATTCTGTCTTTGATCGAATTTCCGGGATTGAAGTAATCTACTTTTGCCAGGACTTCGCAGGGCATTTCACTGGTTATTTTATTTAGGCGGATAAGGGGCGTGTTGCCAATGGTCTCTAGAATGTTATTTTTAATATCCATAATTATTGATTGTTTTTAGCGCTAAACGGATAGTACTGTCCTTCGTGTTCAAAATCTGGAAATAACCATTATCTCTCCACTTGTAACGTGCAATAGTGGCTAAGATTCTTTCGGATAAAAATTTTTTCTCTTGCGCTGAATAGTTGGGTAATGCAGGCCTTGCCTCTTTCTCAACGCTAACCCATTGATTCCACATGGCATTGATCAATGACGTATCTGTTAGCAATGACAACGGAGAGTTTTTATTGTCAATACTGGAAATATGCTCCAAATAGAATGGAAAAGAAAATTGGTTTATCGAAGCCAACCCATGCATGAGATTTATTGAGTTAAGTATCGTAGAGCCGTTATTGTTTGGAGTTTTTATTTGGGGCGTAATTCCATTTTCTTCTTGTAAGGTATCCCCGCAGGAGTTGATGAAGTAACGATTGTTTTTTAAGGTGTCATTCCCTTGATAAGGAAGTTGTATGCATCTGCCCAAGGGGGTATAGTATCTGGCTACAGTAAGACGTAATGCAGCGCCTGTGGCGAGAGCATATTCTTCTTGAACTAATCCCTTTCCAAATGATTTTTGTCCGATTATTTTACCTCTACCCCAATCCTGGATGGCTCCCGCTAATACTTCACTGGCACTGGCAGAAAACTCATCGATGAGTAACACTATTTTTCCTTTTTCAAATTGCCCGGGTCTGCGAGCTCTAAATTCTTGTTTGCCTATTTTTTGCCCTTCAGTGTATACGATTAACTTATCCTGGTCAAGAAATTCATCTGCTATGTCTACCGCTTCAGTCAATAAACCACCTCCATTGCCTCTTAAGTCTAACACAAGGTGTAGTGCTCCTTGTTTTTTTAGCGTCTCCAAAGCCTGCATGAATTCCTCGTAGCTGCTTGCTGAAAACCGTTCCAGACGTATATAACCTGTTTGGGGCTCTATCAAATAGAAAGAACTGATTGCTGGTAGTGGAATTAGATCTCGTTGAACAGGTATTTGTACTGTTTGCTGGTTTCTGTGCACGGTCAGTTCTACCCAAGAATTTCTTTTCCCTCTGACAAGAGAACGGATTGAATCTGTTGAAATGTTTTTTCCATAAAGAAGATGACCGTTAGCACTTAACAGTTGATCTCCTAATTTTAACCCTGCATTTTCACCAGGACCGGATGGAATAACATAAGTAATGGTAGCTGTGTCACGGAATAGTCCAAACTCCACACCAATCCCTTCAAAATGGCCTTTCAGAAGTTCGGCTGATGCGGCTACTTCTGCAGGGTTTAAATAACTGGAGTGGGGGTCTAATTTATTGAGCAATACCTCTACGTTGGTCGATTTCATACCCTCCAGATCAATTGAATCAACGTATTTATTATTAACTAAAGTTAAAACCTGTTGAAAAGTAGATTGATTGTTATCCCCAAATAATTTACATGCTGGAAATAGTAATTGACTGGCAAAAAGTAATAGGATAAGTACTAACGCAACGATTATGGGTAGAGCGAAATCCCTTTTATTATTTCCCATTTAGGCCTAATTTTTGCATAACTTGTGCAAGTTAACTTATTTGTTTTGAACCTTTTTTATATTGGTTGAACAATGGCTACTGTAAAATTGGTCGCAGATAGCGGAGCTACAAAAACAGCGTGGTGTCTCTTGGAGGGGTCTAAGAAGCGGAAGATACTAACTGCGGGTATAAGCCCTTATTTTTTAAATACTGCCGAAATTGTCACTGTACTTCAGCAAGAGTTGTTGCCTAAATTGAAAAAGGTAACCATTCAGGAGATTTTTTATTATGGCACTGGGTGTGCAAACCCTGCTAATGCAAAAATTGTATATAAAGCACTTGCACTCCTTTTCCCTGCAGCAAGGATTGAGGTTAGGCATGATCTAATGGGTGCTGCACGCGCATTATGTGGAAGTGAAAAAGGAATTGTTTGCATTTTAGGCACTGGCTCAAACTCTTGTTTTTACAATGGCAAAAAAATAACCAGGAATAGTCCTGGCTTGGGATATGTGTTGGGTGATGAAGGAAGTGGTGCATACTTGGGGAAAAGGGTGATACAGTATTATCTCTATGGAACTTTTGATGAAGAGTTAAGGGGGCGATTCGAGTTGAGATTCACTACAACACCTGCTGAAATCTTGGAAAACGTTTACAAGAAATCACTTCCTAATCGGTACTTGGCTTCTTTTACTTCTTTTCTTGCGGAGAACAGAGGACATTATATGATCGAAAATATTCTCGAGGATGGGCTCAATGATTTTTTCTTCCAACACTTATGTCGATACCCGGAAGTTTGGAAATTCCCCCTGCATTTTACAGGTGGAATTTCCTATGCCTTTAAAGATGTAATAAAACAATTATGCTACCATTATGAATTCGAATTAGGCAGCATACTTCCTAACCCGACGCAAGGGTTGATAACCTTTCATTCACCCTAATATGAGTTTTGAGCGAATAACTGAGAAAAGCAGTTTGTATCGGCATTTGGACAAGATGTCTGTTAATCAATTGCTGACGCTTATTAATCAGGAAGATCAAAAAGTCCCTGCTATTATCACTTATGCTATTCCCCAAATTGAGCAGTTAGTTGAGGCGATTGTTGATAAAATGCTGATGGGGGGTCGTTTATTTTACATTGGGGCAGGCACCAGCGGTCGGTTTGGTATTGTCGATGCTAGCGAATGTCCGCCGACCTATGGTGTTCCGCCGGGTTTAGTCATTGGCATCATAGCAGGAGGCGAACAGGCCATCACCAAAGCGGTGGAAAAAGCGGAAGACAATTGGGAGCAAGGATGGATGGATTTGAAGGCATATGAGGTAACGACTCAGGACGTTGTGATTGGCATTGCTGCAAGTGGAACAACTCCTTATGTGATTGGTGCTTTAAGGCAGTGCCGTAAAAATGGCATTGTAACAGGTAGTATTTGTTGCAACCCTCAATCGCCACTAAGTGCGGAAGCTGATTATCCAATTGAAGTAGTGGTAGGACCTGAATTTGTAACGGGAAGTACGCGTATGAAGAGCGGAACTGCACAAAAGTTGGTACTGAACATGATCTCTACTGCTGTAATGATTCAATTAGGTAGGGTAGAAGATAACAAAATGGTCAATATGCAACTCACGAATGATAAGTTAGTGGATCGGGGCACCAAGGTGTTAATGGAATTAGCCAAGATTGGGTCCTATGATGAAGCAAAGGAGCTTTTACTCAAAGCCGGAAGTGTTAAAAAGGCGTTAGCACTTTTATAATTTTTTTTCGCATGCACACGGTAGAGCCGTTTTATAATTGGCAACATATCTACAGTAGCGAATTGGACCAGCTTTCTCCATTTTGCGGAAGATCTTATTCCGAGTTTGAATTTTCACAAACCGTATACAACTACTATATTCACCCGCAATGGGATGAGTTTGGCAGCCGGACCCTTTATCTGAAGGTATTGATGGCGGATTATGAAGAGCACTACATGATAATAGAGTTGCTGGGTGAATGGAATGATGCGCTGGAAAACGACATCATGCTCCTCAAAAGGGAAGTGCTTGAAAAGTTTATGGACCAGGGAATTGTTTACTTTATCTTGATCGGAGAAAATGTTTTGAACTTTCATTTCGACGGCGCTGACTATTATGAAGAATGGAAAGAAGAATTGGATGAAAAGGGAGGATGGGCAGTCTGTTTGAATCTTTCTATCTCCAGCTCCTTGGAATTTCAAAAGGCCCGTCTTGATCGATTTTTACCCTTACTTGCCCTTGACGATTGGCGTATCTATAAGCCTTTTCACCTTTTTAAAAAAACAGGTCTTGTCTTAGCTTCGCTTCTTCTACATTCCGATTGATAAGGTTCTTTTCCATTTTTTAGCTGTGGCTTGCTCATTTTGCAACCTGAAGAATAGCTTGAGTTTTCTATTGCTAACCTTAAAATTTCTCGCCGATAAAATGGTCTGCATTGTTCAATTCCTCTGTAGGTAGGAAATGGACTATGGGTTTGACAGGAATCTTTCTGATTCTGTTCCTAATCGTACACGTAGGATTGAACGCCTGTATCTGGGGCCAGCAGTAACGTAACAATTGCCTTTTGATTTTCCGGATCCGCCTCCAGTATATCAAGGCAAATACTTTCAGTCGGCATAGGTTCATTCAACAGGCGGTAGCGTTCCGCTTTTTCAAGCGCCGCCGGAATGTTCTCTTTGGAGAGGGGCTTAATTTGAAACATAGAAAATGGTTTAAACAACCTGATTACTATGGTTTGATCTTAGCTGTTTCGTTTCCTGGATCGAAACAGGCGAAATAATTTTTTTAACGGGTCATAATATTTATCCGCAATTCTTTCTTTTAAAGGTATGATGGCATTGTCAGTAATGGTGATTTCCTGCGGGCAAACATTTGTGCAGCATTTTGTGATATTGCAAAAACCAATGCCATCTGTTTTCTTCAGGTCTTCTCGGCGGTCTTCCACATCCAGCGGATGCATTTCCAATGAAGCCACATGAACAAAATACCTCGGACCTGTAAAACGTTCGTGCAGATGATGTTCTCTCAATACATGGCATACATCCTGGCAGAGAAAACACTCGATGCATTTTCTGAATTCCTGCACCCGGTCAATATCTTCCTGCGCCATTCTCCAGCTACCGTCAGCTGCATCTGGTTTGCGGGGTTTGAATTTTTTTATTTTTTTCTTGACCTCAAAATTCCAGGAAACATCTGTTACCAGGTCTTTAATTAACGGGAATGCCTTTATCGGTTGCACCAGCACAGGCTTATCAATTGGCAGCTCATTCATCCGGCACATGCACATGAGTTTTGGAATTCCATTTACTTCTGCCGAACAAGAGCCGCAATGCCCGGCTTTGCAATTCCAGCGGACCGCCAGGTCATTTGCATATTTTGCCTGTATCAGCAGGATGGCATCCAGCACAACCATGCCTTCGGAAATTTCAAGTGAATAATCCTCGAAAGTTCCGATGCTGGCATCACCACGTTGTATTTTAAATGTTGCTGTTGGCATATCCCTGCCCTAAATGGGGTTCTGGTTTTTTTAAAAATTTATTTTTTTTCTCACTAAAAAAAACTTTTATAGTTCACATTACTTCATTTCTTCTATGATTTTTTTAAGGTCTTCCCGAATTTCAGGAATAGGCTCTTGCCTGATAGTCATTTCACCACTGGCATTTTGCTTTATCACTAAATTATACTTTCCGCAATTGGGATCTTTGTCAGGATAGTCTTCCCGAAAATGTGCGCCGCGGCTTTCTTTTCTTTCCAGCGCTGCCATTGTTATGGCTTCAGATGCGATCAGCATATTGCGAAGATCAAGCGCCGTATGCCAGCCCGGATTAAATTCCCTGTTGCCATTTACAAAAACGTTTGCAGATCTTTTTCTCAGCAGCCGTAAATGCTCTTTTGCCCGCAACATTTCTTCTTCATTCCGCACAATACCCACCCACTGCTGCATCATATCCTGCAGGGCAAACTGCACATCGAATGGGCTGTCTCCATTTTCCCTTTCGAAAGGCTGCAGTGCATATTTTTCAGTTTCATTAATTTGTTTTTCATCAATGGCGCCTGCTTTATTTTCTTTGGCAAATTTTGCAGCGTACTCGCCGGCTCTTTTTCCAAACACCAACAGATCAGAAAGTGAGTTACCACCAAGACGATTGGCGCCATGTAATCCTGCGCCACATTCGCCGGCAGCAAAAAGCCCCGGCAGGGTTGACATTTGTGTTTCTGCATGTACACGGATGCCCCCCATCATATAATGTGTGGTGGGCCCGATCTCCATCGGTACTTTGGTAATATCAATGTCGGCCAGTTTTTTAAACATATGAAACATGCCCGGCAATTTTTTCCTTATGTGTTCTTCCGAATTGGAAATTTTTTTCTTTATCCAGGAAATGTCCAGGTAAACACCGCCATGCGGACTTCCTCTTCCTTCTTTTATTTCACGAACGATGCAACGGGCCACATGATCACGGGTAAGCAATTCCGGCGGACGCTTTGCATCCTTGTCCCCCTGTATATATCGCCAGCCTTCTTCTTCATTATCTGATGTTTGATTTTTATATGCATCGGGTATACTGTTGAACATGAACCGTTCTCCATTCTTGTTAAGTAAAATCCCACCCTCGCCACGAACACCCTCGGTTACCAATATGCCACGGACACTTGGCGGCCAGATCATCCCGGTCGGATGAAACTGTAAAAATTCCATGTCAATTAATTCTGCCCCGGCTTCGTATGCCAATGCATGGCCATCGCCGGTATATTCCCAGCTGTTGCTGGAAATCTTAAATGAACGGCCGACACCACCGGTTGCCAGTATCACGGCTTTTGCATGAAATGTTTTAAATCGTCCTCTTTCTCTTTCATATCCGAATGCACCAACTACACGGTCACCATCTTTCAGTAACGTAATGATGGTGCATTCCATATGTACTTCTACCCCCTGGTAAATGCAATGGTCCTGTAATGTGCGGATCATTTCCAGCCCTGTTCTGTCGCCGACATGTGCCAATCTTGGATATTTATGTCCACCAAAATTTCTTTGCAATATTTTTCCGTCTTCGGTGCGATCAAACAATGCACCCCATGCTTCCAGTTCTCTTACACAAACCGGAGCTTCCTTTGCATGGATCTCTGCCATCTGCCAGTTATTGAGATATTGGCCTCCCCGCAATGTATCTGTGAAATGTACTTTCCAGTTATCCCTGTCGTCCACATTGGCCATGGCCGCTGCAATGCCGCCTTCTGCCATTACCGTATGTGCTTTTCCCAATAATGACTTACAGATCAAACCAACAGTAACGCCTTGTGATGATGCTTCGATAGCAGCACGAAGACCGGCGCCACCGGCGCCGATGACAAGTACATCGTACTTATATGTATCGTATGATGACAATGAAAAGTTTGTGTTTATAGTTTATTGTTTTTGTTTTCAGCTTTAGCATATTTTCAATCTTAAATTCATTTTCAACAAGCTAACGATGTGCGGGAGGTTTGGAGGGGCGGCGTTTAAAAAATTCTCCAATCAGACCAAACCCCCATCGAACATAACCTGACATAAATATCAGTAAACCCAACCCAGAACAAACTCAACCATGCCCACAACATATGCTTGCGGTTTAAACAACTCACACATTTATACATTTTAAAACGAACCGGTTTACCGGAAAGCCGGTCCAAAAACCCTCCAACCGCATGACGAAGCGAATGGCAGCCCAATGTATAGCCGCCCAGCAATACAACATTGACGGTTAATACCAATGTGCCCACACCTAATCCAAAAGATTTTACACCTGTATCCGGATTGACAAACCATAATGCTTTCCATACATCAATAGAAAGAAAAACAATAAACATCAATGCGATATACATAAAGTAACGGTGAATATTCTGCATGATAAGTGGGAAAGAGTCTTCGCCGCGATAGGTTTTTCTGGGTTCTGAAACTGTGCATGAAGGAGGGTCGGCCCAGAATGCTTTATAATATGCGCCACGATAATAATAACAGGTAAGACGAAACAATCCCGGAGCCCATAAAATCAACAATGCCGGTGACCATGGCAACCAGGTTGGCCACCAGCCAGGTATAGAGCCAAACCAGCTATGCGAAGATTCGCCAAATAATTCAGGTGAATAAAGTGGAGAAAGATAAGGTCCATGATGATAATGATTACCCTGAAAGGCGGCCAATGTTGTGTAGATAACAAAAGCGGAAAGGCCAAGAAAAGTAAATAACGGTTTTACCCACCACGCATCTTTGCGACTGGTGTAACCAAAACGATGGATTGTTTTTCCCAAATTCATTCCTGGCATAAAAGGCATTGTTTTTATTAAGACAATCGTTCAAGCTCATTTGCTATCTTTTAAAAAAGAAGAAGATACTATCTTGGCAAAGATAATTCACAAAAGATAAGGAAACAAAAAGTGATGGGGTAAGACCAAAGGCTCCAATAAATTGTATTCTAATTTTTAGCGAATCATACCTAAGTTTCTCATTTGGTTTTGCTTCCACAAGTACACCCTGAAAAGAAAAAGCAAGCCTTAAACATGGTGGCACAAATGGATAAAGAAGGGTTTGGAGCCTGTACGAACACAGGTGCCAGTAAAGCTGTTTGTCCAAAGGGAATCTCTATCGAAAATATAGTCCGGTAGAATCGGGAGTAAGGATGGCTGGCTTATCAGAAAATAAATAAAACATTGATAACCAATTTAATTCAATGATTTATTTTATTTTAAACATTAAATCTGAAATGCATAACATCTCCGTCTTTTACAACATATTCCTTTCCTTCAATTCGGAGTTTGCCTGCCTCTCGACAGGCTGATTCTGAGCCATATTGGATATAATCTTGGAAGGCTATGACCTCTGCTTTGATAAAGCCTTTTTCAAAGTCAGTATGAATCACACCGGCTGCTTGTGGAGCCTTCCAGCCTTGTTGTATGGTCCACGCTCTGACTTCTTGCACTCCCGCTGTAAAATAGGTGTAGAGGCTGAGTAATTTGTAGGCACTATGTATCAGTCGGTCCAGTGCCGGTTCTTTCATTGCATATTCCTCCATGAATAATTGCTTATCAGCAGGCTCTTCCATTTCAGTAATCTGCGCTTCAATGGAGTTATTCATAATAATCATCTCAGCATTCTCATGTAGAATGGCTTCTTGTAATGCCTTAGAAAATCGATTACCAGTATGCATCGAGGCCTCGTCCACATTTGCCACATATAAAACTGGTTTTTCAGTCAATAAAAATAGATCTGCAATAGCTGCTCTTTCTTCTTTACTGAGTTGAAGACCCCTAATATTTTTTCCTTTCTCTAATTGATCTTTACAACATAGCAGTACATCTAGTTCACCCTTAAGTTTTGGGTCAACCCGTATTAACTTTTCCCTTTTTTGAATCTTCTGCTCTACACTTTCCAGATCTTTTAATTGTAATTCTATGTCAATTATATCCTTATCACCTGCGGGGTCAATAGCTCCTTCATCTCTTAAAATATTCTCATCCTCAAAACAGCGTATTACATGTATAATGGCATCCACTTCACGAATGTTGCCTAAAAACTTATTTCCCAAACCTTCCCCTTTGCTGGCTCCGCGAACTAATCCTGCTATATCTACAATTTCAATTTGTGTTGGTATAATTTTTTGAGGTTGCACTAAGGCAGCCAATTGATTTAAACGGCTGTCAGGTACATCCACTAATCCAACATTGGGGTCAATGGTACAGAATCGATAATTACTGGCCTGTGCTTTGGCGCTGTTGCTGACAGCGTTAAACAAAGTGCTTTTTCCAACGTTGGGTAAACCAACAATTCCAGCCTGAAGTGCCATAAATAAGGAAGTATTACTTTTTGTAAGCGGTTGCAAATGTAAAGGAATTCACTCTTCTATTTGGAACCAGCAACTTGATTTTCCTATCTTCAAGGGAACAAAATAAATTATGACATTAACCAGAATTTGGGCTGCTTTTGTCCTCATAGCCTCTATAGTGGGGGGTAGCCGATTATTGAATGGCGATGATAAGATTTTTGTAAGAATGATAACTGGCAAATCCACAGATCGGTATGATTCCACTTTTTATCTATCTGTGGGAAATCCTACACACCTGGGTTTAGCTGCGAACTATTCTACATTCCTGGCTGAATACGGGTACTTTCCTACAGTTGAACCTGCAAAAGCCAGATTGCTATTGCATGATTTTAGACAGCCGGATTCAATCGCTTATTTCACTAAACAAAATTCTACTCTTGAAGTTATTAGCTACATTGATATTCAGTCAAGACTGGTCAGAAAAGTGGATGGGGTGATTGAAACTGCAAAGAATGCGTTCTTAGATATTATTTTACCATTAGTTGGGATTTTGGCCCTGTTCATGGGGTTTTTATCCATTGCTGAAAAGGCTGGGGGAGTCAGACTGCTTTCCAGATTGATATGGCCTTTCTTTTCCCGAATATTTCCAGAGGTACCAAAAGGACATCCTGCAACCGGGCATATGATGATGAATTTCTCTGCAAACCTTCTCAATTTGGATAACGCCGCAACACCTTTTGGCCTTAAGGCCATGGAGAGCCTGCAAGAGCTTAATCCAAATAAAAACATTGCCAGCAATGCTCAATTGATGTTTCTGGCCTTACATGCTTCTGGTTTGACCTTGATACCCGTAACGATCATGGCTTATCGTTCAGGATTAGGAGCGGCTGACCCTACTGATATATTTATTCCCTGCATGATTGCCACTTTTGCAGCCACTATTGCAGCACTTTTCATTGTGTCATGGAGGCAAAAGATTAATTTATTTCAACCCGTTATTTTAGGATGGGTAGGGGGCATAACGGCTATAATACTCCTGCTGGTCAGTTATATAATCCGTTTGGATGCCACCGCCTCCCAACTTTTTTCCTCCCAATTAAGTAATGGGATCATATTATTCATATTTGTTGCCATTGTACTTGGGGGATTGTACAAAAAGATAGATGTATTTGATGCATTTGTGGATGGTGCTAAAGGTGGGTTTGAAACCGCCATTCGAATTATACCCTACATTGTTGGCATGTTGGTGGCCATTAGTTTACTACGTTCCAGCGGAAGTTTTGATTATTTAATAAATGGAATTAAGTTTTTGTTCTCAAAAACTGGAATAGATAGCCGTTTTGTAGATGGCTTACCCACTGCATTAATCAAGCCATTGAGTGGAAGCGGCGCGCGAGGAATGATGTTGGATACCATGAAAACCTTTGGCCCTGATTCGTTTGCAGGGCGCCTGGCTTCCGTTTTACAAGGTTCCTCAGATACTACCTTCTATGTGGTAGCTCTCTATTTTGGCTCAGTAAATATCCGGAATACGCGTTACGCGATTGGATCTATGCTGTTAGCTGATTTAGTTGGTGTAATCACTGCAATTATGCTTAGTTATGCATTCTTTGCCTGACCAATAACCCATTGGGTAATTAAAAGAGCCGTACTACTAGTACGGCTCTTTTATAGGTATAATCTTGGAATTAATAATTCAAGAACAAGCTTACTGTTCGGATACTTGCCCCACTAGTAGCGCGGTGAGAGCCGCGGTATACAACTGTATAGCTTCTCTTTGGTTCTAATATTGAAATAGCTGAAGTAGCGAGTACTGTGCTGGTTCCGGCTAACCTAACCTGAAACGCTTCAGTACCAATTTTGGTAGGGTGTACAATAAATTCTGTAACGTCAGTATACTGTAGATTTGTTGCAACAACCTCGTTTTTACCAAGGGATACAATATCAACAGCAGGGGTTACCGCCAAGCCATTATAAGCAAAGTTGGCAAAGCGCACACGGCAAGTAGTATCTATTGGGATGTTGATGGCAGTTTCAACGGTCTTTTGCTTTACGGCTGAGATGGTGTCATAGGTGAAGATCGTATAGTTTCTTCCTCCTCTCATCACGTTGGTAAAGCTAAGTGGCACCTGGGTAGTAAGGGTCAGGGTATCCCGAATCAGGAAGTCACGTTGTCCGTCCGGGACGAAAAATCCGTAGCCCGTACTCGGAAAAACGGAACCGGAGCTAAGAGCGGATCCATTTTGAGGTTTGCTATCCACATACACGTAGTTTCTACTGGCGCCAACCGTTGCAATATAGACTTTAGCAATGCTATTAGCACTGAGGTCGCGTTGCTGGATTATCTTTTCATCGAAGGTCTTCTCGCAGGATATCAGTACGATTCCGGCCAGCAGAAGCACTCCAAAACCGTGGATATATTTTTTATTAAGTCTCATACGCTTGGTTTAAATGGGTTATGGTAAGGAGAACCATTGTTGTTTGGTGTGATAATCGAGTGCCAATGCTCCCACGCTCAGTAAGGCGGCGATGTTGTACAAGTACTCAGAATTGTAGCGAGGGCGACAACGATAGACCAATTTACTCGCGTTATTGGTAAATAGGTCGATACCGGAGGGGGGAGTAAAACCGGCGTATACTTGCTGACCGGTAACCGGATCCAGATCCGTGTAGTGATATCGGCGCATATCGACCCAGGTTTCCTGTAAACCCCATCCATACATTGCAATGTATTTCTGCAGCATGATATGGGAGAGGGTCAGCGCGCCAACAGCCGGTACAACGGCCGGCTTGGCAAGGTAGTTTGCACGGGTAGCTGAAGTGATTTGCATGGTGGCCGGTACGCTGTTGTGATAATCCGGCGTATTCATCAGCATATCAAAGCTGGCGTTGATGCCGGCGATATAAGATTGATGAGCTTGTGCGGCATCTCCCTTACGCAGGAAGGCTTCGGCTTTCATGAAATGATTTTCCGATGCAGTAAGGATCGGGAAGGGGGAGCCGTTTCTGAAAATGTAGCGTGCATTGTTATCGGTTCCGGGAGCAGCCGTTGAAGTGAACGCACCGCCCCAATAATTCTGGGGCTGGTCGTTGGTGACCAACCCATCCGTGCCTTTATTGGGTCGGATGCCTTGGTAAGTGCCATTGGTGTTTTCACGAAGCAAGTAGGGTGTCCGGGGGTCTGTCACAGCGGTGAACATGGTGCTCAAGCCGGTCATAAGATTTACCACAAAGCGACCTTGACGCATAGTTCCAACGTTACTGCGGAAGGGGCCATAGAAATTGAAGGTTCCGGACAAGCCGGAAGCCTGAAACTTGGCAGTGGCATCATCGGCTGCGCTGTTGATGCCAAGGTTCGCATACTTGATAACGGAATCCGGCCGATAGATGCTCTTGTTGGTAAGGTGATTGAAACTGCGGGCTAGTACGGAGTAAGCGAACTTTTTCCATTTCTCGCGGTTTCCCTTGTAGAAAAAAGCATCTCCCAAAGCGAGGTTAGCCTCACTAACATTATCATCCGTACGGTTGAGGTAGAACAAGGCTAAATGGGCCTGCTTACGACACTCTTCATACATTTCTTCTTGCGAGTCATAGTTGAAGACTAGCAAATTGGCATCAAAGGCTTGTTTTAGGATAGCCTCCCCGTAAGTGGTGGTCAAGGTCAGCCAACTCCAGGCCAGAATAGCATGTCCTACACCCGTATAGTCCCATTTTTTCTCTTCCTTGCTCCAGTCTATCATGCGTTGGAGGTTCTGGCCCATGCCATAGTAATGCATGGCCCAAATGGAGCCCATTAAATCACTTGCTCCGGTTGCTCCACCCATCTGATCGAATTGGTCACCGATGGTGTTGGTGGCCCAGAACTGTACGTACCGCCCAATACGCATTCCGTCATTTGCCGTTCCATAGGCGCTTCCTTGTGCGGAGGAGCTGCCTACAAAATTGCCGATGATACCGGGCAGTAAACTTTCAACCGGTACGCGAGTGGGAGCATTGGGATTCCTGTAGGCCTCATCGATTTTTTTGCTGCAGGAAGATATACCAAGTAAGGTTAGGGCGACAAGCGGAAGGGTTAATATTTTTTTCATGTGTTTCATAATATTTTTTTGTCGTTTATCAGAAGGAAGCTCTCAAACCAACATTGAGTTGCAGGGGAGAGGGCAGGGTTCCATAATCAAAACCGAAAGCACCCACACCCAAACTACCGGCGGTATTTCCGTTGACGGCAGGATCCGCACCGCTGTAGTTGGTGAGCAGGATCAGGTCGTTTCCGGTCACGAATAAGCTCATGGACTTGAAACTCTTGATAAAGCTCTTGGGCAAGGTGTAATTCAAGGTGATGTCACGCAGACGGAACCAGTTCACGTCGCGCTCAATGAAGAATTCTTCTGGCATGGTTGTGTAGTACTGCTCGTTAAAGGCAGGGATGACGGAGATGGTATTGACCGTTGGAGTAGCAGAGTTTTGCAATCCATCGTTCAATACGCCTTGGATTACGCGGGGAACGTAGCGGTCCTCCGTCAGTCTACTCTTCCCGATACGAGTAAGATAGGCATTGGTACCATTGAAGATGTCGCCACCTACTTTCAGATCCCAAAGCATACTGAGCCTCCAATTGCCCCAACGCAAGGTATTGTTCCAACCCAGAGTAAAGTCGGGGTTGCGGTCTCCCTTAATGGTGAAAACACCGTCGCCCACAGGCAATCCGTTGGCCGGATTGATCAGGATCTGTCCGGCGATGTTACGTGCATAACCGAACGCCGTGATGGAGGTGGTGGGTCCTCCAAAGACCAAACCGCCCCGGGCGTTCCCATACAACCAGGTGTCTGAGATGTAGTACTCCGCAACGTTGCGGGGAAGACCAATTACTTGATTCCACATGCGGTTGAAGTTGAAGCGCATGTTCCAAACCAGTCCTTTTTTACGGATCACATCATAGTCCATGCTAATCTCTACCCCCTGGTTTTGAGTACTGGCCGCATTCTGTGTATTCAACACAAAGCCAGTACCGTAACTCAAGCGAAAGGCTTGGATGATCTGTCCTTTGTTCTTGGTGTTGTAATATGTCAGGTCCAGGTTCAGGCTGTTGTTGAACAAGCGCAACTCGGTTCCCAACTCATAGGTGCTCTGACGCTCAGGGGCCAAATCAGGACTGTTATTAAAGAATCCAAAGGAGGAACCTCCACCGCTTGCGAAGTTGTTTACAAATACAGATTGTGTTGAATAGGGCGTATTCAAACGAGCAGTACCGGCCAATGAGGTGCGTAGTTTCCAGTAGTTAACAATGCCGTTCTTTTTTACTTCAGGGAAGATGTCGCTCATAATAAAACTTATGCTTCCGCCGGGGTAGTTGTATTTACGATTTTGAACCGGCAGCGTGGAAGCCTCCTCAAAACGATGGGTATAGCTCAGGAAGGCCAGGTTTTTAAAGCTCATAGCAAACTCCCCAAAATAAGCTCCTTGGCGTAGGATCTGTTTGTTGTATTCTCCGAAGGCGTTACGCAAAAGTCGCAAACGAGTATTTCGACGCGTAACGGTGCTATCCATATAGCCATTTACAAGCGTCTGGAGATCGCGGTCAGTCACTACAACAGGAGTTCCACCAGCGACCAGATCCCCGTTTGCATCACGAGGTGTCCTGTACATTTTACCGTCAAGGATATTGACATTATCCACAATATTGGTGCCGGAAACGGCCCACATACGTGTTTCATAATCTTGCCACATGGTACCCACCATCAGGCGCATGTTAAGATGCTTACCGATATTCTTTTTAAAAGTGGAGGTGACGGTGTGGTTGTAGCCAATGAATTTTCTCCAGTATTGATCCAGCGAACCACCAGAGCCGGAAGACACGTAGAAGGATTGGGGGTGATAGAACCAATATCCGTTCAGGTCATAGGTGTCATATCCAAAACGTCCTGAGATGCTCCACCACTTGGTGGGGTTGATGTTTATACCCAGCGAGGCTGTGATGCGATCTGTTTGATCGAAGGCCCGGTTCTTCTTAACGTTGAACAGCGGGTTGTCGACCTCTCCGTTTGCTGAAAGACCGGAGAAAAGATCAAGCTTATCGCCCGTACTCAGGTCTTCGTAATTGCGTATGTCGTTGTTGTTAGGCCACGACAACAGGGCCAGCAGGTATCCACCGGCACTTCTGAGTACTTTGTTGTTCTCGGATTTAACGTAAGCGATGGAGGGAAGGATCTCTATTCTGTCTTTGTAAAACTTGGTGGTATTGCTTAAACGCAGGTTGTAACGGCGGAAATTGTTTTCTGGAACCACACCCTCCTGATCGAAGTAACTGGCGGAGAAACGAAAAATGGATTTTTTAAACCCGAAATCCCATGCTGCGTTGTGTGTTTGGGCTTTACCAGTACGAAAGAATTGACTCTTGTTATCAAAGAGTTGGGTGCCGGGGTCCCATTTAGGACCGAAATAGCGAAAAATGTTGGAGGGGGTATTGTTGGAACCGTTGGCATAATCGTTGTTTACTTCCGGCCAACGAGTCACGCGCTGCACACGGAAACTGTTGTCGTACTGCACAGCCAATTTGTTTGTCTTGGCACGCTTGGTGGTAATCAAGATGGCGCCGGAGCTGGCCTGGCTTCCGTATAGGGCCGTGGCCTCGGGACCTTTCAAAACTGTGATGGTTTCGATATCGTTGGGGTTGATGTCCGCGATCCGGTTCTGGTAGTCGTTGTTACGGTTCGGGCGGTCAGACGCAAGTCCGATTCCCTGACCACCACTCGAAGTTTCATTGATGGTTTGGTTATCCAGGATAACGCCATCCACTACGTAAAGGGGTTGATTGCTTAATGAAAGTGAGTTGAAACCGCGAAGAACTATCGAAGAGGAAGCTCCGGCAACACCTGAAGTTTGATCAAGCGTAAGACCTGCAACGCGACCCTGTAAACTGTTTAAAAAGTTTTCACGCTGGGTTTCCTGCACATCTGATCCTGATACTTTTTGTACGGAGTAACCTAATTCTCTAGGATTTCTTTTGATATCCATTGCGGTTACTACCACTTCGCCCAACGTATTGTCTGCAGTTTTTAAATTCAAGCCGATTGTTTCGCTAGATCCAACTTTTACATCAGTTGTTTCATAGCCAACGCTAGAAATTTGAAGAACTTCCCCCGTGTTTACACGAATGGAGAATTTACCGGTAGCATCAGTTTGTGCAAGGCGTCGCGTTCCTTTTACTCGGATCGTTACGCCGGGCAGCGGAGATTTCGAATCCTCCGCCAAAATTGTACCGCTCAGCGTTCTTTCCTGTGCTTCCACGGTAAGTGGACTCACAACTGTAAGTAAAGTAAACGCCAACAGGACATAGAGCATTTTTCTCATGGCTGTAAGTTTGGTTATATGAATTGCAATTTATGGAAATTTCAAACCCAAAAACCACTATGTAAGAAGATAAAAAATTAACTTACTAAGTAAAATTACGTATAGTTTAAAATTTAACTTAACGTAATAGATCCAACCTGGATTTAGGTCTTCTCAAATCATTCCATTTGAACTGAGGAAGCCGCATCTCTGCGGGATTTTTTTGTTGGATGGGCCAGACAGTGCCGCTAACCATACCCCGCAGCACAATCCGGTCAAGCGCTTGTTGTATGAAGTATATATCAATTAAGTCACTTTTGGATTCATTAATCCCCGTGTAAGAGCTGTCCTCTTCCTGTAAAAAATAAATGGTGGCCGCATTCCCAAAAGCTCTGACCGAGTCTAATGTACCTAAAGTAAACTTGCCTTCCATTCGTATCGACCCCACTTGATTGTAAATACCAGGCGCTTCTTCACTAATAATCATGCTGTTTTCAAAAACAGTCAATCGATCCGCTTTTTTATTTTTTGTAAATAGCCAAATTGTATCGCCTGTAATCTGGCTCTCTTTTGACCAAAGTACCGGGTCGCTGAATAGCCTGAATGCAGAGTCCAAATCTGTGTAATAGAGACTGTCGCATACTGCCTGCAGGGAATCAGAAAATATTTTTACGTGATGAAATGCTTCAATATAACGGACGGAACTGTCTTTTTTTGCGAGTGCAATACGAGTTGTTTGCTTAATCCGGCTAGTATCTTTACTGATTACACGATCCTCCTTTTTATTTGCCACTACAGGCTGCATGGCTGTAAAAATTGTATCGGCAGTGAGGTATAACGAATCAGCGTCTTGCTTTATAATTAAAAGCGGCTTACCCGTAGCCAACATACGTTCATTTTTATCCTCCCTGTATAATTGACCAGTTACTAATGTAGTGCCTTGCGCAGTATCAACCACTACCACATCCCCTATGGCTTGTGAAGTGCCCGTACTGTCGTTAAAGGCAATCCTGTTTCCGGTAATGGTGGTAGCCCCATCAATGATAACAGGCCGTTGATTGAATTCTGCTTTACCTCCTTTATAAAAGCCATCCTGCGTTTCTATTCTTCTGCCACTGCTATCTATGATGGTTGTTTTGGCGATAAAGCGATTTGTTTGTGTGGCGGTATTATACAATAATGAGTCAGTGCTGATTCGATATGCCGGGTCAGTCAGCTGTACATCACTCTTGAAATAGATCTCTTTGAGCGAAGCATAATAGTAGCCCTCACGGCTGGTTAATGTTGTCTTTTTGTTTACCACTTTTCCACCTTGTGTATAGATGCCAATGTCTGTTTGTAAGTGGTATTCGAGTGAAGGAGTGGTAAGCACAGCTTTCCGGTCAGTTAAAGACACATTTCCATCCAGGTAAGCTATTTTTTTGTCTATAAGGTATAGTAAGTGACGTGCATTAACCTGTATGCTGTCTCCATCTTTTAGTTGAATATGCTGCCAAGCTTCAAAAATATTAGCTCCATTGTTCAAGACACAACTGTCGCAATCGAAAAGTGCTTTTCCTTGTCGCAAGCGCACATGCCCGGCTAATAACTGAATTGTTGAAGTGTCATTTATTTTTAAAAGTGTGAGTCGGTCTGCGCCGAGTATTTCAACTTTATTTGTGTCTTGAGGTATAGCTACGGAGTCCCGCTTTACTATTTTTTCTTGTCCTGAAACCCAAAAAAAAGAGGGTAGTAGCAAAAAGGCAATTAGAAAAACACGAACGCAATGCGTGTCCATAGTTATTTTCTTGGCAGCGAATCTTTACTGATGGGAGCGGTTAAAGGGATTGATTTATCCTTTTTCCCGAAAACAGAAAAACTTGCATATCGTTTTGGATGCGATCGTAAATCGTCTAAAAGGATTTCTGCGCTTAACAATGTTTTTTGAAGTTGATCATAAAGTTGCTTATCATTCAGCAATGCTCCTGCCGTGCCTTCCCCTTTATGCAACGAAGTTGTTAGTAAATTTAGTTTATCAATAACTACGGCTAAAGTATCAAATGTTTTTTTAAGTGGCAATGAAACAAGGGAGGAAGTAATGGTAGCTGCATGATCGGTAACTTGTTCGATGGATGCTGCACTTATTGTAAGCCGCTGAGTTATGTTGGAGATATTTTCCAATGATTGGTTTACGGGGCCATTTTCCAATAGGTAGTTGTTTAATGCAGCACTGGCTATGTTTAAATTGGCAATGGTCTCGCGTAAATCGTTTCTGGTTCTGGCATTCAATACATCATTTATACCTGCCAGGGTTTTTTTAAGGGAGTCAAGAATACTGCGAAAGTTGCTAATGGTAGGATCAAGTTGTGCTTTCACATCTCCCAGCAGACCTGTTTCCTTTCTGGTTTGAATCGTATCTCCGTCTTGCAGAAAAGCCGACTCATTGCCTCGTTCTATCACAATAAATGAGGAGCCCACCAGACTAGAGGCGATATAGGCCACGGAATTTCGAGGAATATTGATGTTGCGTGTAAGATTGATGGTAACTATAATAGCACTTACATCTTTGTCTTTTTCTTGTTTTTGATAAACGTAACCAACGGGAAGACCATTGATTTTTACTTCGTTCGATTTTTCAAGGCTTCCCAAATCACTAAAGACGGCAAATATTTTTTTAGAGGGAGTAAAAAGATCTTTTCCTTTTAAATAATTGAACCCAATAAATAACAGGGCTAACGCAATGATCGTTAACGCTCCCACTTTTGTTTCATTGGATAGTTTCATTTGATTGTTTGTTTGTGCTTGTCCTCAACAGCTTCAAAAAAAGAATGAGTAGTCGCCAGGGTTGCGGTTGTCGGGGGGGTATTTTCCAATTGTTGTTTTTGTTCTAGCCAGGTTAAATAATTCCTTAACCCTCTTACCATGCAAGCTGAAAGCTCATCCTGACCCGTTTCACTATTGAGGTAATCCTCCTCTTCGGGGTTGGAGATGAATCCTGTTTCAACAAGTACGCTTGGCATGGCAGTAGCTTGTAAGACCCAGATACCGATGGCGCGTTGCCTTACGTCTCGATCTACTCTTCCCACTTTTGAAAACTCATCTTGAATGAATCCAGCCAAGGTGGCACTTCTTTTGAAATACTGTTTTGTTTTGAGCAGTGATATGGCAATAAATTCCGGAGAGTTTACGTCGATGCTTCCATAATTTTTTTCAAAATTCTCCTCTTGCATCATGGGGGCATTTTCAATTATCGCCAATTCTTTATCCTCACTTCGGTGAGCCCCCCAGATGTAGGTTTCAGTGCCTTTAGCCTCACTGGGCAAGTAGGTGTATCTATACTGCGGTACTTTTTTTGTTCTTTTTTTTCTGCTGGCCCCTTTGCCTGTATAATAGGTAACCGTTTTGTATCCAATGACGGAGGCTATTCTTTTTCCACGCGCCGCATTTACGTGGATACAAAGGTAGAGATCACCTTTGTTTTCATTGGCAAATTTAGCACGATCATGCAGCTCAGGATACGTATCCGTTGTGCGGGTATACAGTACTCTCAATTCGGGAAAATCTTTTGAAATAAGCGCACCTAATTTTAATGAAACAGCTAAGCAAATATCTTTTTCACTGCTAAATCGACCTTTAGCGCCGTGATCATTTCCTCCATGTCCCGGGTCAATAATCACCGTTCCTATAGCTTTTTTTGTATTGACGGTTATTGGGGCATTGCGCACAAAGGAGGAAATGGTAAGGACTCCACCCGTGATTAAAATGAAGCAAAGTATGCGTTGCGTCATGTCGGAAATACTAAAATTCACATTTTGTTTAATGTGGCTGTCAAATGGCGATTCCATAAAAGGTTACATTTGCTCTGCCTCATACTAATGATTTACAAATTTAAGCCAATTTGCTGCTTTTGGTGGACCTGTTTCATCGCTTTATTTTATGCCCAGGCGTGCATAACCCACTTGGCGGCACAATCTACTCCAACATTTCGCAAATCCTTAACAGCTCAGTCAACTGATACAATACCGTTGCGCAGAGATACCCTTCGGCAGCAGGTGGATACTTTTCAACTCAAACACTCCAAGGATACATTAGAAGCACCCATTCAATATGCGGCAGAGGATTCCGCAGTAGTGTGGGTGCCTTCACAGAAGGTCCTTCTCTACGGAAAAACAAAAACTACCTATTCGGATATGATCCTGCAAGCTCCTAAAGTGGAACTTGACCAGCAGACGCAAATTGTGTTAGCGACTCGATCTGCCGATAGCACAGGTAACACTATAGCTGCCGCTAATTTTAAAACCGGAGAGACCGAAATGACAAATGATACTATTCGATACAATCTTAAAACAAAAGTGGGGTTAACCACAAAAACATACACACAGCAGGGAGAAATGCTTGTTATTGGAGAAAAAGCTAAAAAAGTTAACGCCAATACCACTTTCATCAGCACCGCACGTTTTACTACCTGTCTTTTAGATGACCCTCATTTTTCCTTTGTTGCAGGGAAAATGAAGGTGATCAATAAAAAACTTGCCGTTTCTGGACCTGCGCATCCGGAATTTGAAGGCGTGCCTATTCCTATTTATGTTCCATTTGGTTTTTACCCACTTAGTCAAGGCAGGCATTCCGGACTGCTACGACCTAATTTTATTACAGACGAACGAAGGGGGATTGGATTGCAGGAGATCGGCTATTACAAAGTGATAAATGACCATTGGGACCTAAGATGGGGTGCCGATTTATTTTCTTATGGAGAATGGGCAACTAACATGGTGGCTTCTTACAGAACCCGTTATCGCTTCAATGGAGGACTTACCTTTAATTTTCGTTCTTCGAAACAGAATTTTAAGGGCGATCCCGATTTCACCTCCAGTAAAGTTTTTAATGTGTCCTGGAGTCATTCGATGGACAGTAGGGCTCGTCCCGGCGTTAACTTTTCTGCCAATGTTAATGCGGGCTCTACTAAATACAATCAAAGCATTCCAGGTAATGCAATATTGCCTTTTCAAAATATTATGGGGTCTTCTATTAATTTTTCTAAAACCTGGAAAAACAAACCCTTCAACTTTTCTTTAAGTGCTACCCATTCGCAGAACAATAACCTGGGGTTGATCAATTTAAGCCTTCCAAATGCGGCCTTTACGGTAAATACGGTCTTTCCCTTTCAACGCAAGGAAGATGTTGGAGATGCAAAATGGTATCAAAAATTAGGGATAGGATATACGGGTAATTTCTTTAATAACATCAGTTTTTTTGACACGCTCACTTACGGGAAAAATGGAGTCAAACCCTTTTTTACCTACTTGCTGGATACGGCCGAGTGGGGGGCAAATCATGCTATTCCAATTACGCTTTCTCTGCCACCCGTATTGGGCGGACGATTAATTATTTCTCCCGGAATTAGTTACAACCAAGTATGGCTACAACGGTTGACTAACTATCAATGGCACCCATCGCTTAAAAAAATCGATACCCTAAATCGAAAGGGTATGTTTGTTGATCAACGTGCCAGCTTTTCGTTGGGCTTTAATACAACTCTTTATGGTATGTATACTTTTAAACGTTCACGGGTTATTGCTATTCGACACGTAATGCGACCACAATTGGCCTTCTCTTACACCCCTGATCTGAATCGATCCCGTATTCGTTTTACTAAGATTGACACTACGGGGCGTGGAATTTATTATAACGAAATGGGTGGGCAAGTATTGTTCAATACGTCATCAAGACAAGCTGGCGCTATCCAGTTTGGCCTTGATAACAATCTTGAAATGAAGTTCCGCTCAAAGAAGGACACAGGAAAAGCTGCCATCAAAAAGGTGATGATCGTAGAAGGATTTGGCTTTCATGCCTCATATGATATGTTAAGAGACTCGATGCGCTTGTCCAGAGATATCCCCCTCTATATTCGTACAACATTATTTGATAAGATAAACATCAATGCTACAGCAATGCTAAACCCTTATCAACTTGATGCCAAAGGAAAAGAGATTGATAAATTGGCCTGGCAGGGCGGCAACTTCAGTTTAGGTCGGGTCACTGGCGGCAGTGTTTCAATTGCTACTAATTTTCAAAGCAAGCCGAAGGATCCGAAAAAAGAGGAGTTAAAGCGCAAACAACAGGAAGCCCGTATGCAAGATCCTGTTCTGGCGGCAGACCAGCAGCGACTGCTTGAGTACATGCAACAGAACCCCGGTGAATTTGTGGATTTCAATATTGATTGGCAAATGAGTTTAAGTTATTCGCTTTCCTTTTACAGTCGTTTGCGACCTGATTTTAGCGGCTATGATACCGAGTTTACCAATGGATTAAGCCTTAATGGAAGCTTTAACTTGACGCCCAAATGGAAATTGTCGGGAAGTGCCAGCGTGGATGTTAAAAAAATGGACATTCAATACATGACCCTTTCCGTAAATAGGGATCTGCATTGCTGGCAATTATCAATCAATGTTCTACCCGTTGGGTTTATCCGCTCATTTAGTTTTACCGTTTCGCCAAAAGCGGGATTGTTACAAGATCTACGGATCAATCGAACTAGATTTTTTACAGGGTACTAGATCGCATGTTGCAGATAATATTCGCTCATCGTGGCAAACACCATTTCCTTCAATTGATCGGGAGATAATCCATTGGCCGCGATGGGAGGTAGAAAATCTATCTCCATCTTTCCGGGCCAACCCTATCGGCACTTACCAGGCGGAAGTACCTTTTCATGTTGAATAAAAGAGCCGGCATGATTGCGTGATCAGTTTCAACGGCCAACTTAAACGCGCCATTGTAAAAAGCCTTGAGCGGAGCTGTTGTTCTATTTCGGCCCATATTCTTCCCAGGATTTCTGTATACCAATTCATAAAGTTTTAGCGTAAATGCCAGTCAATTGGGTCCACCCCCTGTTTTACCAAATATTGATTGCAGGAGGAAAAATGTCCGCATCCTAAAAAACCTTGATGAGCAGATAAAGGAGAAGGATGTGGTGCTTTTAGAATCAAGTGCTTTGATGCATCGATCAAACCTTGTTTTTCTTGAGCAAACTTTCCCCAAAGCATGAATACAATAGTGGATCGAAGCAGCGACATTGTTTTAATAACCGCATCTGTAAAATTGGCCCATCCGATTTTAGCATGGCTCATAGGCTCTCCTTCTCTTACCGTGAGTGAGGCATTTAATAAAAAAACACCCTGCTTAGCCCAACTGGATAAATCACCAGCATTAGGGTAGGGCATGCCCGTATCTTGCTGTAATTCTTTAAAAATATTTTGAAGCGAGGGGGGGATGGGTATTCCTTTTTGGACAGAAAAGCTTAGCCCATGAGCTTGTCCAGGACCATGATAGGGATCTTGTCCTAAAATTACCACTTTGACCTTGTCTAAAGGGGTAGAGTTAAAGGCATTGAATAGCAAGGACCCTTTGGGATAAATTTTTTTCCCTAATTCTTTTTCCGTTTTGATGTGGTTCACTAACTGGATAAAGTAGGGTTTATTGAATTCTTCCTGTAAGGCTGTTTTCCAGGATTCTTCTATGTTGACGTTCAGTTTGCCCATCAGCACAAATTTATCTCAAAACCAACATTTATGGCAGAGTGCATCGTTGTGAAAATTAAAAGCCCCTCAAAAAATGGGGGGCTTTGTGATCCGGATTGGATTCAAACCAATGACCTACTGCTTAGAAGGCAGTTGCTCTATTCAACTGAGCTACCGGACCCGGTCAGATTACTGACAGGTTGCAAATTTACATTTCTTTAAATTGCGGGACAAACCAATTGTATGTCATCTACGTTTTTATATGGGGAGGGGAAACTCACCGTGTCAATTGCGCTTGATCTGGTAAATGGAACTAAAAAGGGAATATTGAGTGAGCGCACAAAGGAAATAATTGTGAGGGGAGGGCAGCACGTCAATAAAATTGTTGAAAATGGCTCCACGGTATATGGTATAAATACGGGTTTTGGCATTTTAGCAAATACCAGGATATCAAAGGAGGATACCAAAACCTTGCAGGAAAAAATACTGCAAAGTCATAGTGTGGGAGTTGGAAACAAGGTGGCTCCTCAAGTAGCAAAGTTGATGCTGATCTCAAAAGTACATGCCCTGGCCAAGGGATATAGTGGTGTTCAGTTATCGACCTTGGAACGTATTATTTGGCATATTGATAATAACTGTATTCCTGTTGTGCCAGAAAAAGGAAGTGTGGGTGCTTCCGGCGATCTGGCACCTCTTGCTCATTTGTTTCTGCCTTTAATTGGTTTAGGTGTGATGCAGTGTAAAACGCAAAATGACAGTTGGCAGGAAGTAAGTGTCCTATCCATTTTTAAGCAGTATCAACTTTCATCGTTACAGCTTGGACCCAAAGAAGGACTGGCATTAATTAATGGCACGCAATTTATTCTTGCTTTTGCAACTGTTGGGGTTGATCGTTTTTTTAAATGTTTGGAGTTGGCAGACTGGGTAGGTGCCATGAGTTTGGAAGCATTGATGGGTTCGGTCTCTCCATTTGATGCCCGCCTGCATGAATTAAGGCCTTTTGAAGGGTGTCAGCTGGTGGCACAACGTCTGAAAAAACTGTTACAAGGGTCGCCCATTCTAAAGAGCCATAAGGACTGTGATCGGGTACAAGACCCTTACTCACTCAGATGTATGCCTCAGGTACATGGGGCCAGTAGAAACGCATGGCTTCATTTGAAGGAACTGGTTGAAATTGAGCTAAACGCTGTAACGGACAATCCGATTGTTTTTAATGAAAATGAATCGATCAGTGGTGGTAATTTTCACGGTCAGCCCCTGGCACTACCATTGGATTATGCCTGTTTCGCTGCTGCAGAACTGGGGAATATTAGTGACCGAAGGACCTATCTTTTACTGGAAGGCAAATGGGGATTGCCCACTTTATTGATGGAAAAGGTTGGGTTAGATAGTGGGTTCATGATCCCCCAGTATACAACAGCTGCTTTAGTAACGGAAAACAAAACACTTTGCTTCCCCGCAAGCGCAGATAGTGTTCCTACCTCTCTTGGTCAAGAAGATCATGTATCTATGGGAAGTATAAGTGGCCGAAAATTTAACCAAGTGATTGATAACCTGGAATACATTTTGTCAATAGAAATGTTAGTGGCTGCGCAAGCATTGGAATTCAGAAGACCTTTAAAAAGTTCATCCTTAATTGAACATATGCATGCCTTGATTCGATCCAAAATTGAATTTGCGAAGGAGGATCGAGTTTTTGCTTTAGATATTGAGCAGGCTGCAACTCTTTTTCGTGATCCTGTTTTTTTCCAGAGTTGCTGCCAGCAATCGGAGGTGAACGGGGTTGAATTAAATAAGGGGTTTGCTCCTTTTACCCATTACTGAACTAGAGGGAGGAGGCCGTATCTAAGGCAAGTTTCATCATAGGACGTAGTGCCTGTTCTCTTTCTGCTGCAGATAATCTTTCATGAGTGGGAATAATATCGGTAACCGTTAGTAGACAAGCCGCATTTTTTGCTAAATATCTGGCATTGGCAAAAAGTGCAAACGACTCCATTTCCACCGCTCGGCAATCATACTTGGCAGCCAATGAAGGAGTACCCGGATTTTTACTGTAGAAAACATCCGTTGAGTGAGTATTTCCTATTTGAAGAGGCGTTCCGGATTGCGCAGCTACTTTATTGATCGATTCAAAAACAGCTCCCGGACATTCTTGCAACTCCTCCTCAAACCCCCAGGCGTTTTTTGCAAAAGCAGATTCACTTACCGCCCCTTTCACATTGATCAATTCATATAAACGTAGATCGGTAGTGTAAGAACCGCAGGTGCCAATTCGAATGATGTTGTCTACATTGAACTCAGTAAACAGTTCGTACGAATAGATCCCAATGGAAGGACAGCCCATGCCGCTTGCGCCGATTGTAACACGGGTATTATTATAGACGCCTGTATAAAAAAGTACATTTCGTGTTTGGCTTACTTTAACTGCATGCTTCAGGTAATTTTCTGCAATGAATTGTGCACGTAAGGGGTCTCCGGGCATTAGTACGGTAGAAGCAATTTCTCCCGTTTTTGCGTTGATATGTATACTCATTTTTACAAGTTGCACTTCAAGATATGTATTTTTGCGACTAGAAAAATATTAGCATGACTAAGCCTACTGATGCGGCCTTTGTAATTCCTAAAACGCCAACCGGAAATGTGCTGACTTGTAAAGGCTGGGTTCAGGAAGCTGCTCTTCGAATGATATTAAATAATCTGGACCCTGAAGTTGCCGAGTGTCCTGATCAATTAATTGTGTACGGGGGCAGAGGAAAGGCGGCTCGAGATCCCAAGGCCTTGCATGATATCATTGGGGCGTTGAAAGTATTGGAAAATGATGAGTCTTTACTGATACAGAGTGGTAAGCCTGTCGCCATTCTTAAAACACATGCTGATGCCCCTCGTGTTTTGCTCAGTAACTCTCAGCTGGTCCCAAATTGGGCAAATTGGCAACATTTTGAAGAACTGGAGAAGAAGGGGCTTATGATGTATGGCCAGATGACAGCAGGCAGTTGGATTTATATCGGTTCTCAAGGTATTGTCCAGGGAACCTATGAAACCTATGCCGCTGCCGCCGATAAACATTTTGGGGGATCGCTGCAAGGAACACTTAATGTAACGGCTGGTTTGGGAGGCATGGGAGGGGCACAGCCATTAGCCATTACCATGAATGATGGAGTAGCCTTAATTGCAGAAGTAGAGGAATGGCGAATTGACAAAAGAATTCAAACCAGGTACCTGGACGAGAAATACATAGATATCGGCCAGGCAATAAAACAAGCACTAGACTATAAAAAAAGAGGAGAGCCCAAAAGTATAGGTGTACTTTGTAACGCGGTAGATTTATTGGAGCGTTTGTTAGCGCTGAATATCATTCCCGACACCTTAACTGACCAGACAAGTGCACATGATCCACTTATAGGATACTGGCCGGAAAACATGTCCACGGATCAAGCCAAGATTCTTAGAGTGGCCAACCCGGACCTTTATACTCAACTTTCCTATCAAACTATGTATCATCACGTATGTTTGATGGTTCAATTGCAGCAAAAAGGCGCTATTACGTTTGACTATGGAAATAATATCCGGGCAAGAGCCAAGGAATACCAGCAGCAATTTGATTCTTCATCCGCCATTGACTGCTTTTCGTTTCCTGGGTTTGTGCCTGCGTACATTCGTCCTTTATTTTGTGAGGGTAAAGGGCCCTTTCGCTGGGCTGCACTCAGCGGAGATCCGGCTGACATAGCCGTAACTGATGAAGTTATCCTGTCACTATTTCCCAATAACAAGGGATTGATACGTTGGATGAAGATGGCAAAGGAAAAAATAGCATTTCAAGGTCTTCCTGCCCGTATCTGTTGGTTAGGACAGGGCGAAAGAGAGTTGGCTGGACAAATGTTTAACGAATTAGTTCGCTTAGGTAAGGTCAAGGCACCAATAGTAATTGGACGAGATCATTTGGATACAGGAAGTGTGGCCAGCCCTAATCGAGAAACAGAAGCCATGCTGGATGGTAGCGATGCGGTTGCAGATTGGCCCATTTTGAATGCATTGGTGAATACCGCTGGTGGAGCAAGTTGGGTAAGCTTGCATCAGGGTGGGGGGGTAGGAATGGGATTCAGTATTCATGCGGGAATGGTTATTGTTGCAGATGGAACAGCAGCCGCCGCGGAAAGATTATCCCGTGTTTTGCGCAACGATCCAGGTGTGGGAGTGATTCGTCATGCTGATGCTGGCTATGAAACGGCTAAACAGGTGGCAAAGGAAAATAATCTGGACATACAATCCAGGCTTTAACTGGAAGTTGGTTTTGCCTAAGCAGATCGATCTATTTTTTACCTTTTGTACTATTCGTCCAGTTTGGAAACAGGGGGTGGGTTTGATTAATTGCCCCTATGAAAACTTCTCACAATTTTTAAGGTGTCATGTGAATAACTGAACGCTGTGTAGGGTGAACGTTTTGACTATTTACCGCTAATTTCGCCATCAAGAAAAAAGTTTGAACAGTGCGATTAAAGACATTAGAAATCAAGGGATTCAAAAGTTTTGCCGATAAGACTGTCATCAATTTTGATGAAACTGTAACGGGTATAGTCGGACCTAATGGATGCGGAAAATCTAACATCGTAGATAGCATTAGATGGGTGATCGGCGAACAAAAGATCAGTCACCTGAGAAGTGAAAATCTGGATAGTTTGGTTTTCAATGGCTCCAAGACACGTTCAGCAAGTGGTCTGGCTGAGGTTAGTTTAACATTTGAGAATACCCGGAATTTATTACCGACTGATTTTAACACGGTTACCATTACCCGAAAGTTTTACAAGAGTGGGGAGAGCGAGTATCGTTTAAATGATGTGCAATGCAGACTTAAGGATATCCATAATCTTTTTATGGATACCGGAGTAAGTACAGATAGCTATGCCATTATTGCCCTGGATATGGTTGATGATCTTATCAAAGACAAGGATAACAGCCGACGTAAGATGTTAGAACAGGCTGCGGGGATTTCAATTTATAAAACAAGGAAGAAAGAAGTTAGGTCAAAATTAGATGCTACAGAACTGGATTTAGCTCGTATCGAGGATCTGCTTTTCGAGATCAATAACCAATTAAAGTCGCTGGAGAGTCAGGCAAAAAAAGCTGAAAAATATCACGAGATAAAAAATGAATATCGTGAAGTCAGTATTGAGTTGGCAAAAGCTTCATTAGAGGGGTTTAATCTCTCTTATCAGGATTTGAACGAGCAACAAAAAAAAGAGGCCGACCGAAAACATCAATTAGAAGCTACAATTGCGACGCAAGAAGCCGGGCTTGAATCAGAAAAGCTCCATTTTCTTGAGCTGGAGAAAAGCCTTCAACAGCAACAACAAGCATTTAATGAGTTACAGCATTCCTATCGCTTAAAAGAAAATGAACGAAACCTGGCTGCTCAACGAATCGAGCATCTCAAGGAAAAACTATTATCCTTACAGCAGTTTTTAGATCGTGCGGACGGCCAGCAGAATAGCATGCAGGAAAGCCTGTCTTTCACCAGCCAACAAATCAATGCGGAAGAACTAATACTTGCACAGCTTCAGGAAGAGCATCAACAACTAAACCAGGCAGTAGAAGCAAAGACTGTTGAATTGGAACATGCACGCCAACAAGTAGAAGTATCTCGCCAATTGCATCAACAGACACAACGAAAGCAATTTGATGCCGAGAAAACCGTAGCGGTTGTCGATACTTCGGTGGCGAACATGCAAAGGGCTTTGCAGCAGTTGGAGAGTGAGCAGCAACAACGAAGCGCTCAATCGGTGCAGTTAACAACAGATCGTGCACTAAAGGAGGGGTCGTTGGAGATTAAGAAAACTGATTTAGCACAACTCCAGCTGCATCAGGAAAGAACAATAGATCAGCTTCTGCAAACTCAGGCTGCAGTAGAACATTTGCGGGGTGAATTGGCCGACGAGAATCGAAAGCTGGATGCCAAAAAAAACGAATACGATTTGCTCAAAAACATGATTGACTCAATGGAAGGCTATCCAGAGTCAGTTAAGTATTTGCACAACAATCCGGAGTGGAAATCAAATGTTCCTATTGTATCCGACGTACTTTATGTCAATGAAGAATATAGACTGGCGCTTGAAAATGTTCTTGAACCCTATTTGAGTTATTACGTGGTTGACAACCTGGCTGATGGTTTGTCTGCCATTGCCTTATTGGATGCCAATAAAAAGGGGAAGGCTAATTTTTTCTTATTAGAGCAGATTAATTCTCATTCTACTGCTTTACCTTCTCCGATGGAGGGAGCCATTGCCGCACTGGATGTAATTGAAGTAGAAGAGCGGTATAAAAATTTGGCCACTCACTTGTTGGGTAATGTCTACATTACGGATAATCATGATATTTTAAAAAATAGCCAGAGCTCCATAGTGATTGAGAAGAGCGGTAGATATGTGAAAGGGAAGGTTTCCTTGTCTGGAGGGAGTATTGGTGTATTTGAGGGAAATAAGATAGGACGGGTAAAAAATCTAGAAAAATTACTTTCGTTGGTAAAGACGCAGGAAGTTAAGGTGGAACAATTGCGTGCGGCTATTCAAGTGCGTCATAATGAAGTGATCGCATTCAACGAAGATCTCAGAGAAACAGCGTTACGTCAAACCGAAAAGGAGATTTTGCAACTTACCAATGAGGTTTTTGCATTGCAGAATAAACTCGAGAACCTTACTGCGTCCCAGCAGATTGGCGAGCAACGGCAAACAGAACTCCATACACAAATTGAGCAAACAGTACAGTCGGTAGCAACGGTGCGTACGGAGTTGACCAGCCTAATCATACAACTTCAGGAAGATGCACAACAACTCCAGTTGGTTGAAGAGGCCTATCGAGTAGGAGAAGCTGCCTTTCAGGAAGCTTCTCGTCAATTAAACGAGTTTAATCTTGGTGTTTCACGACAGCAAAATAAAATCGCTTCTCTTCGGCAGGAGTTTGATTTCAAAAACAGTCAGCTGGCTGATTTGCAGGCTCAAATTTCAAGCAGTACTACACAGGTCCAAGATGCATTACAACATCAGCAAGAGTCGACAGTTGCCTTGGACAATATGGAAAAATCGTTAGCTCAGTTTCTGCAAGAAAAAGGGCAACAGGAAAAATTATTGAACGCGGCGGATCAGGCCTATTACAATCTAAGGAATCAACTTGCGGAAAAAGAAAGTGCTATTCGCTTGCAGGTTAAGGAAAAAGAACAAGTAGAGTTTTTATTGGCAGCTATCAAAGACAAACTAAATGAGATAAAGCTCCAGCTGGCAGGAATGAAAGAGCGAATGCGTGTTGAGTTCCGCTTAGATTTGGAGTCTATCCTTGGAGAGTCAAGAGTTACTGCAACGCCCTTAGACGAATTACAAGCTTCTGTAGAACGCATGAAAAGAAGATTAGAAAATTTGGGTGATGTCAACCCTACCGCAGTTGAGGCCTTTACTGAAATGAAAAAACGGTATGACTTTATCCTGGAACAAAAAACTGATTTAGTAACGGCCAAGGGTAGTTTGTTAAAAACTATTGAAGAAGTGGAGCTAACTGCCAACCAAAAATTCACCGATACATTTGAACAAGTTCGTTCACATTTTCAAAAAGTTTTTAAAACATTATTTACGGAAGATGATCAATGTGATCTGATCTTGGAAGATCCCTCTAATGTTGCAGAGAGCGGAATTGATGTCATAGCCAAACCAAAGGGAAAACGTCCCGTCTCGCTGACACAACTTAGCGGGGGGGAAAGAGCCTTGACCGCAACCGCCTTGCTTTTTGCGATTTACCTGATTAAGCCTGCGCCATTCTGTATTTTGGATGAGGTGGATGCTCCGCTGGATGATGCCAATGTTGGAAAATTCACCAATATGATCCGTCAGTTCAGTGAAAACTCGCAGTTTATTATTGTTACACACAATAAAATGACCATGAATACGGTTGATGTCATTTATGGTGTAACCATGCAAGAGCCAGGTGTAAGCAGGTTAGTGACGGTTGACTTTAGGAACTTGCAGTAAGTATCGTCATTTATTTATGCTAAAAAAAGGGTTATTTATTCTTTTTTTTTCCTGTGCTTCTTGCTTAGGGATAGCCCAGGGCCTGCCCGAGGGTTTGTTTATTGGTGCTAAGGCGCCGGCGTTTAAGGGGTTTGATCAGTTTGACCGTGCAGTTCATTTGCGTGAATTGGCCAAGAAAAATCCAGTGTTACTGATCTTTTACCGAGGGTATTGGTGTCCGCATTGCACAAGGTTACTTTCCCGTATTCAAGATTCTTTGTTCCTGTTTACAAGCAAGAGGGTTACGGTGCTGGCTATTTCACCCGAGTCAAAAGAAAGTCGATCAAAAACAGTAGAGAAAACCAAAGCCGGATTCTCATTGATTCAGGATTCTGCTTTGTTGATTTCCTCACTTTATGATGTTGCCTATTCTCTTTCTGAACTACAGCTAGCTCGTTACCAAAGTGGGGCTATTGACTTATTGAAGATCAATCAGCCGAATCCCGCGGTACTTCCGGTGCCTGCTGTTTTTGTTATCGGTAAAGATTATTCGATCACTTATCGATTTTTTGATCTGGATCATAAAAGACGTATTAACGTGGCTGAATTACTTTCATTATTCCAATAGAAAGGGTGCCCTGAATCATTATATTTGCCAACACTAACTCATGGCAGCAGAAAAAGAAAAAAAAGAAGTAGCGTATACGGAAGACAGTATACAGTCACTGGACTGGAAACAACATATTCGGTTGCGCCCCGGAATGTACATCGGTAAACTAGGAGATGGATCTTCTCCAGACGACGGAATCTATGTACTGATCAAGGAGGTAATAGATAATGCAATTGATGAATATACCATGGGGTATGGCAAGGCTGTCAATTTATCAATTGAAGAAAAAATGGTTACCGTTCGCGATTTTGGGCGTGGCATTCCGTTGGGAAAAGTGGTAGAGGTGGTCAGTAAAATTAATACCGGGGCAAAATATGATAGCAAGGCGTTTCAGAAAGCGGTGGGACTAAACGGGGTGGGTACAAAGGCGGTTAATGCGCTAAGCGACTATTTCAAGGTTTCTGCATTCCGAGATGGAAAAGAAAAAACGGCCGAATTTTCAAGAGGAGAGTTAACAAAAGAATTTAAGGAGGCTAAAACCGATCAGCCCAATGGCACTTCAGTGAGTTTCACCCCTGATGCAACAGTTTTCAAGGGATTTCGTTTTTTTTACGATTTTATTGAAAATCAGTTATGGAACTATGCTTTTTTAAATGCCGGGTTAAAAATCAATTTTAACGGCAAAACCTTTCTAAGCAAAAATGGTTTACTGGATTTATTACAACGAAAAACGAATGAGGACGAACTCCGATATCCAATTATCCATTTGGCAGGTGCGGATATTGAAATGGCAATTTCTCATACCAATGAATACGGAGAGGATATTTACAGCTTCGTAAATGGGCAACATACCACACAAGGAGGCACACATCTACAGGCATTTAGGGAAGCGTATATAAAGACCATACGAGATTTTTTCAAAAAGGACTACGATGCCTCAGACATTCGCACGGGCATAGTGGCGGCCATTTCTGTTCGGGTGGTTGAACCTGTGTTTGAATCACAGACTAAGACCAAATTAGGATCTGCGAACGTTGACATAGAAGGGCCTACCATGCGACAGTTTGTGGGAGATTTTCTGTCGAAGGAGTTAGATAACTTCTTGCACATGAATGCTGCGATTGCTGAGTCGCTTAAAAGAAGAATAGAGCAAAGCGAGCGGGAGCGAAAAGAATTGGCGGGGATCAAAAAATTAGCAAATGAAAGAGCTAAGAAAGCCAACTTACACAACCGGAAACTACGCGATTGTCGCTTTCATTTGAATGAGGATGCACCAGCTCGGGGAAAAGAAGAGTTTCTTGCAAAACAACAGGAAACTACCCTGTTTATTACCGAAGGGGATAGTGCCAGCGGATCTATTACAAAGGCCAGAAATGTAGAGACCCAGGCCGTATTTAGCTTACGGGGAAAACCATTGAATTGCTTTGGGCTTACTAAAAAAGTGGTGTATGAAAATGAGGAATTTAATCTGCTGCAACATGCCCTTAATATTGAAGAAGGGTTAGAAGGATTGCGGTTTAATAATGTAGTTATTGCTACTGATGCTGACGTTGATGGTATGCATATTCGATTGTTACTTATGACTTTTTTTCTGCAGTTTTTCCCTGATCTGGTAAAACATGAAAAAGTATATGTGCTGGAAACGCCACTGTTTCGTGTTAGAAATAAACAGGAGACTATTTATTGCTATAGCGAATCAGAGAAACAAGTTGCCATGATAAAACTGGGATCAAAGCCCGAGGTAACACGATTCAAAGGATTGGGAGAAATTAGTCCTGATGAATTTGCCCAATTTATTGGAACCGGTATGCGAAAGCAATTGATGCGATTAGAGCAGGGAGATCATATTCAACAACTACTTGAATATTATATGGGTAAGAACACGCCCGACCGTCAGGACTTTATCATCGAGAATCTTCGTTTTGAACTTGATAAAGCCGAGGACGTCGTTAATTCTTAGCACATGTTTGAGTTTCATCAGGACCGAAACCGGTATTTCCAAATTCAATATGAAAATGCAGTGCAATATGTGTTGCCGTTCATAGAACAATCTTTCCCCATTAAAAGCCAAATGCGTGTGCTTGAAATTGGGGCCGGCGAAGGCGGTGTTTTGCGCGCATTTACAGAACGTGGCTGCAGGGCCGTAGGCGTAGAGCTTGATCCGTTGCGTGTAGAGTGGGCCTGCGGTTTTTTATGGGAAGAAATCGGCCGGGGTCAATTGTTTTACGTTGAGAAGAATATTTACGATACTGACCTTGCGCAAGATCTAAAAGGCGGCTTTGACGTGATATTATTGAAGGATGTTATCGAACACATCCATGATCAACCCAAACTCTTTCGCCGATTACATTCCGTGCTCAACATGGACGGGGTAATCTTTTTTGGATTCCCACCCTGGCAAATGCCATTTGGTGGGCACCAACAATTGGCACGTTCCTTTGTTTCCCGTTTACCCTATATTCATTTATTGCCACTTCCCTTGTATAAGGGCCTGTTAAAGCTTAATGCCGAACCGGTTGCGGATTTGCTTGAGATACGGCAAACACGTATTTCTATTGAACGATTTGAATCCATCTGTGTGGAAACCGACTATAGGATCTTGCAAAAGATTCATTACCTGATTAACCCTATATATCAATGGAAATTTGGTTGGAAAGCCCGTAAACAATTTTCTTGGATAGCTTCCATTCCTTGGTTTCGCAATTATTTTACCACCTGTGTTTATTATTTAATTAAGTCTGCTAAATAAGTTTTACATGTTACATGTCCTATTCAATGAGTCCGATATTACACGGTTTAAAGAGGTACAGGAATTAGATCCTGAATTGGATGGGCCTATTGTATTCATTCGAGATGACTATGCAGTTGGGCCGCTGCAGGCCTTAGATACCGCTGAAGGTGTACACCACCGCTTAGCCTGGTGGAAGTCCTGCTATGAAAAAACGGCGTATGGTGCCATTCCTGCTTCTCCTGTCGTTAACGATGCAATGGAAGTGGCTAAAATCCAGCAATGGCTGGTAGAAAACCCATCAGGGGAATGTTGGATTTGGATGGCACAAAACCAACATGATGTATCCGGGTATTATTGGGTAGTTGCTCAGTTAAAAAATTGGCAAGGGCGTATTCAGCTTCTTTTCCTAAACAATTTGCCATTTCTCAATGAAAAGGGACAATTGTTCTATCCTCATTGGTTGGAAGAAATCCCAGCTAAAGAATTTTTAAAAGCCAAAAAATTAGTTCGTCCTGTATCTGCCAGCGAATTTGAAATTGATCCTGATGAATGGAATAAATTGATGTGTGAAAATGCCGGGGTAAGAATCGTAGAAGGGGGGAAGAAACTGCTTGGCAAGGAATTCTCATACTTTGATGCAGATATCAAACGACTGCTTACCACCGAGTGGCAGCGAGCACTCCGTGTGGTAACACAGTCGCAAACCAAAATGAAAGTAAAAACAGGTGATGTATTTCTCCAGTGGCGGTTGGTCCAGTTAGCAAAGGAGGGTTTGATCGAAACAAATGAAAAATGGGAGAAAGGGTGGAAGGAACTGGATATTCGATTACGTGGAGGAGATAAGGGCTCAACGGAACAACAGGATCAGTAAATTTGAATGAAATGGCCACTGTTAAAAACAAAATACTATCTGTGGAGACTAGGAAAGAGAATTCAATTCTTGGCCAGTACAAAAATTGGTTTCTGGACTATGCTTCATATGTTATTTTGGAACGTGCAGTTCCTGCCATTGACGATGGTCTGAAGCCTGTTCAGCGCAGGATCTTACACGCCATGAAGGAAATGGACGATGGTCGTTTCAACAAAGTTGCCAATGTGATTGGACAGGCCATGCAATTCCACCCACATGGAGATGTCAGTATTGGGGATGCTTTGGTGCATCTTGGTCAGAAAGATCTATTAATCGATACACAGGGAAATTGGGGCGATGTTCGTACGGGGGATGATGCCGCTGCTTCGCGTTACATAGAAGCACGGCTGAGCAAGTTTGCACTTGAAGTGGCCTTTAATCCTAAGACTACAGCTTGGCAACTCAGCTATGATGGGCGTAAAAACGAACCGGTAACACTACCCATGAAGTTTCCTATGTTGCTCGCGCAAGGCGCTGAGGGAATTGCCGTGGGACTCTCAACTAAAATACTGGCACACAATTTTAATGAGTTGATTGATGCTGCCATCAAGCATCTACGTGGAAAACGTTTTGAATTGTTTCCTGATTTTCAAACGGGCGGAATGATTGACGTCACCGATTATGATCAGGGAAAACGTGGCGGTCGTGTAAAAGTGCGGGCACATATTGAAGAAGTTGATAAAAAAACATTAGTCATACGCAGTGTGCCTTATGGAGTTACTACCACGCAGTTGATGGAATCAATAGTAAAAGCGAACGATCAGGGAAAGATCAAAATCAAAAAAGTTACCGACAATACGGCTGCTGAGGTAGAGGTGCAGGTAGATTTGGTAGCAGGGATCTCCGCGGATATCACCATTGACGCCTTATATAAGTTTACTGAATGTGAAGTTTCCTTATCCCCTAATGCTTGTGTTATTGCGGAACAGCGTCCACAATTTCTCAGTGTGCAAGAGCTGTTAAAGCAATCGGTGGATCATACCAAGGAACTGCTGGATCAGGAATTACGAATACGACAAGCAGAATTACTGGAGAAGTGGCATTACTCCTCTTTAGAAAAAATATTCTTTGAAGAGAAAATCTACAAGGAGTTAGAGAAAAAGCATAAGGATTGGGAAAAAGTATTACAGGCAATCGACAGCGCTTTTGATCCGTTCAAGAAAAAACTAAAAAGAGCGATCACACGTGAGGATATGCTCAAATTGACTGAAAAACCTGTCCGAAGGATTTATCGGTTAGATATTGCAGAGTTGGATGCGCAGATCAAGCAATTGGAGGCGGAATTAACACAAGTGAGGTATGATCTTGACCACTTAGTGGAGTATGCGATTGCCTATTATGAAAATCTTCAAAAAAAATATGGTAAAGGCCGGGAACGAAAAACTGAAATAAAAACATTTGAAGTAATTCAGGCAAAACAGGTAGCCATTGCCAACACAAAGTTGTATGCGAATCGTGAGGAAGGATTTATCGGGACGGGCCTTCGCAAAGACGAGTTTTTGTTCGAATGCTCCGATTTAGATGATGTGCTGGCCATCACCCGTAGAGGTATGTTGAAAGTGGTTAAAGTGGCTGAAAAATCCTTTATTGGAAAAGATATAATGTATATAGCCGTTTTTCACAAAAATGATGAACGAACTACTTATAATTTGATTTATGTGGATGGAAAAGGAGGGATGAGTTATGCAAAACGATTTAATGTCACCGGAGTCACTCGGGATAAGGAGTATGATTTGACAAAGGGAGATGACAAGAGCAAGGTTCATTATTTAACTGCGAATCCTAATGGGGAAGCTGAGGTGGTCAAGATCCTTTTATCTGCTCATTGTCCAGCCCGAATAAGGGAGTTCGATTTTTATTTTGAAGAATTAGCAATCAAAGGGAGAGGCAGTCTAGGGAACCAGGTAACGAAATATCCTATTCGTTCTGTAAAGTTTAAAGAGGTGGGTAAGGCCAGTATTTCCACATCCAAACAGCTCTGGTTTGATGACCAATTTGGTCGACTAAACACGGAAAGCAAAGGAATCCTCATAGGTGTCTTTGAGCCGGAGGATAGGATCCTGATCATATATGCAGAGGGGGTTTATGAAATAGGAGATCAAGAATTATCTCAAAAATTTGATCCGGAAAAAGTACTGCTGATCGAAAAATTTAATCCTTCTTCCCCAGTCACGGTCATTTATGCAGACATGGATAAAATGCACTATATGGTCAAGCGTTTCCTGATAGAAACCAGCACGTTAAAAACTAAATTTCCTTTTATTAAAGAAGGCGCGGAAAACTATGTTGAAGCGGTAACTACTGCGGTGGAGCCTTTGTTAGCTATTCAGCAGGGTAGAGGGGCACAAATAAGAAAGGCTAAGCTAAAAATTAATAAAATTGCCGAGGTTACAGGTTGGAAAACAGTGGGAACAAAATTAGCCGATTATAGTAAGTCTACAGAGATGGAATGGGTAAAAACAAAGGCCGCCAGTGATCCGCAGCCCGAATTATTTGATCCTCATTAATCTTCATACTGGTCTTTTTTCATTTCTCGATCGGCCTGTTTCTTTTTCAGCGATTCTCGCTTATCCGCTTGCTTTTTTCCTTTTGCAAGTCCAATTTCTATTTTAGCAAAACCATTGGCAGCAAAGAAGATCTTCAAGGGGATCAAAGTGAATCCCTTTTCTTTTAGTTGTGACTCGATTTTTTTTATTTCCCGTTTTTGCAAAAGTAGTTTTCTGGTACGAATCGGATCATGATTGGAATGTGTGCCATGGCTATATGGGGCAATATGAAGGGATTGAATCCAAATTTCGCCCCCTTCTACTAAGCAATAAGCATCATTAAAACTGGCCTTACCTTCTCGTAGTGATTTTACTTCAGTTCCTACTAATTGAAGTCCCGCTTCAAATTTATTTTCAATGAAGTAATTGAAAGTGGCTTGCCGATTTAGTAGCGCAGCCATTATGATTGCAATAGGGAAATCAGCTGAGCGATCCTATCTTTTAATACCTTACGATGAACAATGAAATCCAAAAAACCATGCTCCAAAATAAATTCACTGCGCTGGAAGCCCTCCGGTAAATCTTTTTTTATGGTTTCTTTAATTACGCGAGGGCCCGCAAAACCGATCAACGCACCCGGTTCTGCAATGTTTAAATCCCCTAACATACCAAATGAAGCTGAAATCCCCCCAAAAGTCGGATCTGTTAGTAGTGAGATGTAAGGCAGCTGCGCATCACTTAGCTGGGATAACTTTCCGCTTGTTTTAGCAAGTTGCATGAGCGAAAATGCACTTTCCATCATACGGGCGCCACCGCTTTTTGAAATTACCATATAGGGTAATTTATGGGCAATGCAATAATCAACCGCACGGGCAAATTTTTCTCCCATGACACTCCCTAAGGAACCACCGATGAATTCAAAATCCATACAAGCCACAACAAGTCTCTTTCCGTTAACGAGACCTGTGGCCACACGCATGGAGTCTTTAAGGTCTGATTTATTCCAAATATCTTCCAGTCGTTTTTGGTATGGCTTTAAGTCGGTAAAACCTAATTTGTCTTTGCTCCGAATGGAGGCAAAGAGTTCCGTGTATTCATGTTGATCAAATAATAAACGGAAATAATCCTCACTTGCAATCCTAAAGTGATGATCGCACTTTGGACACACATGTAGGTTTTCTTCAAGTTCCAAGGCAACCGTAATTAGACCACATTCCGGACATTTATTCCATAGTCCCTCCGGAATCTCTCTCTTTTCAGATGTTTTGGTATTGATACCTTTTTTCATCCGACGAAACCAACTGGATTTGACTTCTTCAAACTTGATACCGTCACCAGTTAAATTTGCGTCTACATCTTCAATTTTCTTCCCCATAGGTCTAGCTTGATCCACAAATATACGAAACACTAATTTTTTGCACTTTATCCCTAAAAACCTTTGGATTTTTTAGCAGTGGCGGGGAGCTTCTTGGCTATTATTTTCCTTTCTCCTTTGATAGTGGCCGCTAACTTCACGGCTTCAAAAGCATTTAGTATTCCTCCGGTTTTGGATAGCTGATCAAGTGTTGTAAGCGTACCGGTACCAGGCGTGCGAACAGCATCAGTTAGGGGGACCGCAGAGCGTTCAATCACATCTTTTATCTGTATAGCGCTCAATGTTGGGTAATATTCAAGCAGCAGTGCGGCTAGTCCCGCAACCACAGGAGAGGCCATACTGGTACCTTGTAAAAATTGGTATCTATCGCTGCCGGATGCCGTAGAATAAATTTTTACGCCTGGAGCAAAAACATCAACTTCCCCTTTTCCGTAGTTGGAAAATCCTGCAGCGATTCCTCCGGTGAGTGGGTCGCCACTGGCGCCAACAGTTATCCAATTAGCCGCTCGATTTTGGTTTACGAACAATGAACTGGGATAATTGTAGTTGGAATCAAGATTTTTACCATCGTTGCCTGCCGCATGCACCAGGAGAACGTCTTTTTCGGCTGCGTAGGCAACGGCTTCGTCAATCCACTTTTTTTCTGGTGAGAAGCTCTTTCCAAAACTCATATTAATAAGTTGAGCGCCATTATCTACCGCATAGCGAATGGCTAAGGCAATATCTTTATCATGTTCATCACCATCTGGAACTGCACGGATGGTCATGATGCTTACATTGTCCGCTACACCGTCTCCTCCTTTTCCATTTTCACGGACGGCTCCAATGATTCCACTTATATGCGTTCCGTGCAAGGCAGTCTCCAAGCTGACCATTACATTGTTATTCCCATAGTACTTATCGTGGATATCATCATAATTGTCTTTAACAACGGACGCTCGGTAGGGAAAGGGCGCTTGGTCTGCAACTTTTACCTTGGATTCCAATCCCTCCAGGTAAGCTTGTAGTTCAGCAATAAAACTGATATTGGTAGATTCCAGGGCATCATTATTGGACATTAAGCTGTACAAGGCATTTTTTGCTTTTTTCTGGTCTGTTTCATTGACAGTTAGGAGGGCTAACTCTTTTCCTAAGAAAGTGTCTTTGCCCAAGCATTTACGCAGGATGCTGTCACTTTTGACAAGGTTTGCATAAATTCTTTTTAACATGATCAATTCAGCACCACTTTCGCTTCCTTGTACTATTTCTTGTTTTGCTCTTCGCCACATCTCATATCGAGCAAGGCCTTCCGCATTAAATTTAACCAGTGTAGGGTCAATGCTGTCATAAACCTCTTTAAAACGGTGATAGACTCTTGCTGCTTCATAGGAATCTTTTGTTACATTTTCGCCATTTTTTCCTCCGATAAAATTCCACCCGTACAGGTCATCTATATAGCCATTGTTATCATCATCCTTATTGTTGTTTGCGATTTCGCCTGGGTTTTTCCAAAACACCGTTTTCAAATCCTCATGTAGTGTGTCTACTCCTGAATCGATTACCGCAACAATTACTCGCTTGCTTTTTTTATTGGATTCCTTTAAAAAAGAATAAGCCTTGTCCAGACTTATTCCCCAAAACCCAGTACTGGATCTGTCAAGATGATGCCAACCCTTGGGAACTTCTTTTACCAGTGCAGGCATGGGGGTTTCTTGAGCCGTTATGCCTTGATGAACTGCCAAGGAAAATAGCAGTGCTGAAATCGATATACTTTTCATGAAAACATTTTGTAGATCAAATTTTATCCCTTGAGCCAGGGGAATTTCCTTGCTGTAATTGATAGTATTGGTTTGCCTTCTCATATATATTTTCCAGGCATCACTTCCACTTTCACGTCCCCCACCAGTTTCTTTTTCGCCTCCAAAAGCTCCACCAATCTCTGCTCCGCTAGTACCTATATTAACATTTGCAATACCGCAATCACTTCCTGCAGCACTTAAGAATTGCTCAGCTTCTCTAATATTTAATGTCATGATTGAAGAAGACAATCCCTGTGGTACTTCGTTCTGAATAGCTATGGCTTCTTTTAGCTTTTGATACTTGATAAGATATAATATAGGGGCAAATGTTTCATGGTGAACAATGGGAAGGTTGTGTTTGACTTCAGCGATACAAGGTTTAACGTAACACCCACTTTTGTAGGCTTCTCCGTCTAGCACTCCGCCATCCACTATAAACTGTCCGCCAGCTTTTTTGCATTGTTCAATAGCATTCAGATACTGTTCCACAGCTATTTTATCAATTAAAGGCCCCATGAGATTATTACTATCTAACGGATCCCCAATCCTAATTTGGTTGAAGGCAGTTAGTAGTTTTTCTTTTACCGTTTCATACACACTTTCTTGTATTATTAGTCTTCGGGTTGTGGTACACCGCTGGCCAGCAGTTCCCACTGCGCCAAAGAGTGCTCCGCGAATTGCTATGTCCAAATCTGCTTCCGCCGTAATTATTATGGCATTATTACCTCCTAACTCCAGCAGCGTTCTGCCCAAGCGAGCGCCCACCACGGCAGCCACTTGTTTTCCCATACGGGTAGAGCCAGTAGCTGATATCAAGGGGATCCTGTTGTCTGCGGCCAGCCATTCACCCACTTCACGGCCTCCATTGAGGATAACACTAATTCCTTCAGGAAGATTGTTCTTTTCAAGGACCTCTGCGATAATTTTTTGACAAGCAACAGCACATAGTGGTGTTTTTTCAGAGGGCTTCCATACACAAACATCTCCACACACCCATGCCAACATACTATTCCAACTCCATACCGCAACAGGAAAATTAAATGCAGAAATAACGCCTATAATACCAAGGGGATGATACTGCTCATACATTCGATGTCCAGGTCGCTCACTATGCATGGTCAACCCGTGCAATTGTCTGGATAATCCTACAGCAAAGTCACATATGTCAATCATTTCTTGTACTTCCCCTAAACCCTCTTGCAAACTTTTTCCCATTTCATAGGAAACCAGTTCGCCAAGTTGCTGTTTATTCTTTCTAATGGCGTCTCCAAATTGACGCACAATTTCTCCTCTTTTTGGAGCGGGAATCATACGCCAGGTTTCAAAAGCTGTGGAGGCGGATTGTATAGCTTTTTCGTACTCTAATTTAGTGGCAGGCGAAACAGCGCCAATTTTTTCTCCATCTGCCGGGGAATAGGAAAAAAGGGGTGCCTGACCAGACTCTATCCAATTCAGTCCAGTGCTAACTCCAGGATGAGGTAAGGTGGAAGAAAACCAGTTTGCGAAATTCATGATTACAGTTTTATTAATTTTTTTTTAGGCGAGTTAACCCATGGCAACAGTCCAAAACTAATTACTCCTCCACAAAGTATCACAGCGGTTTGTACCAGCCATAAAACCCACCCAAATGCAAGTGCATTCGTATAGTCCAGTCCGTACCATTGCATGGTCTGTAAGATCAGGTAGGCATACGCGCCTATACCTCCGGGTGAAATAATCATTCCAATGCTGCCAACAGCAAGAATAGTAAGTGCCTCTGTTAAACCATATATGCGAGTAGCTTCAAAGGCCATGAAGCCAATATAACCAGAGAGTAGGTACATGATCCAAATAGCCAGTGTCAATAGTAGAAAAATTCGCGGTTTTTGTAATTTTCTAACAGTGAGTAATCCATTCAATACGCGTTTGAAAAAAATAAATACTTGTTGAACTATATCGCTTATCTTTTTCTTCTTCCAGAAGATCCAGCTGATGAAGAGCAGCAATAATCCCACTATTCCCCATATCGCATAAGGATTGTAGGGTGTAGCGGTTGGGGAGTTAGTTGTAATAACCGGATTAACGATGTCATACAAATCTGGTTGGAGTCCCAGCGTAAAACCGAATACCACTAATAGGCATACCGCGTCAAATAACCGCTCCGCAATAACTGTTCCTACTAATTTCTCAACTTCAACCTTTTCATAGCGAGAGAGAAAAGTGCAACGTATAAGTTCTCCCAGTCGAGGCATGCCCAGGTTGACCAAATATCCGACCAATACGGTTAAAAAAGAATTAATGGGCTTTATTTGATATCCCATGGGATCGATCAACAGTTTCCAACGCATCCCCCTTAGATAATGGCTAAGTAATAATAAAACTGATACGGGCATAATCAACCATAAATTGGCTCGTTGAACAGCAGACTTCAGCTGCACCCATTTTTCCTGGTCCAGCTCTCGCAATGACAACCAGGCAAAGAGTAGTCCAATTACAAAAAAGACTACGTATTGTAGGGTAGTGGTTATGAGATGTTTAGACATTTCAGCTTGAAAATTAGTGAGTTTGACCGATTAATTTGTTAACTTCGCAACCCTTATGATTGCAAAAAAACGAATTCTGCTCATTGCAAATGAGATTTCTCCCTATTTGGAGCTGACCGAGTTTGCAGAAATGGTCAATAAGCTGGCGATCAAGGCCAACGATAGTCAATTTGAGGTCCGTTGTATTATGCCTCGTTTTGGAGTTATTAATGAAAGGCGTCATCGATTACATGAAGTGGTACGTTTATCTGGAATTAATGTTTCTGTATTTAACGAGGACTTGCCGCTACAAATTAAAGTAGCTTCTCTTCCAAGCGCTCGTTTACAAGTTTATTTTTTAGATAATGAAGAGCTTTTCAGGCGCAAGTTCGTTTTTCATGACGAAAATGAAAAATGGTTTGATGATAACGATTTGCGTACTATTTTCTTTTGTAAAGGAGCTATGGAAACCGTAAAAAAGTTTGGCTGGCCTCCTGACGTAATCCATTGCAGTGGCTGGATGACGGGGTTAATTCCAGCTTACTTGAAGACGCTTTATAAGAAAGAGCCTGTCTTTGCACATAGCAAGGTAATCTATACTATTGGTCAAAGTACATTCAAAGAGAAATTAGGAGCCGGGTTCATAAAGAAAGCACTCATTCACCCTTCTTTAAAAGATAAGGATCTTGAGGTTTTCAAAGAGGGTACTAATACTTCTTTACAGCGGGGTGGAGCCAGCTTTGCTGATGCCATAACGTTCGGTGCTGAGAAGATCGAAAAGAAACTTTTAGAGGAATTTGGCAAGGTTAGAGGTAAAAAGACCCTTCCATACAATGAAGAGGGGGATTTAACAGAGTATTTACAACTCTACACCGACCTTGCATCCAAGTAAATCTCGACACTCATTATTAATGCAGTTACATAAATCCTATCTCTTTTGTTTTTATTTTGTGATACCGGTAATATCTCTTTTACAGAGTTGTACCAAAATCAATGATTCCACCACTTTAGGTAATGGACTAATCCCACCTGTAGACAATATTTTTACATTTGAGACCGTGCTGTCAACAGAAACGGACAACTTCATTTTGCCCGATTCTACTCGAGTACTTTCATCCGATTTGATGGCGTTGGGCTATATCAGCCAGGATGATGTTTTTGGCCAGGTAAAAGCCGATGGCTATTTTTCAATACTTCCTCCTAACAACATGATTTATCCTTTTTACCAAAGGGATTCATTGATAGCTGTTGATTCGGTAATTCTTTCTTTATCCTATCAGGGCGTATACGGGGATACCAATTCCACTTCCCGGCTTCGTGTCTTTGAAATTTCCCAACAAGCTGGGTATACCGATACCACTCTTTATCGCTACGATCATCCTGATTTTTTAATTAGTCCCATGGAGCTGGGAAGCAAAACGTTTACACTAAAACGTTTAAAGGACACGGTTACCGTTATCAGAAGGAGAGATACTACTAAATTGGTAAATGTGATACGTATTCCTCTGGATAATGCCTTTGGAGTTCGGTTGACCAATTACGATACCAGTGCTACTTCCAATGGGGGCTATAGAAGCGATTCGATTTTTAAGAAATTGTTTCGTGGATTTGCAATTAAAACTGATCAAACCGGCAATGGGCTTACGTATATCAACGCCAGCGATGCAAATACAAAATTGATCGTGTATTATAGGGTAAGGAAAAATGGTAGTTTGGATACAACTTTTACGCAGTTCTTTCAAGGTAGAACCACACAGGCAAATTTAGTAAAACGAACGCCTGGAGGAGAGTGGGCTGCTTACCTTACCAACAACCAGCCGCGCGACGACAAAGTTTTCATCGCCTCAACACCTGGATCTTTTGCAACTATTACTATTCCTGGGTTAGACACGCTGAGCAACGTGATTGTGCATAGGGCGGAACTGATCGCGACCCCATTACCCACTCCACAACAGTCTTTTTTTACATTTCCCCAACGCTTATTAGTCGACCGTATTAATTCAAGGGGAGATACCGCATTGACATTTGACCTGGATATGGGTATTCGGGATAACTATGGAACTTTTGCTTATGATCATTCCCGTTTTGGAGGTAATTTATTAAGCGATAGTACTTATCGTTTTGAGCTCACCCGCTATGTTCAAAAAATTGTGACTAACGATTCAGCTAATTATAAATTACGGGTTTACGCTCCAGGCAGAACTAACCTATTTTCCCCTTTATATCGATATTGGGGTGCAGTATATGTGAACGATTTGGTCGCTTATGGTCGGACCGTTATTGCTGGAGGAAATTACTTGAACCCTTCCAAAAGATTAAGACTGCGGATAATTTATTCCAAGCCATAATCGTTCAATCTGTACTCCGCATATCTTTGTGGGCCTAAACTAATATTCCATGCCCTATCTCTTCACTTCTGAGTCTGTTAGTGAAGGTCATCCTGATAAGGTGGCAGACCAAATTTCAGACGCATTAATTGATCATTTTCTTGCATTTGATCCACAATCCAAAGTAGCTTGTGAGACTTTGGTTACTACTGGGCAAGTGGTGTTGGCAGGAGAGGTTAAATCTAAAGCTTATTTAGATGTGCAAGAAATAGCTAGAGCGGTAATCAGAAAAATTGGTTATACCAAGAGTGAGTACATGTTTGAGGCCAATAGCTGTGGTGTTTTATCTGCCATTCATGAACAATCTGCAGATATTAACCAGGGCGTAGATCGTAAAAAGAAGGAAGAGCAAGGAGCGGGAGACCAGGGTATGATGTTTGGATATGCTATTAACGAAACAGAGCATTGCATGCCTTTGGCACTTGACGTAGCCCATAATTTGCTGATTGAATTAGCCGCTATACGCAGAGAAAAGAATTCAAAGATGCCATATCTACGGCCAGATGCCAAGAGTCAGGTAACGCTTGAATACGATGATAACAATAAGCCAGTTCGTATCGATGCCATAGTTATTTCAACACAGCATGATGATTTTGATGCGGAAGCCAAGATGCTGGCACGAATTAAGACTGACGTAATCAACATCCTGATACCCCGGATCAAAAGCAAGTATAAGAAATACGCTAAGTTGTTTAACGATAACATCAACTATCATATCAACCCTACCGGCAAATTTGTTATTGGAGGTCCACACGGCGATACTGGGCTTACTGGCAGAAAGATCATTGTGGACACTTATGGTGGTAAAGGTGCACATGGTGGTGGAGCATTTAGCGGTAAAGACCCATCCAAAGTAGATCGTTCAGCTGCCTACGCAACCAGGCATATTGCCAAAAATTTGGTAGCGGCTGGAGTTGCTGATGAAGTATTGGTGCAAGTATCCTACGCAATAGGTGTTGCCAAACCCACCAGTATAAATGTCAATACGTATGGTACGGCAAAAGTTTCTCTAACTGACGGCCAGATCGGTAAAATAGTTGAACAGGTATTTGATATGCGACCCTATTTTATTGAGCAACGATTGAAATTGCGTAATCCAATGTACGCAGAAACTGCTGCTTATGGCCATATGGGTCGGGTACCTGCAATTGTAGAGAAGGTATTTAGCGGACCTAACGGTAAACAGATCAAGAAAAAGGTTGAGTTGTTTACTTGGGAAAAGCTAGATTATGTGGCTAAAGTGAAAAAAGCTTTTCAGCTATAAAACATAGCATAAAAAAACTGAGCAGACCCGCTGATTTTACAGCGGGTCTTTTTTTCCCTTTCTTTGCCAAGTGAAATACTTTAGAAACAAACAAGCTCGGCCCAAAAAGAACAAACTAATACTTAGCGTAAATGCAGTAATGAAAGCACTGGAAGAAGGGGGTCAGGCATTCGATAAAATCTTTGTAAGCAGTACACTTTCGGCAACCGTAATTGGTCAACTTAAAAAGGCGGCTGCCTTGGCCACTGTGCCGGTGCAAGTAGTACCTATGGCTAAATTAAACGCTTTCAATGCAGGCAATCATGAGGGATGTGTGGCGTTGAAATCCAGGGTTACCTACCAGCCATTGCAAGCCGTAATTGATTGGGTGGTAGGTGAAGGAAGGGTACCATTATTTTTAATGCTGGACGGCATTACGGATGTTAGAAATATTGGGGGAATAGCTCGTACGGCTTTCTGCACAGGTGTAGATGCCATTATAATACCAGACAAGGGCGTAGGGGCATTACAGGAAGATGCAGTACTAACCTCTGCAGGCGCACTTGAAAAAATTGCAATTTGTCGGGTGGATTCCTTATTAAAGGCAATTGACACACTACATTTAAATGGGGTGCAAGTATATGCCACACAGATGAAGGGAAATACTTCAATTGAAGATGTAAACTTTGAAATACCCTGTTGTATCATATTAGGGGGTGAAGAAAAAGGCATCTATCCGGCTTTGCTTAAAGGGGCAGATTCCACGGTATATATCCCGATGCAAGGAGGTGTTGATTCTTTTAATGTTTCAGTCTCCGCAGGAATCATTTTGTATGAAGCAATGAAACAGCGGGTTCAACGCTTATGATACAGCAAGATCTACAACTTGTGGAATGTCCGCGTGATGCCTTGCAGGGTATAGCCGCATTTATCCCTACCCAGCGTAAGGTTGCGTATTACAACGCGCTATTGCAAGTAGGGTTTCATACACTTGATTTTGGAAGTTTTGTTTCTAAAAAGGCTGTGCCACAGATGGCAGATACGTCGGATGTGGTTAACGAGTTGATCAAGGGAGAGAGCACTACTAAACTTTTGGTAATCGTTGCAGGTATTAGTGGGGCTAAGGAAGCGTTGAGCAATAAGGCGATAGATGTGTTAGGATACCCATTTTCTATTTCGCCCACCTTTCAACTTAAAAATACACGTCAAAACCTTTCCGATTCCAGTGCAACCGTTTCATTAATCAATGAAGCGTGTAAGCATGCACATAAAGAGATAGTGGTTTATCTAGCGATGTCCTTTGGCAACCCCTATGGTGATCCTTACAATCACAAGATGGTTTTAGATCAAATCGAAGCGCAATTAAAATTGGGCACAGATGTTATCGCTTTGGCTGATACGGTGGGTCTCGCATCTCCCCAACAAGTTTACGAACTTACTTCAGTGGTCATCAGCACATTTCCAGAAGCAAGCATTGGGCTACATTTACATGGCGATAAGCATAACTGGGCAGACAAAGTAAAAGCGGGATTTGATGCCGGCTGTGTTAGATTTGATGGCGCGCTGGGTGGATTTGGCGGATGTCCATTTACAGGCAGTGAGCGTGTAGGCAACCTGGATACGCTGCAGCTGATCAACTGGTTTGAGCAGCAAAAAGTCAAAACCACAATTGATGCCGTGCAACTAGTAAAATGTGCAACTATTGCGCAACAACTTTTTTCTTGATATGCAGTGGTCTTTACCCATTCATATAAAACCTCCTTTACAATTAATTGACTATCCCAGTAAGGTAATGTTATTGGGGTCTTGTTTTTCTGAGCATATGGGAACGGGACTTTCCGGGTTAAAATTTGATGTGCTGCAAAACCCGCATGGTATTCTTTTTGCTCCTGATGCTATTGCACAGGCACTGAGCGACTATATCGAATGCAAGGTCTATAGGCAACAAGATCTTTTTCAATCAGCGGGTATTTGGTATAGCTGGAATCATCATTCCCGTTTTTCGGGTCCTGATCCGACTGTTGTACTACATAAAATCAACTCCTCTATTCAACAAGCAAATGCCTTTATCAAGCAGACTAACTTTTTAATCATTACGCTGGGTTCTGCATTTTCTTATCGACTTACCGAATTGGCAACACTGGCTTCCAAGGGAGTCAATGACCATGTGGCTAATTGCCATCGGGCGCCTAGCAGCTGGTTCAACAAGGAGCTAATGACCATAGATCATTTGGTAGAAAAATTTGCACACACTATTCAGTCGCTCAAAAAACTTATTCCTACAGTGACTATTTTTTTCACTATTAGCCCGGTTCGACATATACGCGATGGTGTGCAAGACAATAACCGAAGCAAGGCAAGACTATTTGAAACACTACAGCAGTTAGAGGAAGCAGATAAAGCCTTATACTATTTTCCAGCCTATGAACTGGTGGTGGATGTATTGCGAGATTATCGTTTTTATGATGTGGATCTTGTTCATCCTAATTATGCGGCTACCGAGTTTGTGATTAATCATTTTTTAAAAGCTTGTTTAACTACAAATGCACAGGAGTTGGCCGCGCAGATCAAAAAGATCCAGTTAGCGTTCTGGCATCGGCCACAACATCCGACTGGTCAGTCGCATCAACAATTTCTTGCCCATTCTTTAGAAAAAGCTATGGCATTACAAAAAAGTTATCCATTTTTGGATCTCTCTGCGGAGCGCAATTATTTTGAACAACAACTCAGCTTAAGGGGAGGGTAAAATTTATTTTTTGCCGGAGATGTTCTTCCAATGCTTTCAGTAAATAATATTGGTTCCAGGCACGGTCCCAATTCTGACGAGCATGTGCTGTTTTATAATAGGTATCATTCAAGAAGTAATCTGTGATAAATCTAAGACACTGTATATATATGATCCAAATGCCAGACCAATGAATCCATGCATTTTCTTTGGCCGTTGCATATTTTTCCATTGAGGATTGATAGCCATCTATTAGTGCAGTATATGCGTCTGCGTCGATTGCAATGTCTTCCCATGCCGTATGATTTTCGTCTGTTTTCCCAGCCATGGACCTGATCATATCGCCCAGATCAGAAAAATAATAACCAGGCATGGTGGTATCCAGATCAAGTATTGCAGCTACGTTGTTCGACGACTTTGTAAAAAGCAGATTGGCCGTTTTTGCATCATGATGTCTGATCCGAATGGGGAAATGCAGCGGTGAACCAACGATTGCATCAAATTGCTTCACATAGTTGACTCTATTCTCTAGATGCTTGACTAAAACGGCTGCCTCTTGTATGCGGACGTTATTTCCTGTGGCTATCGCAGTTTGAAATTGTTGATACCGGTGGCGAAGGTTATGGAAGTTTTCCAGTGTTGGGAAAAGTGAATGATTGTTGATCACTTGGGTCATTTTCCCAAATTCCCCAAAACAGCGTGCAGCTTCGTATAACTGGGCTGTGGTAGGGGGCTTAGTAATATTCACTGCATGTTCAATAAATTCCTGGATTCTCCATGCTTGGCCCAACTGATCGTGGTGTAGAAAACCAGTATCTGAAAAGGGGAGTGGAGCTGCGATCTTAAAAGAGAGGGCTGTTTGTTGGGCTAACCAGGTTTTATAAATAATTTGATGATTGTGGATCAGTTCCAGTGGCTTTTTAAAAACATGCGTATTGATTTGTTGCAACACTACCGGAAAAGGATAAAGGGGCGACTTACATAGCCATGTTTGGTTGATCAATCCGTTTGGTAATAATTGACAGGTTTCCTCCTGGTTTTCTAACTGTAAGCAGTTAAGTAGTGGTATGGGAATGGTGGGGTTCATTTAAATAATTCTGTTCCCCTTGATCTCATCGCGGGGGTAAGCTGATAAAGCCGGTCGTAAAATACCTTGTAAATCTGCAGAAAATTTAATGTTCAAATCTAAACATTTGATTGAAAATCAATCAAAAACATAGTTTTCGGGATGAAAAAATTATCTCTATTTCCTTGTAATTCAGGGCAATATTTCTACCTTTGCGCCCCTGATGTCGGATGAATCGACTAATCGGATGAAAAATTAAAACTTTTAAGATGTCTATTACAAAAGAAAAGAAAGCAAGCATTGTAACTCAATTTGCTGGATCTGCAAAAAACACAGGTTCTATCGAGGGTCAAATTGCCCTCCTCACAGAACGTATTACACACATTAGCGGCCACTTACAAGCCAACAAGAAAGACTTCTCCACCCATCGTGGACTAATGCAATTAGTTGGAAAGCGTAAACGCTTGTTAAATTATTTGCAAAAGCACAACCTGACTGGCTATCGCCAACTGATTGAGAAGTTGGGAATCCGTAAATAAATTATTCATTGGTTAGTTTTTGTTTTTGCCAATATCCGCTTGGTATTGGCAAATCCTTTTAAAGATATTCTCTCTTTTCTGTTACAAGAGAGCGATCGGCTAACCTAAAAAAAAATTATATGTTAAAACAACCAATTTGTACCACTTTTACTTTAGGTGAGGGACGTGAAATTACTTTAGAAACTGGCCGTTTAGCTCGTCAGGCTGATGGAGCTGTAACGGTAAGCATGGGAAATTGTATGATACTCGCTACAGTAGTAGCGAGCAAAGAGCCGAAAGAAGGGCAAAGTTTTTTTCCATTGACGGTAGACTATCAAGAAAAATTTGCGGCAGCTGGTCGTATTCCAGGTTCCTTTTTTAAACGTGAAGCTAAATTAAATGATTATGAGGTTTTAACTAGTCGTTTAATTGATCGTGCCTTACGCCCGCTTTTCCCCGAAGATTATTTTTGTGATGTACAGGTGCTGGTAACACTAGTTTCCAGCGATCCTGAAATTATGCCTGACGCATTGGCTTGTTTGGCTGCTTCTGCCGCTTTAGCCGTTTCTGATATTCCAATCAAAGAAGTGATTTCTGAAGTACGTGTTTCAAGATTGAATGGCAGTCTTGTCATTAATCCGACCCGTACGCAAATGGAAAGTGCGGATATGGACTTTATCATTGCCGCCACTGAAAAAAACCTGATGATGGTGGAAGGAGAAGCGCAAGAATGTAGCGAGGAAGATTTGTGCAAGGTTTTAGAATTAGCACATGATGCGATTCGTATTCAGATCAAAGCACAACAAGAGCTTGGTAAATTAGCAGGGGTAACTGAAAAAAGAACCTATACAAAACCAGCTTCAGATATAACGCTTCGCGATAAGATTTATGCCTTTGCGCAACCCAAAGTGTATGAGGTAGCCAAAGGTGCTTTTAGCAAACACGAACGAAGCAAGCGTTTTGATACCCTTAAGCAAGAATTAATAGCTTACCTCAAGCAAGATGCCGGTCTGGGTGAAACGGATAGCTTACCGGAGCTTACAAAAACATTAACCTCAACTTATTACGGCGATCTGCAATATGATGTGGTTCGGGATATGATTTTGGACGAACGCCTGCGGTTAGATGGAAGGTCTTTAGAGACCGTTCGCCCACTTGATATGGAAGTAGATGTACTTCCTTCGCCCCATGGTTCATCCTTATTTACACGTGGTGAAACACAATCCTTGACCACAGTAACGCTGGGAACTCCATTAGATGAGTTGCTGGTGGAAAGTGCCGCAAAATCTGTGGATTCAAAATTCTACTTGCATTATAATTTTCCTCCCTTCTCTACCGGTGAAGTGAAAATGATGCGAGGACAAAGCCGTCGTGAGGTGGGACATGGAAATTTAGCACAGCGATCATTAAAACAACTGATGCCTTCCGGTGATTTTCCATATACGGTTCGTGTGGTAAGTGATATTCTTGAGTCAAATGGGTCTTCCTCTATGGCTACCGTTTGTGCGGGTTCGCTTGCCTTGATGGATGCGGGTGTTGGCATCCCCAAACACGTATCCGGTGTAGCAATGGGACTTATCACAAAAGGAGACAAGTTGGCTATTTTAACCGATATTCTGGGCGATGAAGATCACCTGGGTGATATGGATTTTAAAGTGACCGGTACAAGAGATGGAATCTGCGGTGTCCAAATGGATATAAAGGTTGATGGACTAAAAATGGAAGTGATGCGACAGGCACTTGATCAGGCCCGTAAAGGCCGCTTGCATATCCTGGACGCTATGTATGCCTGTATCCCAGCTGCCAGAGAAGAGGTGAAGCCTCATGCTCCTCGAATGGTCAAGTTGTTTATTGATAAAGAATTTATTGGAGCAGTGATTGGACCTGGTGGTAAAGTGATTCAGGAAATCCAACGAGAAACTGGAACTACTATTAATCTTGAAGAGGTCAATAACCGTGGTGAGGTTAGTGTTTTTAGTACTAACAAGGAAAGTGTGGATAAAGCCGTGGCCTGGATCAAAGGAATTGTGGCTGTACCCCAAATTGGCGACTCGTATGATGCGGTAGTGAAATCCATCATGCCATTTGGTGCATTTGTAGAGTTTTTACCGGGAAAGCAAGGGTTGGTTCATATCAGTGAAGTCAGCTGGAAAAGACTGGAAACCTTGGATGGACTTGTAAAAGAGGGCGATCCTATGAAGGTTAAACTAATTGGTACAGATCCGAAGTCTGGTAAATTCAAATTATCAAGGAAAGCATTACTTCAAAAACCGGAGCGATCTGCTTCCGACTCAAAAGAAACAAATGACTAAGCTAAATGACCCGCATGGGTCATTTTTTTATGGAAACTTATATTGAGTTAACGATAGAAAATAGTGGCCAAGCGCATTCTTCTTTTCTGATTGCTGCGTTGGATGCTTCTGGTTTTACCGGATTTATTGAGGAGTCAAATCGCCTAAAGGCATACATTCCTGCCAAGGATTATAGTCCGCAATTAATGGTAAAGGGTTCAATTAGCAACGGCCGCTTATCCTCCAGAGAATGATCGATTTGACCTGATTCTTGCAAATCCAACGATTTTTCAAGGTGTTATTTAATTAGTATATTTTTGATTGCCTCATAAAGCATGAATGAGTTGCTACTAATATTATTAGCCTATCTGTTAGGTAGTATTACCACCGCTGTATGGGTAAGTAAGCGTTTCTATAATATTGATATCCGCGAATATGGAAGTGGTAATGCGGGTGCAACCAATGTCTTTCGAGTATTAGGCTCTCGTTGGGGAACTTTTGTGATGTTAATCGATATGCTTAAAGGGGTGCTTGCTGTCCAATTAGCTTGGCTGCTTCCTGAGTACATTGATTCGGAGATCCAGTTTCAGAACCTCCAGACCAGTTTAGGGATGGCGGCAGCACTCGGGCATATTTTCCCAATTTGGGCTGAATTCAGGGGTGGGAAAGGGGTGGCAACCGTGTTTGGTATGGTATTGGGGATTTCACCCATTACTGCTGTTAGTTGTGCCGGCATCTTTTTACTGGTCTTGTACCTAACCCGATTTGTTTCTTTAAGTTCAATTTTGGCTAGTATAGCATTCCCCATATTTATCCTTGTTGTTTTCAATGTAGAAAACCCATTGTACAGAGTTTTCGCGATTGCTGTGGCTTTGATGGTGATTTTGACCCATCAAAAAAATATTGAAAGGCTTCTAAGAGGAAAGGAGACAAAAGCTTCCATTTTAAAAGGCAGGGATCGTAGAAAACAAATTAGGTTAGAACGAAAAAGACAGCGCGGATTTTAAAAGTAACACGCTGATTTTCAGTTTATATGGGGGAAAGTGGTTCTTCTATCCCTTGAACTGATAATTGACCTGTAAAATTCATCATTTTTTGGTAACTTTACATCCCTTTAAAGTTTACCTATGTCCCAGTCCATTTTCGAAAAATTACAACTGAACGGCGAGAAAAACTTACTAATTCAGGGTTTACCCTCTTCAATTGAAAAACAATTCAGCAAGCTCTCTTTTGCAAAGAATGTTACCCCTTTACTAAAAAGTCGTAGAATAGATTTTGCTTTAGTTTTTGCGATTAATGAAGTGCAGCTCAATGGTATTCTGAGAGATGTGATGGCATCTCTGAAGGAAAATTCTAAATTCTGGGTAGCTTATCCTAAATCAACTTCAAAGATTGTAACTGACCTGAATCGCGAGTCAAGTTGGATTCAACTGACCAGCGGTGGGTATGAGAGTATTGATAGGATCGAGCTTGATCATGTGTGGAGTGCGCTCCGTTTCGCTCGCAGTGAGATCGGGGCAATAGTGGTTAACGGATAATTACTGAACCTACAGCCGCCGCTAGACTTTTCTCCACCTTCTTGAGGTGTTCATGTGTTTGCAGCAGTATATTAATTTCTTGCTGATTTTTTTCTTTTTCCAGGTCGCGCTGGTTTTCAAGTAACATACGTTTAATTTTTCGGAGCTTCAGGTAGTGAACGGCAGACCTAATTGCCTCGGGTGATTTATCTTCCTCTGATTGTAAATAATTTAGCAAATTCTCCTTTTTTTCTGGTGCTAGTGTAGCAATAAAATCGTGATACTTTTTTTCAAATAAGCTTGATTGGTACCCCTGTGTTTGACTAAAATCCTGCCGCCAACGACTGCTTTCCTCGTGCGGAAAATGTAAAAGAGAAACGGCAAATGCGCTTAGCGTTTGATCAATATGATGAATGAATAACTGAGGCCCTTTTGGAGGCTTACCGTTTTGTACTTCGGTCCGATAGATTTGAAATAATTTTTTTACGTTTTCGTTCTCCAATAAACCCTCGTCTATTTCCTCAAAAACATAATCAGCGACAGAAACATCGTTCAGCCATGGCTGAAAACCATATTCCAATAATATTCTGGCTACTTCTTTTTCTTGTAAATCGTCCTTGAATAAGAGCGAATAGGTTGTATCGTCATAGCCGGCAGCTGCTGATTGCTTTGCGTTTTCCTCAAACTGTTTAGCCTCTTCAAAAGTTAATTTTTTTTCTTGTAGTGAAATACGGTCTCTAATGAACTTGTTCACTAAATGATGAAGGCCTGCTTCTTCAATTTTAAGCAGTGTTGAACATTCTTTGATATAGTCTTGTTGCTTAGTAAAATCTTCAGCCTTATTTATTTTTGAGATAGACTCCGCGATCCTATTAACCACCGCTGCCTTTTGATTGGTGTCTGCACCTGCTTCCTGTAAAGCCACTTCTAATTGGAATAGGATTACATCTTTTTTATTTTTATTTACAAACTCACGAAAAGCCCCTGTGCCTACTTTATTGACATAACTGTCCGGGTCCTCTCCGTCTGGAATTAATACAAGTTTCACGACCATGCCTTCTTCTAAAGCAAGATCCAGACCTCGTAGGGCAGCTTTTATTCCAGCCTGATCTCCGTCGTAAACTATGGTAAGATTTTTTGTATACTTCTTAATGGAGCGCAATTGATCTATCGTAAGGGCGGTTCCCCCTGAGGCTACCGCATTTTCAATTCCTGCTTGGTGTAATGAGAGTACATCCGTATATCCTTCAACCAATAAGCATTCATTTAATCTGTCCATTGTTTGCTTGGCATAGTAGGACCCATATAGGATTTTACTTTTTTTATAAATCTCATTTTCAGGAGAGTTGATATATTTTGGAGTTTTCTCGGAGGATTTTAAGATTCGCGCACCGAATCCCACCACTCTCCCACTAGTATTATGTATAGGGAAAATTACTCGCCCATGGTAATTGTCTTGCAGTTGATCATGGCGGTTGGTAACTAGTCCTGCCTTTTGTAATAGGGTAGGGTTGAACTGTTGCTGTAAGGCTGCTTTAGTAAAAGTATCTTTTGATTCAGGGTTATATCCCAATTGAAACTTACGTATAGTATCCATGCTAAAACCACGCTCCTCAAAATAGCTTAATCCAATTGCTTTCCCTTCCTCTGTTTCCAGAAGTTGGTGAGAAAAAAATTGTTGCGCATATTGGTTTAAGGCAAATAAACTATCGGCCGCTTGCAGTGCCTGTTGTTGTTCCTCATTCAATTGCGTTTCTTCAACCTCGACTTGATAACGTTGCGCTAACCATTTTAAGGTTTCAGGATAGCTGTACTTCTCATGCTCCATCACAAAACTCACTACATTGCCGCTTTTTCCGCATCCAAAGCACTTGTATATTTCTTTGGCCGGAGAAACGGTGAAAGAGGGTGTTTTTTCATTATGAAAAGGGCAAAGACCTAACAAATTAGTTCCCCTTTTTTTTAATTTCACGAAACTGCCTATCACGTCAGTGATATCTGCTCGTGCCATTATCTGCTGGATGGAAGCGGGGGAAATCATGTTGGCAAGTTAAATAAAATATACCGCAGGCTATGCTGGATTATCGTAGCTAATACAAACTTTATTGTCATTAGCTGAGTAAGCCAATCCAAATTCTTGTAACACCTCCGAGGGGACGCCATTCCATTGCGTGGGTTGATTACCAACATAGCCCAGGTCTTTAACACCCATAGCCGAAGTAAAAAAGCCAGTAGCCGTTAAATTTCGAAGCAAAGTAAAAAAACTGACCCCTTGTTGCACAGCTTTAGCTGCCTTTTCGGGGTAAGCAATTTGATCTATAACGGCAAGTTGCTCGGACAATTTACAGTTGACAAAGGGTTGATTATATATTTTAAAACAGTACATATCCAGCCAATGAAGCCCTCCTCTCATTTGTAATTGGTGGTCTGGCATATCATTAACAATAAAATCTAAAAACGCTGGAACCCCCGCTTGACTTGCACTTTCACTTATCTTATCAGCAGGAAGGATAATATCAACAAGCACAGTTAAAGTAGACATTTCATGAGGAGTAAAAAAGCTGCCTTTAGCCAAGATTTTTTTCTCCAGTAGCAATTCGTCCGGACTCCTGTCCAGATTAAAAAAATTTTCTTGCTGTTTGTCGTTTAAAGCTGTTGAATTTTTGCAGCTTTCCAATGCAAAAGGAGAGGCAATGGTTCCGGTAGCAATTAGTTTTATTGATTTTCTACGATCCATTATAATTCATTTTTTTTAAGTTGATCGATAATATACTCGGAAGCGCGCATGGACAAAGCCAAGATTGTCCAGGTAATGTTCTTATCTGCTTGTGAAACAAACTGTCCACCATCTACACAAAACAAATTTTTACAATCGTGCGCTTGACTCCATTTGTTTAGAACAGCATGCTTGGGATCATTTCCCATGCGTACCGTTCCCGCTTCATGAATTATTTCGCCAGGTTTGCTTAAGCCCCAATTATTATGCGGGCCATCGTCTGCTCCCCAAGTAACTACTGCACCCATGTTGTGCATAATTTCTTTAAACGTTTCCTTCATGTGCTTGGCTTGGTTGATCTCATGTTCACTCCATTTTACATTAAATTTTAATATGGGTATTCCATAACGATCCACTTTGTTGGGGTCAATTGCACAATAATTAGTGGCTAATGGAATAGCCTCTCCACGACCAGCCATGCCTACGCCACAGCCATAGAAATAGCGATAATCCTCCTTAAGCGAGGATCCATACCCGCCTGCTTCTTTTTTAACTCCTTTGACCAAATATTTTCCATTAAGGCTTTCAATCCCCCAATTAAAGCCATAGCTGGGTTGACTCATTCCACCCCAGTACTCAATATGATAACCCCTTGGGAAGTCTAACTTTTTGTTATCGAGCCACCAGGGGGAATATATATGCGCTCCGCCTACACCGTCTTCATTATAACGTTTTCTTCCAAACAGCGATGGTAAAATTCCACCCATGGCTGCACCAGTAGAATCATGAAGATATTTACCAACTACATTGCTGCTATTAGCCAGTCCATTGGGATGTCTTTCTGAAACTGAGTTCAAAAGCAACCTAGCACTTTCGCAAGCGCTAGCCCCTAAAATGACTACACGTCCACGCACTTGATGCTCACTTAAATCAATTTTATTAACATAGGAAACTCCTGTTGCCAACCCTTCATTGTTCGTTAATACTTCGCGAACCATTGCATTGGTAATCAGGTCTACATTTCCAGTGGCTAAAGCCGGAAATAGTAGCACATTGGTAGAAGAGAAGTCCGCCTTAGCGTAACTGCAATTACGATTGCATTGCCCGCAATAAAAGCACACACCTCTTCCAGCATCATTTTTAATTGCTTTGGTTAGTATAGAAAGTCTTGATGGAATTACACGAACTCCGCAATTCTCTGCACCTTTCCGAATCATTAATTCATGTAAACGTGGCTTTGGTGGGGGTAAAAAATAACCATCAGGATCGTTTTCTAAACCCTCGTTTGTTCCAAACACACCAATTCGCTGGTCAATTTTATCATAATAGGGTTTTATGTCTTCATAACCGATAGGCCAATCATCTCCCAAACCATCGATGCTTCTTCTTTTGAAATCTTTAGGACCGAATCGAAGTGAAATACGACCCCAGTGATTGGTACGACCACCAAGCATCCTGGCGCGCCACCACATAAAATCAGTGCCTTCTTCTTTGCTAAAAGGTTCTCCTTCTACAGTCCAACCTGCATAGCAGGCGTCAAAATCACCAAATGGTCTATAATTAGTGCTGGCGCCTCGCCTGGGGGAATCCCAAGGATTCTTTAATTGTGTAATGTTTTTTTGGGGATCGTAATGGTGCCCTGCCTCCAGTAAACAAACTTTGAGACCTGCTTTTGCAAGCACATAGGCAGACATCCCTCCACCTGCACCTGAGCCCACTATGACGGCATCATAAATAGTGGGAGTTTTTTTAATTTGTATAGCTGCCATGCATCAAGAATTGGTGGCTTCAAGATACTTCAAATGTATATTTGATGATGCTAAAGTTCATAAAGATTTTATTCCTCTGTTGCAGCATTTTACCGCTTTCTGGAATTACTCAAGATTCAGAGAATTTGCTAGTATACACGTAAGTAAATTAATTACTGCGCCTCTTTTACTAATAGTTTTTTTCTGCCGATGCCAAGTCCATGTAATATTTGAATAGCTGTTTTTGCTTGCCGAGGATCTTTCATTTCCACAAAGCCAAATCCTTTGGTACGTTTTGTGGCACGGTCTCGGGCAATGCTTACTGACTTAACAGGGCCGTATTTTTCAAAAAACTCTTTCAACTCTGCTTCATCCATGTCGGGGGGAAGGCCTGCTACAAATAATTTCATAAGGGGGTTGTAGGGATAGTAAAAATAGGCTATTACAATATTGAATTTTATCATCTTTTGTTAAAAAAAATATTGACACAGCAACTGATTGATCTTTGGAAGTTTTCAGGGCAGGACTATGGTATGGCATGGTAAAAACAATAGTATCTTTACTTTTAAATTCTTGCCATGAAAGAAGTTGTAATAGTAGCTGCTGTGCGAACTCCGATGGGTAGTTTTGGAGGGAGCCTAAAAACCATATCAGCCCCTCAATTGGGAGCAATTGCTATTAAAGGATTACTTACTAAATCCAAGCTAAATGCTTCATTGGTCACGGATGTTTTTATGGGATCTGTGTTGCAAGCCAATCTTGGACAAGCTCCGGCACGCCAGGCCGCAAAATTCGCAGGACTTGTGGATGAAGTAAACTGCACTACGGTGAATAAAGTTTGCGCAAGCGGCATGAAGGCCATTGCAATGGGGGTGCAGCACCTATTATTAGGGGACGCCGAAGTGGTAGTAGCGGGGGGCATGGAAAGCATGAGCAACATTCCCTTCTATGTAGATTCCATGCGATGGGGCAATAAATATGGTAACGCTTCATTGATAGATGGACTGGCTAAAGATGGTCTAACTGATGTATATGATGGAAAAGCAATGGGGGTTGCAGCCGAACATTGCGCCAGCAAATGCGGAATATCCAGAAGTATGCAAGATGAGTTTGCCATTGAAAGTTACAAGAGATCTCAACAGGCCTGGGCTAATGGATATTTTGATGAAGAAATAATTCCGGTAGAGATCCCTCAACGAAAAGGAGATCCGGTGATAGTTGCGAAAGATGAAGAACCCTTTTTGGTAAAATTTGACAAAATTCCCACGCTGTCACCTACTTTTCTTAAAGAAGGAACTATTACGGCAGCCAATGCATCAACGATGAATGATGGCGCTGCTGCCGTATTGCTAATGACAAAGGACAAAGCACTTTCTTTGGGCTTACAACCACTTGCTTACATCCGAAGTTACGCAGACGCAGAACAAGCCCCGCTTTGGTTTACGACCAGCCCCTCTGTGGCCCTGCCGCTGGCAATAAACAAAGCAGGACTAAAAAAAGAGGATATCAATTATTGGGAGTTAAATGAGGCGTTTTCTGTGGTCGGCATTGAAAATGCCAAACGACTTGGAATTAATTCAGCCTTTTTAAATGTAAATGGCGGAGCAGTTTCATTAGGGCATCCATTGGGTTGTTCCGGTGCCAGAATTATTACCACTCTAACGCATATACTTCGCAATAAAAATGCTCGCTACGGTGCTGCAGGTATTTGTAACGGGGGAGGAGGTGCAAGTGCGATGGTCATAGAACGGTTTATTTAACACCATGTATTGCCTGTATTATAATATTGGTTTATTAGGAGGATTGCATCAGTTTAATGTTCCATTAAGGGGGGCCGATCTGGCCATTTTTCCACATATAAGTAATGCCTATTTGGTAACGCAAGACGTTAAAATAGTGGAGTATGGCAGTATGCAAGATCTATCAGCGGACAAGTACTCATTTACACAATGTGTAGATGTAAAGAATGGAGCGTTACTGCCTTCTTGGTGTGACAGTCACACACACTTGGTCTTTGCGGGTAGTCGGGAAAATGAGTTTGTCGATAAAATCAAAGGATTGAGCTATGCGGAAATTGCAGCAAAGGGTGGGGGGATACTCAATTCTGCCGTTCAATTACAGCAGACGGATGAACAAGCATTATATGAATTAGCGCTTGAACGAATTCGAGAATTGGTGCAAGCAGGAACTGGGGCCATTGAAATAAAAAGTGGTTATGGCCTGACCTTGGATGCGGAGTTAAAAATGTTACGTGTTATCAAAAGATTAAAAGAGAACACGCCGGTGCTCATTCGCGCTACTTTTTTAGGGGCACATGCTTTTCCAACAGCTTATAAGAACAACCCAGAAGAGTACATTAAACTCATCTTGTCTGAAATGATTCCTGCTGTGGAAAAGGAAGGACTTGCAGAGTATATTGATGTTTTTTGTGAAGAGGGCTTTTTTTCACCAGCACAGACCACTATGATATGTGAGGCTGGTTTAAAAGTTGGCTTACGTCCCCGAATTCATGCTAATCAATTTGCTGTTTCAGGTGGTGTGCAAGTAGGAGTTTCCTTAAATGCCATAAGTGTGGATCATCTGGAGTCCATGGATGAAGCCGCTATTCATGCATTAAGCAATTCAACTACTATTGGTACCCTATTACCTAATGCTTCTTTTTTCTTAAGGATGCAAGATGCCCCCGCTAGAAAGTTAATAGAGGCAGGTGCCCTCATTGCACTGGCATCTGATTTTAATCCCGGTTCCGCTCCTTCTGGCAACATGAACGGGGTAATAGCACAGGCCTGCATACGCCTGCGAATGCTGCCCGAGGAGGCATTTAATGCTGCCACAATAAACGGCGCCTGTGCTTTGGAGCTAGAAAATCAATGTGGGAGTATTCAAGTAGGGAAGCTTGCTAATTTTTTTATTACCAAACCAATTCCATCTCTTGCTTATTACCCCTACGCCTTTGGTTCTAATTTGATCAGCAAAATAGTGTTACAAGGGAAAGAAATTCATTATTCTTCATTTTGATATCATGCGCAACAACCAGCAACTAATCGAATGTGTGCCCAACTTTAGTGAGGGCAGAGACATGGATGTGATAAACCAGATCACCAATACCATTAATTCAGTGGAGGGGGTACGCCTTTTACATGTAGACCCCGGAAAAGCCACTAATAGAACTGTTGTCACTTTTGTGGGTGCACCGGCAGCTGTAATTGAAGCCGCATTTAGAGCCATTGCAAAAGCTGGAGAATTGATTGATATGCGGCAACACAGAGGCGAACATCCTCGGATGGGTGCTACCGATGTTTGTCCTTTAATCCCCATTGCAGGGATCTCCTTGGAGCAAACCGTTGAATATGCAAAACAATTGGCTAAAAGAGTAGGGGAGGAGTTGTCTATTCCTGTTTATTGTTATGAAGCAGCACAACCCGACAAATCCCGAAGCAATTTATCGGTGATTCGTGCGGGCGAATATGAAGGATTTTTCAAGAAAATAAAAGATCCAATTTGGAAACCAGATTTTGGACCAGTTGAATTTGACCCTAAGCGTGGCGCTACAGTTGTGGGAGCAAGGGATTTTTTAATTGCTTACAATGTTAATCTGAATACCACCTCTACGCGTCGGGCTAATTCAGTTGCTTTTGATATCCGAGAGGCCGGGCGAGTCAAGATGGAAAATGAAAAAAAAGTACTGGACGAGGTTGGAAATCCTGTGATAATCCCTGGCACTTTGAAAGCCGTAAAGGCAATAGGCTGGTTTATCAAAGAGTATGGAATTGCACAGATTTCAATGAATCTTACCAACATCAATGTAACCCCGCTTCACATAGCCTTTGAAGAAGCTTGTAAAAAAGCAAATGAACGTGGCTTGCGCGTAACCGGCAGCGAACTGGTTGGCTTAGTACCATTAAAGTCAATCACTGATGCTGGGAAATACTTTCTACTAAAACAAAACAGATCCACTGGCGTTTCAGAAAAAGAATTAATCGAAATTGCAGTCAGATCAATGGGTTTAGATGAGCTTTCTCCTTTTCATCCAAAGGAAAAAATAATTGAATATATGCTTGAAGATAATAATACTAAAAAGCTTGTAGACAATAATTTACGCGACTTTGCCAATATTACTGCAAGTGAATCTCCAGCCCCTGGCGGGGGGTCTGTTGCGGCTTATTTGGGGGTTTTGGGAGTTTCACTAGCTACCATGGTGGCTAATCTTTCATCCCACAAAAAAGGTTGGGACCAACGATGGAAAGAGTTTGGCGACCAAGCTGAAATAGGGCAACAACTAAAAGACAGGCTTTTGAAATTGGTAGATGCGGACACCGAGTCCTTTAATGCAATTATGCATGCTCTCTCCCTTCCCAAGTCAACTCCAAAAGAAAAAGCAATGCGAAACAAGACTATTCAAGACGCCATCAAAAAGGCTATTGAGGTGCCCATGGAGGTTATGCTGATCAGTTTAGAAAGTATGTCTTTAATTAGAGCTATGGCGGAAACCGGTAATCCAAATTCAGTTTCGGATGCTGGTGTGGGAGCGCTTTGCGCGCGAAGCGCCATCAGGGGAGCTTTTTTAAATGTTAAGATAAATTGTGCAGGGTGCGAGGATGCTACCTATGTAAAAGGCATACTCGATAAAGGATTGAAAATAGAGCAAACAGCTATTGAAACAGAGCAAGCAATTTTGACTATCGTAAATGGTAAAATAAAATAACTTCTCTATTCTTCTAGTTGCATCATCGCTTCAAATAACCGTTCGTAATTTTCTGTGTGCAATTTGATGGACTGCTGACAAGCTCTATAAGAAGCCTCAAGTTTTAAAACATCCATTTTATGGGAATACAGCTGAGGATCTGCCAATTTTTTTTCTAATTTTTTTTGGAGTAAAAAGGCAGCAGCCAAGTCTTTTTCAGCTTGCTGAAATTGTTGTTGAATTCTTTGGTATTCTTTCTTTTTCCCCTTGGAAAATGGCTGCGATGAAGCGGTCGGTAACGCCGCAGTTCCAGTGGTTTTAGCAACAGGAACCGGTTTTACAACAGCGGCATTGCGTTGCTTCTCCATTCGTTCTTTCCAACTGACCCACTCTTCATATCCGCCTTTAAATTCCTTTAACAGTCCATCTTCAATCTCCCAGATTTTATTGGCGGTCTTAGCGATAAAGTAGCGATCATGGCTAACCAAAACAAGGGTACCCTCATATTTTTGAAGGGCTTCCGTCAACAGTTCACCGCTATGAAGATCTAAGTGATTGGTGGGCTCATCCAATAACAAGAAATTAGCACGGCTGGTGATAACCTTTGCAAGGGCCACACGAGCTTTTTCGCCACCGCTTAATACTTTTATCTTTTTGTCAACGTCATCTCCGCTGAATAAGAAACACCCTAATAGGGATCGTATTTCAAGATCTGTTAGCTGAGATCCACTTCCTGCCATTTCCTCTAATACGGTATGTGCAAGTGTTAGTGACTCCACTTGATGCTGTGCATAAAAACTTTGCATCACATTGTGCCCGTCCGTTTTCTCTCCCAGATCATAGGGTTCCGTACCGGCTAAGATGCGCAGCAGTGTAGACTTTCCTTTTCCATTTGCTCCAATGAGTGCAATCTTATCACCGCGATTGATTTCAGCAGTGGCTTCTCGTATAACTTCTATTTGCCCAAAGGATTTTTTGATATTCTTTAATGTTGCAATGATCTTTCCAGGCGTTTTATCTACGTTAAAATTAATCCTAAGATTAGGGCGGACTAGCTGTGCAGGATCTACTCGTTCCAACTTGTCCAGTTTTTTCATCAAGCTCTGCGCCATAGCAGCCTTACTAGCTTTGGCGCGAAACCGTTCTACTAATCTTTCTTGCTGACGAATGTAATCTTGTTGATTTTCGTAGGCCTTTTGTTGCAATTCCATTCGAACTGATTTTTCCTTTTGGTAAAAATCATAGTTCCCGGTGTAAAAGTGCAATTCCTCTTGGTAGAGCTCAACAATCTTTGTGACCATTCGATTAAGGAAATAGTTATCATGGCTGACTATCACAACGGCTCCGACATAATGTGATAAATACTTTTCAAGCCATTCAATCGAGGGTAAGTCAAGGTGGTTTGTAGGTTCGTCCAATAATAGTAGGTCTGGCTTTGCCAAGATCATCTTGGCCAGTAAAACTCGCATTCTCCAACCGCCACTGAATTCCTGATAAGGTCTATCCAGATCGGAGGATGAAAATCCTAAACCTTGTAAAACTTCAGCGGTACGATGACGAATAGTATACCCATCTGCCGTTTCCAGCTCATGCAATTTATCCGTGTAGGCTTCCAACAATTTTTCATCTCCTGTTTGCTCTAATTGTTTACCTAATACCTCTATTTCTTGCTCTAATTTTAGAATATTGTCAAAGGCTTGTAGGGCTACTTTTACTATATTGTCCTGTGAATTAAAACTCAGTAAATCCTGATGTAAATATCCTATGGTGGTAGCTTTACTTCGTTCTACACTACCCGCAGTGGGTTGATAGTCGCCAACCAAAAGTTTAAGCAGGGTAGACTTCCCGGTCCCGTTATAGCCTATCAAACCAATCCTTTCGCCAGGTTGAATGTGCCACGTGGCATCGGCAATAATTAAACGCGCGCCAAACTCAAAGGTAACTTGTTGTAATCCAGCTAACATAAATCGGCGCAAATGTATCACTTCTTTCAACCATCCCCGCTATTACTTGGAATGATAAGTAATAGCTAATGTGTTGGTTCGTAGATAAATCTCACTAGAGCGTTACGTTTTTCATCAGCGGCGAGATATAACTGATATCGCTGTTCCCCGGCTTTTATGATCATCAGTGCCGTATTGGGAGGGATGGTCCCTAAATTTTCACCTACCATCACCACTTCCTGTACATTTTTTTTTGCATTAATAGACAACCGAATAGGGATGGCTCGGGCTTTTAACATTTGTCGATATACAATCGGGCGATTATTGACATAAACGGACACGGTGTCTTTATCAATTTGCCCGTTATCAAAAAGTTCTATCTCAATAGTACAACTATCCAATCTGATTTCGCGTACCAAAACATTGGTTTTATTTTGGGTAAAAGCTGGTGAAGTATGCTTTTTCTCCAGCTTAGTTACCCGGTTCAACACGATTGTGCCAGGATCACATGTTGCTTTACCATCTGTTGCTTTATCTGCGGGAGAAATCCAGATGCCCCGAATCTGTTCGTCAGCTATGGCATTTCCCCCTCTATGATAGGTCAGTGTATATTTTTTTAAACAGGGTACACAATCCTGTTTTAGGCTAACATCCAATAGGGTACTCTCTTCAAGCAGCAATCGATTGCTGTCTTTTGCAAAAGTGCCAACAATATTTTTTTTTATATGGTTAAATGAATCTGAATAATGTAAGGCAGTCCCTGTAATAATTCCAGAGGAGTCGGTAAGTTCAAATTGTATAGTATAAACCGGAAAGCAGCCAGTTGGTGCCATAACCAGTCGGCCTACCCATTTACCATTTAGATCTTGTCCCGAAGCAATCATTGGAAACAATAAGGCTATCAAAACCCGAATTAGCATATGTAGCCGAAGGTAAGGTTAATAAAGGCGGGCTACTCATTTTTCATAACGAAATCGAACCACTGCATTTTTTTGTTCCGAAGATGCAAGCATAATACGAAACTGTTGACTTCCTGTTTCTACAATCATTAAGGCCGTATTGGGTGGTATTTCCCCCAGATTTTCTGCCACAATAGTCAATTCCTGAATTCCATTATGATGTTCCATATCCAAGCTGAGCGTAAGCGGAATGGTGGATAATCTTTTTTTGCTCAGGACAAGTTTATTATTCAGATAGACTGTAACAGTATCCCCATCAATTTCTCCGTTGTCAAACAAGATAACCTGAATATGTGGGTTTTTTACGGTAATAACCTGAATAAGATCATTGAAACGATTGTTGCTGACAGCAGGAACAACAAGCGGTTCCTGCTGTACATTCTTGCTGTTATCTTCAGCAACTGCTTTGTCATGTATTGGTGTGGAGGAAAGGCCTGACTCCTGATTGGCTTTATCTTCAGTTGACGCGGTAACTTGGATTGGAGTTTTACGAGCAGGGGGAGACTGGTTTACTATTACTTTTTTAGCTGCTGTTTTTTGTATAAATGGCTCAGCATAAAAATCTGAAGAACTAACACGTCTGAGATAAACCTGTCCTCCTCCGCAATCATCACCCTTTTTAAGGCCCTCAGCACTATATTCGTGCTTGCTGGTAAAGCTCCCTTCCAAATACTCTTCCCTGCCCGACTTTGAATATCCTAATTGATAATTCATTAGGCAACTAACCGATCCCTCAGTAGCTTTTACTTCAATTGTTTTTAACTCTTGAATTTGCAAAGATTGACTTTCTTTTTTCCAGGCACCACTCATAGTGGCTTTCCCATAAAATACTGTTGTCAAATAGGAGTAGGAAACCCCGGTAATGGACGAGCCCGTTTGGTTGATTTGAAATTCAACCTTATACTGGTTAAAGTCGGTTGTTACAAAATATCCTTTCCAAATTCCTGTCAGATCCTGTCCGGTAACAGCAGGGGGTAGCAAAAATGCAAATAACAATAAAAAGTTTCCGTTTTTAAGCAACATAAGTGAATGCAAATATAAAATTTGTGGGCATCTAATGCGAATTGTAGCCGTTTAAGGGGTAATTTTAACATCCTATTTTATCCTGAGATTTGCCCTTAAAATGTGTTAGTTTTGTACTCTTTTTTTCTGAATAAACAATGATAAATATAACTTTCCCAGACGGCGCGGTTCGTTTATACGATAATGGGGTTACCCCTTTTGAAATTGCCCGAGGCATAGCGGAAGGGCTTTCTAAAAAAGTATTGGCAGCCCAAGTCAATGGTTTGGTCACTGACGCCAATCAACCCATTGAAACAGATGCCACCCTCCAATTATTGACCTGGAATGACAATGCTGGAAAATCTACATTCTGGCATTCTTCTGCACACTTAATGGCCGAGGCCGTTGAATCTGTTTTTCCAAACGTTAAGTTCTGGGTGGGGCCTGCTGTAGAAAATGGGTTTTATTACGATATGGATTTAGGAGATCGTAAGATGGCTGAAGAAGATCTGCTGTTGCTTGAAAAAAAGATGGGTGAATTGGCTAAAAAGAACAGCGCGTTCGTCCGTAAAAAAATATCAAAAGCTGAGGCTATACAGTATTTCACGGAAAAAGGTGATGAGTACAAATTAGATTTATTAGAAAGTCTCCAAGATGGAGAAATAACTTTTTATACGCAAGGAGGGTTTACTGACCTCTGTAGAGGGCCTCATATTCCCAACACATCCTTTATCAAGGCCATTAAGCTAACCAGCATTGCCGGCGCTTATTGGAAAGGGAGCGAGAAAAACAAAATGCTCACTCGTGTTTATGGTGTTACTTTCCCTTCGCAGAAAGAATTAGATGACTACCTGGCCATGCTTGAGGAGGCTAAAAAAAGAGACCATCGTAAGCTTGGAAAAGAACTGGGGATCTACACCATGGATGATGATGTAGGTCCTGGTTTACCGCTGTGGCTTCCAAATGGTACCATCATCATTGAGGAACTGGAAAAATTAGCGAAGGAAACTGAACAAGCAGCAGGTTACAAAAGAGTAGTAACGCCCCACATTGCCAAGGAAAGCATGTACCTAACAAGTGACCATCTTCCCTATTATGCGGATAGTATGTTCCCCCCTATGGAAATGGACGGTGAGAAGTATTATCTGAAGGCCATGAATTGTCCGCATCATCATAAAATATTTGATGCCGAACCAAAAAGCTACAAGGACCTTCCTTTCCGTATTGCGGAGTATGGCACCTGTTATCGGTATGAACAAAGTGGTGAGCTTTTTGGCTTGATGCGTGTTCGTTGTTTGCATATGAACGATGCGCATATTTATTGCAGCAAGGACCAGTTTTTTGAAGAGTTCCGTGCAGTAAACGAGATTTATCTCAAGTATTTTCAAATTTTTGGCATCCAGAAATATGTGATGCGGTTAAGTTTACACGATTCCTCCAAATTAGGTCAGAAGTATGTGAATGAGCCAGCACTTTGGCAAGAAACAGAGACCATGGCGAGAAAAGTGCTAATTGATACAGGTACCCCATTTGTAGAGGTTCAGGATGAAGCTGCGTTTTATGGTCCAAAAATTGATGTGCAAATATGGAGCACTATTGGTCGGGAATTTACATTAGCTACTAACCAGGTAGATTTCAATTCAGGCCTTAAGTTCAAGTTATCCTACACAACCAGCAGTAACGAGTCTGAGGTTCCCTTGATTATTCATAGAGCCCCTTTGGGAACGCATGAAAGGTTTATTGGCTTTTTGTTAGAACATTATGCCGGGCGTTTTCCACTTTGGTTATCTCCTTTACAAGTTAAAATACTCCCCATAAGCGACAAATTTCTACCCTACGCCAAACAGGTGGAAAAGATTTTGCTGGAAAATGGAATTCGGGCAGGGGTGGACGATCGAAATGAAAAAATCGGCAAAAAAATAAGGGACACTGAACTTTCAAGAACCCCTTTTATGCTGGTTGTTGGTGAAAAGGAAATGTTGGAAAATAGCGTTTCGGTTCGACGACAAGGCATGGGAGATCAAGGACTGCAAACTCTCGATAAGTTCAAAAATCAAATGAGGGATGAAATTCAGTCTCGGAAAGGTTAAAAATTATAATTTAGTCACCTAAAACCCATCAATGACAGCACCACAGAAACCCGGAGGCGGATTTAACCGCCCACCCGGAAGCGGTCCAAGACCATTTCAAGGCCAGGGAGGAAATCGTTTCAGCGGTAAAATGCCTCCCAGAAAAGAAGCAGAGCATCGGATCAATCACTTCATAAGAGCACAACAAGTTAGGTTGGTAGGGGATAACGTTGAAGTGGGTATTTATTCACTTCAAGATGCCCTGCGTCAATCACAGGAACAGGGTTTGGATCTGGTAGAAATTTCTCCCAATGTAGATCCGCCAGTATGCAAGATCATAGATCACAACAAATTCCTTTACAACAAAAAGAAAAAGGAAAAAGAAATGAAGGCCAAAAGCAAGGCCTCCGAAGTAAAAGAAATTCGCTTTACGCCTAACACCGATGAACACGATTTTGATTTCAAGGCAAAGCATGCTATTGAATTTTTAAAAGAAGGCAATAAGGTGAAGGCATATGTTCAATTTAAAGGGCGTTCTATCCAATTTCAAGACAGAGGGCAATTGCTTTTACTGAAATTTGCTGAGCGGCTGGCGGGAATTGGAATACTTGAAAACATGCCAAAGATGGAGGGAAGAAGAATGCTGGCCATGTTTGCTCCTAAAGGGAAGAAAAAATAAATCAACTATTAAATGCATAATCTTAGATTAAAACTATTGCTTTGTGTTAGCACTTTTTTGCTTGCATATTCTCATGCACAACAGCCGGCACCATCGCCTGCCAATGCGCAGCGTCCTGACACATCAAAGCGTACGCCTGGTGTACCTCCGGCAGTTTCCACCGCACCCAAGCCCTACAAAGAAGTAATTACTGCAAAGTCTGAGACCAGTAAAGGAATTTTTTGGGTACACAAAGTTGAGGATCGATTTTATTTTGAAATTGCTGATTCTCTGTTGCAACGTGACATGCTTGTGGTAAACAGAATCTCTCAAGCACCTGCCGGTCTGAGAAGTGGGGGAAGCTTTTTTGGGTACGCGGGAGATCAGATCGGACAAAATGTAGTACGATTTGAAAAAGGACCTCGAAATAAGATTTTTCTTCGCACCATTTCTTATGCGGAATATGCAAAGGATTCTACTTCACCCATGTTTACCACTGTTTCTAAATCAAATGTGCAGCCCATCGTGCAGTCGTTTGACATCAAAGCATTTGGTTTAGATTCCACCAGTGTGGTAATGGATATTACCGATTTCATTAGTGGTGATAACGACGTGTTGCATTTTAATTCGGCCTTAAAATCTTCATTACGCATAGCTGCGCTACAAGCTGATAAATCTTACGTAGTAGCCGTCAAGGCTTATCCTATCAATGTAGAAATCAAAGCCATCAAAACGTACGGAAGAGCTCCTGCTTTGCCATCAGGTCCAGGAGATGGGATGATGCAGCAGGGTAGTGGTGGCGGAAACCTGACTATGGAACTGAACAGTTCAATAGTCATTCTCCCAAAAGTACCTATGCAAGCACGTTATTTTGATCCTCGTGTAGGATTCTTTGCAGTGGGGTATACTGATTTTGATGCTAATCCACAAGGCGTAAAAAAAATCTCATTGGTTAAGCGATGGAGACTGGAGCCCAAGCCCGAGGATCTGGAAAAATATAATATGGGCCAACTGGTTGAACCTGCTAAACCCATCATTTTTTATATCGATCCCGCAACACCTGACAAATGGGTTCCTTATTTAATTCAAGGCATAAATGACTGGCAGGTTGCTTTTGAAAAAGCAGGTTTCAAAAATGCGATAATTGGCAAACGAGCCCCAACAAAGTCGGAAGACAGTACCTGGAGTTTGGATGATGCCAGAAACTCTGCGGTAGTTTATAAATCATCTGAAATACCTAATGCAAGCGGACCAAGTATTGCTGATCCTCGCAGCGGTGAGATCATGGAAAGTCATATCAACTGGTATCATAACGTAATGCAATTACTGCGCAATTGGTATATGATTCAATGTGCTCCCAATGACCCCAGGGCTCGTCAATTGCAATTTCCTGATTCGCTGATGGGCGAATTGATTCGTTTTGTGTCCTCACATGAAGTAGGACATACAATAGGATTGCGTCATAACTATGGTTCCAGTTCAAGCGTTCCTGTTGAAAATTTGCGAAATAAAGCATGGGTAGAGGCCAACGGACACACACCTTCCATCATGGATTATGCTCGTTTCAATTACGTGGCACAGCCTGAGGATAATATCAACACGGATGGCTTATTTCCCCGGATTGGGGATTATGACAAGTGGGCAATCGAGTGGGGTTATCGTTTGTTCCCTACCTATAAAAGTCCTGATGCGGAACAATCAAAACTAAATAGTTGGGTAATTGAAAAATTAACAGACAATAGACTTTGGTTTGGCACGGAAACAAATCCCGATGATCCTCGGTCCCAGAGCGAGCAGGTGGGTGACGATGCCATGAAAGGAAGTTACTATGGGATCAAAAACCTACAAAGAATTGTGCCAAATCTTCAAAGCTGGACTCGCGAGGTCAACGAGGATTTCGAAGGAATGAAAACGATTTATCAGGAAGTAGTTTCTCAGTTTTCACGTTATAATGGACATGTAGCCAAATACATTGGCGGGATCATGGAAACACCCAAAACCCAGGAACAAGCGGGGCCTGTATATGAAATAGTGAGCAAAGCAAAACAAAAAGAAGCGTTGAGTTTTTTGCAAAAACAATTATTCAACACACCTGCTTGGCTATTAGATCAACAAATTTTTGACAAAACCGGCCAGAGCGGACTTACTATGATTGGTTCGGTTCAGGATAATATCCTAAACCGGATAATGAGTAGCCGCACGCTTACTAAATTAGTAGAAGCGGAGGCGGCATCTGGGAAAAAAGCATATGGAATTTTGGAGTATATGGGAGATGTAAAAACAGGTATTTGGTCGGAGCTTACCGCCAAAAAGCCAATAGATGTTTATCGTAGAAATCTCCAAAAATCCTATGTTAACACCCTAATCAATATTTTAAACCCACCTGCCACTGCAACAGTATCTCCGGGGGGTGGTTTTGGCTCCATTGCGCCTAGCCTTGTAAGTGCCGAAAAATCAGATGTTAAAACCGTGGTAAGATCCCATTTACAACAGTTAAAAACGGATGCAAGCAATGCAACAGCCATTTACACGGATACCATGAGTAAAATTCATTTACGGGATATTAGTGATAGAATTACTAAAGCTTTGGATCCTAAATAATTACAATTTGAGTCTGAATAGTAAAACCAGGCTTGACTCAAAAGAGCCTGGTTTTTTATTGCCCATAAGTTAGTTTAGCTTACCTTTGCAACCCATTACCGAAGAGGTTCGATAAAGGTCCCCCTGTGGGGAATGCCTCAAGGGTTAAACAGTAATAATATTACCTATGCCAAAGGTAAAAACCAATTCTAGTGCCAAAAAACGCTTTAAAGTGACTGGTACCGGAAAAATCATGCACCAAAAGAGTTTTAAGCGACACCTTCTTACTAAAAAGTCTAAAAAAAGCAAACGCAACATGCGTTTAGATGGGACTGTTGCTAATTCACATGTTGATTTTGTAAAACGACTTCTACGACTTAAGTAATCAAACTCTTTTCTCAACCTTAATTGCTGAATTATGCCACGTTCAAAAAATGCCGTCGCTCCCAAAGCAAGACGTAAAAAAATATTAAAACAAGCCAAAGGCTTTTATGGTAAACGCAAGAATGTTTTAACCGTTGCCAAAAATGTTGTCGAAAAAGGTATGACCTACATGTTTGTGGGTCGTAAGTTAAAAAAACGCGAATACCGTTCCTTGTGGATAGCTCGTATCAACGCTGCTGTTCGTGAAGAGGGGCTTACTTATTCCGTATTCATCAAAAAACTACAGGAAAAAGGAATTGAGCTAGATCGCAAGGTGCTTGCCGATCTTGCAATGAACAACCCCGAAACATTTAAGGGGTTAGTGAGCGCTGTAAAATAAATACGCTCACTCAACAGTTAACTTACCAAGGGCTTCCTGGCCCTTTTTTTATTGTAAATTAGGCGACAAAATAACCAGTATCGAATAAATTACACCCGGAAGCCAGAACAATAGAGATAACAAAAGGCTGATCCAAAATCTGGAATTTATTTTTCCTTCTTTTAGATAAACCGATAGCGGAGGTAGAAGTACGGCCAGAATGAACAAGAAAGCAAGCTTGGTTTTTTCAACCTCCACCAGCTTTTGAAAGCTTTTTCTAAGCTTTTTTAGGCCGTATTTTGAAGCACTTTTAGTTGCGGTGCTGTGTTTTTCCTTTACCGCAGGGTGAACTAATGGGACTGAATAAGAGGCGGTTGCTCCATTGATAAAAAACAAAAAAAGGAAACCTAGAAAAAAGTAGCGCATGGAAATATTATATGATGTCCATTGCTTTTACTAATGCAGTAGTTTGGAAGGGAAGGATAAGCGACAGCCACTCCCAATGTGTGGCAATGGCCAAGATCAGGGCCGCAGTCGATGCAAAGAAAACCAACCACCAAAGTCCTTTATTCTTTTTAGTCTGTTCCATTTTTTCTAGTTTATGCAAAAATAAAGTCTATCCTTAAATTACTAAAATCAAAACTCAAAAACCTTACTTGAATTGTTGATTTTCACTATTTTCGCCATGTGTTTCGTATACACATTAGCTTGATTGCCAATTAGATTGTGCCCCGCCTGCAATTCAATATACGATTCCGCACCCAGTATGGGCAACAGCTCCTCATTATAGGAAACAGCCCGGCATTGGGTCAGTTAAAACAAGAGAATGCCATCCCCATGTGTTTTCTTGATCAGGAAACCTGGCAGCTTGAAGTAGATGTTCCTTTTCGTGGGAAAAATACTCCGCTACACTATAAATATCTATTGAAAAACCAAGATGGGTCATTTTGTGCGGAGTGGGGGAATGACCGAGTGATTGGACTAACATCAAGCTTCCAGACCTATGTATTATTTGACACTTGGAATCATGCAGGAGATTACGAGAATGCTTTTTTTACAACCCCTTTTCAAGAAGTTCTTTTATTAAAGCATAAAAAATTTTCCAAAAAAACCGGAACAGGCTCTTATATCTTTCGTGTAAAAGCACCATTGCTGCAACCTTATCAACAAGTTTGTTTATTGGGAAATACGCAACGCTTGCATAGTTGGTCTACGGAACAGCCTCTTTTGCTGCAAAAAAGAAAAAATTGGTGGGAAATTGCGTTGGAACTGGAAGAGGAGTTGTTCCCTATTTCCTACAAGTATGGAATATGGGACGTTGAGCAGAAGCAGTTTGTGCAGTACGAAGAAGGAGATAACAGAGTATTACCTGCCTCATTAAAGCAATCCAGCAGCTGCATTTGCATGCATGACGGATTTATTAAACTACCTAACAATTCCTGGCGGGGGGCTGGTGTTTCAATCCCGGTCTTTTGCTTGAGAACCAAGCAAAGTTTTGGGATCGGCGAATTTACCGATATAAAAAAGCTGGCTGATTGGTCTCAAGCTGCCGGATTACGATTGATTCAGTTGCTTCCCATTAATGATACAATTGCCTCGCAAACCTGGCAGGATTCCTACCCCTATGCAGCCATTTCTGCTTTTGCCTTACATCCTATCTACATCAACCTTGCATTGGTTGCAGGCACAAAACACGCGGTTCTCCTGAGACCACTTCGTAAAGTACAGGAGCAACTGAATAATAAAAAAGCAATTGATTACGAAGCTGTAATCAGGATAAAGTTGGAAACACTGCGAAAGCTTTATGAAGTGCAGGGTTCAGCTACTTTAGAAGCCCCGGATTTTCTTAGTTTTTTTCAGCAAAACAAACATTGGCTAAAACCGTATGCAGCTTTTTGTTATTATCGAGATCAATTTGGCACAACGCAATTTGTAAACTGGCCTAATGCTTCAACGTATGATGCTGCTGATACAGATCAGCTATTCAAAAGTATTGCTACCCGTAAAAAGGTCAATTTCTATGCATACGTCCAATTTCACTTGGATCTGCAACTGAAAGAAGCCGTTGCTTACACCCATAAAAAAGGCTTGGTGTTAAAAGGAGATATTCCAATTGGAATTTATCGCTATGGTGTTGATGCTTGGGTTGATCCCACATTGTATAATATGGACTGGCAAACAGGTGCTCCTCCAGACGATTTTACCTCCATCGGTCAAAACTGGGGATTTCAAACTTACAACTGGAAAAAAATGCAACAAGACGGCTTTGCATGGTGGAAACAGCGTTTTGAACAAATGAGTTATTACTTCGACACCTTTCGTATTGACCATATGTTAGGTTTTTTTAGAATATGGGGTATTCCAACAAGTGCTGTACAAGGAGTATTAAGCAGGTTTGTCCCCTGTCTTCCTATTACGCGGGAAGAATTGCAGCAACAAGGTATCACTGTCGATCTTACTGGTTTTTGTAAGCCGTATATCAACGATGATGTGTTGTCACAGTTGCCAACTGAAGTGAAGGATAAACTCTTTGCATCATATCATGATTATTTTTACCGAAGGCAAGATCATTTTGGGTATCCGGAAGCTGTGCAAAAGCTTCCCTTTTTAAAGGAAGCGACCAATAGGTTGATCTGTGGTGAAGATTTAGGGATGGTTCCCTATTGCGTTCCCGATGTTATGAATCAGACGGGGATTTTATGCTTGGAAATCCGACGAATGCCCAAAGATCCTTCGCAGTCCTATTTCAACCTTGTTCAAGCTCCTTACTTATCGGTAGTAACTCCATCTATCCATGATATGAGCACCATACGAGGCTGGTGGGAGGAAGATCGTACTCGTACCCAACAGTTTTACAATCAAGTAATGGAACAATGGGGGGAAGCCCCACAATATTGCGAGGCATGGATCAATCGAGCTATTGTAGTACAACACCTGAAATCTCCCGCCATGTGGAGTATTTTTCAATTACAGGATTTGCTGGGCATGAGTGAAGCGGTTCGAAGCAAGGATCCTCAAGAGGAGCGGATCAATGACCCTGCTAACCCAAAACATTACTGGCAGTATAGGCTTCACATGAATCTGGAGGATTTAATCAAAGATGATGTGTTCACATCTTTGGTACGGCAGACAATTGCTAATGCAGGCAGGATCAAATAATAGCCTTAGTGCTATCTTCGCACAAAGCAATGTATGCAGGTTCGCTATTGGGCACATGAATTACCATTTCGACATCCATTCACTATTTCTAAGGGAACAAAAACGCATCAACCCACCTTGGTGGTTGAGTTGCAGAGTGGAAACCGATGTGGATATGGAGAAGCTCCGGCAATCTCATATTATCAAGTGAGCTTAGAAAGCCTCGTGGACACATTAGAAAAAAACAGAACTTCCATTGAGCGATTTGTTTTTACTGACCCAGAACGATTTTGGCACTTTCTACATCACTTAATTCCTGCCCATCCCTTTTTAATCTGTGCATTAGATATGGCTGGTTGGGATCTTTATGCACAAGGGAAAGGAGTGCCTCTTTATAAGTTATGGGGAGGCACGGGTTTGTCGGGTCCTGTTACCGATTTTACCATTGGAATGGATACCCCCGACCGCATGCTTCAAAAGATGCTGGAAAGGCCTTGGCCAATTTATAAAATAAAGGTGGGTTCATCTGAAGATATCCCTACGCTTGAACTACTTCGCGCAAATACAACGGTTCCTTTCCGTGTGGACGCCAATGCCGGCTGGGATTATGATACCGCTTTGCAAATTATCCCGCAGTTGAAAGCACTAGGGGTAGAATTAATAGAGCAACCATTGCCAAAAGAAAGTGTAGAGGAAATGAAGTTATTGAAGGCAGTTTCTTCCTTGCCATTGATTGCCGATGAGTCTTGCGTTTCAGAAAAAGATGTTTCTGTCTGCGCCACTAATTTTGATGGGATCAATATCAAGCTAACCAAATGCGGTGGTATTACGCCAGCAAGACGAATGATAGAACAGGCTCGTTCACTTGGGCTAAAAATAATGTTGGGTAGTATGAATGAGTCCACAATTGGTTCAGCTGCTATTGGACATTTGAGTGAATGGGTAGATTATTTGGATATGGATGGCCCCCTGTTGCTAGCCGAGGATCTTTCCAGCGGTCTCACTTATCAGGATGGCGTCATTGGTCTTCCTGATCAAACTGGATTGGGAGTTGTCTACAGGGGGGTTCAAAAAAATGAACGATAGCGATATACAACATGTTATAGCAACACTATTAAAACATTGAAATGGCCTGGAGGGATCAACAAGCATTTATTGAAGCATTGGAAAAAAACGGAGAGCTCATTCGAATCAAATCGTATGTGGACCCACGTCTGGAAATTGCCGAGATAACCGATCGTGTTAGTAAATCGGGCGGTGGTGGGAAAGCACTTTTATTTGAAAATACGGGTACTGACTTTCCTATTTTGATGAACGGGTATGGAAGTGAGAAAAGAATGTGTATGGCATTGGGAGTAGATTCCTTTGATGCAATTACTCGTGCAATTGAAGACCTATTTAAGCTGCTATCATCTCCCAAAGAAAATATGCTTGACAAACTTCGCTTACTTCCCAAGCTGGGTCAATTTGCCAGCTGGATGCCAAAAGTTATCCATGGGAAAGGGGCTTGCCAGGAGTTTGTGATGTTGAATCCTGATCTCCGTAAGATCCCTGTTTTAACTTGTTGGCCTAAAGATGGAGGACCATTTATCACCTTGCCCGTTATACATACTAAAGACCCTGAAACTAAAAGCAGGAATGTAGGAATGTATCGCATGCAGGTATTTGGCCCTTCTTTGACGGGTATGCACTGGCATAAACATAAGGTTAGCGCTAAGCATTTTAATGCCTATAAAAAAACCGGTATTAAGATGCCGGTTGCTGTTTCGCTGGGTGGTGACCCGGTTTATGCTTATAGTGCCACAGCGCCATTGCCAGAAAATGTAGATGAGTACATGTTGGCTGGCTTTCTGCGCAAGAAAAAGGTAGAATTGGTCCGTTGTATTACCCAACCCGAAATAGAAGTTCCGGCTGATGCGGACATTATCATTGAGGGATACGTGGATCCGGCTGAAGAATTGATATGGGAAGGGCCTTTTGGCGATCATACAGGCTATTATTCATTGCCAGATTGGTATCCTCGTTTTCATGTAACTGCCATTACCTATAAAAAAAATGCAATCTATCCTGCCACTATTGTTGGTATCCCTCCACAGGAGGATGCTTGGCTAGGAAAAGCAACTGAACGTATTTTTCTGGCTCCCATTAAAATGACAATGATTCCTGAGATCATGGACATGGATATGCCGGTAGAGGGAGTTTTTCATAACCTGGTAATTACTCAGATCAATAAGGAATATGCAGGGCAGGGACAAAAAGTAATGAATGCAATGTGGGGTGCTGGGCAAATGATGTTCAATAAAATCTTAGTGCTAGCAGATCAAGGCATTACCATTAACGCCTATCGAGAATTAGCAAAATATATTTTCGCAAACTTAAACCCCGCAACGGATATATCTTTTTCCACCGGCCCCATGGATGTCTTGGATCATAGCTGTAGCAAAATGGGATTTGGAGGCAAGATGTGCATAGACGGAACAAAAAAGTCAAATGAAGAACAAGAGGAAGAGTATACTTGTCCGACATTAAGCATGCCTTCTTCTGCACTAAAAGACATGCTGCTACAGCATACGCCTTCTATACGAGACGTAAATACAAATCTCATTGATCTTGACATTCCTTGTATTTTGGTAGCCGTTGAAAAAAATAAGCCAGGGCATGTAAGAGAATTACATCATTGTATTGCCTCTTTGCCATCTATGGCCAGTATCAAAATGATCCTTTATGTGGAGCATACGGTAAATCCCAACGATCTGGCAACCAGCCTATGGCGTTTTTGTAATAACCTAGATCCTAAGCGGGATGGCTTTCTTTATAAATCAACTGGTTCCCCTTACACAGCATGTATGGGTCTCGATGGAACAAGAAAAACCAAAGAGTTTGACAATTTTCAACGGGATTGGCCAAACATAATTGTTGCTGATCTGGCCACAATAGAAAAAGTTGACAAAAAATGGGATCAACTTGGTCTAGGAGCTTTTCTTCCATCTCCTTCGCTTAAATACAAGGATCAACTTTATGGTGAAGAAGCAGTGGTTCAATAAGGAATTGTTATACGAAAACCGCCAGAAGGCGGTTTTTTCAAAGTAAAATTATACCCGTGTAATTAGCATTGTTCTAGCCCAGAAAAAAAGAAGGCAGATTCAATTGCTGCATTCGCATCACTATCGCTACCATGAATAGCGTTTTCTCCAACAGAACTAGCAAATAATTTTCTAATTGTTCCATCCTCTGCAACAGCGGGGTTGGTAGCCCCAATCAATTTTCTGAAGTTATCTACTGCATTTTCTTTTTCCACGATGGCCGCAATAATTGGGCCGCTGCTCATAAACGATACCAGCTCCCCATAGAATGGGCGTTCGCGGTGAATGGCATAGAATACTCCAGCCTTCTCTTCGGAGAGGTGAAGCATTTTTAACGCTTTGATGGAGAATCCCTCTTTTATAATCCGATCTAAAATTGCGCCACTATGACCCTTGCGAAAAGCGTCTGGCTTAATCATGATGAAAGTTCGGTTACTCATTTGTGATGTGTTTAGCGCCGCAAAGTTACAACTATCTTTCCATACCTTTGATCGCTCATGAAGCCAATTTCTGCCCTTTTTCCTTCCTTGCTAACGCCTCAAAAAGTAGTAATTACTACCCATCAGAAACCTGACGCCGATGCGATGGGGTCCTCGCTTTCATTAGCCCAATATCTTTCCAAAAAGGGTCATGAGGTTACTGTGATTGCTCCAACCAATTGGGCCGGGTGGGTAAATTGGATGCCCGGCGCTGCAACAGTAATCAATTACGAAAAACAGAAAGAAAAAGCTGATGTCATTTTAGACAACTCAACTATACTTTTTTGTCTGGATTTTAATGCCTTTTCCCGTACTAAAACCATGGCAGCAAAACTGACCCAGCTCACTTGCACAAAAGTACTCATTGACCATCACCAAGATCCTGCAATTGATTCGTTTCACTTTGGAATAAACGATACAGCTAAAAGCTCTACTTGCGAAATGATTTATGACTTGATTAAAGAAGCAGGCGATTTGTCGCTTATCGATGTGCCAATTGCAGAATGCATATATGCCGGGTTAGTGGCAGATACAGGCTCCTTTCGTTTTGCCTCCGCACATGCGGGCGTTCATACCATAGTTGTGGATCTTAAATCGCGTGGGTTAGACCACGGAAAAATTCATGAAGGGCTTTATGATAATTTCTTAGAAAACCGTTTACGTTTTATTGGGTATGTGCTTCTTCATAGAATGGAGATTTTATATGAGTATAATACGGCTTTGATCACGATCTCGAATTCTGATTTGCTGAAATTCCAAATAAAAACAGGGGATATCGATGGGCTTGTCAACTATCCACACTCCATTCAAGGAATAAAAATGGTAGCATTAGTAATCGATAGGGAGGAGGAAAGAAAATGGAGTTTTAGGAGTAAAGGTTCATTCGATTGCAATACATTTGCCCAAACCTTTTTTGAAGGAGGAGGCCATTTCAACGCAGCGGGCGGAAAAAGCAGTGACTCGCTCGATAAGACGGTTGCCCGATTTAAAGAAATTATTAAAACACAATCATCACTTATTTAACTCGAATTTATGCATGCATCTTTAAAATTTCTTGCGCTCAGCTTATTAACATCGCTGATGGTAAGTTGTTCAGGGCAAGCCTATCAAAAAACGCCAGGAGGTATGCCTTACAAGCTGATCAGAAGTAAGGACACACAACAAGCGCGTATTGGTAGCTATATCAAATTAACATTGACTCAAAAAATCAACGACAGCGTTTATTTTACAACCGGCAATAGACTACCTATCTATATCCCGGTTCCTCCGCAGACGCAACCGTATGACATATCAGAGTTGTGGACTTCACTTCATCGTGGTGATTCTGTTATTGCCACTCAAATGATGGATACTTTTTTAAAAAGGCTCCCTGCTGGAAATCTTCCTCCAGAATTTAAAAAAGGTGACCGTATTATTACTTATATCAAAGTATTGGGAATATTTAGTTCCGACAGCTTAAAGACCCTTGATGAACAGAATGAAAGCAAAGCTTACAGCATTCGTGAAAAATCCGAAGTGGAAAGTTTTCTTGGCGAAAAGCTAAGCTTGGTTCAACGCACTCCTGCCGGAGCTTATGTTGAAGTGGTTTCAGCCGGTACCGGAGCATTGATCAAAACAGGAGATTATGTTTCTGTAAACTACACCGGCAAAACATTTGAGGGTAAGGTTTTTGACAGCAATACGGATACCGCATTCAAGCATGTAGAACCACTTAAATTTTCAGTAGGAGTTGGACAAATGATCAAGGGATTTGATGAGGCTATGCCTTATCTAAGAAAAGGGGCTAAAGGAAAAATATATATCCCATCCCTTTTGGGATATGGAGCAGCACCTCCTCCAGGCGGTCCTATCAAACCATACGAACATTTGGTTTTTGATGTGGAGATTACTGATGTTCAGGCGAAAGCTCCTACAACAAATTAGGATATAGCGCGTTGAATAAGTTGATTCCATCAACGGCTTCCTGTACATCATGAACGCGTAAAATAGTGGCACCTTTTTGTAGGCCTATGGCATGCAAAAAGGTGCTTCCATTTAAAGCCCCCGCGGGGTCTGTTTGGAGGGTTTTGTATATGAAAGATTTTCTGGATAATCCTAATAATAAGGGCAATTCTAAAATTTGAAAGGCCTCCAGATTCGCCATTAATTCAAAATTTTGTTCAATAGTTTTAGCAAACCCGATTCCTGGATCTACGATTAGTTGCGGTATGCCGTAAGCCTGGCAGGCCTTTTTTCTTTCGGTCAAAAAAACAAGCACCTCATTCACCACATTTTTGTAATCCGTTTTTAATTGCATTGTCTGTGGATCACCACGCATATGCATTATCACATAGGGCACTTGTAAACGAGATACTGTCGATAACATATCGGCATCAAGCAAACCTGCACTAATATCGTTAACCATATGTGCTCCAGCTAGTATGGCTGCTTCCGCCACTTTAGCATGAAAAGTGTCAATAGATAAAAAGGCAGTGGGAAACTCTTTGACAAGTTGCTCAATGGGGGGTATTACACGAGCATGCTCTTCCTCTGCAGTAAGCCATTGGCTACCAGGTCGGGTACTTTGTCCTCCAATATCTAAAATGGAAGCACCAGCAGTCAGCATTTGCTCAGCTTTCAAAAGTATTTCTTCCAGTACAGTTACACGACTGGGAGTATAAAAAGAGTCTGGAGTAACATTAAGTATCCCCATAACAATGGGTTTATCCACAACTATTGTCCTATTCTTACTCTTGAGTGAATACATTACGGCTTCTTGTTTATTTTTGATAAAGGTACGAAAGTCAATAAGCTATGCAGGATACATCAAAACAATATGACAAAGTAGTCGAATCATGCAAGGATATTTTTCTAAGGAAATCTGCCGATTATGGAACTTCCTGGAGGGTACTCCGTACCATTTCGGTTGTAGATCAGCTTTTCATAAAGGCACAACGAATTAGAACCATACAACAAAAGGGAACACAACGTGTAGAGGATAATATTGCTGCAGAATTTCAAGGTATCATTAACTATGGTGTAATTGGATTGATTCAACGCCAACTTCACACTTCAGAAATTGAGGATATTCCGGTTGAGAAATTATCCCTTCTCTACAAGCAACAAGTAAATACAGCAAAACACTTGATGCTGGATAAAAATCATGATTATGGGGAAGCGTGGCGGGAAATGAGTCAGGAAAGCTTTGTAGATCTCATTCTTGTCAAACTGCAGCGAATCAAACAAATACTCGCCAATGACGGCAAAACATTGATTAGCGAGGGCATTGACGCAAACTATCTCGATATCATCAATTATGCGGTATTTGCCTTGATTTTATTATGAAATGGATTCACTTTCTTGTCCGCTTTCTGGTAGGCCTATTGTTCATCTTCTCAGGCCTTATAAAAGCTAATGATCCGCAAGGTCTAAGCTATAAAATTCAAGAATTCCTTGAAATATGGGATCTGCATTCGTTCAACTCATTCACGCTGCCCATTGCTGTTTTTCTGAATACTGCAGAGATAGGCCTCGGAGTGGCTTTACTAGTTAATTTCAAAACAAAAGCCACACATTTTTTATTACTCTTATTGTTGTTTTTTTTTACCGCTTTAACCGGCTATACCTATTTGACCGGATATCCAAAAAATTGTGGCTGTTTCGGTGATTGTTTACTCCTTAGTGCCGGGCAGTCCTTTTTAAAAGATGTGGTTTTGCTGGTCATGCTGATTTTCTTGCATTACTTTTCTGAGTTGAATACAATAGGCACAAGTGTGCGTTATGCAGGATTCAATTGTTTGGTTAGTATTATAGCAGGGATAGGGCTTCAATATCACACATTAAATCATTTGCCCATCATTGATTGTTTGCCATACAAAATAGGAGCTGATCTCTCTATCAATAGGAAGATCCCAGCTACAGCTATCCCCGATAGCACGGTAGTTTATTTCACTTATGAAAAAAATAACCAATTGGTGCAATTCTCTGCCACTGAATTTCCGGCTGATTTTTCGCCCCAAGACTATCAATTTGTGAAGCGTGAAGACAAGTTGATACGCCCGGGAAAAGATATGGATCCTCCCATCAAAGGTTTTGTATTGTCGGGAGAAACCGGCATTGATTCCACAGAGCACATACTACAATTGCCGGCAGTTGTATTGGTACTTGCCGATAAAGCAGCTGCTGTACAAAAAAGTCTTAAAGTATTGGATTTGCTGCCCCAAACTAAAACTGGGTTCAATAAAATTCCTGTTTATGTGGTTACCGCAGAACCCACTACTGTTAGGGAACTGCTTTCTCAAACAAAGTTTAATGGATGGCCAGTATTTAGTTGTGATCTCAAAGCTATTCAAACAGCAGCTAGGACCAACCCCACTATCTATTATCTAGAAAAAGGAGTGGTTATTAAGAAGAAGGCCGCTATCGATTATAACGAAAGCAACTATTGAATGATCACTTCCCGAACAATGGGAGATCCTAACCAGTCGTTTACTTTTTGCCGGATAGTGGACCGTTGAAATTGTAATTCGTTTCGAAGAGGGCCCACTTGTGTATGGATGAACAATTTGTCTCCTTGTAGACGTATGTTGTCCGTATAACGGGCAATGGTTTTCCCGACTAAGGTTTCCCAAGCGTCTTTAATTTGGAATGCCTGAATTTGATCTCCTACACAACTTTCCTTTAAGTAAAGTTGAAGCGCTTGAGCAAGGGAATAGGTAGACATATCACAAAAGTAAGAGGATTACACGCAACAAACCTGATAGGGAAGATTTAGTTTTTGCAGATTGGATGCTAATCGATTAGCAGATGTATCTGTGATGAACACCTGGGATACGGTCTGTTCAAATACCAACTTTATTAAGTTCTGGACTCGAACCTCATCAAGCTTTTCAAAAAGATCGTCCAATAAGAGCAGGGGAGGGCTATCATTTTTTTTCTCCAGCACATGTAAAGCAGCCAATTTAAGCGCAAAGAGCAGGCTTTTACGTTGCCCCTGTGAGGCGATTGTTTTGAAGGCTTGTCCCTGCATGCTAAAAGATAGATCGTCACGATGAGGTCCCTGCGTAGTTCGATGTAGCAAAATATCTCTGTGTTGATTATTCGCGAGTAATTGTTCAAAATCAAGAATGCCAAGCTGGCTGTTGAACTGTATGGAAATCTCCTCAGTTGCTTCATCAGGTTTTTCTGCAATCTTGTTGTATAGCAGCAAGATCTGCGGAATAAGGTCCGTAATCGTCTTGATTCTGGCCTTGTGTAAGTAAGTGCCAGCCGGAATAGTTTGTTGGTCAATGACTGCCAAAACAGTTGAATGAGTGGCTCCTTGTTCAGCCATTTCCTTTAACAACGCATTTCGTTGTTGGAGAAGTTTGTTATAAGTCATTAAATTTCGCAGGTAATCAGGGTCAAGCTGAGCTATTAATTGATCCAGGTAAGAGCGGCGAACTTTACTTTCACCTGTTATCAACAAGGTGTCGTCCGGGGCAATGAATATCAATGGATAGTTTCCTATGTGATCTGTTTGCTTTTGAATGGCAGACCCATTTACGCTAATTTCTTTTCTCCCATTTTCTCGCAGCACACAACTCACCTTTTCTGCAAATGAAGACCTATCAAATATCCCTTCAAGCCGAAAGCCAATTTCACCATGCCGGACAGCCGATTGGTCGGTTTTTGTAAAGTAACTTTTAGTCAGGCATAAGAAATGGATGGCATCCAGCAAATTTGTTTTACCAACCCCATTTAAGCCAGTTATCCCAACAATTCTTTTATCAAAGAAAAACTGTCTGGCAGCATAGTTTTTAAATTGTGTAAGTGCCAATTGGGTGAGTTGGGGCATACTGGGCTGCAATTTACCTAATGTGGGGTCTTTCCCTTATTTTTGCGACTCAAAATTGAACCCGTTGACCAGCAAATTTTCTAAGGAAACTTACCTCTACTGGTACGAGCTGATGCAGCTAATCCGTCAATTTGAGTTGATAGCAGAGGAAAAGTATAAAATGGAGGGTAAGATAAGAGGTTTCTTTCATGCGTACGTTGGCCAGGAGGCAATTGCTGCCGGTTGCATGACTGCTACTCGTTCATCAGACCTTTTTATTACCGCTTACCGTGACCACGGATTGGCCATAGCCAAGGGTGTTTCTGTAAACAGTTGCATGGCTGAACTGTACGGTAAAGCTACAGGATGTGCCAAGGGTAAAGGTGGCAGTATGCATTTATTTAGTAAAATCAATAATTTTTATGGCGGAAATGGAATTGTTGGGGCCCAAATAGGAACAGGTGCAGGGCTTGCCTTTGCAGAAAAATACAGAGATACCGATAACGTTGTAGTAGCTTTTTTTGGGGATGGCGCAGCCAGGCAGGGAATATTACATGAATCCTTCAATCTGGCTATGTTGTGGAAACTTCCTGTTGTTTTTATTTGTGAAAACAACAATTATGCTATGGGCACATCCATACAAAGGACCTCTAATGTCATCGATATTTACAAACTAGCCGATTCCTATGAAATGCCCGCTGATATCATTGACGGGATGAGTGCAGAGGCCGTGCATACTGGTGTCATTCGCGCTGTAAATCGAGCACGTGAAAAAGGAGGGCCTACTTTACTTGAAATAAAAACATATCGTTACAAAGGACACTCTGTCAGTGATCCACAGAAGTACCGCAGTAAAGATGAGGTGGATGAGTATCGGAGCAAGGATCCTATCCAGCAGATTACGCAAACCATACTTGCGGAGGGATATGCTACACAGGAATTTCTGGACAGCATCAATAATCGAGTGGACAAAATGGTTGCTGCCTCAGTTCAATTTGCTGAAGAAAGTCCATGGCCTGATGATAGTGAGGTACTCAAAAATGTTTACGTTGACGCTAATTACCCTTTTATAATCGATTAATATTGATATGGGAACTACTCTATCTACAAATGCAGTAGCAAAGCTTTGGAATCAATATAGCAAGCAGCTTAGCTTAGCAGCCTTGTTTATTATTGGCTCAGTAGCAATGTGGTATGCTTATCAAAATTTTTATCAACTCCCAAAGGAGAAAAAAGCCGTTGAAGCATTGTTTCGTGCCGAGGAATACTACCGTAAAGATTCAATTGCGTTGGCGTTAAACGGAGATGGACAAAGTCTTGGTTTCATCAAGTTTATTGAAAAACATTCCGGCACGAAGGCGGCAGATCTGGCTTGTTTTTATGCAGGTAGTTGCTATCTCAAGATTGGGGACAATGCAAAAGCAATCCGCTATCTCGAAAAGTTCTCCAGCGATTCTAAGATCACCCAGGCTCGTGCGTTCAAGTTGTTGGGAGATGCTTACGGGGACAGTGGAAAGAACAACGAGGCCCTGAGAAACTATAAGAAAGCAGGTCGTCATTTCAAGCAGGATGAAGTTAACTCTCCTGAATACCTGTTTATGGCAGCCTATTTTGCGGATCAAATAATGAAGAATACTGCTGAAGCGGTTGCACTTTATGAAGAGATCCGTTCAAAATATCCTCGCAGTCAGCAATCCTTTGATGCAGAGAAAAACCTGGCCCGATTAGGTATTTATTCAAGCAAAGATTAACTCCAGGCCGTTGAACATTCAGCTTTTCATACCCTGTTTCATTGATCAACTGTATCCCACTACTGCCTTTAACATGATCAAAGTACTTGAAAAGGCAGGTTGCACCGTATCGTATAATACCAAACAAACCTGCTGTGGGCAGGCTGCCTTTAATGCCGGGTATTGGGAAGAAGCTAAAGAAGTTTGTCAAAAATTTATCTCAGATTTCAAGGGCACAGCCCCAATAATTGTACCCAGTGCATCCTGTGGAGGTTTTGTCAAAAATTATTACCAACAGCTGTACGACAATTCTTCACTGCATCATGAAGTCCAGGAATTGAAACAACGAGTTGTAGAGTTCTCCTATTTTCTTTGTAAAGATATAGGAGTTACCAGATTTGGTGCAACATTAAATGGGAAAGCCACTTATCATGACTCATGTGCTGCATTGCGTGAGTGTGGGATAAAAGAGGAGCCACGCAAACTACTTAAGCAAGTGGAGGGATTGGAGTTGCTTGAGATGAATGAAACAGAAACCTGCTGCGGATTTGGTGGGACTTTTGCCGTAAAATTTGAATCAATATCTATGGCAATGGGGGAACAAAAGGTCGAGCACGCATTAGCAACAGGAGCCGATTATTTGATTTCCACTGACCTGTCTTGCCTTATGCATTTGCAAGGTTATATCCAACATAAAAACTACAAGTTGAAAACAATGCACTTGGCTGATGTATTGGCCGCTGGTTGGTAAATAAATGCGTATGGCTTATTGGTTATTAAAGTCTGAACCCTTTAAATATTCCTGGGAACAATTAGAAAAGGATAAGAAGACCTTTTGGGATGGTGTTAGAAATTATGCCGCAAGAAACAATCTGCGCGCAATGAAAAAAGGTGACCTGGCTTTTTTTTATCACAGCAATGAAGGATTAGCCATAGTAGGAATTGTTGAAATTGTCAAAGAAGCCTACCCAGATCCTACCAGCAGCGAGGTAGCCTGGGTTGCCGTAGACGTTGCACCGGTAAAGAAATTAAAAAAAGAAGTTACTCTTGCCACAATCAAGGCAAACAAGCAATTACAAAACATTTCGCTGGTAAAACAAAGCCGGTTGTCTGTGCAGCCTGTTTCGCCGAAAGAGTGGGGTATCATATTATCGTTAGCCAGCTAGTTAACTTACTTTTTTATTTCTTTTTCTATGAAGCGCACGCCCTCCTTCGCCAAGGCGGGTAGTACCTGTTGGTAGAGAGTAGCTGACAGGGGTCGCTGAAGTCCAATTAAATCAATCTTATTGCTCAGAAACAGGGTAGTTGCTATGGCTAATGGTAGTCCTACGGTTGTTGCCATTGCAGTATCAGAGGCGTTTTTACCATCTAATACGAGGGAACTGATCAGGGAATACTCTTCTTCCTGTAATAAATAAGTTACCTCATGTTGCATAACCACACGGTCCTGATCATTTTCATTCATGCCCAATGCTCTTTCCAGCAACTCCTGTAGTAAGCTGGCCGGAGAATATTCCTCTTTTTTGATTAGCATTGAGGAAGATAAAAGACCTAAGGACTTTGCTTGTTTTGCAAAAAGAGAATCTTCCTTTAACCAGTTCTGGTATTTCTCAATTTGGTTGTTAGTGGTAAGTAGCTGAAAAATTATTTCGGCAGGATACGGGGTCGTATAATAGGATAAGGGAAGCTCATTGGTGAGTCCCAGTGCTATTAATTTTTTCCAACCGCGCATGAAATCTGGGTGCCGTAGTGTGGTTCTAATAAAAGTTTCCGCTTCTTCTAATTGGTACAGAGAAATATAAGGTATGGAGTTACGATTCGGGTACCAGGCTAAAGTTCCTGCATTTTCAATGGCTACAGTTTGTACTTGATCAAATACGTTTTCATAGGTCAATTCTTTAATGGTATTGTGTTGCTTATAAATAGCGCCTTGTTTTCCGGCAGCCACTACGTTGGCAGGATTCCAACTGATTTTGTAATGCCAAGGGTTGTTATCGCTTTGAGGCGCTACCAAACCTCCACAATGAGAAACAAATGATTTAATGGACCCGCCTTTGCGCTTAATCTTGTCCAGCATAGCCATTGCACTCATGTGGTCTATACCCGGGTCCAATCCCATTTCATAAAGGAAAAGGAGTCCCTTGCTTCGAATCGCTGGTTCCAACTCTTCAACTTCCTTATCCAAATAAGATGCGGTAAAAAGGTGTTTGTTGAATTGAAGGCAATCCCGGGCAACCAATATATGCAAATGGGCGGGAAGCAATGAAATAATCAGGTCTGCATTGGCAATTGCCTTTTCTCTTTCGTCCGTTTTTTTTATATCCAGATTCAGGGCTGTGCCCCTTGAATTTCCGGCAATTTTTTGGTTGATCAAAGTTAGGTTGGTGTCGGCAACAATCAATTTCCAATCCATTTCAGCGGCCTTTTCCAAGAGGTATTTAATCAGCACGGTGGCGCTCTTTCCTGCCCCGAATAACAAGACGATTTTCATAACCCAAATATCCCATTTTTAATTAACAGTAGTGGATAAAATAAGGAGTAAAAGAACTCATTTTTTACTGGGAAATAAGGGTTTAAAAAGGTAGATTTGCAGACATTGTTTTACTAATTGAAACAAGTCGAAAATAGTAATAATTAATATGGAAGAATTGCAACAACCGCAGGAAACAAATGATCATAATCGACTCATTCCTGTAAACATTGAGGAGCAAATGAAAACTGCGTATATCGACTATTCAATGTCGGTAATTGTAGGCCGCGCACTTCCGGATGTAAGAGACGGGTTAAAGCCAGTACACCGCCGGGTTTTATATGCCATGAATGAGTTGGGGCTTAGCCATACTAAAGCGTATAAAAAATCGGCTCGTATTGTCGGAGAAGTACTTGGTAAATATCATCCACATGGTGATTCCTCTGTGTATGACGCGATGGTTCGAATGGCTCAAGAATGGAGCATGCGTTATACTTTGGTGGATGGGCAGGGTAATTATGGAAACCAGGATGGAGATGGTCCAGCTGCCATGCGTTACACCGAAGCAAGGCTTGAGAAATTAGCGGAGCACATGCTAGACGACATCGAGAAAGAAACGGTCGATTTTCAACTGAATTTTGATGATTCGGAAGAAGAGCCCGCTGTACTTCCTACTCGTATTCCTCAACTTTTGGTCAACGGATCCAGCGGAATCGCAGTAGGAATGGCAACCAATATGATGCCCCATAATTTAGGGGAGGTCATAGATGGGTGTGTTGCCTATATTGGTAACAAAGAGTGCACTATCGATGAGCTGATGCAGCATGTAAAAGCACCTGATTTCCCTACTGGTGGCGTTATATACGGAATGGAAGGCGTAAAAGCGGCTATGCATTTTGGAAGAGGTCGAGTAGTAGTGCGTGGAAAAATAACAGCCGAAACAAAAGCAGCTGGTAGAGAACAACTAATTATCACCGAAGTTCCCTACCAAGTCAACAGAGATGCGCTGACAAATAGAATAGGGGAGCTGGTTAATGAAAAGGTAATCGAAGGCATTACGCATGTCAACAACGAGTCTAATCAGAAAGAGGGTACTCGAGTTGTTATTGAGCTTAGAAAAGACGCAATTGCTAATGTAATCATCAATCAACTTTACAAGCATACCGATCTTCAGACCTCATACGGAATCAATAATGTAGCCATTGTTAAGGGAAGGCCACGTACGTTAAACTTAAAAGATCTTATTAAAGAATTTGTGGAGTTTCGGCATGAAGTGGTGATCAGAAGAGCCCAGTTTGAATTAGGCGAAGCACAAAGGCGGGCACACCTGCTTAGCGGTTATTTGATTGCACTGGATCACCTGGACGAAGTCATAGCATTAATAAGAAGCGCTGCTACCCCAGAGATCGCAAAAGATAAACTGGTAAATGCGGGATGGGGATTGGACGAAGTGCAAGCCAAGGCCATTCTTGAAATGCGTCTGCAACGACTTACCGGTATGGAACGCGATAAGATTCGTGAGGAGTTTGAAGAATTAATGAAGCTAATCCAATCTTTGAAAGAGTTACTCAGCGATCAAGCTAAGCGTTTTGCTTTGATCAAACAGGAATTGCTGGAAATCAAAGAAAAATATGCTGATAGCCGCAAAACAGAAATTACCTATTTAGATGATGAAGTAAAAATTAAGGATCTTATAAAAGAGGAAGATGTTGTAATCACCATATCTCATTTAGGGTACATTAAACGAACTCCCGCCGAAGAATATCGCTCTCAACGAAGAGGGGGTCGGGGAGTAATTGGAGGACGAACCCGAGAAGAGGATTATATCGAACATCTTTTTGTAGCCTCCACGCACCATACTATGCTATTCTTCACTGAAAAAGGGAGGGTGTATTGGTTGAATGTTTATGAAATCCCGGAAGGTGAAAAAACCGGGAAGGGTAGAGCCATTCAGAATTTAATGCAAATTCCTCCCGATGACAACGTGAGGGCTATTTTGGATGTCAAGGATTTAAAAGATGAAGCGTTTGTTAATGCGTATTATATTATCCTTTGTACAAAGAAAGGCGTAATTAAAAAAACGGCTTTGGAAGATTTTAGTCGACCCAGACAAACGGGAGTTAATGCCATCACTATTGTTGAGGGAGATGAATTGATTCAAGCACGCATGACAGACGGACAAAGCGAAATAATGATGGCCGTTAAAAGTGGTCGCGCTATTCGTTTTGCAGAGGAAAAAGTTAGACCAACCGGGCGTGGTGCAATTGGTGTGGCGGGAATTGAGGTGGAGGATCAGCAGGACGAAGTAGTAGGGATGATTTGTGTAAATCCGGCACATCAAAACGATAGAACTGTTTTAGTTGTAAGTGATAAAGGATTCGGTAAGAGAACACCTATGGATGAGTACCGATTTACTAACAGAGGTGGTAAAGGTGTAAAAACGATCAACGTAACGGATAAAACAGGCGGAGTGGTAGGCATATTAGATGTAGCCCCAACCGAAGATTTAATGATCACTTGCAAAAGCGGCGTCACTATTCGGATGCCCGTGAGTGGCATTAGTGAACAAGGGAGGGCCACGCAAGGTGTTAAACTAATTCGTCTGGACGATGGAGATGAAATTGCGGCAATTACCAGCCTGGACGACCAAGAAGTAGCGGGAGAAGAAATAACTCCCGCCGAAGATCCCGAAACCATTTAATCTAACTTAATATTCAACCTACTTCTATGAAAAAGAACATGCTGTTCACGCTATCCATCATTTTAACTTTTTCCGGATGGTCGCAGAATTATGATCCAATAAAAACTTTGGTAATGATCAATCAGCTTGAAAAAGCAAAGGCCGACCTGGATAAGTCCTTTACCAATGCCAAATACACTTCAAAGCCCGAAGCGTTTATTCTAAAGACCGTAGTATATGCAAGCGTAGCCAATATGGACGGAAAAAAAGATACACCCGCAGCTGCTCAATTAATAGAAGAGGCAGATGCGGCATTCACCAAATACCGCGAACTTGATCCTGCGCTTTCCCTGATCAGTGAACCGATCTACCAGAACGGCATCATCATGTTATACACAAACTACTACTCCTTTGGGTACAGTGAATACACTAATAAAACCTATGAAAAGGCCTTAGAAAAATTAAAAAAGGCCATTCACTACTCAGACTTACTGATAAAGCAAAAAATGTTGATTTCTACGCTTGATACCAATGTACTGATTTTAGCTGCCATCACTGCTGAAACAGGTGGGTTCAAGGATGACGCGGCTGCTTATTACGCAAAACTGGCCGATGCAAAAGTGGGAGGGGATGGCTATGAGGGCGTTTATCGATATTTAGTTACTTACCATTTTGGAAAGAAAAAAATGGACAGCTTTGAAAAGTATAAAAAGCTGGGTAAGGAAGTTTTTCCAAAAAGCGACTATTTTGATTTTGACAAAGTAGATTTTGCAGCTGGGTTGGTCAATACGTTTACAGAAAAGATTGTGGCTATTGATGAGGTATTGGCGTCAGATCCCACCAATTTCAAAGCTAATCAAGTACTAGGTGAAATTATTTATGATACGCTGAATCCCAGTGATGAGAAAGGAATGGTTCTTCCTGAAAATTTCAATGAGTTGGAGAAGAAAATGATTGACGCATTTACTCGTTCCTCTAAAACGCGTCCTGACTACGAAATTCCTTTATTATATATCGGTGATCATTATATCAACAAGGCAAGCCGCATTGAAGAAAAGCGCAACAAACATGCCCAGGATATGAAAGCAAGGACTAAGCCCGGAACAATGGCCTCAAAGGAGGATGTAGCTAAGCGAGATGCATTGGATAGGGAGTATGGGGAAACCTTGGAACTTGCTAAAGACCCTTATTTGGCAGCAGCAGTAATTTTTGCCAACCGAGCTGCTGAGAAGGAACTTGAGAGCCGCGACAAACAACAATATAGAAAAGTGGCAAGCTACTTGTCAGATATTTATGGGTTAAAGAAAATAATGGCTAATAAGGCCAAAAACCTTACCGATAAAACCAAGTGGGAGGCCGAGGAAAAGAAATGGAATGACCGATACGAGTCAATCAAGAACTAAATCATTAAAGCCACTTGATCTAGGGTAGGTTAATTCACCACTATTCATTTAACATAATATAAATTATAGGAAATAAATGACCCTAATAAAGCAGCCTGGTTTTAATAGTGCCAGGGATCTTGTTTAATAGTAGCTGGGCTTTTGAGGAGAGTTTACTTTCAATATCGAGAACTACATATCCGATTAAATCATTGGTTTTCAAATATTGACCAACAATATTTATATTATTACTTGAAAGAGCGCTATTAATAGCGGTTAAAACGCCAGGGGTGTTACGGTGAATGTGCAAGACTCGGTGAGCCCCTTCCTGTGGAGGCAATGCCAAAGCAGGAACAGTATGCGATCCAAAGCTAATTCCTCTTTCCAGGTAATTATATAGCTTATTGCTCACGTCCTCAGCAATATTTTGCTGAGCCTCCTCGGTGCTGCCACCGATATGAGGGGTCAACAAAACATTTGGAATTTTCTGGAGCGGGCTGATAAAATAATCGCCATTCTTTTCTGGTTCGTTCGGAAACACATCAATGGCCGCGCCGCTTAAAACCTGCTCGCGCAAGGCCTTTTCAACAGCCACTAAATCAACTACCTCACCACGAGCATAATTGATCAAAACAGCTCCTTTCTTAAAACTCTTCAAAAGTTGTTTATTAATTAGATTTTCCGTTTGCCGGGTGGATGGAATGTGGAGGGTTACAACATCTGCCTGGCCCACTAATTCCCGAAGACTTCTTTTTTCAATAGCATTCCCTAATGGCAACTTCTTCTCAATATCATAATAGATAACACGCATGCCCAAAGCCTCGGCTAACACGCTCACCTGACTTCCAATATTGCCATATCCGATTATACCCAGTGTTTTTCCTCTTAATTCATAGCTGTTTTTTGCGTCTTTATGCCATAGACCCGCATGAGCAGCTTTATTTTTTTCAGGGATCTTTCTGATCAGCATGATTGCGGCCCCAATTACTAATTCAGCCACTGATCTTGTGTTTGAATAAGGGGCATTAAAAACAGCTATACCGCGGCTGGTTGAGGCGGTAAGGTCTACCTGGTTTACACCAATACAAAAACATCCGATCGCCTGTAACTTTTGAGCCGCTTCCAATACCGATTTGGTGATTTTGGTCTTTGAGCGAATACCCAGAATATGAACATTACGAATAACTTCAATCAACTGTTCTTCGGACAAAGCTTTACTAATACGTTCTATCTGAATATACCCGTGTTGTTTAAAATTACGGACTGCAGCTTCGCTGATGTTTTCTAAAAATAAGATCTTGATTTTCTCCTTCGGATAGCTGGTTAAAGACATCGTAGAACAAATATACCTATAAATTAAGGCGCCCCTACCTTTGGCACGCTTGAAAAAGAAACCTGCTTACTTTGTAGTTGCTGTGCTGATTGCTGAACTGATGAGCATCTTGCATTCTTGTATTTGGAATGATCATTCCGCATCACATCCATTCCCCTACATTGCACCTCCCCTACTTTCCTTAAGCCCTGACCTGACCGATGGCGATAAAAACATTTACAGCACCCCGCCGCGTGACCTATGGAAATGGGATCAGGCTTTATATACTCAACAACTTGTCAGTGATTCTCTGTTGGCCCTATCCTCCTCCCCTATAGTTTTGAAAAACCGGGACAAAATAATTACGGATTGGGTTTTCGGTTAAAACTTCTGCCGAATCTAAAAAAAGTGATCTCTCACTTTGGGCGTTGGCCTGGAAACAACTCAGCTTTTGCCCGATTAACGGAAGAACAAGTGACTGTGATCATATTGGGTAATCGATTTAACCATCAGATATACACAATTGTAAGCAAATCCTATTCCTTATTTGGACCTAACGGAGCCTATAATCAAGGGGAGGAGGATTAATACTCAATTGTGGTGATTTTTACGGTGCCGATGCCTATCTTTGCCCGCCGGTGAAAAGGGTGCATTTTCCCCTATTTACCGTTAATCTAATCAGAATACATTAAACCGAACTGCAGAAAATTTTAGTATGGAAAAACTAATTTATTTGGTGCCATTATCGGGTCTGATCGGACTGCTGTACACCCTTATTAAATTCAATTGGGTATCCAAACAAGATTCGGGTACCGATCGTATGAAAGAAATCAGCAATTACATTGCTGCAGGGGCAATGGCCTTTTTAAAAGCTGAGTGGAAGATCCTTGGCTATTTTGTAGTAATTGTTGCAATGCTCCTTGCTTTGATGGCCACCACAAACCCCCATTCTCACTGGTCCATATCCATAGCATTCATTGTCGGAGCAGTTTTTAGCGCCACTGCTGGATATATAGGCATGAAAGTAGCTACAAAAGCAAATGTTCGTACTGCACAAGCCGCCAGAACAAGCCTAAGCAAGGCCTTGCGCGTTTCCTTTACCGGGGGTGCCGTAATGGGATTGGGTGTTGCTGGATTAGCTGTACTTGGTTTAGGCAGTTTATATATTATTTTAAAACAATTATTTGCAGCCGATGTTGCAGTGGGAGCGGATGAGATGATTCGTGCCATTGAAGTGCTTACCGGCTTTTCACTTGGAGCGGAATCCATTGCTTTGTTTGCCCGTGTAGGTGGTGGTATTTACACTAAAGCTGCAGACGTTGGTGCAGATTTAGTAGGAAAAGTTGAGGCCGGTATTCCCGAAGATGATCCCAGGAACCCCGCCACTATTGCCGATAATGTGGGAGACAATGTAGGAGATGTTGCGGGTATGGGAGCTGATTTATTTGGTTCTTATGTTGCAACAGTTTTGGCAACGATAGTATTAGGGCAACAAACAGTAGTGGTATCTGGTAATGATTTAGATTTATTAAGAGGTTACTCTCCAATATTACTTCCCATGCTTATTGCAGGTGTTGGAATTCTTTTTTCAATTGTAGGTACTTGGTTTGTTCGAGTAAGTGATGCAGCGGGTATCAATACAGACAATGTGCAAAAAGCGCTGAATATGGGAAATTGGGGTTCCATTGTCTTAACTGCAGCCGCCTCTGCAGGTCTGGTATACTTTGTTTTGCCTGAAGCGATGGATTTACGTGGCTTTATCTTTACCAAATGGGGTGTTTTAGGAGCGATCGGTGTTGGTCTACTAGTTGGCGCGCTGATGAGTATCATCACTGAGTATTATACAGCCATGGGTAAGCGCCCAGTACTTGCTATCATAAGACAATCTTCCACTGGTCATGCTACCAACGTAATTAGTGGACTGGCAGTAGGCATGGAATCAACCTTCCTGCCTATTTTGGTATTGGCTGGTGGTATCTATGGATCATATCTTTTTGCAGGCCTGTATGGTGTGGCTATCGCTGCAGCAGGAATGATGGCAACCACTGCCATGCAGTTGGCAATTGATGCTTTTGGTCCTATTGCAGATAACGCAGGTGGTATTGCAGAAATGAGTGAGCTGCCCAAGGAAGTGAGAGAGAAAACTGACGTATTGGATGCGGTTGGAAATACAACAGCTGCAACCGGTAAAGGATTTGCCATTGCATCAGCAGCGTTGACTGCACTTGCATTGTTTGCAGCTTATGTTGGTGTTATCAATCACAATGGATATGAAATGGCAGGAATTGATATCTACAAAGCAAAAGTGCTTGCTTCTTTGTTTGTGGGTGCGATGATTCCGTTTATATTCTCCTCACTTGCCATCAGGGCAGTTGGACAGGCAGCGATGTCTATGGTGGAAGAAGTAAGACGTCAGTTTAAAAATATTCCAGGTATCATGGAAGGCACCGGTAAGCCAGAGTACGATAAATGTGTTGCCATTTCAACAGAAGCATCCATTAAGAAAATGATGCTCCCTGGCGCTATTACCATTATATCTCCTTTGCTTGTAGGATTTTTATTAGGCCCTGAGGCCTTGGGCGGTTTCCTTGCAGGAGCTACTGTAAGTGGCGTTCTAATGGGAATGTTTCAAAATAATGCAGGAGGTGCTTGGGATAATGCAAAAAAATCCTTTGAAAAAGGAGTAGCAATCAATGGGGAAACTTTTTATAAAAAATCAGAACCGCATAAAGCATCTGTAACAGGCGATACGGTTGGCGATCCTTTCAAAGACACCTCTGGTCCTTCCATGAATATTTTGATCAAATTGATGTCAATCGTATCATTGGTTATTGCCCCCACGCTGGCACAATTGGCCGAGAAAAAGGAATTGCCTCCTCCTCCCCCCCCCATTTCACAGCCTGCCGGAAAAACGTTTCATTACGATTCTTTACATATTAATCAAATAGTAAAAAAGGCAGGAAAAATTTTTGACTCAACTATATGACATAGAAATACCTTGCGAATGCAAACCTTAAATGAGAATGGTATTGTTTGGGTAAATGGATGCTTTGATGTGCTTCACATCGGACACATTAAACTCTTGAAATATGCAAAGAGCTTGGGTAGTTTTTTGATAGTGGGTATTGATTCTGACGATAGAATTAAAAAAAGCAAAGGACAATATCGGCCTATTAATCCCCAACTTTCTACAGTGGGGGTTTTTTGGGTACTTGGAAAATCGTAGTTTGAGGAATATTAACACGTATGCCCCCGCCCCTAAATACAGGAAAGCCAACAGAAAGCGAACTGGAAATACTTTCCATACTATGGGAAAAAGGAGAAGCCACCGTGGCTGAAGTGCATGCGTCACTCTCATCCTACAAAAAGACGGGATATACCACTACGTTAAAACTGCTTCAATTGATGCTATTCAAAGGATTAGTAAGCAGAAAGGAAATAGGAAGGAAGCACAGTTATTGGCCTATTATCGATAGGAGTAGTTTGTCATTGGGACTTGCGGACAGACTGGTGGGGTATCTCTTTAATGGATCACCTGCTCAATTGGCAATAACGGCCATACAGTCAACCACCTTTGAATGTAGTCATGAGGACTTACTCAAACTGCGGGAATTAGTAGATCAGCGAATTAATATCAAATAGATAATTTCTATTAGTAACAACGTGGGCAGGCCTCGCTGTATTTATTTCCAAGCAAAAATCCAATTACCAGCTCATGAGTTCCATTGTGAAATGGTGATAAAATATTTGCTCCCCTATTTCTAATCAAGTCTCCGTTAATGGGAAGATCATACGAGTAGCTAAGCGTGACCCGATTTCCCATGTTTAATCCCAACATTCCCGCATAGCTATCTCTATAGCGATAGCTACCTCCAATCCACAATACATCCCGATATTGAAGTTTGGCATTGAACTCAGGCTGCAGGCCATTACGGCTACTTCCCTTGATATACTTAGCCATAATGGAGGGTATTACATTAAAGTCTTCCCCTATCATAAATCGATACCCCGCCGTTAAGAACAAATGAGGGATCAACTTGCTTTTAGTAAGAATGGCGGGATCATCATTCACAAAGCTGACCGTTTGAGGGATAACCTGCTGCGCTGAAAACCCAATAAAATAACTACGGGCATACAACCAGATACCCGCAGCCATTTGAGGACGAATTTTTCTTAATTCCCCTGTAACCACAGAACCAAAAGCGGGATCGGAAGGATCTCCAAATCCAGAAAAATCATGATTAGTTCTATCAATGCGTATGGTAGTTAAGCCCGCAGATAATCCAGCAGAAATATTAGTGGTTGGATTCAAGCCCAAGTGATAAGCATAGGATGCCGAAGCGGATAAAAAATTAAAGCTGCCTGTTCTATCATTAATGACACTTACTCCTACCCCATGATGCGGTTCAGCTGCCGTATAATTTTCCCAGTAAGCTTTACCCCTTGGATTATTGCCGGGTACTCCAAATGAAGTGGAACTAAGGCGATAATCATTTTTTCCCAACGGAGCATGCAAAGTCATATAGGTTGTGCGTGGGGCACCTTTGAGACCAACCCACTGATCCCTTCCCGAAACCTTCAGGTCCCCATAATTATCAATTCCAGCAATGGCAGGATTGATTATAAAGGGGTTTATGACATATTGCGTATAATGAGGACGTTGCTGTGCATACGTAGGCAACAGTGCTGACAACAACATCGATGTTATAAATAATTTAACTCTCATTTTATCTTATAATATCCACGTAACCAGCTTTCTTTTTTCGACCATTCTTAGGATCTATCACATAATAATAGGTTCCTATCGGAACATCTTTTCCATTTACTTTTCCATCCCAAGGTGTACCGTATCCCAATGATCGGAATATCAGCCATCCATATCGATTGACTACCTCAACAGTACACCCTGGATAACTATCCAGATATGGGATCACCCAAGTATCATGTACCCCGTCTCCATTTGGAGAAAAAATATTTGGAACCGGCGGATCCTTAAGGACTTTAATGAACATGGAACTGGTGTCACTGCATCCTTTGTTAGTGGTAACAGTAAGTAAATAAGTTATATCATCAGGTGGACGTGCAATGGGATCCAATCGTGCAGGATCATCCAAATAGTTGGGCGGTGTCCATGCAAAAGTCACAGGCATGGGATAGTTGTTCGGGGGAGTAATCTGAACCTGTCCACCTTCCAGCATCAACTTGTCTGGCCCTGCGTCTGCATCTGGATAACCATTTACAAACACAGTTTTGATGGCCACATTACTGCTGCACCCAAAGTTGTTAATGATATAGTGGCTGATGGTATAGGTACCGGTATCAGCGTAAGTGTAGGAAAAACTACTCAGTGTCCGAATAGAAGCATCTCCCATGTTCCAGTGATATTGAGCTATAGTTCCATCCGCTCCATTACTGGTACTGGTAAACAGGAAGGGACTGCCTACGCAAACATCAATGAAATCCGTGGTAAATGATGCCTGCGGTTGTGGATGAATGGTATTTAAAACAATGGTAGTGTCATGAATGCAACCTTGTGCAGTGGTAACCTCCAGATTCACATTATAGGGGCCTAGATTAGCATAAACGTGGGCCGGATCAATAGCTGTAGAATTATTCACTACTCCGCTTCCAGGATCACCAAAATCCCATAGGTGCGTTAAGCTGGCAGGAACTCCATTAGGAACGGTTGATAAGTTGGTAAACTGAATGTTTGCATTTGGTAAACAACTAATAGCAGGAAAACTAAAGTTCGGTCTTGCCAAAGGATTAACCGTTACGGGAATTACTTTATCCGCACTTACACATCCATTGGAGGTAACCACATTCAATTTAACATTGAATACCCCATACGTATTAAAGGTATGTGTAAATGGAGCGTTGGTGGTATTGACCTGCACCGGTGTTCCGTCTGCAAAATTCCAACGCCATTCCGTTATAGTGCCTTCAGTAGATGTTGAATTATCTGTAAATGTAACCGGTTGTTTTTCACAGACCGGAGTTGAGGTAACCGCGTAATCAGCAACTGCACGCTCCCATACTTTTATTGTTTGCGTGGCACTGTCTTTACAAGCGCCGGTAGTGGACGTAAAGAGATATTTTATAGTATGAACCCCTGCTCCGGCTACAGCTGGTGAGAACAAACCACTAACCGTAACACCCGGGCCAGTGAAAGCAAAAGAGCCAGGTACATTTCCGATTTCAGTTGCTTGTGTGATTTGATAGGCAGTAGCATCAAAACAAATGTTGGGGATGGAAGTAAACTGAACAACAGGGGCAGCATTGACCGTTATAGTAGTAAGTCTTTCATTTATACACACCCCTCCTGAGTAAGCACGATACTTGATTTGGAAGGTTCTTGTGAGTGGACTTTGGAAATTAGGATAACGATGACTGTAAACCCGCCCAAAAACAGGGTTGTTATCCGTGTACATAACTGTTGGACTACCTAAATTATCCCACCATATCTCAACTTTAGTGATAACACCAGGGAAAACGGTAGAAGCATCAGTAATTCGAACCGAATCATTAGCGCATAAGTTAGCCGGTTGATTTACGCTAAAATTAGCCACAGGAAAACTTCCATTGACCACCAGCTGTTGAACAATAGTATCACGGCAGGATTGATTGCTGGTTGTTATTAATGAAACCTGATAAGGACCCACTGCAGTATAGGCATGAACAGGATTTTGCAAGGTAGAGGTGTTGGCGTTACCAGGTGGTGTTGCATTGGCATCCCCGAAATTCCACAACCAATTGCTTATAGTGGATGGTGCGGCTACACTGCTGGTATCAGTAAACTGTGCATAAGTGTCATTCAGACAAACTTCAGGAATAATATATCCAGCATTGGGTTTAGGGTGAACCACTAAACCCGGAATGGTATTGGTACTTATGCAACCGTTAGAAGTTGTTACCGTTAAACTGACGTTGAAAGTACCTGCTGCTGAGAAATAATGAGAAGGGCTTTGCTGCGAAGAAGTGTTTAAACTGCCACTAATAGGGTCATTAAAATTCCACTGCCAAGCAGTAAGTGTACCAACATTAGGAATAGATTGATCATTAAAGCTAACGACTCCCTCCTGGCAAACCGGGCTGTTGGTAGTATATACAGCAGTTGGTAGTGGCCATACAGTAACAGACACTGTTCCCGACTGAAGCTGGGTACAAGCAGTACTGCTGGAATCTCTTACACTTTGCAGCGAATAGGTAAATGTTCCATCTGTTGATGTAGGCACACTCACGGTAACGCTATTGCCAGAGGTAGTGGTTACATTTTGTAATGCTCCCCCATTTATGGTATAAAAGAAAGTATAAGGAGCTGTGGCTCCTGCCCCCGTAAATGTAATTTGTGGTTGAGTTGCATTTAAACAAACACTGGTTGTTCCCGCGATCGTAGCAGTTGGAAGTGGGTTAACCGTAATAACAGCCGTTCCTGTTGCATTTTGTGTACAAGTTGATCCATTTGCATCTGTAACTGTAAGCAAACTGTAGGTAAATACGCCGGCAGTGGATGTAGGGGCTGCAACTGTTACACTATTACCGGTGGTAGTAGTGATAGATTGTGTAGCACCGCCGTTAATAGTATAGGTAAATGTGAAGGCCGCATCGCCATCAGCTCCTGTAAAAGTTAATTGGGGTGCAGTGGCATTAACGCAGACCGCTGTTGTTCCACTTAGTGTTGCTGAGGGGGTTGGGAAAACAGTAATTGTGGCTGTGCCATTTTGATTTTGTGTACAGGTGGTAGAGCTCCCATCTGTAACACTTATCAATTCATATACAAAAACACCAACAGCAGCAGTAGGTGCATTTACTATAACAGCATTGCCCGTAGTGGTGAAAACTGATTGAACGGCGCCTCCATTGATCTTGTAATTAAAGGTATAGGGAGCCGTTCCATTGGCACCAGTGAATGTGATAGGTGCTGGTGAAGAGTTGAGACAAACAGTATCTGTACCGGTAATGGTTGCTGTGGGGAGGGGGTTTACCGTTATGGTTGCACTTCCTGTTGGGCTGCCACTACAAACCGTATTATTAACATCTACTACTCCAACCAGGTTATAGGTAAAAGTTCCCACCGTTGCAGTAGGCGCATCAATGGTTGCCACATTGGATGAAGAGGTAGAACTTACCGTTTGTAAAGCACCTCCGTTAATATTGTAAGTGAAAGTGTAAGGTGCTACTCCATCCCCACCTGTGAAAGTTATTTGGGGAGCTATTGCGTCCTTACAAACCGATAATGTACCTGCAATTGTTGCTGTAGGATTTGTGTTAATGGTAACTATAGCAGATCCAGTTTGATTTTGAGAACAAAGGCCGGCGCTTGATTCAGCAACATTCATCAAATTATAAGAAAAAACTCCTAATACGTTCGTAGGTGCTTGAATGGTTACGGTGCTAGCAGTACCAGTTGTGGAAATTGTCTGTGTAACCCCACCGCTGATATTGTAAGAAAAAGTATAGGGAGGCGTTCCATTAGCACCCGTAAACGTAAGTGTCGGTTGAGGTGAGTTGAGGCAAGTAGTAATAGTCCCGGTTATGGTGCCTGTGGGTAAGGGATTGATGGTAACATTTTGCGTAATGGTGTCTGACTTACATCCTAAGTCAATAATCAATGAGTACGTAACCGGATAAGTGCCCGCAGTAGTGAAGGTGTAGGCTGGATTGAACTGGGTGGAGGTACCTGTGGTGCCAAATGTCCAGTTTACAGAGCTTATGGGCCTGGTGCCTGTGTTAGAAGCATCAGTGAACTGAGTGGCTGTGTTTGCACAAGTACCCGTGTAAGTAAAACCAGCGGTTGGTCTGTTTAACACCTCTAAATCATAATTGATTTCCTGTTCTCCCCCACAACCATCTGGCGTTGGGTTGGTGGCAAGTACTTTTATTGGATAAATATTAGCAGTCGTAACTGTGTATTGCGTGGGGAGTTTATATACATACAAGGTGCGCCCATTTACAATTACGGTGGAAGTGTACTGAGGGTTAGTTAAACTCACATTCGTTATCCCCATAGCATTTAAAGCAGCTCCAAATACCCAATTGATGGTGGTGGGCTGGTAGGGAAAAGTCATTGAAAAATAGAAAGGGGTAGCCGTACAGGTCGCTGGAAAATTGACAGTGGCATTTGGAGTTTCAATAGAAATGAATTGATACAAATCTTTTACATTGGCTCCGGCAGAGTAACCATAAGATTCAGCAGTGGCGTAACCGTATGCCATGGCGTTAAACCCAGAATCAGATCTAAGTGTGTGATACCCCTGTGTAAGGTTTGCCAAATAGGCGTAGGAATACGCACCGTTTTGCGGATGCACCACCCAGGAGGAGGCAGGGATTGGATTATTATCAATCCTAAAAGAAGAAATACCCGTGCCTCCAGTTGGCACCACCACATGTATATGGTGTTGTGGGCTACCCGCAACTAGGTTTGAACTGACAAGGGTAACCTTTGAAATGTTTTGCTCAACCGGATTCAAAATAATCATTTCCGGATCATATGGCTGGGGATTTGAAGAGCAGTTTGCAGTAGTAAAATATTGGGCAACGGATACCGGCTGATCAGCCGTAACCCGATTGGGTACATTGCCTGTAAATTCATAATACCTGTTATTTACAAAACTTGCCGCAGGAATGAGTGTGCCATTTACATATACATTTGTGGCAGGATCCTTTTTCATGACCCTGTAAAAATTAATGGGCCTGTTATAACTGGGCACAGTAAGGTAATCCCTACCCCATGATCCTGATGGATATAGCTGCTGGTAAAGATTATCAGAGGTATTCGCGTTACCGGAACAAACTGTTCCAATCTTCATTTTACCAGAACCTGAAAAAACCGCAATTCTTTTGCAAGAGGAAGTAGCAGAAGAAACAGATCGAATTTTAGTTCCCGTGAGATCAACACCATAGTATAGACCACTCACAGGTGTGTTATTGTGAGTACCTAATATTTGATAAATTTCACCTTTGTTCAAGGTGATAGTATTAACGCTTCCTGCTGTCCATCCATTGGTAGTAGCTGCTGCAGGAGTGATCTCAATAGTTGTATTATCCTCTACCGCAATGATTGTGCAATAAGAGTTTGCATTCGTTTGGTTAGAAACCTGTGTATAATTCATCGAATAATACTCATTCCCCAAAACATTGGTTGGTAAACAGACTGTGGCGCCACTAATAGCGCTTTGTGTGATGTACGAGTATACCACAACTGGTTTTTCGGCGGTAACCCGAACCGTTTTATTAGTAAAAAGTCCAGATCCATTAATAAAGTAAGTATTTGGAACAATGCATGTGACTACCTGACCCGCATTGATGGTACCTGATTGTAAAGTAGTGCCACCAAAAATTTCAACAGTATAAGTTGTTGTTACATCGGAAGTAATATAAAGAGTCATGACAACACCAGTTCCGCTGCCAGCCATTGATACATGGTATGAATAAGGTATCCAGAATTCTTTACCCTTATTGCTGAAATCTTGCGCCCCCAATTGGGATTGAAAAAAAATAAGGAGTGTAAATGCAGCTATAAGCTTAAAATAACGAGGCATGCAGTGGTTTAGTTAGAATTTGGCTAAGTTACTCCATCCAGTAAGTTATTGATCATTTGACCAACGAGATGCTACGATTTTCATTTGCAAGGACAGCAATTTAACGTCTTGAGAAACAAAATCTTGTATTGGAAGGCCCTTTATCACAGAAGTTTAATGAACTATTCGTATAATAAATCTCATATTTATTATAAAGTAAAGCATATACTTGATTGTATATCAAGTACTACTACTTCATTTTTTTATCTTTTTTTTACAAGTGACTGGAAGTCGATTGTAGGCGTCGGGGTTAGCCAGTATATCATCAGCGTCATAACCGGTATTGGCGATCATGGTTTTTACTTGTTCGATATCTGTTCTGTCGGTTAGAAATTTTAACCGGGCTTCACCTTTTCGATAGTTAACCACAAATTCTTGTACCCCATTCAAGCGCCTTACCTGGTATTCCAATCGGTTTTTGCATTGAATACATAGGGCTTGAGGTATTTTAACAGTTGTACTCACAACGGGCATAAGTTGTGCCTCCCCTATTAGGGAAAATAAAAGAAGTAGCGATAGCATTAAAATCCGCATAAGCTATGGCTTTAAGGCGCCCATGTTGATGGACTTTCTCGCCACTTTTCAAGCAATTGTAACTGGTCATTGCTGATAAGTCCAGTGGAGGCCGCCAGTGTAATCAAGGTGGAATAATCAGTGAGAGTGGTATAATTGATATTTCTTTTTGCAAAATGTTCGGTGGCGGTTGGGAAACCATAATTAAAAATAGAGACCACCCCCACAATCTCCAACCCTTTCTCCTGCAAGGCATCAACAGCTTGCAAACTGCTTTTACCAGTGGAAACCAAATCCTCAATCACCAATACCTTTTGCCCGGGTTTAAACTCTCCCTCTAACTGATTTCCCAGGCCATGTTCTTTGGGTTTGGGACGAACGTAAATGAATGGAAGCTTGAGCTGATCGGCAGCCATTGCACCCCAAGGAATACCTGCCGTAGCTACTCCGGCAAGCAGCGTGGCTGATTCGTATTTTTCAAAAATAATATTACAAAGCTCAGATTTAATATAATCTCTGACATAGGGAAAAGAAAGCACCTTACGATTATCGCAGTAAATTGGACTTTTCCACCCACTTGCCCAAGTGTAGGGCTGTGTGGGGTTTAGCTGAATGGCTTTAACTTGTAAAAGTTTTTCAGCAATAAGAGTGGCATCTTGCATGATCCAAAAATAAGAAATTGCTGAAGCAAAGTCATTAAATTTAACCTCCAATGAACAAGAAAATACTGGCTGGCGGAGGTGTAGTAGTCAATGAGAATAATCAAGTGCTTTTTATTTTTCGAAGAAAAAAATGGGACCTCCCTAAAGGAAAGTTAGACCCGGAGGAAAACCTAAAAACCTGTGCAATCCGGGAAGTAAAGGAGGAAACCGGCATTCAGCATTTAACGTTGGGGAATCTATTGCTGATCACCACACACAACTATGAGGAAAACGGGATTCAAATCCAAAAGGAAACGCATTGGTTTGAAATGAAGGCCATTGCCAAAGAGAATCCAATGCTAATACCGCAACTGGAAGAGGGTATCGAAAAAATAGAATGGGTTTCGGCTGAGGATATTGATCAATATCTTGCTGATACATATCCCTCGATTCGGTTGGTATTAGACGCCTGGAACCGATCGAGCAATCACATCAGGTAAAAAGGGTGAAGCATCTCCTCCGTTTCTGATAATATCTCTAACAATGGTCGAGGCAACTGAAGTATATTTAGGTTCGCCCGTTAAAAAAATAGTTTCAATGGTGCGATCAAGGGTACGGTTGGCATCTGCGATTGTTTTCTCATACTCAAAATCGCTCACGTAGCGTATGCCCCTAAGGATAAAGTGCGAACCAATTTTTTTGCAATACTCTATTGTTAATCCGTCATAAATAGCCCCTTCAACTCTGGGTTCTTCTTTGTATATTTCTTGGATCCATGACAAACGTTGTTCCGGCGTGAACATGGGCCCTTTTGCCGCATTCAATCCAATGCCAACCACGATTTTGTCAAATAGCGGTAAGGCACGATTAATAATATCCACATGACCTAATGTAAGCGGATCAAACGTGCCGGGAAAAAGGCATATACGATTCATAGGAACCCATTTAGTTGGCAACCGATCTGCCAGATAACAAATATAGCACAGCCATTCTAACCGCTACCCCATTTTCAACCTGTTGTAAAATGATGGATTGTTTGCTGTCCGCTACGTCGCTATCAAGCTCTACTCCTCTGTTGATTGGACCTGGGTGCATGATCACAACTTCTTTATGCAAACTGTCCAGCAACTCTTTTCCAATACCATATGCTAAATTATATTCCCGTAAGGAGGAGAAAAGCACCTGATTCTGCCTCTCAAGTTGAATACGTAATACATTGGCCACATCACACCACTCCAGGGTTTCCCGTAGGTTGTAGCTTACGTCAACTCCAAGAGCCTGTGAAATATGCTTGGGGATCAAGGTAGGCGGACCGCAAACCATTACCGAGGCCCCCATTTTTTTTAGGAGATAGATATTGCTTTGCGCAACACGGCTATGCATGATGTCTCCAATCAATGCCACTTTTCTCCCGGCCAGCGAACCTGTTTTTTCCTGTATAGAAAAAGCATCTAACAATGCCTGCGTCGGATGCTCATTGATGCCATCTCCTGCATTCACAATTGCCGCAGGAATATGCTCTGCTAAAAAATGGGGAGCCCCACTGGCACTGTGACGCATCACCACCAGATCCACTTTCATGGATAAGATATTGTTTACAGTATCCAGTAGCGTTTCACCTTTTGCGGCAGAAGAGGCAGCAGCTGTAAAATTGATGATATCAGCGCTTAATCTTTTTTCAGCCAACTCAAATGAAATTCGGGTTCGAGTGGAATTTTCGTAAAAAAGATTAACCACCGTTACCTCTCGTAGTGATGGAACTTTCTTTACAGGCCTTTGTAAAACTTCTTTGAATTGTTGCGAAGTAGATAAAATAAGGGAAATGTCCTCAGTGGTAAGATTTTTAATGCCCAGCAGATGTTTGGTGGATAGTTGCATTAAAAAGCAAAATTAAGGTAAATTATGGAATAAACAGAACTACTTGTGGCTCATTGTCTTGTGTGATCACCATCTTTAATTTGTCGGTTCGATTGGATGGAATGGTAATACCCGTATAGTCAGGTTGAATGGGAAACTGCCTATGTTCTTTCCGGTCCACCAGCACACATAATTGAACTCGCTCAGGTCTTCCATAATCAAACAATGAATCCAGAGCCGCCTTGATTGTGCGTCCGGTAAACAAAACATCATCTACTAAGATCACCGTTTTACCTTCAATTGAAAAGGGTAAGTGCATGGGATCCGGAGCAAGAATTTTATTCCTCACATCATCTCGATAAAAAGTGATGTCCAATTTGCCATGTTCAAGTGAACTGGCATGGGGGTTATTTTTTAACAATAGTTCATACAAATATTGCGACACCAGCGCACCTCCCTGCTGAATTCCTACCATTACAGTAGATGAAAAATCAGGATTTGCAGCAGCAATAGCCGCCGCTAATTGATCTAAAGTGTCATAAACTTTTTTAGTATTTACTATAACCTGCACGGATGTTGTTTTACTTTTCTTGAAGAAAGGGGTAACGGAAATCAGTAGGAGGATTAAAGGTTTCTTTGATAGTTCTGGCACTTAACCAACGATAAAGATTTAATTGTGAACCTGCTTTATCATTGGTGCCGGAAGCTCGACCTCCGCCAAAAGGTTGTTGTCCTACTACCGCTCCAGTTGGTTTATCATTAATATAAAAGTTGCCCGCAGCATGTCTTAATTTATCGGTGGCCAACGCTACGGCCTCTCGATCTTGTGCAATAATGGAACCCGTGAGTGCGTAAGGAGACGTTGAGTCCACAAGCGCTAAAGCTTTTTCAAATTGAGCTGCAGGATAAATGTATAGTGTTAAAACCGGACCAAAGATCTCTTCACACATAGTGGTTGATTGAGGGTTCTTGGTTTCGATTATAGTAGGTTGAATAAAATACCCCTCCTTATCGTCACAGTTCCCTCCTACCAATAGTTTACATTTTGGATCTTTTTTAGCTTTTTCAATGTAGTGCTGTATTGTTTGAAAACTCTTGCCGTCAATAACTGCATTGATGAAATTAGAAAAATTCTCAACAGATCCCATGTTGAATTGCTGAACACCGGCAATTAGTTTCTGCTTCACTTCTTCAGCAATGTTGGAGGGTATATAGGCTCTGGAGGCAGCAGAACATTTTTGCCCCTGAAACTCAAAAGCGCCTCTTAATAACGCAGTTACTACAACATCAGGGTCTGCACTTTTGTGTGCCAACACAAAATCCTTGCCTCCTGTTTCGCCTACGATCCGTGGGTAAGATCTATAGCGGCCTATATTCTTCCCAATGGTTTCCCACATCATATTGAAAACCTGCGTAGATCCCGTAAAGTGAACGCCTGCAAAATCCTGATGAGAAAAACAGATCTCTCCAACCGCAGGTCCATCCACATAAATCAAATTGATGACTCCATCTGGCAAACCGGCCTCTTTTAAAATACGAAGGGTTAATTGTGCGGAATAGATTTGTGTATAGGCACACTTCCACACCACTACATTACCACACAGCGCCGCGGAAGTGGGTAAATTTCCGCCAATTGCGGTAAAGTTAAAGGGGGTAATGGCCAGCACAAATCCTTCCAGAGGACGATACTCCAAACGGTTGTGAATACCAGGGCTGCTTATAGGCTGTTGTTTGTAAATTTCACTTAGGTAATGGACATTGAAACGTAAAAAATCAATCAACTCGCAGGCCGCATCAATTTCAGCTTGAAACGCATTTTTGCTTTGCCCAAGCATAGTGGCGGCATTGATATAGGGTCGGTATTTGGTAGCCAACAAATCTGCGGCTTTCAGGAAAATGTGCGCACGATTTTCCCAGGATAGATTAGCCCAAGATTGCTTTGCCGCTAATGCAGCATCTATAGCTTGCTGAACATGTTTGGCCTCCCCTTTATGAAAATATCCCAACAAATGTTTTTTCTCGTGCGGGGGGTGTATTGGAATTTTACGACCCGTACGAATTTCTCTTGCACCTATATATTGTGGTATATCTATTACCTGCGATTTTAATTCCTTTAGCGCAGCTTTCAATCGAATCTTTTCTGGAGATCCTGGTGCATAATTTAGAACAGGTTCATTGACAGGTAATGGAAAAGAAAAGGTTCCCAATGACATAATAGAGGTTTATGATTACAAATAAAGGTACAAAACTTAGCACTGCTTATTGTCTTTTTCGCTCATCAAAAACGCTTTGATAAAACCATCCAACTCTCCATCCATCACAGGTTGTACGTTTCCAACCTCAAAGTCAGAGCGATGATCTTTGATTATTTTATAGGGATGAAAAACATAGCTACGGATCTGGCTCCCCCACTCTATTTTCTTTTTGGTACTGTTTACTTCATCTCTAATTTCGTTTCGCTTCCGTAACTCCTCTTCGTAAAGCCGGCTTTTTAACATGGTCATTGCTTTCTCGCGATTGCCAAGCTGAGATCGCTCGGTTTGACAAACCACCACAATGCCCGTGGAAAGATGTGTCAGCATTACTTTTGTTTCTACCTTATTTACATTCTGACCACCAGCGCCTCCACTGCGGGCTGTTTCCATTTTCACGTCCGCATCCCTTATTTCAATATTGATCGTATCGTCTACCAGGGGATATACGAATACAGAAGAAAACGAAGTGTGTCTACGGGCATTACTGTCAAAGGGTGAAATCCGAACAAGTCGATGTACGCCACTTTCAGCTTTTAAAAATCCATAAGCAAATGGACCGTCGAACTGCAAGGTGCAAGTTTTAATCCCTGCCGCATCACCCCAAACCCAATCGAGTTCAGTCACCTTCCATCCTTGCTTTTCGCCGTACATACGGTACATTCTGGCAAGCATCTCTGCCCAATCCTGGCTTTCAGTCCCCCCGGCACCCGAATTAATTTGTAATACCGCGGGAAGTTCATCCTCAGGTTCATTCAAGGTTGCTTTAAACTCCGCATCATCCAGCAGCATATGTGCTTTATCGTAGGCTTCCTGAGTTTCTTCTTCAGTAGCATCTCCCGCCTTCCAAAACTCAAAAAGCACAGTTAAATCCTCTACAGATTGCTCTGCTAACCAATAGACACCAACCCAATATTCATTGAGCTTAATGTTCTTCATTATTTCTGTGGCACGCTTATTATCGTCCCAAAAACCAGGACTTAAGGAAAGTTGTTTGTCTTGTGCAATTTTTTGAAGTCGGTTATCGACGTCAAAGAAACCTCCTTATCCCGATTACGCGGGACCGCATATCCTGTAATTTCTCAGTTGTCATGCTGCAAAAATAGTTGATTAATATTGAAATTGAATAGTAGTGGCTCCTTGGCCAAATTGAGAATGGTACCTATTATCAACCGCATGCACTTCTTTAAACTGACGTACTAGTTGAGGAATTTCTTTTTTCAACTTTCCTTTACCAATCCCATGTATCACCATTAAGGTTGGCTGTTGATGCCGTTTCAAAGTTGAAATACTGAAACTTGCCAGCTTTTGCCTTCGGACTTTCGCTAACTGCTCAACTAATTGACGAGGTTTGATTTGAACAGCAGGGATTAGTTGCTCTCGATAAATTAAGGAATTATCAAGTGGGTTAATTTATAAATTGAATGTGGGATTGTCGTTTAAATCCCCGAATAAAATATCATGTAAATAAAAATCATTGACCGATTGACTGTTGCCTTCTACGCGCAAAAGGAGTTGCTCTTTTTTCTTAACCAAACAAGAAAACGAAAAAAATCAACGATGCGCCATGATCTATCGGGTAGTTCATAAGTGAAAATAAAAACTACAGGCCTGTAAGCCGGATTCTGTCGTGGGCCTCCATTTATCTGCCAAATGAGTTACCTCATCGGTCAAGCTGCCTACCCTGTAACCAAGCTTTTCAGCATTCAGGCGTGCAGCCCTCAATGGTTACTATACGTGGCATTTCAGCGTGCAAGGTTTACCCGCTCTTGATGTTACCATCAAGAGCCGTGGGCTCTTACCCCACGTTTTCATCCTCACCTTTATTGCTAAAGGCAGTTATTTTCTGTGGCACTTGCTGTCGTCAGTAAACTGACGCCCGGCTTTTCACCGGTGCACTGCACTTTGCTGTCCGGACTTTCCTACTCCTAAAGGAGTCGAAGACCTGGCCTGTAGCTTGGCAAAGATACAACCAAATTAGTTTGGCTTTCTGGGAGGAATTGTATCAATTCGTAACCCCTGCTGCAAATCGCGTTGTAAGGTATCGATAGCATTGATCAATTGTTTCACTTGTTGATGAGGCATTAGACTATTATCGAGAGCATATTTTATGGTTTCTAAATTCTGCCAGTGAAATTGCGCCTGTGTTTCCTTCATACTAAAGTGATAAAAACGTTCCGATCGAAAACTTACGAAACAAAGGAATAATAAACAGTATATAAAGTATCTCATATCATTTTAATAAAAATCATACCACCCCCTTCCATTGTATCCTTGATGCTTTTGCGTATCGGTGTTTAAGATAATAAGTCCAAGCTGTGGCTCTAATATGGCATCCCTTTCTTCTGTGGTCATTGGGGGGGCAATACATTGCATCGTTTTCCATTCTAGATGGTTTGCCATTAAAGAACCGGCACCAAGCACTTGATTAAACTGAGGTGACATGGAAGGAAGATAAAGCACAATATCTGTTGCTTGCGACTGCGCTTTAAGACTTGTAAAATTATTTCCTGACAAACTTGGCTCCAACCATCTTAATTCAACAGCATTATTATCGATATTAGCCAGCTCCAGGTGCCCTGACAATCGACTTGCAGACTTTGATCTTGAAAAAATGGCAAAGCGGTTAATTCCCACATCAATACTTTCATCAATGTACAGCCCATATGAGTTATCAATAATGCCAGTATTTCGCCAAAAATGCGTGCCATTGGTGACGGATACCAATCCCTTGCCTATAGCTATCCCATAGACCGATCCGATCTTGGAAACCGCATTATTATTATAGACACTAACTGTTAACCCAAATAATGTATCCACCCTTCCACCACCATTATTCCAGGCTTCAACAGAATGTGCATGTAACTTATTGATAATTCCCGTTGAGGCATTTTCAACCCCACTTACCGAACCATATGCATTTGAAATAGTGCCTACCCCTCTATTGGTAGAAACATGATAGGATCCCCAGGCAACACTCAAAATGCCGCTTCCATTGTGTGTGGTCCAACCCTGGATCGAGCGCATCTGATTCAGGGGCTGTGAATTTGAAGCCTCGGATGATGTGTAAAAGGCTCCTCCCATTAATCTATTGTCAAATTTTCCTGTACCAATTACTTGACCTAATACCGCAATTGTTTTGGGCGCAGTAGAGCTAGCAGTAGTTATATTTCGTTGAATGGCAAGTCCTGGATAAAAATTGGATCCATCGGCCATCATAGCACCTGGACTAATCTGATCTCCAATGGCCACTGTTCCATTGATATCAGCATTTCCCGTAACATCAAGCGCATGTTGCGGATTGTTAGTCCCAAGGCCCAGTAAACCTGTTTTTGTTATTCGAATTTTTTCCTGGCTGTTGGTGACTATCACAAAATCCTGATTGGATAAAGTGCCTATTCGACTACCAGAATTACCATCAAATGCGTCAGGTGTCTGATTTCCGCCTAAGGTCCAGCCATTTTGCGGAGTAAGTACCGAATTCCAACCTAACTGACTATTGTTATTGTCGCTGCTATTTAACGTTAATGCCTGGCCTAATGAACCTGTTGCTGCTGGCAGGGAAATGGTATAGGACAGGGTTCCTGCTTGCTTAGCTGCCAAACTTATATATTGTTGCCCGGCACTAGACTGAATTCTAACTTCTCGTTGAAGTGAAGGCCTAATTTGTGCGTAACCAAGCTGATAAACCAGAAGAAGAAAAAGAGTAATGCAATAATGAATTGGGCACATGATGCTACTATTCAAGAATTGACCAATTGATGGAGCCGGTGAATGGTGCGGAGAAATAAACCATAAACTTCCCTGTTGTAGTATTTCTGGAAATATAATAGGAGGGAATTGCCATGTCATTGGTTGTCCCTTCTAATGTGAGCGATATTGCATCATTGGTGTCTATGCCAATTGTATTACCCTGCCCGTTTGTGGGAGTAATTTCAACAGACTCCGTGGCCGTTGTAAAAGTGGAAAATCCTCTGGCCTTTGTTACGTGATAACCGTTGTGTGTTAGCACCGCATCTAAGCTAACTTGACGCAAAATGCCATTATTATTTGCAACCAAAAGACGATCAAAACCAGACTGGATGCTTGTTGACACCGCACCACCCAGTACATTCAATGTTACCTCCCCGGTAACACCAAGGGTTCCGCTTAGAGAGGCAGTTCCAGCAATCTCTACGGTGCTTCCAAAATTAGCCGCACCGCTTGTGCGGAATGTTCCACCTACGTCTAAAGTAGTGGATGCATTTAAAGCGGTACCGATTCCAATTTTTCCATCTGTATTTATTCGCAAACGTTCAGCACTCCCTGTTAACAACTTAATGGGCTGAGCTGTTGTATGTGTTGTTGCAATCACCAGGGGTTGGGCACTGGTAGTTCCCAAAAACTGTTGGCCCGTAGCTGTTCCAGCTGCGGAAATGGCATTGCCCTCCAAAGTCCACGCAATACCCGTTACTGCTCCGGTAATAGATTGCCATTCCATACTTGCAGTTGTTCCCGTAACACTTGATACTTTTAATAGACTGTTAGCAGTAGGCAAGGCGGAAGGAAGAGAAAGCGCATAGGTAGTGATTCCCTCCGGGGCTCTCAAACCCACATAGCCCGTACCTGTTGGGGTAGGGTTTACTAAACGAATTTCTTTTTGGATTGCAGGCCTTATTTGAGCTTGCGTGACTAATAGCTGAAAAAGAAAAATTACGCTGCTTACTAAAAAATAATTGATAGTTTTCATAGGATTTTTTTTGATGAATGAATTTTTAATCAATAATTAACCAAGTAACAAAACCAGTATAGGGAGCGGTGAAATAAATGATAAGTTGATTGCGAACTAAATCTCGGTGTATAAAAAAACTGGGCGAGGAAATGGGTATTCGGTCCCCCTCTAACGTAACGGCAATCCCATCATCCAGCTCCAATGGATAATCTAGTCGAATGACCAGTGAGTCCTCCGCTTTTAAACTCCCAATTCTTCCCTTGGATTTTATGGAGTGCGAATCGGTTGTTTGCAGTGCGTAAAGGGCATAGGGAACAATGCCTATCGGAACAGCCCCCAGTTCAATCCAATTATGTTGATAATTCCAATTGGGTTGTGGCGGTTGTGGGGGTATTGCAATTTTTATTTGAACACGATAGTCTAATTTTTCCCATGGAATTTTATACAGCGAATTAAAAAGGCCTCCTGCAAATTGTCCTTTACCCAGTGTAAATAGAAATATGCCTTGTTGATCGGTATTCAATTGCTGTTCCTCGGCATAGATCAGTGGTGCATCACTGCTGAAGTATATTGCGGTATGCACATGTATAGTTTGCAGTTTTACGGCTTGATTGAAACGGTCACGTGCTTGCATTTGAAATGGAATTCCTGGCAAAACGGTTTGCGCAAGAGCAGCCGGTGCAAAAAAAATATTCCATGCGAATAAAACTAAAATCCTGACTCTGCTGAAAGACATCATTCATTGATTTTAATAATTTCTCCTACCCCTTTCACCCTATTTCCATGTAACGATAAATAATACACTCCTGCTGGAACAAAGCGCAGATTTATGCCTATCCCACTCCGCAGATCAATTAAATGAATCAGCTGTGTATGGACCAGTTGCCCCCTTTGATTATAAATAAACAGACCCGCTTGATGGGTTAATCCTGTGTTATTTGTGCTTCTAATCTGAAAGGACCCGGTCGTTGGGTTTGGAAAAAATACCAGGTCAAGCTTAACCAAAGAATCAGGAGTGTGGCAGGGATATTGGTAAAGGCCCGGCAGCAAAGTTGTTACCCAAATTGAAAGCCCTGAGCCAAACTGTAAACATGCATTGGAATAGGCAATGGTCACGGGCTGAGATAATGCACGACTATTCAAGCTGGACTCGCCAACGGAAGAGATAATAAGACAAGCACTGTTTTGTGCAGCCACGGTACTGCTGACCGCTAAATACCCTGCCCAGAACAAAACGCAACTACCTGCAGTTACTATTGATGTTGTAGCCAAAAGTGCGTAAATTGAATTGACTACAAAAATGGTTGACTTACTCAGTCATCTCAAGGGCTAAAAACAAAATATAGTGCGTTAATTAGCGTTGAGCTTGCTGTTTTTTTGACCGTACAAGAAATAGATCAATAATCCAACGGCCATCCATACAAAAAACCATTTCCAGCTTGTAAGAGGGATTTCAACTAATAAATAAAGACAGGACAAAACGCCCATCACGGGAATAAAGGCTAAGTTCTTGACCGCGGTAATTATGGCAACCCATAAACTGACCAGAAAATAAATAATCAATAACCAGCCTCCGGCAGATCCTGTCCGGACGGCATCAAAAGCTAATTCAATTCGATCTTTATTAAGGAATAGAAAACCAATATAAAAAGCAGGAATCCAATAACGCCCACTCCAATCGGGCAATTTAAATTGCCCTGCTTTTTTCTCAACTCTTGGAAGAAATAGCACACCGCCCGAAACAAGTACAAAAGCAAATAAGGTACCGATACTGGTTAGATCTGTTACTAATCCAGCTTGTAAGAAAAGGGCTCCCACCCCTACTATTATGCCAGTTACGAGGGTTGCAAATCCTGGAGTTTGATACTTATTTAATGTTTGAAATTTGGTAGGTAACAACCCATCTCGACTCATGCTCATCAAAATTCTGGGCTGTCCAATTTGAAAAACAACCAATACGGAAGTAGTAGCTACGACCGCACTGATTGATACAATTTTTTCAATCCAGGGCGCTCTTTTGTCAAATACAAATGCAAGTGGGTCAGAGATTCCTTCAAAAAGTGAGTAATGCTCCATGCCTGTCAAAACAAGCGCAATAGCGATGTACAATACAGTACAGATTGCTAATGAATTAATCATACCCCTTGGTAAATCTCGTTGGGGATTTTTACACTCCTCTGCCATAGTAGAAATGGCATCAAACCCAATGTAAGTAAAGAAAACTGCCGAAACTCCTTTCAAAACCCCAGCAATTCCGTTTGGCATAAAGGGCGTCCAATTGTTAGTGTCTACATAAAAAGCACCGGCACCAATGACAAACAGTATTACCGCTACCTTGAACAGCACCATTAAGTTAGTCCCTTGCTTACTCTCTTTAATGCCTACATAAACCAAATAAGTAACCAATGCAACAATTATAAAAGCTGGTAAATTGAAAAAAAGCGGTGTTTGTCCAAATTTGGGCGCTGCTTCATAAGCCTCTTTTGCAAAGCGAAATGATTCGAGTTGAGATGCGGTGAACGAATCGGCATTGGAAAGTGCGGCTACCGCTTGTTTATAGGCGGATGTGGCCGTAACGGGATCCACTAACATCCATGATGGCAACTCAATATGAAATAAATGAACTAAAAGATTATTAAAATACCCACTCCAGGAGATTGCCACCGCTATATTCCCAATTGAATATTCCAGTATAAGCGCCCAACCAATTATCCAGGCGATCATTTCTCCGAATACAACATAGGAGTAGGTATAGGCACTTCCGGCCAATGGAACTCTGCTTGCAAATTCAGCATAACATAAAGCTGAAAATCCACAGGTTATGGCAGTTAGGATAAATAAGATTGAAATACCAGGCCCTCCCTGATATGCAGCAGACCCAATTGTGGAGAAGATACCGGCCCCGATAATTGCAGCAATACCCATGAAGGTAAGATCCCGAACAGTCAGCACTTTACGTAGTCCCTTGCCCGCTATTGTACTTTCAACTTCCGGTTGTAACGGAGAAAGGAATTTTTTTCTACATACTCCTGCCATAATCAATTGCTTAAAAGTTAAATCTGACGTTGTAGTAAGTAATCGGCCAATGATTGTAAGGATTGTTTTCTGGAAGAAACAACGGCAATTTGGTCAAGATCAGCCATGGCTTCATCAAGAAATTGTTGCTTTAGTTGCAGTGCCCACGCATCGACTTGACAACTCTTGTAAATAGATAACACTTCTGCCACTTTACCACCACCCGGACGCTTTTGCCAATACAGCAATCGTTCGCGGGCACTTGCATCAGCAGTATCCAGCGCATGGATTAACAGAAATGTTTTTTTATCCGCCAAGATATCTCCCCCCACTAATTTTCCAAAAATTGCCGGATCTCCGAATGCATCCAGATAATCATCCTGTACCTGAAAAGCTAGTCCTAACTTAAGCCCAAATGAATATAATAGCTGCTGATTCCTTTCACTGGCGCCTCCAAGCAGAGCACCAATCATTAACGCTGCGGCAAGCAACACGGATGTTTTCTTCTCAATCATCTGTAAATAGGCGACTAATGAAACTTCAAGCTGATTTTCAAAATCCATGTCTAATTGTTGACCTTCACAAATCTCAATGGCCGTTTTGTTAAACAACGAAAGTATAGCGGGTAATGAAGAAGCTGGTACTTTGTTTAAATACGCATAAGCGTTTATCAACATTACATCACCTGCAAGGAGCGCGGTATTGTTCCCGTATTTTTCATGAACTGTTTGTACCCCTCTTCGCAGCGGAGCCTTATCCATGATATCGTCGTGAATAAGTGTAAAGTTGTGAAAAAGTTCTATTGCCGTGGCGGCATTCCAAGTAGACGGATGAATAGAGGAAAAAAGTTCATTACCCATCAAACAGAGTACAGGGCGGATTCGTTTACCTCCAATTTGTAAGAAATGTCGGTTAGGGTCATATAGACTACCCGGAAAAGACGGAAAATGATCACGCTCAAAAAACTGGTTGAATTGGGCGGCTAGCTGCGCAAAAGATTGCATGATGGAAAGTTAGCAGATTTTCATCAGCTATGCCCCGGTTTGCTTTGATTTTTCCGCTGGTAGCACCCATTCAAAATCCAACTGACGTTTTGTAAGATTCGCCGCAACTACTTTGATCCATAACGTATCCCCCATTTTGAATTTTCTTCCACTTCGAAGACCGATCAAACAGTAATCAGTTTCAACTAATCGAAAGTCGTCATAGTCACTCAATGAATTTAAATGTACAAGCCCTTCACACTTATGTTCAATAGTTTCAACCCAAAAGCCAAAGTGCGCCACTCCGCTAATAACTCCCACCAATTCTTCACCCAGAAAATTCTGCATGTACTGTACTTGCTTGTATTTATTAGCCGCTCTTTCTGCCTCCATGGCTGATCGCTCGCGTTCACTAGTATGTTTACATTTCTCCTCCATTTTTTTATCTACACAGGGATGTTGTGTCAAAAGCGAAAACAATATCCGGTGTACCAAAATATCCGGATAGCGACGAATAGGAGATGTAAAATGGCAATAATGCTCAAAACCAAGCCCATAGTGGCCAACATTTTCAGTTGTATATCTTGCCTTGGCCATTGTTCGAATCCCTAATTGTTCTAAAACATGTTGTTCCGGCTTACCACTAACAGCTGCCAGTAATCTATTAAATGATGCGGCAACAGCTGCAGGCGAAGACCGATCAAATGCATGGCCAAATTTTTTGGCGAAATTCATAAATGGGATCAACCTGTCCTCATCTGGGTCATCATGTATCCGATAAGGGAACGGAATAGGCTTGCCGTTCAACGGAGATGTAGCCATTTTCTCCGCTACAACCCGATTGGCCAAGAGCATAAACTCCTCAATCAGTTGATGAGACTCTTTACTCTCTTTGATCATGATTCCAATGGGGTCACCTACCTCATTCAGTTTAAAACGAACCTCCTGGGACGAAAAATTGATGGCCCCATCATGAATACGTTGCGCTCTCATTTGCTGGGCAAACACATGCAATTGCAACAATTCTTTTTTATATAGTCCTTCCTCTTCTTCCAAGATAGCTTGCACCTCTTCATAGGTAAACCGATGACAAGAATGTATCACAGTTTTCCCGATCCATTTCTTCAAAAGGGATCCATTAGGATTTATTTCAGTAATGACAGAAAAGGTCAACTTGTCTTCGTGGGGGCGAAGCGAGCACAATACATTTGAAATATTTTCAGGAAGCATGGGGTTTACCCGATCAGGCAAATAGACTGATGTACCACGCGCATAAGCTTCTTGATCCAAATGTCCCCCCTCCTCGAGATAATGACTGACGTCCGCAATGTGTATTCCAATCTCGTAATTACCTGAAGGCAGTAGTTGAAAAGACAGCGCATCGTCAAAATCCTTGGCATCCAGTGGATCAATAGTAAAAGTGCAAACTCCTCGCATGTCTCTTCGTATTGCCGCTTCAGCACTGGGGATCGCTGCTGGAATACGTAAGGATTCCTCCAACGCTTGATCTGAAAATTGAAGTGGAAACCCCGCCTCTAACAAAATATCCTTCAGGGCAACATCATGAAGCGCTTCCGGAGCTAAAATGGTTACGACAGCAGCCTGTGGTCTTTTATCTTGATCTGCCGACCAGTTGGTTACCCGGGCCAACACGCGGTCACCATGCTTAGCACCATTTAAGTCAGTAGAGTGAATAAAAAAATCTGGCATTGGTTTATCCGATTCAACTACAAGGAAGGCAAATCCTTTTCCCAATTGAATTTGGCCGATAAATTCTTCTCGCTTTCTTTTCAAAACAGCTTTCACTATCCCTTTCATCCGCTTACCAACAGGCTTACGTTCGCGAATCGCTACGGCCACCAAATCACCGTGCATAGCGCCATTGAAGTCTCCAGGTCTTATGAGAATATCATCAGTCAATCCCTCTACATGCACATAACCCATGCTCGTCCGAGACACATCCAAGGTTCCTTTTACAAGAAAGGAGGCAGCAGCTACTCTCCTGCTCCTGGTTTTTTTCTTTGAATTTTTTCTTCCCATGCTTAGCTACCCCTGTGAAAGTTTGCAATAAAATTGATTACACAATTATCGAACTCCTCTTTTTCGTCAAACAATAATTCATGACAAACCGGAATCACGTAAAAAGGAAGGTCTTGAATTGTCTTTTCAAACTTCTCAAGACGAACAGCATCTTTTTCAGTAGTTAACAGGATACCCTTGCCAGCACTGAGTTTTTTATATTCCCGGAGGATTTCCTTCAGATCCTCAGCAGTGAAAATATGGTGATCCCTATACTGCAATTGGCGATAATACGCGGTATGATATTCAACCCATTTTTTCAGCGGCGTAGGATTTGTAATGCCCGTAACCAGCAATACTTCTGTGTTGGCGTTAAATTGGATGGGTGTTTTAGTAATAAGATGATAGGGAACTCCATAGCTCAGTTTCGTAAAAAATATTTTTTGCCCTGTTCTTGGCTTCAGTTCATCAATAATACTTTTTCGCTGATCCACAGAAAGTGCCGGATCGCATTTAGTTACAAGTATTACATCAGCTTCCTGGTAACGGCTTTTCAAATCACGCAAATCACCCGTGGGCAAATAAAAATCACGGGAAAACAAATTAGCATGTTCGGTCAATAGAATTGTAAATCCTGCTTGGATAGTGCGGTGTTGAAATGCATCATCCAATAAAATAACTTCGGTTGAAGGGAAATCATGTAATAATTCAGGAATAGCAAGTAGCCTTTCCTCTCCCACCGCAACGGCTACAGAAGGATATTTTCGATACAGCATAAGCGGTTCATCCCCTATCTCAAGAGCCGTGACAGCAGGTTTTGCAAATGCATACCCCTTTGTTCTTCGTCGATATCCTCGGCTTAAGGTGGCCAGCTGGTAATTGTCCTGCAATAGCTCAATCAGATATTCAATCAGTGGGGACTTTCCAGTTCCCCCCACGGCCAAATTACCAACCGTAATCAATGGTATTCCAAAAGTAGCCGACCGCAACCATTTTTTCTGATAAAGTAGTGAACGAATATAAAGCACAAGCCAGAACAGCATCGAGAATGGCAAGAGCAAAAGCCTGAAAGAACGTAAGAAAAAAGTATAGAACATGACTAATGCGAAGGTACGAAGAAGCTAAAAACCGTTGTGCCATAGTTGCGTTCCCGCTCAAATCCGGTAAATGACTGATAATCGTTCCACGAAGTATGTTCCAGAACAAAAAGCCCCCCCGGCGAAATCAAATTCCTACTCATGATTATTTTGGGTAATTCGTCGATAGAGGTTAGTGCATACGGAGGCCCTGCAAAAATAAAATCAAAAGTTTGCGTGCATTGTTGTAAAAACTGAAACACATCTTGTTTCATTACTGAAGCATTTTGTATTGCAAAGGCAGCAAGTGTTTTTTTGATAAACTGAACTTGTTGCAAATCTTTCTCCACTAAGGTCAATTGCGATGTGCCTCTGGAAGCAAGTTCATAGCTGATGCTGCCCGTGCCCGCAAATAAGTCAAGGGTATGAATGGTTGAAAAATCTAACCGATGCTGTAAAATATTAAAAAGTCCTTCTTTGGCAATATCAGTGGTTGGACGAGTGTGGGGCATATGCGCGGGCGGTAAAAATCGCCTACCCCCTAAACGTCCACTTATGATACGCATAAAGAATGGTTGCTAAGTAATGTGAAATAATGAGCAGGAGGAGCCGCTCCTGCAAACTGAATAGTGCTGGCAAATGGCTTTACATGCAAGAAATAATTTGAAAACTCCTCATATAATCTCGAAAAGGGATCAATGAGGCCTGCTAAAGAAAGCTGTACAGAAGCGGACGATAGGTCATGTGCAACGGTCAATTTCAATAAATAGAAAACAGCATCCATCTCATGATGATAATTATAATACCCTACAAAAAGTAATCGACCACCCCTGCATAACACAATGGAAAGTTGAGCAATTCCTACGTGAACAAAGAATGCACCTGCCTCATCAGGAATATGCCGATCCATTAGTAGCATTCTGATTGTATGAAAATATTTCAGATCCGCAAATTGGGATTCAAGTTTATTAAATAAATAAGCCGGCACATTGTAGCTTAAATAGAACTGCCAGGAAGCAAAAGATTCATGCAAAGCGTACATGCCTGGGTTATAGGGGTAAGCAACTTTTTGCAATAAATCCAACTTTGATCGATCGTACTTCGCAATTGGCATTTGGACTATTTGAGACGCATCAAAGCAAACCTGTACAGGATAAGCGGTTGACGTAGTTGGTATACTTGTGGTTAAGAATTCTTCTATAGAACTATCGGTATTCCAAAGATTAATTTGGTAAAAAGCTCCTTTTATTGCCGTTTGCGAAACGGCATCAATCCACAGATAAGCTGCCAAATGTTGACCAAACAATAACGAGAGTGTCAACTTTTCAGCAGTTTGCTGTTCAGACTGGTAAGAAAAAAGAGGGATCACTTTGAATAATTGAAGAACGCAATGTTACTTAAAATTAAATAATTGTACGTTTGCCTCAAGCATGCGATCCACTCCTACTGTTTCCCTTCAAGTTGTAATTAGCGATAAGACAATTATTAAAATGGCTCTCCCTATCAGTATGGCCATTTTAATTCCACAATTAAACTTTGTAACCAACAATATATTCCTTGGACATTTTGCTGCTGATCCGGTTGCACTGGCGGTAGCCGGCATCACAGGGGTTTACTACTTGATATTTGCAGCTATAGGCTACGGGTTAAATAATGGTCTACAGACCCTGATAGCCAGAAGAGCCGGCGAAAACAGACCCGAAGAGATTGGTAGGCTTTTCAGCCAAGGAATTATAACTGGGTTGATACTGGCCATTACTGGAATACTACTTACTTATACCATAACCCCGATATTGTTTGGAACGATTATCAACGACTCAACTACCCTTGAAAAAGCTATTCATTTTTTGCAAATCAGGATTTGGGGACTGCCATTTTTGTATGTGTATCAACTCAGAAATGCATTGCTGGTTGGCACCAACCAATCGCGTTACTTAGTGGCAGGCACTATTGCCGAGGCCAGCGCTAATGTACTATTAGACTACCTGCTAATTTTTGGTTTTGGTGCCATTCCCGCGCTGGGTTTCAATGGAGCGGCCATTGCATCGATCCTTGCGGAGGCCATCGGAATGCTAGTTATTTATTGGGTAATTAATAGAAAAGGAATGACAAAACAGTTTGGTCTATTTACCAATTTCAATTGGAATACCAAGGTGCAAGGATCCATTTTCAACATCTCGGCACCTTTAATGTTTCAGCATGCAATCAGTATTGTTAGTTGGCAATACTTTTTCTTGCTGGTAGAACATCATGGAAGTATGGCACTAAAAGTTTCCAATGTGATGCGAAATGTTTTTGGGGTATTTGGCTGTTTTTGCTGGGCTTTTGCCGCCACAGCAAATTCGATGGTCAGCAATGTTATTGGACAAGGGCGGCAGGAAGAAGTACCGGGACTGATCAAAAAAATCATACGCATTAGCCTCTCCACCGTATTTGTTGTTGTACTACTGCTTAATTTTTTTCCTGGATTATTCCTATCACTTTTTGGACAAGGCCCGTTGTTTATAGAAGAGGGAATCCCGGTGCTACAAGTAGTAACCGCGGCTTTACTACTATCATGCATGGCAACCGTTTTTCTAAACGCGGTGACGGCATCAGGCAATACAAGGATTACCCTCTTCATCGAAATCGGGGCTATTATCAGCTACTGCATCTACATCTACCTTACGCTGGAGTATTTTCAACTTTCTTTAACGATTGCCTGGATGAGTGAGTGGATCTACTGGCTCTGCTTATTAATCCCCTCCATGCTGTATATACGTAGTAAACGGTGGAAAGGAAAAAAAATCTAAGCCTCCCAACTATATTGAACGGCGGTATTGCCCTGAAAATTAGGGATAGGCGGATGAAGTTTTGTCAACCTTACTTCAATAAAATTGACTTGCGAAAAAGATTGGCGAATTAAGGCAGTAATATCCATTACCACAGTTTCTAATAGTGGGGTAGCCACGGCCATCCTATCTTTAACAAGTGTATAAAGACTTACATAGTCAACGGATTGCGGCAATGTATTAATAGTAGTTGCGGCATCCCCCTGTACTGGAAAAGCAACCGTAAGATCCACCACAAATAGACCTCCAGTCTTTGACTCTACAGGATAAAGGCCATGATAGGCGTAAAAAACCACATGCTCCAGCTTGACCTGCATCGTTCTTTTCCCCATGAAATGGTTTTAATGTGCTCCCAAGGCACTTAAATAACGCTCTGCATCCAAAGCCGCCATACAACCACTACCGGCAGCTGTTACAGCTTGACGATATGTTTTATCTTGTACATCTCCGGCTGCAAAAACCCCTTCTACATTAGTCCGACTGGTACCTGGAGTAGTCAAAATGTATCCTGTGTTATCCATTGTGATCCAATCCTTGAAAATGGCTGAATTAGGAGAGTGCCCAATGGCTACAAAAAAAGCGCTCACTGCGATTTCCGTTGTATTTTTTGTTTTATTATTATAAAGACGAGCCCCTTCTACTTTTGTATCCCCTATTATTTCCTCTGTTTCCGAGTTCCAGTGAATAGTAATATTGGGCGTATTGATAACACGCGCCTGCATCACTTTGCTGGCGCGCATTTCGTCGCGTCTGACAATCATGTGAACTTGAGCACAGATCTTAGAGAGATATAAAGCCTCCTCGGCAGCTGTGTCTCCTGCGCCTGCAACGGCAACATCTTTACCCTTAAAAAAGAATCCATCACAGACCGCACAAGCACTAACCCCAAATCCATTCAATCGCTGTTCGCTATCTAATCCTAGCCATCTGGCGGAAGCTCCAGTGGAAATAATTACAGCGTGAGCAGCTATCCATTTATCTTCATCTATCTGCACCTTGTGAATGGGTCCGGTGAAATCAACCTTAGTAGCTAACCCATAGCGAATATCTGCACCCATACGAGCCGCTTGTTTTTCAAAGCTGATCATCATTTCGGGTCCTTGAATTCCGTCAGGATACCCAGGGTAGTTTTCTACTTCGGTGGTAATGGCAAGTTGACCACCAGGCTGCAAACCTTGATAGAGAACAGGATTCAAACCAGCACGACTGGCATAAATAGCTGCTGTATACCCAGCAGGTCCTGAACCAATAATCAAACATTGAACTGTTTCTATTGTTTCCATTTGATACTATTAAACCAGCAACACCATGAAGAAAAAGCGAATTGAATTGGTTTAACCCAAATAAGCCTTAAGTGCGCTGCTATACCGAGCTTTTTGCAAACGTTTAATTGCTCTTTCCTTGATTTGGCGAATGCGCTCCTTTGTTAAATCGTATTTCTGGCCGATTTGCTCAACGGTTACTCCATTTTCTCCATCTAATCCAAAATAGGCGTTGACGATCTCGGCTTCACGTGGAGAAAGTGATTTTAATACGCGACGAATTTCATTTCGAAGAGAATCCTTCATGACCTCGTCGTCGGTATCATCGCTACCCTCTAACAAGTCACCCATTGCCACATCCTCAGCCTCATGAACAGGTGCATCGAGTGAAGTATGTCTGGTATTGCTTTGAAAAATGTTGTTAATTTCAGTTTCACTCATCTCCAGCAGCTCAGCCAATTCCTCGGTAGAAGGCTCTCTTTCATGCTCTTGCTCAAATGCCATATAGGCTTTATTGGCCTTATTGTAAGTGCCAATTTTGTTTTGAGGCAATCTTACCAAACGGCCTTGTTCAGCCAATGCCTGTAATATCGACTGACGGATCCACCACACCGCGTAAGAGATGAACTTAAATCCTTTGGTTTCGTCAAACCGCTGCGCCGCTTTTATCAATCCTAGATTTCCTTCATTGATAAGGTCGCTTAAGGAAAGTCCCTGGTGCTGATATTGCTTTGCCACTGAAACCACAAAACGTAGGTTTGCTTGCACTAACTTATCCAAAGCCCGCTGGGAGTCAATAGGATTTCTATTGAACATCTTGATTCGTTGCGCAAGGGTCGTCTCCTCTTCAGGAGCGATCATAGAAATTTTTGAAATTTCCTGCAAATACTTTTCTACTGCTTGTGAATCTCTGTTTGTAATTTGGGTAGCAATCTTTAGCTGCCGCATGTACTTGAAAATTTAAGGGTGGCGGGCGTATAAGACGAAAAATCCCATTCGAACGTGTGCAAAGCTACATAAATAAACGGTGCTTTTCTTTGCGAAACTCAGGATTCTGCAGAAGTTTTATGTCTGCTTTTGAGGTAAAACGCAAGCACTATGCCAGTTAGAAAAATAATAGTTGAAATGATTTCAGCTTGAGTGGGGTGAAAGCCAAATAGATCAAGTTGATTATTTACCCGAATTTTTTCTATAAGAAAACGCTCTATTCCATTGAATATCAAATATAACGAAAATAATGACCCGCTAACCTTAAGATGATTTTTAGAATAAAATAGTACAAGGGAAAGTATTATCGAGGCAACTGATTCGTACAAAGCTGTTGGATATACCCCATTCGGGAGCACATTGCAGTAAGGGCCTACACAATCAGTTATTGGAACCCCAGCCTCTATTACATTATGAGGGTAAGTTTGGGACCAAGTCCAATCTGGAAGAAAAAAGGGTTTTGAAGCTAGCTCACTAACAATTCCCCAATCACCATCGCCAGAAAGCTGACAGCCCATTCTGCCAATTCCATAAGCTAACATTAGACCCGGGGCAATAGCATCACTTAAATCTAAAAATCCAATTTTATGACGTTTGGCATAAATAGCAATAGCGATCGTGGCACAAATGAGCCCGCCATACATTGTTAACCCTGCCGGGGAAAACAGGTAGTCACCAGGCCGCTTTAAAAAGTCAGACCAATTTTCGAAAATATCAAACAATTTGGCCCCCGCTAAACCAAACACGAGCGCAAGTAAAGTAATATCCCCCACTCGATCCTCTGGCCAAACTCTGATTATTCTTTTCTCCGGCTTTTCTAATTTTTGCTTATTTTTTTCTCTCCATTTGGTAACGGCAAAAAATGAACCAACTAAAACTCCCATTGGCAAGTTTCCTTCTCCAGAAAATATAAAACTGGGTGGATCAACTGCTTCATCATTGGCTAAAAAAAATAAACCAAGCAGCTTGAACCCCAGCAGGAAGCCTAACGAAAAATTGAAAAGAATGTCTTGCAGACTTGCAGGCTTGCCAACCAGGATGGTTGTTTCTTCTGGAACAAAAAGAGCTTGCTTGCTTTTTCTCCTCAGCTCGTAAGTAAGCGAAGTAGCAGCCGCGACAAATGCAATGGCTACGAAAAAACCAAACGTATTTAAAAAACGTAGAAAGGGTAACTCAACCCCCACCAGATCCCGGAAGGCATAATAGAGGTTTGGATACATGACTTTTAATTACAGTGTTGCTGAAAAGCAGCTTTTAAGTTCTCCGCGATCGCTTGAGCGGATAGCCCTTCAATAGTATGTCGTTCAATGTAATGTACCAACTGCCCTTTTTTAAAAAGGGCAATGGCCGGTGACGAAGGAGGGTAAGGAAGCAGGTGCTCACGAATAGCTTTTACGGCTTCAATATCAAAACCTGCAAAACTGGTAGTAAGAAAATCAGGTTTTGCTTCACTTGCTTCCACAGCCAACAAAACACCAGGACGTGCGGATCCTGCAGAACAACCACAAACAGAATTGATCACTACAAGAGTGGTGCCCTCCTTGCTTAACTGATCATGAACTGCGCTTGCGGAAAGTAATTCAGCAAAGCCGTTCTCCGTCAATTCTTCTTTCATTGGGATCACTATTTCAGCAGGGTACATATTTTACTGTTTTAGAAGCGCAAAGATAATAAATAGACAAGACATATATTGTCAATTGCCCAGACATACTTTAAGAGAACTTTCACAAATTACAAGTAGTTTTTAGAAAACTTTTTTAAACCAAAAGCACCTCTTCTTTGTCTATTGAATAAAGACTTTCTTCCTTATAAGCAGTTGGTTTTGGTTTACCACCCCTCGTTTCCACGAGGGGTTAGTTTTTGTTAGCCAGCTGCTTTCTTATCTTAGAAACCTCCTGTGTAGAAACCGAAGTTGATTGATTGCCAAAGCTTTTTCGGATATAGGTTAAAACAGCTGCAATCTGCCGATCCGTTAAATACCCGAATGAAGCCATTGGGTTATAATACACTTCATCATTGATAACAATAGGCTCATTGAGGCCATTCAGTAAGATTGTAATTAATCTTTTTTTGTCTCCAGTAACATAGTTAGTAGAAACCAGGGGAGGCGTCATTTGCGGCACACCCCCTCCATCTGCTTGATGACAGGACATACAATATTGATGGTATAGTTTTGCCCCCTCTATTGAGTTTGGGGTAGTGTTTCCCTGGCAGTAAGGTGAAAATGAAAAACACAACAAGAGTAGTGTTACCGGAATTTCACGCATTCAAGTGCTCATTTTAAGGGGTAACTTATTTTCCAAACCCATCCACGGACATCATCACTGACGAGCAAAGAGCCATCCGGAGCTTGCGTCAAACCACAGGGCCTGTGCTGCGCTTCTCTTGGACTCATGATCTTCTCCTTGCCTGAAAAACCATCTGCAAATATTTCCCATTCTCCTGTCGGAATTCCATTTTTCATTGGCATAAAAACAACACAGAACCCCTCTTGAAATTCTGGACTTCGATTCCAACTCCCATGAAAGGCTATGAAAGCACCATTTAGATAACGTTTGGGAAACTGTACCCCCGTATAAAATAAAAGTGCATTTGGTGCCAGATGTCCTGGGAAACCCATCAGCGGTTCAATCGCTTGTGGCGCACCTTCTTTGATACCATCGCCTCCGAACTCTGGAGACAAAATCTTCTTTTTCTTGAATTGATCCCAGTACACATATGGCCAACCGGCATCTTGTCCTTTTTTTAATCGGTAGAAAGTTTCTGCTGGTAGTTCGGCACCAGCTTTGGCATCGTATAGTTGTGGAAAATGCTGAAAAAGTAGATCACGCCCATGTACAGTAACATACAAATCATTGACCTCATTATTCCAATCCAAGCCTACTACATTTCTGAGTCCTGTCGCGTAACGAATACCATGCGCATATGTTTGGTTCAGCTCTGATGCCGAAAATTGCCAAATACCACCTGCCGAATCTAAAATTGGACAGGGCATTCTTCCGGGAGAACCAGCCTTTCGATCTTCAACCTGACAAATGTTTGATGGAGCCCCAATATTTACATAAATATTACCCGTATTGTCCAACGTTATAGATTTTGAGGCATGTTGTCCCTTATCTATTAAACCGTATACTATTCTATCCGGGTTTTTAGGATGAATAGGCTGAAAATTGGCATCTAATGCATACCGAAAAATTGCATTATTAGAAGAAGCATAAAGAAATCGATTCTTCACCGCAATCCCAGTTCCGATGAAATTTCCAAATAATAGACTGTCCTCATAAATTCCATCCTGATTAAGGTCTCGCAAGCTGACGATGCCAAAACCATTGCGTAATCGTTCCAATTTTAGGAAAAGCGTTCCATTTGGAGCTATTGCAATATGCCTTACCCTACCTTGGTTTTGGGCAACTACCTGCGCAGAAAATCCACTTGGAAGTTGAAGTGCAACGGAATTTTGTGCCGTTGCGCAAAGGCTAATCTTAACCGATAAAAGGAATAGTAGAAAGAATTTCATTTGCTACTTAATATCCTAAAATTTTCAACATGCTCTGTGCCGTTTGTTGCTTCGCATACACCCAATCAGTGAGCTTACCATTTTTATCATGCTCCACAATGACATGCTTTGGAGATGGGATCAAGCAATGTTTAATGCCCCCATAGCCACTGATTTGATCCTGATAAGCCCCGGTATGAAAAAAGCCCACATAGAGTGGTCCATTGGTCCCATTTGTTTTAGGAAGAAAAACCTCATTAATGTGTTCCTCTGAGTCATAATAGTCATGGCTGTCGCAGGTAATACCACCCAACACTACTCGTTGATAATCTTGGTCCCATTTATTTACAGGAAGCAGTAAGAATTTTTCACCAATACCCCAAGTATCCGGGAGTGTGGTAATAAATGAAGAGTCAATCATGTACCAAGTCTCACGATCGTTTTGCACTTTCTCAGCAGTTACACTAAAAATATGAGCCATACTCTCTCCAACGGTAAAACTTCCAAATTCAGTAAAAATGTTTGGCATGTGGACTTTAGCTTTCTTACAAGCCACCTTGATGTTGCGCACAATTTCATTGATCATGAATTGATAATCATACTCAAATCCCAGCGAATGTTTGATGGGAAATCCCCCCCCTATATTAATAGAATCTAGCTCAGGGCAGATCTTCTTGAGTTGGCAATAGAGATTAACCACTTTGTTCAGTTCACTCCAATAGTAGATATCGTCCTTAATACCCTTGTTCAAAAAAATATGCAACATCTTCAATTGGAATTTACTTTCATACCCTTCGATGCGATCCACATAAAACTCTAACACATCCTTAGCGCGAATGCCTAATCGAGAAGTGTAAAAAGGAAAACTGGGCTCTTCTTCTGCTGCAATTCTAATCCCTAACTTGAATGGAACTTTTACTGAATGCGCATAATCCTTTAGTTCCTCTTTATTATCCAATATCGGAATCACATTGGTAAATCCATTATTGAGGAGCTGTGCAATTCTTCGGGTATACCCTTTTTGCTTAAACCCATTACAAATAACAAAGATTTCCTTATTGATTTTTTTCTTTGCATACAGCTTTTTAATGACCTCAATATCATAGGCATAAGAAGTCTCCAAGTGTATTTCATGCTTTAGCGCTTCCTCCACCACAAAACTGAAATGGGAGCTTTTGGTGCAATAGCAATAGTGGTATTTCCCCTCGTATTTATGCTTTTTAAAAGCGGCCGCGAACATGGTTTTAGCTTTGCGAATCTGAGAGCCAATTTTCGGTAAATATGTCAACTTAAGAGGTGTTCCGTGTTTTGCAATAAGGGCTCGCAGGTCTAAACCATTGAAGTGTAGATTGCCATCCTCAACCTCAATCCCCTCCTGCGGGAAATTAAAAGTCTGTTTTACAAGATCTAAATAAGAGTTGGTCATTGCTTTTTTCAGATTGGGGGGTTAAAAAGTAAACGGCACAAAACTATTCTTTTTAGAAGTATAGGAGCCAAATAGATAAAAAAAAGACCCGTCAATATGGACAGGCCTTTCATTGCATACGGATACGTTTATTTCACTTCCTCGAAAGGTACATCAGTTACATCTTCTTTTGGCTGAGAATTGGCGTCGGGTTGTGGGCCAGGCTGGGGATTTCCCTGCGTAGCTTTATATAAATCCTCACTGGCAGCTGTCCAAGCAGTGTTGAGGGCAGCAAAATGAGCATCTACACCAGCCAGATCCTGCGCCTTATGTGCTTCCTTTAATTTTTCAGCCGCCTGCTCAATGACTGATTTTTTATCTGCAGGGATCTTGTCTCCATATTCTTTCAGCTGTTTTTCGGTTTGAAAGAGTAAAGAATCCGCTTGATTAAGTTTATCAACTTTATCACGTTCAGCTTTGTCTGTAGCCTCATTAGCCTTAGCCTCAGCCTTCATTCGCTCCACTTCCTCTTTGCTCAGACCAGATCCAGCCTCAATATGAATCTTTTGTTCCTTCCCTGTCCCTTTATCTTTAGCGGTTACGTGTAAAATTCCGTTCGCATCAATATCAAAAATTACTTCTATTTGAGGTACACCACGTGGTGCTGGTGGTATTCCTTCCAGGTTAAATACTCCCAGGCTTTTGTTGTCTTTAGCCATACTACGTTCACCTTGCAGTACATGGATTTGAACACCAGGTTGATTATCACTGGCGGTGGAAAAAACTTCAGACTTTTTAGTGGGAATAGTGGTGTTAGCCGGAATCAAGGTTGTCATTACAGCGCCCATAGTTTCGATGCCTAAGGAAAGTGGCGTAACATCCAGCAACAACACATCTTTTACTTCTCCGGTAAGTACCGCCCCCTGTATGGCAGCCCCAACCGCAACCACTTCATCTGGGTTTACACCCCGATTAGGTTTTTTCCCAAAGAATTTCTCAACAATTTCCTGGACTTTAGGAATACGAGTGGATCCTCCCACAAGAATCACTTCATCAATTTGAGAAGTAGAGAGTCCCGCATCTTTTAATGCAACTTCACAAGGTTTTAGACAACGTGCAAAAAGAGTATCCGCTAATTGCTCAAAACGAGCACGGCTTAACTTTTTCACCAAGTGCTTGGGAACACCGTCCACTGCCGTGATATATGGTAGGTTTATTTCAGTTTCTGCAGAAGAACTTAACTCAACCTTGGCCTTTTCGGCCGCTTCCTTCAAGCGTTGCAATGCCATAGGGTCTTTACGCAGGTCAATAGATTCTTCCTTCTTGAATTCATTCGCTAACCAATCCATGATGACTTTGTCGAAATCGTCTCCACCTAAGTGAGTATCTCCATTGGTTGATTTTACTTCAAAAACTCCATCTCCAAGTTCAAGTACAGATATGTCAAAGGTTCCACCTCCTAAGTCAAACACAGCAATTCGCTTATCTGATTGTGCTTTATCTAATCCGTATGCAAGCGCTGCTGCAGTTGGTTCGTTGACAATCCTGCGAACATTCAACCCGGCGATTTCACCCGCTTCCTTGGTAGCCTGACGCTGTGCGTCATTAAAATAAGCGGGAACCGTAATTACAGCTTCTGTGACCTCATGACCCAAGTAGTCTTCAGCGGTTTTTTTCATTTTCTGAAGAATCATGGCACTAATCTCCTGTGGAGTATATAAGCGACCGTCTATATCAATACGAACTGTATTATTATCCCCTTTTGCTACTTTATAGCTCCAATGGGTGATTTCTTCTCCTACTTCATCAAAACGACGTCCCATGAAACGCTTCACGGACGCAATGGTATTTTTAGGATTGGTAATGGCTTGCCGTTTGGCGGGATCACCTACTTTTCGTTCTCCATTTTTTAAAAAAGCAACAATTGAAGGTGTGGTTCTGCGCCCTTCGTCATTTGCGATAACAACCGGCTCGTTACCTTCCATTACAGAAACGCAACTGTTGGTGGTGCCTAGATCTATTCCAATTATTTTTCCCATAATTCAAATTTTATACTAAGTACCACGCAACTCCTATGCCGAATCAAACTGAGGTGTAATTTTGTCAGTTTTTGTTCAGAAAAAGGCAATTTTGACGTAATTAAAAGTTGAAAATCAACAATTTGTCTGATTTTCTTTGACTTTAAAAGAGAAATTTCGCTGGGCTACATAGCTAAAAGCAATCACGAGAATAACGGTGATGATCTGCGCAGTCAGGGCATGCCAGGACAATATTTCCACTAGTATTTTAAGTAAGAGGTAGTTTAAAAAAAGGTTAAACAGGCAAGTCATCAGGTACCGAAACAACTGCATCCTTGCCTTTAAGCTAGAATTGTCAAAAACCACATATCGGGCAAAAAAGAAACCGACAGGGAAAGTAAATAAAAAAGAAACAAACAAGCTGGCACTATGTGCTTTGAAAGCATAAAACCAAAGGTCAAATACTGTCTCCTTAAAAAGATATTGATAACAAAGGAAATAAACCAACAATCCTAAAAATGTATTTGCACCACCTGTTACTAAATACCTAAATGGTTGCAATGATAAAAATCGCTGAAATAAAGGATAAAATAAATCAACAATCCGGCAAACACCAATAGCAACTTTTTCCAACAAATGGTTCATAGTGCGCAAAATAATCGAAACCTCTAAAAAAGACAAATGGGACCTTTACCTTTGCAAAGATTTAGGATATGCTACTACAACAAAAAATAAAAAAGATCCTTGCACCTATTGTTCAGGATTCTCTTGGAATTTCAATAACGGAGGACGAACTGGTAATTCAGCGCACTAAAGAGGAATTTGAAGGCGACTACACATTAGTGTTATTTGGCCTGATAAAAAAGCATAAGCTTAATCCGGCGTTAATGGGTACTACAATTGGCACTGCCGCCTGTGAGCAACAGGGTGATCTTTTTAAATCCTATAATTTACTCAAAGGGTTTTTGAACTTTTCTTTACAGGAAAAATGTTTGCTTGACTTTCTTTCAACCACTTATTCCAATACCCAATTTGGGAAAGCAGCTGAAAACACCAAGCGAGTGATGGTGGAATATTCTTCCCCCAACACCAACAAACCGTTGCATTTGGGTCATTTGCGCAATATCTTTCTGGGATGGAGCATTGCTGAACTATTGAAAGAAAGAGGTTATTCTGTAACAAAAAGTTGTGTGGTAAACGACCGTGGAATCCATATTTGTAAGAGCATGATTGCCTGGCAACTTTTTGCAAACGGCTCCACCCCTGCTTCTGTTGGACAAAAGGGAGATCATTTCGTGGGCAACTTCTATGTAAAATTTAACGAGGCCTATAAAGCACAAGTTGAGGAGGGGGTTGCCTGCGGATTGACCAAAGAACAGGCCGAGAAAGAAGCACCGATCATGAAGGCCACCCAACAATTATTGCAAGACTGGGAGGCGGGAAATCAAGAGGTGGTAGACCTATGGGACCGAATGAACCAATGGGTTTATGAAGGATTCAATGAAACCTATTTAAAAATAGGGGCTGATTTTGATAAGACATATTATGAAAGTAAAACCTATTTGCTGGGGAAAAAATTTGTAGAGCAAGGATTGGCTGATGGAATATTTTTCAAAAAAGAAGATGGTGGCATTTGGATAGACCTGACGCCTGAAGGCCTTGACGAGAAACTCGTGCTCCGTAAGGATGGCACTTCAGTTTACATCACCCAGGATCTGGGATTAGCCGAACAAAAATTTCAAGAATATCAATATGAACAGAGTATTTACGTGATAGCGGATGAGCAAAATTATCACATGAAAGTCCTCCAACTCATCTTGCAAAAACTAAGTAAACCTTATGCCAATGGCATATATCATTTAAGCTATGGCATGGTTGAGTTGCCTAGTGGCAGAATGAAAAGTCGGGAGGGTACTGTAGTTGATGCGGATGATCTAATCGCTGAAATGATCGAGGCGGCGCGTACCAAAACAGAGGAACTGGGTAAAGTGAAAGACTTTAATCCGAATGAACTGCATAAACTCTATCACACCTTGGCCTTAGGGGCATTGAAGTTTTACTTACTTCGGGTAGACCCAAAGAAAAAAATGATTTTTAATCCACAAGAATCGATCGATTTCCAAGGGTTTACAGGGCCATTTATCCAATATACCTATGCACGAATTCAATCAATTCTGAGAAAAGAGAGTCCTACTGCAACTCATTCAATTGAAAACAAGCTAAAGAAAGAAGAAAAAGAACTATTGATCTCGTTGGAACAGTTTCCGGCCGTTCTTGACCAAGCAGTCATGGAACACAATCCCTCAGTAGTAGCCTTATATGTTTTTACAATTGCTAAACTCTTTAACTCGTTCTATACACAACATGCTATTATTAATGCTCCGACCATCGCAACCAGACAACTTCGTTTAAGACTTGCATCCCTTACCGCAAACGTAATTCATAGGTCTATGTCACTGCTTGGTATAGAAGTGCCCAATAGAATGTAAGACTTATGCGAGTACTAGCCCAGCCAAAGGTGGCGAGGTGATTGTAAGCTGTACTTGCTTTTGCTTTCGATCAATCCTATTGGATAAAACCACCTTCCATTTTAACTTACCTTGAATATCCGGCGTCCAGTTAGTTCTGCCCACAGTTGTCATATTCAGTATGATCCTAACAAATCTTCCCTTTTGGCCGATACGTTGATAGGCAACAACAGATTCTTCGCAATGAGAGAGACCCAGCCAACGAAATCCTGCAGCTGAAAATTGTTGTTCCTTCAACGCTGGGACAGATCCCAATAAACGATTGAGTGCTGCGACACAGCACCGTAGTCCAGCATGAAAGGGAAATTGAAGCAGTGGCCATTGGCGCTCTGTGCTAAAATCCCATTCGGAGGTCTGACCAAATTCACCTCCCATAAATAGAAGTTTAGTGTCTGGGTGTGTCCACATATGGGTATATAGTAGACGTAAATTGCCAAATTGCTGCCCCCATCTTTAGGCATTTTAGAGAGCAAGGGGCTGCAACAGGTAAAATCTCCATAAAGTCATCACCCGTTACTGTGTAATTTAGGTCAAAAAAACGAGGTCCCATTCCAAAAAATACCTATTTTCAATCCTACCAAAAAATCAATTCTTGAGCCAACAAACTAAATGGTCACAATTCAGTGTACTAATTAGCGTATTCTTTTTCTGGGGCTTTGTAGCTGCATCCAACAGTATTTTCATCCCTTTTTGCAAGAAATTTTTTCAATTGGATCAAATTCAATCACAACTGATTGGATCTGCCTTTTATGGTGCTTATTTCTACGGATCACTGATTCTGTATATAGTTGCTTATGCAAGCGGAACTGATTTATTGAACAAAATCGGATATAAAAAAGGCATCATTTATGGGCTCATGATTTCAGTGGTAGGTGCCCTTGCATTAGCATTCATAAGCGGGTCGGGAAATGCTACATTCGGACTTGTACTGGTATCTTTTTTCATCATTGCATTGGGATTCTCACTGCAGCAAACATCTGCGCAACCTTTTGTTATCGCACTGGGTCCAGAGGAAACAGGTACACACCGTCTCAACATGGGCGGAAGTGTAAACTCTTTTGGCACACTGTTGGGTCCACTGGTTGTCAGTGTGATACTTTTCGGCAGCATAACGAGTGTGCAAGAAGCTTCGATTGAAAATATCCAGGAATTGTATTTCTTTCTCGCCGGACTCTTTATCATTGCGGCCATCATATTCGCTTATGCCAAACTTCCAAAAACAACATCCGACGAAAAATTGGAAAAAAGTCCCAAGGCTATGATCGTGCTGCTTATCATTGGACTCGTATTCCTCCCTGTTCTCTTTTCCGATCTTGTAAAAGAAGCTACAGGCATCAGCAAATCACTGATCATCTTCAGCTCTCTCGCCATCATTTTGACAACGCTCTTTGTATCAATGCTCAGCGCAAAAAATAATCCCGAAGGTTGGGGAGCCATGGCTTATCCGCAACTGGTATTGGGCATGATTGCTATTTTTATATATGTGGGAGTAGAAGTAACGATCGACAATAATTTTGGTGCATTGTTAAAAAAGAATGCATTTGGTGGATACGATGAATCACATATTTCACATCTCATCTCTTTGTATTGGGGTTCTTTGATGATAGGTAGATGGACTGGTGCGATCAGTGTATTCAACTTCAGCAAGTCAATGAAGAAATTCATGGTCATGGTGGTTCCTTTTGTCGCATTTGGCGTAATTCTTCTTGTTAATATTATCAAAGGAAATGACGTATCAGACTTTTTGATGTATCCTATCTGCATAGCGATCGGTGTAATTGCTTTCATTTATGCCAACGAGCAACCGGTAAAACTTCTCCTATCCGTTTCTGTTTTGGGAGTGATAGCAATGGTTGTAGCGCTTACCACAACAGGAATGGTTGCCAATTTTGCTATCATCAGCACCGGCATGTGTTGTTCAGTGATGTGGCCAGCCATCTTCGCTTTGGCTGTGAATGGCATTGGTAAATACCAAAGCCAAGGCTCTGCGTTTTTGATCATGATGATCTTGGGTGGTGCAATCATACCGCCTGGACAAGGAGCAATCATCGATCTTGAATCAGTGAACGATCCAGGTGTGCACACTTTCACTCAGTTGTCATATGTTGTTCCGCTGGTATGCTTTGCATACCTGGCTTGGCATGCAGTGCAAACCAAAGCGGTATTGAAAAAACAGGGACTCGATGTGGATGCACAAGTTGCAAGTGGACATTGATCACAATTCTTTGTATATTAAGCAGCCATTCTATATGGCTGCTTTTTTCATATTAAACAGTGAACTATGAGTACAAATGAACCTTTGGCAATAGGTGTTGATATTGGCGGTACCAACACCAAATTTGGTATAGTTGACCGAGAGGGTAAAATTCTTGAGCAAGGGAGAATGTTGACTAGTGCGCAAGATACTGTCCAGGGTTTTATCAGTGAACTTTATGGTCACTTGTCTCCTTTGATTAAGAAAATTGGAGGAGCGGATCAATGTATCGGCATTGGAGTTGGCGCACCTAATGGTAACTATTATACAGGCAATATCGAGCACGCTGCCAACTTAAAATGGAAGGGTACCGTTCCTTTAGCAGCAATGCTTCAGGAAAAATTTTCTATGCGTGTCAAGTTGACAAATGATGCTAACGCCGCCGCAGCAGGTGAACAGCAATATGGATGTGCAAAGGGTATGAGGGATTTTATTACCATCACCATGGGAACTGGAGTAGGCAGTGGCATATTTATCAATGGAAAAATAGTTTTGGGACATGATGGTTTTGCGGGGGAGCTGGGACATACTATTATTCGACCTGACGGAAGGCTTCACAAAGGAACTGGAATTCGGGGTTCTCTGGAAGCCTACGCTTCTGCAACAGGCGTTCGAGAAACTGCATTGGAAATGCTGAAAGCAAATCCATCCACGCCCAGCCTGCTTCGTCAAATCAGTCCCGAGCAAGTCACTAGTGAAAAAGTCTATGAATGTGCGATTGAAGGTGATAAAATTGCCCTTGAAATTTTTCACTTTACTGGGCAAATCCTTGGAGAGGCCCTTGCTAATTTTGTGATGTTCTCCTCCCCAGAAGCGATTGTATTATTTGGAGGGCTCACTAAAGCAGGTGATTTGATTCTCAACCCAACAAGGGAAGCCATGGAAGCTAATCTTGTTCAGGTATTTAAAAATAAAGTAAAGCTTGTGTTCAGCAATCTTAAGGAAGCTGATGCAGCCATATTGGGTGCCAGTGCACTTGTTTGGGAGAAAGATTAATTTCTTTTTATTACAAAAACACCAGGGACAGCTCTTGCACCCGCTTTATCCGAAGGCGTAATAGTTGGTTTTCCGTTAACAAGTAAGGCACTGCTTCCTCCTCCGTCAAGATTGAGCCCTTCCTCACAATTCCAGTCTACTAAAAACTGAGCAGTTTGTTTTAATGTAAGTCCCTCCGCTATGCCCGGGTGTCTGCCTTCCGCTACTAAAACTAATAACCAACCATCTTTAGTATAACCCATCGCAGTTCGAGGATGACGATCCTCGATAGCAGGTCCGGCAAATTTCATTTCCTCTTCGTTAGCAATAGCCAGTAAACCATATTGAACTAACACAGGACCACCTCCCACAGCCGTGTTCATTTTCCAAGACCTTGGCTTATTGTACGGTTGTAACATCTTTTTAAAGGTCTTTTTTGAAAGTAGGGATTGGCTGTCTTTAAGTGGCATTACCGGCATTTGTACAGCCAAGGGGATACTTAACGATGAATCAGTAAAAGTCCAAGCCACATCCGCCCTACGGTTTTTTGTAATTCCAATAGCACTACCTAATGGGTGTTTCCAGGTTAACGAATCGCTGCCCTTGCCAGGAACCGCATGAACATTAAATGCATACTGTACTCCGTTTTGAATAAGCAGGTTAAAATTTTGATGAGTAGTGAATGAAAAGAAACTGGCATTTACAACAAGCAACGGAGCTTGATTTCTTTCAAAAAACTGGTGGGGAGTTAATCGTCTTCTATAACTGGTATCCGCGTTGAATTGCAAGTCAGGCGCAGCCAATTTAGCACGAACCAAATATACAATGCAAGGTTTGCCTTCGACAGGCGAAGTAGATTTCCATACTTCAATAGAAGTGGGAAGCGGAGCATATAAACTATCTACACGAATCCAATTTTGCTGAGCTGGTAAAGAATAAGAGCAAACTAACAGGGATACAGAAAAAAAATACTTCACCATGAAGCTACATTGATAATGAACTTTCCCAATGCTTTCTGCCAATGCCTGGTGTTACATGTTTTTCACTATGATAGGAAGAACGCACCAATGGGCCGCTCTCAACATAGTCCAATCCAAGCTGGTATCCCATTTCTCTATATGCAGCAAACTCATCCGGGTGAACAAAACGTTCTACTGGTAAATGTTTTTTAGTAGGTTGCAAATATTGACCTATGGTAACTACATCACAACCGTTATCTTTTAAATCTTGTAAAGTCTGCACCACCTCCTCCCGGGTTTCACCCAAGCCTAACATGATTCCACTTTTTGTGCGCATCCCCCCCTCTTTTAAGGTTCTTATTACTTCCATACTACGCCAATACTTCGCTTGTACCCGAACTTGACGTGTTAAGCGTTCCACTGTTTCAATATTATGACTAACTACCTCTGGGGCAGCTTCGATTATTCTGTCAATATCGATCTTCTTGCTTTTAAAATCCGGAATAAGGGTTTCTAAGGTAGTAGTTGGCGATAATGCTTTTACTGCCTTAATAGTGTTTTGCCAAATGATTGAGCCCCCATCCGGTAGTTCATCACGATCTACGGAGGTAATAACCGCATGTTTAACTTTCATCAATAAAATAGCCTCAGCCACCCGTTGGGGTTCATCCCAATCAACAGCGTCCGGACGACCCGTTGCCACCGAGCAGAATCCACAACTTCGTGTGCAGACATTACCCAATATCATGAAGGTAGCTGTTCCCTCCCCCCAACATTCTCCCATGTTGGGGCAATTACCACTTTCACAAATCGTGTGCAGTTTGTTTTGATCAACTAATTGCCTTACCTGTTTATATTTCTCTCCAATGGGAAGTTTTACGCGAAGCCAATCTGGCTTCTTAGGTTTGGGGGGGGTAATCGAGATAATTTCAGGAGGGATAGTCATTGTGCAAAGGTAATGCTTCGCTACTTTCTTCTTCCAAAGAGAAGGGCAATGTATGCCTGAAAAAATAGTGGTGTTTCACGCTGCAATGCCAGGATTGGAGTGCTGCCTGGATAATACTCGACACTACAGCCAATTTCTAACGCACTTACTACTTCATTGAACCTTCCGTAGTCATATCGCAGAGAAGTTTTAGCAAAAACGCCAGGTTTTATTTTTAATTCGTTCCATCCTCGCCAAAAACCACCAGCACCCAAAATAGCAGGGCCCAAAAAAAGAGTGGAATCTTGTGGCGTGTATTTAATGTATCGAGTACTTGTACCCGTCGAGTCCTCTACCTGTACATAATAGGGTTTAAGAAACCCAGCGGCAAGCCCTCCTAGATAATTCCAGGTAACGGAAACTCCATTTTTGTTTCCTTTTTGACCCATCAATCGCTGTTGACCAATTCCTAATGAAAGTTGGTAAAAGTTATTCACTTTGCCGTAGATGTAGGGATTGCTAATGAACAAAAACGGATTAGATAAGTTTTGAAACCGATTCTCCTTAGGGTGTTTTATTTCTGTCAATTCAACCCGATAAACATTGGATTTGAGTGGTGTTTTCATTTTCCCTTGCTCATAAAGAAATCCATATCCATTTGAGCGCGCTTGAAAACCAAAAACACTTTGCATAGTATATACCAGTATGCCTTCTTCTGCCTGGCGGATCAATGTATTTATTTTTTTTCGTTTTTCAGCCTTTCGGTCTTCCCTGTTACTGGAACGACCCAGCGTAAATTGGGCTTGCGCCTGACCCAAGACAAGAGAGAATATAAAAAAAAGAAATACCTTTTTCACCATTCGCATTTTAAATACTAAACGTAAATTTATGAAAATTATTGAGAATGACTGCTGTTGTAGAATATCAAGCTGAGTTGAGAACACAAGCCATGCATTTACAAAGCCAATCATTGCTTATCACGGACGCCCCCACTGATAATCACGGAAAGGGCGAGCAGTTTTCCCCTACCGATTTATTGGCTACCAGTCTAGCTTCCTGCATGCTAACCGTGATGGGGATAAAGGCTCAGCAACTGAACATCCCGCTTAAAGGATTCAAGCTAAGCGTCAATAAAATCATGGAATCGAATCCGCGTAGAGTCGGAGCCATTGAGTTGACAGCAACAATACCCACCGCCCTCCAACAAATAGATGCTCGCGATAAGCATATTTTAGTTAAAACAGCAGAGAGTTGCCCTGTGCTTAAAAGCCTACACCCCGATTTAAAAATTTCAGTGCATTGGAGTGAATGGACTACTGAAATTGCTGCAAGTGGTGAATAACCCGACTGACTGGCAATCCCATTACATTATAAAAGTCGCCCTCAATTGACTCAATACCTACCACACCAATCCATTCCTGTATGGCATACCCTCCTGCCTTGTCGTAAGGCTTGTAGTGATCTACATAGTATTCAATCTGGGCTAAGCTAAGGGGATGAAAAGTAACTGAAGTGGTTTGCGAAAAGCTCACTTCACGATCGCCCTGGGCTAAAATAACACCCGTGATTACTTGATGCGTAACCCCCGACAATGATAACAACATACTGATAGCCTCCTCCCGATGAACGGGTTTAGCCAATATTTTTTCCTGTAACAACACAATGGTGTCAGCAGCAAGTACAATAGCATCCGATGAGCATTTTGATTGTACGGCTCTTGCTTTCTTTGTAGCGATAAACACCGGAACTTCTTCCTTTGGCAAGGTAGGCAGAAACAGCTCCTCCACATCGCTGACCATCACGGTAAAAGGTATGGCTGCCCACTCCAATAACTGTTTACGACGTGGAGACTGAGAAGCTAATATGAGGGGTTTCATAAGTAATAATAAAAAAAGATCATAGAAAATATACCCGCGAATAAAAACCACTTCATCCGCGTACTTAACACCCCAAAGTCTTGTTCGTTTTTTGCTCGGGCGGTATTATTTATCATAGATAAAAGAGGGATAATTAGTAAGAAAAATACGTAGAGAAGAGCGATTGTCATTTTCAATTGAAGCAAATACACCAGTACAACTAACAACAACACCAGGATCAACACCAACCAAAATAAAGTGATGAACCTTGCCACCGGAATGCCCCAAACAATGGGCAAGGTCCTGCATCCATGACGCTGATCTCCTTCCCTGTCTTCAATGTCTTTCATTAACTCACGTGCCATAGTGGATAGAAAAGCAAAGCCGGCATATAAAGAACATAATTGATAAAATAGGGCTTGTTTTATTGCTTCCCCTTTAACTACAACAAGAGGATCTGCTTTAGCGAGAAAAAAAATGAAAATGCTCCATGCGACCAATAGAGATATAAGCAAATTGCCAACCAAAAAACTTTTTTTTAAGTGGGCGGAATAAATCCAAAGCAAGAGGATGACGGACAGGTTCAGTGGGATTAGATAATAGGCTAAAGATCTAACTGAATAGTAGGTAAAGATCATCCCACAACCACTGCACAAAAAATGTAAACCCATGGCTCCGCGTCGACTGATTATTTTTCCAACCACCAGTCTGCTTGGACGGTTTATTTCATCAATGGCTACATCAAAATAATCATTGATAATGTACCCCCCCGCCGCAATAAATAAGGAAGCGGCCATTAAAGAATAAAACTGGATAGCATCATATACAGGTATATCCCCCTTGAAAATAGGTTGGTAGATGCACACCTGCAACAGCCCCTGGGTAAGGCCAATAAAAAACAGGTTGGGCAATCGGATGAGCCTGAAAATTCCACGGATTGTATGCATGAAAAGTTTCAAATTATATTGAGCGAATAAACGCATCAATTTCCCAATCCCCTCGTGCTCGCATAACTTTTTCAATCATCTCACGCACACACCCCTTCCCCCCCGTATTGGCCGCAATAATATGGGCTATGGATCTTACCTCAGGAACCGCATCGGAAGGGCAACAGGCTATTCCGCAGTTTTGCATAACAGCCAGATCGGGTATATCGTCGCCCATGTATAAGACTTGTGAGTAATCCAGCGCGTATTGCTTGAGCAAGTCAAGTACTTTCTTTTCCTTATCCAGCACACCCATGTGAATTTCGCTGATCCCTAATTTTTTGAGTCGCTCCATAGCCGGTAGACTCTCCGCCCCTGAAATAATGAATATATGATATCCCTTTTTTTCAGCAAATTGAAGCGCAAAACCGTCCTTAATATTCATTGTGCGAAGCTGCATTTGATCGGGGCCCAGTAAAAGACTGCCATCCGTGAGTACCCCGTCCATATCAAAAATGAACGCAGTTATATTTTCAAATGAAGGAATATCCAGCATACTTTAGTGTTGATTATCGCGCCATTCATAAACCCAAGAACTTTGCACCATCTCTAAATGACCCTCAGTGCATTCTTCTCTTTTTCCGGTAAACCCCTGAATCTCCAACACCCACTCTAAAAGATCAGTGAAACGGATACGATAAATTTTGCTTTCTGTGAAATCGTCTCCAAAACGTTCATATAATTTCAAAGCAATGTCCTCGTGGTCACTCCATCCAATAGGGGGTTCAAAATGGGTCATCATGTAGATTATTCGCCTAAAAATTGTGATTGATCCGGAATGCTGATCGCAAGTTCGCCCTGTCCTTCCAAGAGCACACATTGGCAACCCAATCTGGAGTTGAGTCGCGGATTTACAGCGCGATCAATAAAATCTTCTTCCTTGTCACTGATCTCCTCAATAAACTCCTCCCCGCTTTTCACATAAAGATGACAAGTGCTACAGGCGCATACACCCCCACAATTATGATGCAGTTCAATATTATTTAAAAGTGCTACTTCAAGTAAATTTTGTCCTGGCTTTACCTCTTGGAGTAGTTGCGGCTCCAAACCCGTTTTTTCAAATGTAAATCGTATGGTATACATAGCGGATGCAAAGGTAATATATCTATAAAGAAGGGGGTAAGAAATGGACTTTAAATTAATTTTTCCTATTCTTGCCTAACTTGCGAGCATTCCGGAAGCAAATTGTTTATATAAATGGCAACAAATTTAGTAATCGTAGAGAGCCCCGCAAAAGCAAAAACAATCGAGAAGATCCTGGGAAAGGAGTTTCAAGTTAAAAGTTGCTTTGGGCATATTCGTGATCTTGAGAAAGCAGGAATGGGTATTGACCTTGAAGGAGATTTTTCACCTCGTTATAAAGTAGCAGCCGATAAAGAAAAAATAGTCAAGGAATTAACTGCGCTGGCTAAACGATCAAAAGAAGTTTGGTTAGCAACGGATGAGGACCGAGAAGGAGAAGCCATCAGTTGGCATCTTTGTGAAGTACTGGGGCTTGATCCAAAGAAAGCTAAACGAATTGTATTTTATGAAATCACAAAACCCGCCATCCTTGATGCAGTAAAGCAGCCCAGAAAAGTTGACATGAACCTGGTTATGGCACAGCAAGCCAGGCGAATACTGGATCGAATTGTAGGATTTGAACTAAGCCCTGTTCTATGGCGAAAAATGAGTATGCGAAACAACCTAAGTGCAGGACGCGTACAAAGTGTGGCCGTACGATTGATAGTTGAAAGAGAAAGAGCAATCAACTCCTTTTTACCCACCAGTCATTTTAAAGTAGAAGCACTTTTCTCCGCCAAGGATTTAGAAGGAAGGATGGTACAGTTCAAGGCAGATGGGGAAAAACAAACCACGGCCCAAAACGCTAACCAATTTTTAAAAAATTGTATTGGAGCAACCTACACTGTTTCAGCTATTCAGGTCAACCCGGGAAAACGCTCACCGGCCCCTCCTTTTACTACTTCTACCTTACAACAGGAGGCCTCCAGAAAATTAGGCTATGGAGTTTCCAGGACCATGCTTATTGCGCAGAAACTTTACGAGAATGGGTATATCACTTATATGCGTACTGATAGTGTTAATCTCAGTGACACTGCGTTGGCGGCCATCAGTGAAACTGTACGTACACAATACGGGAAACAATATCATCAATTCAGAAAGTTTAAGAATAAACACGAATCAGCACAAGAAGCCCACGAAGCCATTCGTCCCACTTACATGAATAACGGCAGTATCAAAGAGGCAGAATGGGCAAGGCTCTACGAATTGATCTGGAAAAGAACCATGGCGAGTCAGATGACGGATGCTGAATTGGAGAAAACTACCGCACAAATCTGCATTTCCAATCAACGGGAGGAACTGATAGCCACAGGTGAGGTATTAAAATTTGATGGCTTTTTAAAAGTATATTTAGAGGATCGTGACGAGGATGATAAAGAGAATGAGGAAGAAAGCATGCTTCCACCCCTTCGAAAGGGCCAGAAGTTGCCCCTAATTTCCCTGAAAGCCATAGAGCGTTTCAGCCGCCCACTTCCCAGATACACAGAGGCATCGCTGGTGAAAAAATTAGAAGAATTAGGCATAGGACGACCTTCAACGTATGCGCCTACTATTTCTACCATTCTAAAAAGAGGGTATGTAGAAAAAAGAGATAAAGAAGGAACCCGAAGAGGGTTGCAGGTGCTGGTACTCAAAAATGGAAAAATCAGTAGTACAATTGAACAAGAAAATACCGGAGCAGAGAAATCAAAGTTATTTCCCTCCGATTTGGGTTTGGTAGTTACTGATTTTTTATTACAATATTTCGATGATATAATGGATTATGGTTTTACAGCAAAAATTGAGAACGAATTTGATGAAGTAGCTACCGGAAAATTGCGGTGGAATAGCATGATCAAAGATTTTTACAAGCCATTTAAAAAAGATGTTGATAAGACCATAGAGTCAGCTGAACGGATTAAAGGCGAAAGAGAGCTCGGGGTTGATCCTGAATCAGGCAAGCCCGTTATTGCCCGGATGGGACGATACGGCGCCATGATTCAAATTGGAAAGGCGGATAATATCGAAAAACCGCGCTTTGCAAAGATTCCAACTGGCCAAAGCATTGAAACAATAACTTTTGAAGAAGCCCTCTCCTTATTTGGTGCACAAGGACCTATGGGTAAGTTTGAAGACAAGGAAGTATCGGTCAATGTAGGTCGATTTGGACCTTATATTAAATGGGGCGAGGAATTTGTATCCTTACCAAAAGGAACAGATTTAGGTACCGTAGGATTAGACAAAGCCATTACCGCTATCAAAGAAAAACGGAAGGCAGATGCCCCTGTGGGCAGATACCAGAAAAAAGGAATAACCAAAGGAAGCGGCCGATTTGGCCCCTATATAAAATGGGATGGTATATTTATTAATGTTCCTCGTCGATATGATTTTGCCAATTTATCCGAAGCGGAAATGCACGAGTTAATTGCAGCAAAAATCAAAAAGGAAGCAAACAGATATATTAACCGGTGGCCGGATGAAAAGATCAGCGTGGAGAATGGCCGCTGGGGTCCCTTAGTGAAATGGGGCAAGAAATTAATTTATCTCCCCAAAAAAGAAGACGGCTCGCGTACTACCACAGAAGAGGCAAAATTATTGTCCCTAAATGCAGTAAAGGAGATTATTGAAACACAAATACCCGGTGCATTTGTTAGAAGGAAAATTGCTTCAGCGACCAAAAAGAAGAAAGCAAGTCCTAAAAAAAAGAAATAAATCATGAAGCGCAATTACTGGGAGAAAATGGCCTCCAACTACCAGGAAGAAATATTTGATGTGCTTCAAAATGATAAAAAAAAGTGGATCGCAAAAGCCATTAAAACTTATGCTAACAGCCAACATCATGTGATAGATATTGGCTGTGCTGTTGGCAAATGGCTGCCGGTAATTTCTCCATTATTCAAAAAAGTAATTGCGCTAGATATCTCTAGCAATAATCTAAAGATTGCGCAATCCATGTACCGCAATTTAAAAAACGTATGTTACCGGCAAGGGGACATGTGCAATAGCAGACTCCGCATCAAACCGGCCGAATTGGGAATCTGCATCAATGCTTTATTAACTCCCCATGCTCATGATCGCTTTGCATTTTTTAAAAACTTACAACGCTGTATTAAGCCTGATGGCATCTTGATCTTAACCGTACCATCCCTTGAATCCTATCTGTTTACCTGGATCATCCAACAACAATATAAAATTGACGCTGCCCTTTTTGCGGAAAGATTGGCTAAAGACAAAGCACTTCAGCAGTGGAAAAATCTTAAACAAGGAGTAGTAAACATTGACGACGTTCCACATAAACACTTTTTACGGGAGGAACTTTCATTGAGCTTAGTTCAACACCAGTTTGAACCCATACAATTTAAAAAAATAGAATACGGTTGGGATACTGAGTTTGTCAACCCACCCCACTGGCTCAACCAGCCACTTCCCTGGGATTGGATGGTAATTGCAAAACGAAGCAAGCAATAGTAAACTGTTAAGGTATGTGGAAAAGTTCCGCTTCCTAAATCCATCACCATGCATGAAATTGTGTGCATGGGAACCACAACAGAAATCTCAGCGTTATTGAATTTGATAGATGATCCCGATGAGGAAGTTTTTGGCGCAGTATCGGCCAGAATTGTTGATTATGGTTCAACAATCATCCCCACATTGGAGCACTGGTGGGAAACCGTTCCCAATGAACAGGTGCAAAACCGAATAGAAAGTCTTATACATCGCCTCCAGCTTAGAGACCTAAAAAGAAATTTTACAGACTGGAAAGAAGCGGCGAATCCTGAATTGCTGACCGGAGCTCTTTTAGTTTCCACTTTTCAATATCCTGATCTTGCCACCACACCTGTTATTACCGATACAGAACGATTAAGAAGGAATATTTGGTTGGAACTAAACAATTATCTCACCTCACTAGAGCAAGTGAATGTTGTTAACAATATCCTTTACGGATATTTTGGACTGAAAACAATTCCAAGAGATGAATGTAAAACAGAAGATCATTTGATCCATAAAGTCATTTCCTGCAAAAAAGGTTCGCCAACAGGAAATGGATTACTTTACCTTGTGTTAAGTGAATTACTTGATCTCCCTATCCGAGCCGTACAACTTCCTGATCAATTTTTGTTAGCTTATTGTAAACCCTCACAGGACATTTCCACACTTAGTGCCGCTTTTTTCATAGACCCTTCTGGCGGACAGATCTATACGCACAGGGATATTGAGACCTACTTTAAACGCATCAAAGAACCGTTGGAGCAACAATACCTAATGCCCAGATCTACTATAGAGACCATTGCAAGCGTGTTGGAAGAATTATCCAGATCTTTTGATCCAAGCAAAGAAAGATATAAAACACTTGAGTGTCTGGAGCTTGCCAACTACCTTAAATCCTAATATGCTATACAGTAAGGGACCAACCTTCGCGGTATTCTCGCTTGACAAATTGATTCGCCTCGTCAAAGTTGGTAACGCGCATAGCAGCGGCATCCCATAGCAACTTTTTACGCCCGAGATATTTGTCCTCCCAGCCTTTTAAATTTGGATTTTTGATCATCCAGCTACGGATCGCTACGTTACCCATTAAAATGCTTTCCGTAAATGGACCAGCGTATTCAAAAGGAGAACTGGTAACTCCTTTTCCGTAGCCGGCAATACAGGCATTCACCCATTGTAGGTAATGACCTTCGGGCACCCGTGGTAATGAAGACCTTGGTAATTCAATAACCTTCATCAACTTGGTTGGTAACAATCTTGGATTAGCCCCATAGCAATCCATTAATAATTTTCCTTTTGTACCAATGAAAAGCACCCCTCCATCCCAATTTCCAAACGGCTCTCCAGGAGATAACTCCTCCGGTCTGGGCGGTAGTAGCCCCCCATCATACCAAGAAACCTTAATGGAACCTTTCCCATCAGTACGCGGATAATTGAGATGAATTATCGAAGAAGGCGGACAAGCCTCTACAGCCGGTGTATCATTCCACATTTCTCGCCAGATAGTAGCCACACTGCATTCAGCGGAGGATGGATACAGGATCGGTAAAATTCGATAAATAGGATCCATTATATGACAGGCCATATCTCCCAAAGCACCAGTACCAAATGCCCACCAGCCTCTCCAATTAAAAGGAAGATAGGATGGATGATAAGGAATAGGCTTTGCCGTGCCCAGCCATAAATTCCAATCCAACTCTGTAGGCACTTCAAATTGACCAGTGGGAGCTTGCATACCCTGGGGCCATACCGGACGATTTGTCCACGCCTGCGCCTCAACCACTTCCCCAATTAAACCAGCAGTATACATTTCTTGGGCAACACGAACGCCGTTTCCAGAGCCTCCCTGATTTCCCATTTGCGTAACCACCTTGTACCGTCTTGCTGCTTCGGTTAACAAACGTGCCTCATAGATATCATGCGTCAAAGGTTTTTGGGTGTAGACATGCTTGCCCAATTGCATAGCGGCGAGCGTGGCAACTGCATGCGTGTGATCAGGGGTTGAAATGGTACAAGCATCAATAGAATCTCTCTCCTTATTAAGCATTTCTCGAAAATCCTTATAATAATTTGCTTTGGAGTAAGCTTTTCTAGACCGTGCAGCCTGTCTATCATCCACATCACACAAGGCAACAATATTCACATAAGGACTTTTTGCAATTTGAGCAAGATCTCCCGCACCCTGACCGCCAACCCCTATTCCGGCTACATTTAATTTATCACTTGGAGCCATGAACCCCTTTCCTAAAACAGCACGTGGAATTATCATCCAACCAGTTGCAGCCATACCCGCTTGTTTTACAAATTTTCGTCTGGAGGTAGCGCTTGATTTATGCATATTTAAAAATTTATGAATTAAAACAAATGTTGACTTTGGAAAACAAATGGTAATAATGCCTGTGCTTGATTTAATATGAGCACATCTCCCACTTCTCCGGCAAGCAACAATCGTATGGGCTGATGCACTCTGGATTCATACTCGGTTAATGCTTGCCTACACATACCACATGGAGATAAGGGTTCGCTACTTTTTCTATCAGCACGTAGATAAGTAATAGCAAGGGATTCTATGGCAACACCGGGAAATTGGACAGCAGCATTACCCAACAATACCCTCTCTGCACATATACCTACCGGGTAAGATGCATTCTCCTGGTTAGACCCCAGTATCACTTCACCATTAACCAACATTGCTGCGGCACCTACTTTAAAATTTGAGTAAGGCGCGTATGCCTGCTGAGCGGCACGAGAGGCTGCATCCAGTAAAGCAAAATCTTTTGCTGCCAATTCCGTTCGCTCACTGACGCGGTAATATTCAAATTGATACAGCTCTTTTTTCATACAGGTTTATACGTGAAAAAGGCTCCAATATGGAGCCTTTAAAGTTAAGTTATTTGATGGTGCGAAACAATCGGTTCCACCGCGGGCCATTCTCCCAACTAAACCAAATCAACCAGGCCTTACCTACAATTCGATCCTCGGGAACAAATCCCCAAAAGCGGGAGTCCTGTGAACCATGTCTGTTATCCCCCATCATCCAGTAGTAATTCATTTTAAATCTGTAACTAGTGGCAGGTTGTCCATTTAAAATTATTTTACCATTTTCTTTAGATAAGGTGTTTCGCTCATAAACCCGAATAGCCCGCGCATAGAGGATATACGTAGAATCATTCAATGGAATTTCAACTCCCCTTTGAGGTATCCAAATGGGGCCATAATTATCTTTTGTCCATTTAAAATAAGTGGTGTCATAAGGGAAAACATCTCCAGAAGTAGTACGCAGATCCATATCAGCAACAGTCGCTGACTCATAAACTTCGTTGTCCGCTATGAGTGGACCATCCAGAAATGGTTGGCTTTTAAATTTTTCTACCTTATTGTAAGGCAGATTGATCACATATCTGCCAGTCATATCCATGCCGAATTCAGTGGTATTAAACTCTTCTTTCATGATTTCGGGGTCCAAGGGAACAGTAGAACGAAAGGAGTAGGTGTATTGCGCATCAGGAGGCGGAACAGCCTGCTTACCATCAAGGAATAATTGACCAGCTCTCAAACTAAGTACATCGCCGGGAATAGCCACACAACGTTTGATATAGTTGTCGGTCTTATCTGAAGCATGTATGGCAAGTGGGTAAGAGATCGGATCATTTAAAACTATTTTTCTTCCTGCGTCAATATTGCCATTTCCTAATCGACGGCATACATCGTAATAAGGGTCTTTCGATTGATATGCGGGTAAGTTGATTACCGTATCTCCTGCAGGAAAGTTAAATACCACGGCGTCATTTCTTTTCACGGGCGAGGCGAACCACCGGATATAAGGAAGAGAACCCACTGTAGTGTAGGATTTTTTAGTAGAACCAAAAGGCATGTAATTATGAACAAAAGGAACCGCTAGTGGTGTATTAGGAACACGGGGGCCATAACTAAACTTACTTACGAAAAGAAAATCATTTACCAATAAACTTTTTTCCATAGAGCCTGATGGAATGGTGTAAGCCTCAAACACAAATATTCTGATCAGGGTGGCTGCTACTATTGCAAAAACGGCAGCATCAAACCATTCACGCCAGGCTGGTTTTTGAAAGCGTTGCACCCCTTCCTTTCCAATAAAAGCAAGGTCCTCCTGTGCAGCTAACCAAGGAAAATAAAAAGGAGCCAAAAGCACGGAAGCGGTATGGTCAAGCAGTGAAAATCGACCAAAAGATTTTGAAAATTCTATAAAAATACCTGGCGTAATAAACCAACCTACCACAGGAATAAATTGCCAAAAAACCCAATGAAGTGGTCTTCCACTTAGCCGTTGCATCACCGAGGTATTATAAAAGGGGATATAGGCTTTCCAGGCTTGTTCGCCTGCTTTCTGAAACAGTTTGGCAAATCCAAAGGCTGGTAAGAGAACAAGGAGCGTGCTAACTATAAAAACTATCAAAAAGTGTTGTAGCGGCATATTACTTTAGTTGATACATCACTTCTTTAACCAACTTAACAGTCCTTGGCACATCAGGGAGCGCTGCCGCAACAAGATTGGGAGCATAATGTAATGGTGCATCCGCTGCAGTAATTCTGCGAATGGGCGCATCTAAATAATCGAAACCTTCTTTTTGAATGCGATAAGAAAGCTCAGAGGAAACCGAAGCAAATGGCCATTGTTCCTCTACAATAACCAATCTATTTGTCTTTTGTACACTCGCTAAAACTGTCATCCAATCCAAAGGACGAATGGTGCGCAGATCAATTATCTCTGCACTGATCCCCTCCTTCTCCAACTCTTCAGCCGCACCCAAAGCAACCTTCATCATTTTATTAAAAGAAACAATGGTTACATCCCGCCCATTTCTTGCCACAGAAGCTTTACCCAATTCAATGTAGTACTCTTCGGCAGGAACAATTGACTTATCCCCATACATGACTTCACTTTCCATGAATACAACGGGATCCTCCTCATATCGGATTGCTTGTTTTAAAAGGCCCTTAGCATCAAACCCATTACTTGGAGAAACTACTTTGATACCCGGAATGTTTGCATAGAGGGATTCAAAAGCAGTGGAGTGCTGGGCACCCAACTGTCCTGCTGAGCCATTTGGGCCACGAAAAACAATTGGACAGGTTATCTGTCCACCACTCATTGCCAGCATTTTAGAAGCTGTATTTAAAATTTGATCTAAAGCAAGTACCGCAAAATTCCAGGTCATGAATTCCACAATTGGTCTTAGTCCATTCTGTGCGGCTCCAACACCAATTGCCGTAAAGCCTAACTCCGAAATTGGAGTATCAATAACTCGTTTTGATCCAAATTCGGTAAGCATCCCCAGACTCACTTTGTAGGCACCATTATATTCCGCAACCTCCTCACCCATAAGGAAAATACGTTCGTCCCTACGCATCTCTTCGGACATGGCTTCGCGAATGGCTTCTCTAAATGCAATTGACCTTGACATAATCAGCTGATTTTAAGCATTGCAAATGTAAGCACCCCCCTTAACAAATCCTACTGGACAGGATAATAACAACAGATTTAACGCCGTTTTAGAAAGCCCCGAAGGCCTTAGCCTTACCTTTGGTGTCCTATGAAAAATATCAAGATAATAGAAGTACCCTCTGAAATAGGCGCCGGAACCCGTGGAGCCAGTTTGGGCGTTGAAGCCATTAAGATTGCAGCATTGGACTTTATGAGCAACTTCTTTATTCATTTCCCTACTGAACAAATCCCCACTGAGAATAAACTTTTACATGAACCGATCGAATCCCCATATGCTAAACGTGCGAAAGGGATTTATACCATGTATGAACGGGTGAGCAAAGCTGTAGGTGATACGTTGAAAAATAATTTTTTCCCAGTTGTGCTAAGTGGTGATCATGCAACAGCCGGGGCCACCATAGCTGGAATCCGTATGGCAAAGCCCAAAAGTAAGTTAGGGGTAATTTGGATTGATGCCCACGCGGATTTACATACCCCTTTCACTACTCCAACCGGGAATATGCATGGTATGCCCATGGCTATTTCCCTGGGTATAGATAATAAGGAATGTGCAGTACACAAACCTGATGCCGCAACACTGGAGTATTGGCATAAACTAAAAAATATTGGTAAAATTTGCCCTAAGGTCTCTTCCGAAGATATTGTTTACATATCGCTTAGAGATTTTGAAAAAGAGGAAAAAAACTTATTAGACAGACTGGGCATCAAAAAAATTTCCGCAAAAGAAGTAAGAAGTAAGGGTGCAGAAAGTATTGTCAGATCAATTCTGCGTTACTTATCCGACTGTACGGACATTTATCTTTCCTTTGACGTAGATTGCTTGGACGCCTCCATCACAAAAGGCACAGGAACGCCCGTGGGTAATGGGTTAAGGGAAAGAGAAGCTGAGGACTTGGTCAGCAAGTTTATGCAAAACAGAAAAATATGCTGTTTTGAAATCACCGAAGTGAACCCGACATTGGATAAAGAAAATTTAATGGCAGAGATTGCATTCAATATCTTACAGCGTAGTGTCAATAATTTGATGATGAACTAGTGTGTGCAAAAGGTAGCCTGTAGCCCCGCAGCAAAACGTCGCGGCTTGAAGCCCAACTCTCTTTTTGACTTGTTGATGTCTAACCCAGTAATTAAAGGCCGAATGGCAGGCTGCTTGAATGCGGCTGAAGTGGTACGGATCAAAAGCGTAGGATCTAATACAAGATAATTTGCTGTTTCTACTGCCATTTGATAAGGAGTTAAAACTTCCTCTCCACTCAAATGGTAAATTCCAGTGGCGCGTTTTTCTAAAATCAACAAAAGTCCATTCACCAGGTCCTCAACATAAGTTGGCGTTCTGATTTGATCATCAACCACTGCATAAGTTTGCCCTCGTGATAATTTTTCTTGTACAATTGATAACAAATTTGACCGACCCGTCATTGGTCTGCCATATACTAATACCGTTCTCACAATTGACCAATCCCCTGCATACATGGTCACCAATTTTTCAGCCTGTGCTTTGGTAAATCCATAATGATTCACCGGATTAACCAGATCCTCCTCTACATAATTTCCTGCCTTGCCATCAAAGACAAAATCAGTAGAAATATAACAGAAGGGAGTTACTGATTTTGCAGCCAGTGCTAACAGCAGTGCAGATCCTGCAGTATTTATTTTAGTAGCCAGTTCCTTGTTTAATTCGCAATCGTCAGGTTTCCCTATAGCAGCAGCATGAAAAATAAAATCAGGTGCGATTTGATGAACAACTGTTCTGGTTTGATCATGATCAACCAAATCCATTGAGACATAAGAAAACCCAGGCCTGCCCAAGTAGGGTAATCGGCAGTCACCCCTACCTGTAGCTACAACAAGATAACCACGTGTAAGCAACGCATTGCATAGATAATATCCTAAAAATCCATTGGCGCCTGTAACCAGTATTTTCATAGGGTGAAGCTAAAGAAAACACGTATCTTAGCATCTTGATTTTTTCAAGATATGTCTTCTAAAGTAACGAAGATTGGCGTTTTGACTTCAGGGGGCGATTCTCCCGGGATGAATGCTGCAATCCGTGCCGTAGTTAGAACCGGGCTCTATTACGGATTAGAGGTTTTCGGCATCATGCGAGGCTATCAAGGCCTGATTGAAGATGATATAATCAAAATGAATGGGCGCTCTGTTGCCAATATTATTCAACGAGGGGGTACTATTTTAAAAACTGCCCGTTGCAAGGAGTTTATGGAAAAAGAAGGGCGGCAAAAAGCATATGATAATCTAATTAAAAATGGAATAGACGGCTTGGTAGTAATTGGAGGAGACGGGTCATTCAGAGGAGCCAACATATTTAGCAATGAGTTTAACATGCCGTGTATTGGTATTGCAGGAACAATCGATAAGGATATCTCAGGCACCGATTTCACCATTGGGTTTGATACGGCTGTCAATACTGCGGTAGAGGCGATCGATAAAATACGAGACACAATGGAAGCGCATGATCGTGTATTTGTCATCGAAGTAATGGGACGAGACGCGGGATACATTGCGTTGCACAGTGGAATTGCCACCGGAGCAGAAAATATTTTAATACCAGAACGAAAAACGGACATCAACTCCATCATTAAATCATTAAAGGAAAAGGAACGCCGGAAAAAAATGGTCAACTTGATTGTTGTGGCCGAAGGAGATGATTTTGGTGGTGCAGATCAAGTAAGCCGGGTATTAAAAGAAAATCTTCCAAAAGCGGAGATTAGAGTGTGCATTTTAGGCCATATTCAGCGAGGAGGATCTCCCAGTTGTCTTGATCGCATCATTGCAAGCCGTATGGGATATCATGCCGTTGAAAGTTTACTACAAGGCAGATACAATGTATTTGTAGGGATCCATGATAATAAAATGAACTACATTCCACTGGAACAAGCCGTAAAAACAAAAGGAAAGATCAGCGAGGAGTGGCTGGATATCGTAAAAATACTTGCCAGCTAAATTTACGTACATATGACAAAGAATATTGACAAATACCTTCACCAAGAATATGATCATGAAGCAGGTCGAAGACACGCGACTAAACGAACAAAAATCGTAGCTACAGTTGGCCCTTCCTGCAACACTTACGATAAATTATTGGCCTTAGTAAAAGAAGGAGTAAATGTTTTTAGACTTAATTTTTCTCATGGAAAACATGAGGAAAAAGCTACCATCATTGAATACATCCATCGAATCAATAAAAGTCAACCTTACAACATTTCCATCTTAGCCGATCTACAAGGACCAAAGCTACGCGTGGGAGAATTGACAAATGGAGCCATTGAATTAAAGGTCGGCGACAGCTTCTTGTTCACCAATGAAAAAATCATCGGCACTAAGGAAAAAGTGTATGTATCCTACGATAACCTTCATGCCGACGTAAAAAAGGGAGAGAAAATGCTGATCGATGATGGAAAAATTGAAGTAGAGGTAGTGGAAATACTACCGACCTGCCAAGTTCGCGTAAAAGTACTTATAGGAGGGACCCTTTACCCCAAAAAAGGAGTAAATCTCCCCGATACTGATATTTCATTGCCTTCCTTTACGCCAAAAGACCTGGAAGATCTTTCCTTCATTTTTCAACATCAGATTGATTGGATTGCCCTTTCATTTGTCCGAACACCCGGGTGTATCAAACAACTCAAAGACATCATCGCAGAAAATAAGCACACCGCAAAAGTGATTGCAAAAATTGAAATGCCAAAAGCAGTCAAAAACTTGCGAGAGATCATATTAGAAAGTGACGGCATTATGATTGCCAGAGGGGATCTGGGTGTTGAACTACCGGTAGAAGAAGTGCCACTGATCCAAAAAGATATTATCAAGAAATGTATTCACCGTGCCAAACCAGTCATTGTGGCTACACAGATGATGGAAAGCATGATTAATCGAATAAAACCAAATCGAAGTGAAATTACTGATGTGGCCAACGCTGTCCTGGAAGGTGCTGACGCCTTAATGCTCAGTGGAGAAACAGCAGTAGGTAATCATCCCACCCTGGTCATTGAAACGATGACCAAAATAATATTGGAAGTAGAAGCAAAAGCTTATTACTATAATCGGGACGAGATGCTTCGACCACAGGCACACTCCCCTTCTTTGTTAAGTGATGCCATCTGTTATAATGCATGCAAATTAGCTGAGGATGTCAATGCAGAAGCGATTATTGGGATGACGCAAAGTGGCTATACTGGATTTATGATTAGTAGTTACCGGCCAAAGGCCCCAGTTTATGTTTTTACTAAAAAAAGACATTTAGTAAATCAACTAAGTCTTTCCTGGGGAGTGCGCGCTTTCTTTTATGATGAAGAAGATAGTTTGGACGATATTTTTCAAGACCAGATCGACATACTTAAACTACGCAGTTTCTTAAAAAAAGGGGATGTAGTAGTTAGCACGGGCAGCACTCCCGTTCACTTACATCTTTTTACCAATGTGCTGAAAATTACTACGGTAGATTAAAGCAAGGTTAGAGTTCCCTTACTTTAATATTCCTGAACCAAACTTTATCTCCGTGGTCCTGTAAGCCTAATTTACCTTGCTGGAACATGCCAAATCCTTTCATTTTAGCAAACTTGCTTCCAGCAATTAGTTTGACCCATTGATCGCCCCAAAGCTGCGTGGAAATTATATTGGCCCCATTCATCCAAAAGTCTAATTGTCCATTCACCGCACGAATTTCCACCTGGTTCCATTCCCCAAAAGGTCGTACGGTTTCTTCTTTGCAAGAAATTAAGTCATAAAGATCCCCTGCACGATGCTTGATTATTTTACTATCAGGATGTCCCTTATTATCAAGCACTTGCATTTCAGGGGCGGACATCCAAGGCCAAATGTAGGTTGCCGTATCCTCGTGGATGTAGAACATAATGCCACTGTTTCCGTTTTGTGCAATTTTCCACTCCAGTTTTAAATGAAAATTTTTAAAATCCCTATCCGTCACGATATCACCACCATCAAGGAATTGCCGATCTTTTTTTTGTATAGGGTCAAGGAACAATACCCCATCCTCCACTTTCCATGCAGCTCCTACTGGTTTTCCTCCATACTTATGCCATCCAGTTGCCGATCTGCCATCAAACAAAAGCGTCCAGCCCTCCTTTTTTTCATCACGCGATAAAACATTCGGCTTTTGTTGCGCTATTAAAGAAGTGGTAAAAAAGACCAAAGGGATTGACAATAAATAAGAACGCATCATTACTGTTTTAAGGTTAATATATATCGAACCATAGTTTCAGCATCTTCCTGTGAAAGGTTTGAATGTGGAGTCATAGGGACATTGCCCCAATTACCCCCACCCCCTTTTATAATAAAAGAAGCAAGCACCGTAACCACGTCGTTGGGGGCATCGGCATATTTTTTGGCTACCTCCTTATACGAAGGCCCAATTAGCTTATCGTCAACTTTATGACAAGTCACGCAATCATTCTTTCCAACTAAAGCTAATCCTTTAGCATAAACGGGATCCTTAACTGAGGCAACAGCAGCGGAATGAGTACTTGATCCCTCAGGGGCATCATCCATTTGTTTAGTGGAAGACTGGCAGGCAAAAAAACCAATTAGCCCTATAATCAAGAACGTGTAGCGACCACCCATATCAAACAGTAATTAAATTTTAAAAGAATTAATCTAATCCCAATAGTTTTCTGTTAGCAGAAACATCTGTTCCACTAGATGCAAAATCATCAAAAGCTTTTTCAGTTACGCGAATGATATGATCCTTGATAAATGTTGCTCCCTCTGCAGCACCCTGCTCAGAGTGCTTGATGCAGCACTCCCACTCCATAACAGCCCAACCGGAGTAATCATACTGTGCAAGTTTACTGAAAATTGATTTGAAATCAACCTGCCCGTCCCCGGGAGATCTATACCGCCCCGCTCGGTTAGCCCAAGATTGATAGCCACCAAATGTCCCTTGTTTGCCAGTTGAATTGAATTCTGCGTCTTTGACGTGGAAAGCTTTTATTCGTTGGTGATAGTAATCAATGTAAGCCAAATAGTCCAGTTGTTGTAAAACAAAATGCGAAGGATCATATAGTAAACAAGCCCTGGGGTGCTGTTCAACAGCGTTCAAAAACATTTCATAAGTAATCCCATCAAAAATATCCTCCCCGGGATGTGCTTCATAACAGACATCTACGCCACATTCATCAAAGTAATTAAGTATGGGTAGCCATCTCCTTGCTAATTCTTTAAAACCCTCTTCCACCAGACCAGCAGGCCTTTGCGGCCATGGGTGAAAAGTGTGCCACAACAAGGAACCGCTGAATGTTGGATGCGCCGTAAGCCCCATATGCTGAGAAGCTTTGGCACCAAACTTAACTTGCTCAACAGCCCAGGATGTTCTGGCGCTGGCGTTACCCTTAACTTCTATGGGCGCAAAACCATCGAACAAGGAATCATAAGCCGGATGAACGGCTATTAATTGTCCTTGCAGATGAGTAGAAAGCTCTGAAATTGTAAGTCCACATTCTTCAACAATACCATTTATTTCTTGCGCATAAGTTTTGCTTTCTGCAGCTTTCTTCAAATCTATACACCTTGAATCCCATGCAGGAATTTGCACAGCATGGTATCCAAGGGACTTAACCCACTGACATATTGAGCGTAATTCATTATAAGGAGCTTTGTCGCCCATAAATTGAGCGAGAAAAATACCAGGTCCTTTGATGGTTGTCATAAATAATAATTAATGGGTAAACTCAACCCAGGTTTGTTGTTGACTGGATTTAATCATCGCTTCTACAAATACCATTCCTCGCAAACCTTCTTTAGACCCGGGGAAATCGGTGCAAACAGCTGAGGGCAATGCATCATTTTCCTTTGCTAAAATGGCCAGTGCAAAATTGCGATACAAATTGGCAAATGCCTCTAAATACCCTTCGGGATGTCCAGCTGGGGTACGTGAATTATGAGTGGCATACTCACTCAAATAACCAGTACCAGCTCTCCAGCACTCTGCAGGACGGTCTGGCCATACGATTTGCAGCGAATTATTATCTTCTTGCTTCCAGGAGAGCCCTCCCTTTTCTCCATAAATCCTGATGGATATATTATTTTCGGCTCCCGCTGCAACTTGCGTAGCCATCAATACACCAGTGGCCCCGTTATTAAATTGCAAAAGTGCCGCACCGTCATCATCAATTTTTCTACCGGTAACAATCGTATTGACAGCTGCACAGAGCCTACTCACTTGCAAACCGGATACATACTCTGCCAGATTAAATGCATGTGTTCCTATATCGCCCATTGCCCCTCCTAATCCACTTCGGTTGGGATCTGTTCTCCAATCAGCTTGCTTTTGTTTGCTTCCTTCAAGGTAAGTGTGCAACCAACCCTGCGGATATTCTACAAAGACTTTACGGATTTCTCCCAATAAGCCTGCTTGAATTAGTTGCCGAGCCTGTTTTACCATGGGATAACCAGTATACGTATGACAAAGCATAAAGAACCTGTCAGACGCCAACACTTTTTTATGTAATGAACGGGCCTCACCTAGTGAAAAAGTCATGGGTTTTTCCAGAATAACGTGAAAACCTGCATCAAGTGCCAATACTGCGGGTTCATAGTGCACATGATTAGGCGTAACGATGCAAATCACCTCTGCCCTCACTGCAGTTGGGAGTAACGCCTCTTGATGAATCAACGTATGAAATGAAGGGTATACTCTATCCCTCGAAAGTTGCAATTCTTCGCCTGCATTTTGGGAAACAATTGGATCGGCGCTAAAAGCACCTGCCACCAGTTCATAGTGACCATCCATTGAAAACGCAAGACGATGAATGGAACCAATAAAAGCCCCTTTGCCACCGCCAATCATGGCGATCCGGAGTTTTCTATGCATAGCAAAATAATTGAAGTATTAAATGTACTATTTTTATCTTCAATTGCTTAGAATGAAAACAACAACAAGAATACAATTAGCGTTCATGATGTTTCTTAACTTTTTTGTGTGGGGAATTTGGTTTGTAACAATGGGTACTTATTTAACTACCCAATTGGACGCCGGTGGTGTTGAAATAGGACTTGCGTATGGAACGCAATCCCTCGGAGCCATAGTGGCACCTTTTATCATTGGGCTGATTGCGGACAAATATTTTGCTGCCCAACGTATTTTGGGCGTGTTGCATTTGACTGGTGGTTTATTACTGTATTATCTTTCGTCACAAACCAATTTCAATGCTTTCTACCCGTATTTGTTAACCTATATGATCGTTTATATGCCCACACTTGCATTGGTCAATGCAATAGCATTCAAGCAAATGGCCAGCCCTGAAAAAGAATTTTCCGCAATAAGAGTTTGGGGTACAATCGGATGGATTGCTTCGGGTCTTTTAATTGGTTGGCTTGCCTTGGAGTCATCAGGCACGCTGGATCAAACATTTAAAATTGCGGCGCTTGTGTCATTGGTATTAGGCGTGTATAGCTTCATGCTGCCCAACACGCCCCCCCCTAAAGCAGGAACACAAACAACGTTTGGCGAAATCATAGGTACGGATGCCATCGGTCTTTTAGGAGATAAAAACTATTTAGTTTTTTTTATAACCTCGATGTTGATTTGCATACCCCTTGCGTTTTATTACCAGGAGACAAATATTTTCTTAAATGAAGTAGGCGTTACTAATGCCGCTCCCAAGATGACGATGGGGCAAATGAGCGAAACACTATTCCTGTTTCTTATGCCTCTTTTCTTTTCAAGATTGGGAGTAAAAAAAATGTTGTTGATTGGAATGGCTGCCTGGGTGATTCGTTATCTTTGTTTTGGTTTTGGGGATGCGGGGGCTGGTGTTGGTCTTTTGTACGCAGGAATTATTTTACATGGAATTTGCTATGATTTCTTCTTTGTTACCGGGCAGGTCTATACGGATCAGCGAGCCGGTGAAAAAATCCGATCGTCCGCACAAGGCATGATAACCCTTGCAACATATGGAGCAGGTATGCTGGCTGGATTCTGGCTGGCTGGACTTATAGCCGACCAATACAAAACAGCTGCAGGGCATGATTGGAATGCCATTTGGATGGTACCAACACTAATTGCCACCACCATACTTGTGCTGTTTTTTCTGCTATTTAAAGATCCCTCCTCCATTAAAAAAGAAATATGAGTATAAAAAATACTACTAGAAGAGATTTACTTAAAAAGGCGGGGCAACTGGCGCTGGCGGCTTCGCTTCCCCTTAATCCAACCTACGCGACAGCTTATTCAACAATTCAGCCATTCAACAAAGGGAGTATTAATCACTCTGTTTGCAGTTGGACATATGGTTTCTTGTCGCTGGATGAATTATGTAGATTGGTTAAGGAATTAAAAATAGACACCATTGATTTGGTAGCCCCTAAAGACTTTGCCCTATTAAAAGAGCATGCAGTAAACTGTTCGATGTGTTACACAGCAGGAAAGGTAAGCCTAACGCAAGGGTGGAACGACCCAACAAATCACGCATGGCTAATCAAAGATTACCTGGAGACTATTCCAATGATAGCCGAAGCAGGGTTTAAAAATCTGATTTGCTTTTCTGGAAATAGGAACGGAATGGACAACCAGACAGGGCTTCTAAATTGCGCAAGGGGGCTTCAGCAAATCTTACCAGTTGCAGAAAAATTTGGTATTTCAATACAAATGGAACTTTTCAATAGTAAAATAGATCACAAAGACTACATGGCAGACAACTCCGCTTGGGGAGTTCAATTGTGCAAAGAGCTTGGGTCAACAAATTTTAAACTGTTGTACGATATCTACCACATGCAAATAAGCGAAGGAGATATCATTCGTACCATTCAAGATAATCATGCCTATTTTGGCCACTACCACACTGCCGGTGTGCCGGGCAGACATGAAATAGATGAATCACAGGAACTGTACTACCCTGCAATCATGCGAGCCATTGCCGCAACAGGTTATACAGGGTATGTGGCGCAAGAGTTTATCCCAAGTGGCAAGACAAAGGAAGAGAAAATAGCCGCGCTTAGAAAAGCTATTCAAATTTGTACGATTTAAAAAAATAAGAGCTATGCCAAAAGAGACTATGTATGATGCTATTGTTGTGGGGTCCGGAATCAGCGGAGGATGGGCAGCAAAAGAGTTAACAGAAAAAGGTTTAAATGTTCTTTTATTGGAAAGAGGGAGAGATATTGAACATATTAAAGACTATGTGAATGCAACCAAAGAGTCCTGGGAGTTTCCGCACAGGGGTATAAGACCGACACAGGAAATGTTGGAAGATTATCCTGTATTGAAAAGAGATTATTCGCTCAATGAAACGGTACTGGATCTTTGGGTCAAAGACAAAGAGTGCCCCTACACAGAGACAAAGCCATTTTCCTGGTTCAGAGGATATCATGTGGGCGGACGCTCGCTGATGTGGGGCCGACAGAGTTATCGGTTTAACAAATGGGATTTTGAAGCGAATCTTGTGGATGGGCATGGAGTGGATTGGCCTATTCGATATGATGAACTGGCGCCATGGTATAGCCACGTAGAAAAATTTGCAGGGATCCAAGGAAGCAAAGAAGGGCTTGAGGTACTTCCCGATGGTGAGTTTATGCCACCCATGGATTTAAACTGTGTTGAAAAAGATGTTGCTGAAAAATTAAAGAAATATTATAAGGGGGAACGTCATTTAATTATTGGCAGAAGTGCTAATATAACGGTGCCACATGAAGGCAGAACTAATTGTCAATATAGAAATCGTTGTTGGAGAGGCTGTCCCTTTGGAGGTTATTTTAGCACACAATCCTCTACCCTGCCCGCTGCAATGAAAACCGGAAAACTTACTCTTCGCCCCTTTTCCATAGTTACCCAGGTTCTGTATGACAAAAACACACAAAAGGCAAAAGGTGTAGAAGTGCTAGATGCTACAGATAATAAAACAGTACAATATCAGGCTAAAATTGTTTTCCTATGTGCCTCCTCTTTTAATTCTACCTGGATATTAATGAACAGTGCCACTGATATTTGGCCTGATGGACTTGGAAGCAGCAGCGGAGAATTAGGACATAACGTAATGGATCATCACTTCAGATGTGGTGCTGGCGCCACCGCTGAGGGATACGGCGATCGCTATCACTATGGAAGAAGACCTACAGGAGTCTATGTGCCCCGTTTCAGAAATGTATACGACGACAAACGCGCCTATGTAAGAGGTTTTGGGTATCAGGGTGGAGCCGGAAGAGGCAGAGGTGTCCATGTGGCTGAATTTACCATTGGCGCAGAATTGAAGGAGGCATTAAGTGTGCCTAGCGATAACTGGCATATGGGTATTATGGGATTTGGAGAAATGCTGCCTTATCATGAGAATAAAATCAGCTTGAATAAAAATGTAAAAGATAAGTGGGGATTACCCGTATTAGATATGGATGTAGAAATAAAAGAGAATGAAAAGAAGATGAGAGAAGACATGATGAATGACGCCAAAGAAATGTTGGAGGCGGCGGGATTAAAAAATGCTTACACCTATGATTACGGTTACGAGGTAGGAATGGGAATTCATGAAATGGGAACAGCGCGTATGGGCCGCGAATCCAAATCTTCTGTGCTAAATGGTAATAATCAAATTTGGGATTGCAAGAATGTATTTGTAACAGATGGCTCCTGCATGACTAGCGCTTCTTGCGTAAACCCGTCGTTGACCTATATGGCTATGACAGCACGTGCTGCCAATTTTGCCGTTGAAGAACTTAAAAAAGGTAACCTATAATATTTTCAGTTATGAAAAGAAGAGAATTACTTAAATCGATTGCACTGCTAACAGGAGTTGCAGTAGTTGGTGGAGAGCTTTTCTTAACGGGATGTAAATCAACCGCGGGACCCGTGTCGGCATTTACCCCGGCTACAATTGCCTTGCTGGATGAACTTGCAGAAACTATAATTCCAACCACTGATACCCCTGGTGCCAAAGCCGCGCAGACGGGTGCTTTTATGAAAGTGATGATTGAAGATTGCTATACCAAAGAAGAGCAAGATGCTTTCATCAAAGGAGTAGCCATCTTGAATGAAAGATGTCAAAAAGAGTTCAATCGCCCATTTGTTGAATTAGCGGCATCTCAAAAGCTAACCCTATTACAAAAGTTAGAACGTGAGGCAAAAGACTTTAATACCAAACGTGAAGAAAACAAGGAGATAAAAACGCCCCCTCATTATTACTCAATGATGAAACAGTTGACACTTTGGGGATTCTTTTCTTCGGAAACGGGTATGACCAAAACCCTAAGGCATGTTCCTGTTCCAGGACGCTATGACGGAAATGTACCCTATATCAAAGGAGAAAAAGCGTGGGCAGAATAATCAGCAAACTATGCAAAAAAGAAGAGAATTTTTAAAGTCCGTAGGTTGTGTTGCCGGCGCAACAGTAGTAGTGGCCAACCCAGGCTGGGCTGCTTGGTTTTCAAAAGAGCCCACCGCAAAAAAATTTGGAATCCAACTTTATACGCTACGAGATATAATCAATGGCAAAGCAAAAGAAGTCATTACAGCGTTAGCCAAATTTGGATATACCCAAATTGAAAGTTATGAAGGGCCTCAGGGGATCTACTGGGATATGAAGCCCGGCGAGTTTAAAAAATTTACGGCTGATTTGGGTATGGAACTTATATCTACCCACTGTAATATCTATACGAACTTTGAACAAAAAGTAGAAGAAGCGGCCGCTGCAAACTTGAAATATTTGATTTGTCCATGGGTTGGGCCACAGCGGAGTATTGACAACTACAAAAAATTAGCCACCGTATTTAATGAAAAAGCAAAACGCTGCGCCTCATATGGAGTGCAATTTGCGTATCACAATCATGATTATTCTTTCAAAAAAATGAATGGTGTTTATCCCCAGGATATTTTGATGCAAGAAACAGATCCGGCATTGGTCTGTTTTGAAATGGATATGTATTGGGTTGTTTCAGCTGGAGAAGATCCACTTGAATGGCTAAAGAAATATCCCGGACGCTTTGAATTGAGTCATATAAAAGACAGAAGCCAATTCCCCATAAACAAAGAAAAATATGAATCAGTGGACTTGGGAACGGGAAGTATTGACTTCAAACAACTGATTCCAGATGCAAAGCAATTAGGGCTTAAATACATACTGATGGAACAAGAATTTTATCCAGGAGGGTCTCCACTACTTGCGGCAGAAGTGGGCGCATCCTACCTGAAAAAAATAAAATTCTAAGCCCTCCACATCATTACAGTGCATTTAATTTTTGCTTTATAAGTTGGATGGCTTCAATTACAATACCGGGATTGGTATAACTCTCCTTGCTATTTGTAAATGAGGGATGAATAAATTGCATTGCCGATTCTTTTAATGAACGAAGGGAGCTGTGGAACTCCACGCAGCCTGTTTGCTTTGCCAGCTCCACTATGGAACCAGTATGCACCCCACTTCCAGGCATTATAATTATCCGATCATCCGCTTTTGCCTGCAGAGTAGCTATCAATGAAGCTCCCTCAGGCGCAGTTGGCTTTTGACCAGCAGTTAAAATCCGCTCACAACCTAATTGAATCAACTGTTCCAAGGCGGTAAAGGGGTCTGCGCATCGATCAAAAGCCCGATGAAAAGTAACTTTAAGCGGGTAAGCACAATCCATTAGCTGTAACACCCTATCTTGATCAATGCTTCCGTCGGTATTCAGCAAACCTAGGACAACTCCATCAAAACCCAGCGAACGACAATACTGGATATCCTGTTTCATGATTTCAAACTCTTCTTCCGTATAAAGAAAATCCCCAGGCCTGGGTCGAATCATTGGGTAGAGGGGCAGGTCAAATTTTTGTCTGCAAAGCCTCAATAAGCCCGCACTAGCGGTGATACCCCCTTCGGACAATCCAGCACATAATTCTATTCTGTCTGCGCCTCCCTTTACAGCAAGTTGTGTTGTTTCAAAATCTGTCGTGGCTATTTCAATCAACATGGTCTATACTTATTTAAACCAACTTTGGGCTTTTACCAATTCACTTCGTTGAGCATCCTTATAAGCAAAGGAAAATCCTGGATGAATAGCAAAGGATCCCACCCCTCCTTGAATTGATAGTGCTATAAAAGCTACTTGAATATCTTTTGAACGCTCCTTCTTGATATCAATAATGCGTTGAATCACTTCTGCACATGCTTGTTGAGGAGTTCTTCCTTGGCGGATCAACTCTACCACGGTTGACGCACCTGCAACACGTATTACATCCTCTCCCTGTCCGGTTGCTACACAGGCCCCCACTGAATTATCTACAAATAGCCCAGCTCCAATAATTGGAGAGTCCCCTACTCGACCACGCATTTTAAACCCAGCTCCTGAAGTTGTACAACTAGCACTTAAGTTGCCATGTAGATCCATGGCTAACATGCCAATGGTATCGTGATTCCATTCCCCATTTTGAAGTCGTGTTGGAGCAAATGGACCATGATCATGTTGATTTCCCCTATTAATGGATGGAGATTTATATTGAGATTGTTGCAACCAATTTGAATAAGCTGCCTGAGCAGCTGTGGACAATTTTTCAGGCTCCAACGTAAACCCTTCGGCAATAGCAAATTGTTGTGCCCCTTCACCAACCAACATTACATGTGGGGTCTTTTCCATGACTCGTCTTGCTACACTAACAGGATGTTTGATGCGCTCTAAAAAAGCAACTGCACCACAATTGTAATTATGATCCATTATAGACGCATCCAAGGTTACATGCCCATCTCTGTCTGGATTAGCGCCCAACCCCACACAACAGTTAATGGAATCTTCTGTATGGCGTACGCCTTGTTCAACAGCATCTAAGGCCAATCCTCCTTTTTCAAGGATCGCCCATGCAGGTACGTTAGCTTCAAGTCCAGCATCCCAGGTTGAAAGGACAATAGGCCCCTTGCTCTTTGGCCTTTTTTGCTGCGACAAACCTTTTGAAATGCCATGTACAGTTAGTCCTGCTGTTAGCATACCCATTTTTGATAAAAAATTTCTTCTGTTAAACATGATGTCAAGGTAAGAATAAATATTAAAACTTTTAAGCATCGAAACCTATCGAAAAAGCGCGATCCGGTAACTGAAGGGCAGATGACCACTTTGTGCAATTCAAAAACAAGGCAAGTGCGGTGTATTAGACTAATTGGTAATTTAGACCTCAAATTCAATCTACATGCGTCATCTGCTGTTTTTTTTATTTTTTCCATTCATGGGAAATGCGCAGCAATTATTGGTACCAAGACCTGCGTATCAACTACAAGGAGAGGGTAATTATATTTTATCAAATCGATGTTCCTATTTTATAGAAAGCGAAAATGCGCAAGCACGCAACACCCTTCAACTCTTCTTGAGAGAAATGAAAACACAGTGCAACATCCAACTTGAGGAAGTAAAATTGAAACAACAAGCCGCAATTCAGATACAGTATAAAAGTGGAAAAGATAAAGCCATCCCCACGTATGAATTGCGCATTGACAAAGGAGGTATTCAGCTAACTGTTACAAGCGCTGAAGCCTTGCACCATGCTACCCGAACATTACTGCAACTTATTACCAGAGGAGACGATAATCAATCGGTACTTCCTTACATCAAAATTGAAGACTTCCCTCGTTTTCAATACCGGGGCATGCACTTGGATGTTGGCAGACATTTTTTCCCAGTGAGTTTTATCAAGCAGTATATCGATTGGTTATCCTTTCATAAACTCAATAAATTTCATTGGCATTTAACAGAAGATCAAGGCTGGAGAATTGAAATAAAAAAATACCCTGCACTCACCAATGTGGGAGCCTGGCGAAATGGAACAATCATTGGGCGTCATCCTGGCAAAGGAAATGATAATCTTCTTTATGGTGGCTTTTATACTCAAGAAGAAATAAGAGAAGTAGTAGCTTATGCGCAAGCCCGATTTGTGGACGTAATCCCTGAAATTGAAATGCCGGGCCATAGCAGTGCTGCAATTGCAGCCTATCCCTTTCTAAGTTGTTTCCCTGAAAAGCCAACCGTGATCCCATACAATATGATTTCCGAAAAATCGGTTGCTGCACAAAAAAGTGGTCGTATTAAATTGGTACAGGAAACCTGGGGGGTATTTGAGGATGTTTTTTGCGCGGGGAAAGAATCAACTTTTGAATTTCTTCAACAAGTCATTGATGAGATCATTCCTCTTTTCCCCTCTCCTTATTTTCACATTGGCGGAGATGAATGCCCGAAGTCACATTGGCAATCATGTTCTTTATGTCAAAAAAGAATAAAGGACCTTGGCTTAAAAGACGAACATGAATTGCAGAGTTATTTCATTCAGCGAATAGAAAAGTATCTCAATAGCAAAGGAAAAACACTGATTGGTTGGGATGAGATTTTGGAAGGCGGACTAGCCCCCAATGCAATTGTGATGAGCTGGCGAGGTGAGGAAGGGGGAATAGAAGCAGCCAGGCAAGGGCATTCAGTAATAATGACACCCGGCAACCCGGTTTACTTTGACCATTCCCAAGCACTTGCCGAGGACTCAGTGACCATTGGAGGATATAACCCTATTGAAAAAGTATATGCCTACAATCCGCTTCCGCAAGAGATCCCTGCCAATAATGCTCATCTGGTTCTTGGGGCACAAGCCAACGTTTGGACAGAGTATATGAAAAATGAAGATAAGATCGCTTATATGATCTTTCCGCGTATTGCAGCCTTAAGCGAATCATTATGGACCCCTCAAGACAAAAAAAACTGGACTGAATTTGAGAAGAATATAGGCCCCCTCATTAACAGATACGAGCAGTGGGGAGTTAAACCAAGCAGGGCATACTATGAAATGATCAGCAAACTGAACCCTGAGCAAAATAAAAATGGAGTTGAATTGGCCTTAACCAATAAATCTGCAGATGGAAAAATACATTGGATATCCCCCATTAAAGCCAATTATGAAAAACCGATTTTGATACAGCAATCTGCAATGTATCAAGCGCAATTTGTTGGTAAAAACAGGGAGGTGAAGAGCTCTTATTCCCAACAATTTGAGATCAATAAAGCAACGGGCAAGGATATTACACTACGCAATCAACCGTCAAAAAATTATTCAGGGAATGGTGGATTCACTTTGGTAAATGGAATACGAAGTCAATCGGGCAATAACATACACTTCAGAAACTATTTGGGATTTGAAGGGGAGGATTTGGAGGCCACCATTGACCTGGGAAAGGCCATGTCAATACGAAGGGTGAAAGGTTATTTTCTACATCAACCGGCCAGCTGGATTCACCGACCGCTTGATATGCAAGTATCCATGTCCATGGATGGCATAGACTTTAAGGCCGTTGAGGGTTCCGTAAAAATAGTTTTTGAGACAGCAGAAAACAATACTGGGCATATTTTGCTCAATTTCAATAAAAAAGCAAGATTCATTAACATTATTATTAAGAATTCAGGACTGATAAAAATTGGTGACCCTGGAGAAGGTAATAAATCCTGGCTCTTTATTGATGAAATTCAAATTGATTGATCTTCAACACTGTACATGATTGATGAGAAAATGCAAAAACCCCTAGCCCATTAATAAGTATCTTTGCAAGTAAATTGTCCAGATGCCAGAAAACCCTAATTCCTCCAATAGTATAGCAGACAGTTTTGAAAAAATTTCAACAAAAGTCGTTGATAATCCTACAGAGGGATCCATCTGGGTTGCCAGACAAATAGCTTCTCTTATTCGTGCTAAACAAAAAAAGAAGGGAAAAGTAGTGCTTGGCTTAGCCACCGGCTTTACTCCAAAGTCAATGTACAAAGAGTTGGTTCGCCTACATAAAGAGGAAGGGCTGAGCTTTAGAAATGTAGTAACTTTTAATCTTGACGAATACTATCCAATTGAGCGTATTGCGTTGCAAAGTTATTATCGCTTTATGCACCAGCAGTTGTTTAATCACATCGATATTGATCCTAAGAACATTCATCTGCCAAATGGGGAAATTGAAAAAGAGAAAATAAAAAACCACTGCAACGAATACCAAAAAGATATTGACGCGGCAGGAGGAATTGATTTACAAATTTTAGGAATAGGTAACAATGGACATATTGGTTTTAACGAACCAGGTTCCGGATTAAACTCCAAAACAAGATTGATCAACTTGGATAATTCTACCAGGCTTGCCAATGCCTATGAGTTTGCCAACCTATCAGAAGTACCTCGACTTGCGTTGACCATGGGGATACAAACCATTCTTAGTTCAAAGAAAATAATATTAATGGCCTGGGGATCTGGCAAGGCTTCGGTTGTTAAAAGAGCCGTAGAGGGGGAAATGACCGAGTCTCTACCGGCCTCATTGCTTCAAACTCATGATGACACTCAATTTGTAATAGATCAGGATGCCGCTGCTGAATTGACACGTTATAAATCTCCCTGGCTAACCGGAGAATGCGATTGGACCCCACGCCTTATCAAAAAAGCAGTTGTCAATATGGCTTTAGAGCTTAAAAAGTCAGTGCTAAGTCTTACCAACAGCGACTATAACGAATTTGGGCTGGGCGACTTGTTAGTTGAAAAAGGAGATGCCTATGGGATCAATTTGCAAGTTTATTATATGCTTCGTGATACGCTAACAGGCTGGCCTGCGGGCAAACCCAATGCACATATTCCTGCCCATCCAGAGCGATCCGCCCCCTGGCCCAAAAAAGTTGTCATTTTCTCTCCCCATCCTGACGACGATATCATCAGCATGGGAGGTACTTTTCAGCGTTTACATGACCAAGGCAATGAAGTGCATGTAGCTTATCAGACCAGTGGAAATATTGCGGTAACTGACGAATTTGTAACGCGTAATCTTGATTTTGCCATTGGGTTTGAGTCTGTGCTAGGAGGTCCGTCCCGAAAGTCAATGGATTTTGTAAAAAAGGCTAGAAATTTTTTAGCAAGAAAAAAATCTAATCAAATAGATACGCCTTCAATCAGAAAAATAAAAACCCTTATCAGACAAGGAGAAGCTAAAGCAACCTGTAGATATGTGGGCATTCCAGAACAAAATGTTCATTTTCAACAATTACCTTTTTACGAAACCGGAACCATCCAAAAAAAACCAACTGGCGAAAAAGATATTAAACAAACCATGGATTTACTCCGCTCAATACAACCACACCAAGTGTATTGTGCAGGTGATTTTGCAGACCCGCATGGTACGCACAAAGTATGTTTTACAGTAGTTATAGAGGCGTTAAAACGCCTAAAGGCATTAAAGGATCCATGGATCGAACATTGTTGGCTCTGGCTCTATAAGGGAGCCTGGCAAGAGTGGAATATCGAGGATATTGAAATGGCTGTTCCCATGAGTCCTGATCAAGTCATGAAAAAGCGGCACGGAATTTTTATCCACCAATCCCAGAAAGATATGGTTCCTTTCCTAGGCGCCGATTCAAGGGAATTTTGGCAAAGAGCCGAAGAATGTAATGCAAATACTGCTTCCCTTTATGCAAATCTTGGACTTACTCATTATGCTGCTGTGGAGGCCTTTGTAAGATGTCCTTATTAATTTTTTATCCTATATTTGCACCCCCTTTCAGCCCTCAACGGAGAAAGTTCTGATGGCCCCGTAGCTCAACTGAATAGAGCATTTGACTACGGATCAAAAGGTTTCAGGTTTGAATCCTGACGGGGTCGCGGAAATTTAAAAAGCCCTCGGTAATCCGAGGGCTTTTTGGTGACCTTAGTTAGAAAGTTTATAAAATGCCCTTAATGAGAAGGCGTAGAGTTCGTATTTAGTGTCAGTAGGTAAATTAGCCTTATACCCCTCATCCAGATTGCTTCCAATGCTGCTTTGATATTCAAAACCCATAGAAAAGCGATTTGTAAATGCGCAAAGTAGACCACCGGCTGCTGATACATTTGATCGTTGAAACTGGTCCGTTATCAAGGAACGAGTATTGGATTCAGGCCTCCAAGTAACATTGATCAAGTAGGAGAATTGTGGACCCGCATACAAACTAAAGGGCGAATCTCTAAACGAATATTTTACCTGAAGAGGAATCGTAAAATAATTAAACTCGTCCTGCATATGCATATCCCCTGGGTCTGGAATTGGTATCCCCATATACCCCTGGACATACTCCCTTCCAAGACCATTATAGAAAAAACCGGAGCGAGCAGACAACCCTCCCTTAATTTTTTTATCGGCAAAAAAGCCGAAAGAAAATCGTGAGGTAGCATTACTAGCACGATCGTAGTACCCCCCCACCTGAGCACTAGATAGATTTACACCTCCCCCCAGTGAAAGGGATACTTTAGTTGATTTCTTTTGCGCAAAAGCGTCATGCTGAATCAATAATGAGGCAGTAAGCGCAAGCAAAAAAGCAAACAGATAATGTTTCATAAATAGTGATTAATTAGTATAGATTATGGTTACAAATTAAGGATTTTATTAACATATTACAAAAGATTCGGCACGCTACGTCTAAAAATCGCACTACAATAACGCTCAATGGATAGGAGAAAACACCCCCGCCTTTGTTATCCTATCATAGGAATGCGGTAAGGCACTTTTTAATCTATCATAGGTTTCCAGAGCAACATTTTTTGTATCAAAAGGCACAAACCGAACAAAATCTTTGCCAGATCCTTCCTGGCGGCCGTATTTATACCTGTAGGTAAACCAACCATCGGGCTGAGTTTCTATCTCAGGCAAATCAAGATTGGGAACGGCAATGAAAAAAGCATCTGTGACACTTTCTTTTCTTGCCAAAAAGGCCCTGCGCTGAATTGTTGATGATTGTCTTAGCGTTACATAAGCTTCCTTTGCAGTTTCAACCGCAGGATCAATCAAACAAACGTTTTCTGACAACACTTTCCGATATCGATAAGCCCCGTTCACCTGAAAATTATAAAGTTCTAGAAGAACTCGGGAAATAGTGTCCCGCATATAGGGAAAATGGGTACAGCCAAGAATTAGTGTATTTAACGGTGCGTGATAGTGCTCTCGATTCATTTTTTCCAATAAACTGACCAAATGATACCTTACATAGTTAGCCGGATCGTTTAGCTGCATTTCAGTGCAATTTCCGTTTTGGTCATATTCACAGAGCAAACTGTTTGCTGCACGTAAAAAGCCATACGCCTTAATAAGAGTTGTATCAATGCGGTATTTTTCATTTGAAAGCGATGGCCCTTTATATTCTGCTCGGACTTTATTAACCTGATCGGCTAAGAAACTCCAATCTCGATCAATACTTTCAGCTAGCCCATACCCTCCCTGACTTACAATTGATAAATTAGTTATACCGGCTGCCGTTGCCATACGTTCGAGGGCCTTAGGATATCCATCAGAGGCAACGGTACCAACGGTAGCAAAAACGCCAACAGTACCCCTTTGCTTTTGTTGATAATCGAGTGCGGCCTTGCACCCCGCATCAATAACCCCCACTACCGGCACCCCTTTTCCCACAGACTTTTTAATTTCAGGTAACGCATATGCGGTTGCTGTATTACAAGCTACTACTATCATCTTAGCTCTTAGCTTTGAATAAAATTGAAAAGTCTCCTTTGTACGTTCGGCGTAAGTAGTATCCGTAGACAGAAAAGACATGCAACGAAGAATTTGTTCCTTCAAAAAAAGAGTTTTATTCTCTGAAGCATAATTTCCATAGGGCATATTTGCCTGGTCAGCTAAATAATGAAAATATTCACCGGTAAAGTCAGGAATTCCATCTGGTTTTTGCACTCCGGTTTTGTTATTGAAAGCATCCAACGAGAGCATTGCCTCCAATACAGTCAAACCACCCGTGCCAGAATCAAAAACGCCAATTGGAAGTTGCTGCCCATAACCAAATTGGGCTATACGGAGTACCGTAATAAGACAGACCAGATAGGAGAACTTAACCACGCTGGAAAGTTAGGATATATTTGATATTTTTAATCATGCGAATTGAGTTATGGTCTATTGGTAAAACACATGAAACTTATGTAAAGCCTGGGATTGAAGAATTTACCAAGCGCTTAAACCATTATTTCAAAACTAAATGGGTGTTGATCCCTGCGCCAATGCATACAGGAATGTTCAGCGAAATGGAGCTTAAAAAAAAAGAGGGAGAGCTGGTGCTTGAATGGTTAGCGCCAGGCGATTTTTTGGTACTGTTGGACGAAAAAGGAGAAGAACTCACTTCTATTGGATTGGCAGCTCTGCTTCAAAAAAAGGCCGATACGAGTATAAAAAAAATGGTGTTTCTAATAGGTGGCGCCTTTGGTGTTTCCCAAGCCGTACAACAAAGAGCACAATTTACATGGAGCTTGTCCAAACTAGTATTCCCACATCAATTAGTAAGGCTTATCCTAACAGAGCAGTTGTACCGGGCTGGAACCATTTTAAAAAACGAAAAGTACCACCACCAATAAATGACCAATACACTGCTATTACTTTTAAGTACCTCTGCCATTTCCATTCTTGGCTTTTACTTCCCTGCGCTCAACGCTAAAATGCTGTTCAAGCCAGCTAGGATAAAAAACAATAAAGAATGGTATCGGTTTTTTTCGAGCGGTTTCATTCACGCAAACCTGGAACATTTGCTATTCAATATGTTTTCATTGTTCCTCTTTGGAACTCTGGTTGAAAAAGCATACCTATCCGGTAATTACTTCTCAGGAAATGGCACCATGCTATTTTTCACACTTTATTTATCCGCTCTCCCCCTCTCGTTGCTGTACAGTTATTTTAGGCATAATAAAAAAACGAATTACGCCAGCTTAGGCGCATCCGGGGCCGTAAGTGCAGTAATTTTTACTGCTATTTTAATTGACCCAACTATGAAAATTGGACTCTTTTTAATACCCCCGATCATACCCGGATATTTTTTTGGACCGCTTTTTTTACTACTGTCGTCCTGGTTGGGGAAAAAAGGGAAAGACAATATTAACCATGCTGCGCATATCAGCGGCGCAGTTTATGGGTGGGCATTTACCATTGTTGCCCTATATGCACAACATCATTCTTTCGAAACCCTGAATGTCTTTTTATCGCTGCTATTGAAAGAGCTGGGATTACACTAATGGACTGTATTGAACGCAAAGCGCTTCCCGACTTTTGGCTGTTAATTTGAATCGTTCATCGATTCTAATCCCAATTACCCACACAATTTTTTCTCCAGCTGTAAGCACCCAAACCCTCTCCTTCTCTGGCAACGAGAGTTTAAGATCAATAAATAAACGAGCTAACTTTTTCTTCTTGGACATCCCTAACGGATAAAAGTAGTCGCCTTCCCGCCACCGACGTACTTGTAAGGGAAACTCCAATAACTTCTTATCCAGTAACGCGGTTGTAGGAGCAGTCAAGTCTACACTATCCACATTTTTTATTTTTCGAAATGTCAATTTCCCGGCAGCAAATTCCACAGCTGCTTGCGCATCTGACACAATGATAAAATCAGCATCTTGGGATTGTTGTGGCGAAAGGAGTAGCCAATTTCTATGCTTCACCAATCTCCAGTTCCCAGCACTAGCCAATAACTGCGCTCCCGTTCTTGCCCGCATTAGTTTAGTTGCTTCCGCTATTTGCCCTGCAGAAAAGCCAAAGGGGTGCAAGATCTCATATAATAATGCAGTATGCTCAAATTGAGCAATAGAAGCGATTGCTATGGCAAACTCCCCATTTTTTTCTTTTACTATTTTTTGAATCTGAACGCGGACCAATTGCCGATACAGCTTTTCAATTTTAGTAAACCTTACTTGATTATCAATTAAATTAGTAGTGACTGTCGGGTACACCCGCTGAAGAGCTGGGATAATCGTGTGCCGAAAATAATTTCGGGTGTACTCTTCTTTTTGATTGGAAGAATCAACTACATAATTCAACTGATTCTCCAAAGTAAATTTTTCCAATGTGGCACGCTCAACAGATAGCAATGGACGTAATACTCTTCCATTACGAGCAAAAATGCCCGTTAACCCACCAAGACCGGTTCCTCTTAAAAAATTCATTAGCAGCGTCTCGGCTTGATCATCCTTGTGGTGTGCAGTTAATGTCCATTTAAGATGGGAAAACTGCGTCAGTAAGGTGGTAAACCATTCATAACGAAGAGTTCTTGCTGCCTCCTGAATGGAACTCTTATTTGCGGTGGCGTATGCGATCGTGTCAAAACGTTGTACATGTAAAGGGATGTTCCAGGTGGCGGCCAGCTGACGAACAAAATTTTCGTCTCGTACGCTCTCCTCATCCCGAAGTTGGAAATTACAATGAGCTAGTTCAATTGAATATCCTTCCAATTTGCACAAATACGCCAGGGCCACGGAATCCATACCCCCGCTAATAGCAACAAGCAGCACATCCGTAGGTAAAACCGGAGCAATTGCTTCTATATTTTGTTTAATTGAAAACTGATTCATCACCTAAAAAGTTAACTCTTCCCATGCGGAGCGAAGTTCGTTATAAGCATGCATATCGCTAACCTTTTTGGCCTCCTCCATCCCTTTTTCATAAATGACAACAGCCTGTTTAATGTCCCCGATCTGTTCCATAAGTTTAGCTAGATGATAGTAGGTCCCCACATAGGTTGGATCTGCCGCCAAGACCTGTTCAAAATAAGATTGTGCGGCAGGTAACGCACCTATTTTTTGGTGTTCTAATCCAAGGGCATGTAATAAAAAACAGTCTTTAGGGCTGTCCTTAAGCAATTCTTTTAGACTGGAAACTCTATCCATAATTATTGGCAATTGGGTGAAAAATAGCCCCTCAATCGCTTTTCTGAACATATAGCAAAACTTATCTTTGCATAGTTGCAACAACAACTTTTAAGCAACATCAATTTTTTATGAAGATTCTGGTTTGTATCAGTAAAACGCCGGATACTACGGCAAAAATAGCTTTCACCGACAATAACACGAAATTCGATACCAATGGGGTTCAATGGATAGTAAATCCTTGGGACGAGTGGTTTGCATTAGTCAGAGCAATAGAATTGAAGGAAGCAGATCCTACCGTTACAGTACACCTGCTTACAGTGGGTGAAGCCGATGCAGATCCTATTATCAGAAAAGCCTTAGCCCTAGGTGGGGACGAAGCTATCCGCATCAACGCTGCGCCAACTGAAAGTCAATTTGTAGCACACCAGATTGCAGCTATTGTAAAAGACGGTAATTATGATCTAGTGTTGACAGGTAAGGAGACCATAGACCATAATGGCTCTACCATTGGAGGCTTAGTAGCAGGAGAAACAGAGTTGCCTTTTATAAGCTTGGCTACCAAGCTAGAGCGTCAGGGCTCTACGCTGACCATTACACGGGAAATTGAAGGAGGTCAGGAGAGCTGTGAAGTTGAATTTCCCGTAGTGGTAAGTGCACAAAAGGGAATGGCTGAAGCCAGAATCCCGAATATGAGAGGAATTATGGCCGCCAGGACAAAACCACTCAAGGTAATCGAACCAATTGCAACTACTGAGTATACAGAAACTTTACAATTTGAGCTACCGGCTCCCAAGTTTGGTGTTAAGTTGGTTGCTCCTGACCAAGTACAGGAATTAGTTCGATTGCTACATGAGGAAGCAAAAGTTATTTAAACCCTGAATTTCATACTATGCGTATTTTAGTTTATATCGATATAGCCAACGGTAAAATAAAAAAAGCAACCCATGAAGTAATCTCCTATGGAGCGGACTTGGCGGCTGCTACTGGCGATTCTTTAATTGGTGTAGCTATTGGCAGCTGTCAAGATAAATTGGAAGAACTGGGTTCCTATGGTTTAACCGAAGTTATTCACCTTGGAAAGGAAATTGAGCAAAATGCTCCAACCGAGGTTAATGCTTGGGCTATTTCAGCGCTTGCTTCAGAAATGAAAGCCAAGACATTGCTATTTTCACACTCTTTGAGCGGAAAACTACTGGCACCCCTGACTGCAGCCAGACTCAAAGCGGGGATAGTGACAGGTGTTGTTTCTCAACCTGAACTTAATAATGGATTTTGTGTAAAAAAATCGGTGTTTTCCGGTAAAGCCTTTGCCAAAATTGCCATTAAAACTGAGCTGCGAGTATTAACTATCAGTCCCAATTCCTACCCTGTTAAGCAAGTATCAGGTAATGCAGCGGTCTCAACAAAAGCTTTTACCGCTGCGCAATCACGTATAAGAACCATAAAAGCAGAAAAGACTTCAGGCGCCTTGTCTCTAACAGAAGCCGAGGTTGTGGTGAGTGCCGGCCGCGGATTGAAAGGGCCTGAAAACTGGGGAATGGTGGAAGAATTAGCGGGAGAACTAAACGCAGCCCTTGCCTGCACCCGTCCGGTAGCCGACGCGCATTGGAGACCCCACCATGAGCATGTTGGACAAACTGGAGTTGCCATTGCACCCAACCTCTATGTGGCAATTGGAATATCGGGAGCCATACAACATCTGGCAGGCGTAAACCGTAGCAAGGTGATTGTGGTTATTAATAAGGATCCTGAAGCGCCGTTTTTTAAAGCAGCAGACTATGGAATAGTTGGAGATGCATTTGAGGTAATCCCTCAACTTACTGCTGCGCTTAAAAAAGTAAAAGCAAGTTAGGAATAACCCTGACTGCAGCTCTATATTTGTAGGCGGAATGAAAAAAATTGAATTAGAAATCATTGCAATCTCGCATAGTATCACTCAAACACACTCCTATGCTGTTGTATTGGGAGAAGTAAACGGGTTGCGCAGGCTTCCAATTGTCATAGGCGGATTTGAAGCACAAGCCATTGCAGTGGCATTAGAAAAAATGAACACTTCAAGGCCGTTGACGCACGACTTGATGAAGAATTTATTAGTTGTCTTTGGGATTGATCTACATGAAGTAATTATCAACGATTTGCAAGAAGGTGTTTTTTATTCCAAATTGGTTTGTTCAAATGAACATGACACAATAGAGATTGACTCCAGAACATCAGATGCCATTGCTATGGCGGTGCGGTATGGATGCCCTATCTACACATTTGAACATATTCTTCAAAATGCGGGCCTGCTGTTGGAAGAAACTGATGAATCGAAACGAAAAAAATCGGAAACGGATAGCCTTGAGGAAGAAATAATGACAACGGGCCATGAAGACCTTAAGAAGATGTCCTTGGAGGAATTGAATCTTCTCTTAACAAAGGTTTTAGAAAGCGAAGATTATATCAGAGCCATTGCCATTCGCGACGAGATCAATATCCGTAATAAATAAGCGCGAATAGCCCCACAATGATTGTATTTCCAAATTGTAAAATCAATCTTGGACTTCGTATCCTAAGCAAGCGGGAAGATGGTTTTCATCAACTGGAAACCACATTTTACCCTATACCGGTGCATGATGTATTGGAAATATTACCGGTTGGAAACAAAAAAAAAGGCACGGTAAAATTTACACAAACGGGATTTTCTGTACAAGGACCCGATGATCGAAATCTTTGCGTAAAGGCGTATCGACTTCTTCAAGAAAAAAAACCATCACTTCCTGCAGCATACATTCATCTCCACAAAAATATTCCAACGGGGGCTGGATTAGGCAGTGGAAGTGCTGATGGAGTCTTTACACTACTGGCACTCCAAAATGTATTTGGACTTTCCCTGTCAATGGAAGAGAACCAGCAAATGGCCCTTCAACTTGGTAGCGATTGCCCATTTTTTTTACACCAACAAGCGGCCTTGGGAAAAGGACGAGGCGAACAATTAACACCCCTGCCCCTTTCCTTATCGGGATACCAAATTCTTTTAATTCATCCTGGTTTCTCCATTGCGACGGCTGAGGCTTTTCAAGGAGTTACCCCTGCGAATGAAGGCGAGTCTCTTGCTGTTACCAGCGCAAAACCTATTGAAGAGTGGAAAAACATTGTTCATAACCAATTTGAGGAAACTATCTTTTTGAAACACCCCGAATTGGAAAAAATAAAAAATAATCTTTATAAAATGGGGGCGTTATATGCGGCAATGAGCGGCAGCGGTAGCACCCTGTTTGGGATTTTCCAACCTACGGCAAGCAGACCTGTACACGACCCCTATCCTTGGGTACAATGGAAAAAAATTCCATAACTTCATGCAACTATGGGTAACAGCAGTCCCAAATTATCTTACTTTTCCCTCCTGCTTAATATGCATTTGGATCTTTTGAATCATTAACGCACCAAGCTGTTTAGTAGTTCTCTTTTTTTTCTCACCCTATTCAATTTTTTATGCAAGAAGTATCCATCGGCGCATTAACCAATCCATGCCTAGGACAAGAAGCTCAATCCAGTGCACATAACTATCGTTCACTACCCGTTGTAATTAAGCGAGCGGAATCCGTATTTATGTGGGACGTTGAAGGAAATCGTTATTTTGACTTTTTAAGTGGTTACTCCTCGGTTAATCAAGGACATTGCCATCCAAAAATTGTTTCCCGTTGTATTCAACAAGTACGGGAGCTGACCCTAACCAGCAGAGCTTTCCATCATCATTTATTGGGGCCCTATGCTGCTTACATCACATCCCTTTTTGGATATGACAAAGTATTACCCATGAACACGGGCGTTGAAGCCGTGGAAACAGCAATTAAACTCTGCAGAAAATGGGCATACGAAAAAAAATCAATCCCCGTCAATAAGGCTAAAATAATTGTGTGCGAGGGTAACTTTCATGGCAGAACCACCGGAGTAATTTCATTTAGTACCGATGAGGAAGCCACTCGAAATTTTGGCCCATTTCTTCCTGGGTTTATTCCTATCCCTTACAATGATGGTGAGGCACTTGAAAAGGCATTAGCTGATCCACTTGTTGCCGGGTTTTTATTTGAGCCCATACAAGGCGAAGCGGGAGTTGTTGTTCCAACAGAAGGTTACCTGAGTAAAGCCGCTAAGCTTTGCCGTGACAAACAAGTACTCCTGCTTGCAGACGAAATACAAACAGGCTTAGGACGAACAGGAAAAAGGCTGGCCTGTGATCACGAGCATGTAAGACCAGACATACTGATTTTGGGAAAAGCATTAAGTGGAGGACTCCTACCCATCAGTGCTGTGTTGGCCGATAACGAAATAATGCTTACACTCAAACCAGGACAACATGGCTCCACCTATGGGGGAAATCCCTTGGCCTGCGCCGTAGCTATGACAGCATTGGAAGTAGTAGAGGAGGAACAATTAGCCGCAAATGCCAATGACAGGGGTATTCAATTGAGAGAAGGAATCAATAAGATCAACAGCGCATATATCAAATTAGTAAGAGGAAAAGGGCTTCTTAATGCCATTGTAATCGAACACCCAGATGCTGAAGCAGCTTGGAATTTATGTATGGAAATGAAAAATAAGGGGTTACTGGCAAAGCCAACGCAAGGTGATAAGATTAGACTGGCGCCTCCTCTGGTAATTTCAGCAACGCATATGGAAGAGGCGATTGCAATTATTGGGGATAGCCTTTCGGTGCTTAATTACGGTTGACTTTCTACATTGCCGGACTGTGGAATTAGGTAGATCTAATTGGTTTGGCAGGAGGAAAAAAACTAGTGAGCAACATGCCAATACTGGCCAATGCCAGTAAATAAAAACCTAATTGCCGAGTGGGGCACTCACCACCGCTGCAAAGGGCCATCAAAAAGAAATTGCGAATCATCCAAGATAAATTGAGTGCAGCTATGAGTAGATTAAAACGCTTAGCCCAATCCAATGGAATTAACACAAAAAGTAAATAGAGGACAAGAAAGATCAAATGAAAAAAAGCAGGTTTGCCAAAACTAGTCCCTGCTGTATTCATTCCTGTTAATGTAAGTGAAGGGGATGAGATTTCTACCCATGGCATCCAACAAGCAATGGCCAGTAGTAGTCCAGCCAAAAAAGAAAAAAGTTGATAATATCTTTTTTGCATGTTCAAGCAGTTTGTGAGGACGGTAATTTTTTTTTCCAATAGTAATACAAAGGTAATCCCGCAAGGACCAGGAAGAGCCCAACGCCCGCATGAATGATGGGTTGTTCTCCCGAAAGAAAAGAAACGATATCAGTATAAATCGTTGCGACCAAATAGAATAGACAAAAACAGATAAAAATAATTGTGATGAATGGCTGTCCCCATGCCCGATAGGCAGGCTGTTCCTTTCCCTTGCCGATAGATTGCCTGAGAACCGCTACAGCTGCCAAACCATATGCAATCCAGGTAACAAACACATACATGTCAACAAGCATATCAAACGAACCTGAAATAATTAAAAGTATAATCCAAAGGCCATGTAATCGCAGGGCTGCTACAGGAACTTGCCTCTGTTGATCCAGCGTGCCTATCCAATGAGGAAAAACGTGATCTCTTCCCATGGCGTATGTTACGCGTGCAGAGGCCATCACATTGCCATTTAAACACCCTAGTGTACAGCAAACAATCAAAAAAGCAATTAATCCCCCCGCCTTAGGGCCCCAAGCAAAACTCAATGCATCGGAAGCAACAACTTTTGCGATGGCCATTTGATCTACAGGCAGCACAAAAAGATAAGCTTGGTTTAACACTAGGTAAAGAAATAAACAAATACCCACACCTAGTATTAAAGCACGAGGGATATTGCGAGCTGGCGATTGTACTTCCCCAGCCATGGAAATAATATTAATCCATCCATCTAATGCAAAAAATGCCCCAGTCAATGCCGGAATCCAAGCTGCCATTCCGCGATTCCAGGTAGCACTCATCTCCGGCGTATAGAAATTCGAAATCGTTCCCTTTGAAGAAGAGAAAAGTAAAATCGTGAGAAACAATAAAATGAAAATATTCAAGGCTGTTGAAAAGAACTGAAAAATACCACCCGCTTGTAAACTTCTTGAATTAATCCATGTGATCAACAACACCATTATGATAGCAATTAATTTTACAGTAAAATCACGGAAGGGATATAAATGGCCCAATGGATAAATGGAAATAGTGAAGGAATTCCAACTTGGATTGAGTAAATCGGGTACACCCAATAATGAGTTCAAGTAGGTAGCGCAAATAAAAGCTACAGCAGCAATCGAGGCCGTATTGATCACCGAAAATGCAGACCAACCATATAAGAAGCCTGTTTTTGGCCCATAGCTGTTTGTGAAATGAACAAATAAACCTCCAGTGGTGGGTACCCTAACCCCCAATTCTGCAATAACAAGAGCGCCACAGAGTGTAAAAAAACCGGCTATCAGCCATGTTATTGTCATAGCAAGTGGTGAACCTAACTGCGCGGCCATCGAAGCTGGTTTCATAAAAAGGCCAGCTCCAATGATTGATCCTACGATAAGAGAAAGGGCAGCCTTCCCGGAAAGCTGCCCTTTTTTATTTTCTTCTTTCATGACTTTTTATCACTGAAACCTAAAGATAAGCGGGAACGAAAAGGTGACCAAGACAGCCCAAATAAAGTAAACTGGTAAATATCTGGCAATGACCTCCTCTATCGAACTGGTTGCCACCTGGCCACGTAGTTGTCGGTAGAGCTGTCGGACCAGCAATAATAAATTAATAAAGAATAATAGATTTTCTCCCAGTACCGTCAAGCGATTTGGTGTAAAGCCCCAGGATCCGATCCGGTATAAGATGGCAGATAGCGCAACTCCATTTACCACAATGGTAACGAGGGCCAGCAAAAAAATGATCCAATGGGCCAACCTGTTTTCTGTAGAACGCTTCATTTCAACCACCGAGAAAAAGATAATAGCCAATACGCCAATCAATAGCACATTGAACAACAAAAGGAACTCTCGGTCTGTATAGGGATCCTTTCCTGCTATTACAATTCCAATCAGGTAGGCCACTAAGGTGACCAAGACCAGTGGACTAAAAATTCTGGCAATTACTGGAGATACCTTGTTAACCAGTTGGGGATTATAGCGAATAACATAGGTTGCAATTAGAGGCGAAGCCGATAACTCCATAATTAAGATCCATCGGGTATAGAATTCTTCTATGGAAAGCCCTATTAAGCTAAATAATCCAATGGTAATTCCAGAGAGCAACATAACCCCACTGACAATTAAAGAGCCCATTACAATCAGGTCCCCATTAAAACGTAAAAACGCCGGACGTCCTTCCCAATCTAGCCATTGTCCTTTATTGTATACCAAACCAAGCAATGACCATCCTACCAAGGGAAGGTGAATACAACTGAGTATCAAGGTATCATTGGTAAAATTACCTGGCAGCCAGTTGATATAAAGCGCAGAAACCAAATAAAGCAATAATACAATTGAGCTGGTTTGTCTATTAATGCGGTGTACCCACATAAAATAACCAGCCAAAACAGGCAACACAACAAAACTGATATTTCGGGGAAAATAGTCCTCAGGTTTCAGCGAAAAAAAATCCGGAAACTTTGCAATACAAGTAGCAATAGTTGCAGCAATGAATACCACAAAAAGATCAGTCCCCTTACCCCAGGAAATAGAAGATGGCTCCTCTTGCAATCGCTCAAACCAGCAAATGGCAATGGGGTCAGACGGTTTAACAGGAAATAATTCAAAAAAAGCTTTTCTGAAGCCAGCCTTATCAGATCGATACAAGCTTTCCAACTTGGCTGGATCCAACAAATTCAACTGCAAAATTTCTTTCATGATACAGGGGTTGCATGGTTAAAACAGCATTTCGAAAATAGATGTTGAATCTCCTAACAACAATCCACCCCTGTAATTTAACAATACATTTCTGTTGTGAGCGATCTCACCCTATCGTCTGCTAAGTATTCATCAAAAGTCATCAACCGGTCAATAATCCCTTTAGGAGTAAGTGCAATGACCCGGTTAGCGACTGTTTGCATAAAAGTGTGGTCATGACTACTCAGCAACACAACGCTTTTGTAATCAGTGCATTGTTCGTTAAAACTTTGAATACTTTCCAAATCCAGGTGAACGGTGGGTTGATCAAGCAAAACAACATTTGGGTTTTGCAACATCATTCGGCTGAGCATGCATCTAACCTTCTCTCCCCCACTAAGCACAGCAGTTTTTTTCAGTACATCCTCTCCGCTAAATAACATCTTCCCTAAAAAACCTCTTAAGAATGGCTCGTCTACGTCTTTCACATGCTCTGGAACATATTGACGTAACCAATCCATCAGATTGAATTCGCTGGTAAAATATTTAAAATTTTCCTGTGGCAGGTAAGCCCAGGTTATGGTGGTACCCCACTCAAATCCTCCCTGATCGGGCAGTAACTCTCCGGTAATGATGTTGAAAAAGGCGGTAACGGCAAGCGGGTCCTGACTTAAAATGGCAATTTTATCACCTTTATTGACAGTGAAATTAACTTGATCGAATAACACGCGACCATCAACTACTTTTTTGAGTTTCTCCACTGTTAAAATCTGATTGCCCACTTCACGAAGTGGCTGAAAAATAATCCCGGGATATTTACGATAACTAGGTTCTATTTCCTCAATAGTTAATTTTTCAAGTGCCTTTTTCCGAGAAGTGGCCTGTTTACTTTTAGAAGCATTAGCACTGAATCGAGCTATGAAATCCAAGAGCGCCTGTCTTTTTTCCTCTATTTTTTTATTCTTATCTCCAAGCTGACGTGCCATTAATTGAGAAGACTCGTACCAAAAAGTATAATTACCTGTAAATATTTTGATCTTTTGCCTGTCTACGTCAGCAATATGAGTACAAACAGCATCAAGGAAGTGGCGGTCATGACTGACTACCAAAACAATATTTTCGTAATCCGCAAGGAAATTTTCCAACCAAGAAATGGTTTCGATATCAAGTCCGTTGGTAGGTTCGTCCAATAATAAAATATCCGGATTGCCGAAAAGCGCTTGTGCTAATAGCACGCGTACTTTTAAATTGGTTGGAATATCCTTCATCTGGGAATGGTGTATATCCTCCTTAACACCCAATTCCCCAAGCAAGGTAGCCGCGTCACTATCGGCAGTATAGCCTCCCATTTCGCCAAATTCGCCCTCTAATTCGCCTGCACGGATACCATCTTCCTCGCTGAACTCCGCGAGTGCATAGATCCGCTCACGCTCTTTACTTACCTGCCATAATTTAGCATGCCCCATCAAGACGGTGCTTAAAACAGTGTCCTCGTCAAAAGCAAAATGATTTTGTTTTAACACAGCCATTCTTTCCTTAGGGGTAAACTCTACCTTTCCTTTATTGGGTTCAATCTCCCCACTTAAAATTTTCAGGAACGTACTCTTACCTGCGCCATTGGCCCCAATTACACCATAACAGTTCCCCTTGGTAAAATTTAGATTTACCTCCTCAAAAAGTACTCTTTTGCCATAGGCAAGTTTCAAATCACGAACACTGATCATATACAATTTATTGCGGCGGCAAAGGTACCAAAAAAAATCCCGTCCGGAGAACCGAACGGGACTTGAAAATAACAGTGCTACTTTACTTGTAAATAACCATGCTGATAGTTCTGCTTTCTGCAGGAGCCACTTCATCATTTACAATCAGTAAATGGAAGGTGCCAGATGGAAGTGAAGACATGTCCACATTTACAACCTGTCCAAAGTATGCATTGGAAATTTCTTGAGTACCCACCAACTGACCTTGATTATTGTAGACTTTAATGGAGAAACGAGTATAAAGATCTGTATTGATGCGGATACCAAATTTACCTGTATTTGGATTTGGATATAAATTCAATGAAGCAGGATTAGACAATGGAATCTGACGTTCAGCACATTGTTCAATAATAATAGAGCTGGACTTCGTAGATATACATCCTGCATTAGAAGCAGTGTAGGTAATTGTTTTGACCCCCAAACCTGCAGTGCGTGGGTTGAATGCACTACCCGAAACTCCTGTTCCACTGAATGAGCCTCCGGCAGGCGTAGCTGTCAATGCAACAGGTCTGTCTGAGAGACAAAGCTCATTCACGGTACTAAATGAAATAACCGGGTATGCATTAACAGTCAATGCAACATTGGTTGAGTAAACAGTTCCGCAACTAGTTGTTGCGGCACAACGGAAAAGATAGCCGTTTTGAGAAGCAGGAACATTTGACTGATTAAACGTACCAGCAGTTGCACCGTTTACAGGAGCCCAGGTTGCGCCAGCGTTAGCACTTGCTTGCCACTGGTAAGTTAAGGTTCCCACAGGTGTGGTGGCCGCTACAACAAAACTGGTTGAACCAAACTCGCAAATGACGGCAGTTGGCGAAGGTTGTGCAGTAATGGTTGGGGCCGCACTCAATGTCAATGTGGCCGCGTTAGAGATGGCGGCGGGGCTACATGCACCTGAAACCACACAACGATAGCGATTATTGTTTTGAGAAAGAACGGTTGAAGCGATGGTGTAAGTTGCTGCAGTCGCTCCAGTAATAGCAGCGTAAGTGCTACCTCCATCGGCGCTCACCTCCCACTGATAAGTTAATGCAGTTCCAGTTGCGCCTACAGAGAATGAAACCGTAGTTCCAGTACACTGAGCTAGGCTGGTTGGCTGCGTTACCACTGCAGGTAATGTATTAACAGTAAGAGTTGCTGAAGAGGAAGTAGTGCTTCCGCATTGCCCAGCCACAATACAACGGTATGAATTACCAGTCATTGATACTGTAACGCCAGTTGCTGTATAGGTAGCAGCTGTTGCACCGGTGATATTGGCAAAACCGGAACCCGTATTGACTTGCCATTGGTAAGTTCCTGTGGAAGCAATGGCAAAGGTTGCATTACCACCCAAACATGTTGTTTGGTTAGCAGGTTGTGTAGTGATAGCAGGTCCGTTTCCAGCACTTACAGTAAACGATAAGTTGGCAGTCTGATTAGGCGCCCCGGTTGTTACTCCGGTTACCACAACGTTGTAAGTACCTGGATTGAGGGTACTTGCTCCCGTTAAGGTAACAGTTGAGCTTCCACCAACTGCAATGGTTCCAGGAGAAAAACTAACCGTAGTTCCTGCAGGGTTCCCAGAGGCGCTCAATGCTATGTCACCACTGAATCCACCATTAGAAGCAGTCCCCAAAGTGATAGCCATTGTATTGGGGGCCGGGCAAGAGGCAGTAGCCGGAACAGTTGGATTGAAAGTAAATCCAAATGGAGGAGGAATAATAGTCAGATTTGCATTGTTAATATCGAAGTAAACGTTGTTAGTCGCTTTTACTTTGAAACGAACCGTGCTTGAAGGAGTGTTGGGAACCGTGAAGCTCTCAGTTCCATCATTTGGCGTATTTGGAATAAAAAGTGTAAAACTAGTTCCTCCGTTAGTTGAAATATACACATCAACATTGGCCGTGTTTGTTGGAGCCCCTGTTGTACCATTTACAGACCAGGTAATTGTTGCGGTGGTACCGGCTGTCAGTGTAGCGGCAGAGTTGTGTGAAGTGATCAGGAATGGACCTACCGCTGAGGAAACTGTAATAGCTACATCAGCATAAGCTGTTTGACCCACGCGAATAGGTGCTGTAGAGCTATATGGAGCATTATCACGAACAGTTAATCTGAAATTAAGAACCCTTGCTACACTACTTAAGGCCTCTGTATTAGCAATGGCATCACCACCAGGCAATGGACCAGTTATTGATTGGCCAGCAAGAATGGTTGACAGGCGAGGGAAAATACGCGTAGGGCTGGTAGTTGCAGGGAAAGTCAACCAATTGGGACCAACCAACTTGGCTGGGAAGGCCACACTATTGGCGCCCGTTACAGTAGAGTTGGCCGCATCATCCTGCTCAAAGCAATAAGTAAGTACATCACCAGGATTGGCATCAGTTGCAGACCCTGTTAACTCAAAAGGAGTAGAAATAGGAATAGTATAAGGAGTCAATGCAGCAACAACCGGTGTAGCATTAGTGCCGGACAAGGAAGTGGTTATAGGGCAAGTTTTAGTGGCTAAGTTAACCTGCACTTGCTGAATAGAGTTAGCATGGAAGATATCAATGGAATGTGGAGCCACATCATATGCGGTAATACCAGCATAAGCCATGATAGTAATTCCAGAACCAACCTCTTTATTATGAATGCCCCCCAACTCAAGACTAAAAGAGAAGGTGTGATTGGCGCCCAACTGATGTCCAACTTCATGCGCCACATAGTCAATATCAAAATTATCTCCTTGCGGAATACCGTCAGCAGGAGAAGTAATACCACGCCCCTTCTGCCCGTCTACGCAAACGCAACCGATACAACCAGCATTACCACCACCACCAGATGCACCAAATAAGTGTCCGATATCATAGTTAGCTTCTCCAATCACTGCAGTCAGTGTTGCCTGCAATTGGTTATTCCATAGATTCATTTGCGCAGGAGGAGAATATGGATCGGTTAAGGGATCGTAATAGAAAACGCTGGTAGTATTAGGAATTAAGTTTAAATGAACTGCCAGGTCTTTTTCATAGCAACCATTAGTACGAGTCATGGTTGCATTAACAGCGGCTAATACCAGATTTACTTGGGCGGCACTGAAGGCACCGAAATAATTAGAGTATTCTGCAGTGACAGATTGTGCCAAACGCATGGTCTTTAATTCACCTGTGTTAGACTCGATGCGCTGTAAGTATACTTGACGATTTACTCCTAAGGCCAGCTGTTGATCAGGTGTTGAGCAAAGCCAGGGCAAATCACCTTTGCGGCGGGTAGTTTGGAACACGGCATAGGTATTTCCGTCTTGAGAATATCTTTCAACGTATTCATTGGATGCATCTGCCCGAAATATAATTGTCTGGATCCCCTCTTGCGAATAACTGATTTTTAGCAAAGCAGCGGGATCTTCAATACCTTTTCCGGAAAAGGCACGGATGTTGGGAAACCGGCGCTGAAGATCAGGTTCAAAATTAGAGGCCTCCGTGATTTCAAATTGTTCCAGCTTGCCAATAGCATTTGGAACCGTAATTACAACAGTGCTACGTTGAGGATTATCTCCCACAATTGAAAGCAGTTGCTGCCGCAACGGCGTTACATTTAGATCAAATAATTTGAATTCCTCAGGAAATGATTGTCTTGCAACAGCTTTGTGTGTTACGATGCCTTCTTTACTTGGACGTGAAGTCCAGTATTGTCCCTGAGAAAAAGCGGGAAGGCTGAATAAACCAGCAAACAAAAAGATGAGCAAGTTCAAGTAAAAATTGCGCATGTGGAGTGGTTTGTTTTAATAATTGATTGTCAGGCAAGGATGTGTATCCCGAAGTTTAAAAGTAAGAATTTTTATATTCCATTAGTACAGGAAAGGGCAAAAAAAGTCCCGTTTTGCTTAGAAACGGGACTTTGTGTTGATTTTGAAGCATTACGACGCAGTTTAATAGCCTCCCATACCCCCCATATCAGGACCAGGATGAGCGTGTGGCTCTTCTTTTTTAGGCTTATCAGCTACCACACACTCCGTAGTCAGGAGCATGGCGGCGATTGATGCGGCATTCTCCAACGCTACACGGCTTACTTTGGTGGGATCAATAACACCAGCCTTGAACATGTTTTCATAGGTCTCGGTGCGGGCATTAAATCCAAAATCACCTTTTCCGTCTTTTATTTTTTGTACAACTATGGATCCGTCTATTCCCGCATTGGCAGTAAGAATACGAACAGGCTCTTCCAATGCACGACGTACAATTGCCATACCTGTTTGCTCGTCTTCAATTTGACCCTTTACTTTTGCTTCAAGTTTTTCGATTGCACGGATAAAGGCAACTCCACCGCCAGGCACAATACCCTCTTCCACAGCAGCCCGGGTTGCATGTAAGGCATCATCCACGCGATCTTTTCTTTCTTTCATCTCGACTTCGGTAGCAGCACCCACATACAATACGGCAACTCCACCACTCAACTTAGCCAAACGTTCTTGTAATTTTTCTTTGTCATAGTCGGATGTAGTCGTTTCGATTTGCGCCTTGATTTGATTTACACGAGCAGTGATATCTTCTTTCTTTCCCTTACCGCCTACAATTGTGGTATTGTCTTTGTCTATGGTTACAGAGGCAGCTTGACCGAGGTAGCTGATATCAGCATTCTCTAACTTGAAGCCTTGCTCTTCGCTCACCACAATACCCTTAGTAAGGATAGCAATATCTTGTAACATTTCTTTACGACGATCACCAAATCCCGGAGCCTTCACAGCAGCTACCTTGAGTGTACCACGTAATTTGTTAACCACAAGGGTAGCCAACGCTTCACCTTCCAAATCCTCGGCAATGATCAGTAGCGGACTTCCGCCCTGAGCTACTTTCTCAAGGATATGTAAGATATCCTTCATGTTGCTAATCTTTTTATCGTAAATGAGAATGTAAGGGTTATGTAGTTCTGCCTCCATTTTTTCGCTGTTAGTAACAAAATAAGGAGAGATGTAACCACGATCAAATTGCATCCCTTCTACTACATCAACAGTAGTATCAGTACCTTTTGCTTCCTCCACTGTTATCACACCTTCTTTACCCACTTTCGCAAAAGCCTCTGCAATCAATTTACCAACTGTTTCGTCATTGTTTGCAGAGATAGTTGCTACCTGCTGAATTTTCTTACCATCACTTCCCACAGCCTGGCTTTGGTCCTTCAGGCTTTCCACTACAATACTCACCGCTTTATCAATTCCTCTTTTCAAATCCATTGGGTTAGCACCGGCAGCAACCATTTTAAGACCCTCGCCGATGATGGCTTGTGCCAAAACAGTAGCGGTAGTAGTTCCGTCTCCGGCAATGTCAGATGTTTTGGAAGCCACTTCTTTAACCATTTGCGCTCCCATGTTTTCAATGGGATCCTCTAACTCAATTTCTTTTGCAACAGTTACACCATCTTTTGTTACCTGAGGAGCACCAAACTTCTTTTCAAGTACAACGTTCCGTCCTTTGGGCCCTAATGTAACCTTCACTGCGTTGGCGAGTGTATCTACACCTCGCTTCATTTTGTTTCTAGCTTCAATATCAAAGAAAATTTGCTTTGCCATATGCTTTTAGTTTGAATTTAAATTGTTGAGATTGCTACAATTATACAATTGCCAAGATATCGGATTCACGCATAATGAGGTAATCTTCCCCATCAATCTGGATTTCTGTACCGGCATATTTGCCATAGAGAACAGTGTCTCCTGACTTAACCGTTACCGGCTCATCTTTTTTCCCGGGACCTGCGGCGATTACAGTACCGCGTTGAGGCTTTTCTTTTGCAGTGTCAGGAATAATGATACCACCGGCAGTCTTCTCTTCGGCAGCAGCAGCTTTCACAATCACCCGATCGTGAAGCGGAGTTACATTTACTTTCTTGGCCATAGCTTGTTTTGATTTTGTTATTTAATTGTCTGACCCACCCAACAGTGGGCTGCAAAGTTACTATAAATAGTATGCCATCCTGTTTTTTGGCAATTGTCTTACATTTTTTGTCAGAAATCTAACGACAAAAATGCTCATCGGTAACTCTTTTTGGAACACCTCTGCCATTTTTTCAGTAATCGTTTGTCCTTGCAGGGCAATGGATTATAAACTATATTTGCAGCGATAATAGCTCATTGAAACATGATCAGTCGAAGAAATATTCGGGTAAAAGTGATGCAGGTGCTTTATGCGTTATCCACAATAGAAGAAACACCTGCCTCCATTCGATTAAAGACTCAATTAGATCAACATTTTGAGCATACCCGGGACCTCTTCACTTACCTAACCTGGTTTTTAACGCAGGTCCTGCGCTATACCGAGACTTATGCACTCCAAAAAGCCTCTAAACACCTGCCTACTGAGGCAGATTTAAATATTAATATCAAACTAGCTGGCAATGAGTTGCTCTGGCAGATTCTTGAAAAGGAGGACTTCAAAAAACAGGTAAGTCGTTTAAAGCCTGAGTCCAGAACTGAACCTGAGCTGTTACGGAAAATTCATATGCAACTTTTAGACACAAGTGTTTACAAGGAATATATTGCAAACAGCAAAAGGGATAAGCAAGAAGAAAGAAAGATAATGGAATTCATTTTGAATGATCTTCTTCTTGCTAACCCTGTTTTTCTTTCACACATTGGTGAACTATTTGGGAACTTTGATGACGATGGGGAATCCATTGTTCAATTAATCGGCTCTTTATTGCAGAAACCCTCTTCGTTTTCCCTCGACACCTTGATAGATCCAGAAAAAGAAAAATTTGCACATGCGCTCTTACGGACAACAGTAGAAAAAGACAAGCACTTACAATCGCTGATTGTCCCTAAATTAAAAAACTGGGATCCAGACCGCATAGCGGTTTTGGACATGATCATGATGAAAATGGGCGTAGCGGAATTTCTTTATTTTGAAACAATTCCCCCTAAAGTAACGCTTAACGAATACATTGATCTTGCCAAGGAATACAGTACCGTCCAAAGTGGTCATTTTGTAAATGGAATCCTGGATAGTATTAGAAAAGAATTGGAAGAACAAGGGAAACTCCATAAAATTGATTTTAAAAAAAATAGATAACTACCCGTATATGAAAAGACTCCTGCTGTTAATTGTCCTCCCCTCAATAATAGTTGCAGGTTGCAGAGATTTACCTGCTAATACGGATGCGCCGGCAGTTACAACTATCATGGATGCCGGCACAGAAAAAAAGTCACAAGAGGATACCACACAATTCACCCAACTTACCTGGTCAGATACCACCGATCAATCGCTTGGGAAATTAACCCCTGGAAAAGAGATTGAAATCACCTGGCGTTTTAAAAACACAGGTAAACGTCCGTTGATCGTTGAAGGAGTAACTGCTCCTTGTGGATGCACCATTCCTGAAAAACCCGAAAAGCCCCTATTGCCCGGTGAAGAGGGAATCATCAAAGCAAAGTTTAACGGGAGTGGCACAGGATATATCGTTAAACAAGTTCATGTGGTTGCCAACACCAACCCTTCTAAAAATCACACCCTGAGCTTTTCAGGGGAAATACCAGCACAAAAACAATAAACAATACGTATGAACACTTTCTATTTATTGCAGGCAACTGCACAACCTGGTTTTGGCGGATTTCAGTTCCTTTTTTTGGGATTAATGATCTTAGTTTTTTGGCTTTTTTTCATTAGACCGCAAGCAAAACGAGCAAAAACGCAAAAGGAGTTTATTAACAACTTAGGTAAAGGCGAAAAGGTGGTAACCATTGCAGGCATTCATGCTACCATTAATAAGGTTAATGAGGACGGCACTTTACAAATTGAAACAAGTCCAGGCACATATTTGAAGATTGAAAAGTCCGCTATCAGCATGGACTGGACACAGGCTTTGAATAAGCCGGCCGCAACACAAAAAAAATAACCATGCTTCGGGTTGGCCTCACCGGCGGAATAGGCAGCGGGAAAACTACAGTTGCTCATATTTTTGAGTCACTGGGCATACCTGTATTCTATGCTGATGAAGTGGCAAAACATTTAATGACGCATAACCCAGTACTGGTTGCCGCCATCAAGGAGGAATTTGGCCATTCGGCATATCTTGGGGATTTGCTGAATAAAGAACACATCGCTGCTGTTATTTTTTCAGACCCTCAAAAGCTTTCCTGGTTGAATCAGTTAGTTCATCCAGCAACCATTGAAGCCGCCAACTATTGGTTTGAGGAACAAAAGTCGCCCTACGCCATCATGGAGGCCGCTTTATTATTTGAAAGCGGGGCTGACAAGGGCTTAGACTATACGGTGGGAGTTGCTGCGCCCGTTGCGCTTCGGTTGGAGAGAGTAATGAAAAGAGATGGAAGTAGCCCAGCGGTAATCAAGCAGCGTATGGATAATCAACTAGATGAGGGAAGCCGTGATAATAAATGTGACTTTCTGCTCTTCAACAACAACACCAAACCACTTTTAGCACAGGTGGTAGAATTAGACAAACAGCTTAGAGTTATTTCAACCGAGAAAGGGCAAGACTAATTCGGTTCCAACCCTCTTCAATTTTTTCGCGGCTATTTGCAAATGAAAAACGAATGCAACCGGGCTCACCAAATGCATCCCCCATTACAGATGTTACATGCGCAGTATTCAAAAGATACATAGATAAATCAGCAGCATTGGAAATGGTTGTATGGCCATCGCTCTTTCCATAATAAGCACTCACATCAGGAAAAATATAAAAAGCACCAGCCGGGATGGGGCAGGTAATGCCGGGTATTGAGGCCACTAATTTTAATACCATTTCACGCCTGACTGCAAATTCTTCCACCATCTGCAAAGTAGGTTTCAGGTCCTGTGTCAATGCAGCAATAGCGGCGCGTTGGGCAATGGAATTAGCACCGCTGGTGAATTGCCCTTGGATTTTTTCACAGGCTTTGGCTATAGTTTCATTAGCAGCAATATATCCCAGGCGCCATCCGGTCATTGCGAACCCCTTACTCAGTCCATTTACAATGGCCACTTGATCCGCTATAGAGGGAAAGCTTGCGATACTACAGTGTGCCCCCACATAATTAATGTACTCATAGATCTCATCTGAAATGATGGTGATTTGAGGATGTTTTTCAAAAACCTTTACCAATGCTTCAAGTTCTGCTTTAGTATACACTGCTCCGCTGGGGTTACAGGGAGAGGAAAAAAGAAAAACAGTTGTTCGATCGGTAATGGCGGCTTCTAACTCCTTAGGATTAATTTTAAACGCTGTAGCCGCAGTGGTTTTTATTTCTACTACTTTTCCTCTTGCAATTTTTACCAGTTCGCTGTATGTAACCCAGTAAGGAGTAGGAATAATGACTTCCTGCCCTTCGTCCACCAATGAAAGAATTAAGTTGGCCAAGCTTTGTTTGGCTCCTGTAGACACCACAATTTGTGTGGGTTTATAGTTGAGTCCGTTATCCCGCAATAATTTTGTGCAAACGGCTTCTCGCAACTCAAGATAACCAGGGACAGGAGTATAATGACTCCAATTTTCTTGAATAGCTTCTACTGCCGCCTCTTTAATATGAGGAGGAGTATCAAAGTCTGGTTCTCCCAGGCTTAAATCAATTACATCAACGCCATTGGCCCTTAGTTCACGGCCAAGCTTAGCCATTTTTAGGGTTTCAGGTTCATTAAATCTACTCAGTAAGGTAGAAAGTGCGGTCATAGGCATTAAATACCAGATCGGCAAATTACAATAAAGACCCTAACAAGAAACGCTATAGCCTTGGTTTTGATGCCAGAAATTCCCTGAAAAAGCTATATTTGCCGTCCTTGAAAAATTCTGTAAATCAATCCCCATGCAACTGAAAGGTTTGGTTCGCTTTTTTACTGTCCTACTGATCATCTATTCCCTGTATCAGCTCTCCTTTACATGGCTGGTTCAAAATTTTGAGAAAAGAACTCACGAAAAGGCCAGACAGCATATTAGCAAGTCTTACCCCACTGCCGCTGTAAGGTATCCCAACAATAAGGATTCACAATCCTATTGGCAGGCATTTCTTGACAAACAAGAGTCCACTTATTTTGACAGCCTAATAAGGGCCAGTGAACAAGAAACGGTTACTTATGGTATCAATGGCGCCATGAGTTACAAAAAAGCAAAAGAGGAGGAATTAAACCTTGGTCTAGACCTACAAGGTGGCATGAACGTTACACTTGAAGTAGAAATGTCAGGACTGTTGCGTTCTCTGGCTAATAACACCACTGACCCTAATTTTCTCAATGCCCTTCAAAACGCCGACAAGCGCAAAGCAAATAGTGATGCTGACTTTATCACGCTCTTTATCAAAGAGTATAGAAAATTGGAGCCCATTAGACCTTTGGCAACATTATTTTCCGGTGCAAGCGGCAATCAAGTCAATATTAAAACAACGGATGTTGATGTGGAGGTTTATATCAGAGAACAGGCCAGAGCAGCTTTTGACCTTACATTTGACCGCCTCAGTACACGTATCGATCAGTTTGGTGTTGCACAGCCGTCCATCAACCCAATACCTAACCGTGGCCTGATTACTGTTGAACTGCCAGGTATAAAAGATAAGGAGCGTGTTCGTAAGCTTTTACAAAGCACAGCCAGCCTGCAATTCTGGGAAGTGTATACCTTAAAAAATGCAAACTACGCAAGCAGCTGGCAACGTGCCATCGATGCTTTTAATGTAAAGTACGCAGGCAAGAAGGACACTACCTTGCAAAAAGACAGCAATGTTGTTGCCGCTGCCAATGTAGCTACCCCAACAACTAAAACAGACACGGGAGGCACCAAGAAACTCTCTGAAGTCATTGTAAGTAAGGGAACTGATACAGGTACAAATGCTGCAACAGCCAAAACTCCTGCCATCAGTCTTACCAACTACTTGCAATTTGTACAACCCTATCAAGATGAGAAAGGCAACGTGGTATATCCTGGTGCAACAGCGATGGTAGCAGTAAAAGATACCGCGTTAGTAAGAAATTATTTGGACGAACTAAATGGCAACTTCCCCTCAGATGTTATCTGGGCTTTTGGAGTCCCAGATAAAGACAGCAAAGGAATTGCTGCCACAACAGTGGCTCTTCATGCACTTAAGACCTATAACCGCACTACGGCAAAATTGGAGGGAGATGCTATTGATGATGCCCGACAAGATTTTGACCAATATGGTAAAGTACAAATTGAAATGACCATGCGTCCTGCTGGTACAGCCATTTGGAAAAGAATGACTGAGGAAAACGTGGGAAGCCCTATAGCAATTGTTCTTGATAATGTAGTGCAGTCTGCTCCTAATGTAATTACCCCAATTCCCAATGGGATCTCCTCCATCACTGGCAACTACTCCCAACAGGAAGCTGCAGACCTTGCGAATATTCTAAAGATTGGTAAACTCCCCGCTCCAGCAAAAATTGTGCAGGAACAACAAGTGGGCCCCACACTTGGAGAGGAAGCCATTCAAGGTGGTTCACTCAGCTTCATTGTTGCCTTTGTAGTCATCTTTGCTCTGATGTTGGTTTATTATAACACCAGTGGATGGATCGCCAACATTGCATTAATTCTAAACCTGCTTTTCACCGTTGGTATTTTAGCAGGGCTGGGCGCTACGCTTACGGCTCCTGGTATTGCCGGATTAGTATTGACAATCGGTATGGCCGTTGATACCAACGTAGTGATATATGAGCGTATCAAAGAGGAATTAAAACGTGGTAAAAGTTATTTAACGGCCATTTCGGATGGGTATAGCCGTTCATTGCCCCCCGTACTGGATGGTCATATCACCACCCTGCTCACAGCAATAATCCTGTTCTATTTTGGATTAGGCCCCGTAAAAGGCTTCGCAACCACACAAATTCTTGGCTTATTGCTTTCCCTATTCTGCGGTATTCTCGTTAGCCGTTGGGTTAGCGACATGTTTACCAACAAGAAGAAACATGTGGAGTACTTCACCGGTATCTCTACCCGTATTTTCCAACATGCCAAATACAAGTTCATCGAGTACAGAAAAATTGCTTACATCATCTCTGTGGTTGTACTGGCAGGTGGAATCGGATCCTTCTTGAACGGATTCAACTACGGGGTTGAATTTAACGGTGGACGTAGTTTCACCGTACAATTCCCAACTAAGGTAAATGTGGAGAATGTTCGCCAAGACCTTAATCACAGTTTTGAAGGAGAGAATACTATTATCAAAACCATTGGTGACAACTCGAAGTTAGATATCACTACCTCCTACCTTATCAAAGACACCAGAGGACCCGAGGTAGACTCTTTAGTTGAATATCGTTTGTATGAGGGGCTACAAAAATACCTGCCAACAGATCTTAGTTTTCAGGAGTTCAAATCGGATCGATTCATTCCACAGACAAAAAAAGTATTGCCAACGATATCCGATGATTTAAAGACAGGAGCTGTAAAGGCTACTTTATTTGCACTCATTGTCATCTTTTTGTACATCTTTATTCGATTCAGGGATTGGCGCTATTCACTTGGTACCATTGTAGCACTTTTGCATGACGTATTTGTAACATTGATTGTATTCTCCTTTGCAAAAGACCTGGTCCCCTTTCCGCTTGAGATTGACCAACACTTCATTGCTGCAGTATTAACGGTGATTGGATTCTCCATGAACGATACAGTGATTGTATTTGACCGTATACGGGAGGATGCAAGGTTGATGCCTGGTGCCCCAATGGGAGAAATCATTAATCGTGCCATTAACGAAACGTTAAGCAGAACTATTATGACTTCGCTAACCGTGTTCTTAACTATCCTGATCTTATTCCTGCTAGGTGGTGAAGTAACCAAAGGTTTTGCATTTGCCATGTTAATTGGTGTACTGACCGGGGTCTACTCATCTATTTTTGTAGCTGCCCCCATCCTGGTAGACTTGCAGGGCAAATCAAAAAAGAAGCATAGGCCCTGATTCTTTAATCAGACTAAATAAAAAACCGGAGCAGTGATCACTACTCCGGTTTTTTTTCGGCAAGCAAACAATTACACGGCAAAACTGGTTCCACATCCACAGGTTTTACGTGCATTGGGGTTGGTAAACGTAAAGCCCCTGTTTTGTAAACCATCCTGCCAATCTATTTCCATGCCCGATAAATATATCCCATGGGAGCTATCCATAACACAGGAAATGCCCTCTATGGTGAAATGAACATCCTTCTCCGTTGTGGTGTCAAACTCCAGTATATAGGTCATCCCGGAACAACCCCCGCCCTTTACCCCTACCCGCAGTGCTTGATTTGGTGCAGGGGGATGCTTGGTCAGCAATTGTTGAATGGCTTTAACGGCACCTGTTGTAAACAGTACCGGAACTGATGTTGTGATCATTTCCATACGGCAAAACTAAATAAAGCTTCGGAATAAACTACTTTTGGCGTTCGGAACTAAATACTATGCCAATGGATCTGATCACACTCAGCTTTGCCCTTTCTGTTTTAGCTGTTATACTTGGCATCATTGCCTTTCAACGGCGCCATCAAAAATCCGAATTAACCTCCGAGGGGAAACAATTTGAATCTACCCCCTTACAACTACAGGCCTATGAACGTTTGGTGTTGTTAACGGAACGTATTGCCTTAGCGGAACTCATTAACAGACTTTATCAGCCAGGTTTTAGTGCCATGGAAATGAAACAACTGTTATTGGAAAACATTAGACAGGAATTTGCCTATAACACCTCTCAACAACTATATGTAAGCCAATTGGCTTGGGATGCGGTAAGGAACCTAAAAGAGCAGGAGATTATGTTGATCAATCAAGTGTATAGCCTGATCGCGCCCACAGCTCCTGCAGCTGCATTTACGAAAAAAATACTTGAAACAGAAATGGCCCAACCTGAAGGATCCTTACGTGAACTAGTCACACAGATACTTAACAGAGAGGCTAAAAAAATAATGTAAGAACCTTGACATGGAAAATTCAGAAAAATTTACAGACTCAGGGATACCCATAAAAAAAGTATATACATCAGCCGACGTTGCTGAAGGCCCGCAGCCTCTTCCGGGGGAATACCCATTTACAAGGGGGATTCAACCGGACATGTATAGAGGTCGTGTATGGACCATGCGTCAATATGCAGGATTTTCCACAGCAGAGGAAAGCAATCAGCGTTACCATTATTTACTTTCTCAAGGGGTAAGCGGCCTAAGTGTTGCGTTTGACCTGCCTACTCAAATCGGTTACGACAGTGATCACCCATTGGCGGAAGGAGAGGTTGGAAAAGTAGGTGTTGCCATTGATTCTATAGAGGACATGGAAGCCCTGTTCAAAGGGATTCGATTAAATGAAGTAAGTACTTCTATGACCATCAATGCTACCGGCTATATTCTCTTGGCCTTATATGCAGCCGTTGCAAGAAAACAGGGATGCGATATTGGTCAATTAAATGGTACTATTCAAAATGATATACTTAAAGAGTACGCAGCAAGAGGAACTTACATCTACCCTCCCAAACCGTCCATGCGTATCATTACCGATATTTTTGAATGGTGCAGTAAAGAAATACCAAAATGGAACACCATTTCAATATCAGGCTACCATATCAGAGAAGCAGGAAGCACCGCAGCTCAGGAAATTGCGTTTACCCTGAGTAATGGTAAAGCCTACGTCAAAGCTGCATTGGAAAAAGGGCTGAATATTGATGTGTTTGGAAAGAGACTCTCTTTTTTCTTTAATGCACACAATGACCTTTTCGAAGAAGTGGCTAAGTTCAGAGCCTCCCGAAGAATTTGGGGCACTTTGATGAAAGAATTGGGAGCAACAGATCCTAAAGCCATGATGTTACGTTTTCACACACAAACGGGAGGCAGTACGCTCACTGCGCAACAACCGCTCAATAATATAGTTCGAGTTACCCTACAATCACTTGCAGCGGTGTTAGGAGGAACTCAATCATTACATACAAACGGTTATGACGAAGCACTAAGCCTACCTACCAAGGAGGCTGCAAGGATCGCCCTTCGAACCCAACAGATTATTGCAAATGAAAGCGGAGTTACAGCCACAGCAGACCCATTGGCTGGATCGTACTATGTAGAGTACTTAACCGATGCCTTAGAAAAGGGAGCACTTGCCATAATGAAAAAAGTTGATCTGCTGGGAGGCAGTGTTTCGGCCATTGAGCAAGGATATATTCAGCACGAAATTGCAAACAGCGCCTATCAGTTTCAACAATCGCTTGAGCAAAAGGAAAAGATAATTGTAGGGGTCAATCAATACCAAACTGAGGAAGAGAAAAAGATCCCCCTGCTACGGATAAATGAATCAATTCGGGCACAACAAATAGCCCGAATTGTTGACCTAAAAGCAAGGAGAGATTCAACTAAAGCCTCAACTTGTTTGCAGCAAATTCATAACCATGCAGTGGAAGGGATCAATCTCATGCCCGCTGTACTGCAAGCCGTTGAAAATAATTGTACACTGGGAGAGATAGCATCAACCCTGAGAAGTGTTTTTGGAGAATATCAATAAATGGCAATTACCCTTTTGCCGGATTCCATCCGTCTTTTAACCCCACCGTTTTGTTGAATACCAAATGGGTTGGCTGACTATCTTTATCCAGAACAAAATACCCTTTACGAACAAACTGATATCGATCTCCTGATTTTGTCTCCAACAAAGAAGGTTCAGCCATTACTTGTGGAAGAACCGTCAGAGAGCTTGGGTTGAGGTAATGTAAAAAATCCTGCGATTCATCAGTCGGATCCTCAACATTAAACAATCGGTCATACATACGTACTTCTGCTTTAACCGCATGCGATACACTTACCCAGTGCAAGGTACCCTTAACCGATATTCCACTGGTATCGGACCCACTTTTACTTTCTGCGATATAGGCACATCTTATTTCTGTGATGAGGCCTTGTGGGTCTTTGATAACCTCTTCACAACGGATAATGTAAGCGCTCTTTAAACGAACCAACTGTCCTGGGGACAATCTAAAGTATTTCTTGGGTGGGTTTTCCATAAAATCCTCTCGCTCGATATAAAGCTCACGGCTAAATGGAATTTGACGGTGTCCGGCAGTCGGGTCCTCAGGGTTATTTTCAGAGCTGAGCCATTCCTCTCCATCATAATTGGTCAAAACAATTTTAACAGGATCAAACACCACCATCCTGCGAAGGGCAATTCGGTTGAGGTGCTCGCGCACACAAAACTCTAACAGGCCAACGTCTACCAGATTATCCCTTTTTGCTACACCAATCCGCTCACAAAATTCACGTATGCTTTCGGGGGTGTAGCCACGCCTTCTAAGTCCGCTGAGGGTTGGCATTCTGGGGTCGTCCCAACCAGCAACTTTCTTTTCAACAACCAACTGCAAAAGCTTTCGTTTGCTGGTTACAGTGTAATTGATATTTCTCCTCGCAAATTCATATTGGTGTGAGGGATAAATCTCAAGTTGTGCGATCAGCCAATCATATAATTCGCGATGAGGGGTGAACTCCATCGTACATATGGAATGGGTGATCTGTTCAATAGCGTCACTTTGCCCATGTGCAAAGTCATACATCGGGTAAATGCACCAGGCATCCCCTGTGCGATGATGATGTGCATGCCTGATCCGATAAAGGATGGGGTCTCGCATCAACATATTATTGTGCCCCATTTCAATTTTAGCGCGCAAAGTCTTAGCCCCATCGGAAAATTCACCATTCTTCATACGAACAAATAAATCTCGATTCTCTTCTATACTTCTTGTTCGATACGGACTGTTTACGCCCGGTTCGGTCGGTGTTCCTTTTTGATCCGCAATTTCTTCAGCGGTCAAATCATCCACGTAAGCCAGCCCTTTCTTGATCAAGGTTAATGCAAGGGCATATAATTGTTCAAAATAATCACTGGCGTAACGCTCATATTTCCACTCAAATCCTAACCAACGTAGATCTTCTTTAATACTCTCTACATACTCCGTATCCTCCGTAACAGGGTTGGTATCGTCAAAACGTAAGTTGGTATATCCTGGAAATCGTTTGGTCAAACCAAAATTCAAACAAATACTGGACGCATGCCCAATGTGCAAATAGCCATTAGGCTCGGGAGGAAATCGAGTAACAATGGAGGGGTAAACTCCATCTTTTAAGTGTGTATCGATGATTTCCTCAATAAAATTTAAACTCTTTTCTTCAGCCATAAGTCATTGCAGATGCGCGAAGATAACGCAAAATAAAGTGGCCTACCACATAGACAATTGATCAGAAAAAATCAGTTAATGTTTCAGAAGCAAGCTTTTATCGAGCACCGAACAAGAGACTTCCGATCCTGACTAATGTACTCCCCTCTTCCAGCGCAATCCAATAATCTCCACTCATTCCCATTGATACTACAGGAGTTTTATCGACTGGAAAATAGTGGGCAAATTTATTAGCCATACTTTTCAAATACCGAAACTCAGCCCTGATCACTGTTTCTTGGTTCGTAAAGCTGGCCATTCCCATAAGCCCCAGTACGCGTACATTTTTACGATCAGCTATTTGGGAGAGCACAGCAGCCAACCCGGCCTCATCAAAGCCAAATTTTGTTTCTCCTTGTGCAATATGCACTTGTAACAAACAGTCAATTATTCTATGCTGTCTAATGGCTTGTTTATTGATTTCGTTTAGGAGAGCCAAACTATCTACTCCCTGTATTAAAGAACAACGGTTAGCGATATATTTTACTTTATTTCGCTGGAGGTGACCAATAAAATGCCATCGAATATCAGCGGGGAGCAAGGGCTGTTTTTCTAGCAGCTCCTGCACATAATTTTCCCCGAAGTCACGTTGTCCAAGCTTGTACAAAGCCAGTATATCCTCAATTGGCTTTTTCTTGGATACCGCTACCAGCAATACGCCAGCCGCTTCCAGCTCTTTTTTAATTTCTGGGTAACGCTCAACAGCAATGGTCATAGTGTAAATCTACTTCAAAATACTACGGCTGATAACAATTCGTTGCACTTCGCTGGTTCCCTCGTAAATCTGTGTGATTTTTGCATCACGCATTAAACGTTCTACATGGTACTCTTTGACATAACCATATCCCCCATGAATTTGCACCGCTTCTGTGGAAGTCCACATAGCAGTTTCAGAAGCGAATACCTTGGCCATAGACGAGCTAATTGAATAATCTATACCATTGTCTCTTTCCCAGGCAGATTTCAAACAAAGCAAGCGGGAAGCCCCAATTCGAGTAGCCATATCTGCCAATTTGAAAGCAATGATTTGATGGTTCATGATTTCAGTACCAAACGCTTTTCTTGTTTTAGCATACGCTTTTGACAACTCATAGGCCCCACTGGCAATTCCTAATGCTTGCGCAGCGATTCCAATTCTGCCTCCGGCCAAGGTTTTCATAGCAAAGGTGAAACCAAAGCCATCCGCACCAATCCGATGCTGTTTAGGAACCTTCACATCATTGAACATAACAGTATGGGTATCACTGGCACGGATCCCCATTTTATTTTCCTTTGCAGCTACAACCACACCAGACCAGTTTTTTTCAACAATTAAACAATTGATCCCTTTTGCACCTTTTGCGGGATCAGTTTGAGCAATTACCAGATAAACAGACGCATTCCCGCCATTGGTAATCCAATTTTTTGTTCCATTGAGTAAATAATAATCTCCCTTATCCTCAGCAGTGGTTTGTTGTGAAGTGGCATCGCTTCCCGCCTCAGGCTCTGATAACATAAACGCACCAATATAGAGTTCGCCATCCTTTTTGCCTTGTGCCAATGGAACAAGGTATTGCTGTTTCTGCTCCTCAGTGCCAAACTCCTGTAACCCGTAACAAACCAAACTATTATTTACACTCATACAAACGCTAGTGCTGGCGTCCACCTTACTGATCTCCTCCATGGCTAAAACATAGCTGATAGTATCCAAGCCACTTCCGCCATAGGCCTGATCTACCATCATTCCCATAAAACCAAGTTCGGCAAGCTGAAGAACTTGTTCTTTGGGAAATTGCTGTTTTTCATCACGCTCTATCACGCCTGGCAAACATTGATTTTGCGCAAAGTCCCGAGCTGCCTGTTGGATCATTAACTGCTCCTCAGTAAGTTGGAAATTCATAGAGATAGAATTTATACAAACAAGTGTTAGTTTTGCAAATATACAGGAACCGTCCTTTTATTTTCAACCAAATAACTAGATAGTTCCCTGCTCCCACGCAGATTAAACTAACTTTGCATCATTATTTTTTTGTATGAAAAAAATACATCTTGCTTTACTAGTGCTGATTGCAATATCCATTGGCGTTTTGATCAGTTTTACCAACACTACAAGCACATACGATACCATTGGAACGGCCATGTCAAAGCCAGGAAAATATGTTCATCTGATGGCAAAACTGGACAAATCAGTTCCGCTTCAATACGATGCCATCAAAAACCCGAATTATCTTCGGTTCACGGCAGTGGATTCCTTGGGGCTTACCGTAGCGGTTATTTACAACAATGCAAAGCCCGAGAACCTTGAAATGAGTGAGCGACTGGTTTTAAAGGGTCGCTACATGGATGGAGCATTTCAGTGTGAAGAAATCCAAACCAAATGCCCCTCCAAATACAAAGAGGAAGAGGCTAAAGGATTAAAACACCCTGGCAACCCACCTGACCCAAGAACAGCCCCTTAAGCATAAAGTCCACATGAAATACATCGGTGAAAATCTACTGCCTGGCCAACTTGGTCATTTCTTCGTCATACTATCCTTGGTGAGTGCTGGCCTGTCAACGATCTCCTATTTTTTTGCTGCCAGACAACCTGAGTCCCAGGAAAGTAAAGAGTGGAAGAAATTAGGAAGAATTTCATTTGTTATCCAAGCACTTTCCGTAACCGCCATCTTTAGCCTGCTCTTTTTTATTATTCAAAATCACCTTTTCGAATATCACTATGCCTGGAAACATAGTAGCCGCTCGCTGGAATTCAAATATTTGCTGGCTTGTTTTTGGGAAGGCCAGGAGGGAAGTTTCCTATTATGGAATCTTTGTCAAGCTATACTTGGATTAGTATTGATACGAAAAGCCGGTAGCTGGGAATCACCCGTCATGACTACAGTTAGCTTTGCTCAATTTGCTCTTTCCACAATGGTGATGGGCTTATATATTGCCGGCTGGAGAATGGGATCCCATCCATTTATCCTATTACGAGATAGTGGTGTGCTGGACAATGCACCGGCACTACATATCAACTTTGATATTTCACAACCACTTCTACCTGACTACCTTTCCTCCATAAAGGATGGCAATGACTTAAATCCACTCTTACAGAATTATTGGATGGTGATTCATCCACCAGTACTGTTCATGGGCTTTGCCTCAACACTGGTACCATTCGCCTATGCTATTGCAGGTCTATGGACAAAAAAGTATGGCCACTGGACCACACCTGCTCTCCCCTGGTCTCTATTCTCTACAGCCGTATTTGGAGTTGGTATAATGATGGGTGGGATGTGGGCTTATGAATCGCTCAGCTTTGGAGGTTATTGGGCATGGGATCCTGTAGAGAACGCTTCGTTGGTGCCCTGGATGACCGGTGTGGCAGGGCTGCATACCTTGCTGATCTATCGGGCTACGGGTCATTCATTGCGAGCAACCTACTTGTTCTTTATGCTCACTTTTCTGTTCATTCTCTACTCTACTTTTTTAACAAGGAGCGGGATATTGGGTGAAACATCTGTTCATGCCTTTACGGAGCTTGGCATGAACTGGCAACTGCTTGTCTTTTTACTTGTGTTCGCTCTACCCTCACTTTTTTTCTTTTTCCGCTCCTTTAATAAAATTCCTACCATCCAACAAGAAGAAGAAATCAATAGCCGCGAATTCTGGATGTTTATTGGCTCTCTGGTTATTTTTCTTTCCGCTTTGGTAATAAGCAGTCAAACTTCATTGCCCGTTTTCAATAAAATCTTTGGAACCACCCTGGCTCCACCAGCGGATGTTGAGTTTTCTTACAATAGCATTCAGCTTTATGTAGCCCTAATCCTAGCTGTGCTTACCGCTATCAGCCACTACCTGAAGTATCAATCAACTTCAAGGTCTTACTTCTGGAAAAAAATGCTGACCCCAGCGCTAATTTCAGCAGTAGCAGGCGCTTTGTTTCTAATTTTTGGAGAGGTTAATTACCATAAAAAGGGTGCTGTTTTTCACTATTCTATCACGCTTACCATTCTTTTCAGCTTTTACACGGTCATTGCTAATGCAAGCTACATTTGGGTGGGCGTAAAGGGAAAAATCAGAAAAGCAGGCGGACCTATAGCGCATGTTGGCTTTGGAATGGTACTAACCGGGATCCTTTTATCGTCCGCAAATAAAGAAATCATCTCCACCAATATTAATGGCATCCCCGCCCCTCTTGGTGAAGGCGAAAATCCTCAAGAAAATTTAACGCTGGTACAAGGACTCCCTGTTACAATGGGTAATTACACATTAACTTACCTAAAAGACTCCGCTCATCCCAAAAAACCATTATGGTTCTATAAAATACAATTCAAGAATCAAAAGGAAAAAGAGGATTTTATTCTAACGCCCAACGCCTTTGTGAACTACAAGGGAAATCAGGGCCTCATGGCTAATCCTGATGCCAGGCATTATTGGGATCATGATGTATTTACCTACATTACCTCAATACCCGATCCGGAAAATCAAAAAGATACGGCTGTATTCAAATCATATCTGCAACAACAAGGAGATACACTTTTCTATTCGAATGGCTTCATGACAATAGATTCCATTCAAATCAGAGATAATCTGCCCAAAGAACTGTTTGGAGAAGAAGGGAAGTTATTTGAAGTGCCCATTCGGGTTAGATCTAAGACCGGCACCAGTTATTTAGTAACAGGCCGCGCTGCTTTTGTAAAGGGCCAATGGATCAGCTTATCAGACACCCTGGTCTCGGAGGGTTTGATCCTGCAACTGCAAGAAGCCAGCCCAAAAGGTACCGTTCGTTTGGGAATAAAAGAAAGTGACGCCCTATTAAAATACGTCACGCTGAAAGCCTACCGATATCCCTTTGTTAAAGTGCTATGGTATGGCGTTTGGTTAACAGCCATTGGATTATTGTTGAGCATGGTCAATCGAATAAGAAAAAATCGAACAGTCACTATAATCTCGTAATTACATGCTACAAAAACTATTATTAATAGTGCTTTTTGGATCAGGTATCCTTTTTCAAAACTGCCTGATTGGTCAACAATATCCATCTTTTCCAGAAACGGACTCCATAAAACCCATACCACCATTAACTGAGATCATGAAAAGATGGGGCCCCAATGACACAATATTAGTTCCTGCTATTTGGTACCGAAATGAAATAATGAGCTATCGAGAGGAAGATATGGTTTGGATCTCCAACCTTTCTCCGGAACAGCTACGTAAGCACATCAAAGCCTGGAATCGATTACGAAATGCAGTATATGTCACTTACCCCTACGCCCGTGTTGCAGGAACTACCATCAATCAAATCAATGCTCAACTGGAGGGTGTTGAGACTAAAAGAAAAAGAAAAGAGCTGATAAAAGAAAGAGAGAAGGAACTTCGCAATCAATTCACCGAACCCCTGACCAATCTATCGGTATATCAGGGAAAAATATTAATGAAGTTGATTAACCGACAAACAGGCAATAATTGCTATGAGATCCTTCAAGAATTCAAAGGGAGTCTCAATGCCCGACTTTATCAAACCGTAGCATTTTTCTTTGGAGCAAACCTAAAGCAAGATTGGGATCTGGCTAATAACAGGACCGATAGAGATATCGAAAGCATTGTTCGAGAAATTGATGGAACTTGGTTTAATAATCCTTACAGACACTAAACTAATTTTAATGAAAGTTGATATCCTAGCTGTAGGCGTACACCCAGATGATGTAGAGTTGAGCTGTTCTGGTACGTTAATTCAGGAAATCAAATCGGGCAAAAGAGTGGCCATAGTTGATTTAACTGAAGGCGAATTGGGAACGCGCGGAACTGTTCACTCCCGATACGAAGAGGCGGCCAAGGCAGCAATGATTATGGGCGTACACGCACGTGAAAATCTTCGTATGAGAGACGGCTTTATCATGAATGATGAAGCGCATCAACTGCAATTGATCCGTACCATTCGCAAATACCAACCCACCATAGTATTGGCTAATGCTACCCAGGACAGGCATCCTGACCACGGCAAAGCTGGCCAACTAGTTGCCGACAGTTGCTTTTTAGCAGGTCTTAAGAAAATTAAAACAGTTGACCACAACAATAACCCACAACCCCGTTGGCGTCCTTCTTATATACTACATTATATTCAAGATCGCTTTCGGGAGCCAGATTTTATCGTGGACATCAGTTCAGTTTTTGAGCAACGCATGAGTGCTATTCAAGCCTACGAAACACAATTTTACAATCCGGCCAACTGTGATGAAGAGCCTGAAACCTATATCGCCAAAAAGGGTTTTCTCGATGCAATCGCAGCCAGAGCAAAACTATTAGGCAAGCGAATCGGCGTTGATTATGCAGAAGGTTTCACCTGTAGCAAAACCATAGGATTGCGTAGTTTACACGATTTGATCTTAACTGAAACCTAGACGCCCGTGAAAGACCCAATTTTATTTACACTTTCCATACAAGCCGAAAGCAAACGGCTGATCAAGGGACTGCAGTTATTGTTGTTAGCCGTCAATGCCTTGTTTCTTCTTTACCTTTTACTAACAGCTGACCAATTCAGTAAAATTGTTCAATTGATTGCTCCTTTTTTATTGTTAGTGGTTTTCCCTTTTATCTGGGAAAGAAAAAATCAAACTCCCATTGACAAGCTATCCAGGTTGCTCATGATCCTTGGGCTCTCTTTTGCTGCCAATTGGCTGGCAAATTATTATTGGTTGCCTGGAATAGGAATGATTGGCCTTACCTATTTGTTTGTCCAGGCAATTCGCCCCATAACCATTTTGTTTTCCACGACCAATATCAAATTCAATACGTTTCCTGCCTATACTTATTCGTGGAAAGAATTGGAACAGGTAGTCCTTAGAGATACTATACTCACCTTAAATTTTTGTAATAACCGCTTTATTCAACATCCTGTGGACCTGCCAGATAATTTTAACACAGCTGAATTCAATCAATTTTGCTTTTCCCGATTTGGACAAGTTAAATACCGCTAATCTGTTATACAGGCAGGTTGGCAAGAAGATCATTGCTGGGTTCCTGCCATTGGAATTGAATCAGCTATAAGACAAGACGGTGATGGATATGATGACAAAAAATAAAACAAGGATCCCACTCACTACTGCAATCCTATTCCCATAATCGGTTGGTCAAGCATTTAATGGAAAACTGCTGCCAAATTTGTTTTTCCAGGCATGACTGATTCGATAAAAGAAGTGGAAGCATTGAGAAAATTGATTCGGATTGGTATTTAGGAAAAATGGGCGTAACAGATACAGGTGAAGCCATTGGTATTAAAAATATGCAGCAACACTTACGGGAAGAATGCCCAACCTTGCAGTTTGGTTATCTTAATCCGCCTATTGAAAGGATCAAGGGAAATTTCCAGTTGGACTTTGCCCATTGATATTTTAACCAAATTTTAAAGTAAGTAATATTGTTTCGTATAGGGTGTATTCGTTTGACCAATACCATTGAAAACTGATTCATAAAGGTTTCTGACATATCACTTATTTTCGCTTAACCTCCCGGTTGTTCATGCTAAAGCGGCAAAATTCATACTCAACAAAAGCATTCAGCTATACAGGCCTTGTTGTTTTGTTGTTCATCCTAATGCTTTTCCTGTTAAAGTGGAAACTACCCTCCTTTGAAAAAGATGCACCCCTCAATGGGGTGGATGTGGAAGTAAACTGGCCCCCGGATCCTCCAGCTCCTTTTCAGGATGGTGGCGGAGGAGGTGGCCAAGACCTGGCCTCACCAGAACAGCCTGACATTGCCCAACCCGCTTCTCAAGACCCCGGTGAGCAACAATTATCTAAAGAAGGAGAAACCGATCCGTTGAGCAATCAAGCAGCTATTTCCAGTTCGTCCATAAAAAATAAAAACGCTAGAAGCCTGACATCCAACAATCCAAAAACTAAACCTAAACCTAATATTGAGCCCCCTTCTCCCCCACAACCAAAAGCAGTAATGGGGAAAACCAATCAGAGAATTGGAGCAGGGGGAAATGAAGCTGTTGATTTCGAGAGATCAGGGGGAGCTGGAAATGGATGGGGAACCGGCAAAGGAAATGGTACAGGTGGTGGGGCTAGTGAAGGATCCGGAGGAGGCAGTGCGTCAGGAATTGGTGCAGGAAACGGACCTCAAGTAACACGTGGCGATCGAAGAATCGTAAGAAGTTACGCCTTTGAGGGCGAACTAAACAAGGCCACACTATATGTTACTATTGCCGTGTCGCCAGATGGAATCGGGAGATTTGTCAGCTTTGCCAAAGGATCTACTGCAACTGGATCCACCTATCGGCAGGCAATAGTACAGTACTTAGAAAAAATTCGTTTTGATATCAGCGACCATGAATCCATGGTAACCGTGCAATTTAATTTCAGAATAAACTAGCAAGTTTCAGGTTTACCTATGAATTATCAAGAGACGTTGCAGTTTTTGTATGAGAAACTCCCTGAATTTTCTCGTATTGGTGAGCCTGCATATAAAAAAGATATTCATAACACAGTGGCACTTTGCAATGCGCTGAATAATCCTCAGCTCAATTTCAAGTCCATTCACGTTGCAGGCACTAATGGAAAAGGCTCCGTAAGCCATATGCTGGCTTCCATTTTACAAGAAGCCGGGTTTAAAACCGGACTTTACACCTCCCCTCACTTATATGATTTCAGAGAGCGCATAAAGATCAACGGGAAACTGATCAGCCAGCAGGATGTAGTTGAATTCACGCAAAGCATGCAGCCACTTATCGATTCCATCAATCCCAGTTTCTTTGAGGTAACCGTAGCTATGGCCTATGATTATTTTGCGCAGCAACAAGTTGATATTGCGGTTATCGAAACAGGCTTAGGCGGACGTTTAGACAGCACAAACATCATTACGCCCATACTGTCCATCATTACCAACATTGGATGGGATCATATGCATGTATTAGGAGATAGTCTCGAAAAAATTGCCGTTGAAAAAGCAGGTATCATAAAAAACCAAGTCCCTGTGGTGGTTGGAAAAATGCAAGAAGAGTCTTGGCCTGTTTTTCTTGAAAAGGCAACACAGGTAAACGCGCCCATAGAGTTGGCTGAAAATACCCATACCGTTGATCATTTTCATTGGGAAAAAGGCAAGCTATTCATAAAAGTCAATTCATTAAAATCCCAGACACTCTTTGAACTAGATCTCAATGGGATTTACCAGTGCAATAATTTAATAACGGTTTTATCGGCAGTGGAGCAATTAATAAGGGCAGGGTTTTCGATTTCTCCACTTGCATTATACGCTGGGTTAAGCCACACCAAGAAGAATACCGGGTTACTGGGCAGGTGGGAGGAAATTAGAACGCATCCAAAGCTGGTACTGGATGTGGCACACAATGCTGAGGGCATAGAACAAGTACTGCTCCACCTTCAACACATCAACTTTGATAAATTGCATTTGATCCTAGGAATGGTAAAAGATAAGGATTGCGAGCGCGTGCTTGATTTACTTCCTAAGCAAGCTGCCTTTTACTTCACACAAGCTCATCTTCCAAGAGCCATGCCGGCAACAGTGTTAGCTGCATTGGCAACAAAAAAACAAATGCGGGGAACCACACATGAGCATGTCAACGACGCTATAGCAGCTGCTTTGCAATGCGCAACGCCTAATGATTTACTGGTAGTTTGCGGCAGTATTTTTTTAGTGGCCGAGGTTGACCGGAAACGCTGGGCCAACTTAGCCTTATAGCGCAGGCTCCTGCGCACTTGTAGATCAAGACCGGTGGAAAAACGTTGGCGCCGGCCACCACTTAATTCCTTTACTTTGGTTTTTGCTTTATCCGCCAGACTGACCAAAGAAAGCATTTGCAAAGGATTGATTTGAGTATTATAAAGACCAGGAAACAGATCCAATTATTACTCCAAATTCAAACCTGGATAATAACCACTGCCTTGCAACTGTACCTCAATTATTTGTTTAATGGCCTCCGCAGCCCTGTCTATGTTGTACCCCTACACTTTAACGGACCCACTTGTTTATTCCTTTATTGTTTCGACGATCTCCAGCGTTGTGGTTTTTCCTGCACCATTAGGACCCAGTAGCCCAAATATCCCGTCGTGATGAATGGAAAAACTAATTCCATTGACCGCATCAACATTTCCGTAACGTTGCTGAAGATCTAGTACTTCAATAATTGGTTCGTTCATCTGCTAATTTTTTTTCAAGGTCGTCCATCATACCTACACTTCCAACAAAAAATGGACAACGCTCATGTAAGGAGCCGGGTATAATATCTAAGGTTCGGATAAGCCCATTGGTAGCCCTTCCACCTGCCACCGTTACAATAAAGGCAAAAGGATTACACTCATATAGCAATCGAAGTTTCCCCTCAGGACGAGAACTGGTGCCAGGATACATGAAAATCCCCCCCTTGATTAAATTTCGATGCACATCGGCAACCATACTTCCAACATATCGCTGACGCAATGGTCCTCCCGCTACTGATTCTCTGGTTTGACAGGCTTTAATATATGCTTGAACGCCTTTCTCAAATTCAAAATAATTTCCATGATTAACAGAATAAATCTTTCCCCGTTCCGGACAACGAATATCAGGATGACTTAGCGTCCACTCCCCAACAGAGGGATCCAGTGTAAAGCCATTTACACTTCTTCGGGTAGCATACACGAGCATGGTTGAAGAACCATATACAATATAGCCAGCCGCAACTTGCTGGCTTCCCGCCTGCAAAAAATCCTCTTTGGTTACCACTGTACCTTTAGGAGTTACACGTCTATACACGCTAAAAATGGAACCAATAGAAACATTTACATCAATATTGCCACTCCCGTCAAGAGGGTCAAACAAGCATACGTATTTAGAATGAATACTTTTCTCGTCATCAAAGGCTACAAAATCTTCTAGTTCTTCACTGGCAATACCCGCACAACTAATTCCATGCTGTAGCACTTTAATAAACTGACCATTTGCGAAAACATCGAGTTTTTTCACTTTCTCTCCCTGCACATTTACGGTGCCTGCATCCCCTAAAATGTCTACCAAACCAGCCTTATTAACCTCAACATGCACACGCTTTGCCGCCAAACCAATATTGCGCAGCAGGTTTGACAGTTCACCTGTTGCATGAGGAAAATCACGCAGCTGTTGTATGGTAAACTCATCCAAGGTCTGTACATTACGATTGACTGGCATGATCATTATTTTTGAAGAGTAAGTGTTTGAGTGAGTTTTTTTGCCACAGAGATCCCATTAAGTTTTGCAGGTTTCCAAAATGGCATTTGCTCTAGTCGCTCTATCAGCAAAGCCTGTAATTTGAGATTATCCGCTAGTCCCTTTATTATTTTGAAATTAACAGGGGTACCATCCTGATCTACTACAAATTCAAACTGGATATAAACTTTTACAAAACCGGAAGGTAAAAAGTTCCGCATACTGGAGGAAACCTGATCCAAATAGTCGTTAAACGCAGTTATCCCTCCCGGGAATTGGGGCCATTGGTCTACTACTTCAGCAAGTTTGACAATAGTTCTAACGCGCTTGGAGGGCAATGACCGCGGCAAGGAGGCAGTAATCTCTCCAGTGGGTAATGAGGCAGAAATAGCGGAGCGTACAGCGGTAGCAGTACGCGGGGCGTCATTAATATGATATTGCCCATCCCCTGTGATCAATACAATGGGTAGTTTTTTATTTTTTTCAAAATAGCAATAGGCATCCGCTAGTTTTTCAGCAAACTTATTCAAAACAGGATCATCTTTAGTCCACTCATCCAAGTAGGCCTTACTTCTTGGCACATCAAACCGACAGGGGAAGATATGAACCGGTATAAAGTCTTGTCCCGCATCTCGGGCAAATGCGGCCAGAATATATAGTTCATCTATTTGCTGGTCAGTAATTGGAATACACCCCACCGTTACACAACCACCATGAATATAAATATCCCCACCGGGCTTACTGGAATCGCTCAAAATACGATCACTGGCATTGGGATAATTTAAACCAAGTGATAGATAGTAATTACTGAACGGGTTAAACTCATTGATATAGTAAAATCCTTCTGGAACCTGGTAATCTCCTTGTACACGCTTTGGACCCAATGAACCAGCCAGCGCGCATACAGGATATGTTTTAAATAAACTAAAAACAGATTCAGAAGTTTGCCTTACCCACACTTCAAGTTGACTGTCGTACTTGAAAGAACGAATATAAATTTGTGCAACTGGCCACTTCAATTTTTTTGCAACAAACTCTTTTTTTAATGTGTCTAACTTTCGCTGCATCGCTTCCTGTGGACGAGTAAAGCTTCTTTGATAATCGACAAAGGAAAGATAAGGTGCAGATGGGTCAGCGCCAAGATTATATCCAGATTGCGCCCAACCCCGTATTGAACAATAAAAAAACAAAAGCAGCAAAAGCTTGCAGCGTTGCATACCACGAATGTACGAAGGGGATATCGGTTAAGGAGCAATCAACTATAGGTTTCCCCTGGCTTCCTGCTCTCTTTCAATAGCCTCAAATAATGCTTTGAAATTACCCTTACCAAAGCTAACAGCTCCTTTACGCTGAATAATTTCAAAAAATAGTGTAGGACGATCTTCTACTGGCTTAGTAAATTGCTGGAGTAAATACCCTTCATTATCCCGATCAACCAGAACACCTAATTCCTTAAGGGGTGTCAAGTCTTCATCGATGGCACCCACACGATCAAGTAAGGTATCATAGTAAGTGGTTGGAACTTGCAAAAATTCCACGCCTCTTTTCTTGAGTTCGGTCACGGTTTGAATAATATCATTTGTTGCCATGGCTACATGTTGACACCCTTCTCCATTATAAAATTCCAGGTATTCCTCAACCTGACTTTTTTTCTTCCCCTCAGCCGGCTCATTTATAGGGAACTTAACGTATCCATTGCCGCTGCTCATGACCTTGCTCATCAATGCGGAGTACTCAGTGGAAATGTCTTTGTCATCAAAGGATAAAATATTCTTGAAACCAAGGACCTGTTCATAAAAGGAAACCCACTTATTCATCTGATTCCATCCAACATTTCCCACACAATGGTCAACATAGAGCAATCCACAATCAGTTGGTTGAAAATGGGGATTTGCCCATGGGCGGTAGCCCGGCATGAAAGCTCCCCTATAATTCTTTCGTTCAATAAACAAATGAACCGTATCCCCATAGGTGTGAATCCCACTCAGCACTACCTCTCCGTCTTTGTCCTGCATTTTTTGGGGCTCCATATAAGACCAAGCTCCGCGTTTTGTGGTCTCCTCCCATGCTCGGGTTGCATCCGATACACGAAGTGAAAGTGCTTTTACTCCATCGCCATGTTTATAAATATGATCAGCGATCGGATTATCGGTTTTCAATGGTGTTGTAAGTACAAAAATTAATTTGTGCTGCCGAACAGCATAGCTGACTCGATCTCTGATACCTGTTTCAGGACCAGCATAGGCTAATGCTTGGAATCCGAAAGCACTCATGTAATAATGAGCGGCCTGTTTTGCATTTCCGACATAAAACTCAACATAGTCCGTTCCTTCCAAAGGCAAAAAGTCGGTAGTCGCAGAGGTGGATAATGGGCTGGTAATCGTTGTTTTCATAAAGCAAAAGTAAATTATTTTATCCGCTCAGCTATCTTTGTCAGATGACCAAAGTCGGAATACTTGGTGGGGGCCAGTTGGGACGCATGCTGTTGGAATCAGCTGCAAAATTTAAGGTAGAAACATATGTTCTTGAAAATCAAGAAAACTCCCCGGCTCGTCAGTTTTGCGATCATTTCCTTTTAGGCGATATCAAGGATTATGATACGGTATACGCCTTTGGCAAAAAACTGGACTGCATTACCATTGAAATTGAGCAGGTTTGTGTAGAAGCTCTAGAAAAGCTTGAAGAAGAAGGAGTAACTGTAATACCTAAACCTTCGGTGCTGAAAATGATCAGCAATAAAATTTCTCAAAAAGAATATTATCAACAACACTTCATACCCACACCTGACTTTTATATCACCCACACCAGAGAAGAACTAAATACACTTATTGACTTTTTACCAGCGGTACATAAAGTGGGCCTTGGCGGCTATGATGGAAAAGGAGTGGAATTACTCTACGATATAAACGATATCCAAAAGGGGTTTGACACTCCTGCTGTCTTGGAAAAAATGACAGAGATCAAGCATGAAATAGCTGTTCAGATAGCAGTTGACCAAGCGAAAAACATAGCTATATTTCCTCCCGTAGAAATGGTATTTGACCCAACGCTTAATTTGCTTGACTTTCAAATTTGTCCAGCCCGTTTGTCTCCAAGCGTGCAAAAAAAAGCAATCGAAATAGCAACCAAACTGGTCAACTCATTCCAATCCCCCGGATTATTTGCAGTAGAGCTTTTTATTGATCAATCAGCTAAGATTTGGGTAAATGAAACAGCTCCGCGAGTGCATAATAGTGGGCACCATAGTATTGAGGCCATAGCCACATCCCAATTTGAGATGCTATGGCAGATCCTTTTACAAGAACCGTTGGGCCCCACCCATGTACTAAAGCCGTCTATCATGGTCAATATCATTGGAGCCCCAAACTATCTGGGAACAGCTAAGCTGGAAGGAGCAGATTTAATTTCCGATCAAGACACTTTCATTCACTGGTATGGCAAGGAGACCACCAGACCCGGCAGAAAAATGGGTCATGTTACCCGTTTAAGTATTAACCCGGAAAGAGCAACTGAAACCGCCCATCTCTTAAAAAATAGTATCCGCTGCCTCAGTGATACAAAAGAAAATAAAGGCAGCTTCGTCTAAGGGCTAGGTTTGTCGGAATGACCGTAACTACTACCAAACATGATAAAACACTACCAAATAACCCTGATCTCCCTTTCGATTTTTCTCCTTTCCTGTGCAAATAAGGACAAGAAAAGTAATAGCACTGAAAAGGGACCCCAAGAAAAAAATAAATCAGTTAGTGTACAAGGTTATATTGTACGTGCCGAATCTTTTGCTGAAACAATAGAAGTGCCTGGTTCAGTCATTGCCAATGAATCAGTAGAAATACACCCCGAAATAGCCGGCCGTATAGTATTCTTGCAATTGCCGGAGGGGAAAGTGGTAGAAAAAGGCGCTCTACTTGCAAAAATTTATGATGGAGACATCATAACACAGTTAAAAAAAACAGAGGTCCAATTACAACTAGCTCAAAAGACAGAAGAAAGACAAGCACAGCTTTTAAAGGTTCAAGGGATCAGCCAACAAGATTATGACATCAGCTTGCTTCAGGTCAATAGCTTAAAAGCGGATATTGAAATCATTAAGACCCTACTTGAAAAAACTGAGATCAAAGCTCCATTCAGTGGACAAATTGGGTTAAAAAATATTAGTGTCGGGGCCTACGTCACACCCGGCACGATAATTACGCAGCTTAATCAAACAACTATTTTAAAAGTAGATTTTTCTGTGCCGGAAAAATATGTAGCTCGTATTCATATAGGTCAAACAGTTTCTTTATTAACGGCAGGTAATACAAAGAACTTAACTGGGCGAATAATAGCAGTTGCCCCATCCATCCTTGAGAACAGTAGAAGCTTATTGGTAAGAGCACAACTAAGTAAACCACCCACACCGGTGCTGCCTGGCAGTTTTGCAAAGATCAGTATCAACTTTGATCCAGATCCTGGAGCTAGAATGATTCCTGCCCAGGCAATATTACCACAAGCAAGAGGCAAGAAGGTTGTTCTATACAAAAATGGGACGGCTGTATTTCAGGATGTGATTACGGGGGTAAGAAATGCAGACAAAATTCAAGTCATTGACGGCGTTAAGATTGGGGACACTGTTTTGGTAACTGGCTTAATGAGTGTTCGCCCTGATAGCAAAATAACGATTCAAAAAATCATTACCCCTCAACCATGAATATTGCTGAGCTCAGTCTTCGAAGGCCTGTGCTGGCCGTGGTCATGAACATTATAATTGTTCTATTTGGGGTAATAGGATTTCAATTCTTAGGTGTCAGGGATTATCCCGCAACCGACCCCCCCAATATCAGCGTAAGAACCTCCTACCCTGGCGCAAATCCCGATATCGTAGAAACACAAATTACCGAGCCGCTGGAAAAGGCCATTAATGGAATTGCCGGAATTCGAAACATCACTTCTTCCAGTAGTAATGGAACTAGTAATATTAATGTAGAGTTCGAGCTGGAGATAGACCTTGAAGCAGCAGCAAATGATGTACGAGATAAAGTATCGCAGACCGTTCGTTCCTTACCAGCTGATCTAGATGCCCCTCCTGTGGTATCAAAAGCCGATGCCAGTGCAGAGTCTATTATCTCGATGGCTGTACAAAGTGAAATCAGAAATCCATTACAGATCACTGAATTTGCTACCAATGTGCTGGTTGAACGCTTACAAACGATCCCTGGCGTAAGTGGTGTTCAAATTTGGGGTGAAAAAAAGTACGCCATGCGTATCTGGCTGGACCCTAATAAAATGACGGCACGTTCAATTACAGTGAACGATGTTCAAAATGCATTGGCCAGAGAAAATACCGAGCTTCCTGCCGGAAAAATATATGGCAGTGCTATAGAATTATCGGTAAGAACATTCGGAAGGCTTGAGACAGAAGATGATTTCAATAATCTAATTGTAAAAAATACGGACGGTAATGAAATTCGCCTAAGTGATGTGGGGGAGGCCACCTTAGGTCCAGAGAATGAGGAAACATTACTGCGCGGTAATGGGATTCCCATGATATCTATAGCGCTGATTCCCCAGCCTGGCTCCAATTATGTTGCTATTGCAGATGAATTTTACAAAAGACTGGAACAGATCAAAAAAGACATGCCCGAAGATATACGGCTTAATGTGGGCATGGACCAAACCCGATTTATTAAAAAATCCATTTTAGAAGTAAGGGAAACCTTAATGATTTCTTTCCTACTGGTAGTGATGATCATTTATGCATTTTTCAGGGATTGGATTATCGCGCTACGACCCTTAATCGATATCCCTGTTTCCTTAATTGGTGCTTTTTTTATCATGTATCTGATGGGATTTACCATCAATGTTCTCTCCTTACTTGCCATAGTACTGGCCACAGGACTTGTCGTGGATGACGGAATTGTTGTAACAGAGAATATTTATAAACGGATCGAAAAGGGAATGAATAAGTGGCAAGCAGCGCTGGAAGGTTCTAAAGAAATTTACTTTGCCGTTATCGCCACCTCCATCACGCTGGCCGTAGTATTTCTACCCATTATTTTCTTAGAGGGATTTGTGGGCAGGCTGTTCCGTGAATTTGGTGTAGTAGTTTCAGGAGCCGTATTGATCTCCGCTTTTGTTTCTTTAACGCTTACGCCGGTCCTAAATGTAAAATTGACAAGAAAAAACCCTTCTGATCATACCCGTTTTTATACATGGACAGAACCCTTTTTCAGGGGAATGGAAAATGAATATCAACAGTTATTGCTAGGCTTCATGCGGGTGAAATGGTTAGCGTTCCTGATCATCGTTACCTGTTTGGCATCCATCTATTTCGTTGGCTCAACCCTTCAGTCTGAATTAGCTCCACTTGAGGATCGTAGTCAATTCCGAATTCAACTGACAGCACCTGAGGGAACCGCATTTGATGCCATGGATCGGTATGTATCAAACATTACCGAAATGGTTATTGACTCTGTATCTGACCGAAAAATGGTCTTTAGTATGACGGCACCTGGATTCATGGGAACAGGCAATGCCAACACCGGATTTGTTCGCGTTATGCTAACTGATCCTGCGGAGCGTAATTTAAGCCAGTCAACAATTGCAAAATCAATCACAAAAAACTTAGGCAAGTTCAATGAAGGCAGAGGATTTGTAATTGAGGAACAAACTATCGCTGTGAATAGACGTGGTGGACAACCTGTTGCGTTTGTGATTCAGCACAATAATTTCGAGAAACTAACAAAAGCACTCCCTCTTTTGCTGGAAGAAGCGCGCAATAGTAAAGTCCTCCAAAACCCGGATGTTGACCTAAAATTTAATAGACCGGAGATTCGAGTGGAAATTGATCGTTTAAAAGCTGCTTCCTTAGGTGTAAGCATAGCTGATGTTTCACAGACACTTCAATTGGCCTATAGTAACAGAAGAATGGGCTATTTCACTAAGGATGGAAAACAATATAGTGTGATAGGTCAGGTAAGCAGAACGGAAAGAGACGACCCGGGGGACCTTAGACTCTTGTTTGTTCGAAACAACCGTGGAGAGTTAGTAAGCCTGGATAACCTCATCAAGACCGAGGAAACCAATAGCCCCCCCTCCATATACCATTTTAATCGATTCAAGTCTGCTACCATCTCTGCAAGTTTGCAGCCTGGTTACACCATTGGAGATGGAATAAAAGAAATGGAAAAGATTGCTAAAAAAGTATTGGACGACACGTATGCAACCGCACTTTCAGGCACATCCCGAGACTTCAAAGAAAGTAGTAGTAATACTTTATATGCTTTTGTACTTGCCCTGGTATTGATATTTCTAATATTAGCCGCACAATTTGAAAGCTTTACTGATCCACTTATAATCATGTTTACAGTCCCACTCGCCATTGCGGGAGCCGTAATTTCCTTATGGGCATTTGATCATACACTTAATATTTTTTCTCAAATTGGTATGATAATGTTGATTGGACTCGTAACCAAAAATGGGATTTTAATAGTTGAATTTGCCAACCAGCACCAATTAAAAGGACTCAGGAAACAAGAAGCGGTAGTCTATGCTGCTGGCCAACGGCTTCGTCCCATTTTAATGACCAGTTTAGCAATGGCACTAGGGGCCCTTCCCCTTGCGCTCTCACTGGGTGCTGCTGCCACCAGTAGGATCCCCTTGGGAATTGTGATTGTGGGAGGAATAATTTTCTCCCTGATACTAACACTTTTTGTAATCCCGGCAATGTATGCTTACCTATCACGACCAAAAAAGAAAAGTGAAATTGAAACTTTAATCAGCCCCGCTTAATTAAACAGGATGAAAACATTTGCACTAGTATCCTTACTACTGGCTTCATTGCTTTGTCAGGGGCAGCTGCCAAGCCAAAAAACAGCAGACCAAGGTTTACCATTACTTCGGTTGGAAGATGTTATTGAACAAGTATTATCAAATAATTATGGTATTAGAATTGCCAGAAATGATTCCGCTGCTTTGGCAATCGAAAAAATAGTTAGCAAAGAAGCCTCTCTACCCAGGCTAAACACCACTACGGGATTAGTTTTCAATAATAATGACCAGTATCAAAAATTCACCGACGGGGCCATACGTGAAAGAAAGGGAATTCAATCTGATAACATTAGCGCGGTAGTTGCTTTGAACTGGACCCTATTTAATGGACTTCGCGTTTACGCTACACGTGAAAAAGCTGCCGCACTTCAACAACTAGGCGAATTGAATGTCCGGAATAGCTTATTAAATACAATTGCACAAGCCAGCAATGGGTATTACGCCATTGTGCAACAAAAACAACAATTAAAAGCAATTGAGGAGCAAATTCAAATCAATCAGGAGCGAGTGAAATTAGCCGAATACAAATTATCAATTGGGGCCGGCACAAAACCAGACTTATTGCAAAGCAAAGTAGATCTGAACGCTCAAAAAGCAGCACAATTAGAACAATCCTTTACACTCCGACAGCTAAAAAATGATTTGAATACTATCATGGGACGTACCACCACCGATGCTTTTGATGTATCGGATTCAATACCATTCAAGCCTGCTCTTTCTATTGCGGAGCTACAAGAAAATCTGGGCAACACCAACCTTCAGTTACTAGTGGCACAAAAAAATATCTCGCTGGCAAAGGCCACACTAAAAGAACAAAAAGCAGAACGATGGCCTACCCTCAACTTCAATTCCACTTATAATTTTAATTTACTAGACAACAAAGCCGTTGTGAATCCTTTCCAACCCTTATTCAGTAGAAATAATGGATTCAACTATGGTGTAACAACCAGTATACCTCTTTTTAACAACGGAATAATACGTCGTAATATTCAACAGGCACAACTGAATCTCAAAAGAGAACAATTGGTCTTTGATAATCAAAAACAGCAAATTGATCTTGCCCTGGTTCAGGCCTATAATCAATACCAGGCAGCGCTACAACTTTTACGCTTGGAGGAAGAGAACATGCTGTTGGCGCGTGAAAACGTTCAAATAGTTTTAGAGGTCTATCGGCTTAATTCAACAACCCTGATCCAATTAAAAGAAGCACAAAAAAGTCTACAGGATGCTTTCACCAGGCTAATTCGCGCTCGCTTTCAGGCAAAACAAGCTGAAACTGAACTACTCCGGTTAAAAGGAGCACTTCTCTAATACGGCGTCTCTCGAAAAATTGTCCTTTCTTTGCATTCAAATCAAATTTATGAAGCCACTGGTAGGTATCATCATGGGAAGCGATAGCGACTTAGCTGTGATGCAAAGTGCTGCTGACATCTTGAATCAATTTGATATCCCCTATGAGCTAACTGTTGTTTCAGCACATCGTACACCAGAACGTATGATGGATTACGCTGGAAAAGCAAAAGAAAGAGGACTAAAAGTTATTATTGCTGGTGCGGGTGGAGCGGCTCACCTTCCGGGAATGGTTGCCGCGATAACAACACTTCCCGTAGTTGGAGTTCCTATCAAATCATCCAACTCCATTGACGGATGGGATTCCGTGCTATCCATACTACAGATGCCCAATGGGGTTCCCGTTGCAACGGTTGCGCTTAATGCAGCAAAAAATGCGGGAATATTAGCAGCAGCCATACTAAGTACCAGCAATGAAAATCTTTCCGATAAGCTGGCTTCGTATAAAAAAGGAATGGAGGCCGAAGTAAGTAGTAAAGTAAACCGGCTGAAAGAGGAAGGCTGGAAAAACTCCTTTGATTAATCAATACGCACAACCGTGAAGCGAGATTCGAGGGGAAGAGAGGCTTCAAGTAAATGATCAAATAACTGTTCCCCATAGTGAGCATAATAGAATCCCATGTTATCATGGCGCTCCTGCAATTTTCCCGAAGGAAATAAAGACGCTCTTATCGGCCGTAGTTTCGTTGCTGCAGTTGTATATTTTTGCCGGGTGGCACGTGCCATTTTTTTCTCCATCCCCTTTAATAATCTTTCGCCTGTTTTTCCAATGGATTCCGCATGACCTTTTAGCGTATAATCTACTACTTCAGCTTTTTGAGCCAGTTTCTTATAAAATGCTTGGAGCTGGATTATTTCCGCATCCAGTGAGCTATTTAATTGATCCGCATCAGAATAGAATCCCTCAAGTAACTTATCTGCTGATTTAAATAATTGTGTAGAATCCAACCCAAGCTTTTCTAATTTATCTGACTGGGCTGCAGAAGTCAACAAAAAAGAATTCCGCAACACGAGTACCGGATACGGAATACCCATTTTTTTAAATAGTGGAATCAGCGGTAGCCAATAAGCTACTTCACTACCTCCGCCTATGAATGCAATATCAGGTAATATAAGAGACTGATACAAACCCCTTAGAATTACATTGGGACTAAACCGTTCTGGGTGCTGCTCCAATTCTTGCATTAATTGTTGCTGACTAAATTGTATGGCAGTGCCTACAACCAGCCAATTATCATTTACTTTTTCGATCCGTTGACGAAGCCCGTCCTGTAAATGAAATAAATTGATCGGGCGAACAAAAGCCCGAGTGGAATATCCCCACTCCTTCATTTGATTGAACGCAGCATTAAGTACTGATTCAGTTTGACCAGCCTCTAAATCAAAGGAGCAAATGGGTTTAAAAAGAGCTTTTAAAACTTTTGCATCGGCGTCTAGCACCACTACTCCAAAGCGCCCCAACAACCGATTCACCATTCGAAGGGTTGCACGAGCCATGGTATCATGTTCTTTATAAGATTCTTTGAGCACGTCAATCCACTCTTTACCGTGTGGCAATACTCCCCACTCCTCTTCCAACTGCTGTATTAGCGCAAGTAAGGCTTGATCAACTTTCATTCTACCTACAGCACCCTCTTGTGTAGTATTCCAACTATGCGTATGGTCACCAACATGTATATGATTTAGCTCCTCTAAATCAGCATCCTCACTTCCGATATAAAATACAGGAACAAAATGTTGATCAGGAAATTGCTCATTACAGTACATCGCTAAACGAACCGCATGCAGAATCTTATAAAAAAAATAAAGCGGACCTGTAAAAAGATTATTTTGATGAGCAGTGGTAATAGTAAAGGTGGAGGGCGCTAATAAGCGCTCGATATTATCACGCACGGAAGTACTCAACTTGATACCCTCATATTGATCTTTGAGATGTGTTACAAGAGCCGAGCGGTTGGTAGGAAATTGCTGACGTTGTTTAATAGCTTTTTTCAACCCTGATAGATCGGGTGACAATATGGGCAAGGTGAATAGCGAAGATTTTTGTTCGATGTAATCAAGAACCAAGGGACTAAAAAATCCTGTTTCCCGATATGAAAGATGCTTGCTAGTTATAGCCATGGATTATAAAAGTAAGAAGTGTTCAGAAACGATTCACTGCAAATGGTTTTAAATCAATGGAAGGACGTAATTCATCCACAATCTCGCGAACCAATTTACCGGTTCCTGCCCCCAAACTTAGCCCCAGCATGGCATGTCCAGTTGCTACGGTAAGGTTTGAAATGGATGGTACTTTTCCTATATAGGGTAGTCCATCTGCTGAACAAGGACGATACCCATACCAAACTTTATCAAGAGGTGGTATAGCCACCTGAAGTGTAGGATAGAATTGCTTTACTGCCTTGACAATGCCGGCTACTCGATTCATACGCGGAGGAGTCTCGTGAGAAGTAATCTCCATGGTACCTCCAAAACGTATAGAAGTGCTATTAAAAGGGGTAACGGCAACACGCCCCTCCACTAATATAGCTGGGTAGTTTACACCATGCGCTTGCTCCTCCAGTGTTATAGAATACCCTCTCCCTGGCATCATGGGGATGGAAATGCGCAAGGTAGACAACAATTGCCGGCTCCATGAACCTGTTGCCACTACCACATGATCAGCCATCAACTCACCTCCACTATGTACTACTTTTTTTATTTTTTTCCCTTCCCGAGCAAAATCAATGACGGTTGCTTTGGGAAGCAACTGCACTCCCTCCGCTTGCAAATGAGCAATAAGCCGTAGCATTAATTGATTGGGCGAACAATGCGCATCACACCCAAAGTAAAGAGCCCCAATAGCATTAATAGGAAGATTGGGCTCTAGTAAAGCAAGTTCGGATTGGTCCACCAGTTTCGTATCATGCAATCCCAACTCATGCGCTTTCTCCAACGTATGTTGAGCGTGGACGGCCTTCTCTCCTGTTTGAAAAATCTCAAGCAACCCTTTTTGTTGATAGAGAAAATCAAATCCAGCCATTTTACTCCACCCTGCATACTCTTGACGGCTCAACATTGAGATATCACGTAAAGGGATGGCAGCTTCCTCAACGCGTTTGGCTGTAGCAGCGCGCATAAAATGCCATCCCCACTGCAGTAGACTCCAGTCTAACCGGGGTTGTACATAGAAGGGACTTTGCGAATTTAGCATCCAACGCAACCCTTGTTTTACAATTCCAGGTGTGGCTAATGGTATGAAATGACTGGGGCAGATATAGCCAGAGTTTCCATAGGAGCAGGAAGTTGAAAAATCAGTTTGATCGATAATGGTAACAGCATGACCAGCTTTTCTTAAATAAAAAGCAGCACTCAATCCAACAATTCCTCCGCCGATAATTACAATGTGCATAGGTAAAATTAGATTACTTGAAATCCATGCCCGTAAGGGTCATCCGCTGTATCAATCCAAATAGTATTATACCCATAAATACGAGCCCAGCCCTTTATACTAGGAATAATTGCAGGAAATGCACCAACAGTAGTGAGTGCTTCTACCTTTCCTTCAAAAGTGCTACCAATAATACTCTCGTGAATAAAACTATCACCCATTTTCAATTTTCCCTTGGCAGCCCATTGAGCCATTCTAGCACTGGTTCCCGTGCCACAGGGCGAACGATCTATTGCTTTACCCCCATAAAAAACTGCATTTCGAGCAGTGGAAGTAGGATTTAGCACACTGCCAGTCCACAATACATGCGAACAACCCTTGATATAGGAATCCAGCGGATGCACCACTTCAATTATTTTATTAATCTCTTCCCGTAACACACGTGCATAGCCGACCAACTCAGCAGCGGTGAAATGTTCCAAGCCTTTAAAATTCTCTTGCGGATCCACTATTGCATAAAAATTTCCTCCGTAAGCAATATCCACTTGAAGTTTCCCCAATCCAGGACAGTTTACAGATATGCCTTCCTGGTATAAGAAAGAGGGAACATTCGTTAAAGCTACCCAGTCTACACGAGTTCGTCCGTTTTCCTCTCGGTATGCATACCGGATTTCTACTAACCCCGCTGGCGCTTCCATCTTTAGAAAACCAGGAGTCTTTGGTATTACTAATCCTTCCTCAATGGCAATGGTTATAGTACCAATTGTGCCATGTCCACACATGGGGAGACATCCACTGGTTTCAATAAAAAGAACGGCCACATCGTTTGCCGGATCTTGAGGGGGATACAGAATACTGCCACTCATCATGTCGTGTCCACGGGGTTCAAACATTAAGCCCTTGCGGATCCAATCGTATTGTTCAATAAATTGAATGCGTTTTTCACGCATACTGTTGCCCGATAATACGGGACCACCCTCTTTGACCAACCGAACTGGGTTGCCACAAGTATGGGCATCAATACATTGAAAGATATGCTTCATGGCAATACAGGTAGAGTATAAAGATATCAACTTATCAAGGTAATTTTGTACCAAATATGCAAATGGAGACCTACGGTAAAATATTACTTATAGCCATGCCAGTTTTTCTGCTCCTTGTGTTAGTGGAAAAACTCTATGGAAAGGCAAAAGGCTTCGATACGGTTCGTCAAATAGATATGATATCCTCTTTGAGTTCCGGTATAACAAACGTTACCAAGAGTGTGCTGGAACTAACCATTATAATTGCTATCTATCCTTTTTTGTTACACCATTTTGCACTGACAAAAATTGACAATTCTGTCCTGGTCTACTTTCTCACCTTGCTCATACTTGATTTTAATGGCTACTGGATCCACCGCTGGAGTCACAAGATTAATTTATTCTGGAATCTTCACGTGATACATCACAGCAGCGAGGAATTTAATTTGGCTTGTGCGCTACGACAAAGCATATCGGAGTTCTTTAATTTATTTACTGTACTCTTACTTCCTGCCGCATTACTGGGCATTCCGCAAGCTGTAATTAGTACAGTTGCCCCCCTACATTTATTTGCGCAGTTCTGGTATCATACCCGTCATATTAATAAGTTAGGGTGGCTGGAAAAGATATTAGTTACTCCTTCACATCACCGTGTTCATCATGCCATCAATCCTGAATACATGGACAAGAATCTTTCTCAGATATTTATTATCTGGGATAAGCTGTTTGGAACTTTCCAGGAAGAATTAAAAGAGGTGCCTCCCATTTATGGTATTACAAGACCTGCCCGCACGTGGAACCCCATTCGCATTAACTTTCAACATCTCTGGCTACTAATAACAGATAGCTGGCGAACAAAAAAATGGAGCGAGAAACTTTCACTTTGGTTCAAACCCACCGGATACAGACCAGCAGATGTAGCAACAGCTTACCCCGTTTATAAAATTGAAAATGTATACCAGTTTGAAAAATATAATACCCGATCCTCGCCCCTATTTACAGCCTGGGCTTGGACGCAGCTGATTTTTCTGCTACTATTTATTTCGTATTTATTTGGATCGATTGCAACTATTAATGCACTGAATCAGTCCTTTATTTACTGGTATGGCGCATTCATTTTCATTTATGTCTTTGCCCTAACCGAGTTGATGGATAGGAATAAAATGGCTGTCAGTTGGGAAATTTTAAAGTTCAGTTTGGGGCTTGGACTTATTATTTGGCAACAAGATTGGTTTGGACTGACCACCTACTTTTCACAGGCATCCATGATTGTAACCGGTTATTTTTTGTTCTCAATAGTCACCAGTACTTGGTTCTACCTGAAACACCGGAGGGAAGATGAATTGCTTTTTGCAAAGCACTAAGGTTGCAGCATCCCGTTTTTAAATCGAGGAATGGCAAGCGGGTTTTTATCCTGCAATGGCAGCGGCAATAATGCATCAGGCCAATTTTGATAGGCAATCGGCCTTAAGAATCTTCTGATAGCATCCTCACCCACGGCGCCAAATCTTGCATCGCTGGTTGCTGGGAATGGCCCCCCCTGTTGCATACTTTTACAAACTTCAACTCCAGTAGGAACACCATTAAAGATTAAACGCCCACATCGAATCTCAAGCATCGAGATCAGTGATCGATACTCCACTAATTCCTGCTCACTTGCAAAAATTGTTCCAGTAAGCTGTCCCGCTAAATGCTTGGCAACTGCTAATAGCTCAGCAGTATCATTGCATTGGATGGCCATAGTGAAGGGGCCAAAATTTTCCATTTGCAACAATTGATTGGATAACCAATCTTCAGCAGTTACTTGAACGATTAGCGGATTCCCCTCCCCCTGTTTGGATGGAGTACTGCCTTGGGCTAGCACACTAACCCCCGGCTGTTGCAATACCAGCTCTGTATTTTTTTTATAGGCGCTGGCAATACCGTTATGAAGAAGTGGAGCAGGATTAATGGATGAGGTAAGTGCAGATAGCGCTGCTAAAAAATTATCCCAGGCATTACTCTTAACTCCAATAATCAACCCTGGTTTTGTACAAAACTGTCCTACCCCAAGTGTATAAGAGCTCACCAGTTGACCGGCAATCTCAGCATGTGAGAGATTTAATTTTTCTGGAAGAACAAAAACAGGATTTAAACTCCCCATTTCTGCAAATACCGGAATTGGGTTATGTCTTGCAGCCGCCCATTCAACTAATTGTTTCCCTCCTGTAAATGATCCAGTAAAACCCACTGCTGCTGTGTGTGAATGTTGAACTAACCATTGACCAACTTCAAATGATGCTCCATAAACGTGCTGAAAAACACCAGCAGGCAATCCACATAAAGCCACAGCAGCTGATATACAATTAGCCATAATGGTGGACGTTTCAGGATGGGCAGGATGCGCTTTGACTACAACTGAACATCCGGCAGCAAGAGCACTTGCTGTATCCCCCCCTGCTGTTGAGTAAGCAAATGGAAAATTGCTTGACCCAAAAACTACCACCGGACCAAGCGGCATCAATAGCTTTCGTATATCAGGTTTTGCAGGCTGGGTCAAGGCATCATGATCGAGAGATGCTTCCAAGAAATATCCTTTCTGACAAGCTGCCCCATAACTTTCCAATTGATAGATAGTGCGGTTCAACTCATTGTTCAATCGAGTTTCCGGCAGATGCGTTTCCTGAGCAGCGGCCACTACCAACTGAGCACGGTATTGTTCAAGCTGATGGGCAATAGTTGAAAGAAATTTCATTCGCTCCGATGGAGCCGTATGTCGATAAATAAAGAAGGCCTCTATAGATTGATTAAGCACCTGATCAACCTGAGCTTGACTGGCATCAATTGGGTTCATAGCAATAATTTAAATAACCGGTCTGTTGGCAATTGCTTTACGGATAATGGTCAGCACTTGGTCACGCTCTTCTCCCACTAGCGTTAACCGGGGAGCACGAACAAATTCACTTCCAATTCCAGTTTCTTGGGCCGCCAATTTAATGTACTGAACTAATTTGGGATGAATATCGAGTTCAAGCAAAGGCATAAACCATTGGTAAATGTTGCGGGCCTCTGCTATTTTACCTGCTTGCGCCAACTCCCAAATAGCTACAGTTTCATTGGGAAAAGCATCCACTAACCCTGCCACCCAACCGTGTGCACCCAAACAAATTTCCTCAAGGGCAAGCGTATCAACACCGCAAAGAATTTTAAAACGATCTCCAAACCGATTCAACATGCGAGTGAGATTGGTAACATCTCTGGAACTTTCTTTTAGCGCCTGAATGGTGGGGTATTCAACTAACTGATCAAATAATGCCGGATGAAAATCAATTTTGTAATCAACAGGGTTATTGTAAATCATAATAGGCAAGTCTGATGCTTGCGCAACAGATTTAAAATAGGTAGCTGTTTCACGATCATCAGACTTATAACGCATGGGCGGCAGTAACATTAATCCTGCTGCACCCCATGTTGCTGCCAGCTTGGCTTGGGCAACTGCATCAGCGGTTGAAGCCTCAGCAATGTTGAGAATAACAGGAATCTTATCGCCCACATTAGCTTTTGCAACTTGTAGCAATGCTTTCTTTTCCGCAACCTGTAATGTACTTGCCTCTCCTAAGGAACCCCCAATAATGACCCCATGTACCCCAGCTTTGCACTGCACCTCTAAATTCTTTTCAAATAAGGGAATATCCAGCTTATCCTCATTGGTGAAGGGCGTGAGTAATGCGGGATAAACTCCCTGCCATTTTACTAGCATAGACGATGTTTTTGTGAAGATAATAAACCTAAAGAGACCTTAATCGATTAGTTCACCTTCTAAATCGTAGTCATATGCCTTGGTAATACGAACGGTAACGAACTGACCTGGCGATAGCTTTTTCTGTGTATGGATGATAATTTCATTATCCACTTCTGCTGAATCAAATGCAGAACGGGCAAGGTAACGTCCGGCCTCTTTTTTGTCGACAATAACACGAAACTCCTGCCCCAGTTTTTTCTGATTGAGTGCATAGGAAATATCCTGTTGCCACTCCATTATTTCCTGTGCTCTGGATTCCTTCTCCTCTTGTGTAAGCGTATCTGCTAATGCAAAGCCAGCCGTGTCCTCTTCATGCGAGTAAGTAAATACCCCCACGCGGTCAAATTGCTGCTGAGTTAAAAAATCCTTTAATTCTTCAATATCCTCTCTTGTTTCCCCGGGAAAACCAACAATCAGGGTTGTTCGAAGGCAAATCCCAGGTATAGTATTTCGAATGGTGGAAAGCAACTCTTCCACCTCAGATCGTGTAATTTGTCGTTTCATGGCCTGCAGCATGCTGTTAGAAGCATGTTGCAGCGGCATATCGAGGTATTTGCATATATTGGGATGATCCCTGATTACATCCAGTACTTCTAATGGGAATTTTGAAGGATATGCATAATGCAAACGAATCCATTCAAGCCCTTTTACATCGGCAAGCCGGTTGAGTAATTCAGGCAATGCTCTTCGCTTATACAGATCCAGTCCATAGTAAGTCAGTTCCTGTGCAATCAACATAATTTCCTTGACCCCACGACTCACCAACGATTCTGCCTCGGCAATCAAAGATTCCATACTCCGGCTTACATGTCCGCCGCGCATAAGTGGTATGGCACAAAATGAGCAGGTTCTGTTACACCCTTCAGAAATTTTTAAGTAGGCATAATGACTGGGCGTTGCTAGCAAACGTTCTCCAATCAACTCTGCTTTGTAATCAGCCTCCAGCGTTTTCAGTAGTAGTGGCAACTCCATGGTACCAAAATAAGCGTCAACCTCTGGGATCTCCGATTCTAAATTAGACTTATACCGTTCACTCAAACAACCGGTCACATAAACTTTTTCAAGCTTTCCTCTTTTCTTTAATTCCACTTGCTCCAATATTGTTTGCACGCTTTCTTCCTTGGCCTTATCAATAAATCCACAGGTATTTACCACTACAATTTGGTGATCTAATTTTGTATTTTCATGAACAACGTCGATGCTATTAGCAATAAGTTGACCGCTCAACACCTCACTGTCCACCATATTCTTGCTACAACCTAAGGTGATGATATTTACTTTTCGGGGATATAACTGACGTGTTCTCATCAAGCTGTGTTTGAAGGAATCGCAAACAAACTCTCCACAAAAGAATGCTGATCAAAGATCAAAAGATCAGCGGCTTGTTCGCCCACCCCAATAAATTTTACCGGGATCTTTAATTGATGCGCGATGGCCAGTACTATTCCTCCCTTTGCCGTGCCATCTAATTTTGTAACGGCCAAAGCCGTGATAGGCGTAACTGCCGCAAAATGACGAGCTTGTTCAAGCGCATTTTGTCCTGTAGAGCCATCCAGCACCAAGAGAATTTCATGTGGCGCATTAGGAATGGATTTTTGTATGACACGTTTAATTTTACTTAGCTCTTCCATTAAATGCGCTTTATTGTGCAGCCGACCCGCTGTATCGATCAGGACAACATCCGTATTTTTTGAACGTGCGCTTTGTACCGTATCAAAAGCAACAGCCGCAGGATCACTTCCGGTTTTTTGCTTTACGATGGGAACTCCAATCCTCTCACTCCAAATGGTAAGCTGTTCAACGGCCGCTGCCCGGAAAGTATCAGCAGCCCCAAGTAAAACAGTCTTGCCTGCAACTTTGAAATTATACGCTAACTTGCCGATCGTGGTAGTCTTGCCAACTCCATTTACTCCCATCACCAATATTACATAAGGCCTGCTTGGCAGGTCGGAAGTAAAATCATAACTTGCTGATTTTGATGTCTCTAATAAGACAGCTTCAATTTCTTTTCGAATCATGTCTTGCAAGGCCTCAGTTGTTGGAACCTTCTGTTTAGCACCTGCTTGTTCCACGCGCTCTAAAATTAGCACCGTGGTTTCTACTCCCACATCAGCACCAAGAAGCGCTTCCTCTAATTGAGTTAAAAGTTCTTCATCCAGATTGGTTTTGCCCGTTACTATTCCCACCAAACGGGTAAAGAACCCTTCCCTGGTTTTTTTCAAGCCATGGTAGAGTGTTTCTTTTTCTTTTTTATCAAACAGTTTACTGAAAAAACTCATGTTGGAAAGTTAAAAAAAAAGCTGCCAGACCGAAGTGAGACAGCTGTAAAGGGGTTTCCCCTAAATAAATTTCATTTTATTTCTGTGCTAAAAACTCCTTCACCCTGTCTTTGTGCACCATTTGTTCTTTAAAGGTGTAAGCACCAGTTTTTGGACTGCGTACGGCCTTAATAACCTTAGAATAGTTTTTTGCTTCTGCGGCTTGCTTAAGATCTTTCTTAATCGCTGTTTTTGCTGCTTTTGCCATACGAGAGCGTTAAATACAGTTAGAGGATTTGATTACTTGATTTCTTTGTGTAAAGTGACTTTCTTGAGAATGGGATTAAATTTCTTTAACTCCATGCGCTCAGGGTTGTTCTTTTTATTTTTTACCGTAATGTAACGGCTGGTACCAGGTTGGCCACTTGCCTTATGTTCAGTACACTCTAAAATCACCTGGACGCGGTTGCCTTTTTTTGCCATGATTGAAACGGTTTAATCGTTAAATTTTTTCTCCTTGTGCTCTCAATTGCTTCACAACACTAAAAAGTCCGTTTTTATTGATCGTACGGATAGCCTCAGTGGATAATTTGAGCGTTATCCATTTATCTTCTTCTGCCAAGTAGAAGCACTTTTGCTGCAAGTTGGGTAGAAAACGACGCTTGGTCTTAATATTGGAGTGGGACACTTTATTACCGCCAACAGGCGTCTTTCCGGTGACCTGACATACTCTAGCCATATAACACAAATTTGGGACGGCAAAGTTATGGGAAATCAGTGATTTAAAAGACAGCAAGCCCTTTTTTTTATACTCCAAGTTCAAGCTTGGCAGATTACACTTTTGATTGAATTTGCTTTTGAGGTAACTTCGCTGCCTGTTCGGCACCCTAAAAGCCTGACAGTTAACTCACAAAAAAAATAAAGCTATGGCATACGATGTACTGGTACTGGGAAGCGGACCTGGCGGCTATGTGGCCGCAATAAGAGCCTCACAATTGGGGCTTAAAACCGCAGTGATAGAAAAGGAAAGCCTGGGAGGCGTTTGCCTAAATTGGGGGTGCATTCCCACTAAAGCTCTTTTGAAAAGCGCACAGGTAAACGAGTATATCAAACATGCCAAAGATTTTGGGATCGAAGCCACTGGACAACCTCAGTTTAATGCCGTAATAAGAAGAAGTCGCGGGGTGGCGGATAAAATGAGTAAGGGTGTTCAATTCTTGATGAGGAAGAACAAAATCGATGTGATTATGGGTTTTGGGAAGATCTTAGGAAAAGGAAGACTGGAGGTTACGGGCAAAGATGGTAAAAAGCAACTGGTGGAAGCCAAGCACATTATTATAGCTACAGGAGGCCGAAGCCGTCAATTACCCACCATGCCCATAGACGGTACAAAAATCCTGGGTTATCGCGAAGCAATGGTGTTACCAACGATGCCAAAAACCATGATCATTGTGGGCAGCGGGGCCATTGGGGTAGAGTTTGCCTATTTCTACAATAGCATGGGCACAAAGGTTACCATCGTAGAATACCTGCCCAGAATTGTTCCGGTTGAGGACGAGGATATCTCTAAAGAGTTGGAGAAGCAGTACAAGAAAAATGGTATTGAAATTCTTACCAGCAGCCAAGTAACAGCTGTAGACACAACTGGAGCTGGTGTTAAAGCAACTATCAAAACAGCAGCTGGCGAAAAGATGTTAAAAGCAGATGTTTTGTTGAGCGCGGTAGGGGTAGCGGCAAACATCGAAGGGATTGGTTTGGAGGAAACAGGAGTAAAAACAGAAAAAGGCAGAATAGTAGTTGACAAGTTTGGTCAGACAACGATTCCGGGTATTTATGCTATTGGAGATTGCGCCCCTGGCCAAACTCTTGCACATGTGGCAAGTAAAGAAGGGATCATTTGTGTAGAAGCAATAGCCTATCAGGAAAAAAAGTATAATCATCAACCTGAGCCAATAGATTATAATAATGTCCCAGGATGCACTTATTGCGTACCAGAAATTGCCTCTGTGGGATATACAGAAAAACAAGCCAAGGAGGCAGGTTATGAAATTAAAGTGGGCAAATTTCCGCTAAGTGCCAGCGGTAAAGCATCTGCTGCGGGTCACACCGAAGGATTTGTAAAAGTAGTTTTTGATGCAAAGTATGGAGAGTGGTTGGGCACGCACATGATTGGATACAACGTAACAGAGATAATTGCCCAAACCGTAACAGCCAGAAAGCTTGAAACATCTTACCATGAGGTGTTGAACTCCATTCACCCCCACCCGACCATCAGCGAGAGCGTGAAAGATGCCATTGAAGTGGCTTACGGGGAAGCTATACATCTTTAAAAGAAAGAAGGGCTCCCGAAAACGGGTGCCCTTTTCATAAGCATAATTGAAGTTGCGACCTGTAAACCCAACATCATAGAGACAGCCGGATGTGGCATTTTGCTGCATCAGCATGAATATTTTTAAACAAATGAGGTATTTTTTAAAACCCCTGGTTGGACTTTTGCTGCTATTGGTGCAAAGCTGTCAGCCAAAAACAGCCGAGGAAGAACAAAAAATTACTAACTCAGTCCTGCCTCTAAGCTATTCCGTTGTGGCTATCCACCCTCACGATACAACCTCTTATACCCAGGGGCTTCAGCTTGGGCATGAAGGATTATATGAGGGAACTGGTCAATATGGAAGTTCCCGGCTACTGTTGACCAACCTGACTAATGGAAAAATCATGAAGGCCATTAAGCTGGAGGAGAAATTTTTTGGAGAAGGCATTACCCTTTTAAGAGATACTATTTATCAATTAACCTGGCGAGAGAAAAAAGTATTTCAATACACATTAGATTTTAAAAAAATCAATGAGTTTGCTATTGATAAGGATGGCTGGGGACTCTCCAATAACGGGAAGGACCTACTGTTAACAAACGGAAGTGGAGAACTCTTCTTTTATAACCCAAAGGGGATGCAATTAATCAAAAGCCAATTGGTAACCGAGAATGGAAGCCCAACTTACAATCTTAATGAGCTAGAGTTTGTAGACGGGTTTCTATATGCCAATCAATACACCACCCCATATATTTTAAAAATCAATCCTGCCAATGGAGAGGTGGTTGCGAAATTAGATTTATCCTCGCTTTGGGAACAAGCAAAACAATTGTACAACGGAGCAGAAGCTCCCAATGGAATTGCTTACAATGCAGCCACAAAACGATTTTACGTTACCGGTAAGTGGTGGCCCGTACTTTTTGAAATCGCACTGGGTCAATGACCTATTTCATAGATCAACGAACTGGATCGTTCTACATCCTGCAAGGTTTGGACCGAAGTTTGTATCCCCTGCCAGATACTTTTCATATAGTTAACACGCCCCCCCTGATATTGCGTGCTTAGCATGGCTACATAGAACGAGTCAAACCACATTGGTTTTATCGCATGAACCTTCAATTGATTGCTACTCATCAACTGGCGCATAGCCGGGGGTGAAAAATGGTAAAGATGACGGGGAACATCATAAGCAGCCCAAAACCTACCAAAATAGGCAGCATCCAATGAAGTATAGTTTGGTGCAGCAATATATATCCGGCCTTCGGGTTTCAATAACCGACGCAATTGTTGTACCGTTTCGTTAAGTTCATGCACATGCTCTAATACATGCCATAGAGTTATTACATCAAAATGCGCAGCGGATAAGGTCTTAAAGGCAGTAAGATCCAATAACTCAACGTCAAATTGATTTTTGGCAATAGAGCGAGCGTTGGCGGCCGGCTCTATTCCAATTGCATTCCAGTTATTTTTTTGCATATACGCCACAAAAGCACCCGTTCCGCTACCGTAGTCCAATAAATTCCCAACACCCCCACTCCCATGCCCACGGACCAATTTACTTTTTTGCGCAAGGGTGATCTTACGAACCTCTTGGTACAGGCGATTAATAATTCCTTTGCGAGAACTGGAGTGGGAAATATATGCGGCTGATTGATAATAACGGCTGATTGACGCTGCCTCAGGTGCATTCATTGTAACACGCAGCGTGCACTGATTGCACTCACACAATCGGAATTGTTCTTTAGTGATGGAATGATCAATCACATCAAAAACCAATTTCCATGAATTGGATCCGCAGGCCGGACAAAGAGTTGTTATCGAATTGCTGGTTACCAAGAGCTGTAAGTTGGGGTTGCCTGTTCAGGAATGATTTTTGCAGGATTAGAAAACATAACAGGAGTAAGTCGCTTACTAAGTAAAATCCATGTTGAAACTACCCCTACAACAATAAACAGTAACAGCAGCCACCCATTCTTCAATATGAACTTGCCTTTTTGCTGTTGCAAGTTCTTTGCCATGGTTATGGAATCTATAGAAGATTCACCAACCTGTATCGCATGCGCCACATTTTCACGAATGACCTTCTCTGCTTTTACAGCCATCGGAGCGGCAAAGCACTCATTGGTGGCCGTGAATTGTAATGAGCGATTAGTGTCAAGTTTCCAATCGCCAATACCTTTCCACGATAAGCACTCATTTTCGCTCTGGTGGGAATTAAGATGCTTCAATACCGTTAGGTACTGTTGATGAACCACAGCTACAGGAAGATTATCCCGGGAGGAAAGCCAATTTAAAAAGTCCTGCGCCCCTACCTGGTTGGTTGGCTCAAAATAAAACTCCTGCCGAGGAGACACAATCACTCTGGACGCGATATCCAGCTGTGCTGGAATGTTGCGAACACGAATATATCCCAACCCATCCAGGGGAAGCTGATTGGTAAGAGCCAGGTATTCTCTAAATACGGGTATCAAGGTTTTCTTTTTGGATCTGGCGAAAATACAACACCGGCCATGAAATTAAATCCATAAACAGGATACTGTGCCCAACGTTGGTAGGACTGATTGAATATGTTGCCTACCCTTGCCCAAAGTTGCCAAGATTTAGCAAATTGAAATTCCAATTGGGTACTCAGGTCAACAGCGCCCTTTAACCGATCCGGTTTCCTATCTGCCTGTAAAAATTGTGCCCCTCTCCAGATGAACAAATCGGTTTGCCAACTAAAATTACTTCCCAACAGCATCCGACTTCCGCTTTTCCATTCAATGGGAAGTAAACCCCAGGCTTTTTTTTGTTCCACCAAAGCGCTGAACTTATTTAGCTGGAGCACAGAATAAAGATGAATGCGCTGGCCAATTTGATAATTGATTTCCCCTTTTATCTGTAGTTGCACCATTCGAGGCTCAACTACTACCTTGAAAGCATTTTTCAACAACTGGCTAGTATCATTCACAAACAAAGGCATGTTTTGATGAGTCGAACCAGAACCCCGAACGGCATAAGTAAAATAAGGACTTAATGCCCCATTCAATCCCATATAGGCCTCTCTGGTTTTTGTATTTAACAATTGTAAAGGGGTATTGACCCAATTGTTGGTAGAAAATAATTGTTGATAGGTATTCACTACAAATTTTCCTTCCCAACCAGCAACCAACAACAAGCGGCTGCTATCAAGCTTATACGTAACTGAAACTTGAGGAAGTAATTGCCCCCCGATTCTATCCCAAACCGGGTTGATACCCGCATTAAAATTCAATCGGCCATTGGTATGTTTCAGCCCAAGTAAAAGCCCCATTGTATTATTCTGGGAAATAGTAGATACTCGTTTAAGTTGAATGGTCTGCAGGTCAACTGCTAGCCCAATTGACCAACTTTCCCCAATGAATTTTTGAAGAGGGAAACGAAGTCGTACGGCAAGTTCGCGTCCTCCTGCTTGATCGGAAAAGGAATGGAAAAAGAGATCCCCCTGGTAGCTCAAACCAAAATCGGTCAATACGGAGCGACTAAACCCTATCCTGCCTCCTGCTTTTGTAACTATATTTTTTATCGCGTCTATCGCAGGGATAGTGGTTCCAATTGGAAAACCGTATTTGTATACGGCTTGCCTATTGAATTCAATGTTGCCATCTACAGTAAATGGCCTATTTGACAATTTCTTAACCCCATTAATAAACATTCCTGTATGTGCAAATTGTTGGAAAACTTGATTTCCCTTAGCTGCTTGATGATAAGCGCTGATAGCATATCCTGTATATTGATCGATGGCTTTCGAGAAATGAGCACGGAAATAAGGAGAGCTCAAATTTCCATACCCTGCCTTTATATACACTGTGGTGTACGTTTTGAATGAATCTGTTTGATAAGCCAACGGCATTACGGGTTTCAATTTAAAATCCGACTGCCAGCCTTGGGTTGGAATTGCATAACGCAGCGAAACTCTGGAACTGTCTGGGTTTGGCAAATTGGGAAAGAACTGGAATTTGGAGACCTTCCTAACACTGGGCTTATAAGCAGAGACGATATCTACACTTGTAACTCCCTGAGCAGGCTGTGCCCACCCTTCAATAGAAAAAAAGATCACAAGGAATCCAATACTAACACAACATGTTCTGTACACATACCAATTGTTAATGGGAAGTACCTGCATCATTAATTTCCAGATTTATTATTTTCTATTCGCGCCAGTTTTTCTTCTGCTTCTTTCTGGAGTTGAGGATCAACAGCATTTTCAAGCACGCTCTGATAAGTAGCTTTTGCGTTAAACAGGTCTTTTTGAGCAGTATAAATATCCCCAAGCAATAAATAGGCTTTCGTAACCCAGAATGCATAACTACCCGAGCGATTAATTGTTTCAAATGCGTATTGCTCCGCTGACCTAAACTGCTGTTGCCTGTAATAGGAAGCAGCCATTTCATAACGAGCCTCTGCCGCCAACCCGGCTTTATTAAATTGAAAAACTCGCTGTAAGTGTTGGAACGCCACCAGGTCCTTCCCTACTTCAATTTGAAATTTAGCAGCAACTAAAGCTTGCAGGGCTTGGTCTTCTGCTGTCTTTTCTTTTAACAGTACTAAAGAATCGCCATACCGGCTAGCCTCGCTCCAATTTTTTTGGTGGTAATTTGAACGTAGTAGCCCTCTGTAAGCTTCCAACCGATCAGCCTCCGTTACTCCGGTGTTTAAAAACTGAAGATAGTAATTCGCAGCAGCGCTATAATTTTTCTGTTCAAAAAAACTGATCCGTGCAGCAGCTAGAATCGCCTCTTTTAAATAACGCCCCTGGGTATTTTGTATGATCTGTTCAAACTTACTCAACGCCTCTACCCACAATTGCTGCTGCTGATAACAGGTTCCTAGCAAGAACGAAGCAGCTGCCCAATAGCCACCTTTTGGAAATTGCTCAAGATATTTTACAAAAGCCGGCACAGCTTTATCAAAATCATTTTCATCGTAAAGTTGTGCAGCCGCTATATATTGAAGCGAATCCTCCAATTGGACCGAAACAGCAAATCCCTGCTTTTTCAAATAGGTAGCATATTCGGTAGTTAATCCCAATTCCACATAAACTGACTTTAACTCCTCCAACGCATCACTGGCCTCTGGAGAGGATGGATATTTTTCAATGAGTTGCTGAAACTGCTGTAAGGCTTTTTCGTTCTCATTGATATTGTAATAAGTAACTCCTAATTTTAAGAGCGCTACAGGTTGCGCTTCAGTTGTAGCGTCACTCAAAAGACGTTCCAGTACCGGAATGGCATCTATGAAACGCTCTTCAGCCATATAGGTATCTGCCAATGCCATGTTCGCTTCGGCTACATATTCCCCAGTGGGATATTTTGCTAACAGTTGTCGAAGCAAATTAATTTTTTCATTAGCATTAGTTACACCAGCCACAGCGGCCAGTTGAAAAAGTGCATAGGGGGACGCCGCTACCTCTAAATCTACTATGCGTTGATACCCTGTTTTTGCAAGTTTATATTGCTTTAACATATATTGACAATCTGCAACCCGTAATCGGGCATCTTGTTCAAGAGATGTATTACCGGCAACAGATCCATAACTAACTTTCTCGAAATAAGGTAACGCTAACTTGAATTGATTAAGCTCATAATAAGCATACCCTATATTATAAAAGGCATGAATACGGGAGGCCTCTCCTGCTGTTGGCCCACCCATGCTTAAATATTTACTAAACTGAAAAACGGCATCAACAAAGTCCTTTTGCCGGTAGCAAGTTTCTCCTAACCAAAAATGAAGAAGGGGTTGCAGTGCTTTACCGGGTTGTTCCTTTAACGCTTGTAGTAATAATTGACGTGCAAGAGAAAGCTCTCCATCGTAGATCAATTCCACTGCTCGACCATAACGCACCATGGGAAGAGAGCGAGCGACCAAGGCTGATGGTTGCTTCACTTGTTCTAGTACCTCCATAGCCCTTCTGAAATTGGCACTAGCCGCTAATGAGGAGAACAATAGCTCGCGAGACTCTTCCAGGTAAGGAGAGGAGGTGTTTTCTTTATTGTACAACTCAAACACCCTGGAAGCTTCATCAAAATTCCCCAATTCATAACTCAACTTGCCGTACAAAAAATGAGAAAGGCTTTTCAGGAGTTGATGTTGATTATTAAGCGAAGAGTAAAAGAAGGCATTTTTTGCGCCAACACGATCACCCTGACGCAATCGTGATTCAGCCAGCTGGAACATCGCATAATTTGCAAGAGAATCTTTTACACCTAATAAAGTAGTGAATCCATTAATTGCTTCATCTAACTGACCCACGCGTAATTGCGTAAAAGATAATTCATACTGCTCCTGCCTATCCAACCCCTTGGATAATGTTGCATAAGAAGTGAGCAATGGTAATGCGCGCTGAAAATCTTCTTGCACATAATAAGCATGGCCCAGCAGCTGTTTGAATGGTATAGAAGGATAAAGAGAATCCGTATAAAGCGATCGATTCTCCTCCAGATAACTTACGGCGGCGGGTAAATCACCTTTTTTGACAAGCAGCTGACCCAAATGAAATACGGCCAACCGACCATAAAGTGGATGCGACGCCAATGGTTGAAAACACTTTTCGGCCTGCCCCCATTTTGTTTCACTCAAATACAATAGGCCAGTGTAATACAACGCTGCGTGTTGAAATGGACTATTGCCCAATTGCCGAATACTGTTGAAAAACGGGAGTGCTTCCGCATAACGTTTTAAGGAAAAGAGCGCATAGGCTTGACCAAATTGACTGGCCGCTATTTCTTCATTGGTCAAATGTGAAATGCCGCCTGCACGAAAATGTTCCAATGCATCCTGCCAGCGTTTCTCCTCAAAAAAGTAATGAGCTAATTCCAAATGCATTCGGGCCCGCCATGCAGGTACGCCAGTAGTGAACAAAAATCGAAGTGCTTCCGGCACCGCAACAGACTCCTTTTGTGATAATCTGCAAGAAATTGAATAATAATCAAGGGCCACTGAAGAAACCGCACTGCTTTCATTAGCTGTCGATTGACCCCGTACACTAGTCAGTAGTAAGCAGGAAAGGTTTTTTTGACCTTGTTTAAAAGCTTGCATAGCCCAAGCTGCTGGTGAATCCTGCTCAATAAAAACCAGGCTATGTTGAGCATGGGAAATCAAGAAATTAATCAATACAAGCCCAATAAGCAAGAATGGTCGCATAACAAGTTCAATTAACGGGCGAATTTGAGTTTTATTTTCAGGGGTGCCAAGGAATCATTGCAAACACCTGTGGATAAGTGGCGTATTAGGAGGCTTTTAACAAAAAATACGTAAGTTAGCTTTGAAAACAGCCAAAAATGAAAAAACTATTCAGCACACGCTATACAGAAAATAGCATTGCTTTTTCTCTATTGTTGTTACGCCTGACACTTGGAAGCTTAATGATTCCCCATGGATTTGCCAAACTCACAAAATTTACAACGGTTGTCAAAGAATTTCCTGACCCACTTCACTTAGGTGCAACTGTTTCGCTTTCCTTGGTAATATTTGCAGAGTTTTTTTGTGCGGTATTGTTAGTAGCAGGGCTGATGACCCGCTTGGTAGTGATTCCATTAATTATCACTATGGGTGTTGCCGTATTTATGGTGCTTAACAGTGACTTTTTTGGCGAGGCAGAGATTGCCACGCTTTATCTCGCAGGTTTTTTGGTGTTACTCGTTGCAGGACCTGGAAAAGTTAGCGTGGATCGTATGTTAGGCAATTGAGTGTAACATTGCTTATGCTTTATAAGTTCCCTGCAACCCCTTCGAAAAAAAATACGCCAACCCCCATTTTTGTTAGTTTGATTATTTATCTTTTTTTGGGGCATTGGCTGGCCATGCGTTCTTTCAATTATCAGGATACAGCTATTTTTTTTGTCCCGTTCTTGGGGGCCATGGTTACTGGCTCAAAACGGAATTTATCCGAATCACAATCCGCGCTGATTATTTTGGCAGGGCTCCTTCCTGGTTTTTTGTTGGGGTGGTTGTTCTTTCAAGTGGGCAGTCATACCCCATTAATTCCTAACCACACTATCAGCTGGGTACAAATAGGATGGTTGATGGTTGTGCTAAATGGGGTGAACCTCCTTCCTGTATATCCAGTAGATGGGGGACAGTTATTAAACCAAGTTTATTGGGGCGAAGAAGGCAGAATCAGCAATGCCTATATTATTTTTTCATGTTTAAGCCTGACGGCAGTAGTCCTTCCGGTAATTTTACAGTTAATCAATCAATCAGTGTGAAGGAAATTATAGCATCTGTAATAACTATCGGAGATGAATTACTGATTGGACAGACCATTGACACCAACAGTGCTTTTATTGCTCAGCAATTGAATGGTATTGGTGTCCGTGTGGCCAGAAGAGTGGCCGTTGGTGATCAGGAATCTGAAATTCGCAAAGCCCTGGATGAAGAATCCGCATTGGCAGACCTTATCATACTAACGGGAGGATTAGGGCCAACAGCAGACGATATCACTAAACCGCTTCTATGCAACTATTTTGGCGGCAAGCTTAGAAGAGATCAGGCTACAGCAGATCATATTGAATGGCTTTTCAATGAGGTCTACAAACGTCCCGGAGCCTTGCTGCCACGCAATCAACAGCAAGCGGAGGTACCCGACAATTGTACTATTTTACCTAACCCAAGAGGTACGGCTCCGGGAATGCTGTTTCAAAAAGAAAACCGCATTTATATATCCCTTCCTGGCGTACCCCAGGAAATGAAAGACATTTTTATCGGATCCGTTATCCCATTTTTACAAAAAAACTGTAAGACTCCATTCTTCATTCACAAGACAATGCTAACCGCAGGAATTGGCGAATCTATGCTTGCAGAAAAGCTGGTGGATTTTGAAGAAACCTTGGATCGAAGTCTTAAGCTGGCTTATTTACCCCAATACGGGATGGTTAAACTTAGGATAACTGCCACTGGTGAAGATCAACCCACACTAAGTCAGCAAATCGAAACTTCATTCAACCAATTAAAAGCACTGGTTTCCGAATATTTAGTTTCAGATAAAGATGAAAAATTAGAAGAGGTGATAGCCAGACTGCTACTGGAAAAACAATCCACGCTTAGTACTGCAGAAAGTTGCACGGGTGGCAGGATAGCGAGCATGCTAACCGCTATGCCCGGTTCGTCCAATTATTTTAAGGGTGGCGTTGTGGCATATGCCAATGAAGCAAAGGAAAGTCTACTGGGAGTAAAGCACTCTACTCTATCCACTCACGGGGCAGTGAGTGAAGAAACTGTTCGGGAAATGGCAAAGGGCGTTTTAGAACAACTTACTACTACCTATTCAATTGCTGTGTCGGGCATTATGGGGCCAACAGGAAGCACTCCTGATAAACCTGTGGGTACGGTCTGGATAGCAATAGCCAATAATAATACCATTAAAACTCGTCGCGTGCAGTTGGGTTTTGACCGCATACGAAACACGCAGCAAGCTGCTATCATCGCATTGGATATGCTGCGCCAGTTTATTCTAACCAAGTCGTTGGATTAATAGCAAACTTGTACCTTTGCCTCTCAATTGCTGCGTTTAAACCGTTACTATGGCAATAGTTGATTTGGTAATGCCAAAGCTTGGCGAAAGTATAATGGAAGCCACGATCTTAAAATGGCGTAAACAATCTGGCGACACCGTGGCGCTGGATGAAACTGTTTTAGAGATCGCTACCGACAAAGTAGACAGCGAAGTGCCAAGTACTGCAGCAGGAGTGATTCAGGAAATTCTTTTCCCAGTTAATGAGGTTGTTCCAATTGGCACGGTGATAGCCCGTATCCAAACAACGATGTCGCAGCCCGTAACTACAAATTCCCCTGCACCCCCCACTCCACCAGTAACTACGCAGCCTTTAGCTCCCGTTTCTGCTACTGTCAATCAACAACCAATTACTATTGGAACAAATCGGTTTTATTCCCCACTTGTCTTGAATATTGCTGCAAGCGAGGGCATATCAATGACCGAGCTTGAAAATATTCCGGGAAGTGGAAGTGAGGGACGTATAACCAAAAAAGATATTCTGGAGTATGTGGCTTCAAGGGCACAGTCTCCCGTTATGATCAAGCAGGAAGTAGCTGTTCCAGTACCTGTTGCCCCGGTCCTTTCAATGCCCGCTCCAATGGTAAGCGGGAACGTTGAAATAATAGAAATGGATCGAATGCGAAAGCTCATTGCAGACCATATGGTCAAGAGCAAGCAAACCAGCCCGCATGTGACCAGTTTTACTGAAGCAGATGTTACAAATCTTGTCCTTTGGCGTGAGAAAGTAAAAAAAGATTTTGAAAAAAGAGAAGGAACCAAAATTACTTACACCCCTCTCTTTATTGAAGCAATTGTACGGTGTATCAAGAAGTTTCCCTTGATCAATTGCTCACTTGAGGGCAATAACATCATTCTAAAAAAAGATATCAATATTGGAATGGCTACAGCATTGCCATCCGGTAATTTAATTGCCCCCGTTATTCGAAATGCAGATCAATATAATATGGTGGGGCTTGCTAAGCAAGTCAATCAACTTGCCGAAGCGGCTAGACAGGGAAAATTAAGACCAGACGATACACAAAACGGAACATTCACACTTACTAACGTAGGAACATTTGGATCACTGATGGGTACGCCCATTATCAATCAACCTCAGGTAGCCATTTTAGCAGTGGGTGCCATAAAGAAAAGGCCCGTAGTAGTGGAAACTCCTGCAGGAGACAGTATTGCTATCAGACACATGATGTACCTGAGCATGAGCTATGACCACCGTATAGTGGATGGAAGCCTTGGTGCCACTTTCCTAACTGCTGTTGCCAAAGAACTGGAAAGCTTTGATGCGGATCGTCAACTCTAATCAACAAGATCCAGTCCTAGATCCTTTCCTTTATTTATTGCAGGTACTCCCTCGGTAAGCCATCGTGCAGGTCTTTCCCCTTTTAAAAGCCAATCAAAATATTGTTGCTGGCGAATGGAAATATCCTTTTGATTTTTTCTTTCACGAAGATTATGGGCTTCTCCATTGTAGTTAAGCATCCATACCTTTTTACCCAGCCGTCTCATAGCCGTAAATAACTCAATTCCTTGATACCAAGGAACGGCTCCATCCGCATCATTGGCCATAATAACCAAAGGGGTGGAAATCTTGGGTACACCAAAAAGAGGTGAATTCTTTAGGTATAAATCCTGCCGCTGCCATAAGGTTGCTCCAATTCTGCTTTGTGTCATTTCATATTGAAACTGTCTGTTCAATCCACTTTCCCAACGAATACCCCCATAGGCACTTGTCATGTTAGCCACAGGCGCCCCCGCCCATGCCGCTTTAAAAAGAGTTGTCATAGTCACCAACTGCGCCACTTGTATACCTCCCCAACTCTGGCCTTGTATTCCTATATTGGCAGCGTCAATCCAAGGCTCAGTAGCTAATTGTTGGGCAGCACTGACCACATAATTATAACAACTCCTCGCAGGATAACCAATTGTGTAATGAATGTCTGGGCTCAATACAACATATCCTCTACTCACAAAAAACGAAATATTCAAGCGGCTTCCAGTGGGTGCCGGAGGAATATAACTATGCAAAGTATTCGTGTGTGTTTCATAGAAATAAAGTAAAAGGGGATATTTTTTAGTTCGATCGAAATTTTCTGGAAGGTATAGCACTCCACTTGCCGGTGATCCGTTCAACGCTTTCCAATGGTACAGGGTTGCATTACCCCACCAATAATCTTTTTGTTGTGGGTTTAATGAGGTTAGTTTAGTCAATGGAGATGCGTCTTCCCATTTCCATACATAAAGATCAGGAGATAGCTCAAAGCGCTCTTTTGTGAATAAAAGTGCCGCTGTCTGTTTTGCCTTCAGCGGTTGACCAAAACTAAAAGCGCCAGCTTCTCGAAATTTCCAATTGAGTTTTTCATCAGTGGACGTAGCCATGGCAATTCCTGCAGATTTGTTCAATTGCTGCTGAAATCTCCAGCAACTTACTGCAGACTCTAGCACATATTTTTCTTTAGGATCTAACTTTATATATCGATAGTTTTCTTTTTTGGTCCTCCCAATCTTTGTCATATTCACAGCCATCCCTTTTGCACGAACATCTACTTTCCATGCATCATACCGATCATATACCAACAAGCTGGTATCGCCAGGTAGCCAACCCGCAATGCCATACGGGTCAGCAGGTCCGGGAGAATCGTGTTTTTCATCGTATAATGGGAAAGGAATTGTTTTAGTAACAACCGTGGATTTGCCATCGTACCAAGCTATATACTGTTTTAACGAAAAATCATACCAAATGAACCCTTCACCACTTGGCGAAACAGCGGAAGGTGTAATGACGCCCAAAACTCCTCTTTTTATCAGCTGCGTATCGCCCGTGCTTAGTTGAATGCGAAATATATCTTTTTTGGTCAACCCTGTCCATTGAGAGGAAACGCGGTACCCCCAATCTGAAATAATATACCCATACTTTCCATCACCCTCCCCGGGAATCAATGCTTGCGAAAGTTCAGGCGATTCCAGCTGAACTATATGCTGAGTTGAAAAATCAAAAACAGCCAGATAATTTTTTTCAAGATCCCTTTTCAAATTATACAACTGCTGGGTTTGCAAATAATCATCATTATAGTGCCAAATGTCCAATTTAACCTGATCAATTTCAGGCAGACTGGTATCCACCGCTGCTCGTATCGGTGCAGTTCCAAAATAGAGTCGTTGCCCAGATTTACTAAAGCGTGGTTTCCCAAACTCACTTACAGTAAATCCTAACTTCATCCCATGGGAATAGCGATCTACCAAAAGCGTAGCACTGTCTGCATCGATCTTATAATGGTATAATTTGAAATACTTCAGCAATTCCTTAGGGCGAGCGTCTCGTTCTGCGATAAAAACTAATTGTTGGCCATCGCTAGAAAATACAAAAGAGCGGAAATCATTTCCGCCTTTAGCAATAATAACTGGAGCGGATTGATCCATTTTAACTATAAAAACCTGATTGGCCCCCAATGAGTCTTTAGGGTTTTTTGCTTGTTCGCCGGCAACAACACCACCCTTATCAGCAACCTCAAATTCAGTTACGCGTGGAATAGTTTTTTCGATCGCCTTATCCAGCTGCAATAGCAATAAGGATGATGGTATTTTGGTATTATCTTGTCCTTTTTCAGTAGGCTCTGCATGAACGGCTAGTAGACCCTCTTCTTCTGCAGGCATTTTAAAATGCCTTACTTGTGGAATCTTTTTTCTTTCTCCGACTCCCAACTCAAAAATGCAAAGAGAGTCTTTTGGCAACTCCTCTGGTTTTTGCTTCTTAACTTTCGCTTCGCGGATGGAGGAATAATAAGGCCTTATCTTAAAAACCAAAAAACGTCCATTATAACTCAGTTGAGGCGATGTTCCTCTTGGATAATGTATTTCTTTATTATCAATTAACGAACGGATCACCAGTGTAGCGTCTCCCTCCTGCACCTCTATTACATATACGGCCCAATTACCATCAGGACTGATTAAACGCTCTCCAATTCTTTGCCAGCTGTCATAGACTGTATGATCCAGTGATTTTTTTTGGGCAGCAGCATCGGTTAAAAGAAAAAGTCCAAAAAGTAGTACTATCGAAAATTGCTTCATATCACTAATTAAGACCTGAAGTTACTTCAAACTTCTTTTTCAGTTGTTGCGCTAGCAATAAATGCATAAGCAGGGCAGCCAAGATCAAACAAAAGCCAATATAAAACCACTTAGTAAGCAATTGATCCTCCCGATACACCAGAAAGGCCAATAAAATCCCGTACACGGGTTCCAAGTTAAAGGCCAGATTAATGGTGAAGGCGGATAGTTTTTGTAGTGCGGCGCCCGAAAGCTGAAAGGCCCACACAGAGCAGAACCAGGACAAGACTAACAGCCACCCGATATCTGACCAACTTGGGATCCATCGAATGGTTCCAACTGACAAATTGTAAAAAGGAATAATTAAAAGCACAAAAATAAAACCAAAGCTCTGTTGCCATAGCAGGAGGGTTTCCACATTTGTCTTTTTGAGCACTTCTCTATTGATTATAGGAAAAAGCGCAGCAAAAAAAGCAGAAAAGACCCCTAATATAATGCCCCACTTATATCGAGTATCAAAGTGAAAAATTAAGTAAACGCCAAACAAGGTTACTACTCCTAAACCAAGTTCTATCAGATTTAACTTTTTGCGAAGTATCAATGGTTCTAGCAAGGCAGTAAAACAACTAACCAAAGCAAAGCACACTAACGCGATAGAAACATTTGAATACTTTATAGCGCCATAAAAAGTTATCCAATGGCTAGCCGCAAAAACTGCTGCCATTATTATTTTAGCTCGAATTGATCCGGAAATTGAATGAATAGCTTTTCTCCAACTGAAAATAACCCACATGGTGATTGCAGTCAATAACAAACGATAGCAAACAAGCATAAGCTCATTGAGCGTAATGAGCCGTCCCAGGATTCCGGTCATTCCGGCTAATAGGACTGCTCCATGCAGCTGCAAGTAGGCTTTTCGCATATTTCAATGCAAGGATTGGGCAGATCGGTAATCCGTTGATGGAGCATAGTTGCTAAGTAGCCAAACCCCCACTACTCCCTCTTTGATAATTCCTTTATTCATCTTTGAACTTCCACGAGTACGGTCCTGAAAAACAATGGGAACTTCTTTTATACTAAATCCTAGTTTCCAAACAGCATATTTCATCTCAATTTGAAATGCATACCCTACAAATCGGATTAGATTCAAGTTAATTGCAGCAAGTACGGCTGCCCGGTAGCAAACAAAACCTGCCGTAGGATCTTTCATCTTCATTTTTGTAAGTAAACGCGTATAAAGAGAAGCCCCTTTTGATAATAAGATCCGAGAAAATGGCCAATTCATTATGCCTCCTCCCTTAACATACCTGGACCCAATGGCAACATCAGCCTGTCCAACGGTGCATGCTTGATGCAACCGAATCAAATCGTTGGGGTTGTGTGAAAAATCGGCATCCATTTCGAAAATGAAAGCATACTTCTTTTCAAGTGCCCACCGAAACCCATGAATATAAGCCGTACCAAGCCCCCCTTTCCCTTTTCGCTCTTCCAAAAACAAACGGGTTGGATAAGTACTACATAACTCTTTTACTAATGTAGCCGTTTGATCAGGAGAAGAATCATCCACCACTAATACATGAAAATCACCTGGCAAAGACAATACAGCCTCGATAATTGAAACAATATTCGGCTTTTCGTTATATGTTGGTATAATAACAAGCTTATCCATTTTTTCGAAGCATAGAGCGAGTGTATAGTTCCGTGAGCTTACTTTTAGTATGCTGTGGGAAATCACCTTTCATCATCCAATCGTAATACTGCGGCTCCGCCCGTAAGACCTCGGCAACAGGCTTGCCTTTATATTTACCGAAGTTAAACACCTCTACACCATTGTCCCATATAAATCTCCGCGCAAAATCAATAATTGGCTCCTCGCCGATTAGTTTTAAAATGGCATCCACAGAGCTACCCAACTCAGGATAGCGGTTTACCTGTGCTTCCAAAATCTCCACCGTTGCCATTACATCCGCTTCGGCACTATGTGCATTTTCCAATGACTTTTTACAGTAGAATTGATAGGCGGCAGAAAGTGTGCGAGGCTCCATCTTGTAAAAGATTTGCTGCACGTCTAATAACCTGCGACCTTTCATATCAAATTCAACTTGGGCACGAAGAAACTCTTCCACGAGCAAGGGGATATCAAACCTATTTGAATTGTAGCCTGCCAGATCACAACCATCCAGCATTTGCTTTAACTCCTGGGCCACTTGTGCAAATGATGGCGCATCCATGACCATTTCATCGGTAATTCCATGCACCTCACTGGATGCTTTTGGAATTGGCATACCCGGGTTGATCAATTTTCGTTTAGTTGTTTTTGTTCCATCGGTCAGGACTTTTACAATTGCAATTTCAATGATACGATCGGTTCCCGGGTTGACACCTGTTGTTTCCAGATCAATGAAAGCCAATGGCTTGATAAGCTGTAACATAGAAGTAAAGGTAGTATTTAGATGGGTGATTTCCCCTAAATTTATTCTCTCCAATCACTGCTGTCAAGTTGCTATTCCAAAATTGTTAGCTTTGCGTTCAAACTTTAAATGATGCGCAGATTTTTCCCTTTGTTTTTAGGCCTGTTGATTCTTACAGGAACAATAGCATCCTGTGTGGCACCCAGAGAAGGTTGTCCCATGAATGCAAGTCCTCGCACTAAATACAGGGCTTAACTACGTGTAGCTTTATTTTGCGAATTGCAAGAATATGTTTTCCATTTTTTGGTGTAGTAATCGTTTACATATTGCTTGCCTTCTTGTAATCTTTTACTATCTACATCACCTACCGCCATGATATTAGCATGGTGGTAGGTGAGGGTTTCAAACATATCGTGTTCTCTAGAAATACGTCCAACACCAATGGCACCTTGTACAGAAGTTTTCATAAAATCGCTTCTGTTTGGTTTTTTGTTTTCAGGCATCGCAATTATTTTTTTTAAGGTAATAATTTATTTGATATCGGGCTTCTTTTATTTATAAATAATGTAGCGGAATTCATTTACTTTTAAGGATAAGATGCATAATTTATGAAACGCCGCTTGTTTTTATTATGTGCTTTGTGGGTCGCCGCTATTGCGCCATTAATTGCGCAAAAATTCAAAACTTCTTCATTACCCAATGTTATTTATATCTATTTAGATGATATGGGTTATGGCGAATTAGGATCTTACGGACAACAAAAAATAAAAACGCCCACCCTCGATAAAATGGCCGCCGAAGGGATGCGTTTTACAAGACATTATTCATCGGCCCCGGTTTGTGCACCAGCACGCGCTTGTTTGATGACAGGGAAGCACACGGGGCATTCCTATATAAGGGGCAATTATGAATTAGGAGGCGTTGAAGATAGCACAGAAGGGGGCCAAATGCCATTACCGGAAAATACGTTTACCATTGCCAAACTCATGCAGGGAGCGGGTTACACAACTGGTGCCATTGGTAAATGGGGATTAGGGATGTATGATAATACGGGTAACCCCAACGAACAGGGTTTCGATTATTTTTATGGCTATTACTGTCAAAAGCAAGCACATAATTTGTATCCAACGCATTTATGGGAAAATGGAAAATGGGATAGTTTACGCAATCCATTTATTTACGTGCATCAAAAATTACCACTTGGCACAACCGCAGATTCGGCATTTGAAAAATTTATAGGAACGGATTATGCCCTCACTAAAATGGCACAAAAAACAAAAGCATTTATCAGTAAAAATAAAGACAAGCCATTTTTTTTATACCTGCCTTATACGGGTCCGCACGTTTCATTACAAGCGCCAAAAGAAGAAGTTGCGAAATACTTGGGACAGTTTCCGGAAGTACCTTACCTAGGCTATAAAGGAGGTTACGCCCCTAATAAATATCCGCTAGCTACTTACGCTGCCATGATAACGTACATTGATACGCAGGTAGGTGAAATATTTAAACTTTTAAAAGACTTACACTTAGACCAAAACACGCTTGTATTATTTTCGAGTGACAATGGCGCAACCTTTGATGTGGGTGGTGTACAAACAGAATTTTTTAATAGCGTTGCTGGTTTTAGAGGAAGAAAAATGGATTTATATGAAGGCGGAATTCGTGTTCCATTTATTGCACGCTGGCCTTCAAAAATAAAAGCAGGAACGGTTTCTGATGTACCATCAGTGCAATATGATATGATGGCAACGCTAGCACAATTAACACACCAAAAAACGCCAATAACTGACGGCATATCGTTACTACCTACTTTATTGGGAAACCCTCAAACACAAGCTCCACGTGAGTTTTTGTATTTTGAATATCCCGAAAAAACAGGACAGGTAGCAGTTATGATGGGTGATTGGAAAGGTGTAAAATCGGATATCAGAAAAAATAAACAAGCGCCTTGGGAAATATATAATTTAAAAAATGATCCACAAGAAAAATTCGATGTTGCTGCTGAGCATCCAGCATTAGTGGCGCAAATGGAAAAAATTGTAAAAGCAAATCATAGGCATCCACATATTTCAGACTGGGAATTCATGGATGGAAAATTACCCGCAAAAAAATAATTGACACTTGAAACTGCTTTCTAATAATAGAATCATTTTTTATTTTATGCGGTGCGCTATTTGTTTGGCGCAATTGAGCGCTGATGCCCAAACGAACGCGCAAATAAATGCAAAAACAAGCCTTGGCGCTAAGCCCAATATTATTCATATTATTATTGATGACATTGGCTACGATGATTTTTCTAGTTACGGATCTTTGTATTATAAAACACCGCATATAGATGCGCTTGCAAAAGAAGGCACCATCTTAACTAATTTTTACGCACCACATGGTACTTGCACACCTACGCGCGCAGCCATTATGACCGGCAGGTATAGCCCACGTGTAAATGATAGAACCGGATTGGGTGTTTTATTTCCGACCGATACCAACGGACTTGATAGCAGTAAGGAAATTACGTTTACAAAACAGCTACAAAAAGTTGGATACGCAACGGCGCTTGTGGGTAAATGGCATTTAGGTCACTTACCAAAATTTTTACCACCCGCGCATGGCTTTGATCGCTATGTGGGTATCCCTTACCCCAACGACCATGGCCCTGAAAGGCTTGGTAATACAGGATCTAGAGGCTATCCGCCCATTCCGCTGGTGCGAGGTAGTGAAAAAGTCAAAGATTTAAATAATAACGAACTCGCAGAAATTCCTGCTCAGTTTATTAGAGAAGCTTGTGCGTTTATCAAAGAAAAAGCGGATAGCAAACAACCCTTTTATTTGCAGTATTCCAATATTGAAACACATACACCTTATTTTATTCCAAAAGGCTTTGATGGGCGTTCTAACTATGGTGCCTATGGTGATGCGGTAGCCTACATTGATTATACCGTGGGCGTTTTAATGGGTTATCTCAAACAAGTTGGTCTCGAAAAAAATACACTCATAATTATTCATTCTGATAACGGCCCATTAGTGGAAAAATATCCTGAACTAGAAGATAGCTACGGAAAATTTGGATCAGTAGACACCAGTTTGCAACATGTGTTGCGCGATGGAAAATACCAACAACG
>VGGR01000003.1 GCA_016868585.1 Bacteroidota bacterium
CCGGCGGAGCATGGGATGCGGTGCAAATGGGTTTTAACGGCAGGCGTTTATTTGCAAGGCTTGCTTTCAGTTTTTGATAAAATGATGTTTGCTGTTAAACCGCTTCGGGAACGGGGCGGTTTTTTTAACTTTAGGATACGCAAAATTAGCCCGCCAAAAACCTTACCATGAAAAGAATCCTTTCCGTTGTCATTTTCATTAAAGCTGCTTCCTTCCTGGTGGCGCCCCTAGCCCCAAAAAGACTAACATTAATAAAAAAATCTGATTCGTAATCACCTTTCGCGTTCAGCCCCGATATACCCAAATGCTCCCCATTGCTTTAAAGTTAGGATATGATTAAAAACGAGATTGGCTTTTTCATTTTCTCCTTTTAATTGCAAATAAACCCCCAGCCCGTATCCATACGAAGCAGCTCCTAACCCAGCCTCGTTTTTAAGAAACGCCATAGGGTTGCCTATCTCCTGATTTTCAATATAGAGTTTCAATATTCGGAGGTAATCGAAATTTTCAATTAACGACAGATTGGGATTTACTGACCTTAAAAAAAGATTTGCAGCTGCTGTATCCCCCGCTTTTCGAAGAGAGATATTATACCAGTTTGCCGCTGCGATAAACATATCTGAATTTGTAGAAGCGGCAAGGCAGGACTTAAAAGCCTCACTTGAATTTATGAATTCGCCTTTGTAATAATAAGCCAAACCAAGATGATACCAGATATTGGTATGCAAAGTGCTGGTAGGAATATTTTTTTCATTTGGCATTCCATCAATTTCAACAACATCTTGTTTCCCCTTAATTAGTTTTGCGGCAGCACTAAGATCTGTAATAGCTTTATCAAAACAACGAATTGTGATCCAGCGGTGACCCCGATGGCGATAGGGTTCTGGTGACTCAGCATGAAGTGCTATAGCAGTAGTATAATAATCAATTGCCTCCGTGTAATTGCCGAGATAGGCGGTTCGCCTTCCTGCCCATATTAATTCATTTAGCCCCGCCGGGTTTTCTTTTAGCTGAGAGGCTGCTAGGTTCAAATCAGCTTGCATTTTTGCTCTCACCGGTTGGCTTAACTCGGGAGCTGGATAATTACCAGTAGCAACACATAATTGTTGCGCAGACAAAGAAATATTTGTCGCCAAATAAATAAATAGGATAAGGATTAACTTTTTTAAAAGGAGGCCTTTTTTGGTTTTTACCTTTTTATACACTTCGTCAGGATTTGAATTTGGAAAAGCCGCGTCCGCTATATCCGTGTAATTTTTCCCGTTTATTATTTCTGTTCCTGCTGCACAACATGAATTAGCAGACCCGCCTGAATCCATAAGTCTAATTCGGGGTAGGGCTGGTGTCGGGCCTTTTAAGCATGAAGAATTTATGTCGTAGGGAATACCGGTAAGCTTTATCATATTTTAGTGTCAATTTATTACTAACACATTGTACAAATAAGGAGGAACTATTCTGTTATTATTCGGTAAAACTAATATATAAATACTGTTTAAAAAAGCAGTCCCCACTGCTGCCTTATTTAAGAAATTCAATGGGATTGGTTTTTTATCTTTGCTAAGTTTTAAGGGGGTTCAAAAAATATTTTACCGTTAATCAACATAATGAAAAACATAATAACAAGCATCTTTTTTTTCGGCATATTTATTTGTTGCTCAACTTCAACATATGCCCAAAAGAAAAAAGAAAATTCAAATTGGTCTGCCGTAGCAAAAGAAGCGGCGCGTAAAAATATTCAAGATCGCTACAATTATTACAAGGAGCGGGCCATAGCAATTTGGAATTATGCCGAGGTCGGATATAAGGAGGTTAAGAGCTCGGCCCTTTTACAGCAAACACTGCGAGAGAATGGATTTGCCGTAGAAGTCGGAGTTGCTGGAATTCCTACTGCATTTGTTGCTACTTACGGAAATGGCGGTCCCGTAATTGGTGTATTGGCCGAGTTCGATGCTTTGCCAGGTCTGGCACAAAAAGCTGTTCCTTTAAAAGAAAAAGCGGAGGGAAATGCAGGGCATGGTTGCGGGCATCACCTTTTTGGCGTAGGGTCTGTAGCGGGCGCCATTGAATTGAAGAATTTTATTGATAAGAATAATAGGGCTGGCACCATCAAGGTGTTTGGAACACCAGCCGAAGAAGGTGGATCCGGGAAAGTTTATATGGTAAGAGAGGGTTTGTTTAATGGGGTGGATGTGGTATTACATTGGCATCCTGACAGCCAGAACGGTGCAAATCCTTATTCATCCCTGGCCAACAAAACAGCTAAGTTTCGTTTTTATGGGATCTCTTCCCATGCTGCAGGATTTCCCGAGCGTGGCCGTTCTGCATTAGATGCGGCAGAAGCCATGAACTTCATGGCCAACATGATGCGCGAACATATTCCTGCTGATGCGCGAATGCATTATGTGATTACCAATGGCGGTAAAGCTCCCAATGTGGTGCCTGATTTTGCAGAAGTATATTATTATATGCGTCATCCTCGTCGGGATGTATTATTGGATCTATTTGATCGCCTGGTTAAAACAGCAGAGGGGGCAGCCGCGGGAACCGGCACTAAAATGGATTACGAAAATATTGGTGGCGTTTATGAACTACTACCCGTTGACACGTTAGCAAGAATGGTTTATGATAATCTACTAAAAGTAGGCGGGGTAACCTATTCCACTCAAGAGTTGGAGTTTGGTAAAAAAATTCAAGAAAGTTTTTTAACGGGCAGTCATCGTACTATTACTGATGCTGCTAAAATTGAGGAATATAGAGTGGTGAGCGAAGCCAACCGCTCTGGAGGGTCCACAGACGTGGGTGATGTAAGTTGGGCCGTGCCAACGGTTGGATTTAGGGCCGCTACTTGGATCCCGGGTACTCCCTCACATAGTTGGCAAGCAGTAGCATGTGGCGGAACAGATATTGGTATTAAAGGAATGATTGTAGCAGCAACCACTATTTCGTTTTCCGGAATTGATTTACTAACCAATCCCACTTTGCTGATCCGGGCAAAGGAAGAATGGCAAAAAAACAGAGGCGCTGATTTCAAATACGTTCCGTTGATCGGAAACAGAAAACCCGCTTTGAATTACCGGGACTGAACAAACGTAAACATCCATTTAATAGGATTCTGCACATCTGACTTAAAGGTTGCAACAGGAGCCTTAAGCAATATTGTGTTGCTGTTCGGTAAGCATCCCCCTCGTCTATCAATGAAATTTCTGAATGCCCCTTTGCTCCTGCGCGTTGCCACATGGGTGGATTAATTTCCTTACCGTTAATCCAAACCTTACTACCCCTTTTACCCCACTGTCCTGCAGAGGGAGAATCACTTGGAAAATCACTTTGCAGGGCTATTTATTTCTTAGCAAGCGTTGGTTTAACTACCAATATCAAATCTTCTTTATTATTGTTACAATGTGGGTCTAAAAATATTTGCATTCCGGCTGCTGTTTGTTTAAAACGCAAAGGCTCGGAATTTTCGAACAGCTGGATTGCTGATACGGCTCCAGCCCAGTTGGGTAATAGAATCACTCCATCAGCAGGACAAGCCAGCACATGAACATACTGACCGGTTGGCGTGCCCACCACTACACCCCACTCCTGGTCAGCAATAATTTTTCCTCTTGTGCTATATAATGTGTTTCCGTATTGCTTAGTCCATGCTCCCACTTTTTTAAGTGTATCCAAAAACTCGGGTTGAATTTTTCCGGAAGGCATGGGGCCTACATTTAGTAAAAGATTGGCATTGACCCCCGCTGCTCTTACCAAATAATCAATAATTGTTTTTGTGCTTTTGTATTGTTTGTCGGTAATATTATATCCCCAGGAGTTATTCATTGTCTCACAAGTTTCAAGAGGCATTGCATTTGAAACTTCTTGAAAGCTTAATCCATTTTTATTTTGTCCGGGTAGATCTTTTTCAAAAAGTTGAAAGTCTTCTCCAGGAAAAGGACTCAAGTGATGATTGTTGCCAATTAAACACGCAGGCTGTAAACGATGGATAAGTCCATATAATTCTTCATACCTCCAGTCAATACGAGAAGTTCTGTCTGCGTGACCTTCTGGATTAGTTTGATCCCAATGGCCATCAAGCCAAATAGACATGATGGGGCCATAATTGGTTAGCAATTCGGTTAGTTGATTTTTCATAAAGCCCAGGTAGGAGGCATAATTACCCGTTCCTGTTCGTCCGGTTCCTTTTCCTGTTCGTCCTGATTCATGGGGATAATCCTCCCTGAACCAATCTAGTGTAGAATAGTATAAACCCAATTTCATTCCTTGTCTTTTACAAGCGTCAGCCAATTGGCGTAACACATCTTTTCCGTAGGGGGTATTAGTAATTTTCCAATCAGAATATTTTGTATCCCAATTTGAAAAACCGTCGTGATGACGGGATATAAAAACGATATAACGCATGCCCGCATTTTTTGCGACCGTAACCCATTCGTCGGCATTAAATTGGGCGGGGTAAAATGCTTCTAGTAATCTTTTATAGTCGGTAGCCTGAATGTTGCGATTATGCATTACCCATTCACCAGCACCAAGCATACTAGAAAGGCCCCAGTGAATAAATAGTCCAAACTTTGCGTCTTGAAATTGCTGTCTTGCTTTTAGATTCTCTGGGGTGGGGGTATAATTTTGAGCAAAAGAAAAGCTTGACAATAGGATTAGTAATGAGGTAATACTATTTTTCATGGGCTCTATTTGGGCTTAAATTTCGGGGGTTTGTTGTATTCGCCAGTCATCTAAATTATAGATTGGCTCTCGTCGCCCTTTCCTTGCCCCCGAAGATTTAGCTCCTCTGTGCCTGGTGGAGCTGATCAAGCAGGAGGTTAGTAAGGGGCGATATATAGAAATCCCGGAGGGGGTTCGGTCTTTTTATGCCTTATACCGCCCCGGTCCTCTTGTTTGTGCAACGCGCTTGGAAAAACAGCTTAAACCCCCCGCGTGTATTTATTCAAAGTACGGGGGGTGGTTAAAAAACCACAGCATAGAACGGGCTGTCTTAGAAAAATCAATCGGTTCTGTGCGGTTAATATCCGGTAGCTAACAAAAAAACAAATGGGATCTGCAGAAGAATAATGGTTTCTATAATTATTTATTGATTCTTTCTAGGGCAAACAAAAAAACATAGTGGAGCGCTACGTCTTTTAAATAATCAAAGCGCCCAGAGGCCCCGCCATGCCCTGCTTCCATATTTGTTTTTAAAAGTAATACGTTCTTATCTGTTTTAAGCTTGCGTAAGCGCGCCACCCATTTTGCAGGTTCAAAATATTGTACCTGACTATCGTGCAATCCGGTGGTAATCAACAAATTTGGATACGCGGTTGCGGTTACGTTATCATAGGGCGAATAAGACTTCATATAAAAATAGGCATCCTTGTTGGCAGGATTGCCCCACTCGTCGTATTCGTTTGTTGTTAGGGGAATGGTGGGATCCGACATGGTGGTAATCACATCCACAAAAGGAACATGCGCAATTACGCCGTTCCAGAGCGTGGGCTCCATGTTAACAACAGCACCCATCAATAATCCTCCGGCGCTTCCTCCCATTGCGTAAAGATGGCCCCGGCTGGTAAATTTTTGTTCGATCAAATATTTACCACAATCAATAAAATCATTGAAGGTGTTTTTCTTTTTCTGCAGCTTTCCGTCTTCATACCAGGATCTGCCCATTTCTTGTCCGCCTCGTATATGGGCAATAGCGTATACAAAACCGCGATTCAATAAGGAGAGGCGGTTTGTTGAAAACCCGGCATCCATGCTGGCTCCATATGATCCGTATCCATAAAGAAGGGCCGGGGCTGATCCGTCAAGTTGGATTCCTTTTTTATATACAATGGATAGTGGAACGCGTGCGCCGTCGCGTGCAATAACAAAATGTCTTTCTGTGACATAGTCGGTTCTCTTGAACCCCCCGAGTACGGGCTGTTCTTTGATAAGTTCTTTTTGTTTGGAAGCAATAGTATAATCGTAGGTAGAAAGGGGTGTGGTCATGGAAGAATATCGAAAGCGGAGCCGCGTAGAAAGATATTCGGGATTGCTGCCCACAAAAGCATCATATGCGGGTTCTCCAAAATCGAGATAGTGTTCTTTTTCTCCGGGAAGTTCACGAACGCGTAATTGCACCAACCCTTCTTTTCTTTCGGCGAGAATCCAAAAGTTTTTAAAGGGTTCAATACCCTCCAGTAATACGTCGGTCCTGTTGGGCACAATCTCTGTCCATGCCGTTTGTTGTGTTTGGCTTAGTGGACAGCTCATTAAACGAAAGTTTTTTGCTTCCCAGTTGGTAACAATCAGAAAGCGGTCCTCCCAATGATCTACACTATAAAGCACCTCTTTCTTGCGAGGCTGAAAAATTTGAAACGTTCCTTCGGGTTGATTCGCGGGCAAAATGCGTACCTCGGAAGAAAGGGTAGCCGCTGAATAAATCATAATATATTGTCCGGAGCGCGTCTTGCCTACTCCTATATAATTAGTAGGATCTTTTTCTTCATAAACAGTAACATCCGCTGCAGCGGCAGTTCCCAGCTGGTGTCTTTTTATTTTTTCTGATAATAAGGTAACTGCATTATTAGCCGCATAGAATATGGTTTTGCTGTCAGCGGACCAAACCGCATTACCGCTGGTACTGGGTATTACATCAGAAAGCAGCTGGTCTGTTTTAAGGTTTTTAAAATAGAGCGTGTATTGCCTGCGAGAAACCTCGTCTACCCCATAAGCCATCCATTGGTTGTCCGGACTAATGCTGGGGCCGGAAATGGAATAATAATTTTTCCCTGTTGCCATTTGGTCTACATCTAACAACAATTCTTCTTTAGCACCGGGCGTAATTGCTTTGCGATAATATTTATAATACTGTTTCCCCTCCTCGGTTTTTGAATAATAGGTATAGCCGTTTTCTACCACTGGTTCTGATTCGTCTTTTTCCTGTATGCGACCGCGCATTTCTGCAAATAGGCTTTTTTGAAGCTCCTTGGTTCCGCTCATCATGGTATCCAGGTATGCGTTCTCGGCCTGTAGGTATTCAACAACGGTGGTACTATCCGGCCCTTTCTTAAAATAATCATTCATCCAATAGTACCCGTCTTTAATAGTATCCCCGTGTTGCACAAACACGCGCATTTTTTCCATGGCTCTTGGCGTTTCGGCGTTTTCAGGCCAATCATATTGCGTTTTTTTCATGTTGGCGTTTTTACAAGCCACAAACAATAACAGGGCAGAAAAATAAAAAATTGTTTTTTTCATTGTATTCGGATTATACTATCTTCAACTGGAACAAATTTGAAGCAATTATTCAATTTTTCCACCCTTTTTACCACTTTGTTGCGTTTTTTCCCAAAAACAACTATTCTGTTTTTTCTGTTTGGCTTTTGTGCCACAGTGTTGCGAGCCCAGTCGGTGGTTTTTGCCTCCGGGAGCAACAGCTTTGCGTCTTTTAGAATTCCGGCTATAATTAAAGCGCCCAACGGAGATTTGCTGGCTTTTTGTGAAGGCCGTGTCAATAGTTCGGACGACTTTGGCGATATTGATATTGTGATGAAGCGAAGTGTGGACGGAGGAAACAGTTGGTCAAACCTTCAGGTGGTGGTTGATGTGGGCTCCTTACAAGCCGGCAATCCCGCACCGGTGGTAGACTTGCTGGACCCGGAACACCCTGCAGGTAGAATTTTTTTATTTTATAATACAGGCAATAACCATGAGGGTGAGGTAAGAAAGGGTAGGGGCGAACGGAGGGTTGTATATGTTACCTCTGCGGATAATGGAAAATCGTGGGCTGCGCCTGTTGATATTTCAGCACAAACGCATCGTCATGGTATGGCCGAGGATTGGAGGTCTTATGCTAATACGCCCGGACATGCTCTACAATTAGAAAGAGGAAAATATAGGGGCCGGCTTTATGTAGCCGCGAACCATTCTGAGGGGCAACCCGGGGGTAGGTTTGAAGATTACCGCGCTCATGGGTTTTATTCCGATGATCATGGAAAATCGTTTTCGTTGAGCGAATCTGTTGGTTTTCCCGGCGGTAACGAATCCATTGCTGCGGAGTTGTCAGGTGGTCGCTTGATGATGAATAGCCGTAATCAACGCGGAGACAAAAGAATGCGTATTGTTTCCGTGAGCGAAGATGGGGGTAATCGCTGGGCGTTTTCTTTTTTTGATAGCACGCTGATTGATCCGGTCTGCCAGGGTAGTATTGTGAATATTGGGTGGAGGGACAATCGCGCAGTACTTGCTTTTTCCAACGCAGCTACTACTAGACGAAGGGATAGTTTAATGGTTCGCGTTAGTTTGGATGAAGGGGCTAGTTGGAAGCATGCGTTATTGGTAGACCATGATCCCGGAAAAAAGAAAAAAGATTATACAGCATACAGCGACCTGGTTTTGGTGAATAAAAATACGCTTGGTGTTTTGTATGAACGGAACGGGTATCAAGAAATCCTATACCAACCCATTCGGCTAAAAAGGGATTTTCGGCCATTTAAAAGATGATTCCCGGTGTGCGTCTTCTTGCCGCGCCAACCATTATCTACTCGACTATTTTTGCCTGACAGGCGGCAATGCCTTCTTTTGCGCCTTTTTTATACATTTTGAGTGCTTCTTTTTCGTTGCCCAGCTTTTCATAAGAGTGGCCTAGGAAAAAAAGAAGTTCGCTGTTTTTCTTTTGTTCATAAGAAAGCTTAAAACAGTCAAGCGCGGGTTGAAACAATCCCGAATAATAATAACTCTTGCCGAGGTATTCATAAAAGGAGGCCTCCTCTGGCTCTAGATAGTCAAACGGAAAAAGCAGCTGATTGACCCCCGTGTAATCTTTCTGTTCCAGCAACCTTTTTGCTTTTACCAGTATGGTGTCGCGTTTTTGTTTCCACTCCTTCAATCCCTGTTCGCGTAGTGCTGCGTTGGGGTCTATCTCCGTATCGCGGAGCGCCTGGTATTTCATTACCCCTTGTGTTAGGTTTGGTTTAAAGTCTTGTCCAAAAACATTCGCTTGTATTAAGAACAAAAAAGAGAGCGTAAAAAAAAGCAGTCCTTTGTTCATGTTAATAAATTTATAGGAAAGTTAGGTTATTTTGGTGCGTAACGCTTTGTTAGCTTTTAACCCGTATGTGTGTAGATATTGGATATAACTCTATGTTGGCGGCAGACGGCTTGCCCCGCTATATTCCTAAAATTAAAATTAACCGAGACCTGGTTAATGCGGATCACAACAGGCCCCATATTGCCGCTTACGAAAACCCCTCGTGTTTTGTGTTGGTTAATTATGGGGGTGATGTTTGTGTGGAGCGGTTTTTTTGGGGTATAGTTCCTGGTTTTAAAACCCCCACTCCTTTGTATAACGCCCGAAGCGAAAAGGTATTATTGCGTGATTCTTTTTGGTATTCATTAAAAGAACACAGATGTTTATTGCTTGCCGATGGTGTTTATGAGCACCAACAGCGTGTTGGGGTTAAAAAAAAGATTCCTTATTATATCAGACTAAAGAGCGGTGAGCCTTTGTTGATTCCTGCTCTTTTTTCCTTTGCTTCTTTGTCGTTTAGTATTCTTACGCGTTCTGCCAACGACGTGTTCAGGGAAATACATAATTCTGGGCCCAATAAGCACAGGATGCCGCTTCTTTGTCCTATGGAACGGGCGCTACGGTGGTTACAAAAAGATTTAAAACAAGAGGAGTTGGTTGATTTTATTGGTTACCTGCTCCCGGATCAACAATTGAGCTATCACACCGTTTTTTCAATTCGTGGTAAAAAAGAGAGACCTGATGGATTAAAAGAAAACGATTTTTTTGATTGGGGTCAGTCTGGTTTTTTGGAACAGGCTTCGCTTTTTTTATTTATACTCCTGCCTGGTTGCTTATTTCCAACATTCTTTCTATTGGTTTTTTTGCGGCAACCCTAATTGTTTCTTCCATTAATATTTCGGGCTTTTCGTTTACCAAACAAGTATATATTTTTTCAAGCGTGTTTAGTTTCATGTGCGGACAATCATTGCAGGCGCAGCTGTTGTTTGGTGGGGCAGGAATAAATGTTTTTTGGGGTGAGTTTTTGATCATTTGGTGTAATATCCCCGACTCTGTTGCCACAATATAGGTGCCGCCCGAATCCGATTGGCTAAATTTTAATAATTCTGTGGTAGACCCAACCATATCTGCAATGCTTAAAATTTTTTCTTCGCACTCCGGGTGTGCAATTAGTTTTGCTGTGGGATATCTTGTTTTTAGCTTGCTAATTTTTTCTAAACTAAATATTTCGTGTACCATACAGGTCCCGTTCCAAAGAAGCATTGATCGCCCTGTTATTTTGTTAATATAAGCTCCTAAATTTTTATCAGGAGCAAAAATCAATGGTTGTTCTTTGGGAAAACTTTCAACAATTTTTTTTGCATTTGAGCTAGTACAAATAACATCGCTCAGGGCTTTAATTTCTGCACTGCAGTTTATATAACTAATAATCAAATGGTCGGAATGTTTTTCTTTAAATTTTTTAAATAATGCGGGGGGGCAACTATCGCTTAACGAGCACCCTGCATTTAAATCGGGTAATAAAATCTTTCTGCTGGGGTTTAAAATTTTTGCTGTTTCTGCCATAAAATGTACTCCCGCAAAAACAATAATTTCCGCATCCGTTTTTTGGGCTTCTCTGGCTAAACCTAAACTATCCCCTATATATTCCGCAATATCTTGAATATCTGACTCCTGATAGTAGTGTGCTAAGACAACTGCATTTTTCTGCTTTTTAATTTTTTTTATTTCTTCGAATAGATCCAGAGTAGGATCTATTAAAATCTCTACATATCCTTTTTGTTTGATTTCTATTTCTTGTGCCTGAATCATTTTTTCTATTGATTACAAAAGTCTGTTCAAAAAAAGGATATATAAAATCATTTTTTTAGGATTTATTCTTCTTATAGTATTATATAATATTCTATTTATTTATAAATTATCTATTATTATTATTACTGTGGAAATGTTAATAAAAAAAAATATTGATTTTTTAAACAAAACTCTTTAGTAATAAATCAAGGAATAATAAAATTAATTATTGATTTTCAGCCTTTTAATTATTTAAGACCCGGTGTTTTATTTTTCCTGATTGTTTTTTACTAATTTTTTTGGTGTTGATTTTACGTGAAAAGTTTTTGGTTTATCAACCCTAAACACCGGAAATGAAAAAAAAGACAAAGATTTTAACAGACTTTATAGACCGGGTTTAACGTTTCACGGGGGTTTATTAACAAAAAAAATACAGAAACCAACAGGGGCTGTGCATAAAAAAAACAGATTCGTTTTTAACCCGGCCTCCCGCATAAACCAGAATTTTCCACAGTTTTTCCCCTATTTTTGCCATCCTCTTAAAGCAGGACAACAATGTCTATTATTCAAGATATCAGGGATAAATACGCAAAACTCACGGTTGTGCTTGTTGCTCTCGCGCTTCTGGGGTTTATTCTTACCGATTATTTTTCTGGCAAAAGCAGAGCGAGCGGAAATGTTGCCATCACTATCGGATCCGTTAACGGTAACACCATTGGTTTTGAAGAATTTAATCAAAAAGTTATCCAGGCAGAGGAAAACCTAAAAACTCAGGGATACTCCCAGGGCGCTGCGCTGACTCAACAAGCACTAGAGCAGGCCTGGAATCAGGAAATTGGACAACTTTTACTAAAAGAAGAACTTAAGGCACTGGGTGTAAGCGTAGGCAAGAAAGAATTAGCCGATCTGCTTTATGGCCCGGGAGCCCCCCAGGACCTTCAAAACCAATTTAAGGACCCCCAAACCGGCGTGTTTAACCCCGCCCTTGCCAAACAAAACATAGACCAGGCACTAAAAAGCGGAACGCCCGAACAAAAAACAAATATTGTCAACTACATCGATGCGCTGGCAAATATGCGCATGGCCGACAAATATCTCACACTGTTTTCTAACAGCATCAACTTTCCTCGATGGATCATTGAAAAACAAAACGCAGAAAACAGTCAACTAGCCCGCCTTTCGTTTGTTAGAGAATTATATACCTCGGTTCCAGACAGCGCAGTAAAAATTAGCAACGAGGAAATCAAGGACTATATCAACAAGAACAAAACACAGTTCAAACAACAAGAAAGCCGCACGATCCAGTATGTTGTTTTTGGCGCCTCCCCCTCCGCAGCAGACAGCGCCGCAGCACTTTCCTCGCTCAACAACCAAAAGGAAAGATTTGCTTCTTCAGACAATGTTGAGCGGTTTTTAGCCGGCGAGGGCGCCCCTTATTATAATGGTTATATAAACGGAAAATCCATCCAGCAAGCAGTAAAAGACTCTTTGTTTGGGCTTGCCCCGGGAGCAACCTTTGGACCATACCTTGAGGCCGACCGATTTTTGATTGCCAGAATGGTTGGCGTTACCCGTATGCCCGATACGGTTAGTATAAGGCATATATTAATAAGCACACAAAACCGTGATTCAGCAACAGCATATAACCTATGTGATAGTCTTCAAAAAGCAATTGCGGGCGGGACAAGCTTCGACTCGTTAACCGCAAAGTTTTCGGATGATCCCGGAAGCAAAAACACGGGCGGTAAGTACGAAAATGTTTCTTCCGGACAAATGGTGGCTCCGTTCAACGACTTTATTTTCTTAAAATCCACGGGCGCAAAAGGGATTGTAAAAACTGATTTTGGTTTTCACTACATAGAAATTCTTTCTCAGAAGGGCGGCGGCAGCGGATACAAAATTGCTTATCTGCCACAGGAGATCGTAGCGAGTCAAGAAACCGACAACCTTGCGTTAAATAAGGCCAACGAGTTTGCGGGAGACAGCAAAGACCTTAAATCTTTCAACGCTAATTACGAGAAAAAACTAAAAACACAGGGTGTTGTAAAAAGTGTTGCAACAGATATAAGCCCCATTTCTTATGAGGTTCGCGGGGTTGGCGCCTCCCGTAGTTTTGTTCGTGCTATTTACGAAGCTGAAATGGGCGATGTTTTAAAACCCGAGCGTATAGACAATAATTATATCGTAGCTGTTGTAACAGAAGCAAACAAGGAAGGAACAACAAGCGTGGAAACAGCCCGCCTTACTGTTGATCCGGTTCTTAGAAACAAGAAAAAGGCCGAACTTCTTAGTAAGAAAATCGGAACCATTACAACACTTGAAGCCGCGGCAAGCGCGTTGGGCGGAAAACAAATCGAGACCATAGACAGCATAAGGTTTGCGGGATCGTTTTCTTTTGGATACGAACCGCGCGTGGCGGGAGCCGCATTTAACATGGCCAATAAAGGAAAGGTGGTTTCTGCTGCAATCGAGGGGCTGAGTGGAGTTTTTGTGGTAAGAGTTGACAATATTGGCAGCACGCCCGTTTTGGACGGCGATGTGGTTTCTCTGCGGGAATCCCGATATCAACAAGCCAAGCAGGCTTATGCCAACCAGTACAGCCCCAACAATCCGGTATCTATTTTAAGAAGCGCGGCAACCATTAAAGATCGCCGCCAGGAAAGATATTGATAAACCCAACCCATGGCTGAGCTTGTAAACAAGGTTGCAGAAAGCGGACTCATCACCATTGATCTTGAAGATTGGTTCCCCAAAGGAGAGATAACAGTATTTGATCTAAAGGACTATCTTTTCATGGGAATGATTGTAAAAGAAAAGGAGTTTAGAGAATCTTTAAAAAACACCGACTGGGAGAATTTCAGAGATAAGATGGTTTCCATTATTTGTTCGGCAGATGCAATTATCCCAAGCTGGGCTTTTATGTTGGTGGCGGCTTATTTACAGCCGGTTTGTAAAGAGATGGCACTTGCAAACCCCGAAGAATTACGCAAACAGGTTTTTATTCGAAACATTCAATCCATCAACCCCGCCGATTATAAAGACCAGCGCGTTATTATAAAAGGTTGTGGGGACACACCCATTGGTGATTATGCTTATTTGGAAGCAACACGAATACTTCGTCCGGTTGTTCGAACATTAATGTTTGGTGAACCCTGCAGCACCGTTCCGGTATATAAAAGACAACGCGCAAACCAATAACCACTCTTGTTCATAACTTATTCACATTAGACTTCTAATGGCCAATTGCTATAAATAGCAATTTAACTTACACTCACTTTACTAACCCGTGCAAGCAATTTCGGCTACTCATTCTTACCGACTTGTTCTTTCAACAAGTATTGGCGACTTGCGTAAAGTCGCCGTATCTGGACAAAAAGCGTTTTTTGCCGGACGCCATTTTAGCGCCAGCGAATTGCTTACCCCTTTTCATCCCACCTCTGAGTGGGGCATAAGCCAACCATATGTTTGTAACTATCGCAGCCAACAGTGTTTGGGGATGATTCGGGGCGCCAGGCATTTGAGTGAGCAACAAGCCACCGATTATCGCTTAAACCGCCACATAGTGGATAAAAGAAATTTAAAGGGATGAACCCGATAGTTATTAAAAACCTTGCTGCACAGTTTAAGGTCTGGGTTTTAGCCCCACATCTTGAAACCAATGATCTCAATCTTGCCCACTATTATGATTTTACACACAGCATTCAAGAGTATACGCGAGTTTTTGCGGAATTAAACATCGAGTGGGAGTGGGTTCCGGTAACCATGAAGGGTTTCGGAAAAACAATAGAAAAAATTAACAACTCAACGCATGCCAAAAAAGCGCTGGTGTTGAACCTTTGTGATGGCGACGAAGTGAACGGAACTCCGGGGGTTTCTGTTATTGATGAACTGGAAAAGCACCAGCTTGTTTATACAGGAGCGGATCGTCATTTTTACACCATCACCACCTCTAAAATTCCAATGAAGAAGGCCTTTGATAGGTTGGGTGTGCCAAATTCGCCCTGGCGAATAATTTCCGGAAAGCCGGGATCCATTCGCGGAATTTGCCAACGCGTTGGGGCACCCCTTATATTAAAACCGGCTGTATCGGGTGGAAGCATGGGTGTTTCTGTTAAAAATGTTGTTCATTCCGAACAGGAATTAAAAAGCAGATTAGGCGAATTAGCAGAGGGATATCGGGGTTGGAATCTTCAGGCCGATGGATTATTTGTGGAACGTTTTATAAACGGACCCGAGTTCACCACCTTCATTACGGGCTCATCCGACGACCCGGAAAATTGCAAAGTGTATGTTCCGGTAGAAAGGCACTTTCATCCATCGCTGCCCGAGGTCGAGCGCTTTTTGTCTTTTGACCGATTATGGGAAATCTACGAAACGGAAACGCCCATGCCGGGGAATGAAAATTTTTACGAATATGCTCCGGCACCAGAATCTCTCCGGACAGGGTTGGCCCTGCTTAGTAAAAAGGCATACCTCGCGCTGGGGGGAAAGGGGTATACGAGAATTGATATTCGGCAAGACGCCCAATCCGGAAAACTATATGTGCTTGAGGCAAACGCACAGTGTGGGTTAAGTGAAGACGAAGACTATACTTCAATTGGGGCCATTCTCAAAGCCTCAGGAGTTTCCTATACGCAGGTAATTTTTGAAATCTTGCAAGATGCTATCCGGCGTCACGCCAAAAACTTACTGGCTGAAAAGAAAAGAAAAACAAAAGCAGTATTGTGAAGGTTTGTGTTCTTCAGCCCGATTATTCAACCACAACGGTAGATTATAAATATTATGATCCGCCAAGAAATCTTTCTTCGCTGCTCCCCCACGCTAAGGTAGACCACGTGTTTTTAAATAAGCTAACCACCTATAAACAACTCAAAGAATTATCAAAACAGGGGTACGACATATTTGTAAACCTTTGCGAAGGATATCCCGAGTGGGAGGTCCCCGGAGTTGATGTTGTTTACTCGCTAGAAACTCTAAACCTTCCATTCACCGGGCCGACCTCAGCCACCTATGATTTACCCAAGGCACTATTAAAGTATGTGGCTTATTGCGAAGACGTTCCCACGCCGGCATATGCGCTTTTAGAAAAGGAAGAAGACTTACAAACCATCCCCGCAGAATTAAGGTTTCCGCTTTTTATCAAACCCGCACACGCGGGCGATAGTCTTGGGGTTAACGAAGAGTCCCTCGCAAACAACAGGAATGGGCTTGAAAAGAAATGCAAGGAGTTATTCCCGCTTTATGGTAACGTATTGGTAGAACAATATATCGAAGGCCGGGAGTTTACCGTGTTGATCGCGGCAAACCAAGACGGCAAGAGTTGTACCAGCTATAAACCCGTTGAATATATTTTTCCTTCGGGCAAATCCTTTAAAACCTATTCTTTAAAAACATCCGAACTACACCCAAGCGCCAATATTCCATGTGGTGATGTTGCGCTGGAAACCAAGCTCCGAACAGCAAGCGAAAAAATATTCAAAACAGCAAGCGGGCAGGGATATGGCAGGCTGGACTTTCGTGTAGATAAAGAAGGAAATATATTTTTTTTAGAGATGAACCTTACCTGTTCTGTTTTTTATACAGATGGATACGAGGGGTCTGCTGATTTTATTTTAAAATATGACCCCGTTGGTCAATCGGGGTTCTTGCAACATATCATCGCAGAAGGAATGGCGCGACATGCCAGAAAACAACGGCCATTTTATATGAAAGGCAATTCCATCGCGGGGTATGGAATTTATGCAAAACAAACGCTACAGCCACTGCAGGTTGTTTTCGTTGGGGAAGGCCGATCGCAGCGACTTATTACAAAAAGAGAAGTAGATCAAAACTGGAACGAGGAAGAGAAATTTCTTTTTCGCCGATATGCATATCCGATTAGTGACGAGGTTTATATTTTGTGGGATAACAATCCGGCAGACTGGGCCCCACAGAATCACAGCTGTGATGCAAACACGGTGTTTGATGGTCTTAATGTAATTACCACACGAATGGTTGCCGCACACGAAGAGCTAACGCTTGACTATGCCAACCTTCTTGATGCAAATACGGAGTCTTTTATTTGTGGCTGTGGGTCCCCGATGTGTAGAGGAAAAATCGAAGGAACAAAAAACAATACAGTTACCACAAGAGAACAAAAAAAGAAACGCTAGTCTTTAACGCCCCATGTACACCATTAGAATCTGCACGTCGCTTGGGTTGATTCCCGAAATTCTACTTGCTTGACCCAGCGTTCGGGGTTTGACCCTCATTAGTTTTTCTCTTGCCTCATTTCCAAGCGAGGAAATCTTTTTATAGTCAAAGCCGTCAGGAATTTCAAGCTCTTCAAGTTGTTTCATTCGTTGTACCAACCCCCTTTCTTTTTCGATATAAACCTCATACTTAATCTGTACACCCGCCTGCTCAATACTCTCCTTATCAAAATTTCCAAGTGCGCGGTTAATAGAATCAACCACACGCACCATGTCAAAAATTTCAATATCGGGGCGCAATAAAACCTTCTGTGCTTTTTGTTTTTCAACAATAGGCGCGGTGTGTAGTGTGGCAAACCAATCGTTCACTTCGGAAGGTTCTAAAAACAAAGAGTTGAATATTTTTTTGATTTCGTCTATCTCAGCTTGTTTTTTCTGAACACGACTCATGCGTTCTTGAGAGGCGAGGCCTATTTTATGGCTTAGTTCGGTTAGCCGTAGATCTGCATTATCCTGCCTCAACAAGGTTCTAAACTCGGCACGCGATGTAAACATTCGATAAGGTTCCTGTGTTCCCTTTCCGACCAGATCATCAATCAACACACCAATATACGCCTCGCTTCTCTTTAATATCAAACCCTCTTGGTCTTTTGCCGCCCGATGTGCATTTATTCCGGCCATCAGACCCTGGCAGGCCGCCTCCTCATACCCTGTTGTTCCATTTATTTGTCCCGCAAAGAACAGGTTGTTCAATATTCTGGTTTCAAGGGTATAATGTAACTGAGTTGGTGGGAAATAGTCGTATTCTATTGCGTATCCAGGCCTAAAGATTCTAACATTTTCAAAACCACATATATTACGAAGCGCCTCGTACTGCGTTTCTTCTGGTAATGACGTAGAAAACCCATTCAAATAGACTTCAACCGTATTCCACCCCTCCGGCTCAACAAAAAGCTGATGACGATCTCTTTCAGCAAAGCGATTAATCTTATCCTCGATGCTGGGGCAGTAGCGCGGCCCAACCCCATCAATTCTTCCCGCAAACATCGGGCTTCTGTCAAAGCCGGTTTTTAAAACATCGTGGACAACCCCGTTGGTGTACGCTATCCAGCAACTCCTTTGTTTTTTTGGCTTTTCGGTATCTAAAAACGAAAAACCTGTTATTTCCGTGTCCCCGGGCTGTTCTTCCATTTTTGAATAATCCAGGCTTCTTCCGTCAATTCTTGGAGGGGTGCCTGTTTTTAGCCTATCACTTTCAAACCCTTGATTTACAAGTTGTTCTGTAATTCCCGTTGATGCCTTTTCGGCCATTCTTCCACCCCCAAAGTTTTTTTCTCCTATATGTAACACCCCATTTAAAAAAGTTCCGTTGGTTAAGACAACAGATTTTGCCCTGATCTCATGCCCCAGTCCGGTTTTGACACCAAAACACATGCGGTCTTTTATAAGCAGCTCAGCGACCATATCTTGATAAAAATCAAGATTGGGGGTGTTTTCAAGCAATTCTCTCCATTTGAGATGAAACAACATCCTGTCGTTTTGGGCACGAGGGCTCCACATGGCAGGGCCCTTGCTACGGTTTAGCATTCTAAACTGTATTGTGGATAGGTCGGTAACTATACCAGAATAACCCCCCATTGCATCTACTTCCCTTACAATTTGCCCCTTTGCAATACCGCCCATGGCCGGGTTACAGCTCATTTGGGCAATTGTCTGCAAATTCATGGTAATTAACAGGGTGCGAGAACCCAGGTTTGCGGCAGCTGCAGCAGCCTCACAACCAGCGTGTCCAGCCCCAACCACTATAACGTCGTATTCTTTAAACACGGAGCAAAGATAGCCCCATATTTCCTTGAATTATGTTCCACGTGGAACGCTAAACGAGGGAAATACCATATTTATTAAGGTATCGGTCTTCTTTTTCCCTCATTTTCTTGATATCCAAACTTTTTTTGTCTCTATATCCACAAAGATGAAGGGCCCCGTGAAAAACAACCCTATGAATTTCACTTTTTAGGCTTATGCCAAGTGATTTTGCATTATCCCTAACCCTGTCAACGCTTATATATATATCTGCGGTTATTAGTTTGCCTTCAGAAAGATCAAAAGTTATAATATCGGTGGCGTAGTTGTGCCTTAGGTACCGAAGGTTAATTTTCCTTATTGACCCGTCGTCGCAGAAAATGTAATTAACCTGCTTAATTTGTTTGTTTTCTGACTTAAATAATTTTTCAATGAAGTCCTTTAGGGCCGACCGATTACCAAAACCAATCGAACCAGAGGGAAAGAAAAAATAAACTTTTGATTTTGAGCTCATAATTATCAAAATTCGTAAAGAAAAACCACTCAACAAGGATAGCTTTGCATTATTAATGCTTGTTTATGATGGTTAGACTATCGGACCTTAAGCCGGGGCAGGAGGCAACGATCGAGGAGTTTGAAAGCTCAGAGCTCTTATTGAAACTCATGGAAATGGGGTGTATTCCAGGCGAAAAAATATTGGTTGAACAGGTAGCTCCGCTGGGAGACCCAATTTCGGTTTCTGTTTCCGGCTACCATCTTAGCCTAAGGAAAAACGAAGCAGAAATCATTTTGGTCAATATAAAAGACTGATAATCAATTATATAGGTGAAAATCGCTCTTTATTTTGGCTCCTTTAATCCTATTCACAACGGGCATCTGATTGTGGCTAATTACTTATTGAACCAAACAGACGTAGAAGGGCTCTGGTTAATTGTTTCGCCTCAAAACCCAAACAAACAAGAAAACGGGTTACTAAACGAAAACCAACGTCTTCGTTTAGCAAAACTAGCCACAGAACATGACGAACGAATTGGGGTTTCGGATATCGAATTTAATCTGCCTCGGCCTTCTTATACTATCGACACGCTTACTTGCTTGAGTGAAAAATATCCACAGCACGAGTATTCTTTGTTGATGGGTGCGGATAGTTTTCAGAACCTATACAAGTGGAAAAACGCCAATCAACTGGTGGCCAACTATCCACTATTTGTTTATCCACGACAAGGGTTTTCAATCAACAACAACATAGGCGCCCAACTCAACGGAATTGATGCACCGATGTTAAACCTTTCTGCAACCTATATTCGGCAGTGTGTTGCAAACGGAAAATCTATTCGATACATGGTTCCCGACTCGGTGCGGGAGGAAATTGAAAAAGGCGGGTATTATAAAAAATAACCCAACAGCAAACAAATTGCAACAATTAACGGGGAAATAATTTTTGTAAAGCGCAGCAACAACACAGTACCAACCAATACCATAAAACTTACCCATCCTGTTGTGTTGTTTTCCAGCAATGAAATATCTCGCGAAATATAAAAGGTGGAGGCAATTAATATTCCCACAATGGTTGCGTTAATGCCTTCCAAGGAACGATAAACAACTGCATATTTTTTTAGGTTGTGCCAAATGGGAAAAAAGAAAAGCACAAGAAGGGTGCCGGGTAAAAAAACAGCAAAAGTCCCAATCAAACAACCCAAGAATTGCATCCCGGGACCTTCTTTTTTTAGTGCTAATCCCCCCGTGAAAGAAGCAAAAGAAAACAAAGGACCGGGGACTGCTTGCACCAACCCCATACCCATATAAAAATCCTGTTGATCAATTTGAAGAACGTTAGGATTTTTTTCACGCACCGTGTTAGGACGAACACTCCATTGTTCGTACATCATAGGTAACAACACCTGACCTCCACCAAAAACCAGGCTACCCAAACGATAAGTGTTCTCAAAAAGATTCAACGGTTTTCTTTCGGGCCAGTTGTGGGTGCGAGCCGTTTCGCTCAATAATCCCGCCACAAAAAAAATAATTCCAAAGAGCCAAAAATTCCACCAACGAATTTGTTTGGGCTTTTCATCGATCTGCGGAATTCGCTTACTACTAAAATTGGTTGCAATTCCTCCGGCAATCAACAAGACCGGAATCAGCCAAGGTCTTCCGAATAAAAAGACAGTTACAACAAGACCAGCACCCATGATAATCCACGTGATGGTATTTCTAATTGCCAGCGGGAAAAGGCGAAGGATCGTAAAAACAAGAAACCCGGCCGCCATGGAAGGAATAAACCTAAACAAACCGACTCCAAATTTTTGCTGATTCAAAAAGGGAAGCAAAAACGAAAACCCACCCATAATTGTGCTGGCCGGAAAAATCCAGACCAAGAGAGTGAGCATAGCAAGAGGCACCCCTCCGCGTTTATAACCAATCAGGGTTAGGGTTTGTGTGGAGGAACCACCCGGCAACAACTGACAGAGTGTATTATATTCCATCAACTCTTTCTCGGTTACATAGGGTGTTTTATGGACAAAACTTTTAAACATCATACCCAAATGGGCCTGCGGGCCTCCAAAAGAAACAAGGCTGTGTGCAAGAACAGATCGCAAAAAAGGAAGATGGCGAATCAGCATGGCACCCTAAAAGTAAAAATTTATCATTGTTATTGTATTTTCACAAAAACAAGCCCCGTGAATAAAATAATTTTATCCTGTCTTTTTACAGTTTCCTCTATTACGGGTAATGCACAGGTGCGTAATTCCACAGCAGACCCCAAGCCGATGGTTCATTCAAAAGCAGAACTGCTGCAGTCAAAAACCAATAGCTGGAGAGAGCAAATACATCAAAACCCGGAATTGGGGAATCGTGAGTTTAAAACAGCAAGGCTGGTTGCCGCTCATCTGCGCTCGCTCGGAATGGAAGTACAGGAAGGCGTTGCCAAAACAGGCGTGGTTGGATTGTTAAAAGGGGAAAGGCCGGGACCCTGTGTGGCACTACGTGCAGATATGGATGGGTTGCCCGTTACCGAACGCGTAAAAATTCCCTTTGCCTCAAGTGAAAAAACAATCTACGAGGGCGCCGAAGTGGGGGTGATGCACGCATGTGGTCATGACACGCATGTGGCTATTTTGATGACTGTTGCTGAAATTCTTTCTGGCATGCGTGATCAGCTGAGCGGCTCTGTAAAGTTTATTTTTCAACCAGCAGAAGAGGGACCCCCTGCCGGTGAAGAGGGAGGAGCAGCATTGATGGTAAAAGAAGGGGTAATGGAAAACCCCAAGGTGGATGTCATATTTGGATTACATATACAATCAGGTTTAGAAGTTGGGAGGATAAAATATAAGGCCGGATCACTAATGGCAGCAGCAGACTGGTTCAATATTATTGTAAAAGGTAAAGGAAGTCATGGTTCTCAGCCCTGGCGCGGAGTGGACCCTATTCAGGTTGGTGCGCAAATCATAGAGGGTTTACAGAATATCGTTAGCCGACAATCAGAGCTCAGCAAAGCGCCAGTGGTAATTACGGTCGGTAAAATAAAGGGGGGTGTTAGACAGAATATAATTTCTGAAACCTGCGAAATGTCTGGGACAATCCGAACACTAGATAGCAAAATGCAAGGAGACGTACATGAAAAAATAAAAAGAACCGCCAAACTAATTGCCGCTGCAAATGGTGCTGATGCGGATGTTGTTATTGAAACACAAACATTGGTAACCTATAACACACCTGAACTGGTAAAGCAAATGGTACCAACACTGGAAAAAACATTAGGCGCAACCAATGTAACCGAAACAGAATGGGTTACCGGTGCAGAAGATTTTTCCTATTATGGAACAAAAGCTCCGGCATTCTTTTTCTTTTTGGGAGGAATGCCCAAGGGACAAGATTCTTCTCAAGCTCCGCCACACCACACATCAGATTTTTATGTTGATAACAGCGGCATGCCAGCCGGTGTTAAAGCACTTTGTAATTTGGTGTTTGATTATTTGTCTGCCGCAGCAAAATAGACCCGAAAAGAATTAGCTGAAAATACAATAAACCATCCAGGAAAGAACCCAGGCAAGTCCGGTCATGTAGAGTAATTGGATCATCGGCCATTTCCAACTTTTGGTTTCTCTTTTCACCACGGCCAGCGTGCTCATGCATTGCATGGCAAACACGTAGAAGGTCATTAGTGAAAGTCCGGTAGCGAGGGTAAACAAGGGTGTGCCATTAGAACGAACCGCCGCTTTCATTTTTTCATTCAGCAAGGCATCATCGCGGTTGTCTCCAACACTGAACAACGTTGCCATGGTTCCAACAAAAACCTCTCTGGCCGCAAAAGAAGTGACCAGTGCAATTCCTATTCTCCAATCAAACCCAAGTGGCGAAATAGCGAACTCTAATTGTTTTCCAATTAACCCGGCGTAAGAATTTTGGAGCTTGGCCGCATGAAATTCCCTTTTTAATTGTACCGAATCGGCACCCGGAACTGCTATATAGGACTGATAACTTTTTTCAACAGCTTGCATCCGTGCACTGGGCCCGTAGGTGCTTAGCCCCCAAAGCACCAGAGAAATAATCATGATTACTTTACCCGCATCAAACATAAAAATTTTAGCCTTGCCCAACATGGTGGGCAACAGATTTCCCCAACGGGGTGAGCGATACATGGGCAGTTCAAGGATAAAGAAACCCTTTTCTTTAATCTTTATGAACAGATTGGCTATATAGGAAACCAAAAACGCAAAAACAACACCAGCCATATACAGCCCAAGTAATACCAAACCCTGCAAGCTTATTACCCCAAACAAATAATTTTTAGGGATCACCAGCGCTGTGATGGTGGTATAAACAGGCAACCTTGCCGAACAACTCATTAAAGGAGTTATTAAAATGGTAAGCAGTCTTTCTTTTCTGTTTTCGATGTTTCTAGTGCACATGATGGCGGGCACCGCACAAGCAAATCCGCTAATCATGTGCATTACACTTTTTCCGTTTAAACCCACGCTTCTCATTAGTCTGTCAGACAAAAAACCGATCCTTGCCATATAGCCAGAATCTTCTAATAGGGTAATGAGCCCAAATAGTATCATGATCTGAGGAACGAAAACAAGAATTCCCCCCAACCCGGCCACAATGCCATTTATTATTAAATCAGAAAACAATGTGTTTGGAAGCGTAGAAGAAAGCCAACCACTCAGCATCCCAAAACCCAACTCAACCAAATTCATTGGGTATTGTGCCAGCAAAAAAACACTTTGAAATAACAAAAACAAAACTGTTAATAAAATAAGGTACCCCCAGTTACGATGCAATAGCACGGCATCCAGCCTCTCCATTAAAAAAACCTTTTTTAATGGATCTGGTTCGGTGACAGCCAACTGCATAACCTGTTTGATCTTTGCGTATCGCTGCAATATTTCACTGGCCTGTGTTTTGGTGGGGTTGAATTGGTACTGTTTTTCAATCTCTTCAATTTTATGCTGTATGTCGGGAGCAAATCCAAAATGTTCGTGGTTGATGAGGAAATGAATGGCTTTATAATCCCCTACGCCAACAAATTCGTCCTTAATTTTTTCTATAGCAATTGCTGCCAGCGACCGATTGTCGATAAAATCGCGTATCGGTATTTTATAAGCACCATTAATGGTAAGCTCAATCGCTTTTTGAAGTGCGCCGACCCCACCCCTTTTTCTGGCATCAACGGCTACTACCGGCACCCCCAATTCTCTTTCGAGTTCTGTCGGGTTAATTCTAATTCCTTTTTGGCGCGCCAGGTCCATCATGGTAAGCGCCACCACTACCGGCAACTTCAGATCAATTAGCTGCGTACAAAAAAGTAGGTTACGTTTTAGGTTGCTGGCGTCTGCTACCACCACAATTACAGCGGGTTTTATTTCGGCATCCTCCCCCATGATCACTCGGTAGGTTACCCATTCGTCCATTCTTTTGGGATACAAACTGTAGGTTCCGGGTAGGTCGATGAAATTCACCCGGTGTTTACCTAGCTGTGCGGTTCCTGTTTTTTTATCAACAGTTACCCCGGGGAAATTTCCTACCTGTTGGCGCAGCCCCGTCAAGCGGTTAAAAAGTGAACTTTTTCCGCAGTTGGAGTTGCCCACAAGGGCAATATGATTAATAGTGATTCCCACGCAGGTTGGGTAAGGGTGCAAAAGTAGACAGACCTCGCCAAAGTGATTTACGAAATAAGAAGTACCTCTTGAATCCCATGTAAAACCGACTAATTTAGCAATTCTTTGATCAACCAGCACCAATGAAATCAAGATTTTACCTTCCCCTTCTATTTACTACGCTAAGTGGGTGCACGATTTTTAAAAGTTCAACCAGTTCAAACAAACTGGAGTCCGGCCTCCGGGAACACGTTTCTTTTTTGGCAGACGACAAACTTGAGGGGCGTAGAACAGGGACCGCAGGAGAAAAATTAGCGATGAGTTATATAGCTCAGCAGTTTCAAAAAAATGGATTGGAATCCAAGGGGGCAGACCAATATTACCAACCCTTTTTGGTGAATGAAGGGATTGAGATGAAAGAGGGAACAACATTAACCATTTCCAAATCTTTCTCAGAAGGGACGGTGGTCACAAAAAAGCTGATAATCAACAAAGATTTTTTTGCATTTCCCTACAGCGCCAGCGGTCCCGTAACAGGAACAGCCACAACAGGACTTCACGAAATAGGTTCGCCAAGGCTGGTGGATATAAATGAAGTGCTGGAGGACAATTCAAACAATCCGCACTTTGATTTGGCCGGATATATTTATGAATACAGTAAAACCGCAAAAAGCAAAGGGGCCACTTCACTGATTTGGTATAACCCCGGTAAAAAAGAAGATAAACTAGTTTTTAACGGAAAAGATAAATCGCCTACGGTTGACATCCCTGTTCTTTATCTGAGCAATGCCATACTTAATGAAATAACCAAAGAAGACGAAGTGGGGGCTTTTAGTTTTGATGGAACAGTTCAGCTTGGCGAAAAAATGCGTTCGGGCTCTAATGTAATCGGATGGATAGACAACAAAGCAGCTACCACGGTAATAATTGGTGCGCATTTTGATCATCTTGGCTATGGGGAAGACGGCAACTCCCGCTATGAAAAAAAAGAAGCCGCTATTCACAATGGCGCAGATGATAATGCCAGCGGGACAGCAGCACTTATTGAACTATCCAGGATGTTGAAACAATCAGCCGCAAAAACCAACAACTATTTATTTATTGCATTTTCCGGTGAGGAGCTGGGGCTGTATGGTTCAAAACACTTTACCGATCACCCCACCATTGAACTCAGCACTGTTAATTATATGATTAATATGGACATGGTGGGACGAATGAACGACAGCACCCGCTCTGTAACCATTGGTGGATTTGGGACCTCTCCAACCTGGGCCTCTTTGATCAACAAGCCCTTGGCAACCAAAAACCAAAAAAATCTCACAATAAAAATTGACTCTAGTGGAGCAGGCCCAAGCGATCATACTTCTTTTTATCGGAAAAACATCCCTGTGCTATTTTATTTTACGGGGCTACACACCGATTACCATAAACCCTCGGATGATGCAGATAAAATAAACTACAAGGGCATGGTACAAATAGTAAAACACGTTAGTGGAGTGGTGAAAGGCGCCAATGAAAAAGGAAGGCTGTTGTTTTTAAAAACGCGTGAAACACAAACAACCACCACGGCCAGATTTAGTGTTTCAATGGGAATTATGCCCGATTACACGTATAGCGGAAATGGTGTTCGGGCCGATGGTGTTACCGAGGGAAGAGCCGCACAAAAAGCAGGATTAAAAGCAGGTGATATTGTACTTCAAATAGGCGATTACCGAATCAGCTCCATGGAGTCATATATGCAAACGCTGGGTCGATTTAAAAAGGGCGATAAAACAAAATTGATCTATCAGCGCGGGGCGGAACAGTTTACCGTAGAGATTCAGTTTTGATAGAACATTCTTATTGTAGAAGTTTGTAGTAGTTTAGACTACAATAGTTATGGCAGAACGCATCCCCAAACAGGTTTTGGATAATTCATTGATCACCGAGGCATTTTTTGAAGGCACGCGGTTGTTGGGAATTGTAGCCCCTATCCGTGGTTATCAGTTCTGCTGGCATCTCAATAATTCAATTGGGCTTGATTTTCGAATCAACGAGCTGGAGATTAAACGGATTTACAAAAAACGACAATACTCCTTTGCGGTATACGAATACAAAGAGCCTACGGGTTCTCTCGAGCACTATATCTATAATAATAAGTTCGATGGCGAATTTCTGTTGCCCGAATTCAAACACCTTGATTTTTTGTGGCTAATGCGGGAGGACGAAGTGAGCGATGCATCAATACAACAGACCATCCAAATTATCCGAAACATTCAACCGGTTCAACTAGTAGCCGAACTACCCGTAGAACAAATAAAAAACAAAGAGAATTTAGTTTTTTAACTATCGCCTGACCAATAACGGCACAGCTGATTGCGCAGTGATTTTCCCAATTGGATTGACAAATGCACCGAATCCGTTTACTTGCAAGAGATCTTGCACTTCTTTCAACGAATCGGGGGCGCAACTGATCAACAACCCACCATTGGTTTGTGGATCGGGAAGCACCGTAAACGCCTCCATCACATTCACCCCTCCCTCAAATTTCACCTTACTACTATATGCATTCCAATTACGAGACGTGGCATCAGGGGCAATCCGCTGGCTGATATAAGATTGCAACCCTTCGATCCGGGGCACTTGGGAATAATTGATAATTGCGCTGCTGCTACTTCCGCCAACCATTTCCAAAACATGTCCCATCAGTCCAAATCCGGTTACATCCGTCATGGCATTTACTCCTTTTATTTTACCCAGCTCTTCACCAACAGCATTTAGTTGTGTTAACAGTTGATGTAGTGTAATGCGATCGGTTTCTTGCAGCAAACCTCGTTTTTCGGCAGTGGTGAGAACACCAACACCAAGGGGCTTGGTAAGTAATAACAGATCCTCTGGTTCTGCGGTGTTGTTTTTTTTCAGGTTTTCCAGCGGAACAATTCCGGTAACCGCCAATCCAAAAAAGGGCTCCGGCGAATCAATACTATGTCCGCCCGCGAGTGGGATCCCGGCTGCGGCACAACTGGCTCGACCTCCTTCAACCACTTGCTGTGCATACGTTGCCGCAATTTTTTCAACAGGCCAACCCAAAATTGCAATAGCCAACAATGGCTTTCCTCCCATTGCATATACATCGCTGATCGCATTGGCGGCGGCCACTTTCCCAAATAAAAAGGGGTCGTCTACAACGGGGGTAAAAAAATCGGTGGTTGAGATAAGCGCGGTGCCATTTCCCAGATCATATATTGCCGCATCGTCATTACTATGATTGCCTACCAATAAATTTTTAGTATCAGGTAACGCAAGATTGGTGTGTAATATTTCTTCCAACACGTTGGGTGCAATTTTACAACCACAACCTGCGCCATGTGAAAAAGAGGTGAGTTTAATAGTTTCCATGTTCGTCTTATACTTTTTTTACTTCAAGCAGCGAGACTACATTGCCCGCACCAGTTTGATTGCTTGGGATTGCAGTTAATAATTTTTCAAGCCCTTCCCGATTTTGCAACGAACGTGCATAGAATTTGTCGTAATACCGTAATAAAATGGAAAAGCACGCCATTGTATTGTTTTCTTGCAAAAAATCAATGGACTGTTGCGCTTGTTGGTGCCCGAGTTTTTTGGTAATACGCGCTATGGCAGCGGTGACGGCATCCCGATCAAGTTGCCCGTATTCTACCACAATATGTTGAAGTCTTTTTTCAAAAGGGATATCCAAAAAATATACCGGCGACCTTCGCATAGTGGCCCATAGGTCATTGGGGATATTTACGGTTCCTATGCGTTGCGATTCATCCTCCAGCCAAATTGCAGCAGAATGGTTTGCTTGTACACAATCCTGCAATGCCCGGGCTAATTTGTTTTCAAATTGTTCTTGCCCAGGTTGAGGCGGAAGGCCAATATTTCCAAAGGCGGAACCCTTGTGACCCGCCAATGCCTCCAAATCTATCACCCGCTGTCCTTCTTTTTTTACCTGATTTAATAATTCTGTTTTTCCAGAACCCGTATACCCTCCTATCAATTGGAAGGAGTAATTTTTTTTAAACTGCTCCAACACCCAGTTCCGATAAGCTTTGTATCCTCCGGAAAGTGTATAAATCTTAAATCCATACAGATCCAACAGCCAACTAATGACAGCGCTTCGCATACCTCCTCGCCAGCAATGCACCAACAATATTTTACTTCCGTTAGCTATGCGTTCTGCCTCCTGTACACGTTGCTTAAGCGTGGGACCAAAAAAATCAAGACCAATTTTGATGGCTTCCTCCCTGCTTTTTTGTTTATACGCGGTTCCAACAATTTTTCTTTCCTTGTCTGTGAAAAGAGGAAATGAGAGTGCGCCCGGAATATGTGCATGGTTGAATTCGCCCGGGCTTCTCACATCTAAAACGGGATGTAATAAGGCGAAAGAAAGAAATTGTTCGATATCAATCCGCTGCGCCGGCATATAAAACAAGGAACCGCAGTCCCCTGTACGTTTACCTATTCATTGAAGCTAAAAACTCTTCATTATTCTTGGTGCCCTTCATTCGATTTTGCAATTCACGCATCGCTTCCTCGGTATTCATATCGGTAAGAAACACACGAAGCAGATTCATGCGTTGCAGTACGGCCGGATCCAATAGTAAATCATCACGACGAGTAGAAGATGAGGTAAGATCGATAGCGGGGTATATGCGTTTGTTGGATAATTTACGATCTAACTGTAGTTCCATATTTCCGGTTCCTTTGAATTCTTCAAAGATCACCTCATCCATTTTACTACCGGTATCAACCAGGGCGGTAGCGATAATGGTAAGAGAGCCGCCGTTTTCAATTTTGCGGGCCGCACCAAAAAATTGTTTTGGTTTTTGCATTGCATTTGCTTCCACACCGCCAGACAATACCTTACCAGAAGCGGGAGCCACGGTATTGTGTGCACGTGCTAAACGTGTGATGGAATCTAATAGGATCACCACATCGTGTCCGCATTCTACCAGGCGCTTGGCTTTATTGAGCGCCATGGTGGAAACCTTCACGTGTTTTTCGGCGGGTTCATCAAAAGTTGAAGCAATGACCTCTGCTCGTACACTTCTTTCCATATCCGTAACCTCTTCAGGTCTTTCATCTACCAGCACCACCATCAAATAACATTCTGGATGATTGGTCGCAATTGCATTGGCTACTGCTTTCAGCAACATGGTTTTACCCGTTTTGGGTTGTGCCACGATTAATCCACGCTGACCCTTACCAATGGGAGTGAACAAATCCATGATACGAGTGGAATAATCAGCATGAGTAGTAAACAGATTTAATTTTTCGAAAGGGAAAAGCGGTGTCAGGTAATCAAACGGAACGCGATCTCTTACTTCGTCCGGGCTTTTTCCGTTTAACAGATCAACTTTTATAAGGGCAAAGTATTTTTCTCCTTCTTTTGGGGGGCGAACGGGGCCATAAACAGTATCTCCGCTTTTTAAACCAAAGATCTTGATTTGTGAAGGAGAAACGTATACGTCGTCGGGGGAGGATAAATAATTGTAATCGGAGGAGCGAAGAAACCCGTATCCATCGGGCATCATTTCCAATACTCCCTCACCCATGATCATACCGTCAAACTCAACGGTAAAAACAGGTTCTTTTCGGGGTACTGGTACTGGCTGAAAGCGCTGTGGGATATTTTCAACGGGCGCTCCGGGCTCAGGTGTATTTTCTAAAATAGTTTGTGCCAGCAAATCTGTTTTTACAGGAGTGACCGCTGCCAGCACAGCAGGGGCATCAGCAGTGCTCTTCTCGGGGGTTTTTTCTTCGGGTATGTCTTCTTTACGGGGTCTTCCTCTTCTTTTTGGTTTGTTTTCGTCGGTAGAAACTGGCATTCTTGTTTTTTTAGTGATTGAAATTTGTCGGGGAAAATAGAACGAACAACTCGTTCGGGAGATAAAAGTTAGGTGTTACTATAGGACTTGAAAAGATGGCCGCAACGGCCGTTTGCTACTGCAATAGTACAGCAAATTCGGGAATCCAAAAAATTTTTTCATTCCTTCTTTGTCAGCCACTCTGTGTTCAGGACTTACCTTTGTCTCTAAAGTTTGGGGGCATGTTTAATAACAGGATCAAGATTAAGGAGTTGTTGGCACAGGAACCCGCTGGTCAGCAGGTTACGGTCATGGGTTGGGTGCGTACTTTTCGCAACAATCAATTTATAGCCCTAAATGATGGGAGCACTAATAATAATCTACAAGTGGTGTTGGAGTTGGGAAAATTTCCCGAAGAACTTTTAAAAAGAATTACCACATCTGCATCCTTACGGGCACAGGGTGTTATTGAGCCCTCGCTTGGGAAAGGGCAAAAACTGGATCTAAAAGCAACCACAATCGAAATACTGGGCGATTCCGATGCAGAGAAATATCCGCTTCAACCCAAAAAGCATTCTTTAGAATTTTTAAGAGAAAAAACGCACCTGCGTTTTCGTACCAACACCTTTGGTGCGATATTTCGTGTAAGACATACACTAGCATTTGCCGTACATCAGTTTTTCAATCAAAAAGGGTTTATTTATTTACACACACCCATCATTACCGCCAGTGATGCAGAAGGTGCTGGTGAAATGTTTCGGGTTACTACCTTGCCCATGGATGGGACCGCACCAAAAAATGAAGAGGGTTCTGTCAACTACAAAGAAGATTTTTTTGGTCGCTCCACCAATTTAACGGTGAGTGGTCAATTGGAGGGCGAATTGGGAGCCACTGCATTTGGAGAAATCTATACGTTTGGCCCTACTTTTCGTGCCGAGAACAGCAACACAGCCAGACACCTGGCGGAATTCTGGATGATAGAACCCGAAATGGCATTCTGTGATCTGGAAGACAACATGAATTTAGCCGAAGAGTTTATCAAGTATATCATTCGCTATGCGATGCAGCATAACGCAGAAGACATGCAATTTTTAGATCAGCGCTTATTTGAAGAAGAAAAACAATTGCCACCAGACAAGAGAAGCGAAATGGGACTGTTGGACAAACTCAAGTTTGTAGTCGACAATCAATTTGAACGAATCACGTACACGGCAGCAATTGACATCTTACGGCAGAGCAATCACAACAAGAAAAAGAAATTTCAATACGAGATCACAGGATGGGGCATGGATTTGCAAAGTGAACACGAGCGTTACCTGGTAGAAAAACACTTTAAGAAACCCGTGATCCTTTCCAACTACCCGGCCGCCACCAAAGCATTTTATATGCGCCAAAATGAAGATGGTAAAACCGTTGCTGCCATGGACATCCTGGTACCCGGTATTGGAGAAATTGCAGGAGGATCACAACGTGAGGAACGAATGGACCGATTGACCACACGTATGAAGGAAATGCATATTCCCGAAGAAGAGTTGTGGTGGTATTTAGATACCCGCCGATTTGGAACCGTACCGCATGCGGGCTTTGGATTGGGTTTTGAAAGAATGGTACAATTTGTTACCGGCATGAATAACATACGCGATGTGATTGCCTTTCCACGTACACCGGGGAGCGCAGAATTTTAATTATTCCCCAACTTCTTATTTTCCTTGCTGAAACCTGTGAATACGCGTTGCTATATTCTCGCGAACATTGATATAGTAAAGGTTGATATCACCAATGTGATAATTGCTGGTTTTATATAAAAAACTCCAGGGAAACCTTGGCTTTTCAGTAAACAAAACACCATGACTGATCTGTGCATCGGCCGGTGTTGGAAATATCTTGTTGAATTTATTAAGAACGGCTCCTTTGTTGCGCGATCGTCCTACAACTGTATTATCGGTGGTCCAGCTTATAGGATTGGTAACTAATATAGAATCTCCCCTTGCATTTTCTTTGGTAACCCCCGGGGTAAGGTACCCTGTTTTAAATGTTCGCCAACTACATACGCAACCAATTTGTTCAGGGGTTGAGCATACCGGAATGGTGGTCAATGCTTTTACATGCAAAGGCCAGCCAACTGCGTAAGCGGCGACCAGTTGATTTTGCAGGGGCTTGCCGTCAAAAAATTCCTTTAATAACCAGATGGCATGCAGTGCACCTTGGCTATGTGCTGCAAGTAATATGGGCCTTCCATTATTAAAATGTTCGAGATAATAGATAAATGCAGTACGAACGTCCTGATACGCCAGTGCAAGGGCCCGGTTTGACGATGCCGAATCGGCTGCATAAAAATTTCTTATATGTGCTTGTCTGTACCTCGGTGCAAAAATTTGCCCATATTGATTAAATGCGCTGGCCTGAAACAGGATAGTTGAGTAATCTGTTTTGGCGTTTAAATATGGATCATCAATGGCTGCATTGCCCCGGGCAAAATCCCCCTTGTTGGTAAAAGTGGTGGGGTGTACAAAAAAAACATCAGCGATGGCAGCCTTGTCTCCATTTCTAAGGGGGGCCGGGATGCTGTCTGATGGGTCTTTTTTCAATGGGTGTGCAGCCCAATGGTCCAAATTGCTATAGTCGGGCACTCCGGTATCATTACGAAAAGTATATTTTTTACTGTAGGCTTGGTATTTATCTGCACATCCTTGAATTCCTGAAAAACAGGCAAAAAGCACTAAAAATCGATAAAAATGGGTCATAATGTTGCAAATATCGGCTAAAACATGATAAAAAGAGCAAAATAAATAAAAAAACAAAAAATAATAGTACTATGTAATGCATAGTATCATATATTCACATTATCTTTGCACAAGCAACTACAAGCTTTAATATGAATATCGACAACACACAAAGCCAAATGCGTAAGGGGATTTTGGAATTTTGCATCCTCTCTGTTATCAAAAGAGGAGAATCCTACCCCGGGGACATAGTGGATGAAATGCGTGCGTCCGGGTTTCAGATCCTGGAAGGAACGCTTTATCCGCTTTTGACCCGACTCAAAAATGCAGAAATGCTCAGCTATCGCTGGGTTGAAAGCCCTACGGGCCCACCTCGCAAGTATTTTTCACTGACCGAAAAAGGGCAGCTTTTTTACAAGGACCTGGATCGTACCTGGGAGGCGCTCTCCTTTGCAGTAAATAAAATAATTAGTCCTAAACCCACCAACCTTTAATAATAAACAGTTGTACTATGAAAAAGATCATCACCATTAATCTGAGCGGACGTGTTCTCCAGATCGAGGAATCTGCTTATGAACAACTGCAACAATATATTGCCAGTTTGCGCGCTTATTTCGCAAAAGAAGAAAGCCGAGAAGAGATTATTAACGACATTGAGGGCAGAGTAGCGGAACAGTTCCATAGTTTAATTCAACAGGGGGCTCCTTGTATTACAGAACAACACTTGAGCGGTATCATTGCCGCTATGGGAAAGCCAGAAGAGTTGGCCGATGCGGAAATGACTGAATCGATAAACACTCAAGAAGAGCGTCCGTTGAACAATCAAACAAATCCCAATACTAAAACAACTAAAAGAGAATTTTTTAGAGACGCTAATAATAAAGTGTTGGGTGGCGTGGCAAGCGGTATTGCTAATTTTATCGGAATTGATCCGGCAATCATTCGCATTTTACTTGTGCTGCTTAGCTTTTCAAGTTTTGGGTTAGTATCATTGGGTTATATTCTGCTTTGGATTTTTGTTCCTGCCAAAGAACTGGACGGCTATAAGGGGCGACGATTTTATCGTAACCCCGATGATCGTGTATTTGCGGGTGTAGCTAGTGGTATTGCTGCGTATTACAATGTAACTGCGCGTAACATTCGTCTCTTATTTCTGGCACCTTTATTGTTGCAAATTATGTTTTCTGTGTTGGATATTTTTGATGACTCAGCGCTGGCAGAACTTTTATTCAATGTGAGCTTTGGTTCGTTGTTTGGCTTCTTGGTGATTCTGTATATTATTCTATGGGTTATTCTCCCTACCGCAGAAACGTCCTATCAAAAAATGGAAATGCGTGGAGAAACCATCAACCTGGAGCGGATTCGTCAGTATGTAAGTGAAGGCGGTGTCAATAAAAAAATGGAAGAGTGGGGGAAAGATGTTGAGCTAACTGCCAAACAATTATCTGCACGAGTAGAAGAATTGGCAAAAGAAGCAAAGCAAAAAAGCAGCATTTCTAAACCGCTTCGTATTATCGGGTTATTTTTTAAAGTACTTTTTGTTTTCTTTTTTGGTGGTATCGCAATTGTTTTACTGATAGCACTATTGGCTCTTTTATTTGGAGGCATTGTTTCCTGGCCGCTGCAACAGTATATATGGAGTTCAATGCAACAACAAATACTGGCTTGGGCAACCTTTGCTTTGTTTTTATTAGTGCCTGTCATTGGTTTTATCATCTGGTTGATTCGTCGATTAATCAACACTAAAGCCGGTCACACCTATTTGAGTTGGACCTTTGGTGGACTCTGGGCCTTGGGCTGGGTTGCATTAGCATGGTTTGCTTCCAGTATCTCAAAAGATTTTGGGTATCAAGAAAAGAAAATCGAAAACATTGCAATGCCTGCCACCTTCGCTAACAAAATGGTTGTTACGGTTACGGAACCTGAATTAGAATATAGCGGAAGTTTTAGCTGGATAGACGGAGATCCATCTGGCTGGGATTTAACACCCGACACCTTAAAGCTCTCTAATATTTTGATTAAAGTGGAGCCCAGTCGTGATTCTACTTACCAGTTGCAATTGATTCGTATGGCAAATGGTAAGGACGAACAAGAAGCTGGTAAGCGGGCGGAGTTAATCAATTATCACATCACTACAAATGCTGTAGGTGGACAACAATCATTTGTGGAGAAAAATAAAATAGGGGATACTATTACATATTTGATAAAAAATCTTTCTTATACACTGGTTGATTTGGGTAATGGCTATTCTATACCTGCCTCTTCCAAATACAGAGGCCAACAGGTGCGTATAATTATTCGAGTTCCTGTGGGGGCCACTATTAACTTTGATGAATCTGTTCGTTCTAAACTTTCCTCTTTCGAGGTAAAAATCAGGCAGCACACCGATAGTAAATATGACCGATTCGATTGGACAGAGCATCATTTCAGGTATCGCTCCAACATTGATTATATCATGGGTGCAGATGGAGAACTCAAGGTAGCGGATGGGTCAGATCCAGAAGCAGAATCTATGAATATGGAATTGGAGCCCCCTTCGCCACCAACTCCGGATACACAAAAGAAAGTCATGTTATTACCTCCCAGTAAGATTTATCCTGTTCGAGTACTTGGCCCCTCCCCATTAAGACTTCTTTTGGGGTAGACTGACAGACGCTTTGACTTACATTTGTGTTCTTAAAAAAAGACAAATGTCTGTCAGGAATACTCCTTTCTTTCAAAAACACCAGGAATTAGGCGCCAAGATGGCCCCCTTTGCTGGTTATCACATGCCTATATCCTATTCTGGGATTAATGACGAACATCAAGCTGTAAGAAAAAATGCAGGCGTATTCGATGTGAGCCACATGGGTGAGTTTATCTTAAAAGGACCAGCGGCGCTTGATTTAATACAACGTGTTACCAGTAACGATGCTTCAAAGTTGATCAAGGGCAAAGCACAATACAGTTGTTTTCCCAACGACAAGGGAGGTATTGTGGATGATCTGTTGGTGTACTGTTTAGAGGAAAACAGCGCCTATATGTTGGTGGTAAATGCTTCCAATATTGAAAAGGATTGGAACTGGATTCAGCAATTCAATTCAACGGGGGTGGAAATGCATAATATTTCTGAAAAAACCTGCTTGTTAGCGGTACAGGGGCCAAATGCAACACGCATCTTACAGCCGTTAACTGAAATGGATTTGTTGAATCTTGCGTATTACACATTTGTAAAAGGAACGTTTGCAGGTGTTGAAAATGTATTAATCAGCGCTACCGGATATACGGGAGCGGGGGGTGTAGAGATTTATTTTGAAAACAAAAACGGGCATGCTGAAAAAATTTGGAATGCCATTTTTGAAGTTGGGACACCACAAGGACTCAAACCAATTGGATTGGGGGCACGTGATACCCTTCGATTAGAGATGGGATTCTGTCTGTATGGGAATGACATTGATGACACCACATCGCCACTGGAGGCCGGGCTGGGTTGGGTTGTTAAATTTTCAAAGCCCTTCACCAACACCACTGCACTGGCTGCACAAAAAGCTGCGGGTCTGCAGCGGAAATTGGTGGGTTTTGAAATGATTGATAAAGGAATTCCACGCCATGGGTATGAAATAAAAAATCAAGAAGGGCAGCTTATTGGAGTAGTCACTTCTGGAACACAATCGCCAAGTTTAAGCAAAGCAATCGGAATGGGGTATGTACAAGTGGGTTATTCTACACTTGGTACCATTGTCTATATACAGGTTCGTGATAAACAATTAAAAGCAAAAATTGTCAAAGTACCTTTTATTTGAGTATGCCTACAATTCATCTGACTACGTTTATTGCGGCACCGGCCGATATTGTATTTGATCTTAGCAGACATGTGAGTGTGCACAAAGAAGCTAATGTGGTATACAAGACAGAGGCAGTTGCAGGTACGCGGTTTGGTTTTTTGGAAAAGGGCGAAACAATTACTTGGAAATCCTTTCACCTTTTTAAAGAGCGTTTGCAACGTGTCAAAATTGTAGAAATGATCAAGCCTGAAATGTATGTAGAGGTCCAATTGCAGGGGGACTTGACCATGTTCAGACACGAGCATCACTTTAAACCTATTGATAATGGCATGCTGATGATAGACCTGCTCACCTATGATTTTCCTTATGGTCAATTGGGGCGATTATTTAATGCCGTTTATTTTCATCAGTATATGGAAAAGTATCTCCAACAAAAAATTGGGCTGATAAAAAACTATGCTGAAACAGATCGTTGGAAAAAACTCCTGCTGCGATAAAAACACTTTTTATCAACTGCTGTCGATTGTAGAATTAATTCTAAATTTGCGCACGCCAATCAAACATGTCTACTAAGCCAGTACTTTATACCTCCCTCTCGCCCGCCCTCCTGCATCTTTACAACTTAAGTAACTGCGTGGTTGTAATCATCGATGTGTTTCGGGCAACCTCAACAATTGTCGCTGCGCTGCATAATGGGGCTCGGGCGGTAATTCCTGTAGATTCCGTTCCCAAAGCAATTGAAATGGGGAAAAAAATCGATGGAATTGTAGCGGGTGAACGCGATGGTTTGATTGCTGAAGGTTTGCAACACGGAAATTCGCCATTGGAGTATTCACGAAGTTTTATAGAAAACCGTAATTTGGTTTTAACCACCACCAACGGCACACGTCTGCTTCAAATGGCTTTAGACAGGAATGCATCTACAATTATCGCTGGAAGTTTCCCCAACCTGTCTGCTGTTTGTTCTTTTTTGATCAACGAAGGAAAAAACGTGGTATTGGGCTGTGCGGGTTGGGAAGACCGATTTAATTTAGAGGATACTCTTTTTGCCGGAGCTGTAATTAATCAGGTTCAGGAACATTTTTCCATTCATTGTGATAGTTCGTTGATGGCCACAACGCTCTACCAAAAGTATGCCAAAGATTTATTAGGTTTTGCCCCTCAGCTAACGCATTATCATCGCTTGGTGAAACGTATTGGGCTGATCAAGGACATTGAATTTTGCCTGACTCCGGACGTAGCTAACGTGTTGCCTGTTTATCAGGACGGGAAGCTAATTGTAAAAAAATAAATCTGGCAAGATAGGTATTTTTTAGCGTACGAAATCAGTTTGTACCCAAACCCTCTCTTTATTTTTTTCCACACAGAAAATTGATTCTTATTGCTTTAGATTTGTAGGTTCCCCCTTGCACAAGGGGCACGTTGATAATTGTGGCACTACCCCATCTCGTAAAATATATTTATACGCATGGCACGGATGAAGTGATTCGTCGTGGGAAAAAAATACATGCTATTGGTTTTGTCGAGCTTGTTGAACATGATCAGCTGTTTGGTACAGCTACTTTTCGAGTGCCCGATGATAGTTATAATACCTATTATAAAGTTTATATATATCACTTTAAAGAGCCGGGTGCCACAACCTTGCGTTGCACTTGTCCGTACAATCTGGGAGATATTTGCAGACACGAAACAGCCGCCTTGCTTCAGTTACAAGAATTACTGGATCGTGGCCAGCTGCAAACAGGACAAATTCTATATGATCAACGACATACGGTGGTTAAAATGAAAACTATTGATTTAAAAAATATTCGATTACTCTGTGGTCCGCAAATATTATCACAAGCCGAAACGTACTTACGTACAAAAAAAGCGACCATTGTTTATGCAGAAAACGAAACAGTAAAAGCCAACGTTTCTTTAGAAGACGAGGAGTATGAAGTATTGATTCGGAAAAATGAGGAACGAAATTTTGATACCAGCTGTGATTATGAGGATACCTTGCACCCAATTTGTTTACCCAAGGTGATTGTACTGCTCCAATTATTACATACACATGGTGCAAATTATTTTGACAGTATTCGAAACTGGGACAAAGAAAAAAATATGTTGTTGGAAGCCTATGGCTACTCATTAAAGGACGATCTGGCGGGTAAGTTTGAATTTACCTATAAGGATAGCAAACCTTTTTTGCGGGTGTTGGATGCTGAGATAAAACGAGTGGCTTCTCCCGTTTCAACACCAAAACCCGTTCTTTTCCCTACAAAACCATTGCTCAAAGAGGAAGAGGTAGTCGTAATCCCAGTTTCTGAGTGGACTCAACGCATTGGGGTGGTAATGAATTTTAATAAAAAAGAATTTCCACGATTTTCAATTGACGTAATAATGGGTGAACCAACCCAAGACAACGATGGATTTGCGGGGCGTGTGGAAAAACTGGATGTATCACGATTTGTAGATGTTTATGATATCAGTGAGTCCGATCGTGAATTACTGCAGGCCGTACGAAAAATACAGGATGCAGAAATAAAAAAGTACCTCAGCCGCAATTCTCCGTTTTCGGGCATATGGGACAATATTATTCATCAGGAGGGGGATGATCTACCTGACGAAACAAAAGAGTTAATTACCGAGTACCTGCTTCCCAAATTGCATCGCTTATTCCGTGAGTTAGCCGCTTCTCCTTTTGTTTTTCGACTTGGTATGGGCAAAGCATTTAAAACAGCCAACCTGGAGCCGCTTGAATTGAGTGCAGAACATTTAACGCCTCAATTTCTGATCAAAAAAAACGCACATTACGCCGTTCACGCACAGATAAAAGTTGGCGCACTGGAATTCAGTTTGAAGGACAATGAATGTTCTTCGCCACTTTTATTTGAACAAAACGGGGTTTGCTACTGCTGGAAAACAAAAGAGATTATTCAGCTGAATGAAACTTTTTTACCAGATAGCAGAATCAATTATCCCATAGCGGACTGGGCACAAACCATGCAGCAAGTTGTTTTGCCGCTTTCGCGTACCTATACTATTCGATTTGATAAAGCGCTCACTAAAGAAATTCGAGGTGTTAATCCCGAAGCAAAAATTCAACTTACAGAAAAAGGAGATTATCTGATATTCAAACCTAGTTTTGTTTATGAGGGATTTGAGGCAGGGGCTACGGATGGGGACCAGGTATTGATCCCGCAGGCAGACGGGGTAATGGTTGTACATAGAAATCGTGACAAAGAAGAATTGTTCTTACAAAGACTGGCTTCTTTGCACTCCGGATTTGTATATAACGCAGAAGACGGGGCCTATGCTTTAAAAGGAATCGATGTGTTACGCAATAACTGGTTCTTTCTTTTCATTGACGCGATGAAAGAATCCAAGACCCCGGTATTTGGATTTGAAAATCTGCAGCACTATCGTTTTAATACGGCCAAACCCCAAACACAAATATTTATCAGCAGTCATACCGACTGGTTTGGCGCTAAGGTGAATATTGCTTTTGGTAATCAGCAAATAACCGTGGCCGATGTAAAAAAAGCAATAGCCAACAATCAACAATTTGTGCAATTAAGCGATGGCACATTGGGTATTTTACCTGAGGATTGGCTGAAAAAGTATGCCTTGTTATTTAGAGTAGGTGAAGGGAAGACGGATACATTAAAACTTTCCCGTTATCATTTGGGGGTGATAGATGAATTATATGCGAACCGAAATCAGCAGGAACTGGAATTACAACTTGAGGAAAAATATGAACAGCTTCGACAGGTTGATCAAATAAAAAAAATTGAACCGCCCAAGTCCTTGCAACCGATATTGCGTCCCTATCAACTATCCGGCTATCAATGGCTAAATTATCTTAAAGAGGTTAGTTGGGGCGGAATCCTTGCAGATGATATGGGATTGGGGAAAACAGTTCAAGCACTGTCTTATCTGGAATATTTCAAAAGCCAGGAGGGGGAACTCCGTGCATTGGTAATTTGCCCGACCACGCTGATCTATAATTGGGAAAATGAAATAAAAAAGTTCACCCCCTCTTTGCGACATCGTATTCATCATGGGCCGCAACGCATACGTAATAAGGAAGCGTTTGAACAATTTGATATCATCATTACCACCTATGGTACTTTACGTGGCGATATTAAAATATTGAGTACATTCAAATTTGATTATGTGGTGTTGGACGAATCGCAAGCCATTAAAAATCCCACGAGTAAGGTTACGCGCGCTGCACAATTATTACAAGCACAACATCGCCTATGTATGAGCGGAACCCCGCTACAGAATAACACCTTTGACATTTATGCGCAAATGAACTTCCTAAATCCAGGAATGCTTGGATCGATAGAGTTTTTCCGCAACGAATTTGCTATTCCCATTGATAAACTGGGGGAACCAGACAGAAAGGAACATCTTCGGAAGCTCCTTTACCCGTTTATTTTAAGAAGAACCAAGGAGCAAGTAGCCAAGGACTTGCCTGAGAAACAAGAAATGGTTTTATTCTGCGAGATGGAACAGAAACAAAGAGATATCTACGATGCATATCGTAATGATTATAGAAATCAGATATTGGGATCAATTGAAACAAAGGGTGTACAAAAATCACAACTTACTATTTTACAGGGGCTGATGAAACTTAGACAAATATGTGATTCTCCGGCTATTCTTAATGAAAAGGAAAAATACCCAAATTACTCTATTAAACTAGACGAGTTGGCCCGTCAACTGGTTGAAGAAATCAGCAATCACAAGGCATTGATTTTTTCACAGTTCCTGGGCATGTTAGCCTTGATCAGAACTAAACTGGAGGAGTTAGGGATCCCTTATGTGTATTTTGACGGGAGTACTACTGCCCCAGAGAGAGAGAAAGCCGTGCAGCGGTTTCAACAACAGGAAAACATACGAATATTTCTTATTTCTCTCAAGGCAGGCGGGGTGGGTTTAAACCTCACTGCTGCTGATTATGTCTATATCATGGATCCTTGGTGGAATCCTGCTGTAGAGCAACAAGCAATTGACAGGACGCATCGAATCGGGCAGACTAAAAATATTTTTGCCTATCGAATGATCTGCAAGGATAGTATTGAAGACAAGATTCTTCAGTTGCAAGACCGAAAACGCACACTTGCAAAAGATATCATTACGGACGAGGCAGGCTTTGTTAAGAGCTTATCCCGCGAAGATGTGGAATATCTTTTTAGTTAAGTTTTAACAAGTTTCCCCTTCCCTTTACGTTTAATTTTGCGGCCTTAAAATTTGTTTATGAGAAAGTGCATCAGTTTACTCCTGTTAGTCTTGTGTGTTGGAAACGGAGCCATGGCCCAACGGGCCGACGGGATTATTAGGGGCCAGCTTAGTGATTCCAGTGGGAAGCAACCAATTATGGACGCAACGGTATCCGTAATAAACAGTAAGGACTCTTCTCTAACCAGCTTTGTATTGACTTCCCGGAAAGGTGATTTTGAGATCAAAAATTTACTCTCCGGAGATTATCGTCTTATCATAAGCAGCAAAGGTTTCGAGGAAATTAGCCGAAACCTCAGTATCAGCACAGAGAAAAAAATAATTGATCTGGGCACCCTGATGATGAACAAAGATTACAAGATGCTGGAGGGTGTTGTGGTTACAACAGAGTCTCCCATTGTAGTAAAAAATGATACCGTACAATTTAATACCAGCGGTTTCAAAACCATACCTAACGCCACCGTGGAAGATTTGCTTAAGAAAATTCCAGGAATGGAAGTAGATAAGGAGGGAAACGTAATGGCGCAGGGCGAACAGGTCCAGCGAATAATTGTTGACGGGAAAGAATTTTTCGGAAACGACCCTAAGCTGGCTACCAAAAACCTTATGGCCGATATGGTGGAAAGTGTACAAGTGTTTGATGATATGAGTGAACAATCCAAGTTTACTAAAATTGATGACGGAAGCAGGAGCAAAACCATCAACATCAAATTAAAAAAGGATAAAAACAAGGGTTATTTTACGCGGGCGCTAGCTGGTGCCGGCAGCAATGATCGCTTTGAAGGAAATCTAACCTTTAACAACTTTAATGGCAACAAGCGATTCTCCGTACTATTTAATACGAATAACATAAATAAGCAGGGCTTCTCCTTTAATGATATAATCAGCACCATGGGTGGGATCAGTGGTTTTGGTGGGGGTGGTGGTGGATTCGGCGGCGGCGGATTTGGCGGCGGGAGGAATGGTTTTGGTGGTGGAGGCGGAATGCAGATAGTTACTATGGGCAGAGGTGGTGGTGGCTTTGGTGGACAGAACACCGGGATCATTCGCTCACTTTCATCTGGACTTAATTTCAATAATGAGTGGGGGACAAAAACAAAGTTTACGGGCAGTTACTTTTTTTCTGATTCCAGACCCGTACAAGAACAAAATATCCTTCGCCAGACATTTTTTGTAAACGACTCAACCGCTTATCAAAATAGGGCCAGTCGATCCGATAATTTAAATCAAAATCATCGGGTTAATCTTCGATTTGAATATCAGATTGATTCGCTCACTTCTATACTATATACGCCACAATTAACATTGCAGCATTCTGACAATATTAGCTTTGACTCCAGCTTAACTACATCCCAAACCCCAACCCGCTCCTACACCGCTATTCGTACCAGCTCACGGAATACTAATGTGAGAGATGGAATTAGCTTCAATAATAATATTTTATTCCGCAGAAAATTTAAAAAAATAGGAAGGACCATTACAATTGGATTGAATAGCACATCGGGGATGAGTGAATCGGATGGGGGAACAATATCCAGCAATCGGTTTTTTCGTGCTGATGGGAATCCGGGTTTCTTCTTTTCTCAGAATCAGCAATATTTCCAAACTATTAAAACCAGAAATAATGTATTGAGCACTTCTTATACAGAACCACTGGGAAATAATAAATTGTTGGAGATCAACTATGCGTATACCAATAATTTCAATCGCTCAGAAAAGGAAACGTTTAATTACAATGCTAACAATGATAAGTACGACAAACCCAATCTGCTCCAAACAAATCGGTTCAAGAATTTATTTGAAGCGCATCGTACAGGTTTGAACTTCCGTGTGCAAGAGAAAAAATATAATTACCAGATGGGTGTGGGCGTGCAGCGGTCCTTATTAGAGAATCATACCTATCAGGCGGCTACCGAAAAAGACTCTTTGATCAAACAAAGCTTTACTAACTTTTTCCCAACAGCTAATTTCAATTATACTCCTTCCCGTAGCAAGAATCTTAGACTCTCTTACAATGGGCGCACCAATCAGCCTACGGTAACGCAGTTACAAAACGTACCCGACGTAACCGACACACTAAATGTTCGCATCGGAAATCCTGGTTTGAAACAAGAGTTCACACATAACGTAAACCTTGGCTATAACACGTTCAACCTGGCTACTTTCCGCTTCGTAGCCGCAAACATCAATATCAGCGCTACCAACAATCGTATTGTAAACAGCATTACCACACGCGGTCCTGTGCAAACCACAACCTACGCCAACGTAAATGGTTACCTGAGGGGGTTCTCCTATTTTACATTGGGTCTGCCTTTTAAAAATCCAAAGCTGAAAGGGTCCAGTGTAAACACTACAAATACCATGCTTTATCTGCGTGATATCAGTTTGATCAACAAGCGAGAGAATATTACACAAACATTCACGGTTACACAAGGTGTAGGAGTCAATATTAGCAAAGAAAAATTCGATATTGGCTTACGCACCAACTTGGGGTATAATAAACTGAGCTATTCTATCAATAACAAGCTGAATGAGGATTACTGGACACAGACGTACAATGCGGATCTTACCTATAAACTGCCTGCCAACTTTATTATCACTACTAATGTTGATTACCTGATTAACACAGGACGCGCTGCCGGATTCAATCAACGTATATCCTTGTTGGGAGCCAGTGTAAGTAAACTGTTGTTTAAAAATAAAAATGGGGAGTTAAAAATATCTGCTAACGATTTACTCAATCAAAATCAAAGCATAACTCGTACGGCAGGCGATAACTATTTACAGGATACACGCAGCATGGTTTTGCGTCGGTATTTTCTGGTTAGTTTCTTGTTCAACCTAAACAAAACAGGAGGGAAAATACAACAGCAACAGACCATCCCAGGCATGCCACGATTTATGACACGCGAAATGCGTGATGTTCGGATGTTTTAAAGTATTTACAGGCTGGCCAGGTGAATATTGGCACGCACCAGGTCTGCTGGTGTATCAATGGCTATGCTGCTGTAATCGGTTTTTACCATTCGGATCTTCGTGCTATGTTCGAGATAACGTAATTGCTCTAGCTTTTCAGTGGATTCCAAACTGGAAACTGGCCAGGTAGTAAACTCAAGTAGCGTTTTTTTTCTGAATGCATACACGCCAATATGTTCGTAATAGATAGTAGAGTTGTTTTTATCCCGGATATAAGGAATGGGGTTTCTGCTGAAATACAACGCATCATTAGCTAAGTCTGTAACTACTTTAACTACGTTGGGATCCTGAATTAGCTTATGATCCAGAATTGGCTGCATCAACGATGCCACTTCAACGATGGGGCTATCAAATGCTTTTAATAAAGCAGCCAGAGGTTCTTTTTTAATAAATGGAGTATCTCCTTGTACGTTGACAATAATATCCGCGTCCATGGTGGCTGCTATCTCAGCAATTCGATCTGTTCCGCTTTCAAAACTTTTTGTGCTTTTTTTGCACACACCACCAAATTTGTTGATTTCGGCTTCAATTTGATCACTATCTGTTACTACAATAACCTGATCAAATAACAGGGTGGCTTGTGTGGCTTCTGCCGTATGTCTAATTACGGTTTTATTACCCAAGGGTTGCATCAGTTTTCCGGGAAATCGGCTGGCCGCATAACGAGCAGGAATCAGTGCTACAACTTTCATGCCTGCAGTTTAGTTTGTTTGTTTTTGAAAAGGACTTTTCAGCAGGTTCAACAGATCCTCGTCTTTTTCTTCCGGGTAATCCCTGTTAATTCCATATTGAATTGACTTGATATCCAGAAAACGGAATGTACCAAATAGTCGATCCCATACGGCAAACACAGCACCATAATTACTGTCGGTGTAAGGTTGTTCGCAATGATGATGCACCTTGTGCATATTGGGAGAGATCAACACCCAACTCAACAATCGGTCTATAGTTGCAGAAAGGCTAATATTGGCGTGTGTAAAGGCAGTGGCGACTACCACCAGCGTCTGATAGATCATCACGGTATACATGGGCGCACCTGAAAAAACGATCAGTAGCAAAAAAAATAGTCCTCTGAGTAGACTATCTCCCGGATGATGACGAAGTCCCGTGGTTACATCTACTTTTTGATCGCTATGATGTATAATATGAAAGCGCCAGAAAAATTTTTGCTGATGCATCACCCAATGAACCCACCAACTGCTGAAATCAAGTGCCAATACTCCAATCACAATGGTTAATCCCATTCCGGCATTACTCCAATAAACCAACCCAAACGATTGTTGATTACACCAATCAGACAAGGCTACAATCAAAATTGCCAAGAAGGTGTGAATAATTAAATGAATTAGGGTAAAAACAAAATTGATGCCGGCGTGTTGAAGTTTACCTTTTTGGTAAGGGAGTTGAAAAAGTGGGAAAGCTCCTTCAAGTATCCAAAAAAACAATAACCCTCCCACTAAAATGGCTAATCTTTCGGCGGGCCTTTGCTCAAGATCTTGAAAGTAGTTGATCCACTCCGACCACATGATAAAATATTTATTGATTCAGCATCAATGGCATGATAAGCATTTGCAATTCCTCGTTGTCCTCTATTGTTAAAGGTCTTAGAATTCCTGCTTTATTGGGGGTGGATAATTCAATAATTACTTCTTCGCTTTCCGTAGCGCCCAGCATTTCAATTAAAAACTTGGCGTTGAAAGCAATCACCAAATCCTCTCCGTTGTATTGGCATTTCATACGTTCGTTCCCCTCAAAACTAAAATCCACATCCTGTGCAGCTAATTGTAACTCGCTGCCGGTAATACTCAGGGCAACCTGGTTAGTACTTTTATTACTGAAAATGCTTACGCGACGAAGTGCACTTTGAAATGCCACCTTGTCTACAGTCAATGTGTAAGGATTTCCGGTAGGAATTACGACTTTATAATCCGGGAAACGGGCATCAATCAATCGGCAGCTCATTTGAGTAGTACCATAACGGATAAACAAATGGTTGCTATTGTAACTTATGGTAACCGCTTCCTCGGTATCAGGAATAGCCGCTTTGACAAGGTTCAACGGCTTCTTGGGAACAATAAAGGAGTCTGCTTTAGGGCATTTGATATCGGTGAGCTTATAACGAACCAATCGGTGCGCATCGGTGGACACACATTGCAACCCTTTTTTATCTAATTCAAAATATACACCCGTCATAGCTGGACGAAGATCATCGTTACTGGTAGCGAATAAAGTTTTGTTGATGGCGGTAAGCAGAGCCGTTGCGCTCATCTCAAAAGAAGTAGTATCATCTGCACTGGGCTCTTTTGGGAAGTTGTCTGGATTTTCGCTCATCACTTTATACTTTCCGTTGTCGCTGGTTATTTCAATGGCAAAATTCTTGTCAATAGTAAAGGTGAGCGGCTGGTCTCCAATATTTTTTAATGAGTCCACCAAAATACGAGCAGGGATACAAACCTTTCCGGTATCCTTAGCCTCGATATCAAGCTGCACACGCATAACCGTTTCCAAGTCAGTGGCCACAACGGTTAGTTTATTCTTTTCTACTTCAAACAAAAAGTCCTCTAGAATGGGAAGAACCGTGTTGGTGTTAATGACGCCGGAAATGTGCTGCAACTGTTTCAACAGCACTGAAGAATTCGCAATGAATTTCATACCATTTCTATTGATGGGTTGATGGCGAAACTACTGATTTTATGGTAGATTTGGAGGGATGTATAAAAAGGTATTAACGCCCGAACAGGCACTTCAAAAACTGCGTCATTACTGTGCTTATCAGGAGCGTTCTCACCAGGAAGTCAGGGAAAAACTCTTTCAATTAGGGTGTCCTTCCCGGATTCATGATGAATTGATTAGCTCACTGATCCAGGACGATTATCTAAATGAGGAGCGTTTTGCAACTGCCTATGCCGGCGGGAAATGGAGGGCTAAACATTGGGGACGGATTCGTATTAAGTTGGAGCTGCAGCAACGAAAGGTCAGTGCCTATTGTATACGCAAGGCACTGGAGCAGATTGTGGAAGACCACTATCAAAAAGTGCTGGAGGCTCAGGCACTTAAAAAGTATACCGCATTGAAACAGCATCAATATATTATTCGAAAGAAAAAAACAATAGATTACCTGGTAGGTCGAGGGTTTGAACCCTCATTGGTTCGTTCTATTGTTTCCAAATTTTAATCTTATGTCAACCATTACCGTTTCTTTAGTACAAACCACACTTCATTGGGAGAAGAAAGCGGCTAATCGGCAGCATTTTGAAGAAAAAATAGCTACGCTTGCCGGAAAAACGCAGGTGGTATTCTTGCCTGAAATGTTCACTACGGGTTTTAGTATGAACCCCTCCCAGCTTGCTGAAAAAATGGAGGGGGAATCTGTACAATGGTTACGGAATATGGCTGTGCAATACCGATTGATTTTAACCGGAAGTTTGATCATTGAGGAAAATGGAAAATATTTCAACAGATTGATTTGGATGTTGCCCACCGGCAAGTTTGGTTATTATGATAAGCGCCACCTATTTGCTTTTGCAGGAGAGGATAAACGTTATACCGCAGGCGATAAGCGATTGATTACGGGTGTGAATGGCTGGCGATTCAATCTGCAAGTTTGCTATGATTTACGTTTTCCGGTATGGGCTCGCCAACAGGTTTCAAACGGGGAGCCCGAATATGATGTGCTGGTTTATGTAGCCAATTGGCCTGAAAGAAGAAGACAAGCCTGGATTACATTATTACAAGCGCGGGCTATTGAAAACCAGTGTTATGTAATTGGCGTGAACAGAATTGGGGAGGATGGAAAGGGGATTTATCACAGTGGCGACAGTATGGCGGTTGATCCATTAGGAGAAATTTTGTTCGCCCAAAAAGATCAAGAAGCACTCCATACCCTCACACTGAATAAGGAAAGACTCACTGCAGCGCGCCAATCCCTGCCATTTCTAAAAGATGGAGATAAATTTGGGCTATTTACCGGCTAAATGATTCCACCCCTGTGCCGTGATGGGATATTTGCTGCCGCCTTTTGTGAATAGTTGTGCGCCTTGTTCCGCATCCGTCATATAACCCACCACACTGATTTGTTCGTTGAGCACCAGTTTATCGTATTCTGTTTGAGGGATAGTAAATAATAATTCGTAATCCTCCCCACCACTCAGCGCACAGGCGGTGGGATCGAGTTCAAATTTATAGGCGGCTTGTCGGGTTGCTTCTGCAATTGGGATTTTTTCTTCATATAGCACACAGCCCAGTTCACTTTGCTTGCAGATGTGCAAGATTTCGGAACTGAGCCCATCGCTGATGTCCATCATAGCGGTTGGTTGAATTTTTTGAGCCGCTAAAAATTCAACAATATCTTTTCTGGCTTCAGGTTTTAGTAAACGACCTACTACATAGGCTTCGCCTTCCAGATCAGGCTGCACGCCTGGGTTCTCGAGATAAATCTTTTTTTCTCTTTCTAAAAACAACAACCCTATATAAGGAGCTCCCAAATCCCCACTCACACAAATCAAATCACCTTTTTGTGCCGTACTTCTTTTAACAAAAGTATCTGGGGTTATTTCACCTATGGCCGTTATGGAAATAATCAATCCTTTCTGCGAGGAGGTAGTGTCGCCCCCTACCAGGTCTACGCCATATTTTTCACAGGCCGTATAAATTCCTTCATATAGTTCTTCTACCGCTTCCACGCTAAGCCGGTTACTCAACCCCAAGCTTATTACAAGCTGTGTAGGTATTGCATTCATGGCATAGATGTCGCTGATGTTTGCGATTACCGATTTATATCCCAAATGTTTAAGTGGGGTATAGATCAGATCAAAATGAACCCCTTCTACCAAAAGATCCGTACTGATTACGGTTTGTTTGCCAAAATGATCTATCACTGCTCCATCATCGCCAACACCCACAATGGAAGAAGCGTTTTGTAGCGCTATATTTTTAGTAACATGCTCAATCAGCCCAAATTCTCCTAAGGAACTGATCTCTGTACGTTGATTTGACATAATGCTATTTTAAAGTTCTTTACGTCCGTTAATCACTTCTACCATTTCATCGTGTATCAATCCGTTTGTAGCAATTAACTTATGTTGATAAACTGAAAAAGCCTCTCCTTTGAAGTCTGTTACTTTACCGCCCGCTTCTTCTACGATCAAATATCCGGCAGCACTATCCCAGGGTTCTAGTTTTTGTTCAAAGAATCCATCAAATCTTCCGCAGGCAACCCAGCACAGGTCAATTGCAGCAGAGCCTAACCGACGTACGGGAACACCCTTGCGTACAAACCGTTCAAAGACTTCAATGGGGCCGTTGCTTTCGTTGATGTAGGTGTACGGGAAGCCGGTGACCAAACAGGATTTTAATGTAGCATTTTTTTTGCTGACCTGAATAGGTTTATCATTAAGCGTAGCCCCCTTCCCTTTTTCTGCAAAAAAGAACTCCCGAAGATGTGGGTTATACACGGCTCCTAAAATGATGGATCCTTTCCATTCCACGGCTATCGATACACAGTTGAGCGGAATACCTTGCGCAAAATTGATAGTGCCATCTATGGGGTCAATGATCCATTTATATTCGGACCATTGTTCAAGCGCTCCGCTTTCCTCTGCTAAGATCTGATGATCCGGATACGCCTTTTTAATTACTTGCAGAATGGCTTTTTCAGCAGCGTGATCTGCTTCGGTAACCAGGTTGTTTACACCATCTTTATTGCATACTTCAAAACTGCCCCGGAAAAAGCGTAGTATTTCTGCTGCACCAGCATCTGCAGCGTCACGTAAAATAGTGTGGAGCATGCGCGAAGATAACATGTCCCCCGCTCAAATGCTTATATTCGCACTATAATAGAAACAGTGCGATGGCGTCAATTCTTGACATAAAAATTCCACGGGCACTGGCCTCCATTCTCCAGATTCCCATCAACGACAATCGTCGGCAACAACTTCGGGTACTCAAAAAGTTGTTGAAAAAAGCCCGCTTTACCGCATTTGGTCAGCAGTACCATTTTGATCAGGTCTTATTGAGCAAACATCCTGGGAAAAAATTCCAGGAATTGGTCCCGATTCATACTTACAATAAGATCTACGAGCAGTGGTGGAAACAGACGCTCGATGGCATTCCTGATGTAACCTGGCCTGGTAAGATCAAATATTATGCATTGAGTTCTGGCACTTCCGAGGCAGCCAGTAAATATATTCCTGTTACCAGTGATCTGCTGCGCAGCAATATGGTGAATTACCTGCGACAGTTAATTAGTTTGGTTCGATACGAAGAGGCCAATATGATAGCCATGACCAAAGGGTTTCTAATGTTGGGAGGAGCCACGGATCTAAAGAAAGGGAAGGCGGGATGGTTTGCGGGAGACCTCAGTGGTATTTTAGCAAAACGCAGACCTTTCTGGTTTCAGACCTTTTATAAACCAGGGGGACGCATTGCTGCAATTAGTGACTGGAATCAAAAATTACAGGAGATTGTTGAGCAGGCGCCTAATTGGGATATTGGCTTTCTGGTTGGTGTTCCGGCCTGGTGCCAAATGCTGATGGAGATGGTGATTGAAAGACATAAGCTGAATCATATTCATGAGGTTTGGCCCAACCTTAGTTTTTTTGTACATGGAGGGGTTGCCTTTGAACCGTACAAGAAAAGATTTGAAAAGTTATTGGGCAAACCTATTGTATATGTTGAGAATTATTTATCGAGCGAAGGATTTATCGGATATAGAACAAGAAAGCATGCATCTGGCATGCAATTGATCCTGAATAATAATATTTTCTTTGAGTTTATTCCATTTGATGAATCCCATTTTGACGTCGATGGAAATCCGCTTCCTGCCGCCAAGGCAAAAATGATTCATGAGGTAGAAGCCGGGAAGGAGTATGCGCTACTCATGAGCACCAATGCGGGTGCTTGGCGTTATTTGATCGGAGATACCATTCGGTTTACGGACATAGAACGCTCCGAAATAATAATTACGGGTCGGATCAAACATTTTTTGAGTTTGACTGGCGAACACCTGAGTGTAGATAATATGAACAAGGCTATTGAATTAGTGAGTAACGAACTCAATATCAGTATTCCTGAATACACTGTGGTTGGGCTTCCTTATCAAAGGTTTTTTGCGCACCGTTGGTATGTTGCCACGGACGATAAGGTAGAGGCAGCGGTGTTACGTACTAAAATTGATCAACAGTTAAGAATACTAAATGATGATTATGCTACAGAAAGAGATGGTGCATTAAAGGAGGTTTTTCTCGAGGTGCTCCCCGAACAAAAGTTTTTAGATTTTATGGCATTAAAGGGAAAGCTGGGAAGTCAGCATAAATTTCCACGCGTAATGAAGGGGTCCATGCTGGCAGATTGGGAAACGTTTTTACAAACCAGCCAATGTTGATTGTTTATGCCTGCTAATTCTTCGGCCTCTTTTTCCTGGTGGCGCACTTTTAAACGAGTACTTTTTTACTTTTTTATTTTTCAATTTATATACATCCTGGCTTTGCGCTGGGTCAATCCTCCTATAACCATTACACAGTTGAGCAATTGGCTAGCGGGTAATGGCATGCGCAGGGATTATGTAACCGCAAGTGAAATCTCGCCGTATATGCGGCTTGCGGTGATAGCTTCGGAAGACCAGCTCTACACACAGCATTATGGGTTTGATTGGAAGCGTATACAAGAGGCAATGGCCTATAATAAACGAAAGCCTCAAAAATCAAGAGGGGGTAGCACCATCAGTCAGCAAACGGCTAAGAATGTTTTTTTATGGCAAGGCCGAAGCTGGATGCGAAAGGGGCTTGAAGTGTACTTTACCACTATGATTGAATTACTATGGGGGAAGAAAAGAATTCTTGAGGTATATCTGAATGTAATTGAAATGGGCAAAGGGGTGTTTGGAGTGGAAGTGGCTGCACAATATTATTTTGGAAAATCAGCCCTACAATTAACCCAACGAGAAGCAGCTATGATTGCCGCTGGGTTGCCCAATCCAAAAAAGTTTAAAATAAAACCAGCTTCTAAATATGTGCAGAGTAGAAGTAATTTTATTCTCCGGCAAATGATGCATTTACAATCAGAGCCGACAATTCGAAAACTTATTGAGCATCGGTAACGAAAGAAGTTTCCAGGATTTGATTGACAGCACTAATAGCTAATCGTATTCTTTCTACATCTTTTCCATGTATGAGCGTCCAGGGAACAGCTTGCTTTTCCAACCAGTTACGATAGAGGGTAAATAATTTTTCACGCGTTGCCTGATCGGGATATTCCCTTAATTGATCCTTTACCCAGGGTAAATCGGGTTGACAAAGGAAATAATGGTCTACGTTTCGCTTGGCTAATTGCTCCTCAATAAACGGATGACATTTATTGAAAACAAACTCGCACCATACCTTCATAACACGCATGTCCGTATCAATAAAATACGGGATATCATAACCGTGCTCCAATAAAGGGGCAACCCTTTTTTCCAGTTTTGCTGCCAGCTGATCTTCCAGAGCAATTTGCCCCTTGGCAATGGATAACAGGTCCTCGAAGCAATAATCTGTACCATGGGTAAGCAAATACTCGCGGGCATATTCCGGACACCAGATAGTTTCAAAATGTTCAGCCAGTTCTTGGCAGAGGGTGCTTTTTCCGGTGCTTTCGGGGCCTATGATTACAATTTTCTTAAGCATGTGGTTTTTTCACTTTTTCTTTCCAACTATGCAATCCTGCAAAAGCGAGAAGCAAAAGTATTAAATAATAGAGCGCCGTAACCCTTAAACCTTTCACAAAATAGAGCGGCATCGATGTAATATTGGTGACTATCCACCAATACCAACTTTCTATTTTTTTTTGTGTCATCAACCACATCCCTGTAAATGCGGCGGCGGAAGCCAATGCATCTGCCCAGGGGATAGCGCCTTCAAAAAAATATTCCTTTAATCCACTAAGCGATCCGTACAGAACAATATAGATAATCACAAAAAACAAAACATGTTGTATCCACTCTTGACTTGTAGCATAGCTGATCTGCACCAACGGTTTTTCCGTAAGATCTTTCCGAGACCAATTATACCAACCGTAAAGGCTCATGATGGTATAATAAAGATTTACAACACCTTCTCCGGGTAGTTGAATTTTAAAACTTAACCAGACATAAATAATGGTATTGAGTAGTCCTGTGGGATACACCCAGCTACTTGCTTTTTTACTAAACCAAACACTGACAATTCCTGCAGCTGCCGCCAACAATTCCGTCGAGGAGGTTTGAGTGATTGATTCCCAAAGATCCGCTACCAGATTGTTGCTCATTCTGCTTCGGCAATCACTTCTTTTACTTCAGGGATCATTCGTTTCATCATTCCTTCGACCCCTGCTTTGAGTGTGATCATAGAAGAGGGACAGCCACTGCAACTACCTTGCATGACCAAACTAACCGTACCCGCTTCATAGCTTTTAAATTGAATAGCGCCACCGTCCATTTCAACGGCAGGACGAACATAACTATCCAACAACGCCTTAATTCGTTTTACAACATCGTCATCGTCAGCTACCACTTCATTGGAAACGCTTTGCTTTACGGCGGCTAATTCTTCTTCATTCACTACAAGCTTGGCTTCCTCTAAATAATCCTTTAGGAACTGACGAACCGATGGTATTACATCGTTCCAGTCCGTTTCTGCAGTTTTTGTAAGCGTAACAAAATTGCTGGCTATAAAAACGGCTTTAATAAAAGGGAAACCGAATAATTCGGTGGCCAGTGGCGAAGGTGCTGCACTGGCCGCATCTGGAAAGTCCACACTTTTTCCCGGGTATAAAAGTTTATTGGCCACAAACTTCATGGTTTCGGGGTTAGGGGTCATTTCCGTATAAATACTTACTATGGGATTGCCGGTCTTAATCATATCAGTTTAATTTGTTCTGCAAAAATAACAAGTCTGGGGACCCATTGTTTACGAAGTAGGGAATCTGCTAATTTTCTGAAATTCAATCAGTAAACCTTCCAGATTTTTTTAGTACCCGAATTAAAACGTAAAAGGCTGTCAGGGACGTAAGGCAAACGCCTAACAGTTGATCACGCCAAATCTCATCATAACAGGCCAATTCCGGATAACGCCAAACAGGAATAGGAGCAAAGAGGAGTAAAAAAATTCCAGCTAACCAAATGTATTGTGTGGTATGCTCTTTAAGTATCCATCGCTTCCAGTTGAATGCCATGCTGGACAATGTTCGGCCAAGTCCTTGCAAGCGCGGCCACCAACGATTAACATCGGCGCAATAAGCGTCATAGCCTGCCCCAAATTTTCCTCGCAGAAAATTTTCCTCTGCCAAAACAATGGCTTGGTATATAAATAAAAATACCGGGACCATAATAGCCACATAGAAAAGGGAGTTGGCAAGGATGCCTACACCTAATAACATCAAAATATTTCCAACATAAAGTGGATTTCTGCAATGACTAAAAATGCCCTCTGTAACAAGTCCGTCGGCATATGGTTTCCCTTCCTTACCTCCCCGGACAATATAAGCTAGTCCGATGGTGGCACCGCGAACGGCTTGTCCCAACAGGGTTGTGAGTAAGCCCAGTATAATGGGCCACCAATAATAAGAGGGCCCACAGTTTGCTTCTGTAAATAGCAAGGGGGATGGTAAAAACAACGCACCGTAAAAAAAAATAAAGAGGATATTACGGTATTTGAAAAGGAAGTTACCGATTGTAACCATGAAAGTAAATTGAAGATTATTTTTTTACGGCCAACAGACCGGTAAAATTGTACCATTTGAAAAACGTCTCACAATGTGCAAACCCCTGATCCCGAAGTAAACTGATATTCTCGCTCAATTTATAAGGGACCAATACGTTCTCCAATGCTTCTCTTTTTTGTGAAATCTCTAATTCGCTGTATTGGTTGCGGCGTTTGTAATTGTAATAGTAATTGATAAAATTGCGATTGAAATCACTTTCTTCCGCTAAAATTTTTTCAACGATTATTAAAACACCACCGCTATTGAGTCCGCTTACAATATCCTGAATTAATTTTTCTCTGTAAATGGGTCGAACAAACTGTAGTGTGAGACATAAAACTACTACGGATGCATTTTCAATTTCCACGCCCTGTCCCAGATCCTTGCATCGTAATTCATAAGGCCGACAAAATTTAATCTCATCAAATTTTGCTTTGCACTTGTCTAGCATCTCAGGCGAATCATCGATCCCAATGAATTTGATGGATTTGTCAACGAGTGTATCCATGCCAATCATGGTGGTTCCTGTAGAGCAACCAAGGTCATAGACAAAAGTGCCTTCTCTGGCATGATCGGCCGCCAACTCCGCTACCATCCGTTGAATTTCGCCATAGAAAGGCACGGATCGGTTAACCATGTCGTCAAACACATGGGCTACGTTGGCCCCGAATTTAAAATCGCTGGCTTTGTTAATCTCTTCGCGGAAAATCTGGTCTTTTGACATATACTAAGTTGCCCGCAAAATAACGAAATAACTAACCCCTATTCAGGCTGTTGTCCCCATTTCTCTGGCGAACGCCAAAGCGCGGAGAGTAATAATTCGCGCATATAGAAAAACTCCTTGGGAAGTTTGTCGTGTACTTTTTCAAACAAATCCCGATGATCTAAGAGTTCAAGTTTTCCTTCCTCTTTGTCAATGATCATCACTTTATCAAAGTCCTCTTTTGAAAAATTTTCCATTCCTCTCCAATCTATATCAACAAAACGGGGTCTCCATCCAATTGGACTTTCAACGGCCTGCGACTGCCCACGAATTCGGCCGACAATCCATTTTAGCACGCGCATATTTTGACCGTAGCCTGGCCATAGGAATTGTCCATGTTGATCTTTTCTAAACCAGTTGACACTAAAAATACGTGGCGCATTGGAGAGATTTCTGCCGAATTGCAACCAGTGATTTACATAATCTCCAATATGATATCCCATAAAAGGCAACATGGCAAATGGGTCACGACGAACTTTTCCCACTTCACCAAATGCCGCTGCGGTCATTTCGCTTCCCATAGTAGCAGCCAGATAAACACCAAAACTCCAGTTGAAACTTTGATAGACCAATGGCACACCGGTACTTCTTCTTCCACCAAAAATGAACCCTGAAATGTGAACACCATCCGGGTTTTCCCAATCCTCATCGATGGCAGGATTTTGATGTGCAGGTGCACAGAAACGAGAATTAGGATGTGCAGCAGGTTGCCCTGTGCCGGGATCATAGGGGTTGCCTTTCCAATCCGTTAATCCCTCGGGAACTTCTTTGGTTAGCCCTTCCCACCAAACATTTTTATCAGCGGTAATAGCCACATTGGTAAAAATGGTATTGGCTCTGATGGTTTCCATCGCATTGGGATTGGTATGATAATTGGTGCCGGGTGCTACACCAAAATATCCTGCTTCTGGATTGATGGCATGCAATGCTCCCTTTTTCCCTTTGTGTATCCAGGCAATATCATCTCCCACGGTGCTTACTTTCCAGTCGCTGAATTCTTTTGGCGGAACAAGCATCGCAAAATTTGTTTTACCACAAGCGCTGGGGAATGCCGCCGCTACATAAGTTTTTTGTTTATCGGGCGATTCCACACCCAGGATCAACATATGTTCGGCTAACCATCCTTCTTCACGACCCATCACTGAAGCAATTCGCAGGGCAAAACATTTTTTACCCATGAGGGCATTGCCACCATATCCGCTTCCATAGGAAATAATTAATCTTTCTTCAGGGAAATGCGAGATGTATTTTACATCGGGGTTGCAAGGCCAGGTATTGTCATTTTGAAGGCCACCCAACGGTGCGCCCACCGTATGCAAACATTTTACATATCCTTTCTTTTGTAAATAAGGAAGTATTTCGCTGCCCATCCGAGTCATGATCCGCATACTCACCACCGCATATTCAGAGTCTGTAAGTTGTACGCCGTAACGTGAATAGGGCGAACCAACCGGACCCATACAAAAAGGGATCACATATAAGGTTCTTCCCCTCATGCTTCCTCTTAGCAGATCATTCAATTTGGTTTTCATTTCCAACGGATCCATCCAATTATTGGTTGGACCGGCATCATCTTTCCGAAGACTGCAAATAAAAGTGCGGTCCTCCACTCGAGCCACATCGCTTGGATCACTAAAGCAAGCAAAACTGTTAGGTCTTTTTTCCGGGTTAAGACGAATAAAGGTTCCTTTCTTAACCAACAACTTGCAAAGATTATCATACTCCTCCTGTGAGCCGTCGCACCAATGAATGTTTAATGCTTCGCAATACTTGGAAATTTGTTTGACCCAGGTTTCTAATTCAGCACGGGCCTTGGCTGTTTCTGTAGAGAAAAAGTTAGAGGCTAATGTCATAAATAATGGCTAAAAATCTTTGAATCGGATTACCCAATCTGCTGCAAAGTTGCCAAGAAAAAATTAAACTAACGACTGTTTGCTGATTGGAATGTTAATTTGCTAATAATCAATGCACTAAACATAAAAATTGCTCCCATAAAAAAGGCCACTCCAGGGAAAAAAACAGGTCTGTAAGGGCCGGTAAAGTAGGAAAATAAATTGTTCATGACTAATGGCCCCAGCATGGCGGTGAGGCTCATAATGCTGGTCAACGCTCCTTGTAATTCGCCCTGAACATTGGCGGGAAGAAGACCGGATAATATTGACTGAAGAGAAGGCATTGCAATACCTCCAAAACAATACGGGATTAAAAAAAGAAACATCATCCAGCCTTGTGCGGCAAAAACAAAAAGGGTTAAGCCCAGTGTATATAAGGAGAGCCCCAGGTAAATACTCCTCTTGTTCCCAATGTGTGGATTAATGACCCTGATTAGCACGGACTGAACAAATGCTACGAGAATACCCACTATTGCCAGGGAAAGTCCCACTTTGCTCTCGCTCCAGCTGAATCTGTAAATTGTAAAATAACTCCATGTGCTCTGCACGGCCTGTGCACCCATGTAAATAAGAAAATAAACAATACCCAGATTTGTAACCTGCGGAAAGGAGGTAAAAATCTTTAATGCTCCAAATGGACTAACTCTTTTCCAATCAAAAGTTCTACGATTTTCTATGGGCAGTGATTCCGGCAATACAAAAAACCCATAGAGGCCATTGATCAGACATAAAAAGGCGGCGGCATAAAAAGGAGCACGAATTCCCCAGCCTGCCAACAGACCTCCCAATGCGGGGCCTAAAATAAAACCAAGTCCAAAAGCGGCACCGATCATTCCAAAATTTTTGGCCCGTGATTGTTGGTCACTGATATCGGCTATATAGGCGCTTCCCGTACTAAAACTTGATCCCGCAATACCGGCAAGTACCCTCCCCAGCAAAAGCCAAGCGTAGGTTGGAGCCCATGCAAGAAGCAGATAGTCTATGAAAAATCCAAAAATGGAGCATAATAAAACAGGTCTTCTCCCATAGCGGTCACTAAGATTACCCATAATGGGCGCACAAAAAAATTGGGTAAAAGAATACGCAAAGATCAGCACCGCTCCATAAGAACTGGCTTCATTGACGGACACTCCTTTAAGACTGGCTATTAATGAGGGTAAAACAGGGATAATCAGGCCTAACCCCATAACATCCAAAAACAGCGTCACAAAAATAAAACCAACCGCAGCCTTTCTTTTCTGGTGCATTTACAAATTTAACAGGTTAAGGATACGGGGTGGTTTTATATATTTGCAATACTAACCTTCAATTTTATATTTATGCGTTTACGTTCTGTTTTTTTCATTGCCCTTGCGCCACTTTTTTTGATTTCTTGTGTAAGTAGCAAAAAGTTTAAAAATGCACAAACCGAATTTGCAAAGTTGCAAGATCGGTATAAAACGCTGGAATCAGAAAACAATGCTTGTGGCGAAGAAAAAGGAATTCTTGCCCGTCAGAAAGAAACACTTGAGCGCGAGAAAGCATTACTAACCGCTCGGATTAAAGAATTGCAGGAACAAATTGAATATTGGAAAGCTAACAATAATCAAACGCTTAAGCAGCTTGAAAATTTGTCGGTGATTTCCACGCAGCAAGCGGAGAGTATTAAAAAGTCAATGGATAATCTGGGCATCAAGGATCTCTATATTCAAAGTATTCAGCAACAGATGTCCTTTAAGGATTCGCTTAATATGGCATTAGTGATGAACCTAAAAGGTGCGATCGGAAATTTAGCCGATGAGGATATTAATATTAAAGTGGACAAAGGAGTGGTTTATGTAGACATATCTGATAAGCTGTTGTTCAAGGTAGGTAGCTATCAGGTTACTGACCGCGCTAATGAAGTATTAGGTAAAGTGGCATTGGTGCTAAAGAATCAACCTGATCTGGAATTTATGGTCGAAGGGCATACTGATGATGTAGCCTACAATGGCAGTGGTGTAATTAGTGATAACTGGGACTTGAGCGTGCTTCGTGCTACTACCGTAGTGCGTTTGTTACAGTCAAAATATGGGTTGGACCCGGCTAAAATGGCAGCTGCTGGCCGTAGTGAATACAAACCGGTTGCAGACAATAGCTCTAAAGAAGGACGTGCGGCTAATCGACGTACACGTATTGTGATATTGCCACAACTGGATCAATTCTTCAAGTTGTTGGAGAAACCAAAAGGATAAGCAGCGAATAACAGATGTATTACATTCCGTATTTAGTCAGGAATTTGATACGCATTATTTTCAACTGTTCCCAGGTAAAGTCAAATTCGGCTAATTCTTCCTGTGCAACCTGCAAGGAAGATGTTTCGCAGCTTTTGAAGTAAGCGATGATCTCTTCTTGCTCTTCCTCATCGATCATTTGTTCAATGGCGTAGTCAAGGTTTAAACGGGTTCCGCTGGCCGCAATGGTTTCTATTTCTTCCAATAGTTGATCCATGCGCCATCCTTTATTCTTGGCAATGGTCTCGAGGGAAACTTTTTTATCGGTATTCTGAATGATGTAAACTTTATCTCCGCTTTTATTGACCACACTCTTCATCACAAAATCATCAGGGCGCTCTATACTGTTTTCTTCAACATAAGAGGCAATTAGATCCACGAAAGGTTTACCATATTTAAGCGCCTTTCCTTTACTTACACCTTGGCATTTTTCTAATCCTTCCAAGGTGATCGGATAGGTAGTGGCCATATCTCTTAGGGATGTTTCCAGAAATATTACAAAGGAGGGCAAGGATCTTTTTTTCGCTTCTTGCTGACGCAAGTCCACCAATTGTTTGAATAGCGCTTGATCAACGGCCAATTCTTCGACTTCCTCTGCAACTTCCCAATCATCTTCTCCGGCTGCATTATCGTATTGCTTGTTCAATACAATATGGAAAGATTTTGGTTTTTTCAAAAAGGCCTCTCCCTTCTTCGTGAATTTTAACACGCCATATTCTTCGATATCTTTTGACAAGAACCCTTCCAAAATCATTTGTCGAATCAGTGATTGCCAGAAAAAGGCCTCTTTATTATTTCCACTGGCAAACACTTCCAGTCCCTCATGTCTAAAGAGCGTAATTTGTGGGGTTAGTTTTCCGGAAATAATTTGAACCACATAGTCTGTGGCAAACCGTTCGTCCAATTGTCGAATTGCTTTTAACACCAGCGCCGCTTCTTCTTTGGCCTTAATTTTTTCCTTAGGATGTTTGCAATTGTCACAGTGACCACAATTCTCTTGCGTGTATTCCTCACCAAAGTAGCTCATCAATACTTTTCGACGACAAACCCCTGTTTCGGCAAAAGCCACTGTTTCCTGAATCAATTGTGCGCCAACCTCACGCTCACTCAAAGGCTTATCTCGCATCAGGTGTTCGAGTTTTGAAACATCTTTATGAGAGTAGTATAAAATACAACGTCCTTCTAATCCATCGCGCCCTGCCCTTCCGGTTTCCTGATAATAATTTTCAATACTTTTCGGGATATTGTAGTGAATCACGAAGCGAATATCCGGTTTGTCAATGCCCATCCCAAAAGCAATAGTGGCGCAGATCACTTGCATCTCTTCGCCTAAAAATTGATCCTGTCTTTCCGTACGCACTTTGCCATCCATCCCGGCATGATAGGCAACTGCTTTGATTCCATTGGCCATCAATACATCCGCCAGTTCTTCCGTGGTTTTTCTATTGAGCGTGTAAATAATACCGCTCTTGCCCTTCATGGTTTTGATAAAACGAACAATGCTCTCGTCGGTTTGCGCTTTTTTTACTTTGGGCAATACCTCATAATAAAGATTAGGACGATTGAAAGAGGAAATAAAAATATGGGGATCTCTTAAATCCAGATTTTTGACTATATCGCTTTGGACTTTTGGTGTGGCCGTTGCCGTCAATGCCATCACCGGCGCGTTGGCATTGATCAGCGTCATCATTTCTCTTAAGCGTCGGTATTCTGGTCGGAAATCGTGTCCCCACTCCGAAATACAATGTGCTTCATCTACTGCAAAAAAAGAAATAGACAGTGCGGAGAAAAAGTCAATATTCTCTTGCTTAGCCAACGTTTCGGGGGCTACGTAAAGCATTTTTGTAGTGCCGCTTAACAGATCATCTTGTACGGCGCGTATTTCTTTTTTGGATAGTGTGGAATTTAAAAAGTGTGCAACCTGATCGTGGCTACTAAATCCGCGAACTAAATCCACTTGATTTTTCATGAGCGCAATCAGTGGCGAAACAAAAATAGCAACGCCCTCGCTAATCAAGGCGGGCAACTGATAGCACAAACTTTTGCCACCGCCAGTGGGCATAATCACAAAAGTGTCGTGTCCGGCTAATAAACTTTCTACCGCCTTTTCCTGTGCGCCCTTGAATTTTTTGAAACCAAAGTATTGTTGTAAAGCCTCGTGAAGGCCTTTTATAGGAGCTGTACTGGCCGCTTTTTTCTTTCCGGGTGATTTTTTTACAAGGTTTTTTTTGGTAAGCTTGCTCATGAATCCTTTAAGATACTCTTTTTATTTGGTAGGTCATTTTTAAACCACACTTTCTAAAGAATTGATTATTAAATAGTTGATTAGTCTTTTTTCAAAAATGAACAAAACTGGCAGAGAAACGAATATACTTAGTATAACCCTCCAATGAAAGTGGTGTTTAGTTAAAATTCCACATTTGTAAACAGGGTTGATTTATACCTAAATGGGGTTAATTTTGTCTCCCGTTCGAGGGAAACAAAAGAATGTGAAACGGACTGATCCTCTGCCTATGAAGGAATTGATTCGGCAAACCGCCCTACGAACCCTTGACCTAGAGGCCCAATCTATTCAAGGGCTACGTTCCTCTATAAATGATCAGTTTGTCAAAGCTGTTGAAGCAATTGCAACCACTAAGGGTCGTATAGTAATCAGCGGGATTGGAAAAAGTGCAGTGATTGCTCAAAAAATTGTTGCCACATTTAACTCCACCGGTACGCCTTCCTTATTCATGCATGCTGCAGATGCTATTCATGGGGATTTAGGGATGATCCAGCAGAATGATGTGGTGATTATTATCAGTAAGAGTGGCGAGAGTCCTGAAATTAGAGCGTTGGTACAATTGATTCGCAATTTTGGCAACACCATTATTGCCATGGTGGGTAATATTCATTCTTCATTGGCGCTACAAGCTTCTTTGATTTTGGATACAACAGTACAACAGGAAGCTTGTCCAAACAATCTGGCTCCCACCAGCAGTACTACGGCTCAATTAGTTATGGGTGATGCGTTGGCGATCTGTTTAATGGAGTTAAAAGGATTTCGTTCCGAGGATTTTGCAAAGTTTCATCCGGGAGGTGCGTTGGGTAAAAAATTATACCTGCGTGTACAAGACTTGGGTGTGCAAAACGAAAAACCTGCTGTAAAAATAAATCAGCCCCTGCGAGAAGTGATTGTAACTATGACAGCAGGACGCTTGGGCGTTACGGCAGTATTGAACGAGGCAGATAAATTAGTAGGTATCATTACCGATGGGGATTTACGTCGCTTACTGGATCAGGGTAAATCAATCGATGGATTAACAGCAGCGGATGTGATGACTAGAAATCCCATTACCATTACTCCTGACGAGTTAGCCGTATCCGCATTAGATTTGCTTCGGAAAAAGAAGATCACTCAAATTGCCATTGCAGAAAATCAACAATACCTGGGCATTGTTCATATTCATGATCTTTTACGCGAGGGCTTGTTATAAAATATCCTATGAAAAACAATCAGTATGTGGCCATTATGGCCGGTGGAATTGGAAGCCGGTTTTGGCCCATGGGCAGAACCCGTTATCCCAAGCAGTTTCTGGATATTTTGGGAATGGGACGAACGTTGATTCAACAGAGTTATGATCGGTATAGTAAGGTAGTACCTCCCGCTAATGTATATGTGGTTACCTCACATGAATATGTGGATATTGTAAAGGCTCAACTTCCTGAATTACCTATCTCAAATATTCTTGCAGAGCCCTGCCGAAAAAATACAGCAGCTTGTATTGCTTACATTGCTTTTCATTTACAGGCTAAGGACCCGGCTGCGGTGATGATTGCCGCTCCTGCCGATCATTTGGTAAAAGAAACGAAACAATTTGTACAAACAGCTTCCAAGGCGCTTGATTTTGTGGAGAATGTCAATTCACTATTGACCATTGGTATCAAGCCAACGCATCCCAATACAGGGTATGGCTACATCCAACATGACTTGATGCCAGCCGCTCCTGATGTGTTTAAAGTGAAAACCTTTACAGAGAAACCCAGCGAGGAAATTGCAAAAGCTTTTATTGCCAGTGGAGATTTTTTATGGAATGCCGGCATTTTTATCTGGCAAGTGAGCGCCATTCTTGCTGCCTTTGAATCTTATTTGTCTGAGGTGTATGAGGTGTTTGCTGCAGAGAAAGAACTTTTCAATACGGCCTCAGAACGTGAAGCAGTTGAACGTATTTATCCGCAGTGTACCAATGTATCTGTGGACTTTGGGGTTATGGAAAAAGCTTCTAATGTATTTGTGATTCCCGCCAGTTTTGGGTGGAGTGATTTAGGAACTTGGAATAACGCTTGGGACAATATGGAAAAAGATTATTTCGGGAATACGGTGGTTGGGAAAAATGTGATGGTAGTGGATGCCAACGATTGCATGGTTCATGCGCCTGATAAAAAATTAGTATTGCTCCAAGGTTTACGCGATTATATTATTGTTGACACGGAGGATGCGTTATTGATTTGTAAGAAAGATAAGGAACAGCAGATCAAAGAATATGTAGCTGAAGTAAAACGAAACAGGGGCGAACATTATTTATAATTATACCTTGACAGTTGCATCCAAACTTCCTGCGGTAGGTACCACCATCTTTGCTACGATGAGCGCTTTAGCGGCCCAACACAAGGCCGTCAATCTGGGACAAGGTTTCCCGGATTTTCCTATGGACGCAGCGTTGATTGAGTTGGTCACAAAGGCCATGCGGGATAATCATAATCAATATGCTCCTATGCCTGGCTGGATGCCTTTGCGAGAAGCGATTGCTGAAAAAATTCAATTCTTGTATGGTACAACCGTGGATCCTGATGCCTCCATTACAATTACTCCAGGGGGAACGTATGCCATTTATTCAGCGCTAACAGCTGTCTTGCACCCAGGTGATGAAGTAATTTTATTTGAGCCTGCGTATGATAGTTATATTCCTAATATCGAAGTGAACGGAGCCGTTGCGGTTCGTTTACCACTAGTATATCGGGATTATCGAATTGATTGGGAGGCAGTGCGTGCAGCCATTACCCCACGCACCAAAGCAATTATTATAAACTCCCCGCATAACCCCACCGGAACGGTGTTGAGTTTCACTGATATCGACGAATTAAGAAAGATCGTTGCCAATACCTCGATTTTAATACTTAGCGATGAAGTGTACGAACATTTGATCTTTGATGATATTCCACATCAAAGCATTTTACGTTACCCTGATCTAGCTGAACGTTCTTTTGTTTGTTTCTCTTTTGGTAAGGTGTATAATTGTACGGGATGGAAACTAGGCTATTGTGTGGCACCTTCATCGCTGATGAAAGAATTTAGAAAAATTCATCAGTTTAATGCCTTCAGCTGTTTTACCCCCACACAAATTGCGTTAGCTGAATTTATAAAAAACAAAGAGGCTTATTTGAGTTTGGGGGTATTTATGCAGGAGCGCAGAGACTTTTTTGTACAATTAATGCAGTCCACGCGTTTTGAGCTCCTGTCTAGCCATGGCAGTTATTTTATCTGTGGCAGATATAATCAAATTAGCGACGAGGGAGATTTAGCTTTTGCCACGCGACTCACCAAAGAGGCAGGCGTAGCCACCATCCCTGTATCAGCTTTTTACGCAGACGGAAAAGATGATCACGTGATCCGGTTTTGTTTTGCGAAGAAAAAAGAAACGCTCGAACTGGCGGTGGAAAGACTCTTGCACTGTTAGTAATTGATCACCTGCTCTTCAATGGTAACAGGAATTTCTCTCCATTCATATTCCTGATTACGAAGTTGAGGTTCAAAACCTGCTTCCTGAATTGCTTCTTGAATTGTTTTGTAGGTAAATCGATGCGGCGCTCCTGCTGCACTTACTACATTTTCCTCAATCATAATTGATCCGTAATCATTGGCCCCCGCATGTAAGCAAACGCCTGCGGTTTCTTTACCAACCGTCAGCCAACTGGCCTGAATATTTTTAACATTGGGGAGCATAATTCGACTAATGGCGATCATTCGAATATATTCTTCCTTGGTAGTTAAATTTTGTACACCCCGTATCTCAGCCAATAATGTGTCTACATCCTGAAAGGTCCAGGGAATGAATGCTAAAAATCCTTTTGCAGCTTCGGGTTTACGCGCCTGAACCTCACGAATTTTTATCAGGTGCTCAAATCGTTCTTCCAGTGTTTCTACATGGCCAAACATCATGGTGGCAGAAGTAGTAATGTTAAGTTTATGTGCTTCGTGTATTATATCCAGCCATTCTTGTGCCCCACATTTTCCATTTGAAACTAAACGTCTAACGCGATCAACCAAAATTTCTGCACCGGCACCCGGCAAAGAATCCAATCCTGCTTCTTGTAGCGTTTTCAGGACTTGGTGATATGAGCTTTTTTCAAGTTTGGTAATATGTGCAATCTCCGGAGGTCCCAGTGCGTGAAGTCGTATATCAGGAAATTCTGCCTTAATAGCTTTAAAAGTGTCTACATAAAATTGTAACCCCAATTTTGGATGATGCCCGCCTTGTAAGAGTAATTGATCACCTCCGAAACGAATGGTCTCTTTGATTTTTTTCCGATAAGTGTCCATATCGGTGATATAGGATTCCGGATGACCAGGAATACGAAAGAAATTACAAAACTTGCAATTAGCGATACAAACATTAGTGGTGTTTACATTGCGATCGATCTGCCAGGTTACTTTCCCATGCGGAACCTGAATTTTTCTGAGTCCATCAGCCACATACATCAAATCTGCTAATGGCGCTTGTTTGAATAAGTATAAACCTTCTTCCTGGCTCAGGGATTCAAATTGCAGGGCTCGGTGTAGTAGCTGATCTGTTAACATGGTCGCAAAATTACATCTCTTCCTTCAAGAAAACCTGTTGAACAGTTAACTTTGCCCCTTCATGATAACATTTGATCGATTTACCCTTTCCAACGGGCTACGTGTGTTGGTGCACACGGATATTTCCACCCCTATGGCAGTTGTCAATGTCCTGTATGATGTGGGGGCTCGTGACGAAGATCCTGATCAAACAGGCTTCGCTCATTTATTCGAGCATCTAATGTTTGGGGGTTCTCTTCACATTCCTGAGTTTGACCAACCATTACAACTGGCGGGTGGTGAAAACAACGCATACACCACCAATGATTTCACTAATTATTATATACAACTCCCTGCTGACAACCTGGAAACTGCATTTTGGTTGGAAAGTGATCGGATGCTTTCGCTGGCATTCAGTCAAAAAAGTTTGGAAATACAACAAAAAGTGGTTTGTGAAGAATTTAAAGAACACTATTTAAATAAACCTTACGGTGATGTGTGGAGTCATATGCGCAGCTTGGCCTATCAAGTTCATCCGTATCGTTGGATGACCATTGGCCGGGAACTGGCACATATTGAACAAGCCCGTTTGCACCAAGTCAAAGATTTTTTCTTTAAGCACTACACTCCTTGCAATGTTATTCTGGTGGTGGCAGGTAATGTACATGGTGTGCAGGTGCGTGCACTTGCAGAAAAATGGTTTGGTCCCATTTCTTCAGGGATCCGCTACCAGCGTCAATTACCTGTTGAACCTATACAAACAGCCCCTCGTTATAAAATAATTCAGGCGCCCGTTCCGCTGGATCATCTTTGCAAAACATGGCATATGACGGACCGGCTAGGCCCTTCTTACCACGCCACTGATCTATTAACTGATATGCTGGGAGGCAGTGCTTCCTCACGGTTACACCAGCAATTGGTCAAGGAGCAAAAATTATTTGTGCATATTGACTGTTATCACTTCGGAAGTAGCGATCCGGGGCTGGTTACCATTGAAGGAAAGCTGGTGGAAGGCGTGAGTATGGAAAAAGCAGAGCAGGCCCTGAATGAGCAGTTAAATGCCTTCAAAAGACAACAACCTTCGGCGCAGGAATTGGAGAAAGTAAAAAATAAAACGGAGAGTGCCATTGCGTTTGAAGATATGAGCGTAATGAGTCGCGCAAGCAGCTTGGCTTATTATGAGTTACTTGGCGATGCGGCCTGGATGAATCAGGAACTCAGCAAATACGCAGCCGTTACTACTGCACAAGTGGCCACTGTATCCAATGAGTTGTTCCGCTCTGAGAATGAAAACACGCTTTATTATTACGCAAACCCATCCGCATGATCGATCGTCAAAAAATGCCACCGATAGTTGATGCGGTAGATTACCAGCTGGAGCTAAAGCCCTATGCGCATCACCAATTAGCTAATGGGGTGGATGTATATATGATTGATGCGGGTGCCGAAGAGGTTTTACAAATGGAATGGCTCTATAAAGCCGGCAATTGTTATGAGTCACAAAATCTGATTGCTGCTACTACCAATTATTTATTGCGAGCAGGAACCACCCAACACACCGCCTACGATCTTGATGAGCAGATTGATTATGTCGGTGCATATGTTAATCGTGGTTGCTATAATCAACAGGCAGGACTCACACTGCATTGCTTGAATAAACATATTGATGTGCTGCTACCCTTGATCAGGGAAGTGCTTACTGATTCAATATTTCCTGCGCATGAATTATTGCTGTATCAACAAAACATGAAGCAGCGTTTGTCTGTAAATCTGCGTAAGTCAGATTATGTAGCAGGCCGCTTGATTGATGCTTATTTGTTTGGGGAGGATCACCCTTATGGCAGGTACAGCTCTCCTGCCTCTTTTGATTTGCTCACACGGGAAGCGATACTTGCATTTTATGACCGGTATTATTTGCACGGGCATTTTCAACTTTTTGTAGCCGGAAAAATACCCGCAGATTTATTGAAAAAGCTAAATCGATATTTTGGAGATCTTCCTATCCACAAAACGGATTTACCTATTCACACAATATGTCCTTCTGTTCAAAAAAAATTCAACATCCAAAATGACCCGGCAGGTGTCCAGGGGGCTATTCGTATAGCAAGACCCTTTCCCGGCAGACACCATCCTGATTTTTTACCGGCACTTGTATTGAATACAGTGTTTGGCGGATTTTTTGGTTCAAGACTCATGAATAATATTCGGGAAGAGAAAGGATATACCTATGGCATCCACAGCCATTTACTCAATCTTCAGCAGACGTCTGCCTGGATGATCAGTACCGAAGCAGGGAAAGAAGTTTGTGAGGCTACCATAAAGGAGGTTTATGCAGAAATGAATCGAATTTGCAACGAACCGATATCGGAAGAAGAGTTGAATTTGGTACGCAATTATATGATGGGAGGACTTTTGGGAGACCTGGATGGGCCGTTTCAACTGATTGCCCGATGGAAAAACCTTATCTTAAATGATTTACCCCCTGCTCATTTTTATCGAACTATTGATACCATTCGTACTGTGAAGGCACGCCAATTACAAGAATTGGCGCAACGGTATTTAAACCCGTCTGACTTTTATGAGTTAGTGGTTGTCTGATGTCGGTTAGATTTATTTTCTGAAATTTGTGCCATGACCTTTGAGCGAAAGGATTTATCAAACAATCAATTACTTGCGTTTTACAAGCATTTGTTATGGCCTCGCATGATCGAGGATAAAATGTTGGTGTTATTAAGGCAAGGAAAAATTTCTAAATGGTTTAGTGGAATTGGTCAGGAAGCAATTGCCGTTGGTGCAACCCTGGCACTTGAACCTGATGAATGGATCATGCCCTTGCATCGTAACCTGGGAGTTTTCACCACACGTCAAATGCCGCTGCACCAATTATTCCTGCAATGGCAGGGAACTCAACAAGGGTATAGCAAAGCCAGAGAGCGCAGCTTTCATTTTGGAAGCAAGGAGCACCACATCTGTGGAATGATTTCACACCTGGGCCCTCAATTGGCAATAGCCGATGGAGCAGCGTTGGCCTATAAATTAGCGCAAAAAAATAAGGTTTCACTTGCCTTTACGGGCGATGGGGGTACCAGTGAAGGAGATTTTCATGAAGCGTTGAATGTAGCAGCGGTATGGGGGCTGCCTGTTATTTTTATTATTGAAAACAATGGGTACGGATTAAGCACGCCGGTGCAAGATCAATATCGATGTGAACGACTGGTAGATAAAGCGGCAGGTTATGGAATAGAGGGGGTTTGTATTGATGGGAATAATATTTTAACCGTATACGATACTATCAAAGGGGTTCGAGATTATTGTGTTGAACATCAAAAACCCTACCTCATCGAGTGTATGACGTTTCGGATGCGTGGACATGAGGAGGCCAGTGGAACAAAATATGTGCCAGCTGAATTGTTTACTACCTGGGAACAAAAAGATCCCATAAAAAATTACGAACGCTATTTAATTGAACAAAGTGTATTGACCCCTTTTGATGTGGCGGACATCAGGAATGAATTCAAACAAAAAATTGAAGCTGAACTTGCCCTTGGCTTAGCACCTGCTCCTGTTGTTGCAGTGCCTGAAAATGAATTGAATGATGTGTACGCCCCTCGCCTGGAACCCTTGGCGGTTTTAACCGCTGATGATAATGGCAGGGAATTACGCTTTGTAGATGCAATTAGTGAAGGGTTGCGGCAACAGTTGGAAAAAGATCCCCGACTTATTTTAATGGGGCAGGACATTGCCGCGTATGGAGGCGCTTTTAAAATTACCGAAGGATTTGTACAGCAATTTGGCGAGCAACGCATAAGAAACACACCGCTTTGTGAAAGCGCTATTCTCGGCACCGCATTAGGTCTCTCCCTGGAAGGATATCCATCCATGGTAGAAATGCAGTTTGCGGATTTTGTATCGGTTGGGCTAAATCAGATCGTAAATAACCTGGCTAAAATTCATTATCGGTGGGGTCAAAATGCCAATGTTGTTGTTCGGATGCCTACGGGAGCTGGAGTAGGTGCGGGACCCTTTCATTCACAGAGCAATGAAGCGTGGTTTACTCATACACCCGGATTAAAAGTGGTGTATCCTTCCACCCCATTGGATGCAAAAGGTTTATTGATTGCTTCGCTGAACGATCCTAATCCGGTTTTATTCTTTGAGCATAAAGCGCTCTATCGTTCAATAACAGGGCTGGTGCCTGAAACATATTATGAAATTGAAATTGGTAAGGCCAAGCAAGTTTCAAGCGGCGAAGAGATCCTTATTATTACCTATGGTAGTGGGGTGCGATGGGCCATTGAATATGCAGCCGCTCATCCGGACTACTCTATCGGAATTCTTGATTTGCGAACACTTTTACCACTTGATACAAGTGCAATTAAAAAAGCTTTACGTGAAACCGGTAGGGTATTAGTATTACACGAGGATACCCTCACCGGTGGTTACGGAGGAGAAATTGCCGCTTGGATCGGGGAACATTGCTTTGAATGGTTGGATGCGCCGGTGATGCGTTGCGCTTCATTGGACACACCGGTTCCCTTTAGTACAGTTTTGGAAAAACAATTTTTAGCAACGGCAAGACTGGATGCCTCTATTCAAAAATTACGGGCTTATTGATTAGTCTTGTATGGCCTGATACACCATGGCCCTGAATTTTTCTACCATTTCTCCTTTTGTGGTACCCTGTAATTGTCTGTAAAACAAGTACACCATTTTTTCTTGAGGATCTACCCAGTACGAAGTGGCAAAGGCTCCTCCCCAGGCATAAGTGCCTGTGTTGGCAGGAGTTAGTCCCTGGCTTTTATCTGTGATAATGGAAAATCCTAAACCAAACTTGTGCTGATTGCTATAAGATACGTCACCAATTTGATTGGTGATCATCATATCTACGGTATTTCTGCCCAGTATACGTTTACCATTATAGATTCCCCCATTCAGTAACATTTGCAAAAAGATGGCATAATCTTCAATGGTTGAAGAGAGTCCTGCTCCTCCTGAGTAATACGTGCTTTTCTCCAGCGGATAACCCGGAGTAACGGTTAGGCCGTTAAGTAAATTGCCAACCGACTTTTCCAATTTTCCATCGGGCATCTCTCGATATAGTTTTACTAATCGATCTGCTTTTGCAGCGGGTAAGTGAAAATACGTGTCCTTCATTCCCAGTGGTTCAAATAGTTGCTCTTTAAAAAATTGATCCAATGATTTGCCAGAGATCTGTTCTACTAAACAACCCAATAGGTCAGTATTCAAGCCATAGGTCCAGCGCTCACCGGGCTGATGCATCAGGGGAAGTTTACCCAGTCGATTCATGGCACTTAAGAGATCATCATTCACAACACCAATACCAGCTGTTAAATTGGCTTTGGCATAAATAGCATTAGCTTCCTTGGATCCGATTTGTGCGTATCCTAATCCTGAAGTGTGCGTTAATAATTGACGAATAGTAATTTCAGATTTAGCAGGAACCGTTGTGTAAGTGGTATCTGCTTCATTGAAGGTGGCCAATACTTGCTGCTTACGAAAAGCGGGCAGGTATTTTGAAACAGGGTCGTCCAATAATAATTTCCCTTGTTCGAATAATTGCATGATAGCAACGCTGGTAATGGCCTTTGTTTGTGAAGCGATCCGAAAAATATCATCCTTTTTCATGGGTAATTTTGCCTCCCTGTCATTATAGCCAACTGCTTTGTGATATACAATTTTTCCATTGCGTGCAATCAGTACTGTTCCGCCTTGCATCCATCCTTTTTCTACCCATTCATTCAAACGAGTATCCAACACCTTTAAGCGTTCTGCCGAAAACCCACCAGCCTGAGGAGCCGACACAACTTCTAATTGTTGAGACCAGCCAGAGGTAATTAGTGTAACCCATAGAAGTAGAACAACAGATAAATTTTTCATATTGAAAAGATACAATTTTGTTTGCAGTTTTTTACGCTGTGGTTATTGATCCAGCAAATCTTCTTCCTCCCAAACCAGTGGTGGCAATCCTCTCTTGTACCGATAGAGACTTTGTTTGATGTACAATCTAAATTCATAATCACCGGAGAGCTTGGTAAATAAGTAAGAGGGCCTGAATAAGTCCATGAATCTTTCCAGTTCGGCACCTTCTAATAATGTTAATCGACGAATCAAGGCTTTATTAAACCGATAGTCAATAAATTTTTCTTGTTCTTCCAGTAAAAGCCGTTGTTGAAAGCTCAGCAGACTCTTGTTTCGACGAAATCGAAACATGTTGATTAGTTCGTTCACATCCAGCCCCACTGCTGCCCCATATTGCGGCGTAATAATTTTAAGACCTGGTTTTGCATAATTAAAAATTTTCGCATATTCCTGTCGGTTGCGAATGGAGTCTAATTTGTAATTACGCGGAAATACCTTCACCTCTCGAAGCACCGGAATGCTGATCTGTAATGAGATATCAAACTGCATGGGGTTTGCAATTTTTATGACCGGAAATTTCATGGTGGGTTTATTCAAATAGCTAAACCAAATGGAATCTCGATCGGAAACCCGAATTTGATAGTAACCATCTGTATTGGTCACAGCGCCATCGCCCCCTGTGGAGAGCACGCTCACTAATTCAAGAGGAAAATTGCGTGAGCTGTCGTACACCACTCCTTTGATCAAATAAGACTGTGCAACACTACTGTTGGCTCCAGACAGGAGGATCCATCCAAGTAACATATAATGTTGCAGTCTGCTCATTTGCCTTGATCAATCTGATTGAGCTAAAATTTCCTTTTCAATCACTAATGGGTAGTGCAAATGTTCCAGTTCATGCACTCTATTTGCTAAACTCTCCGGAGTATCTGATGGCAGAACCGGACAGGTGGCTTGAAAGATGGTTGCACCATGATCGTATTGTTCGTCAACATAGTGTATGGTAATACCTGTTTCTTTTTCCGAAGCAGCTAATACAGCACGGTGCACCGCTTGGCCGTACATCCCCTTTCCGCCATAGTTAGGTAGTAAAGCGGGATGAATGTTAACAATTCTTTTTTCCCAGTGTTTGCTTAGGGTTGCAGGGATTTTCCAAAGAAAACCAGCCAATATTATCCAATCAATTCCTGCTGTTTGCAATTCGGATACATAGCCATCCCCTTTTAAAAACCGCTCTCTTTCGAGCAATAATATGGGTACTGAATATTCGTTTGCAAAATTCAATACGCCTGCCTGGGGTTTGTTTGAAACAATCAACCCTACCTTAACTTTATGACTGAATTGAAAATGAGCAAGCATTTTTTGCGCATTACTTCCAGTACCTGAAGCAAAGATGGCGATGCGTTTCATTTCACAAAGATGTAGAATGCCGGTTGAACCTTTTTTGTTCAACGCAAAAAGCCCATTTTTTGGCCCAACTTTTTGATATAGGAACGAAAAAAACGAAACTGTCCAAAAGGGATACTAATCACCAGGACCATCAAAGGCCATAATGCCGTTACAATAAGGATGTAAAGAATAGCCCAGATCCAATCCTGTTGTGGGGCTAAAAAATTCATGATTTTTTTAGCGACCCATCCGGTTGTGCTTCCTCCGATGGCAAACGTGCACAGAATCAACCCCAATTGAAGGGGCCCTACTTTCCATTTTTTACGCAAACGCTCAAACATATGATTGCACCCGGTTTTTTTAGGGCGTAAAGGTCTCTAAAAATAACTTTCACCCCCTTTTTTTCATCTTTGAAAACGGGTTTTTGCAGATTTTTACCATTTCATGACAGGTAAATTTTGTTTTGCAATCAACCCTGCAAAATCCCTTGAATCGCAGCAGAGGTAGCGATAAAAAAAAGTAAAACTCTCTGCATTTTTGAAGGCTACAACACGTAACTTTGCGCGCGAGAATTATTATTTTTCCACATTTCAGCATAATCGCGTTTATAATGTCAATCAAACAATTTGCAACGCATCTATTTTGCTTCCTTTCTTCCTTTTTGGTTTTCTCTGTTACAATTTCAAATGCACAGGATGCTGCAGCAGGGAAAACTATGTACATGAGCAAGTGCGCCTCTTGCCACAATGTGCTCAAAAAGGGAACGGGTCCTGCATTGGCCGGATTGGAAGAGCGCCACAAATGGGCCGACCATAAGGAATTGCTTGCCTGGATCAATAATCCTGCGGCATACATGGCCAAGGATCCATACACGCAGGGATTGAAAGCGGAGTATGGCTCCATGATGACAGGATTTACAGATGTTACCCTACAAGATGTTGAAAATATAGTTGCTTATGTAAATGAGGCCGCAAAACCAGCACCGGCACCAGCTGCTGGAGGTGATGAAGTAATAGAAAATGGCAGCGGAAATTCAATATTATTTGGGATCGTCTCCTTGCTTCTTAGTGTGATTGCTTTGATCCTAATGCAGGTGAACAGTAGCCTGAGAAAAATTTCTGATCAAGCAGAAGGCGTAATTACACCGACAGCTATACCATTCTGGCGCAATAAAACTTACATCACATTGATTTCCATAGGTTTATTTGTTTTTGGTGGTTATATGGTGGCCAAGGGTGCAATTGGTTTGGGTAATCAGAAAGATTATCAGCCTGTGCAGCCAATTTACTACTCTCACAAAGTACACGCGGGTATCAATCAGGTCAATTGCTTATACTGCCACGGAAGTGCAGAACAGAGCAAACATGCAGCCATTCCTTCAGTGAACACTTGTATGAATTGCCACAAAGCCATCCAGGTTTATGAAAAAGGACCCAAACTGTTTGATGAAGATGGGAATGAAATTGACGGAACTGCTGAGATTCAGAAATTATATGAATATGCCGGGTTTGATCCTAACCAACCCAACAAGTGGGATCCTTCCATGATCAAGAAGCCAATCGAGTGGGTTAAGATTCATAACCTTCCCGACTATGTTTATTTCAATCACTCGCAGCACGTAAACGCCGGTAAGGTTCAATGCCAGAGCTGTCATGGTGCAATCAATGAGATGAACGAGGTAAAACAAGTGGCTGAATTGAGCATGGGATGGTGTATTAATTGCCATCGCGAGACAAACGTTCAATTCAACTACGATAGCACAAAAGGTAATCAATTCTATAGTATTTACGAAAAGTTTCATAGTGATTTAAAATCCGGGAAAATGGATAGTGTTAAAGTAAAGGATATCGGCGGTCTGGAGTGTCAAAAATGTCACTATTAAAATTATTTGAACCCACCAACTAAGGAAATTATGAGCCAAAAAAAGTACTGGCAGAGCTTCGGGGAGGTCAATGAAAGCGAAAGCTTCAAAAAACAACACCAGGATGAATTCCGGGAAGAGTTACCCTTTGAAGGATTTGATGATAAAGGCCTTCTTGATGCCAAGGCACCCCGCCGGGATTTTTTAAAATACCTGGGGTTTAGTACTGCCGCTGCCAGCTTGGCCGCCAGTTGCACCATTCCGGTAAAAAAAGCCATTCCCTTTGCTAATCGCCCCGAGAATATCATTCCAGGTGTGGCTCAATATTATGCTACCACTTTTGTGCAGGAGGGTGATGTGGTTCCCGTGTTAGCTAAGGTTAGAGACGGACGTCCTATCAAAATAGATGGGAATGATCGTTATGCATTTACAGGAGGCGGAACTTCAGCTCGCGTTCAGGCTTCTGTTTTAGACCTGTATGATACGCACCGCCTTCGCTTTCCTCAACAGAAGGCAGGCAATGGTGAAGAAGCTCGTTTTGAAGAGGTGCCTACGTATGAGCAAATGGATAAGTTGGTGGCAGATGCCATCAAAGCTGCTGGTGGTTCAACTGTGTTGTTGACCAGCACCATAAATTCTCCTTCTACCAAAGCAATTATTGCTGCATATCCGGGATTACGACATGTACAATATGATGCCGTTTCTTTCAGCGGCATGTTGTTAGCCAATGAAGCAACAGGTTTTGGACGTCGTTTGCCTTCTTATGAATTCAATGCTGCAAAAGTGATTGTGAGTTTAGGGGCTGACTTCTTAGGGTCCTGGTTAAGTCCTGTTGAGTTTGCAAAAGGCTATGCAGCCGGACGCAAGATCGACGAGACAAATCCGGTCATGAGCAAGCACTACCAATTTGAAGGGTACTTAAGTTTGACCGGTTCCAGCGCTGACGAAAGATTTGTGTGCCGTCCTTCTGAAACCGGTATGGTGGCACATGCGCTGTTGAGTGCAGTAAGTGGAAAAGGTGTAGAGGGAATCAAGGATACCAAATTAAAAGCGGGAATTGAAAAAGCGGCGGCTGATCTTCGTAAGCATGCAGACGCTTCTTTAGTGATCTGCGGAAGCAATGATACTAACACACAGATTGTAGTTAATGCAATCAATCAAGCCATTGGTGCTTACGGAAAAACAATCGATTGGGGAAAGTCAGTTAATTACCGTGCCGGTATTGATGCTGAATTCGAACAGTTGGTAAAGGATATGCAAGCGGGCTCAGTGGGTACACTACTTGTGTACGAAGCCAATCCGGTGTATACCTATCACAAGGCAGATGTATTCAAAGCCGCTTTGGAAAAAGTAAAAACAACCATTTCTTTCAGCGAACGAATGGATGAGACTACAGAACACTGTCAGTTCATTCTTCCTTCTAATCATTACCTGGAGAGCTGGGGCGATGCTTCTCCAAAAGCAGGCGTAACCAGTTTTATTCAACCTACTATTTATCCGCTTTTCAAAACAAGGGCTTTCCAAACTTCATTGTTGAAGTGGAGCGGAAACGATACCAGCTATGAAGAATATTTCAAGCAGTATTGGGTAGGGGAATTAGGGGCTGAAGCTTCTTTCAATACAGTATTACAAGAAGGGATACAAGATAAAGCACTCCCTGTTTCGGCAGGATCTTATAGCAGTGCCGCATTGGCAGCCGCAGTGCAAGCAATCACTACTGCTCCCGCAATAAAAGGAACCGAAATTGTGTTGTATCAAAAAGCTTCTATCGGAACCGGAACGGGTGCTACCAATCCTTGGCTACAAGAATTACCTGATGGTGTTTCAAAAGCCAGCTGGGGTAACTACGCATTGGTTAGCATGGCCATGGCTAAAGAGTTACTGGGCGTAAACTTGATCGATGGCACGGAGAAAGAAATAAATAATTACGAATTCTTTCCGCTAAAGCCTGTTATCAAAATAACAATGGGCGGGCAAGAAATGGAATTACCCGTTTTGATTATTCCGGGTATGCAGCCCAACACCATTGCCGTAGCATTGGGATATGGCAGAAGCAAAAAGCTGGGCAGCACTTGTGCTGGCGTTGGGAAAAATGCTTACCTGTTTACTGCTCACTCCGGTAACGGTGTTTCTTATCAAGGTACAGTAACTGTAGCCGATGCAGGTCGTAAGGAAAAAGTGGCACAATCTCAGATCCACAACACCTATGAGAATCGGGTGGAAGTGGTGCGTGAAACCACATTGGCTACAATGATCAAACATCCAAGTGTTATTCCTGATTACCGTAATCACCTTGAGGAATCTTATGGTAAAAGCAAGGATGGGAAAACAACTGACTTTCGCAAAGAAGGTACCCTTTATCCCATGCATGATCAGCCTGGTATTAAATGGGGGATGAATATTGACATGAATGCTTGTTATGGTTGCGGTGCTTGTGTGGTGGCCTGTCATGCAGAGAACAATGTTCCTGTTGTGGGAAAGAGCGAAGTACTGCGCTATCATGATATGCACTGGTTACGTATCGATCGTTATTTTGTTAGCGATGCTACAAATCCAGATGAACTGAAAGGTGTTGTTTTCCAACCCATGATGTGTCAGCATTGTGACAATGCTCCTTGTGAGAATGTTTGTCCGGTTGCTGCTACCAACCATAGCTCGGAGGGAATCAACCAGATGGCGTATAACCGTTGTATCGGCACTCGTTATTGTGCTAATAACTGCCCGTATAAAGTTCGTCGCTTCAACTGGGCGGATTATACTGGCGCTGACAGCTTTCCGAATAATCGTGATCAGCAATTGGTAGGTAAGCTGGATCCAGTGATAGAACAAATGAACGATGAATTAACACGTATGGTGTTAAACCCAGATGTTACTGTTCGTTCTCGTGGGGTAATTGAAAAATGTTCTTTCTGCTTCCAACGTTTACAAGCTGCCAAATTGGAGGCCAAAAAAGCAAATCGTCCTTTGCAGGATGGCGAAGCAAAAACAGCTTGTCAAACAGCTTGTGCTGCTAACGCCATTGTGTTTGGTAATGTAAATGATCCGAATAGTGCTATCACTGAGGTTCGTGCTAACAATACAAATCGCAGTTACTATGTGCTGGAGCAACTACACGTGTTACCGAATGTAAGCTATCTGGCCAAAGTTCGCAACACGGATGAAGTATTGGAAGTAGAAGAACATCATGTTGCTCCTGCTGCACACGGGACTAAACATAAACCGGCTAAACCAGAAACCGCACATCATTAATTCCTGAACCAACCCTATCAACCACTTCTATGTCACTACTTAGATACGAATCACAGGTTAGAGCTCCGTTGATCGACGGTACAAAGGACTATCATCAGATAACAGAGGATATCTGTCGTCCTGTAGAAAGTAAACCATCCCGCTTATGGTTGATTGGATTTTCTATATCTGTAGCCCTATTGCTTTTTGGTATTTTGTCTGTAACCATGGAGGTTATTTACGGAACGGGGCAATGGAATCTGAATCGTACTATTGGATGGGGTTGGGATATTACCAACTTTGTTTGGTGGATAGGTATCGGTCACGCCGGAACCCTGATTTCAGCCATCTTATTGTTGTTTCGTCAAGGATGGAGAACAGGGGTTAACAGAGCGGCGGAAGCGATGACCATCTTTGCCGTTATGTGTGCAGGACAATTTCCTATCTTGCACATGGGTCGTGTATGGAACGCATTTTTTGTTTTGCCTTATCCAAACATACGTGGACCTCTTTGGGTGAACTTCAACTCACCACTCTTGTGGGACGTGTTTGCGATCTCTACTTACTTTACAGTTTCCTTATTATTCTGGTACTCTGGTTTGCTTCCCGATTTGGCCACTTTGCGTGATCGTGCCAAGTTGAAATGGCGTAAAACTTTTTACGGAATTGCAGCATTTGGCTGGACGGGTTCCACCAAGCACTGGCAGCGCCACGAATCTCTTTTGTTGGTATTGGCCGGATTAAGCACACCACTAGTACTTTCTGTACACACTATCGTATCCTTTGACTTTGCCACTTCAGTGGTACCGGGCTGGCATACTACCATTTTCCCACCCTACTTTGTAGCGGGTGCCATCTTCTCCGGATTTGCCATGGTACAAACGCTAGTGCTTGTTATGCGTAAGGTATTATCACTGGAAGAATATATCACAATAGAACACGTTGATGTGATGAACAAAGTAATTATATTGACAGGTTCCATTGTGGGGATTGCTTACTTGACGGAATTATTTATGGCCTGGTACAGTGCGTTCGATTACGAGTGGTTTGCTTTTAAAGAAAATCGTTTAAATCTAAACAGTCCTTATGGATGGAGTTATTGGCTGATGATGGGTTGTAACGTGCTATCTCCTCAAATTTTCTGGTTCCGCAAGATGCGTCGTAATCTATTGGTGACCTTCTTTATATCCATACTGGTTAACATCGGAATGTGGTTTGAGCGGTTTGTGATCATCGTTACTTCTGTTTATCGCGATTATCTTCCTTCGTCCTGGAGCACCTATTACGTACCTACTATCTGGGAGGTTGGATTTTACCTTGGCACCTTTGGGCTTTTCTTTACCTGCTATTTTCTTTTCTCTAAATACTTCCCTGTAATTGCCATTGCGGAAATCAAGCACATTCTAAAACGTAGTGGAGAGAATTACAAGAGTAAGATGAGTAAAGAAGAGGAAGACACAGTCACACAATTTGGCGAACATCATTTGCACGATCATCATTAATTAATCGCGCAACTTAAAGCATATGGCAAAAAAGAAATTTATTGTTGGCAATTTTACGGATGAAGCCGTGTTGTTTCCTGCCGTAAAAAAAGTACGTCGTGCCGGCTACAAACTGCATGATGTATTTACGCCATTTCCTGTTCATGGTTTGGATAAGGAGATGGGATTACGTGATACCAGTTTACATACCGCGGGTTTTATCTATGGCATTACCGGAACTTCCACTGCTGTTGGATTTATCACCTGGGCATTAACCATTGACTGGGCCATCAATTTTGGTGGTAAGCCTTATTTTTCACTTCCTGCATGGATTCCGATAACCTTTGAGTTAACGGTATTGTTTGCGGCCGTGGGAATGGTGCTTACTTTTTGCTGGTTATGTCAATTGGCGCCTTTTGTTAAGAAACATCATTTTAATCCTCGCTCTACCGATGACACCTTTGTGATGGCTATTGAATGCACCAGCGCAACCAATGAGGAAGAGGCGGTAAGGTTTTTACAAGCAGCGGGTGCTACCGATGTGAAAGTGGAAACAAAGGAAACAGGATGGTGGCTTGGTGATTATTCCAATGATAAAATGCGTTTTGCGTAACAATAAGATTTAATCATTCAAATCGAATCGATGATGAAAAAAGCTTTGATACTTACTTCCATGATTGGTCTGTTAGTGGTAACAATCGGATGTAATGAAGTGCGAAGAGATACTGGAAAAGTGTATATGCCAGATATGTCTTACAGCCGTGCGTTAGAAACGTACTCCTCTACGGAGGCATTGACACAGGCCGGTATTCACTACAATGCACGTCCTGTAGAAGGTACTATTGCACGTGGTGCAATGGGTTCTTATCCTTTTAAAAATGATTCTGCAGGTTATGCACGCTCAGCTGTGGTTAAAAATCCATTGGATGTAGCTGCTGTTGACATGAAGGAAGCGGAGCGTATTTACTTAATCAATTGTGGTATTTGTCATGGCACAAAATTGGATGGGAATGGTCCCCTGTGGAAGGGTGGCGACGGACCTTATCCGGCTGCTCCCCGTAATTTGATTACAGATCCCCTTGCAACCACTCTGGCGGAGGGTACTATGTTTCACTCAATCACCTATGGTAAAAACCTGATGGGTGGCTACGGTTCTCAGTTAAGCACCAAGCAGCGCTGGGAAATTGTTGCCTACATCAAAGTAAAACAGGCCGAAGCAGCAGCTCCTGCAACAGCCGCAGTTAACTAAACGAAATTCCTGCCTTTTAAAAATAGCAAGATGTCAATCCGTTCAACTTTTACCGCTCCCAAAAATTACAATCCGGTCGCTTTATCGCTAATTGCGATTGGTGTACTTTCCATTATTGGTCTTTGGGTGACCAGTGGTTCCAGTACTGATCCTCAGGAACAAGCACGCTTCTGGGCTTCCTTATTGCAAAACAGTGTTTTCTTTTTGTTAGTGGTGAATGCATCTATGTTCTTTGTTTGTATCACTACCCTTGCTTGGGGTGGCTGGCAAATGTCTTTCCGTCGTGTACCGGAGGCTATTTCTGCAGTGGTTCCGGTTGTGGGCGTAATTTGTGCGGCTATTTTACTGGCTATTGTATTTGGGGACAATCATTCTATTTATCATTGGACAGATGCTGAACATGTACAACATGATGCGGTCCTCAGTCATAAAAAAGGGTTCTTAAATAAAACCTTCTTTACGGTTGTAACTATTTTAACTGTTTTGCTTTGGTCTGCTCTTGGATGGAAAATGCGTCAGCTATCTCGCAGCATCGACAACGAACCATTGGCAACAATGGATGAACGTAAAAATTATATTTTTAAAAATACCGTTTGGGCGGCACTTTATATAGTGGTGTTCTCCCTGACTGTAATGTCTTCTTTGCCTTGGCTTTGGTTGATGAGTATCGATGCACACTGGTACAGCACCATGTATAGCTGGTACACCTTTGCCAGCACCTTTGTATCTGGTGTTGCGCTTATTGCGTTGTTTGTTGTGTTCTTAAAAAACAATGGGTATCTGGAATACACCAATGATGAACACGTACATGATCTGGGTAAGTTTATGTTTGCCTTTTCCGTGTTTTGGACTTATCTCTGGTTTTCGCAGTTTATGTTGATTTGGTATGCAAACATACCTGAAGAGACTATCTATTTTCAACCACGGGCACATGGCCTATACAAAGGAATTTTCTGGATGATGTTCATCATCAACTTCATTGCACCGCTCTTGATTTTGATGCGCCGTAGTGCAAAGCGTAACTATGGTACCATCACGTTCATGGCGTTGGTAATTATTTTCGGACATTGGTTAGATTTTTATCAAATGGTATTTCCGGCTGTTTCGCCTGATAAGGTTCCAAACATTATTTATGACTTAGGGGTAGCACTTGGATTTGTGGGTTTGATCATGTACTTCACTGGTCGTGCATTGGCAAAAGCACCTTTATTAGCCCGGAATCATCCATTTGTGAAAGAAAGTTTGATACATTATACCTGATTTTTTGACAATTGATTGTGAATTCAATTTGAAAACTGAACTTAAAAGCTGATAGATAAATTATGCAGACATTACTTATCTCCGCCATTCTTATTCTCTTTCTGGTAGTTATTTTCCAGATCGCAAAGGCCAGTGAGTATGTGGCTATGATTCGTGGATACGAAAATGCACGTAAACAAAGTAACAAGATCAATGCTTTTTTATTACTGGTTTTTCTGGTAGTGGGATTGATTGGCGTTTATTATTGCAACGAATTATTGAAGGATAAAATCTTAGGAGAACCCGCTTCTAATCATGGCGTATTGGTGGACCGCATGCTTTACATTACACTGGGTATCACCATTGTAGTTTTTTTGACTACACAGATCGCGCTATTTTGGTTTGCTTATAAATACCAGGAATCAGATAATCGCAAAGCTTTTTACTATCCACATAACAATACGCTTGAACTTATTTGGACTGTAATCCCTGCAATTGCACTTTCCGTGCTGGTTGGATTTGGTATTTTTTATTGGTTCAAGATCACAGGACTTACTCCTAAGGATGCCATGGTGGTGGAAGTGGTAGGGAAGCAGTTTGGTTGGGAGTTTCGCTATCCGGGAGCGGATGGCATTTTAGGGAAGAAGTATTTTAAAAAAATAGACCCGGCCAATAATAATCCTGTAGGCCAATTATGGGAAGACCCTGCTAACCACGATGATGTTTTCGTAGAACAGGAAATGCATCTGGTTGTGGGGAAACCCGTTCAATTGGTCATTGGTGCTAAGGATGTGATTCATAGTGTGGGATTAGTTCATTTTAGGATGAAGATGGATGCTGTACCCGGTACGCCTACTACCATGTGGTTCACTCCCAAATTCACCACTAAAGAAATGAAAGCAAAAACAGGGAATCCTGATTTTGTATATGAAATTTCTTGTGATCAACTGTGTGGGAAGGGTCACTGGAGTATGCGCGGAATAATTGTAGTAGAAACGCAGGAGGAATTTGATGCCTGGGTAGCTTCTAAAACGCCGCAATACCTGGTAGCAAATCCTGATAAGGATCCTGCCCGACAAATGGAAAACACAAATGCAGCCCCCTTGACCGGTGCTATCATTAGGTAATTATTTTTTGTATTCGAAAAAATCGAAGAGTCATGAGTGAAACAACAACAGTACACATAGCTGATGCTAAGCATGCAACAACCCATCATGGGGAACATGGCCACCATCAGCAGTCCTTCATTTCGAAGTACATCTTCAGTATGGACCACAAGACAATCGGTAAACAATTTCTGATCACAGGTATTGTTTGGGCGGTTATTGGTGGATTGTTCTCCGTGGTGTTTCGCTTGCAGCTGGGTTACCCGGATACTACTTTTCCCATTTTAGAAACGTTTTTTGGTAAGTGGGCTAAAGGAGGACAGATCCAGCCTGAATTTTATTACAGTCTGGTAACTATGCACGGAACCATTCTGGTATTCTTTGTATTAACGGCCGGACTCAGTGGAACTTTCGCAAATATTCTTATTCCTCTTCAAATTGGTGCACGCGATATGGCGGCTCCATTTTTGAATATGCTTTCTTATTGGTTCTTTTTTATGGCAGGCATTGTTATGGTGGCCTCCATTTTTGTTCAAACAGGTCCTGCTTCTGGTGGTTGGACCATGTACCCTCCACTAAGTGCATTGCGTCAGGCAGGTGATGGGCAGAAAATTGGAACAGATCTATGGTTGATCAGCATGGCACTCTTTATAGTGTCCTCACTACTTGGAGGGCTAAACTATATCACTACCATCCTTAATATGCGCACCAAAGGTATGAGCATGACGCGCTTACCGTTAACGATTTGGGCATTGTTTTTCACTGCAGTATTGGGCGTTTTATCATTCCCGGTATTGCTTTCAGGTGCTATTCTGCTTTTGTTTGATCGTAACTTAGGCACCAGTTTTTATTTAAGTGATATAGTGATCAATGGCGAAATACTCCCCAACGAAGGGGGTAGTGCTATTTTGTACCAGCACTTGTTCTGGTTCCTTGGTCACCCTGAAGTTTATATTATCTTGTTACCTGCAATGGGAATGGTTTCTGAAATCCTTTCAGTCAATAGCCGTAAGCCCATCTTTGGATACATGGCCATGTTAGGCTCTCTATTTGCCATTACTATTCTTGCCTTCTTGGTTTGGGCACACCATATGTTTGTATCAGGATTGAATCCATTCCTGGGATCTGTATTCGTTTTGTTAACACTGTTGATTGCGGTACCTTCTGCTATTAAAGTGTTCAACTGGTTAACAACTATTTGGAGAGGAAATATTCGTTTCACTCCAGCTGCATTATTTGCAATTGGATTTGTGAGTTTGTTTATTTCTGGGGGTTTAACTGGGATTTTCCTGGGTAACACCACTATTGATATTCATTTGCACGATACCATGTTTGTAGTAGCCCACTTCCATATAGTAATGGGTGTGGCCTCCATGTTTGGCATGTTCGCGGGTGTTTACCATTGGTTCCCAAAAATGTATGGGCGCTACTTGAACCATACACTGGGATATATCCATTTCTGGGTTACGATTGTGGGTGCGTATTTAACTTTCTGGCCCATGCACTATCAAGGACTTGCGGGTGTGCCACGCCGTTATTTGGATAAGGGTGGTTGGGTAAACTTCAATCAGTTTGGTGAATTGGATAAGTTTATCACCGCAGTTTCTATCATTATTTTTGTTACACAATTTGTTTTTATCATTAATTTCTTTTACTCAATCTATAAAGGAAGAAAAGTACGAACTGCAAATCCATGGGGTGCCAACACACTCGAGTGGACTACACCGATCAATCCGGGACATGGTAACTGGGAGGGCGATATCCCCGAAGTTCACCGTTGGCCTTATGATTACGGAAAGGATGGGCGTGAGTTTATTCCTCAAACCGAACCTGTAGGTGCGAGCGAAAGCAAACATTGAGATAAGCTGTTAAGCTTAACAATGGTTGATTGAAATTGTTTGAAATGCGGAGGCGCCGATGAAAGTGAAAGATTATTTGATGTTAATGAAGCCTTCGCTGAGTATCATGGTGGTGTTCAGCAGTATCATTGCTTACTTGCTGTCACCCCAGGTGGTTGAATACAACTGGCTGATGATACTCGAGCTCTTTATAAGTGGGGGGCTAATTACAGGCAGTGCCAACGCAATTAACCAGGTGGTGGAGCGTGACACAGATGCGAAGATGAAAAGAACCGCCCATCGACCTGTTGCCGCAGGCCGCATGACTCCTGGGGAGGGTTGGCTTTTTGCAATCGTTACCGGAATTATTGGAGTTGTACTATTGGGGTATTGGTTCAATTGGATGGCTGCATCGCTTGGGGCATTCAGTTTGTTCCTTTATGCGTTCATTTATACACCGCTAAAGAAAATCAATTCTATAGCAGTGTTAATGGGCGCCGTTCCCGGAGCATTGCCTTGTTTGATTGGTTGGGTAGCCGGAGACGATCGGTTTTCGTTGGGGGGTTGGGTTTTATTTGCCTTTCAGTTCTTTTGGCAATTTCCCCATTTTTGGGCTATTGCCTGGGTGGCGCATGAGGACTACAGTTCCGTGGGGTTCAAATTACTTCCCTCTGAACAAGGTCCTACGCGGTTTACCGCTCTGCAAACAGTTCTTTATTCGTTGTTATTGGTACCAGTGACGCTGTTACCCTTTTTTACCGGGATGTCTACTTACCAAGACGCTGCCGGTAGAATTAGTGTTGCAGTAGTCATTTTTGCCAATCTGTTTATGATAGCACGATCGGTTCGTCTTTATCAAACGATGGAGGTAAAAGCGGCACGTGCCGTTATGTTTGGAAGCTACTTGTACTTGCCGCTGATTTTGTTGGCCCTATTGCTGAGCAAAACAGTGCAGACATGATCAAGAAAATTGAAATGGTGAATAACGCTACTACAAAAAAAATGCATCCCCACAAATTTATTCTGTGGGTGGCCATGGGCAGTCTGATCATGATGTTTGCCGGATTGACCAGCGCATTTATTGTAAAAAGCAGCCAAACAGGGTGGAAGCCAGTTACATTGCCCTCGGTATTTTGGGCCTCTACTATTGTGATCTTATTAAGTAGTGGCACCATTTTCCTGGCCTTGCGTTCTTTCAAAGAAAGAAATATAACAGGTTACCGATTGCTGATGATTGCAACGCTGTTATTAGGGGCTGCATTTATTGGTTTGCAATGGGTGGGCTTTGAAAAACTCTGGGACCAACAAATCACTTTTAAGGGGTCTGGCGCAGGGCAGTTCCTATATGTGATTTTTGGTTTTCATGCCCTGCACGTTGCAGGGGGTATCCTGGCCTTATTGGTATTGGTAACAAAAACTTTTGTAGAGGAGGTAAAAATTTATAGTTCGGTTCCGACTGAAATTGCCGTAACATATTGGCATTTTGTAGATTTATTGTGGATCTACTTGTTAATATTTTTCTTGGTATTTGGCCAGCGCTGAACCGATGATTAAAACATAACGTTTAATTTCGAGATATGACAACGACTGCAACTGTGCAACAAACAAAATGGTGGACGGGAGGTAAAAGCCCCTTTAACATGGAGTATGGAAAACTCATGATGTGGTATTTTCTTATGAGTGACACCTTCACGTTCGGCGCCTTCCTGATCTCCTATGGTTCCATTCGCTTCAGTCAAAATTTTTGGCCCGACCCTAACGTGGTTTTTAACGCCTTTCCGGGAGCGGGTCATGCAAATTTGCCTTTGGCATTTGTGAGCGTTATGACGTTTATCCTGATCATTTCTTCTGTTACCATGGTATTGGCGGTACATGCAGGGCATAACAACGATAAGCAAGGGGTGGTCAAATGGTTGTTCTGGACAATCATTGGCGGAGCCGCCTTCCTGGGTTGTCAGGCTTGGGAATGGCACCACTTGATTACAGGCGAACATGCAATATTGGTAAACGGCCAGCTGGATATCGTAGGGCAAACAACACGCATCAACCCCTGGGGCAGATTAGCCGCTCAAGCTGATATTGCTACAGCTATCCAAAACACACCTCGTGAAATGCTGATCCGCTTAGCTGAGATGGGCGGGCATGAACATGCGGGAGCAACGCACATTAATTTTGCATCTCTCCCTGACACCGAATTAATTAAAGCAATCGATATAGAAGGATTACATATTCGTGAAAATGGTCCCGTAGCCTTTGGTGGTTATTTCTTTGGCATTACCGGATTTCATGGTTTTCACGTTTTCTCCGGTGTAATTATAAATATCACCATGTTGCTCATGACGCAAAAAGATGTGTTTGCTCGTCGTGGCCATTATCTCATGATTGAAAAAGCCGGATTATACTGGCACTTTGTAGATCTGGTATGGGTATTTGTATTCTTATGTTTTTATTTGATTTAAACGAATTTTAGTAACCGAAATTGAATTGATATGCAACATCCTGCATTTGAAGAAGTAACTTTTCATCATCATTCCGACGATGTAACGTTTAAAAAGAAAGTAAAGAATACTACCATTCTGCTTTCCGTGATTACCGTCGTTGAGTTAATAATCGGGTTGACCATTTACAACATTCACAAAGGGGATGCACCCAACGCATTATTGGTGTTGATGTTCAAAGGAATGGTTTGTATCCTGACCTCGGCCAAAGCGTATTATATTGTTTCTGTTTTTATGCACTTAGGCGATGAAATTCGCAATGTGATCATGACCATAGTGGTGCCCTTGTTGCTATTTATTTGGTTTATTACTGCTTTTATCTGGGATGGCAACTCCTACAAGAACCTGCGCAATAGATACGATGCGCATTACAAGGAGAAATCGGTAATACCCGCTAAACACTAGGCCTGAATAAAACTGCGATATACGGAATATTGATAGCGTTGATTGTTCCACTACTTTCTTATTGGATCGTAGAGGTAAACAGTCATGATGCCATAATGCTACCCCGGCATTACTTTCCAGACTCAATTTATCAAACCACTAAACGTGGGAAGAAAATAACTGATACAGCCTGGCACCGCTTAGCCGACTTTTCATTTCAAAATCAGCTGGGAAACAAAGTGGGCTGGCAGGAGCTTCAGGGGAAAATTATTATTGCTGACTTCTTTTTTACCCGCTGTCCTACTATTTGTCCTGGCATGACACAGAATATGAAGCGTTTGGCAGAAACTATTCATAATGGAAAAAGAGTAGGGGATCGTACCAACCGGGATATTCATTTTCTTTCATTTAGTATAGATCCGGAGAGAGATAGTCTTGCCCGTCTGCAATATTGGGCCAATCGATTTCAGATTAATCCTGAAACCTGGTGGTTGTTAACCGGCGATAAAAAACAGATTTATACCTTGGCTTTAGAAGAGATGAAATTGGGCCTACAAGACGGAGAAAATGTAGATACAAATTTTATTCATAGCGATAAGTTTGTATTGATTGATGCAAACCGTCAGGTGCGCGGCTACTATAGTGGTTTAGACCCTGAAGAGTTATCCCAGCTGCAGCGAGATATTATTTTGCTCACCATGGAAAAAAATCCCAACCGAAGAAGTTTCTTTGAAGGAAAGTTACTGGTGATGGCCATTTCATTTTTACTAGCTATCCTGGGTGTGTTTTTATTGATGGCGGTATTAAAGAAAAATAATTCATAGCATATGCTTCAGCCCTTTTTGCAAAAAAACGACAAGTTGGCCAGCCGCTTGATCATTGCTTTCTCTTTGATGGTTTTTACTGCTGTTGTAGTATTAGGAAAAATAAAACTAGACGTTGATCTTGGGTTTGATGTACATGTTTTTGCTGCTGCCAATGCGTTTATCAATGGTACGGTGGCTATTCTTTTACTGGCAGCTTTATGGGCCGTGAAGCGGAAGCAGTATATCCTCCACCGTAATTTTATGATGACTGCGCTTTTATTGTCAGTGGTATTTCTACTGAGCTATATTGCCCATCATTTATTAGCAGGGGAAACTGGTTTTGGCGGAAGCGGCACATTAAAAACCGTTTACTACATTATTCTCTTTACACATATCCCCCTGGCAGGATTGATCCTTCCGTTTATATTATTCACCGCCTATCGCGCATTGACCAGCGAATGGGAGGTTCACAAAAAATTGGCTAAAATAACTTGGCCTTTTTGGTTTTATGTAGCAGTAACGGGCGTGTTGGTGTACTGGCTAATTAGCCCTTACTATCAGTGACCTATAATTCCTTAAGTGGGTCCCAAAAGTGTTTTTCAAAATTGATAATCTGATCGTTGATCACCTTGATATTTTCTTTTTCAAGCTGTTCTTGCATTTGAGTAGGGGAGGAAAAATGATTTTTCCCTGACAACTGTCCCATGCTGTTTACCACTCGGTGAGCGGGCACCACAGGATTTTGTCCATGGCTGCTATTCATAGCCCAGCCAACCATTCTGGCTCCTGACTTAACGCCTAATACAGCAGCAATGGCCCCATACGAAGTAACACGACCCTTTGGGATTTGACGTACCAGATCCCATACCTGATTAAAGAAATCATTTTCAGGCTTGCCAGAGGGTAAAACCTTATTCAGTGATTGCTTATACTTTGATCCCCTCATGTTGCGCCAATTTATCTTTAAAGGATTGATCGATGATTTCAGTTCCTAATGAAGCGGGTAGGGAAAACGAACAATAATAAATTCGATTACTTCCGGCAATATCCAGCGACTCGTAATGCGTTTTGATTGACAAGCTGGGTGATACAGTTACTTGCCCATACGCATCTTCTGACTTGGCATGAATGATACATTGGTAGTGTGCCGCAACTAAGCAGGTAAAGGCATAAAGTGCCGGACTATCTGTTTTTAGATGAATTAGTCCTCCGGGGACAAGAATTTTTTGATAAAGACGAAGAAATCGTGGATGTGTCAGTCTCTTTTTTGCTTTTGAAAAACGGGGCTGTGGGTCAGGGAAAGTGATCCAAATTTCGTTTACCTCTTGAGGAGCAAAAAAGTCAGCAAGCTGTTCTATTTGTGCACGAAGAAATCGAACATTGAATAAGGATTGGTGCAAAGCTTTACGAGCCCCCACCCAAATTCTATCCCCTTTAATATCTACACCAATAAAATTCCTTTCGGGGAACAACCCACCTAAGCCTAAAGCATATTCCCCTTTACCACAGGCAAGCTCAAGCGTAATAGGGTTGTTGTTGCCAAAAACTGTTGACCAATTTCCTGAAGCGTCTTTAGGAAATTCCAGCACATGCTGAAATGATTTCAACTCCGCAAATCGAATCAGTTTTTTTTGACCCATTTTAAAATTTTACTTGCAATCCAAACCCAATAATTGATTTTGCCTGCAATCCCGGAGAAGTTTTTTTAGGTCCAAACAACCGTACATCGTCGTCATAAATTAAATCAACGTTCCAACTGAGTGCCAAATTTTTTCCAATCTTGGTGGTCAATACGTTGGTTACGAATAGATCTATATTTTGTGGCTTACGCTGGTAATTTGAGAATAAGTCAATCCTGGCTTTGTATAATACCTTTTTATTAAAATTTTTTTCAACTGTGAGGGTCCCAAAAGTACCAAATTGTCCAATACTTTTAGACAATGGCTTGACACCATACTCCCCACGATTTGATAAGGTTTCATTCGTTACAATAACCCAACGAGCCGTAATTGGCGAAAAGAAAATTGAAAATTGTTTGTGAGGTCTAAAATCCAGGCCTTGACTGAAAATAACATAACCCGGAGACAGAAAGGTAGATGCAAATGTTTTTACATTATTAGGATACGTATAGCCTGGAATAAATTGTGATCGCACATTAAAAAGCGTAGCCAGATTTATTTTGTTGTTCAACGAATAACCATATTTGGAAATCAAATCAAAACGATCATCGTTTTTGCGGCTGCCCAATGAGGTAGTATTGATATAACCAAAGAAAATATCCAAGGAGTTATCCCAGCTATTACGTCCTTTACGGTAGTAAGAATAAAGCTGAAGAATAGTATTTAGTGTAAAGGAGAACTGATCTCCACCGGCTGCCCAATTACTTAAACTGCCCTGTCCAACTGTCAGGGTATAGTTTCCTCCTGACTTCCATTTTTTTATTAATGAATCCGGCACATATTTTTTTACCGGACGTAATGATTCCACTTGTAATTTTCGAATAGTAGCATCCTGTGCATTAGTAATTGATCCTACCAAGTGCAAATTCAATATAACAAAAACGGACAAACGTAATTTGGGCATGTTTGTGGGTTAGTGCGTCAAAACTATAGTATTTGATTTATTTTTTAGCAGGCGATTGATCAGCGGATCCGTCGGCCTTTCCATTCGTAGGAACCTTTCAGCCCCAATAGTCCGGTTCCGGCAATATATAGCACGTGCAAGGGCTGAAACAGAAAAAATTCGAACCATTCTATGCGGTGATTAAAAAATCTTGCTACACTTCTAACAAAAGGCCACTCTACAATGGTTTTACAAAGCCAAACTACAAGGAGTAGAATTCCAGTAGTGGGATTTAGTACGGTAAGCAACGCACCAACAATTAATAGCGCATTATAAATCCACACACTGGCCAACACTACTTTTAAAGCCAAATCTGAGTAATAGGGTGACTTGCTGGCCCAGCGAATTTGTTGTTGTATAAAAGAAGTCCAATCAGGCATAGCTGCTGTTTGCATAATGGCCTGCTGATTTTTTAGGAAATAAATTTGAGAAGTGTACTGCTCTTTTATTTTATGTAAGAGAAAAAAATCGTCGCCAGAAGCTAGTTTTTCATTACCGTCGTATCCTTTAACTGATTCAAACACATATCGGGGATATCCCATATTGGCCCCATTGGCCATATAAAGCATACGCAGTTGAAGTCCGGCTCCGGTAATTCCTTGCAACACTAAAAAGTCAAGCGTTTGGAATCGACCCAATAAACTGCCATTGTTTTTCAGGTAAACCGGAGCAGCTAAAAAACTAGCCTGTTTAGTGAGTAGGGTGTTCATCATAGTCAAAACCCAGTCCTTGGTGGGGACACAGTCTGCATCTGTACATAAAATCCATGCTGCGTTGGTCTTAGCAATACCTTTTTCCAGCGCCTTCTTTTTGTAGGCTATAATTCCCTCTTCTTCCAACAAAATACTTTTTGCAAAAGGGAATTGACTCACAATGGCTGCAGTCCTATCTGTGGAATGATCATTAACAACCAACACCTCCACTTTGTTGAGTGGATACGATTGTGCTGCCAGAGCTTGCAATAGATTTCCAATATTTTGCTCTTCATTACGGGCAGGGATTATAACGGCAACAGTAGGCCAATCTGTTTGTTGAATTGGCGGATTAGGATCTTGCGGTATGGCCTCCCAACCCCACCTAAAATAATAGATTAACCCTCCATAAAGTAATGTAGCTAAAATCAAAAGTCCGGGGAGTAGCATGGTACAAATCTACCAAGGCCCGTGCATGCTCTCTTTTGTTAATTTTTTGTGGCTTATTGGCAAATAAAGGGGGATAACGTAAATTTGACAGTTGCTTAAACAACTATATGCCAAACAACCAATTCAAGCGCGGAGAACTGTACAGCTTCATCACAGGAGTTGCCTCTACAGCCATTGCCCGTCGCATGCAAAAAAAATTCAATGAGGCAGGACTGAATCTGAGCATAGAGCAATGGAGTGTACTCTATCATCTTTGGAAAAAAGATGGAATTAGCCAACAAGAGCTTTGTAAAGCTAGCTTCAGAGATAAGCCCAGTATTACACGATTGGTTGACAATATGGAAAAAACAGGATTAGTAAAAAGGGTTGCTGCTGCCAATGACAGACGAGTTAACCTGATCTATCTGACCAAAGACGGGCAGCAATTACAGGAACAGACCCTTAAATTGGCGGATCAAACGTTGATGGAAGCATTACGCGGCGTGCCTGTAGATAAAGTGGACGTATGTAAACAAACACTCCAAGTTGTATATGATAATCTGGCTAAACTCACTTAAATAAATACTTATGTTAATAGCAGCAATTAACAAACAAAGTTTAAAAGGGGGTGAATGGTTGATCCGCGAATCTCTTCCTGCTGAAACTTTTATTCCGGAGGAATTTACAGAAGAGCAGCAGATGATACGATCAATGTGCACTCAATTTTTGGAAACAGAAGTGTTTCCTATCGTTGAACGCATTGATTCGTTAGAACAAGGGCTGATGCCCTCCCTGATACAAAAAACAGGAGAATTAGGATTGCTTTCAACCTCTATACCTGAAGAATATGGTGGATCAGGTAAAGATTTTGTAACCTCCACCATTGTCAATGAATACCTGGGTCCGGGAAATTCTTATTCAGTAGCCATAGGAGCCCACACCGGGATCGGGATGTTGCCAATACTTTATTTTGGTACGGTACAACAAAAAACGACCTATTTACCAAAACTGGTAAGCGGAGAATGGGCAGGTGCTTATGGACTGACCGAACCCAATAGTGGTAGCGATGCATTGGGTGCAAAAACTACTGCCACTTTAAGTGCTGATGGCAGGCAGTATATTTTGAACGGGCAAAAATGCTGGATTACAAACGGCGGCTTTGCGCATGTCTATATCATTTTTGCAAAAGTGGACGGAGATAAGTTTACTGCTTTTATCGTAGAGAGAGGAACGCCTGGATTTACTCAGGGAGTGGAGGAGCAAAAAATGGGGATCAAAGGTTCGTCCACCGTTCAATTATATTTCCAAGATTGTAAAATTCCCGTGGAAAATATGTTGGGCGAACTAGGGAAAGGACACAAAATTGCATTCAATATCCTCAATATTGGTCGATTAAAACTTTGCGCAGCTACGCTGGGTGGCGCAAGAATGGTTTTGAATCACTCTATTCAATATGCAAAAACAAGAGAACAATTCAAACAACCCATTGCCAATTTTGGCGCCATTAAACATAAGCTTGCTGAAATGGCCATTCGTACCTATGCAGCCGAATCAGCATTATATCGTACGGCTAAATGGATTGATGAAAAAGAACAGGAATTACTGGACAAAGGCAAACCATTTGCTGAAGCCCTGTTGGCGGGGGCTGAAGAGTATGCTATAGAATGTGCAGCATTGAAAGTTTATGGAAGTGAGTTGTTGGATTTTGCTGTTGACGAAGGGGTGCAGATCCATGGCGCAAACGGGTATAGTGCAGAGTATACTATTTCAAGAGCTTATCGGGATAGTCGGATCAATCGAATTTTTGAAGGTACCAATGAGATCAATCGCTTGTTAGCATTGGACATGATACTTAAACGGACCATGGCCGGACGTCTGGATCTGATGGGACCAGCGATGGCTGTTCAGAAAGAGTTAATGAGTATCCCTGATTTTGGTGCTGCCGAAGAATTACCTTTTAGTGCTGAACAAAAATTAATAGCCAATCTCAAGAAGGCAATCCTGATGACTGCAGGCGCGGCAGTACAGAAATTAATGATGAAAATTGAAAAAGAACAAGAGATCCTGATGAACTTGGCGGATATGGCTATTGAAGTTTTTCACGCGGAAAGCACGTTGTTACGCGTGATGAAGTTGGTTGAATTGAAAGGCGAGGCAGCCCTATCAGGCCAAATGAATATCCTTCGTACTTATTTATACGATGTGGCAGATCGAGTCAATAAATGTGGTAAGGATGCCATCAATGGATTTGCGGAAGGGGAGGAGGGGCGTATGATTTTGCTTGGCTTGAAGCGATTTACTAAGGCGGAACCCTTCAATGCCAAGTCAGCGCGCAGACAAATTGCGGACCAGATGCTGGAGCAGGGGCACTACTGTTTCTAAGTTTCACTAATTTTGCAGTTAATACATCAGTATGAGCCAGGAAACAACCTCCGCCTCTTTAACGTCTAAGGATTTTACTTCTGATCAAGAAGTCCGTTGGTGTCCGGGTTGTGGAGACTATTCCATTCTTGCACAGGTTCAGAAAGTGATGCCCACATTAGGTATTCCCCGGGAGAATATTGTATTCATATCTGGTATTGGCTGCAGTAGTCGTTTTCCGTATTACATGAATACGTTTGGAATGCATTCTATTCATGGTCGTGCAACAGCAATAGCCAGTGGACTAAAGGCCAGCCGACCTGAATTAAGCGTTTGGGTTATTACCGGCGATGGCGATAGCTTGAGTATCGGGGGCAACCATACCATTCATTTGCTTCGTCGAAATTTTGATGTGAACATTCTGCTCTTCAATAATCAGATCTATGGATTAACCAAGGGGCAGTACTCTCCTACTTCAGAGGAGAAAAAAATCACTAAGAGTACTCCAATGGGGAGTATTGATCATCCCTTTAATCCGGCCGCTTTAGCGTTGGGGGCTGATGCCACATTCGTAGCTCGTACCATGGATCGAGATCCTAAGCACTTGCAAGCTATGTTGCTTTCTGCTAATGCGCACAAGGGGGCTTCTTTCTTAGAGATCTATCAGAATTGCAATATTTTCAACGATGGTGCCTTTGAAATTTTTACAGAGAAAGGAAGTAAAGCCACGGAAACCTTATTCCTGGAGCAGGGCAAACCGTTGGTGTTTGGCGCCACTAGTGATAAAGGAATCAAGCTGGATGGATTTAAACCCGTTGTTATAGATTTTGCGCAAGGCTATAGTGCAGCTGATTGTTGGGTGCATGACCAAACAGATATCTACAAAGCGCAAATATTGACCAGAATATTTGATGATCCGCAATCAGCCGATCATTTCCCAAGACCCTTTGGTGTATTTTATCAAACAGACCGTCCTTGTTATGAGGATGTGATGGCTGCACAATTGGAAGAAGCAGCCTCTCGTAAACCAGCCGATTTAGATAAATTGCTAAAAGGAAACGAGGTCTGGACTATCCGCTAGTATTATTTCTGTTGGTCAGGAAGTAAGCGAAAACTTTTTCGGTGATAGGGGCATAACCCCCATTTTTCAATGGCTTTTCTGTGTTGTAAGGTGCCGTACCCTTTATTACGATCCCAGCCATAGTGGGGGAACTCCTGATGTAGTTTTTCCATCCATTCATCGCGGTATGTTTTAGCCAATATGCTGGCTGCGGCAATCGAGGCAAAACAACCATCTCCTTTTACAAAACATTGATGCGGTATTTTTTTATAGGCGATAAACCGGTTGCCATCTACTAATAAAAGACCTGGTTTTTTCTTTAACATAGCAACAGCCTGATGCATGGCTTTGATACTGGCTTTCAGAATATTGATTCGATCAATTTCCTCGTGACTGATTTGACTTACTGCAAAATCGATAGCTTCTTTTTCAATCCATGGACGCAAAAGATCTCTTTCTTTTTTCTTTAGCTGTTTGGAGTCATTGAGAAGAGGATGATAAAAATCTTTTGGCAGTATCACGGCTGCTGCAAACACGGAGCCTGCATAACAGCCTCGACCCGCTTCATCAAGACCTGCTTCTAAATGGATATCCTGGAAAAAGGGCGCCAACATGCCTGCAAATTCCGAAATATTGCTCAACAAAAAATTACAGTCAAAAATGTCGGCGTTACCTTTGTAAGCCATGAAAAACTCCTCTTCTTCCTGCGCTGTCGTGTATTGGCTATACACGGGTATGGTTATGATAGCTGTTCAAATTTTATTAGGGGGCATTACCCGATTAACGGGGTCTGGCTTATCAATAACAGAATGGAATGTAGTAACAGGGGCACTTCCACCGCTTTCGGATACACAGTGGTTAATAGAATTTGAAAAGTATAAAACAACACCGCAGTTCCGCTATTTAAATTTTGATTTTTCGATCGTTGATTTTAAGATCATTTATTTCTGGGAATGGTTTCATCGTAACTGGGCTCGATTGATTGGAATTGTTTTTGCTATTCCTTTTTTATTTTTTTGGTGGCGTGGTTATTTCAAGCCACCTATGGTAAAACCGTTGGTTATTTTATTTCTTTTAGGAGCCTTACAAGGTGCCATAGGCTGGATAATGGTAGTTAGCGGACTTACTGGTGATGCCATTTATGTAAAGCCTACTCGCCTTGCGCTTCATTTTATTTTTGCTTTAGGATTGCTTTGTTATACGTTTTGGTTTGCCTTGCAGTTGACGGTTCCTGCTGCGGATAAAGTATATAATCAGTCATTACAAAAGCCCCTTCGTTGGATTATGATCCTTTTGCTATTGCAATTACTATATGGTGCATTTATGGCAGGACATAAAGCAGCTACCGCAGCACCTACCTGGCCTACCATCAATCAAGAATGGATACCCGGGGGATTATACAGGAATAGTGATGGATCACTTAACTGGGTGGATAATTTAATTTTTATTCACTTTGTTCATAGAGGATTAGCTTATGTATTGCTCCTAACAATTCTATATTACACCGTACAATTATACAAACAACAGGGTTCTCCACGGTTTTATCAAGCACGCAAGTGGCCGGCTATTTTGGTATTGCTGCAAGTAGTGTTAGGAATTTTATCGGTTTTAACCAGCACAAAAATTATTCCAGGCCAGTGGGGCGTTTTTGAATGGATGGCACAGCTTCACCAATTGGTGGCTATGCTCTTACTATTATCCCTAATTCAATTATTATTTCTGATCAGTCGAAAAGCGTTGGGTACTACCTGAATTTGTAAGGTGTTAGTGGAAGCGATGGGATCTCCATCGATATGGGTTGCTGCAGATTGATGATTCAGAATAGTAATTGATGGCGTTTGAAAGTAAAGTATTGAGTCGGATGCAGACAGGGAATCTACAGATCGAACTTTGTTAACCCCCACCAACTGCAAAATTGTTTTTACTAATAACTGCAATTTCGATTGCTTCCCTACAACTACTACATCCAGGAGCCCATCGTTGAGTTTGGCTGCTGGCGCGATGGTAAAATTGTTCCCGTATTGATTGGCATTGGCAACGCTGATCAGGTAGGCCTCCATTTCAATTACAGTTTTTTCAACCTGGATCGTAAAAGGGTACGTTTTTGCATTGCTATAATGGCCAATTACCTCCTTGCAATAAGTGAGCAATCCGCGAGTGGATTGCTTGGCGAAAGAATGAGCAACAGTTCCATCAAAACCCACTCCGCTTAACATGCAGGAAAAATAGTCATTGACCAAAAATCCATCTGTTGGGAAAGCGGATTTTTCAAATAAAAATCGAATTGCTTTTAATGGATTTGTTGGGATCTTGGATGCACGGGCTAGCCCGTTCCCCGAACCCACGGGGATGATACCAAACTGAACAGGTAAGTCCCGAAAGGCACTAATTACTTGATTGACCGTTCCGTCACCCCCTGCAATTATTATATCTGTAAATAGTTGATCCTTTACTTTCTCAAAAAGTGTTTGATAATTGCCCTCCGGATTAGCGTATTCGATGGCAAATGGAAAGTCAACCTTGGCTTGCTCTGCAAGAATGCAATGCTCAAGGTTAACAGCATTGCCTGTTCCTGCACTTGGATTAATAATATAAAGGAATTTTCTGTTTACCATTTTAATAATACACTTCCCCAGGTAAATCCGCTTCCAAATGCAGCCAGACAAATCAAATCCCCTTTTTTTACTTTTCCTTTTTCCCAGGCTTCACATAAAGCTATTGGCACGGAAGCGGCGGTGGTATTTCCGTAATATTGAATATTATTATACACTTGACTATCGTGTAAACCAAGTTTTTGTTGTACAAACTGTGCAATTCGTAGATTGGCTTGATGAGGGATCAATAAATTAAGATCAGCAGGGGTAAGTCCATTTTTCCCCAGTGCTTCCAGGATTACCTCCGGGAATTTCACGATTGCTTTTTTAAACACAGCGGGCCCATCCATATAAGGATAAATCTGTCCCTTATCGATCATAGTATGACTGAAAAATAATTGTCCAATTGCTGCATCATCAAAAGAAGCATATTCCTCTTCCTTCCAATGATTGGCATGGGTGCCTGGATTAAACATGGCTAAGAGCTCTGCACTTTCACCATCGCTGTGTAGATGAGTTGAAAGAATGCCCTCCTGATCGTTGCGGGCAGGCTGAACCACTACCGCACCGGCCCCATCTCCAAAAATTACGGAAACATTTCGACCACGAGTGCTAAAGTCCAAACCGAATGAATGCTTTTCAGCACCTACTGCCAAAATGTTTTTATAAGTGCCGGTTCGGATATACTGATCGGCTATGCTAAGCGCATATACAAATCCACTACATTGATTTCGTACATCCAGTGCACCAATTTCTTTCATTTTCATGGCACGTTGTAACAAAACTCCACAACCCGGAAAGTAGTAGTCAGGAGATAAGGTGGCAAAAACGATAAAATCAATCTCTGCTGCGGTTACCCCTGCGCGATCCATGGCAATTTGGGCCGCAGCAACTCCCATGGTAGTGGTTGTTTCAGCTGTTCTGTGAGCGTATCGTCTTTCTTGTATACCGGTTCTTTCTTGGATCCACTCATCACTGGTATCCATATAGCGCAGAAGATCTTGATTACGTACTATTTGTTCGGGCAGGTATTTTCCAATTCCTGCAATACGGGAGCGTATCATAGCATGCGATTGAAACGGAAAGGTACAACATCAATAGTGCAGCCAATATCTTAGTCTGCCAGAAAATATTTAGGGAGTTTGCAGATTCCAGTGCAACACACGAATTGCAAAATCTGTGCAAGCTTTTTCTACGCCAGCAATATCTTTTGATTTAATCGGTGACGCTAAAACATGATCGCCGGTATTGGGGAGTGCCAGTGCAGATTTGAGTGAATCAGGTGTTCCCAATTGCCGGAACATTCGCTTCATTGCGGACACTTTTACAACAAGGTCTTGTTCCAGTTGGTTCTTATAATAATATAAAAGCAACGTAGGTTGTTTGATGCGCTCAAACAAGGAGGATCTCATGGTGGATTCGAGGAATTGTTGCAATTGCACCACGGACGAGGTCTTGTATTGATAGTTCCAATACTTGGCATAAGCTGCAGTAGTATCAGAAACGGTTCTCATTTCACCTACAATTGACTTTGCAATTTGATAACCCCAAGGGTTGTTCAACAGCCAAGCTTTATTATCATTGATTTCTATGTTGGGTGAAAAAAGAAATAAAGCCGCAATCTCCGGGAATTCCGCTGCTAACTTTAAGGCCAATGTGCCACCGGTGGAGGTAGAGAATAATACTACCTTCTTCCCTAATTTTTTTCCAATGGCCAATGCTTCCAGTGCGCTATTCCATAATCCTTCTGCCGTGAACTTACTCAGTGGAGCGCTGGTGTCAATCCCATGATCATCCAATCGACTTAGATAAAGATTGTATCCGAATTTTTTTGCCATATTTCGATGAACGGGATCTCCTTCCATCTGTGAGGCAGAGAAGCCATGCAGATATACAATGACAAATTCAGTTTGATTTTTTAACGAGTCGTTATTCCAAACGATTTGGGCTTCATTGCCCGGTTTGAGTAGTTGCTTGCTTTCTTGTTGTTGCACATAGCGTTCCAACGAATCAAGCTGTGTGGGCACGGTTGGAAGTGTGAGTTGATATACTGATTTTGCAGGACGAGGACCCGCCAAGTAAATAACGGTCAATAGTCCAAACACCAGACCTGCTATTTTCAAAGGCTTCATACCTATGATTTGAACTTAAAATTACCCCTTTATTGCCGGGAAATGAACTACCTTTGCGCGTCTTTAAAAAGCCCTCATGAATATTAGAAACATTGCCATTATCGCCCACGTTGATCATGGAAAAACCACCTTGGTGGACAAGATCTTACATGCTACCAAGGTTTTTCGGGATAACCAGGAAACCGGTGAGTTGATCATGGACAGTAATGATCTGGAGCGTGAGCGTGGAATTACCATTTTTAGTAAAAATGCCGCCGTTACGTATAATGATGTAAAGATCAATGTAATTGATACCCCTGGTCACGCCGACTTTGGAGGTGAAGTGGAACGTGTTCTTAAAATGGCGGATGGGGTTATTCTTTTAGTGGATGCCTTTGAAGGTCCTATGCCACAAACCCGCTTTGTTTTGCAAAAAGCATTGCAGTTAAATCTACACCCCATTGTTGTAATTAATAAAGTAGACAAGCCCAATTGTAGACCGGATGAAGTACATGATGCCATATTTGAACTGTTTTTCAATTTAGATGCAAGCGAAGAACAATTGCACTTCCCAACTTATTATGGTAGCGGAAAAAAGGGATGGTTTAACGATTCACTTGAGTCAACGGATAATATTCTACCGTTAATGGACGGTATTTTAAAACACGTTCCGGCTCCTAAAGTAAGCGAGGGTCCTCTACAATTACAGATCACTTCTCTCGATTACTCTTCATTTTTAGGACGCATTGCCATTGGTAAGGTAAGCCGGGGCAGTATAAAAGAAAATCAACCAATTGCAGTGGTTCAAGCGGATGGCACTATTCGCAAGACGCGTGTAATGGAGTTATATGTTTTTGAGGGGATGGGTAAGAAAAAAGTGACCGAAGTGGTTGCCGGCGACTTATGTGCTGTGGTGGGGATTGAAGATTTTACTATTGGAGATACCATTGCCGATGCAGAAAATCCGGAGGCGCTATCGGTAATTAGTGTGGACGAACCTACAATGAACATGTTGTTCTCGATTAACAATTCCCCCTTCTTTGGTAAGGACGGCAAATTTGTTACTTCTCGTCACTTGCGCGATCGATTAATGAAGGAGATCGAAAAGAATTTGGCACTTCGTGTGCAGGATACTGGTGAGGGAGATAGCTTTTTGGTATATGGAAGAGGCATTCTCCATTTAGGGATTTTAATTGAAACCATGCGTAGAGAGGGCTATGAATTAACGGTGGGTCAGCCTCAGGTAATTGTAAAAGAAGTGGATGGGGAAAAATGTGAGCCATACGAAGTATTGGTGGTTGACATACCACAGGAGTTTGCTTCAAAGGTTATCGGCTTAGTCAGTCGCAGAAAAGGAGAAATGTTGGTGATGGAAACAAAGGGTGAAATGCAACATTTGGAATTTGACATTCCTTCCCGTGGATTGATTGGCTTACGTACACAGATGCTAACGGCTACAACTGGCGAAGCGGTTATGGCCCATCGTTTTAGTGAGTACAAACCATGGAGAGGTGTTATTCCGGGTAGAAATAACGGGGTATTGATCTCTAAGTTTCAAGAGCGTTCTACCGGATACTCTATTGACAAATTACAAGATCGCGGTACTTTCTTTATTGAGCCCGGAGAGGATGTATATGCGGGTCAGATCGTGGCAGAGCATATCAAACCAAGCGACTTGGTAGTAAATGTAACTGAAGCTAAAAAATTAACCAACCACCGTGCCAGTGGGAGTGACGATGCTACCCGACTTGCCACTAAAACACGGATGACGCTGGAAGAGTGCATGGAGTACATACAGCATGATGAGTGTATTGAGGTAACTCCCAACTTTATTCGTATGCGTAAGTTGGTTTTAAATGAAGAGGAGCGTAAAAAAGTTCAAAAAAGAATGGAAGCAGAGGCTTCCTAATCTTTTTTATTTTTGTAGTGAAATGAAAATTCTATTAGTATTCGTTTTTTTCTTAGTACAAGTAATTGCGCAGGCGCAGTGTTCCATTTGTGCTAAAACTGCTCAACAGCTGGGAGAGGGGCCGGCTGATGGGATGAATACAGGTATTCTATACCTGGCTTTTACCCCTTTTCTCATCGTTGGATATATTGGATACCGTTGGTGGAAGAAAAACCGGCAAGGCTGATCAGTATGTGGATACAAAACGATAGAGATTAAAATTGCCCTGCTTTCTTTCTTCTTTTATCAATACGGCCAATTGAGTGCGGTCAATATCATGCAATCTTTTAGCTTCAATTAGCCGATACGCTTTTTCTGCCAACAGGCCATTTTGTTTATCCTCTTGTTTTACTGCAACTGCTAAATGCTGCAGTGTGCGATACAGTTGATCGACTCCTTCGTTGGTGATAGCAGTAGTTGGTAAGATGGGGATCTCCTTTTCGCTTCTTGCATACACTGGCGATAACATAAGTTTAAGGTGATTCAGGTATTTTGCCGTATCAGGACGATCTGCTTTATTTACCACAATTAGATCTGCAATTTCCATCAGCCCGGCCTTCATTGTTTGAATTTCGTCACCTCCTTCCGGAACCAATACCACAGCTGTAACATCGGCAAGTCCTGCAATTTCTATTTCACTCTGCCCAACTCCCACCGTTTCTATAATTATCCAGTCAAAATCTCCTTGTTGCAATAACTCACAGATTTCAATGATCCTGGGGTGTAGCCCACCCAATGATCCGCGAGAAGCCAATGAGCGAATGTATATATCAGGGTGAGTATACCAGGAAGACATCCGAATGCGGTCACCCAAAATTGCGCCTTGATGGAAGGGCGACGAAGGGTCTACGCATAATACCGCAATTTTCTTTCCATCTTCGACGACTTTTCCGATCAGTTTGTCTACCAATGTACTTTTCCCGGCACCCGGCGGACCCGTAATGCCAAGAACAGGTTTGGTCCCCATGGGAAGACTCTCCAATAAAGAGACGTATCCTTCCTGTTGGTTCTCAATAACAGAAATGAATTGCGCCAGTACTTTTTGGTCGCCCGCTTTAATTTTTTCTAATTGCGATTCCCACTGCATGCAGTATTATCCTTGTTGGTAAAGGTAAGCGGGATAGCATTAATTTTAACCTGTGCAACCCATTGAAGGCATATCACTGATTATTCCCAATTATAATGGGGAACAACTATTGCCGCAAATTCTGCCTCCTGCTATTGTAGCACTCTCAGCTACAGGAATTATTTATGAAATTATTGTTGTGGATGATGCGTCCACTGATCGATCAGTAGCCATGCTTGCTCGTGACTTTCCGCAGGTGCATATCATTCAAGTACCGATGAACGGTGGATTTTCAAAAACAGCTAATGCAGGTATAAAAGCCGCTACATATAATTGGGTATTATTGTTAAACAGTGATGTGAAGTTGACCCCAGCATATTTTGAATCAATGCTTCCTTATTGTCAACACTCGGATGTATTCAGTGTCAGCGGCCGAATAGTAGGATGGGATACTGATCAAATTCAGGACGGAGGAAAGTATCCGGTATTACAAGGCGCCAAGATCAAAACCAGTTACGATTTTATTCCTACATGGCCCGAACCATCCACTTTTTCCTTTCCTTGTTTCTATAGCTCGGGGGCCAATGCGTTTATCAATCGAAAGTTATTTTTGGAACTAGGTGGTTTTAATGAATTGTTTTCTCCCTATTATGTTGAAGACACGGAACTTTCACTGCGCGCCTGGCGCTTAGGATATAGTAATTATTACGAACACAAAGCTATTTGTGCGCATCGGACTTCTTCCACGATCGGTTCTTCCGAGAGAAAAAAACAGATTGATCGTATTTTTTATCGGAACAAGTACTTGTTGCATGCCATACACTTAGATGGATTGTATTTATTGAGCTGGCTATTGCAATTAAAACTGGAATTGGTTTTTCGATTACTCACTTTTCGGTTTACCTCTCTTTTTTCTTATATCGATTTTATAAAGTTGATCCCTGCCATCATAAAAAGTCGGAGTAGGGTACGCCAGTTGGCAGCAGGGAAAAACCTACAAGCAATCCCTGCTTTGTTCAATAAAATTCAACAGCAGATCAATCATCGGCCCGTAGTAATACAGCAACGATAAACATTAATTATTCCGCAAATATGTTTGTATCAAACCAATGGCATGTTTGAGCTGAGAAGGCCATCGTATTTTTCTTTTTTTATAGCAAAAAAGATCCGCTTGGTGGTGCATCATAAAAACAAATAATGGCCAAGCTTTTCGTAGGTTAATTAGTTTATCCAAATTAGTTGTCCATTCCATTAAGCGTTGATGCGAGATGGTAGCTATCCCGGGACTTTCCGCAAAAGCTTTACAATGAGCGCTTACAGCAACCATATGCATCAGCCTTGTCTTTTTTTGTCCGGCTCTTTCTCCAAACACCGATGCGTTAGAGGTATGCATTCGTTGATAGACCAAAAGCTCCGGTAAATATTGTACCCCACCTGCCGGGGCGGCTCTTCCGGCTATATACCAATCATAAAATAAAAGAGGGGGAAGTTCTTTCATATTAATTGGTAACTAATAAAATGGTTCACTAAATTGCCATGGTTACAAATCTATTTTAAAAATTGCGCATCAACATTCTCCTTCCGTTTCCGGTAACAAAGCCTGTGGGTGGTGCTCGTATTATGTACGAATATGCCAATCGGTTTGTGGCACTCGGGCATCAAGTAACGGTGTTACATGCTTTGCGTCGTCCTTTTAAAAAAATGCGCTCACCATTATGGTGGAAGCGATTGGTGTTTGCAATAAGGGGTGCGGTACGTCCCGCCTGGTTTCCGCTGGATAAAAGAGTTAAATCAACAATCGTAGATGAAATTAGTGACTCTTTTGTTCCGGATGGAGACGTTCTGTTTTCTACCTGGTGGCAAATGGCCTATGCATTGGCTACATTATCTCCACAGAAAGGAGTTCCTGTAAACCTTGTGCAAGACTATGAAAACTGGACCGGACAAGCCGATTTGGTAAATGCTTCTTATCGTTTACCGCTCCGGTATGCAGCAATTTCCAATTGGCTTCGCATTTTAGTGGAAAAGGAATCGGGGCGGGGGGTTCAATTATTACCCAACGCCATTGACACTACTCAATTTTTGCAAGTTGTTGCACCTCACTTACGAGATCCGTTATCTGTACTGGCCCTGTATTCTGAGGAGAAAAGAAAAGGGACTCGTTATATACTAGCGGCTCTTCAACCCCTACGGGCCAAATATCCGTTGTTGCGCTTTAATTTTTTTGGTGTATATCCTCGTCCGGCTTCCTTACCAGCGTGGGTAAATTATTACCAAAAACCCAAGGATTTGAAAACACTGTACAATCAACATGCAATTTTTCTATCCGCGTCGTTGGGGGAGGGTTGGGCCTTACCTCCGGCAGAAGCAATGGCTTGTGGGTGTGCAGTAGTTTGTACAAACATTGGCGGTCATGCTGACTACGCTAAGGACAACCAAACCGCATTATTGATTCCAACTGAAAACACCACTGCTATGGTTACAGCACTTGCTTTGCTGTTTGAAAATACAACGCTAAGAATTCAGCTGGCAGAAAATAGCCGAATACAGCTATTGGAAAAATTTAGCTGGGAACAAAGTATTGCTACTGCATTGACCTGGTTTGACTCTTTACAAAAAGAATAACTTTGCACCATGGCAATAACCCTTTGCTTTGATTTTGGCAATACTCGTCGTAAAGTAGCTGTATTTGACAAAGCTAATTTACGTGAAGCTATTACCCTTCCGAACGATACCAAGGAAACGATTGAAAAGCTGATCAAAGATTTTCAACCGGTTAACTCTATTCTTTCTTCGGTGGTAAATCATAATCCGGAGATGGAAGATGTGCTTGCTCATTACACTCGCTTTCATAAACTCAATCACCAAACACGACTGGCTTTTACTACACCCGTGGGGAAACCTGAAACAATTGGGGCTGACCGCCTGGCTATTGCGGCTGCGGCGGTTCATTATTATCCCAATCAGCACACGCTGGTTATAGCACTGGGTTCTTGTATTACGTATAATTTTATCAATGCACAGCATGCTTTTCTTGGGGGTGGGATTTCTCCGGGACTTGAAATGCGTTTAAAATCACTCCAACATTACACGGCGTTATTGCCCTTGGTCAAACCAGATGCAGATGCCCCTTTGATCGGGTACGATACTACCACCAACATTTTATCGGGGGTAATTAAGGGGATGGCCTTTGAAATAGATGGATTTATTGATGCGTATAGCGCTCGTTATGAGAACTTTAACTTGCTATTAACCGGTGGAGATCTGTCCTATTTGGCTGCCCACTGTAAAAACAGGATATTTGCGGACCCTGATTTAATCTACAAGGGGCTCTATGCCATCAGCGAAGTCAATAATTCCTAACAGTATCAATTTGTTACACAAATCATTCGGCTTAACCATCCTATTTATTTTCATCTGGTTGGCCCCAGGTTTTGCACAGGATAACTCGCCTTATTCTCGTTTCGGAATTGGCGATTTGACCGCTACTACCAATATTAATAACAGAGGTATGGGTGGAATTACTGCGGGTTATACAGATCAGCTTTCTGTCAACTTTAATAACCCGGCTTCTTTTTCGTCCTTTCAGGCATGGAAAGAAAAAAAATCAAAGAAATTAAGTTCTGGCCGCGCCATCTTGGATATTGGAGTCAATGTGGACAATCGCACATTACGAGATCCTTTGGTTGCCAATAATTTTAATGCCAGCAATGCAGTTTTCTCCTACATGCAAGTAGGCTTACCTCTTCTTAGGGGGTGGGGTATGAGTTTTGGTTTGCGCCCGGTCTCCAGAATCAGTTATCGTATTGATAAGAACGAACGATTGACAGACCCAATCACCGGAGCTGCCATCGATAGCGCCATTACCCGTTACAGGGGAGATGGGGGTGCTTATTTAGCCGCTGCCGGTACAGGGCTTTCCTTATTCAGCAAAGAGAAGTTTGGACTGGAAGAAAAATTTAGTGTGGGCTTTAACGTGGGATATTTATTTGGGAAAAAAGATTATAGCAGTCGCCGTAGCCTGATCAATGATTCAGTGTCTTATTATCAGGCAAATTTTCAAACAAAAACAACATTTGGAAAATTACAAGCCAGTGCCGGGTTACAGTATCAGATTCCTCTAAATAAAAGCATGACGCTTACCTTAGGAGCGTATGGAAATCTGAAACAAGAATTAAATGCCGAGCAGGACATACTACGCGAAACGTTCTATTATGATCAAGGGCAGGGAGAGGTTCGTTTGGATAGCGTTTCTGATATTCGCGGGCGTAAGGATAAAATGATCTTACCGGCTTCTTATACCATTGGATTTGTATGGCAGAAATACGCTATTCCCAATAAGGAAGGCGGTTGGATGATTGGGGCAGATTACAATAAACAATCCTGGAGTGATTATCGATTTTTTGGAAAAACAGATTCCATTCAAGATACCTGGGAAATTCGGGTGGGCGCGCAGATTAGTCCGGTACCTCGCCACAGTTATTTTACGAATGTCAATTATCGCTTTGGATTTTTTGCAGGGCCTGATTATGTTCGTTTGATAAACAAAACCCCTCGTTTTGGCGCCAGTTTTGGGGCGGGTCTACCTATTCCCATCAGCCGACAAACTCCCAATCAGATCACTTTTATCAATGTAGCATTGGAGTACATCAAGCGGGGCAACAAGCAGAATTTGTTACAGGATAATTTATTCAGGTTCACCCTTGGATTCTCTCTGAGTGATATCTGGTTTATCAAGCGACAATATGATTAAGTCCATTAGGACAGCTTTTCCGGCTATTTTCATTTTTTTACTCTCCGCCTGCGAGAACGACGATCGTGTGCTGACTAACTGGACTAAACAATTACTGCTTAAAGAAGAAGCCACTGATGTGGTAAGTACAATCAGTCAGGAAGGAAAATTAAAAGCGCGTATCAAAGCACCTATAATGGTCAAGGAGGCGGGCGATACTATTCAAATGACATTTCCCCAGACGCTTCATTGTGATTTTTATAACGATAGCGCCAAAATAGAAACCCGTTTAGACGCAAAATTTGGGATTTATTACGAAAATCTCAATAAAGTATTTCTACGAGATAGCGTTGTGGTGATTACTGAAAAAGGGGACACGCTCTTATCGCCTGAACTCTGGTGGGATCAGGGATCAAAACTTTTTTACACGGATAAGTTTGCCAGTTACCGTAGCCCCGGTCAACAAATTTTAGGTGGAAAGGGGTTGGAAGCCACACAGGATTTGAAACGAATTACGTTTAACTTTACTACCGGACTGGTAAACGCGCCCAAGAGTCATTAAGAGTTAACTTTACGTTCCTCAACTTTTTTACAGTTATGCAATACCGTAACATGGGTTGTACAGGTCTTCAGCTAAGTGTCCTCTCCTTTGGGAGTTGGGTAAGTTTTCATAAACAAATTGACGATACAATTGCCGATGAATTAATGGGAATTGCCTATGATAATGGGGTCAATTTTTTTGACAATGCCGAAGTGTATGAACTTGGCGAAAGTGAAAAAATGATGGGACGTGTGCTAAAGAAAAAAAACTGGGATCGTACCTCTTACACCGTTTCTTCAAAGGTATTTTGGGGTTGGCGAGGAAAGGGAAATAAGCCTAATCAACATGGGTTGAGTCGAAAGCACATTGTAGAAGCTTGTCATGAGGCTCTGCAAAGACTACAAACAGATTACCTGGATCTCTATTTCTGTCATCGTCCCGACAAGAATGTACCAATCGAAGAAGTAGTATGGACCATGCACAATCTGATCACGCAAGGCAAAATTTTATATTGGGGTACCAGCGAGTGGAGTGGCGTAGAGATCATGGAGGCGCATCGAATTGCACAACAACATCATTTGATTGGACCTACTGTAGAACAACCACAATACAATTTGTTTGAGCGAAATAAAATTGAGAACGAATTTTTGATGGTCTACAACACTGTTGGACTCGGTACCACTATCTGGAGTCCACTGGCTTCTGGTATGTTAACAGGCAAGTATAACAACGGAGTGCCTGGCGGCAGTCGTTTTGGAATCAAAGGATTTGAATGGCTTAAAGATCGTTGGATGCAGGACAAGGTGCTTCATGCCGTACAATCATTGAGCCAACTGGCAGCTGAGTTAGGTGTTAGTTTGCCTGCGTTAAGCATTGCCTGGTGTATAAAAAATCCAAACGTTACCACGGCTATTTTGGGAGCCACACGTAAAGAGCAATTACTGGAAAATTTGAAAGCGCTGGATGTTTTAGAGTTGTTGACATCTGACGTGATGAATCGTATTGATACCATAACCGGTACTAAACCCGTTCTTCCAGAATATTAATTGAATCGATCATGTCTTTTGCAGGTAAAACAGTTGTAATCACTGGTGCCACACGCGGTATCGGAAAGGCAATAGGACTTCGCTTGGCCCGTGAAGGAGCCAATATTGTTATTGCTGCAAAAAGTGTAGAAGAGAATCCTAAACTTGGCGGTACTATTTACACAGCCGCTGCAGAAATGGAAGCGGCTGGCGGTAAGGCCTTAGCTGTTCCCTGTGATATACGGTTTGAAGAACAAATTCAACAGGTAGTTGATAAAGCCGTAGCACAATTTGGAGGAATTGATATCCTGATCAATAATGCTTCTGCCATTTCTTTAACTCCTACGGAACAAACAGCAGCAAAGCGCTTTGATCTGATGTGTAGTATAAACGTGCGCGGAACTTTTCTGGTTACCAAGGCCTGCGTTCCTTTCCTTCGCAAAGGCAACAACCCGCATATTCTCACGCTATCTCCCCCCTTGAATCTTGATCCAAAATGGTTTGCCAATCATGTGGCCTATACGGTTAGCAAATACGATATGAGTTTGCTAACAATAGGTTGGGCGAGGGAATTTAAGCAGGCGGGTATTGCTGCCAATGCGCTTTGGCCACGTACTACTATCGACACGGCGGCCGTAAGAAATTTATTAGGAGGACAAATGCTGGCAAATATGAGCCGTAAACCGGAGATCCTTGCCGATGCTGCCTATTATATTCTAAACAAACCTGCCTCTACTTGCACAGGAAACCTTTTTCTCGATGAGCAAGTACTCGCTGGCGAAGGCATCACCGACCTGGATCATTATTCGGTGGTCCCTGGTGCTGAACTCTATACGGATTTATTTGTGGAGTGAAGGGTCAAAAATAATTATTGACTGCATACTCAAATTGTTCTATGAATAATTTATTAAAGGGGGAAATGCAGTGCTGCTCATAAAAAATCAGGAGAGAATTTATTTGCATTGGATGAAACTGATTAACAACAGCGTAAACGCATTTATACTTCCGTTGTTCCCTCTCCCTCAGTGTATGTTTTTTCAGGCTTCATCTGTGGGAACAATAATACATCTTGTATAGATGGATTGTTGGTCAGTAGCATACAGAGTCGATCAATGCCAAAACCAATACCCGCAGTAGGCGGCATTCCATATTCGAGTGCACGCAAGAAGTCCTGATCGATAAACATGGCTTCATTGTCGCCTCGCTCCGCTAATTTCACTTGTTCCTCAAAACGCTCACGTTGGTCGACAGGGTCATTCAATTCGCTATAAGCGTTAGCGATTTCTTTTCCGTTGATCATTAACTCAAATCGTTCTACCAATCCTTGCTTATCCCGGTGTTTCTTGGTGAGCGGGCTCATTTCAACAGGATAGTCGATGATAAAAGTGGGTTGGATATAATGCTTATCACACTTTTCATCAAAGATGACATCAATGAGTTTGCCTTTGCCCATGGTATTATCAACATGAATATGCAATTGCTTACACACCGTACGCAATTGTTCTTCATTCATTCCGCTGACATCAATGCCTGTGTGTTCCTGAATGGCATCAAAAATACTAATGCGTTTAAAGGGTGCTTTGAATGAAATAGTTTTATCGCCTACGATAACATCCGTTGTATCGCACACATCAAGCGCTGCTTTCTCCAACAACTGTTCAGTGGTTTCCATCATCCAGAAATAATCCTTGTACGCCGTATAAAATTCCAGAATGGTGAACTCGGGATTATGGGTTCTATCCATGCCTTCGTTACGGAAATTGCGGCTGAACTCATACACCCAATCAAAACCACCTACGATCAATCGCTTTAAATACAACTCATTGGCAATACGTAAATAGAGTGGCATGTCCAAGGCATTATGATGCGTAATAAAAGGACGTGCTGCTGCACCTCCTGGTATACTTTGCAGAACAGGGGTATCCACTTCCAGGGCCCCACGCTCATTCAAAAAGGTGCGTATGGAATTGATCAATTTAGTTCGCTTGATAAACGTTTCTTTGACCGTGGGATTGATAATTAAATCCGCATAGCGCTGACGATACTTGAATTCAGGATCCGTTACTGCATCAAAGGTTTGCCCTTCGGCCTCTTTCACTATAGGTAATGGATGCAATGACTTACTTAGTAACGTAAACTCTTTAACATAAATAGTAAGCTCTCCTGTCTTTGTGCGGAACACGTATCCTTTGACTCCAATGAAATCCCCGATGTCTACTAATTTTTTCCAAACCACATCATAGAGTAGTTTGTCTTCACCGGAACAAATCTCATCACGTTTAATGTACACTTGCATTCTTCCCTTTGCATCTTGTAGCACAGCAAAATTTGCCTTTCCCATATCACGCACGCTCATGATCCGACCAGCTATGCAGCAATCAGCATACTCTGCCATGTTATTATCAGTCACCTTCTTTTTGATATCCAAGGAATAAGTATTGACCGGATATAAGGGTGCCGGATAGGGTTCTATACCCATCATGATCAATTCCGCGAGTTTTTCGCGTCTTAATTGTTCCTGTTCTGAAAGTTGCAGTGTACTCATATTCGGATTTTTCTGCTATTTCGCGCGCAAAGGTATTTGTTTGGTCCGGCGTATCAATGCAAAAGCCCCCTATGCAGGAGGCTTTCGACAATCCCGCAAGGCGGGAAATATTATTTATTCTTTACCCAGTAACTGATACGAAGACCCATAAAGTGATTACGAATGCCATCATCACCTGCCATTACAGGCATGATGTTACGCAATCCAATGGTGTAATTATATCCAATTGACCAACCTGCTTTTGTACGATAGCCAATAGTCATATTAACACCCCAGTCAGGTCCTTTGAAATCAGAAGCAGCTTGTGTACCAAAGCTTACACTGCGTGCTCCGCTTGCTACAAATTCATTTTGTTGTGAGGAAACTGGATCTGTGTCCAATAAACGTGTTTCTACAAATGAAGGTAAGTCGGCAGCTAAAGTTGGTCCACCTCCCGCAAAGAAAGTACCACCTTTGCTGCACTTATGGTTGTAAAGTATATTGGCTTGCAGTTCGGCATAGCGAAGACTCCAATGACGCTGCTCTTTGAAGCTAACATTTTCAATTCTTCCTTTCTGCGAATAAAAAATTCCAGGTTGAAAACTAAAATTGCTTTTTGCAATTGAAGTTTCCATTACTAATCCAAGTGCATAGCCAATTTTTTGATCGTCTTTAATCAACGCACCACTCTTGGTTCCATATTGATTAGCCATTGTGATACCGCCTGTAACACCTACCAATGATTTTTGGGCAAGTAATGCAAAGGGGGTCAGGAGTGCAAACAGGAAAAACAATTTTTTCATATCAGTTTTTTTGGTTCAGCTAAAACGGCAACCTAAGTTAAGCATTTACTACTTAAGCTGTTGCGTGCAAAGATATTTTAGTTTCCCTAAACTTTGGCAGAATCGCCCTGATAATATTTAAAGGGGATTCGGATTTAATTTATTGTAAATCAAGAAACTACTGAGTAAAGCAAGACCTGCCAGGCAGTACCGGCCTCCCCTTTGCTCAGTAATTGGCTGGCATAACGGTGTATTTCCAATTCCATCTGGTCCGGATTAACAGAAAAGTAGTGAACAATTTGTTTTAAATGGGGGTCTTGAAATGCCGGATCAAGGGGAGGAATACTGGCAAAATTAGCCAGTTGACCCAAGTCGTTCCCGGTTAAAATTTGACTGGTCCGAATGGCAGACGGTAAGGAATCAATTCCCATGCCTAGCGAAGTATTCGGTTTGGGAACCTGAAATAAATTTTGTTCGTTTACAACCGTATACCAATCCTCTCCAAGTCTGCCTACTAAGGGTAGATGACGGGGGTCCATTTTTTTATTTTCATCCAGCAAGGTATCGTTGATATGCATACATAGCACTTCGCATATCACCAAGTTACCTGCTCCTCTTTCATTGCCCAATGGTTTTACTTCAATAACCGCACATTCCAGCTGTATCTTACTTTCTTTTACCAATGGAGGATTGATGCGGGTGGCAGGTGTAGCAGTAAAACCAGCTTTTTCAAATTCATTTACTTCCTTGGGAAACTCACAACTGGCCAGCGATTGTTGTTGCACCATGTCCAATGTAACTATATTGATAGCTACTTCAGGCACTGCCGATACATTTTCTAAGGTATGTTTAACGCTATTGTCCCTTATCCGTCTGGCAGGTGAAAAAATTACAATGGGGGGATTAGAAGAGAAAACATTAAAGAAACTAAACGGACTTAGATTAACGTTTCCTTTCTGATCGATGGTAGATGCAAAACAAATAGGTCTTGGTGCTACAGCATTATGCAAATAATACTGTCGGTCTGCCGGGCTTAGTTTTGAAAAATCAAATAACATTTAAGACGGTCCCTTTTTTTTCTGTTTCAAAATACTCCAGTTCTCTTCTTCTTTAACAATGGTATTGGTTAATTTTCCCAAATTTTCAATTTCCATTTCTACTACGTCATCTGCCTGCAACCATTGCTCTTTATAAAGTGGGTCATTCAATTTTCCTGTTCCATTCAGTTCTAAAAAACACCCCGTGCCTACTGTTCCGCTTCCGATCACATCACCGGGATAAAGATCTACTCCATAAGAAGCTCTTTCGATAATCTCTGCAAAGGTCCAATCCATATCGCCCAAATTACCCGCACTCACCTGAACGCCATTCACCTTGCAGGTCATAGAAAGATTCCAGCTCAGCCCCTGGTGGTTAGGTTTTGGTGCAGTAACAAAAGGTTCCAGTTCGTCCAATGTTACTAACCAAGGGCCGATCACCGTTGAAAAATCTTTGCCTTTAGCGGGTCCCAGATTTAACAACATTTCCTCCATTTGTAAGGTTCTTGCGCTCATATCATTCATGATCATCAACCCGGCAATATGTTGGTCCGCCTCTGTAGCGCGAATGTTTCTTCCCTGTTTGCTAATTACAATTGCTGCCTCGAGTTCAAAGTCTAATTTTTCAAAATGATCAGGCATGCAGCGAATAGGCCCTGGCCCTTGGATGCTATGATGATTGGTAAAATAAAAAATCGGATACTCGTCAAACTGGGGGGTCATATCCACTTTTCGGTTACGGCGGGCTGCTGCCACATGTTGCCGAAAAGCATATCCGTCTCTGCAGGAGGAGGGAAAAGGAACAGGGGCCATCAACTGTAAATTTTCAATGGACTGTCCTCCGCTTATCAAGCGTTGTCCTTCCTTGATGAGCATTTCCCCGGCCTGTGCCACGGGAAAATAATCGTCCCAAAAATTGAGCAACAGATTCATGCTGTTTGGTAATTCCGGGTGAAGCAGCTCCATGTCGTAAACAATACCGTTGCTCAACACACCCAGCTGCTCGCAGCCTTCTTTGTAGTAGCTCAATAATTTCATGGGTGCAACATTCGTTAAGCGAAGTTAATGATGTTGGCATGACCTTGTTAGTTTTTTCCAACGAAACCCGTATTATCTTTGCGCTATGGAATTCGAAAAAATACATAATAAAGGACATGCGCGTTTGTTTGAAAACCAATTGTTGGAAACCTTCACTAAAACGCACCCACTGGTTATCTGGGGGATGTATTTGCCAGTTATCGTCTATTTTTTATACCGCTCAGGCAATACGTTTGATTTTCCCACACTAACCATTGCATTGGTTTTTTCAGGCGGAATTTTATTTTGGTCCTTTTTTGAATATATGGCACATCGATTCTTATTTCATTGGGTTACAACGTCACCACTGGCTACAAAATTTGTATATACACTACATGGTAATCATCATCATTATCCACGAGATCGTCAACGTTTGTTTATGCCTCCACTTCCCAGCTTATTAATGTCCACCACTCTTTTTTTACTGATGCGCGCGGGAATGGGTTCATATGTATTTATGTTCTTTCCTGGTTTTATTTTGGGCTATCTCTTATATGGCTCCATGCATTATGCTATTCATGCCTGGAATCCTCCATTTAAATGGATGAAGCCCCTATGGAGAAACCATCATTTGCATCATTATAAAAACGAGCATCAGGGTTTTGGCGTAAGCTCCACACTATGGGATCATGTTTTTGGCACTATGGTTGACCTACATAGAGAACAAGAAGACCAGGGAAAGGTCAACGCATTGATGTTTGAAAAGAAGTCTTGAAAAATTCAAGCCCGTTCTTGTGCTTCAAATTACAAGAAGTCGCTGATGCAATTATCCGAGGGCTTGCGCTAGATCTTCAATCAGATCATCGGCATCTTCAATTCCTACTGACAAGCGAATTAATGTATCAGACAAACCATTTTTAATTCGTTCCTCTTGAGGAATAGAGGCATGCGTCATGGTGGCGGGATGATTGATCAGGGACTCAACACCACCTAAACTTTCTGCTAATGAAAATAAGCGGGTAGCAGAGAGCACTCGCTTTGTTTCTTCTATGGAATCGCCAGTTAGCTCAAAGGAGATCATTCCACCAAATCCTTTCATTTGTTTTTTAGCAACAAGATGATTGTGGTGAGAAGCCAAACCAGGCCAGTAAACTTTTTTAACTTTTGGGTGTGCAACTAACCAGTTTGCGATCTTCTCTCCGTTCGCATTATGCGCTTTCATTCGTAAACCAAGCGTTTTGAGGCCTCGAAGAACCAGAAAGCAGTCCATTGGTCCTGGTACTGCACCACTACTTTTTTGAATAAAGTGTAATTGATCACGCAGGGATTCATCCTTTACTACCAAAGCACCTTGTATTACATCACTGTGCCCGCCCAGGTATTTAGTAGCGGAGTGCATCACCATATCTGCTCCTAATAATATGGGTTGTTGTAGTGCAGGAGAGGCAAACGTGTTATCTACCGCAAGTAATATTCCCTGTTTTTTTGCCAGGGTGGCAATTGCTTCAATATCACTCACGTTCATCAACGGATTGGTAGGGGTTTCCAGCCAGATCAGTTTTGTGTTAGGCGTAATGGCCTTTGCTACGTTGGCAGCATCGGTGGTATTCACCATATGAAAAGTGATACCCAAGCGCTGAAAGATTTTTGTAAACTGCCTATAGGTTCCTCCATACATGTCATTACCGCACACCACTTCGTCTCCCACCGCTAATAATTTAATTACTGCATCGGTAGCGGCCACCCCACTGCTAAAGGAAAGCCCATAATTACCGCCCTCCAATAAAGCAAGGGCTTCCTCCAAAGCTTTACGCGTGGGGTTTTGGCTTCTGGCATATTCAAATCCCTGATTGACACCTGGTGACTCTTGTACATAGGTAGAGGTTTGATAAATGGGCGTCATGATGGCCCCGGTACTAGGATCAGGATGTGCCCCGGCATGCACATAGCGGGTATCGGCTTTCCAGTTTTTTGTTTTCATGCTCACAAAATACGAATTGGACGAATAAATTTTATGATTTCCTGAACCATTGAAGAAGCGATGGGCAATGCAGGGTCGTTATACGTTTTGATATTATCAACTCGATTGTCGGAAGTAACCAACTTAAAAACATGATTCATATTTTCTACAACTGCCAGACGCGCGTCAGGTTTAATTTTTTGCAGCAGTAACGCATCGGCTACTTGTACTTGAATGTCTTTATTGCCTTGCACCAATAAAACCGGACAGCGAAGTGTTTGTAGCAATTTGCCCGGGTCGTAGCGTAGCCAAGAAATGATATAGGGTTGCACAGAAGGCCTGAAGATGGAGAACAAAAATGGATTGGGCTTTGCAATTCGTTGGCCTGCCAACAAGGTGTCGAGATAGCGATTGGCTAACACCACGAGGGAGTCAGGCCCGCCGCCCTCTTTAAATTGCTCTCGAAGCACCTGATCAATGGGTCTTCCTGCGCCCGCCAAACTAATAAAGCCTTTGAGTTTTGCTTGCTGCGCAGCCACCAGGCCTATTAGCGAACCTTCGCTATGTCCGGCAATATATATTTTTTTATACCCCTTTTTGCGCAGCCAAGCGATCCAAGCCAATGCATCATTGGCGCCATCTTCAAATCGCATATTCTCCTCCTTTAAACCTCTAACCTGACTTTCCCCGACTCCTTTTTTATCATAACGCAAGGAAGCAATACCATACTTGGCTAAACTGTCTGCGAGTTGCAATAAAGAATTATTTTTTCCTTTTATTAATTTGCTGTTTCCGTCCCGATCCGTAGGTCCTGATCCCGCAATGATTAACACCACGGGGGGCTTTCTAACTCCACGCGGTGTAAACAGGGTGCCTGAAAGAGCACCATCTTGTAGAGGAATACTGCAATCAATGGAATCTTTACCAGTCTGCTGTGCCTGCGTAAAAGAGGTAAAAATCAATAATAGCGGGAATAGTAAAAATTGCATGCAACAAATTTCAGTACATTTTGACAATTATATGAAACTATATCTTTGCACCGCCCGCATTGTCTCACGGTATTGTGATCTGAAGGCGGATCAAATTTAATCTATGAGCAAAGGCCCGGTTTCCCATTTTATTCAACATCATTATCGTCACTTCAATGCAGCTGCGTTGATGGATGCCGCAAAAGGGTACGAACTGCATTTATCTGAAGGCGGAAAAATGATGGTTACCCTTGCCGGGGCAATGAGTACCGCAGAGCTTGGCGTATCACTTGCTGAAATGATTCGTCAAGGTAAAGTAGATATCATCAGTTGCACAGGAGCCAACCTGGAGGAAGATGTCATGAATCTGGTAGCGCACTCTCATTACAAACGTATTCCAAATTATCGGGATCTGACTTCCCTGGAAGAGTGGGATCTTTTGGAGAATCATTACAACCGTGTAACGGATACCTGTATCCCGGAAGAAGAAGCGTTTCGTCGTTTACAAAAGCACCTGGTAAAACAATGGAAAGATGCAGAGGCAAAAGGGGAACGCTACTTCCCACACGAGTTTCTTTATAAGGTGGTGTTGAGTGGCGATCTAAAACAGTATTACGAAATAGACCCCAAGGATAGCTGGATTGTGGCGGCAGCCGAGCGTAAGCTGCCGATTGTAGTACCCGGTTGGGAGGATAGCACTACCGGTAACATATTTGCCAGCTATGTTATTAAGAACGAACTAAAAACCAGCACCGTTAAAAATGGTATTGAATACATGGCCTGGTTAGCCGATTGGTATCGTCAGAATTCAGGTGGTAAAGGAGTGGGATTTTTCCAAATTGGCGGTGGAATTGCAGGAGACTTTCCAATTTGTGTAGTGCCTATGATGTATCAGGATCTGGAATGGCATGATGTTCCCTTCTGGAGTTATTTCTGCCAGATCAGTGACTCAACCACTTCATATGGTTCTTACTCGGGCGCTGTCCCCAATGAAAAAATTACCTGGGGTAAATTAGACATTCACACACCCAAGTATATTGTAGAAAGCGATGCTACCATTGTAGCTCCTTTAATCTTTGCCTGGATCCTAGGGTGGTAATGCCCACTCAATCGACTAATAAAAAAAGTCCCGCTGTATTCGGCGGGACTTTTTTGTGAGATCGTTTTTTTATCGGGGGGGGATCTCCAATTTCAAATCTCTTTTCAGCATTTCATTTCGGTTGGCTATTTCCCAAGCCGTATAATACACAAACTGTGCACGCTTGGCCATAAGCGGATAATTTATTTTGTCAGGTGTATCCGTGGGTTTGTGGTAATCAGCATGTACACCATTGAAATAGAAAATAACGGGCACTCCTTTATCGGCAAAATTGTAGTGGTCACTTCGGTAATAAAAACGATTGGGATCATTCGGGTCATTGAAACGCCTGTCTAGTTTCATTCCTGAATAAGTGGAGTTCACTTGATCCGTAATAGGAGCCAGATCAGTACTCAGTTTGTCATCACCGATAATGTACACGTAATTCAAGGAATCCTTATCCTTTAGGTAATCGCTACCGATACGACCAATCATATCAATGTTCAAATCAACAGTGGTTTTATCCAACGGAAATACGGGATGCTCTGTGTAGTAACGGCTTCCCCATAATCCTTTTTCTTCTCCACTCACTGTCATAAACAATATACTTCTACGAGGCCCTTTTCCTTCTTTCTTGGCTAATGCAAAAGCTTCTGCTAATTCTAAAATACCCGTGGTGCCGCTTCCATCGTCGTCTGCTCCATAGTAAATAGTGCCATCTGCTTTCATACCCACGTGATCGTAATGCGCAGTGATTACTACATATTCATCCTTCTTATCGGTTCCTTCCAGGACGCCCAATACGTTAGCGACTTCTGTTTTTACTGTTTCTCTGGCGTATTGCAACACCACTTCAGCTTTAACTGTTTTTGCAGCGACTTCTCCTTTTTTGATTCGATCCAATAATCCGGCTGTTTCTGTTTGCAATAATGCCGCTGCATTTTCTGCGGCTATATAAAAACCAAACACCGGTTGAGTGACTCGGAACCCATTCATACTCCAGCTGGGGCTTCTGATAGCGCCGGATCGACGAGGAAAATTAGATTGAATAATCAATACAGCTGCTGCGCCTCGGCCCATGGCCGACATTAATTTTCCATTGAGAGAACCCGGGGCATTCATTGAACGAACGTTTTCTGCCGCTGGTTTGTAATCAGCGGGAGTGCCATCGGCAATGAGCACCAATTTCCCGGCAACATTTACGTCTTTATAATCATTACGTATCTCTCCGTCAACAATGCCAAAGCCCGCAAATACAATCTCAGCAAAACGCATTCCGGCACTATAATTAGTGGGGAAGGGGGCAAACTGTTCTCCCATTTTTAAAGCATTGCCGTTGATTGTTAAGGAAGCTTGTGTCATAGAGTCCTTATAGAGCGGGTAGTACTGTCTGTAACTCCCGTTGTTTCCTGCCACTAATCCCAATGAACGAAAATGATTTTCGATATAACTGGCAGCTTTTTCAAGTCCGGGCGAAGGAGTATCTCTTCCTTCCATCTCAGCACCTGCAATGATGTACAAATGTCGTTGCAGGTCTGCAGCAGTGATAGTTGAGGCAGCCTTTATTACCAACTTGTCTTTTTGCTGTGCCAGCAAGCCCAGAGGGGCTAACAGGAGTAAAAACGAGGTTAATTTATGCATAGCGGGATGATTGGGAAAAATAAAAATACTATCAATTGTTAATTTGCCCCGGTAATTGGGTTGAGCGGCTAACCTTAGTGGCAAGCGATCTTCTGAACCCGGTTTTCGTGCCGACCGCCCTCGAAGGGCGTTTCCAGAAATGCCACAAGCATTACTATAGCTACCTCGATCAATACAAAGCGGGCTGGCAAACAAAGCACATTGGCGTTATTGTGGGAGCGGGCAAGTTGGGCTAATTCTTTTTCCCAGCAAAGTGCGGCACGTATACCCGTATGTTTATTAGCCGTGATGGCAACTCCATTTCCGCTACCACAAATCAACACGCCACAGGCTGCTCTTCCACTCTCTACAGCTTGTGCAACAGGATGTGCAAAATCAGGATAATCAACTGAAGCTTCACTAAACGGTCCCAGATCAAGTACGGGAATTCCTTTTTTTTCCAAGAAAGCAATTAATTGAGCTTTGTAACTAAAGCCAGCATGATCACCTCCAAATGCAACAGGCAACCGCAGATTAAAGGGGCTATTCATAAATAAAAATTAACTCCACGCTGCTGCACGCTCTTTTTCTTGCCGTTTGTTAATACGCGATGCAATAATAATACTGGCTTCAAAGAGTAAGTAAAGTGGAATGGTTACTAGGGTTAAGCTAAAAAGATCGGTAGAAGGAGTAATCATGGCAGCAGCTATTAGAATAATGACAAATGCGTGCCGACGATATTGTCTTAAGAAGCGTGCCGAAACAATTCCAATTCTGGTAAGCAAGCTCATGAGTAGCGGAAGTTGAAACAGCAGCCCAATACCAAATGTTGTATAGATGAGATTTTCTAAATAATCTGAAAAGGAAGGCATGATCTGAATCTGCTCACTCAATTTATAGTTGAAATAAAAGTTGACCATAAAAGGAGTAAGGATATAGTAGCCGAACAGCACCCCGGTAAAAAATAGTAGAGATACCCAAAAAATTACACCTCGGGTTTTTTTAAGCTCTTTAGGCGAAAGTGCAGGTTTGATAAAACGCCAAAATTCCCAGAATACATAAGGAAAGGCCAGGATCAATCCTCCAATGAAAGAAAGTATAAATGAGGCAATGAATTGTCCGGTCATGGTTGTTTCCAAAAACGTTATTTCCGCTTGTTTGAAACAGAGTGTGTCCCCGATTCCCAGTTGGTTCCCAATTTTGCAGAGCCATACCACAGAAATAAAATCGGCTTTGGTGGGGCCAAATAATAATTGGTCTACTACAAAGTCGGAGTAAATAAAAGTAAAAATGGCAGCAATCATCACGGCAATCACTGAGCGGATAATGTGCCATCTCAGTTCTTCCAGGTGATCGATAAATGTCATTTCACCGGTAGCAGGTTTTCTGTTATTTAGGAAATCAAATAGGGACATACCAACAAATCTGATGCAAAGATAAGGTCCGGGAGGGTTTTCTCAACGATGTAATCGATGCAATTGAACTGTTTCAATTCTTGTATCGGATACATGCAGGATCTCAAATTCGTAATCTGCAATGATGATACGTTCTTTTTGAGTAGGAATGGTTTCGTGATAATCGATAATATAGCCAGACAGTGTTTCCGCTTCTTCTCCAGGGAATTCCAGCCCATATTTCTCATGCAAATAATCTAACTCTAAACGCCCCGACAGCATAAAGTCTCCGTTTTCCAGCATGCGTTCCATTAACTCTTCCGTATCATATTCATCTTGGATTTCGCCAAACAGTTCTTCCAACACATCTTCCATGGTTACAATTCCGGCCGTTCCCCCAAACTCATCTACTACCCAGGCAATACTTTTTCGTTCCCGACTAAACTTTCCAATCAAGTCAGAGGCGCTCATACTTTCAGGAACTGCAGGAATAGGATGAAGTATGTCCACAATTTGTTTAGGATTTGCAAAGAGGTCAAGTTGGTGTACATATCCGATGATCCGATCAATATTACCTTCATAGACAACCAACTTGCTAAGTTTTGTATCAATAAATGTTTGTTGTAACTGTTTTAGGGGAAACTGACTGTCTATGCCAACTACTTCCTTTCTGGGAACCAAACATTGTCTAACGCGTATTTTAGGTAGTTCTTGTGCATTTTCCATCAACTGAACACTACGTTCATTTTTCTCTTCAGCCACAGCTTCAAATAAACTTTTAAGGCCTGCCCGGTGCAAGGAATCTTTTTGAGGATGCAAGCGCACATTGAATACATTTTCCAGCACCCATTCAGCAACATCCATCAGTGCGGTGGCAATCGGGTAGAATAGCCGATAAAACAATTGTATAACAGGGGCGATCCGTAGAAGAAAGGTGGTGCTATTTGCCCGAAAAAGAGCACGCGGAAAAAATTCACCCCCTATCATCACAATCAACGTTGCAATAATGATTTCTGTCAATAATCTAAACAGGTCAGATCCAAATTGAAATCGCTGCCAAAATAATTGCATCACATCACTGAGCTGTAAACTGAGCAGCACTAAAAAAAGAATAAAGCCAAGTTGTGTAGTTCCTAAAAATCGATCAGGGGTTTCAAAAAAATTACCAACAATCTTTGCGGCTTGTTCTTGCTTTTTTCTTTTGGTCTCAAGGCTTAACCGATTGGCGCTGTAAAAAGCCATTTCAATACCTGCAAAAAAGCCCATTAGCAACAGGGTAGCGACAAACAGTAAGAGTGTATCCCAGGCAATCATATTACGCTAAATAGGCAGCCACCAGTCTTGCTACTTCTTCACAAGCCTTATTCAGCTGATCATTGATGATAATATAGTCAAATTGATGGCTACAACTCCTCTCTAAAGAGGCTTTGTCTAACCGCGTTTGTAAACTTGCTGCTGTTTCCGTTCCTCTTGCCTCCAATCTTTTCTTAAGTTCATCCAGCGAAGAAGATTGAATAAAAAGGCAGAGACTTTGCGGATAATTTTCTTTCACACGCAATCCTCCCTTAACATCAATATCCAATAGGGGAACTTTTTTATCAGCCCAAATTCGGGTTAATTCACTTCGTAAGGTCCCGTAGTATTTTCCCTCATACACCATTTCCCATTCGGCAAATTGATTCTCACTGATCTTTTGTTGAAAATGTTCCGCGCTGATAAAATAATAATCAACGCCATCTTTTTCATTTGTCCGTGGCCTGCGGGTAGCACAGGAAATAGAAAAATCAAGTTGTTGCTGAAAACGTGCTAATAGAAAACGAACAATAGATGTTTTGCCAGCTCCCGATGGTGCAGTAATGACAATAATCTTATCGGATGGATTCGACATAGGAAGATCTTCCTCGAGGGAAGATCAATATCGTTTTTTCTTAAAATTGCCACCAGGACGGGCTGAGCGTCCATTACCCTGAGGCCTGTACTTTCCTCTTCCCTTTCCATAACTACCTCTTCCCATATCGCGTTCCGGCTGATGTCTATACGCTTTGATGTAAGGGGTATTGGTGAAAGTAAGTTGCCCGTTGGTTAGATTATCCAATTCACTTTGGATGGCATCGTCATAAATAAATTCCTTATGCCAGTTGTTGTAAGCCAACTTCATATAGTAGGCAATGGCATTTGCAAAGCCTAATTTTTTCTCGGGATTCTCTTCTTTCAGTGCTTTATCAAGTACCAGCTCCAGATTTTTACCTAAATGTGAATAGCGAGGGTAGCGTTTTGGATAGGGAAGCGGTTGAGGTTTTGCTTTCAGTGATTCCCTGGTAGGAATAGGATAGGGAGATTTTACATCCAGGTCAAAGTCTGCAATCAAAAACAAATGATCCCAAAGCTTATGACGAAAATCCTCCATGTTTTTAAGTTGAGGATTTAAAAAACCCATCAGTTCAATAACGGCCTGTGCATTTCGCTGTTTTCTCTCGGGGTCTTGAATAGTTTTTACATGATCAACCATTCTTTGTACGTGCCTGCCATACTCCCGCATGCTTAAGTAAGAACGGGTGGTGTTGTAGTCCATTTTAGTAGCATCCATAACTCCAAAGGTAATAAACCTCCCGCTAGCAGACAAGTTGCCGCTACCTACCTTTGCCAAACATGCAAGTTATTTTTCTTATCCCCTGGCATCGAAGGCAGTATGCGGATTCAGGTTTAACAAATTTGATGGCTAAGTGGGTCGTTGAAAGACCTGCAGATAAATGTGTGATGCTGGCGCCATTGAGGTCATCCACATTGATCGCAGCCTGTTTGATCAAAGTATTGCCAAGATCAGGATACTATTTTCCTTTTTTACGCTATTGCTTACTTCGCCAACAACTTAATGCTCTCAAACCTGATCTGTTAATCACCGAACCGGGTGTTCAGGTTCCGAAATCGGTTAATCAACTTTTGTGGATCAGCCAGCCATGTGGCACTTCCTTGTCAAAAAAAGTAGTACAGCAAATTGCTGATTCAAAAATAATTGTGATTAGCTCCGTGCTGTTACTGGATCAATACACAAAACTGCAATACTCGTTTCCGGACAAGGTAGCCATTGTACCACCGGTACTGGCTCCTGTTTATGAAATCCAGCCATTACAACCACCTTCCCTGTATATAAAAATAGTAGGAACAATCCCTGGTGAAGCTGCCTTGATCAACGCATTAAAAGCGTTTTCACTTTTTAAACGACGTCAACAATCTGAGTTACAATTTATTTTTTCACAGGATACCGCAACGCTTTTCCCTGCTTTTGTTCAAAAACTTAACTCCTATAAATACAAAGCAGCTGTAGTAATTAATCCAGCGCAAACTCTGGAACAGGATGCCCATCAGGAAGCAGGTGCTTATGCCTTATTAACGCTGGGGGCTAACGATCAATTGGATTTTCAATATCGCAAAGCCAGCCAGCTGCAGGTCCCGCTACTATTGCTTCCTGAAAAAGAAACAGCGGGGGCTACCCCAATTGATCAATTAGCGGAACAACTGATGCGTGTCTATAAGGATGAGTCCTATCGAAAACAATTAGTGGCTACCCAACAGTCACTATTTCTGCTTCTGGATAATCAAACTGCATTTAATCAGTTATTGGCAACTGTCAAGAACGGGTAAAGACATTAGAAATACCAAATAGACCCTTGCGTATCTTTGTCACTTATCAATATTATTATGCATCAATCAATCATTCATATCGAAGTAAAAACCGACGAAAATCGCATCCCCTCAGCCATTAGCTGGAAAGCCAGTGATACGGGAGCTGCAGAAAATCAGCCGGCTCGCGCCATGTTTCTTTCTTTTTGGGATCCAGCCGACAAGACAGTGCTACGGATTGATTTATGGACCAAAGAAATGATGGTCGATGAAATGGCAGACTTTTTTTATCAAACGCTCATGACTATGGCGGATACCTATGGCCGTGCAACACAATATGCAGATCAGGTGGAAGACGTGAAGAATTTTGCTAAATCATTTTATGCTCAATTCAAAGAAAAACAATTAAAACAACACAAGGCATAATACGCTATGGCACTCGAACAACAAATCATGACCCAACTTAAAGCCGCTATGCTGGCTAAAAATGTAGTGGCGCTTCGTTCCTTACGCGCTATTAAAGCAGCTATTCTGCTTGCCAAAACTTCAGAAGGCGCAGCCGGCAAGCTGACCACAGATGGGGAAATTAAGCTGTTGCAGAAAATGGTCAAACAACGAAAAGACTCGTTGGAGATTTTCACACAACAAGGACGTGAGGATTTGGCACAGAAAGAGAGAGAGGAAATTGCAGTGATTGAAAAATTTCTTCCTGAACAAATGGATGCTGCGGCCGTACGTGCTGTTTTAGTGCAGCTGGTGGCACAGACCGGAGCCAATTCTCCTGCCGATATGGGAAAAATGATGGGGCTGGCTAATAAGGAATTGGCAGGAAAAGCGGAAGGGAAAATGATTGCTACGATTGTGCGTGAATTATTGAGCGGCCAATAATCTTTATTTATGTTTCTCGATATCTTTTTATTGATATTACTGGTGTTAGCTACTTATACCGGGTATAAGAAGGGGCTGATTGTTGGTGTTTTTTCCCTGGCGGCTATCATTGTGGGTTTGGCCGCCGCTATGAAATTATCAGTAGTAGCTGCCGCCTATCTGCGATCTTATTTTTCCTGGGAAGGGAAATGGGTTCCCCCTTTATCTTTTTTATTGGTGTTAGTGGGAGTTCTACTATTGATTCGATTAGGAGCGAATGCGTTGGAAAAGGGAGCACAATTGATTTCGCTTGGATGGATAAATGCGCTGGGAGGGATCTTATTCTATTGGGCCATCTGCTTAGTATCCTGTAGTATCATTTTATTTTATTTATCACAGATTCCCTTGATTCCAACAACAGCAATTGAGCAATCTATCACCTACCCTTATCTAAAAGAAATTGGACCTTGGGTGATGGACTGTTTTGCAAAATTGTTTCCTGTTTTCAGGGGAATGTATCAGCAGTTACAGGATTTTTTTGAAAAAGTGAAAGAGCAGATCCCAATGCCTTGACTGATAACCTTGGTTATTGACTGAAATCTATTAATTTAGCAGGGTGCGATTGACCAGCGAACCCATGCAATACGAGATCAAACAAAAAGACAAGTTCAGATATGTGGAGGAAGGAAAGGGAGAACCCTTGGTTCTACTTCACGGTCTGTTTGGCACCCCTAGTAATTTTTCGGGTCTTTTTGAATATTTCCGTTCCAATAACCGCGTAATTATTCCTCAACTGCCCTTATTGGATTTGGATATCCTGCACACTTCTGTGGGGGGAGTGGCTAAATATGTAAATCGTTTTTTGGAAACGCTCGAGTTAAATGATGTTCATCTGCTTGGTAATTCCCTGGGCGGTCATGTGGCACTGGTTCACACCTTAAAAAATCCCCAACGTGTTAAATCACTAATTCTTACAGGTAGTTCAGGGCTCTTTGAAAATGGAATGGGGGATACTTATCCCAGACGTGGCGACTATGAGTACATCAAGAAAAAAGCATCGTTGACTTTTTATGATCCTGCCGTTGCCACAAAGGAGCTAGTTGACGAAATTTATAGCATCACCAACAATCGCTTGAAGGTAATAAAGATCATTGCCCTTGCTAAAAGTGCAATTCGAAATAATCTGGGGGAGGAATTGAAACAGATCAATAAACCCACATTGTTGATATGGGGAAATAATGATACTATTACACCCCCCTTTGTAGGGCACGAGTTCAATAAGTTGATCCTAAACAGCGAATTACATTTTATTGATAAGTGTGGGCATGCTCCAATGATGGAAGTGCCGGATGAGTTCAATAAGATGCTTCATGGTTTTTTGAATAAATTACAGCATTCCTAACCATTAATAGATGCAAATACAGGATCTCAATTACGCCGGATCTCCTTGGGTGCAGCACATGGAATCTGTTGCTACGGTTCTTGCTATAATGGAGAACGAACAATTGGGTCATATTCCTGTGGTGGAAGGGGATACCTATTTGGGGTTGGTAAGCAAAGAGGCCTTATTTGAAGTAATGGACGATTCAACAACCCTTCAACAATTAGCCTGGTCGTTGCCCCGTCCGTTTGTTAAACCTGCTGATCATTTTCTGGCAGCCATTCAGTTGATGGACGAGCAAGGTCTTACACTAGTTCCCATAATAACGGATCAACAGGAGTTAATAGCTGCCATCAGTGTACAGGAGTTGCTTACAGCGGTTGGAAAATTTTTAGGATTACAGGAAGGGGGTGCCTTGTTGGTGCTGGAAAAAGAGGCCCAACATTATACGGCCAGCGAAGTAGCAAAACTGGTGGAGTCCAACGACGCCCAGTTAGAACACTTGAATACAATAATAAATGCACAAACAGGGATCATTCAATTGACCATTCGTTTGAATAAATATGAGGTTTCCGATATCATTGCAACATTTCAGCGCTACGATTATACTGTTCTGTATTATGTGGGAGAAGAACAGTATGCAAATGAATTAAAAAGCAATTACGATCACTTGATTCATTATCTCAAGATTTGACATTCTCCGTCTATCTGCCCTGGATAATCACCCGTATGTATCAATGGAAATCATATGTTATACTTGCCGCTGTTTTTGCGTTGTCCGTAAATCCACTGATAGCCCAGCAAGCGGATGGTGCTTTTGATTCCATCCCTTCAACCGCACCTCTTGTTGATGTACTTAAATATATACCAACCTACACGGCCAAGCAGGCCAACACCGGGCCTACTTTTTTAATTGCCACCATCATCGTTTCTGGCAATAAAAAAACACGTTCCAATATTGTTTTACGTGAAGTGCCTTTTAAATCCGGAATGTCATTTTCCTTATCGCAATTGATCGACCTGTTTAAGCAGGGCGAACAACAAATAATGAATACGGCATTATTTCATTCGGCCTGCATCTACGCCAGTAAGTTTGAGGGAAACTGCTTGGAGATAACAGTTGAGGTGATCGAGCGCTGGTATTTATTTCCATTTCCATTTTTTGATCTGGTGGATCGCAACATTAATCAGTGGTTGATCGATCAGCATGCCAGTTTACAACGGGTAAACTATGGGTTAAAATTATTACATAATAATACAACGGGTCATAATGACAAACTTCGACTGTGGCTGATCAATGGGTACACCAAGGAGTTATCTATTAGTTATGAAAAGCCATACTTTGACAGGGAAATGCAATGGGGTTTTCGACTTGTTGCCCGTACCGGCAAAGGGCATGAGATAAATTATAACACCATTGCCGACAAACAGGTTTTTTTAAGAACACCCGGTTTTGTTCGCTCTTTTACCAGCCTGGGTGGTGAGTTAACGTACCGAAAAAAATTATTTACCCGTCATAATTTTGGGCTCTTTTATTTCCGTGAAAAAGTGGCCGACACCGTGCTTCGCGCTAATCCATATTATTTTCAGGCGCCTGGACGTATCAATCAGTTCCCTGAACTTTATTATCAATTCATCTACGCCAAGATGGATTATATACCCTATCCGCGTAAAGGGTTGGCCACGCACGTTCGCTTTAGCAAATTAGGGATTACGCCCGCATTCAATTTATGGCAGCTGCATTGGCAAACCAAGAAGGTTTGGCCGCTCGGGTTAAAAAACATACTGACACTTGAGTCGTATGCCGGAATAAAACTTCCATTTAGTCAACCCTATGTGAACAGACGGTTTTTAGGATACAACGAAATTTTTATGAACGGGTTTGAATACAATGTAGTAGATGGGGTAGCCGGCGGTTATGTTCGAAGTAGTATTGCGCGTGAATTATTTTGTGTCAATATTCCGTTGCCTGGCTTTTTTCGAAAGCGAGCCTCAATTACAACGGTTCCTTTTCGCATTTTTGGAAAACTGTATTCAAATGCAGGCTACGTATATAGTCCGGACCCAGGGTTTAATTTTCTGCAAAACAAGTTTTTACATGCAGCCGGATTAGGAATTGATATACTCTCCTTATATGATTTAACCATTCGGATAGAGTATAGCTTTAATAACTTCGGTAAAAACGGACTATTTTTGCACCGCACCAGCAGTTTTTGACATGAAAGCAGCGATATACAGCCGGGTTTTTGATGAAGCCCAACTTCTTCCGCTGCAACTTTTTTTTGAGGCACTCTATAAACATCAGATTGAGCCAATCATCTACCTGCCATTTTATGAGCAAATAAAGGATAAGGTTCGTTTATCAGCACAAGTCAAAACATTCACACAATCAGCACAGTTAACGAAGGACATTGAGCATATTATCAGCTTAGGAGGCGACGGCACTTTATTGGATACAATTGCATTAATCCGAAATAAGAAGATTGCGGTAATGGGAATCAATTTTGGCCGCTTGGGATTTTTAGCCAGTATTGGTAAAGAGCAAGTTGATCTGGCTATTTATTCGCTGGCCAACCGAACCTATGTGGAGGATCATCGAACATTGATTCACCTTGATGCAAACATTCCTTTATTTGGGGATGTTCCTTATGCATTGAATGAGTTTACTCTCCTCAAAAGGGATACCAATTCGGTAATAAAAATTCATACCTATCTGAACGGCGAGTTTTTAAATACATATTGGGCAGATGGATTGATTGTAGCTACACCTACGGGTTCTACCGGATATTCGTTGAGCTGTAACGGGCCTATTGTATTTCCCGACTCTCAAAGTTTTGTGATCACTCCGGTGGCTCCGCATAACCTCAATGTTCGCCCGATTGTAGTACCCGATGATCATGTTATTTCCTTTGACGTAGAAAGCAGGGGGGAGCAAATCATTTGTTCACTGGATGCCCGTCGGGAAATTGTACATAAAGATGTTCAGCTAGCCATACAGAAGGAACAATTTACCATCAGCTTATTACGGTTGAGTGAGAATAATTTCTTACAAACGCTACACCACAAACTTACCTGGGGGCTCGATAAGCGTAATTGATACATACCAAATCACTTTTTTAAACGTTTCTCTTGTATGCTGCAGGTAAAATATTGGTCATCGCTGCTTGGAATTTTTCTTTTTTCGTTTTTTGTTGTTACGGTTCAAGGACAACAAGGGGATTATTTGCTGGGGGAAGTAGGCATAGGACTTGGGTCTGCCCATTATTTTGGAGATCTCAATACCACCACACGCTTGAATAGACCCAAATCTGCCGGTAGCTTATATTTTAAAAAGAACTTAGGCAATTACATTGCGGCAAGAGTAGGCCTGAGTTATGCGGAACTGGGTTATTCTGATATTTACAACACAAAAAACCCAGTTCAGTTAAAACGTAACCTAAGTTTTAACTCTGCTGTATGGGAAGTGGCACTGCAGGGTGATTTTAATTTTTTTCGATTTGATCCTCAGGAACCTGGGCTTAACTTTACTCCTTATATCACTTTAGGTGTGGGCCTCTTCAGGCACGATCCCTATGCGTTTTTAAATAACCAACGTGTTTATTTTAGAGAGCTGCCCATTGGCACAGAAGGGCAAAATAGTCCCATGTATCCCGATCGGAAAATGTACAGCGCAACCGCATTAAGCATCCCTTTTGGAGGAGGAATTAAATATGCATTCAGTGGGGGTCGGTATAATATAGGATTGGAAATAGTGCATCGGTTCACCAATACAGATTATCTGGACGATGTTAGCACTACCTATGTAGACCCCGCTGCGTTTCCAAAACCTCCTGGTGGTGTTTCTGATGCTCAATTACTAAGCGACAGGTCTTATGTACTGGGCACTCCTATTGGAATTCCCGGACTTCAACGCGGAAATGGCAGTAAGCAGCGAGATCAGTTTGTTACGGCTCAACTTACATTTAGTTTCAACCTGTTTAGCTATAAATGCCCGGCTGCCGACTAAAATGAATAACTTTGCAGCTGACTTGAACACCCTATGTCGGCTCTTGTTCCCCCATCATTAGATAAAAACCGTATGCCTCGCCACATTGCCATCATCATGGATGGGAATGGTCGATGGGCTAAGGATAAAGGGGAAGACCGTTTGTTTGGCCATCACCACGGAGTTGAAAGTGTGCGTGATATTGTAGAGGCCGCTGCCGAATTAGGCATTAAGTACTTGACCCTGTATGCTTTTTCTACAGAAAATTGGGACCGCCCGGCTGAGGAAGTTGCGGGCCTGATGCAACTCCTGGTTACTACCATTCGAAAAGAAGTTCCCACGCTTAATAAGAACAATATTCGTTTACATGTGATTGGGGATTTGAGTATGTTACCTGATTTTGCACAAAATGAGTTAACGGAGGCTTTGAAGATGACGGCCCCTAATACAGGATTGAATTTAGTGATGGCACTCAGTTACAGTGGGCGTTGGGAGCTAGTGGAGGCAGTTCGTAGCATTGCCCGTTCTGTTGAGGAAAAAAAGCTGAATTGGACTAAAATAACTGAACAAACCCTACAGGACCATCTCTCGACACATGCTTTTCCAGATCCTGAATTGATGATCAGAACCAGTGGAGAATACAGGATAAGTAATTTCCTACTTTTTCAATTGGCCTATACTGAATTGTACTTTACGGAAGTGTGTTGGCCCGATTTTAGAAAGCAAAATCTGTATGAGGCCTTGTTGAAGTATCAACAAAGAGATAGGCGTTTTGGAAAAATCAGTGAGCAGCTTTAACAAAGACTTTCGATTTTAAACCTTAATTTGCCGACCGGCTAAGTGCTGGTATTATATAACACATTGAAACTGATGCGTTTAAATTCACTGTCCCGCTATTTATTGCTCCTTGGGCTTACTTCTTTAAGCTTTTTTCCCCTTCTTCAAGCACAGGTAAACCCGGACACTTCTAAACCCACTTCTGTAGATCCCCGTTTATTAGAATGGGAAAAAGCCCGAATTGTAAAAGAATATACCGTTGCGGATGTAAAAATTACCGGTATTCGTTACCTGGATACGTCAATTGTTTATTCAATTGCAAATCTGCAGCCCGGCGATAAGTTTGTACATCCCGGCGCTGAACTTTTTGGGAAGGCCATTAGTAATTTATGGAGACAAAAATTATTCTCTGGTGCACAGGTCTTTGTTACAAAATTAGAGGACGATAAAGTTTGGGTGGAGATCAGTGTGCAAGAAAGACCTCGTCTTGGAAATTACAAATTCATAGGAATTCGCAAACCGGAGGAAGAAGATATTCTTACTAAAATCAATCTGGCCAAGCAGACCATCATCACTGAAAATACGCGCAGGGAGATCATTGAAAAAATCTCCAAACATTATGCCGAAAAAGGTTTCAGAAATGTTCAGGTTAAGCTGGAAGAAAAACCAGATCCCACTTTTGCCAATTCAAATATGCTTTTGATCAATGTTGCCAAGGGTAACCGAGTTCGTATTGGCGATATTAATTTTTATGGGAACGAACAGGTGGACGATCTGCGATTGAAAAAACAATTTAAAGGCACTAAGGAATCTACGCGAATCACGTTGCGTCCAGATCAGGCTACAGGTCCTTACGGAACAAACTCAGGCGCCAGTGTTCGCGAATATTTTAAGACCCTTGGTTTTCTATCGCCCAGCCGCACCAAGCGTGTATTGGATCCTTATGTTCGGCTCAAATTATTAAGCTCTGCGAAATTTGATGATAAGAAGTACGACGAGGACAAAGAAAAGTTACTCAACCATTACAACTCCCTGGGATATCGTGATGCACAGATAATTGCCGACACGCAGTATCTCACCACAAAGGGCAATTTAAAAATAGACTTTAAGATCAACGAGGGTCATCGTTATTATTTCGGGAATATTATTTGGAAGGGCAACGCTAAATTCTCTGATTCATTGCTAAATCAGCTGCTGGGGATTAACAAAGGAGATATTTACAACGTAGCGGTGTTGAATAAAAGGTTGGGCAAAGAAGCTTCCCAGGAAGGCGGGGATATTAGCGGATACTACATGGATGATGGCTATTTATTTTTCCGCGCCGAACCAGTAGAAGTTGCTGTTTACAACGATACCATTGATTATGAAATCAGAATGATGGAAGGTCCGCAGGCACGTATCAAAAACGTAACCATTGCGGGTAATGAAAAAACAAAGGATCATGTGGTACGTCGTGAATTGCGTACCGTTCCGGGTGAATTGTTCAGCCGTGCACAATTGATCCGCTCGCAACGTGAGTTAGGAAACCTGCAGTTCTTTAATCAGGAAAAAATTAATCCGGGTGTTGTTCCTAATCAGGACGATGGAACCGTTGATATCAATTGGCAGTTGGAAGAAAAATCAGCTGATCAGCTAGAGCTTTCTGCCGGTTGGGGCGGTGGTATTGGTTTGACCGGTACCCTGGGTGTTACCTTCAATAATTTTTCGGTAAAAAATATTTGGAAAAAATCTGCCTGGGATCCACTTCCAACAGGAGACGGACAAAAAATAAGCGTACGATTACAGTCCAATGGACGGGCGTATCGTTCCTACAGTGCTTCCTTTACCGAGCCCTGGCTGGGAGGAAAGAAAAGAAATTCATTGACCTTTGGTTTTAACAGCAGCCGTTTTTCCAATGCATTTGATCCATTTACCGGACGAATTGACAAGGCACGTTCTGACACCAATTATCTCAGCACCAGTGGTTTCTCTGTTGCGTTTGGTAAACAATTGAAATGGCCTGACGATTATTTTAATCTGGTACTTACTTTCAACTACACGCGTTATAAGCTTGCCAATTATCCGATTTTCAGCGCTGACTTCACATCCGGAACCTCCAATAATGTGAGCGTAAAAATCGCTTTGCAGCGTTCTTCCGTATTCAATCCTATATTCCCTACCAGCGGAGCTAATTTTCTGGCCAGTGTACAGTTAACGCCTCCTTATTCTTTATTGGGAAATGTTGGATCTGGTTACAATGCGTATCGCAGACCTGAATACCACAAATGGCGTTTCAATGCGGAATGGTATGTGCCCATCGGAAAACCATTGGGTGCAGAAAAAAATCGTCAGTTTGTAGTGAAGTTGGCTGCCAAGTACGGATTCATGGGACGTTATAATCCGGATCTGCCTTACTCCCCTTTTGAACGTTTCCAAGTGGGCGATGCCGGCTTGACAAATAACTTTGGATTATTGGGTTATGATATAGTTGCGCATCGCGGATATCCGGTTTATCAGACTTCTGACCCAACGATCAACCCGGATCAACAAAGTGCCAGCCAATTCTTTACTATTTTCAACAAGTATCAATTGGAGGCTCGCTTTCCTTTGGTAACCAATCCCAGCAGTACTATATATGCCCTTAGCTTTTTTGAAGCGGCCAATGGATGGTACAATTACAAAGATTATAATCCCTTCCGCTTACGTCGCAGTGTGGGAGTAGGTATGCGTTTTTTCCTTCCTATGTTTGGACTACTTGGATTTGACTATGGACTTGGTTTAGACCGCGCTATTCCCGGGCAGTCCAATGGATTGAAAGGAATTTCTCGATTCACCTTTATGCTAGGATTTGAACCTGAATAACTATTGAGTATGAAAAAAAGTTTACTGGTATTCGGTTTTCTGATTTCAGCACTCCTTGGTGCTGCACAGAAATATGCAATAGTTGATACACGCTATATCCTTGACAAGATGCCTGAGTACAGAACTGCACAACAACAGCTGGATGTAATGGCCGCAACCTGGCAAAAACAAATTGACAGCATGCAGCTGTCTCTGGATCGTTTGTATCGTGAGTTTGATGCGGAACAGGTAATGCTTACGGCCGAATTGAAAAAAAGAAAAGAGGACCAACTTTTTAATAAAGAAAAAGAATTACGAGATCTGCAGCGTAAGCGCTTTGGGTTTGAAGGAGATCTTTTTAGAAAAAGGCAAGAACTGGTTAAGCCGGTACAGGATAAGGTTTACAACGCTATTCAAAAGCTTGCTGCCAGTCGGGGGTACGATTTTGTCCTGGACAAAAGTGAGGGAATTACCATTATATTTGCCGACCCCAAACTTGATAAAAGTGAGGAGATCCTGAAAGAATTAGGAATACGCTAACACCAACTTCTATTTATAAAAACCATAACATGAAAAAGTACGTAGCGATTATGGCGTTGATCGGTTTGCTTGGGTTTACAAATGCATCCCAGGCACAGATCAAGATTGGCTATATTAATGTGGAGAATGTTCTCTCTTTAATGCCCGAGATCAGCAAATTTGATTCAATCCTCACCAATTATCAGCAGGATTCTATCAATCCTCAGTATGCCTCTTTGATTCAAACTTACCAGTACAAGGACAGTGTATATAAAGACACTTTGAAGCCCCCGCCAGCTGCTGTTAAGAAACAATTGGAAGAAGAGTTGCCTCAATTGATTAATACCATTCAGAACTGGCAGCAAATTGTAAACCAGGCTATGGAAGCAAAGCAAAATGAATTGCTGGCTCCTCTTTACAGAAAAATATATGACGCTATCCGTGCAGTAGCCAGGGAAAAAGGGTATACGCATGTGATGAACAAGGAATCTTTACTAGTGGCACCAGATGCGGATGATATGATTGCCGCTGTTGCAGCAAAGCTAAAGTTGACCTTGCCAAAGGCTCCTGCAGCGCCGGCCGCTAAATAAATTATTGATAGATGCAAGTGACGCCCGATCCAAAGGATCGGGCGCTTTACTTTTCGGTGCATACATTTGTGCAATGCTGAATCCTCTTTCAACTGCTAAAGGACCGATTGGTGTATTCGACTCCGGCTATGGAGGACTGACTGTACTTCGCAGTTTAGTGCAGCAACTTCCACAACATGATTTCTGCTATTTGGGGGACAGTGCCCGTTCGCCCTATGGCAATCGATCATTTGAGGCCGTTTATCAGTACACACTAGAAGCCGTACAGTGGTTTTTCAATCAGGGCTGTCCCTTGGTAATCTTGGCGTGTAATACGGCATCTGCAAAAGCATTGCGCACCATTCAGCAAAAAGATCTAGCGCAAATGGCCCCTGCCAATCGAGTGTTAGGCGTGATCAGACCCACCACCGAAGTATTAGGACAATACACAAAAGCAGGAGCCGTAGGAATACTGGCTACAGAAGGAACCGTGCAATCCCAATCCTATCCAATAGAAATAGAAAGATTTTACCCGCAATTAAAAGTGTACCAAGAGGCTTGTCCCATCTGGGTGCCTTTGATTGAGAATAACGAACAGGAAGGACCTGGTGCTGATTATTTTGTAAAAAAACATCTTGATGCCATTTTTAAAAAAGACCCTGCGATTGATCTTTTATTATTGGCCTGCACCCATTACCCATTGTTAGAGCAAAAAATCCGGCAATGCCTTCCGCCAAACGTGCAATTGCTTTCACAAGGTCAGATTGTGGCCGCCAGTTTGGTAGATTATCTGAAAAGACATCCCGAGATTGCCAACCGTTGTACGCAACAAGCTACATTTACGTTTAGTACCACAGACAATACTGCTGCCTTTGATAAACAGGCTGCTCATTTTTTTGGAGCCCCTGTTAGCTCCCGAGAGGTCCGGCTGATGCCGCTTAACTGCTAAATCACTGATTAATAAGACCTTATTTTTCTTTTTCTCCTCCTCTGAAAGCCTTAGCTTTGCCGTCCTTTCACAAAGCGTCGGGTGTGGTGACCTGCCGCGGAAAATGGAAATCCGAATCGTTCTCCCGATTCATCTTTCATCAAACGTGAAAAATTGAGAATATTATGAAACGTACATTTCAACCGCATCGCAAACGCCGCAAAACAGTACACGGTTTTCGTAAGCGTATGCAAACTGCTAATGGTCGTAAAGTGTTAGCCAGCCGCCGTGCAAAAGGTCGCAAGAAGCTAACGGTTTCTGACGAGCGTAAATTGAAATAATAAAACCTCCGTTGAGGTTTTGATAACTTTATAGCTCCGGATAAACCGGAGCTTTTTTATTTCTACAGGATGACTCGAAATACATTTGGCAAAGCAGAGCGACTAAAAAGCCGAAAGTCCATCGACCAGCTTTTCAAAGAAGGGCAACACTTTAACATGGGGATGATCCGTGTGTTTTATAAAACCGTGGAGCAAACGGGTATTCGTGCCGGGGTGGGGGTTTCGACAAGAGTATTTAAAAAGGCAGTAGACCGCAATCGCATCAAGCGTCAACTTCGGGAATCCTATCGTTTACAAAAGCAAATACTTGTTTTGCCAGAGACAATCGAAAAGGGATTGGATCTTTTTTTTATTTATACCGCACAAGATCTTACTGATTTTCAGGAATTGTATCAAGCGGTAGAGAAAGCATTGCAACAAATAAATACTAACCTTGGCCAATCAGCTATATGATAAAAAAAATGTTGATTTTTCCTTTTTTAGTACTCATTCGAATTTATCAGTGGGTGATTTCCCCTTGGCTGGGTCCCAAGTGCAGATTCACCCCCTCTTGTTCGCACTATGCAGCAGAAGCTTTACAAAAGCATGGTCTTTGGAAAGGATCAGGCTTAGCTATTAAAAGAATTAGCCGCTGTCATCCCTGGGGAAGCAGCGGCTACGATCCGGTTTCTTAACAAACGTACTTACTGCGCCTTTTCAAAGCGTGCAGCAATGGCATTCCAATTGACCACATTCCAAAAAGCGGCTAAATAATCAGCTCTTCTGTTCTGGTATTTTAAATAATACGCATGTTCCCACACGTCAACGCCTAACAATGGTTTTCCTTTGGTTTCGGCAATATCCATGAGTGGATTGTCCTGATTGGGAGTAGAGCAGATCTCTAATTTTCCTTCCTTCACAACCAACCAAGCCCAGCCACTTCCAAAACGAGTTAAACCGGCAGCTGCAAATTTTTCCTGAAATCCGGCATAAGATCCAAATGCAGCCTGAATGGCTTCTCCCAGTTTGCCGGAAGGAGCTCCACCTGCTTGTGGCGCTAAGCTCTCCCAAAAAAAGGTATGATTCCAATGTCCCCCTCCATTATTACGAACGGCTGGAGAAATGCTTCCCGCTTCTTTTACTAACTGTTCGATCGATTTGCTTTCATGAAGGGTGCCTGCTACTGCTTTGTTCAGGTTATCGACATAAGCCTGATGATGTTTTCCATGATGAATTTGCATGGTAAGCGTATCGATATGTGGTTCCAGAGCATCGTGAGAGTAAGGGAGGGGCGCTAATGTAAACGGCATGATTTATTTTTTTAGAATAACAAAATTACAACAGACTGGCTGGTCAACGACGGGTTTTAAAAAAATCCTTCATTAATTGTGCTGCTTCTTCCGCACAGCAACCTGTGGACAATTTTGTTTGGGGGTGCAGTGCCCAGTTTGATCCCGCTAATCGCCTATATCCATTTTTTTCGTCGGCGGTGCCATATACCACACGGCCTATTTTGCTCCAATACAAAGCACCAGCACACATGGGGCAGGGTTCTACCGTTACATATAAAGTAGCTTCAGGCAGGTATTTACTGCCCAGGGCATTAAAAGCAGCCGTGAGGGCAATCATCTCAGCATGGGCTGTTGGATCCTGCAGACGCTCTGTCATATTATGTCCTCTGGCAATCACTTTTCCATCTTGTACCACCACGGCGCCAACAGGAACCTCTTCCTCCTGCATTGCATTTTTTGCTTCTTGCAGGGCCATTTTCATGAAATGTGCATCATCCATAGTGGTGGTTTTCCTAACTTGGTTCAAAATTTAGATATGGACTATGTTCCAACCTTAACAAAGATGCGGGAATATTTTTCATCTGGAGTAACACAATCAGTTGAATTTAGAAAACAACAGTTACGCTTATTACGCGATGCTATTCTGCATCATGAACAAGCCATTAATGAGGCCTTGTATCAAGATTTACACAAGAGTCCGGAAGAAGTATGGGTGGCAGAAACAGGTTTAGTAATTGCTGAAATTAATCTGGCCCTTAAAAAACTGGATCAGTGGGTTCGACCACAAACCGTTAGTACTAACCTGCTCAACCTTCCTTCTTCCAGCCGCATTATGTCTGAGCCACTGGGCGTGGTGTTGATCATTGCACCCTGGAATTATCCCCTACAGCTTTTATTCAATCCACTGGTAGGGGCTATTGCAGCCGGAAACTGCGTGGTACTGAAGCCCAGCGAATTTGCGCCTGCAACAACTGCCATCATGAAAACAATTATTGCATCAGTTTTTGAACCCACTTATGTTTATTTGATGGAAGGAGACGGAGCTACTGTGGTTCCATCGTTGATGGACTCATTCCGTTTTGATCATGTGTTTTATACCGGTAGCACAGCAGTAGGGCGAATTATTTACCGAATGGCGGCAGATAAATTAACACCCGTTACATTGGAACTTGGTGGAAAATGTCCCTGTGTAGTGGAGGATGATGCCTCCATTGTAGTAGCGGCTAAACGAATTGCGTTAGCCAAATGGAATAATGCCGGGCAAATGTGTGTGGCGCCTGATTATATTTTAATACATGCGTCGGTGCGGGATCGATTTATTGCCGTGTTGCAAAAGGTGATGGAACAATTTTTCTCAGCTGATCCATCGCAGTGCGATCATTATGGACGAATTATCAATACCCGACAATTTGATCGGCTGGTCAATTATCTTTCCATGGGAACCATATTGGCTGGAGGAACGTATGATCGGAATACACTATTTATTGCTCCTACTTTGTTGACGGATGTAAAAATGGATTCTCCATTGATGCAGGAAGAAATTTTTGGGCCCTTGCTTCCGATACTTTCGTTTACCTCTTTCGAGGAAGCTTGCTCCATCATAACACGTAAGCCTAACCCGCTTGCTTTTTATGTATATACGGAAAGCCGAGAAAAAGAAAAACAATGGTTACAACGTATCCCTGCAGGCGGGGCCTGTGTTAATAATTCGGTGTTTCATTTATTGAATCATCGTCTTCCATTTGGTGGTCGCGGAACCAGTGGAGTGGGCGCCTATCATGGTAGATATTCTTTTGATACATTCAGTCATCGGAAGAGTATTTTGAAAACACCCACCTGGACAGATCCTTCTGTCAAGTATCCGCCCTTTCGCGGAAAACTGTGGATATTTAAAAAGTTAATTGGATGAAAAATCGATTTCCTTTTAAAACAGCATTAGGGGTTGTGCTTCTGGCAGGTGTTTTTTATTTTTTCTGGCAAAACCGCAGCAATCGTACAATGACTTTTCGACAACAAGTATTAAAAACAATTTATCCTGCTTTACTTTGGCTTACCCAGGCAGGCAATAAAAACACCCAGTTTGTTGTACGGGTAGCCACTCCGGCTCCAACATCTTTTTATTCACTTGCTGCAGTGCGTTTACAGGGAGAAGCTTTTGATTGGTCCGGGTTAAAAGGAAAAAAAATATTGATCGTAAATACGGCCAGCGATTGTGGGTATACGTCGCAGTATGCCGAGTTGCAAAGTTTGCATAAGCAGTATGCTGATCGTTTGGTTATTTTAGGATTTCCTTGCAATCAATTCAAGGAACAGGAAAAGGGCAGTGAACAGGAAATTGCTTCCTTTTGTCAGGTAAATTATGGGGTTACCTTTCCTTTATTTCAAAAGGCGGATGTAAAAAAAGGGATTAGTCAGCATTCCGTTTATCAATGGCTTACAGATTCCTCAAAAAATGGATGGAACAAACAGGAACCTGTTTGGAATTTCTCTAAGTATTTAATTGATGAGGAGGGAAGGCTTACGCATTACATTGGCCCTTCTGTATCTCCGCTTGACCCTCGATTGATCAAAGCCATTGCTCCTTAATTAACAGGGCAATGTTGGTGGTAGTTGATTAATTCAATCGGAGTTTTTTCAAATTGATAACCAGCATCAGTACTGGCCACCTGGTCCAGAACCGCATTGATCTCTACTTCGGTTTTTAAAGTAACCAGTTGGTTGCGAAACTCTTTGATGTTAGGGAGTCCTTTGAGATAATTTGCGTAATGTCTTCTCATTTCATTGACGCCAACCACTGGATTTTTCCAATCAATGGAAAAACGCAGGTGTTTACGGCACACTGCTACTCTTTCTTCCACACTGGGTGGATCTATGTGTTGACCGGTTTTTAAAAAATGATTGATCTCACGGAAGATCCACGGGTATCCAATGGCGGCTCTGCCAATCATAATTCCGTCTACACCGTATCGATTTTTATAAACCAGTGCTTTTTCAGGCGAATCGATATCTCCATTTCCAAAAATGGGTATTTTGATACGAGGGTTATTCTTTACTTTCCCAATAAGTGTCCAATCCGCTTCTCCTTTATAGAGTTGCATTCTTGTTCGTCCATGTATGGCCAGTGCTTGTATGCCGACATCTTGCAAGCGTTCCGCTACTTCTTCTATGTTTTTATTATCCTGATCCCAACCTAAACGTGTTTTGACTGTAACGGGCAATGAAGTAGATTTTACAACAGCGGCTGTTAATCGCACCATCAGGTCAATATCCCGCAGCACACCGGCGCCGGCTCCTTTCATGGCCACTTTTTTTACCGGGCAACCAAAATTAATATCCAGCAAATCGGGTTGAGTAACTTCTACGATTTTGGCTGCAAGCGCCAAGCTTTCTTCATCCCCTCCAAAAATTTGTATACCAATGGGACGTTCGTAATCAAAAATGTCCAACTTTTTCCTGCTTTTAATGGCATCTCGAATCAATCCCTCAGAGGAAATAAACTCCGTATACATCAGATCGGCTCCATTATCCTTGCATACGGCACGAAAAGGCGGATCACTTACATCCTCCATGGGGGCCAGCAAAAGCGGGAAGTCAGGTAAAGAAATGGTGCCAATTCTGACCATCGATTGGTTTTACTTATTTTTGATCATTACGCAGTTCAATAAGAACGCACAAATTTACAACCTAAACAGCCACGGATTCATGAAGGGACTTTTTCAGTATAAAACAGCAGGTCAACAACTTTTTTTATTACTCAGTATCTCACTCCTTAGTTTTTTTGTGATTGGAATGATGGGCACTTATGCGTTGACAATAATGACGGGTATTACGCTGGAACAAGTAGCGGCATTGGATACCATTGATCCTAAACATCCCTGGCTTCCTTTTTTTATTCGAGGAATGCAGGCGGTTCAGTTTATTGGACTTTTTTTAATACCCAGTTGGTTTGCGGGAAAATATTTTACATCACAATCAACTGTAAAATACCTGGGATTACAAAAACCAAATTATCCGGGTTTTTGGTTTGTGGGAACGGTTGCTATATTAATTGCACTACCCATGGTGCAATGGTTGGGTGAGGTCAATCGGGCTATTGAATTTCCTGCTGAATTCACTAACTGGATTCGTTCCAAGGAGAATGAAGTCAATGAAACAGTGAAAGCTTTACTGTCTCGACATTCAGTGAAAGATCTTTTTTTGAATTTATTTTTTGTGGCAGGATTAGCCGCCGTGGGAGAGGAGTTGTTATTTCGCGGAGTAGTTCAACGCATTTTTGTTCGACAGTTTGGTCAGGCCTGGCCTGCCATAATTTTTTCGGCTTTCTTATTTGCGACATTGCATATGCAATTTTATGGTTTCTTTCCACGGTTTGCATTGGGAATATTGTTAGGAGCCATCTATTGGTATAGCGGTAGTTTATGGGTAGCCATACTGGCCCATTTTGTATATGATACTACGCTTATCACGTTGGTCTATTTTAATCCAACTATGTTAAATGAAGAACCTGTGGTTGCACAGGACGCACTACTTTATGCAGGATTGATCAGTGCGCTGATGGTAACCATGAATTTGCATTGGATGATCAATCATGGTAATCCTGTATCCGATGAACAGATCGAAACGGAGGAAACAACAACAAAGGAATAACAACAGGCCCAATGCCATTTAACCGTTCGGTATTTTCCACCAGAGTCACCACTTCTTTTTTCTTTGTGGTGGTGATGCTAACGGCGCTTTTGTGGAATGATATCAGTTTTTGGATGTTGATGGTAGTAATTCATGCAGGCTGCTGGATAGAGTATCAAAAAATTATTCAAGGATTCAGGCATGCTCTTCTGTATATTCTCTTGGGGCTTGTTTATATCACGCTGAGTTGGGTGTTATTTTTGGATCTGTATTATTCTACGTTTTACCATGCAAGCACAGGACTTACTGCTCCTGCCTGGGCTCAGTGGCCCTTAGTTGTTTTTGTGTTTATGTGGATCAATGATACCATGGCTTACTTAGTGGGTACTTCCATTGGTAAAACACCGCTTTCGTCTATTTCTCCAAAAAAAACATGGGAGGGTACAATAGGGGGTATACTACTTACACTATTGGTAGGTGGGAGTATTGCGGATTTTTTATTGGGAGATTTGCTGATGCAGGGGCAATTGACTCCAATTGATTCCTATCATTGGTACCTGATTGCCCTGTTAGCGGCTATTGCCGGAACCTTGGGAGATTTACTTGAGTCTAAGCTTAAACGAATGGCGGGCATAAAAGATAGTGGTTCCATCTTGCCTGGGCATGGAGGATTTTTGGACCGGTTTGATTCAATATTGATTACCACACCTGCTGTTTGGCTTTATATTCGAATGTTTCTTTCTTAGAAATGGCAATACCTATATTTGCGTCCAATAAATGCGCATGCAATGACTTTACATCGCGAAGGTACTCCCACTATTTTATTGGTAACAACGGCAGTAGTGCTCATTAATGCCGGCGTCTGTTATGCCAGTGCTTCTACCCTAGTGATGGGTCTAACTTTATTTATTACCATATGCTTTTGGCTTTTTATCCTTTCTTTTTTTCGCGTACCATCCCGTACGCATACCCTGCAAGAAGGCGCTGTAATTGCACCTGCGGACGGGCAAGTAGTGGTGATCGAGGAAGTACAAGCGGACGAATACTTTAGTGATCGTCGTATTCAGGTATCTATTTTCATGGGTCCATTAAATGTACATGTGAATCGTAATCCGGTAAGTGGCCAAGTGATGTATAGTCAATATCATCCCGGTAAGCATCTGGTAGCCTGGCATCCAAAATCTTCTACAGAAAACGAAAGACACAGCGTAGTATATAAATCGCAGGGCAAAGAAATTCTGGTAAAACAAATTGCCGGCGCGTTGGCTAAACGCATAGTCAATTATTTAAAACCGGGCCAAGCGGTACAACAAACCGAGGAAATGGGGTTTATCAAATTTGGATCAAGGGTAGATTTATTATTGCCCCTTGATGCAAAAATTCTAATCAAATTGGGCGATAAGCCTCAAGGTGGTGTTACGGTATTGGCCACGCTCTGATCAGAGGATTTTTTTTAGTTCAAGCAAAGAAAATACGGTGTGGGTGGGAAAGCTTCCATCGGAAAGCGACTCTATCTCTTGCGTAATATGATTCACGTGGATCTGATGAATGCCCGCATTACGCGCACCCAGAATATCTACTTCCAAGGTATCTCCGATCATCACACTCTCAGCTGCCACCGCACCTGCTTTTTCAAACGCATAAGTAAAAATTTCAGGCCTTGGCTTCAAACTGCCAGATGCCTCAGAAGTGACCACAGCTTTAAAATAAGGAGTGAGGCCCGAATATTTCAGTTTACTATGTTGTGTTTTTTCAAAACCATTGGTAATTAAGTGCAGCGAATACCCTTTGTTCCGTAAGTAATCCAGTATTTCAATAGCGTGAGGGAAAAGCAAAGTCCTACTGGGAAGCAGGGACAGAAATTCTGTACTCAATGCCTCCGCTAAGGCCTCATCTGCTATTTTAAAATCCAATAGGCTAAGACGCATCCGCTTGATACGTAGTTCTTCTTGAGGTATAATACCATTTCGATAGCGTCCCCATAATTTCTCATTATGTAGCAGATAATTCCTATAGAACCGTTCAAAGTCATCCACCCCACGGGTGGCTAAGTCCAATGCTGAATAAAGGTGTTGCAAGGTTGCTTTTGCATTGGCTTCAAAATCCCAAAGGGTATGATCCAGATCAAAGAATATATGTTTGTAGGTAATTGCGGAAGACACTTGAATTGATTTAAACAGGGGTTGATACCTTTGCAAAATAAGGATAAACAATGGGTATGGCATTAACAGTAGTTATTACAGGAGCATCTCGTGGAATTGGAAAGGCATTGGCTATTCAATTTGCCGCAGCAGGGTATGAGTTATTGTTATCAGCCAGACATGCGGAAGGACTAGCGGTTACGGTTAAGCAGTTGCGCGAACAATTCCCTAATAGCAAGATTCATAAAAAAGCAGTAGATCTGTCCATTGCGGAGCAAGCCATGGAGTTGGGTCAATGGTGTCTCTCTTTTTCCACTCCTGATATTTTAATCAATAATGCAGGATTATATCAGCCCGGGTCACTCAAAGATGAACCGGCGGGTCAACTGGAGAAACATTTACAAGTAAATTTAGGTAGCGCTTATCATCTGACTCGTGTCTTACTTCCCACCATGATCCAACGAGGCACAGGGCATATTTTTAATATCTGTTCCATTGCTTCGCTACAGGCCTATCCTAACGGGGGTTCTTATTGCATCAGCAAGCACGCGTTGCATGGGTTTACTCAAAACCTTCGGGAAGAGTTAAAACCTACCGGAGTTAAAGTAACCGGAGTGTATCCAGGAGCGGTACTGACGGATTCCTGGGGTGATTTTGATAATTCATCAGGGCGAATCTTGGAAGCTGACGATGTAGCTAAAATGGTGCTACAAGCTGCTCAATTGTCGCCTCAGGCCTGCGTAGAGCAAATTGTGTTGCGCCCTCGGTTAGGAGATCTATAACCTATTACTCCGCGTACTTATATCCTACACTACGGACAGCATGAAAGTAGCGGGGATTACGACTATCTGTTTCAAAATACTTTCTAAAATTCAGGATAAAATTATCAATGGTGCGGGTGGTGGGGTATACCTGATATCCCCAAACTGTTTGCAAAATTTTTTCCCGAGGCACTACCTCGTTCTTATTCTCGATGAGTAGTTTCAATAACATGGTTTCCTTCTTGGAAAGCTGAATACGTGTTCCAGCTACCCCAATGGCTTCCTGCGCTTTGAAGTCAATGGTGTTGGGCCCAAATTGATATTGTAAGTCTATCGAGTTTCTGTCCTGTAGCCTTTTGTTTTTATCAATGAGCTTGTGAACGCGCAATAGAAGTTCTTCAAGATTAAAGGGTTTGGTCAGGTAATCATCAGCCCCTTTTTTTAATCCACAGACCCGGTCCGCGCTGGTATTTTTTGCACTTAGGATGATGATGGGGATTTCATTATTGCTGATACGGATTGATTCTGCAACATCCAGTCCATTCATCTCAGGAAGCATTACATCTAGAATAAGTAGGTCAAAATATTCGTTAGCGATTGCTTTTAAGGCAGCGGCACCATCGTAGGCCGAACTAACGCCATAACCTTCCAACTCGAGATTTAATTTGAGTGCTTCATGTAAGTTTTCTTCATCCTCCACTAAAAGGATGGATCCTTTTTCCGGCTGGTACATGGAGCAAAGTTAATGTGGAATACACTGCCTTTTGGAGCATTATCCCTGACTCCCAGGGTGGCCTTGTGGTGGTGAGCAATACGTTCGCATAAATATAATCCGAGGCCCGTACCCTTGGTAGTACGAGTAGCTTCGTTGCCGATTCGATAAAATCGTTCAAAGATTTTTTTCTTTTCTGTATCCGCTATGCCTTCTCCTTGGTCAGCCACTTCCAATAACACTTCATTTCCTGTTTTGTTAAGCTGAACCGTAATGACGGATTGCGCTGGTGAATAGTTTATAGCGTTTTCCAAAAGGTTATTCATTAGCATTTGAAGCAGCAATGCATCTCCCTGTAAATCTATTTCCTGTTCAATAGTGGATTCAATCACCCGACCCGGGAATCGATTGCCCATATCTTTGATACAGTCTGTTACCAACAACGAAAAATCCAGTTCTTCCTTTTCGCTGGCAAAACCATTATTTTCCAACTGTGCGGAAACCAGGATATTATTAGTCAAAAAATTCAATCGACTGGTTTCCTCTAACGCAATGCGGATAAGTTTCTCTTGTTTTTCTGGTTCCAGCTTATAGCGTTGCATGGTTTCCAGATTCAACCGGGTTACGGCTATAGGCGTTTTTAACTCGTGGGAAACCGCCATCATAAATTGCTGCTGTTGTTGCTGTGCCCGGAGCTGTCTGCGAACAGCCCTAAATACGCCTATCGCACCAATCAGTATCACTATAAAAAAAGTGATTCCTTCGCCATAGTATTTTGTACTGTTTCTGCTGGTCAGGGATTCAATAGCTACTACTCTTTTTTCTTTTTCAGCCAGGTCTAACTGCGGCGTCTGCAACTCCAAAAGTTGAAGTTGCTCGGCACGGATTTGTTGATTTTGGTTTTCAAGTGAAATCAACCACCAAAGTAGTGCGGCAAGAATATAGGCCAGTAAGGACCAGTACACGATGGTGGTTCTTCTGAGTTTTAGTTTGCGAGTATCTGCTGCCATCAACGTCTTTTTTCAATTCGAAGACCAATATTCAGCACTTGCTCCAAAGGGTCTTCGCGCATAATTTGTTTGATGGACACGATATATTTTCCTTTTTTTCGAAAGGACACCTGGTTTTCTATTAATTCATTGAGCAAGGGAATGCGGTGTTCGTAGATATCGTCCATACCGGTGCCCAGCCATCCTGCCTGATTGGTGCCCAGTTGTTTTTCCGTCTTGAATCTGTATTGATTTCCGTCTGGACTTTGCAAGCTTATTTCCAACCAAATATTGTTATAGTGATACAGGTCTCGATGCCGGATTGTGATTGAAAGGTCATAACGGGCGGTCGTGTCAGTAATTACAAAAGCAAACTGGGGAATAAAACTACTATTCCATCGGTGGGCAGGAATAGCAAAAGTTTGCTCATATAAATTGATGGGGGTACAAGAAAAGTTGCTTGTACTGAGCAGGAATAGGTAGCCCAGTGTAAAGGGAAAACGCGATTTACACATGCAACAAAATTAAGCCGAAAAAACAGGGATTCTGCTGCTAAAGTATGTTAAGCGCCTGTTCTTTTGCCTTTTCCAGTTCGTCCTTCATTTCTACCACTAATCGCTGGATGCCGGCATCATAGGCCTTGGAGCCTGTTGTATTGATTTCGCGACCTATTTCTTGTAGAATAAAGGAGAGTTTTTTCCCCTTTCCCTCTTCGGCAGTTGCAACCTGCTCTCGAAAATAACTGCAATGGTTGCTAAGGCGAACCAACTCCTCAGTGATATCCATCTTTTCGATATAATAGATCAGCTCCTGCTCCATTCTGTTCCGGTCAATGGCTTCGTCCTTGAGCTGCTCTTTCATGGACTTATTCATCGAAGCACGAAGTTTTTCACGACGCACCGGATCTAATGCAGCAATTGCTGTTTGTCGCTTCTCTATTTGATTAATTCGCTCCAGCAAATCTGCTTCCAATGCTTTTCCTTCCTCTTTACGATGTTTATTTATGGCAGTAATAGCCCCTTGTAAACCTTGTTTAAATAGCACCCACTCTGCTTCTGTCAGCCCATCGCTTCCGGAAATAATCACATCCGGTAATTTTAACAGAGAGGGTAACAATTGGCTGGTGTCCAAGCCAAGTTCAGCGGCCAATTGTGCTAACGGTTGGTAGTAGGAACGAGCCACCTGCGTATTGATCGATACAGGAACAGTGGGGCCTGCTTCTTTTAAACTGATTTGACAGTCAATGCTGCCCCGTCCTAAATTTTCTGCTAAGCATTTTCGAATTTCAAACTCATATGGTTTGAGTAAGGCTGGCATTTTTAATTGTAGCTCAAACTGTTTGCCATTGAGAGCTTTGAGATCAATGGAAAACAGCTTATCGCCTACGGAAACAGCGGCTCTGCCAAAGCCGGTCATGGAGTTAAGCATAGCATTGCTTTGTGTAAAGGTATCAGAATTGGTAAATAAAAAATCCCTCCGTAATCGGAGGGATCTATATGGATGGGTTAGTAAGTACTGGGAAACGAATTTCCCTTCACAATATTAAGCACTTATTTGTTTATTAAAAAATTTTTTTAGGATCTATTTTATCAACATTTTAAAAATTCATGTGGATAAGCGTAATTGAAAGGCTGCATTGCTATCGTTACTACCTTTGCAAAAATCAAATCATATGCAATTTGAAAATCCCATTCCGCTTACCACAATTGCACCGTTAATTGATGCAACACTCATAGGAGATAATGGGTTTGCAGCAAATGGTATCAATGAAATTCATCGCGTGCAAGCAGGCGATTTAGTTTTTGTCGATCATCCCAAATACTATAACACGTGTATTCAGTCTGCAGCGAGTTTTATCATCATAAACCAGAAAGTGGAAGTGCCTGCAGGAAAAGCGCTGTTGGTTGTAGAGAACCCTTTTGAGGCCTATCTGCGTATTGTAGAAGCATACCGCCCCTTTAAACCATCACTGCAACCTATCAGTACAACAGCTGTAATTGGGAAGGACACACAAGTACTGCCAGGAGTATATATTGGCAACCATGTACGGATTGGTACTAATTGTATTATCCACCCCAACGTTACCATTTTGGATCATTGTATTATCGGTAACAATGTAGTGATTCAAGCCGGTACGGTAATTGGTAGTGATGCATTTTACTACAATAGAAAAACAAACCGTCCGGTACAGTATAAAAAAATGAATAGCTGCGGACGGGTGTTGATTCATGGTGAGGTGGAAATAGGAGCCGGCTGTACCATTGACCGGGGCGTAACATCCGATACCATCATTGGAACAGGAACTAAGCTGGATAATCAGGTTCATGTTGGGCACGATACCGTTATTGGCCGCAATTGTTTATTGGCCGCACAGGTAGCTATAGCGGGGGCTGTTACCATTGAAGATGAAGTAACGCTATGGGGCCAGGTAGGCGTAAACAAAACCCTCCAAATTGGGAAAGGTGCCACAGTGTTAGCGCAAAGCGGAGTGCCCGGTAACCTTATTGGAAATAAAATTTACTTTGGTACGCCTGCTGATACTGCCATGAGAAAAAAAAGAGAACTAATTTGGATCAAACGTATTCCTGAGATCTGGAAAAAAATCAAAAGCACTCAAGCGTAGTGCTGACTATAACGCGCACAGGCCTGCTCAATGGTTTTAGTTAGCGGAGTATATTGAAAAGAAGGAAAAGTGGAAAGTAATTTTCGCTTATCAAACGCTGTTTTGCTTTGAGCTACTTGTGCACTTTCCCTTGTCAGCAGCGGCTTTTTGCCTGTGATCATGGAACGAATGGCCTCTATCCGCCAGGCCAGCCCTAATATAAACGCATTGGCTTTTAATCGGGGAACCGGTTTATTGAAGCCGTTTGCAATTTGTGCTTGTAATTTTTGAAAAGGCCAAGTATCTCCGTTCACCACATAGCGTTCTCCATTTTTCCCCTCTTCCAATAATAATAATGTTGCCTTTGCCACATCCTGAACATCTACAAACCCATTGAGACCGGGGGTATACCACTTGAATCCATCATGCATTTGTTTAAATATAGCGCAGCTGCTCTTAGTCCAATCTCCAAAGCCCAGAATAGTGCTGGGGTTGAGAATAACAGTATCGAGACCTTCGCAATGCCCCCGCCATACGTGCAGCTCAGCTTTATATTTGCTACGCGCATAATGCGTTTGCAGCGGATTTTCTTCCCATTTTGCTGTTTCATCTACATGACCTCCGCCTACCTTTCTTCCCAGCGCTGCCACTGAACTAATATGCACCAGGCGATTTACCTTTTTCTCCAAACAGGCATTAACAATATTGGCGGTACCCTCCACATTGATCTGATAGAGGGCTTTTCTTTCGCTTGCAGTAAATGATATTATGGCTGCTGCATGAATTACGGCATCTATATTTTCCATGGCTTCCTCCAGTCCTACAATATCCAGCACATCTCCATTTATCCATTGCACCTTACCCATTACGGCAGGATCTATCCAATGCGGAATGGTTGAATCACGTCGCAAAGCATACACGGTATAGCCCTGTTGAACAAGAGCCGCTAAAATATAGGAACCCAGAAAGCCAGTTCCACCGGTAAGCAGAATTTTATTTATCATGCGTGATAAGCGTAATAGCCTTCCCCGGATTTTTTACCCCACTTACCCTGTTGCACTAATTGATGTTGAATCCAGGAAGGTTCCAGCCGCTCCGGTTTTCCTAATTGTTCATATACGGAACAACTTACGGCATAATTGATATCGTTTCCTATCAGGTCCATCAATCGGAAGGGCCCCATTCTAAAACCTGCTGATGCCAACAAACGGTCAATTTGTTCAAAACTACCCGCATTGTTTTCGGCTAATCGCAGGGATTCTATATAGTAAGGACGGGCAACGCGATTTACAATAAAACCAGGTGCGTCAGCACAAACTACGGCCGTTTTTCCAATTTGTTTGATGAGTGCAACGGCTGTATCAATAATTTCAGGTTTGGTAAATGAAGTTTGCACCACCTCCACCAATTTCATTAAGGTAGCCGGATTAAAAAAATGTAAACCAATTACCCGTTCAGGGTGTAAAATTTGTTTGGCCATTTCTGTAATGGACAAGGAAGAAGTGTTACTTGCAAAAATGCAATCACCATGATTCAGTTCTGCCAATTGATTAAAGAGAGCCACCTTAGCTGCAGGCTTTTCTACAATGGCTTCTATAAATAATTCAGCCAAACATTCCTCCAGTTCAGGAGTATAGCGGATCAGTGCCCTTGTTTTTGATTTCTCCGCCTCCGAAATCTTTCCTTTTGCCAACTCTTTTTCATGCTCCAGTTGCGCCTGTGCCAGCGCCTGTGGATTTAAATCAAAAAGAAAGGTGGCAAAGCCAGCACGCGCCATAGTAAGCGCAATGCCCCTTCCCATGGTACCGGCACCACAAACCCCAATTGTTTGGATATCCATACGCACAGATTTATCAGGTAGCGGCTGTAAACTGTTTTAAGAAGCGAACGTCATTTTCACTGAAGAGTCTTAGATCATTTACTCCGTATTTCAACATGGCCGGACGTTCCACACCCATGCCAAAAGCAAATCCGCTGTATTGTTCCGGGTCAATACCACAATTAGTTAAAACATTAGGATGAACCATGCCACAGCCCAGAATTTCGACCCAACCTGTTTTTTTACAAACATGACAACCTTTGCGATCACAGATAAAACAACTTACATCCATTTCAGCACTGGGTTCAGTGAAAGGAAAATAAGAAGGTCTAAAACGAACTTTTGCTTGTGGGCCATACATCTCTTGTACAAAAAAATAAAGGGTTTGTTTCAGGTCTGCGAATGAAACGTCCTTATCGATATAGAGTCCTTCGATTTGATGAAAAAAGCAGTGACTACGTGCACTAATGGTCTCATTTCGATAAACACGACCAGGCATTAGCATACGGATCGGAAGTTTTCCTTTTTCCATTTCCCGAATTTGAACACTACTGGTATGCGTACGTAATACCCAGTCGGGATTTTGTTGGATATAGAAAGTGTCCTGCATATCTCTTGCAGGATGATGCGCCGGTAAGTTCAAGGCGCCAAAATTGTGCCAGTCGTCTTCAATTTCAGGTCCTTCAGCCACCGCAAATCCCAGTCGTTGAAAAATGGATACAATCTGATTACGCATTAAGGTTACCGGATGACGGGATCCTACCGGAAAAACATCCCCAGGTAAGGATAAATCAGCTGGTGAATCTTTTGATGATGCAGCGGGAGTGGCCGCCGTGCGAAGTGATTCATAATGAGCTTCGGTAAACTGTTTAAATTCATTCAAAAGCAGGCCGGCTTCTTTCTTTTGCTCGGGAGCAACCTCTTTCAATTGGCCCATTAAATTTTTAAGCAGCCCCTTTGTGCCCAGGTACTTAATACGAAATTCCTCTACCTGTGTAAGGTCTTGTGTTTGAAATGCGCTGATTTCCTGACGAAGATTTTTGATTTGATCCCGGAGATTCTTCATCTGACAAAAGTAAGTCCAAACCTGCAATTAAGTATCTTGCGTGTATGTCCGATCAGCTTGGGATTGCCGATTTTTTATCGCCGGTTAATAAAGCCTTTCTTTCGCAGGATGCAGGATATAAAGAAGGCCAGGTAGGGTATTCGGTTGCCACCTATGAGGAATTTATGCCCGAATTGGAAGACGTTTCATTTGTACTGGTGGGATGTCCGGAACACCGTGGTGCCGGTATTGAACAACAACAAACGGATGCCCCTGACGTTATTCGTGGTCAGTTTTATGCATTGTACTATTGGCATGCAGATTTAAAACTTGCAGATCTGGGCAATGTTCGGATGGGAGCCAGTATCACCGATACCTATGCAGCCCTTCGAACCGTAGTACAAGCGCTCATCACAGAAGGGAAAACAGTAATAATACTTGGCGGTTCGCACGATCTTACCCTGGCACAATATCAGGCCTATGCCAGTACCCGCCAGCTGATAGAGGCCACTTGTGTTGATGCATTAATTGACCTGCAACCCGATGCAATTTTACCAGTTGAGCATTTTCTGATGGAAATGCTCACGGGTATGCCTAATTATCTAAAGCACTATAATCATATTGCTTTTCAGAGTTACTATGTTCATCCCACTGTGTTGGAAACCCTTGACAAATTACGTTTTGACTGTTATCGGGTAGGTAATGTAAAAGAATCCTTGGACGAAATGGAACCCGTGATCCGCAATAGTCATCTCTTTAGTTTTGATATTAGTGCATTGAGCAATGCCCATTCTCCGGCCAGTACCATTTCTCCCAATGGGTTAACGGGCGAAGAAGCCTGTGCCTTATTCCGCTATGCAGGCATGAGTCCTGCCGTAAACTCAGTAGGTGTGTATGGATATGATCCGCGGTTAGATCGACAGGAACTTACCGCTAAACAAATTGCACAACAGCTCTGGTATTTATTAGACGGAAGAAGCCGAGGTAAAAGAGAAGCCTCACTCACAGAAAAGGATTCTTTCAATGAGTACTATATGGCTTTTGCCGAGGTGGAAACGGTGTTCTTGCAAAGCAAAAAAACCGGACGTTGGTGGATGCAATTGCCAGATAAAAAATTTATTGCCTGCAGTTATAAAGATTATCTGTTGGCAAGCAGTAACGAAATTCCGGAACGCTGGTTACGCGCGCAGGAAAGAGGATAATAGTCCCATGAATAAATACAGCTTACCATTTGTAATATTCCTTATCAGTGGGAGTCTGGCAGGATGCAGTATTCCGCAAGCTTTACAACGCAAGGCGAACAAAGAAATCATTAAACAGACCTCATTTCAAACGGCTCACGTTGGAATTAGCATCTACGATCCATCCACCAAAAAATATTGGCTCAATTACCAGGGCGATAAATATTTTGTTCCGGCAAGTAATATCAAGATCCCCACTTGTTATGCAGCTATGAAGTATCTGGGAGATAGTTTACCAAGCGCCTATGTTTGGGATAGTGCAGGAGCTTGCTATATTACTCCGTTGGGGGATCCCACTTTTTTATTAGCTGAATTTGACCACCAACCACTCTGGGATAAAATGCGTTTGGCAGACGGCCCAGTGGTAATTGATTATTCCACGCAAAATACATTTACACCCTATGGAAGCGGGTGGTCCTGGGACGATTACCAGGAAGCTTATTTGGCCGAGCGAAGTGCCTTTCCTATTTATGGCAATGTGATTAGTTTTCAGCGAAAAAATAACCAGCTTCATTCGATTCCATCATTGGCATTGCGCCCGCCCTTTATGAATGAGTCGATGATGCAGCAGTTAGGAAAAGGCGATCAGTTCCAAATAACTCGCTCACCCGATCAAAATCAATTCAGTATTATACCGGCTGCAGGAACTTTTCGTGGGGCTATCCTACCTTTCAAAACCAAGGATGGTGTTACAACTTTTCAATTTTTACAAGACACTTTGCAGCGAGTTGGAATTGCCGCTTCCGTTCAATTATCCAATGGACAACCAGCGGGGAAGTTAATTTATTCTATTCCTACTGATTCTTTGCTCAAACTCATCATGCATCGCAGTGATAATTTTTTTGCAGAGCAATCTCTGCTGATGGTCAGCCAACGATTATTGAATCGGATGAGTGATGAGCAATTAATCGACACCTTGCTAAAAAATGATTTTGCCGATCTTCCACAACAACCTCGTTGGGTCGATGGATCCGGACTGAGTCGGTATAATCTGTTTTCGCCTCAGGACTTTGTGCGTATCCTTGAAAAAATGAAGGATCAATTTGGAATGGATCGGATCAAAGTAATTTTTCCTTCGGGGGGCGAGGGTTCGTTAACGAAATATTACAAACAGGATAGTGGATTTATCTATGCAAAAACCGGTACGCTCAGCGGAGTGGTTGCCTTGAGCGGTTATCTGTATACAAAGAAGGGAAAATTGCTTTTATTTTCAACGTTGGTGAATAATCATCGTTCCAGTACCGCTGAAATCAGAAGGCAAATTGAAAAATTCTTCACCCATGTCAGGGCTGCTTATTGATCAACGGTTCAGCAACAGCTGTTCTATTTCTTCTTTTTGCAAGGTCCGAAAAACAGGTACACCAAATGGAGACAAATGCGACTCCTTACAGGCAAATAGATCAGTAATTAATCGGTTCATCTCACGCTCGCTCAAGGGCGTTCCTGCTTTGATGGCTTGTTGTTTTGCCAAACTCCGACATAGCTTTTCATGAAGGGGTAGTGCAAGCGCTGCATTAAAGTGTTTGTATTCCTCCAGCACCGTTTCCAAAATAGTCTCTTCTTTTCCATTTTCAAATCCGGCAGGAACACCTTGAATTAGAAAATCGGTTGTATTTATTTTTTTGATCAAAAAACCTAAGGTTGTTAAATCTGCTAACAACTCTTCGAGCAAGCTGGCGTCGGTTATGCTCAGCGCAATGGTATTGGGAAATAACAAAGGCTGAGTAGTTGTTTTTTTATCGGCACGCTGTTGAATAAATTTTTCATAGAGAATTCTTTCATGCGCCGCTTGTTGATTGATCAGGGTGCAAGTGTGGACTTGAGTAAAAAGAATATAAGATTGTAACAGTTGAATTGTAGTATTTGGCGCTGAAGAAGTAGGAACAGTTGAACGTAAACCCAATTCAGATTCTGTTAAGAAATTTTCTTTTCCCATGGAGCTATAATCTGCAGTAAGTGGTTGAAATGGCTTCCAATTTTTAGCAGGTTGCGTGGAATCCGGCTCGATCCGATGGGCTTGATCTTTCTGCTTAAAATGCTGATACAAGTTACCCTCCTGAATAGCCGAACGGGTTTGCTCGGTAAAAGGTTGTTGTATGGAGTCCAGTTGCTGTATCGAAGCATCTAGTTCAAAATCAAGGGTAGGGGTAATACTAAATTGTGCCAGGGCATGTCGGATAGCGGCCTGCACAAAGGCGTACACAATTTTATCGTCCTCAAACTTAATCTCTTGTTTGGTTGGATGAACATTGATGTCTACTTGCTGTGGATCAAGGTCTATAAACAATACATAAAGCGGAAAATGATCCGCAGGTAATAAAGCCTGAAAAGCATTCATCACTGCATGATGGAGATACGAACTTTTAATAAACCGGTTATTGACAAAAAAGTACTGATCTCCCCTTGTTTTGCGTGCAAAATCCGGTTTGCCTACAAAACCACGGATGGTCAAGTAGTCAGTTTCTTCTTGTACTCCTACCAGTTTGGAAGCATAATTACTTCCCAATAATTGGACAATGCGCTGTTTTAAACTACCCGCCTCCAATTGATAGAGTTGTTGATTATTGGCGTGCAGCGAAAATTGAATAGTCGGAAATGCCATGGCCACCCTTGTGAACTCCTCTATAATATGACGCATCTCTGCCGCATTGCTTTTCAAAAAATTTCTACGGGCCGGAATATTGAAAAACAAATTCTTCATGGCCAGGCTGGTGCCGGTGACTATACCAATGGGCTCCTCACGCGTAATAGCACTGTGTTCAACCTCAATAAATATGCCTGATGGGTTGGTAGCAAGTTTTGTTTTTAGCTCCACTTGTGCCACAGCAGCGATACTGGCCAATGCCTCTCCCCGAAAACCCATGGTTCGGATATGGAACAGGTCCTCAATGCTGCTGATTTTGGAAGTAGCATGCCGGGCAAAACAGAGACGAGCATCCTCTACCGACATGCCCTTTCCGTTGTCTATTACCTGTACCAACGATTTGCCTGCATCCTGAATGATCAGCTCAATAGATGTTGCACCCGCATCCACGGCGTTCTCTAACAACTCCTTGACCGCACTGGCAGGACGTTGAATTACTTCGCCTGCGGCAATCTGATTGGCAATATGGTCGGGTAAAATCTGTATCAAGGAGTGCCACTTTTCGAGCCTTCAAAAATACGGCTTTGCCCTCGATACAGCCAACAAATTACTTGCTTCAAATGAAGTACTTTTAGCCAATGAGGGCAATTATACGACGGGCTTGCTTGCTGCTGGTGCTAACAACCACTTTAAATGCCAACGCACAAAACACTCAGGAACACACCCGGCAAAAATGGGTGGACAGTGTTTTTAACAGTTTAACTTCCAAGCAACGTATAGCACAGCTCATGGTGATTCGCGCGCATTCTAACCTGGGAGCGGATCACATTGCTAAAGTGGAAAGTGATATTAGAAATTATAATGTGGGCGGACTTTGTTTTTTTCAGGGCGGACCTGTCAGGCATGCCTTACTCACCAATCAATATCAGTCCATAGCCCAAACCCCCTTGCTTATTACTATCGATGGAGAATGGGGAGTAGGTATGCGACTTGATAGTGTAGATCGGTTACCCTATCAACTTAGCTTGGGGGCTGTTAATGACGCTTCTTTATTATACCGCATTGGAATAGCCATGGGCGAACAATGCAAGCGTTTGGGTATTCATGTAAACTATGCACCCGTAGTAGACGTAAATAGTAATCCAAACAATCCGGTAATTGGATTTCGATCATTTGGTGCCGATAAAGAAAAAGTAGCCAAGTTTGCCGTGGCCATTACAAAGGGAATGCAGGATGTGGGAATCATGGCTTGCGCAAAACATTTTCCCGGGCATGGCGATGTTGACGTTGATTCACACTACGATTTACCGATCATTAGCAAATCAATCGACCAACTGGATGCAGTAGAGTTGTATCCATTTAAAAAAGTTTTTGAAGCAGGAATTGGTAGTGCCATGGTGGCGCACCTTTCCGTGCCTGCCATTGATACCACTACCAATCGACCAACTTCTATTTCAAAACCTGCCATTACCGGCATATTGCGTAACCGATTGAATTTTCAGGGACTCGCTTTTACGGATGCGTTGGAGATGAAAGGAATTGCAAAACATTATCCGGGTGGAACTATTGCTGTGGAAGCTATTATTGCTGGGAATGATATACTTTGTTTGCCAGCCAGTGTTTCAGAGTCTATTCAGGCTATACAACAGGCTATCACCGATGGAAGATTAACACAAGCGGAAGTAGATGCCAAGGTTAAAAAAGTACTGAATGCAAAATATGCATTGGGGTTAAATCGGCCACAATTTGTAGGTACCACAAATTTGATTGCAGAGCTCAATGAAAAATCCGCCTCTTTGCGAAAGGAAGCTGCTCGCAAAGGACTTACGCTGCTTAGACAAATGCCTGCCACTTTACGCGCCCAACTCAAGAAAGAGCAGCCACGCGTTGCCTATGTTCAACTGGGGGGTAATGAACTTACTGTTTTTGGGAAAAGATTACAGCAAGACTGGAACGCGGCTTCCTATCATTTAAGTTATCTCGACTCTATTGTAAAGGCCGACGCTATCTTGACTGAAGTAAAAACAAAAGGTTTTGACATAGTATTGATTGGTTTACATAATTACGCCAACAAACCAATGAATAATTTCAATATCAGTACGGCAGCTATTAATCTGGGTAATGCATTGCAGGGAGATAGCACGCTCACCCTACTTTTTGGAAACGTCTTAGCTGCAAAAAATTTCTGTTCAGCCAAATCATTGGTGGCATTACAACAAGATGATTCAATCACCAATCAAATTGCAGCAGACTGGCTACAAGGTGATTTTCCGGCTCGTGGTCGATTACAAGTTAACGTTTGTGATTTTTCATTAAGTCATGGGATACAACAACCCGACGTAAAGCGTTCTTCCGTTCAACTCAGTAAGCGGTTAAAGGAAGTTGATTACATTTTAGAGGAGGGACTTGCAAAAAAAGCATATCCCGGAGCGGTAGTATTAGCCGTGCAACAAGGGTCTATTCTCTACCAAAAATCAGTGGGACAACAAGCGGTTACTGATTCCACGCCCATTCAACCTGAGTATATTTTTGATCTGGCCTCCGTGACAAAAATTTCAGCCACTACTGTGGCCGTAATGAAATTAGTTGAAGAGGGAAAACTGAAGCTAACAGGGCAACTTAAAGATTACCTGCCCTGGGTCATGGGATCAGACAAAGAATCATTGAATATTAAAGACATTTTATTGCATCAGGCCGGTTTGGTTCCCTTCATTCCTTTTTACAAAGAGACCATCGACGCAATGGGAAACCCCGACACAAGTTTGTACACTACGGTTTCTAAAAAAGGATTCACGGTACGGGTTGCAGAAAATTTATACCGTAGAGACGATTGGAAGGACACCTTGCTTGCACGTATTTTAACAAGCCCACTCGGGCCACAGGGTAAATATGTGTATAGTGATAATGATTTTATTTTTTTGGGTTTGATTGTAGAACAACTCACCGGCAAAACGCTTGAGCAATACGTACAGGATAATTTTTATCGCCCTTTGGGAATGTATACTACAGGATTCACTCCTCGCCGTCGTTTTCCGGTACAAACAATCGTTCCTACGGAAACCGAAACGCAGTTTAGAAAACAAACTATGCGTGGGGATGTTCATGACGAAGGAGCTTCTTTATTCGGCGGTGTAGCAGGGCATGCAGGATTGTTTTCTAATGCCTATGATTTGGCCATGCTCTATCAAATGCTATTACAAGGAGGAAAGTTTAATGGCAGACGGTATTTAAAAGAATCCACCATCCAACTGTTTACCAATTACCAATTGGAAAATAGTAGACGTGGTTTAGGGTTTGATAAGCCAGAAAAAGACAACCAGTTTAAAAAAGATCCCTATCCTTCTCTTTTAGCTTCACCTGCCACATTTGGGCATACTGGTTTTACCGGTACCTGTGTATGGGTTGACCCCAAACAAGAGCTGGTATATGTATTTCTTTCAAACCGAGTTAATCCCACACGTGCTAACAATTTGCTAGGCCAACTGCAGATCAGAGGACGCATCCAAGATGCGATTTATCGGGCAATTGGTGTTGACGACTGACTAAGCAATAATTACCCTTCCTTTCTTGGAGGTGTATTACCACGCGGGCCGCGGGGTTGGTTTTGTGGAGGACGTTGCGGTCCGCGATTTGAAGGGCCTTGCAGACCACCCGGTTTATTTCCACCATTATTATTGTTGTTGCGAGGATTCCGTTGTTGTTGCTGCTGTTGTCTTTTACGTTGTGCGGCTCGATCCAGCGTTTTAAGACTAAACTGTCCTACTAATTCCACAAATTCGGGGACATCCTCTTTGGGTTTGGAAGCAGTGATTTCTATTGGTTCCAATTCTTCCGGACGAACACCCTGCTTGTTGAGTTCTTTTATTTTTCTTACTCGCTCCAGTGTTAAAGGGTATTGTTTATTGCTATCGGGCAACGTATACCACATTAGATTTTTGAAAATATCTTTCTTTATCAAGAATGCATTTCCTTTTGCAACCTGTAATACATCACAGTTATCAGGAAAATGCTGGAGCGCATCCAAATAGGTATCTAGTTCGTAATTCAAACAACATTTAAGGCGGCCACACTGGCCACTTAATTTAGTTTGATTGATGGATAAATTTTGATAACGAGCCGCCGCTGTATTGACGGATTTAAATTCAGTTAACCAGGTACTGCAACAAAGTTCGCGGCCACAACTTCCAATACCACCCACTTTGCCAGCTTCTTGTCTGGCGCCAATCTGCCGCATTTCTACTTTTACTTTGAACTCCGATGCGTACACTTTAATCAATTCACGAAAATCTACGCGCCCATCGGCGATATAGAAGAAAGTAGCTTTACGTCCGTCTGCCTGCATCTCTACCTGGCTAATTTTCATATCCAGTCGAAGTTGTTTAGCAATGGCCCGGCTGCGAATAACCGCTTCAGGTTCACGCGCTTTATTTTGTTTGAGTAATTCAATATCCCGATCAGTTGCTAATCGTAATACTTTTTTCATCTCGGGATTATCTTCCTTGACACCTTTTTTTTTCAATTGCAAACGAACAATCTCTCCCGTGAGCGATACTTCCCCTAGATCAAATCCTCCAACGCCTTCCACGGCTATCAGGCCTCCTTTTTCAAATTGCTGTAAAGAGGGGTTGCGGAAAAACTCTTTGCGGGTGCCCTGACTAAAGCTTACTTCAACTACCCGGCATTGGCTGTCTGTGCCTAACAATGGGAGATTACGTAACCAATCATGTGCATTCATACGGTTACATCCGCCTGAACTACATCCGCCGTTACTTTTACATCCATTTGGTTCTCCGCCAGTTGCGGTCCCGCATCCAGAACAACTCATGCTAACAAAAGTACGGTATTGTCCTGAATGATGTGGTAGAGCTTGATTGTCAAGGCATGAAAGAGAATCTTGGCGTTTGCATTTCTCTCTACATGATAATAGGCCTGATCAACTTCACGCATCATGGCTTCTTGTTGTTCAAAACCTGCAATTCGATTTAATCTGGCTGCAAAATCCTTTTCTGTTTCGCTGATCAGTAAATTTTCTCCTTGAATTCTATAATGAACGGCTTGCTCCAGTAAATGATTGAAGTATCGTAAAAGTTGTTTTTGTTTTTCCCTTCCCAGTTTGGCAATTTCTTCCACCCATTTAGTTTGTGCAACCGGGCCTGTCTTTAATATGGAGTTCAACCAACTTCGAATCAGTTCTTGCCAGTCTTCTTCGGCATGTTGTACGAGCATTAAGGCCTCTCGATAATTTCCATCTGCCAATGCTGCTAATTGGCCGGCAATTGCAGGGGCGGTTTTATTGCTGTGGATCAGCGCCTTTTCAATATCAGTGGTTTTCAACGGGGGAACTTTGATGAGTTGACAACGACTCACGATGGTAGAAAGTATCCCACTCTCATTTTCGCTCACCAGTAATAAGAGCGTTTGCGGAGGGGGTTCTTCAATCAATTTGAGCAGTTTGTTCCCTTCGTTCCCCATCAATTCAGGCAGCCATAGTATTAAAATTTTCCAGGGGCTCTCAAAACTTTTTAAACTTAGTTTTCGCAGAATATCGTTACATTCTTCGGCTGTAATTTTTCCCTGGCTGTTATCTTTTTCTTTGATCAATTCAATCCAGTCAAAGAGATTTCCGTAGGGATACTGTGTTATAAACTCCCGCCACTCTTTTATAAAATCAGTGGCAATGGGTTTTTCGCCAGGTTTTTTTGTAACGGTTGGATATGAAAAATGGATATCGGGATGCACCAGCTCACTGGCTTTTTTACAAGCTGCACATCCCCCACAAGGTGCAGAAAGGTTAGCAACCGCTGCTTTTTCGCAAACCAAATATTGTGCAAATGCAATAGCAAGTGGCAATGCACCTACACCTTCCTTTCCAAGAAAAAGAAGGGCATGACTAAGTCGGTTTTGCAACACCAACTCAGTTAATTGTTTTTTTAGTGGCTCCTGACCAATCAGTGCATTCCAGCTCATGCATGGCGAATGTAGGGTTTCCCTTCTCTAAATCAAAGGACAGCGCCCCTCAATTATTGCAACTTATTGTAGCCATCTAGTAATCTCTTCACTAAGTGGGGAGGTACGGGGAGAAAACGTTGCAGTGAGTTCTCCATTTTCGTCCAGTAAAAATTTTCCAAAGTTCCAGGTTACTGGATCGTCCAATTTCTTAGCCTTAGCCTGCTCCTTGAGGTATTTATATAATGGATGAACATCACTTCCTTTTACAGAAACCTTTGCAGCCATCGGGAAACTAACGCCGTAATTGCGTTTACAAAAAGCACTGATCTCTTCATTAGAGCCAGGTTCCTGTCCCATGAAATTATTGGCCGGGAAACCTACTATCACTAGTTTTTTCCGGTAGGTTTTATAAAGTTGTTCTAGCCCTTCATATTGCGGGGTTAGGCCGCATTTAGAGGCCGTATTCACTATCAATATTTTTTTGCCTTTAAAGCTGGCAAAATCAATGGTATTGCCCTCTAATCCGGGTACGGAAAATTGATAAATAGCATTTTCTGTATTTAGCATAAAAAGGGTAGCCATCAAAGCTAATATAAGTTTCATGAGCAGGCATTTGAGTAATGCAATTTACTTCAAAAATGGTTAACGACAACTATAACAAACACTGGCTATCCATAACTTTCGCTCACCGCCTTTCAGCAAAGCCTGGCCACAGGCTTCCAATGTGGCACCGGTAGTAATTACATCGTCAACCAGCAATATATTTTTATACTTCGATTGGTCGGCAGGCATTGCCTCAAAAACATCTTGCATGTTTTCCCATCGTTCAGCACGGTCTTTTTTTGTTTGCGTGCTTCGTTCGGCATTTCTTCGAAGCATTGTTGTACAAACCGGTAGTCCGGTTACGGCGGCAATACCTTGACAAATAAGCGTGGCCTGATTGAACCCTCTGCTTTTTTCTTTGGTAGGATAAAGCGGAACCGGAACCAAAACCTCCACTTGAAAGCGACTGTTATTTTTAAGTGCTGCGCCTAATAAACTTCCCAACTGAATTCCTAATGCCTGATTACCCCGGTATTTTAGTTGATGTAATAAGGCTTGCACTACGGAGTCCTGCGAATAAAAAAAGAGACTGGTGGCTGCTTGCACCGGCGTTCGTCCCCAAAAAATTTTTTCTACCGGATTATCAGATTGTCCTGTAAAATGAGTCTGGGGTAATCGATGTAAGCAACGTAAGCAAATTTCAGTTTGTTGGTCCAGGCGATCTACACCACAACCCGCACAATAATGCGGGAAAAAAAGGCAAACGGCCGCCTCTGCCCAATTGGCTAATAGACCCACGGCTATATTATCTTTCGAATAAGTAACGATAGAGTTCTTCGACCCGGGCAAGCGCCACTACTTCAATACCGCTTTGTTTGGAAGCTGGTCGACCCTTTTTTTCTTTGTAATTATAACGGGAAACAATAATTTTTTCAAAGCCCAGTTTGGCACCTTCAGCAATGCGTTGTTCAATTCGGTTAACCGCTCTTATTTCTCCACTCAATCCAACCTCACCGGCAAAACAAATGGTGGAGGGGAGAGGTATGTCCTCATAAGAGGAAAGTAGCGCACATAAAACGGCTAAATCAATAGAGGGATCTTCCACCTTGAGCCCTCCCGCAATATTCAGGAACACATCTTTATTGCCAAATTGAAAACCGCCTCTTTTTTCCAAAACCGCCAATAATAATTGTAAACGCCGCAGATCAAATCCACTCACTGTTCGCTGTGGTGTACCGTAAACGGATTGTGTAACCAGTGCTTGTACTTCGATCAATAGTGGCCGCATTCCCTCGAGGGTGGCAGCAATAGCAATTCCACTAAGCGCTTCCTCTTTTTGTGTGAGTAATATTTCACTGGGATTAAGCACACCACGCATGCCGGTTTCGCTCATCTCATAAACACCTAATTCGGCAGCACTCCCAAAACGATTCTTGAGTGTACGCAGTATCCGATAGGCATAGTGTCTGTCCCCTTCAAATTGCAGGACCGTGTCTACCATATGCTCCAATACTTTGGGGCCTGCAATCTGTCCTTCTTTAGTAATGTGGCCAATCAGAAATACGGGTGTGTTGGTTGCTTTAGCAAATCGTTGAAATTCTGCTGCACATTCTCTGATCTGCGATACAGATCCTGCAGAAGCATCTAAAAAAGGTGTTTGAAGTGTTTGAATCGAATCTACTATGATCAATCCAGGTTTCAATTTTTTTATCTCCTGAAAAATTACACTGGTGTTGATTTCTGTCAATAAATAAAAATCCGGGTTTTGTAATTGTAAACGATCTGCTCTCATTTTAATCTGCTGCTCACTTTCTTCACCACTGATATAGAGTACCGAAACATTTTTCAACCCAAGCCCTGTTTGTAAAAACAAGGTTGACTTTCCAATACCCGGTTCTCCGGCAACCAATATTAAACTTCCATGCACAATTCCGCCGCCAAGTACACGATTCAATTCAGCATCGATCGTTACCATATGTCGCTCCTGATTGCTTTTAACCTGATCAAGCGTGGTGATCTTTCCTTTTCTTTTTTCTTCTCCGTAAGCAGACCAGTCCTGATGCTCCTTTGCATTGTCTTTGTGAACGATCTCTTCTACATAACTATTCCATGTGCCACATCCAGGGCATTGGCCCAACCACTTTACGCTTTGATGACCGCAGTGTTGGCAGAAAAACATTTTTTCAGTTTTACTCATACTTAAAAATGAAAAGGGCCAATCTTTCGACTGACCCTTTTACTTACTAACCCATTAAATTCCTCTGCTAAATTAGCGAGTGAGGGGTAATTTTTAAAAAAAAATTTAGTGGGTGTGCATAACTTTTGGGTTGTCACAACTGGTTGACAGCGGCGGTAAATGGTGGAAAGATATATGTCTAATAGATTGATAATCAATAATAAAATATTTTTTTTACCGTCGAACCGGGGGTAACCCTCAGTTTTAAATATTTTTTAGCATTCTTAGGATGACAAAAAGACTCATTTAAAAGAGGCCGAGCCATTGGCGCTAAATTTGTAGTAATATTGAGTACTAAAATATTCAATTTACATGACCGACGAAATTATGTTTGTCTCCATTCTGTTCCTGGGGATCAGCTTTTTGGTGTCTTCCATCTTAAAGGGGAAGTTTAGCCGTTACAGTAAGCTTCAGTTGTCTAAAGGCTTGTCAGGCAAGGCGATAGCTGAGAAAATGCTGCGTGAAAACGGTATTTATGACGTAACGGTAACCTCCGTGGAAGGGTTTCTTTCCGATCATTATAACCCGCTCAATAAAACAGTGAATCTGAGCCCTGACGTTTACCACGGGGCTTCTGTTTCAGCTGCTGCCGTTGCCGCCCACGAATGTGGCCACGCCGTACAACATGCAACAGCCTATGGTCCCCTGGTTTTCAGAAGTCGCATGGTACCTGTAGTTCAGTTTAGCTCTACCATCGTAAACTGGGTATTAATGGCCGGTATCATCATGTTGGCAGTAAGTAATGATGCAACGGTGTTGTTGATTGGTATCATCATGATGTCTCTTACGGTTTTATTTAGTTTGATCACCTTGCCTGTGGAGTTTGACGCCAGCAAGCGCGCCTTGGCATGGCTGGAACAAACCAATGTTACCAACTCAGAGGAATATCCATTGGCAAAAGATGCATTGAAATGGGCCGCTACTACTTATGTTGTTGCTGCACTTGCTGCGGTGGTTACGCTGATTCAGTATATCATGATTTACCTGAACAACCGCGAACGCTAGTGTAGTAGTCTCAGGAGAGTTTTATCTCTTCTTCGTTATTATCAAAAAAACGATATTCGGTCAGATGGTAGGAGCTGTCTGCAACGACAGTTGTTTTCTGACCGAATTTTTTATTCCATACCGCCATCTTGGTTTTCCAGAACCAACCCTTAGTGAGGTAGGCATAGAGAATGGGATGTACAATTAACTTGAATTGTTGGTGTTTATGGGTAATCAGATAGCATAAGTTCTTTTCGATCTCATCTTCCAGCAATAAGGTTGAAGTAATTTTTCCGGTACCATTACAGGTTGGACAAGCTTCTTGTGTGTTGATGATTACCTCTGGCTTCATGCGCTGGCGGGTAATCTGCATGATGCCAAATTTGGAGATGGGAAGTACGGTGTGCTTTGCCCGGTCCTGAGATAAGCACTCTTCCATTTTATCATGAAGTTTGCGTTTGTTTTCCGGCAACTTCATATCAATAAAATCTACTACAATAATGCCTCCCAGGTCGCGCAATCGTAACTGGCGTGCAATTTCCTCCGCGGCCTCAAGATTTGTTTCCAGTGAATTTTGTTCCTGGTTACTTTCCAAGTTTTTATAACCACTGTTTACATCAATTACATGCAAGGCTTCGGTATGTTCAATAATGATATAAGCGCCACTATCCAGATTAACTGTTTGCCCAAATGCAGATTTTACTTGTTTGGTAATTCCATAGGTATCGTAAATGGAGGAATCGCTTCCATAAAAGGAAACAATTTCTTCTTTTTCAGGCGCTATGCGTTGGATATAACTTTTAGTATCGCTATAAAGCGTTTTATCGTTGATTACAATGCGATTAAATTCTGCATTGAGCAAGTCACGCAGCATGCTTGTGGTCTTGGTTTGTTCACTCAGAATTTTTGCCGGAGGAGCAGCGCCTTTTAAATTCTGTTGAATGGTAGTCCAAGTAGCAGTAAGTGTAACCAGGTCCTCGTGCAGGTCCGCTGTTTTTTTGCCTTCGGCCGCTGTACGAACTATAACGCCAAAATTCTTAGGCTTAATGGCTTCAATCAGTTTTTGCAAACGTTTTCTTTCCTCAGACGAATGTATTTTTCGGGATACGGCCACCACATCATTAAATGGAGTCAACACCACAAACCGGCCGGGTAGTGAAATTTCACAGCTTAAGCGAGGTCCTTTAGCAGCGATGGGTTCTTTTAAGATCTGCACCAGCACGGAGGGTTTTCCGTTCATCACTTCGCTGATTTTTCCTGTTTTTAGAATTTCAGGTTCAACGGTAAACTTGCTAAAGTCCAATCCTTTCTCACTTTGATCATTCACGGAAAATTGAGTGAACTTCAACAGCGATTTGATGTAGGGGCTTAGGTCTGTATAGTGGAGAAAGGCGTCTTTTTCAAATCCTACATCCACAAAAGCTGCATTTAGGCCGGGAATTAGTTTTTTAACCTTTCCCAGGTAGAGATCGCCCACCGCAAAACGGGCGTCGCTTTTCTCGTTATGTAATTCAACGAGTTTCTTATCCTCAAGCAAGGCTATTTCCACACCTTGCCCGGTGACATTGATGATTAATTCTTTGTTCATTACAACTTGGATACTGTATTGCCTATGGAACCTGTCCCACCAATTGTATGGGCAGGGGCGGTAAACACCGGCTGACTAAATACGCAATTGCGTAAACGGCTACAATGTTCGAGAACAGTTTCGAATAAATAGTCGGAAACAACCGGAGACTGAAAACAAAAAGCAAGTACCGGGCCAAGAAGGGCCGATTACTTATTTGTTTCTCTTCTTATGACGATTTTTTCTCAGTCTTTTTTTACGCTTGTGAGTCGCAATCTTATGACGCTTCCTCTTTTTACCACAAGGCATACCAGAATTTTTTTTATTTGTTAAAAATTAGTTTTCAATTTGTTTTGGAACTATTGCTTGAGTGCTCCGATCCTATCCTTTATAGCTTGTCTGATTTCAGGTTGTGCAATCAGTTGCATGCTTTTTTCATACCACTTTATAGCTTCCTTCTTGTCGTCCGTTCTTTCATAGAGGTCTGCCAGTAGCAAATGGGCTTCTATGTTTTGAGGGGTTACCTGAATTACAGTTTGTAAACGAGTTATTCCTTTATCAAACTGTCCGGACAGCATGGAAGCTTTTACCAGGGTTAGTTGAGCGTAAACATTGGCACTGTCTCGCTGAACTACTTCCCGGATAAGTGCAATTCCTTCCATGGGGCTGTTATTGATGTTGCCAAACAAGTAGCAAGCACCCAGTCCAACCTTGGTGGAATCGTTATTGGGATTGATCTTCAAAGAGCGCTCGTATAGGTCCTTGGCTTGCAAAGCTTTCCATTGGCGTCGTGGGCCATCCGGATCCTCTTGCAGGTTATCCAGGAACAAACGGGCTGCGAAGTTGAGGCTTTTTTCGGAATTTTCCAATCGTGCAGCAAGAGCTTCGTTCCAGGCATATAGTTCAAAAAAATTAACCTTTTCTGACCAAAAATGGGCAAGTTCGTGATAGGCAGCAAGTTGCGCAGCAAGCGTGGAGGCTGATCTAAGCTTTTGCTCCAAGTTTTTCAGCGCTAAATTAAATTGGTCTGATATGTTTTTTTCTGCCGAACTACGGGCAGAGTCAATGGAAAAAGAGTTGGCAGATGCAGTAGTTGCTATAGTTGGTTTGCTAACCTTTTCTTTTTCAGGGACAAAGCGACCAAAAACAAAAAGAATGAATACCAGGGACAAGCCAATGCCCGCCAATATCAATTGGGGTTTTTTCACGATCTAAATTTTTCAGGCAAAGTTACCGGATTGATAGCTTAACCTTATTCACCAGGTCCGGTGTCGGGTTTGGGCTCTTTCAGTTTCTTCACCTCGGCAACAAATTCTTTTGCAGGTTTAAAGGCGGGAATGTAATGTTCCGGAATGTGAACGGCCACATTTTTCTTGATATTTCGGCCAATTTTCGCGGCCCGCTTCTTTGTGATGAAACTGCCGAATCCCCTTATGTAAATGTTTTCGCCACCAGCAAGTGTATCTTTGACTTCCTTGAACATAGTTTCAAGAGCCATAAGGACATCCACCTTAGGTATGCCAGTTTTTTCCGCGATCTGATTTACAAGGTCGGCCTTTCTCATGATGCGTGTTTTGGGTTTACTCTGCCAAATTAAGTTTAAATATTGTGATTATCAAATAAATAGGTGTATTTTTTTTTAGCTTTATAGTGCAATGCTCCTCAAAAAGTCTAAAAGCTCCTTTTCTTCCACCCTTTTTGCATGGAATTTGACAAAAAACCATCGAAAAATGCCCTGGAAAGGAGAAAAAGACCCCTACAGGATCTGGTTAAGTGAGATTATTTTACAGCAAACGAGGGTGGAGCAAGGATTGGGATATTATAAGCGGATGCTAAAAGCGTATCCGACGGTTAAAAAGCTTGCAAAAGCTGATGATAATCAAGTGTTTAAAATTTGGGAGGGCTTGGGCTACTATTCCCGGTGCAGAAATTTGCTGGAAACGGCTCGATTTATTGCTGACAAAAAGAGGGGGGTCTTTCCTGACTCTTTTGAGGAGCTAAAGTCGCTGAAGGGGGTGGGGCCTTACACCGCAGCGGCCATTGCCTCTTTTGCCTTTGATCTGCCTCATGCGGTGGTGGATGGGAATGTGTTTCGCGTACTGGCCAGGGTTTTTGGTATAGAACTCCCTATTGACTCAACTGAAGGCAAAAAGAAATTTACCGAATTGGCCAATTCCATGATGGATCGTGAACAACCTGGTACTTATAATCAGGCAATCATGGATTTTGGTGCTACCATTTGTAAGCCACGTGCACCCAATTGTCAAAGCTGTCCCTTTAAAAAAACCTGTCTTGCCTTTCTGGGGAAAAAAGTTAGCCAATTGCCCGTTAAGCATAAAAAGATTGTATTGAAGCATCGGTGGTTTTATTTTCTATTGCCTTCCTATCGGGGTCAATTGCCTGTAAAAATTCGTACTGAAAAAGATATTTGGCAGGGTCTGGCTGCTTTTCCGATGTTGGAAAGGGAAAAAGAAACCTCCATAAAAGCATTATTGAAGTTGGCAGAGAAAAACAAACTGATTCCGGCCAATGCTTATGTTGTTGAGTCCATTTCGGCGCTTTATCGGCAAACATTGTCTCATCAGCTTATTGCTGGGCAATTTATTCGTATCCGATTGCGAAAGAAACCTGCACTGGATAAAGAATGGAAATGGCAGCACGCTGATGCACTGAAATCCCAAGCCTTTCCACAGCTGATCAATCAATATTTATCCGCAATTGCCACTCAAACTATTCTATTCTAAGCATACGCGGTAAATTCAATAAATTTGTAACGCGTTAATCAAAAACAATTCGCTTGGAGCCTCCGTCATACGGACTAATAATTGTTCCCCATTTATTACTCAACGTCCTGGCTGTAGTGCCACAAGGAGTTACTTTCCTGGTTGTGCTATTGGTGCTACTGTTGCTTTTATCCTTTGTGATTGCCGGTAACGAGGCTGCGCTATTTTCGCTATCCAAAAAAGATATTGATATCCTTAAGACCAAGCAACATGAATCTGCCCGACGAATAGTGCAATTGCTGGCTGCGCCCAAACAGCTATATGCCACACTACTCATATCAGGTACGTTTGTCAATATTTGCAGTATCTTATTGGCAAACTATCTCTTACTACCCTTGTTCCCTTCGGGATGGCTGGCCGTTTTGGTTCGTATTTTACTACTTGTTTTTTTAGTTTTTTTTACTGCAAGAATACTTCCAAGGATCTGGGGTACGCAACACAATCTTCGCTTTGCCCATGATTGGTCTTTTGTGGCAGGGGGACTAAACGCCATGTTATACGGCTTTAGCAATTGGATAGTGAAACTGGCCGATCAACTAGCAAGAACCACCGGCGCAAACCGATTGCAGAAGATCAGCAAACAAGAATTAGACGAGGCTATTGAATTTAAATCTGATGGGGAAGCAACTCCGGCAGAGCAAAATATCATGAGGGGTATGGTTAAGTTTGGTGATATTGCCGTTAAACAAATCATGCGAAGCCGGCTGGATGTTTCCGGTATTGACTATAAACTTTCTTTTGCTGATTTGTTACAACGTGTTCAAGAATTACATTATTCAAGATTGCCCGTGTATAAGGGAAGTTTAGATGAAGTAGTGGGGATACTTAATACAAAGGACTTACTTCCTCACTTGGACGCCGCCGCTGATTTCGATTGGCATCAATTATTACGCGCCCCTTATTTTGTTCCGGAGCCCAAACTTATTGAGGACTTGCTAAAAACGTTTCAGCAGCAACGGATTCATTTTGCGGTGGTGGTGGACGAGTTTGGAGGAACCAGTGGAATAGTTACGATGGAGGATATTCTGGAAGAAGTAATTGGGGATATCCGCGATGAGTTCGATGAGGAGGAAATCACCGGGCAACAACTAGATAATCATACCTTTCTATTCGAAGGTAAAACCCTGCTGACTGATTTATGCAGGGCGCTATCAGTTCCTTCGGATACATTCGAAGCAGTAAAAGGAAACAGTGATTCGTTGGCCGGATTATTATCGGAACGCGTGGGTGCGCTGCCTGCAAAAGGTCAAGTAATCGTTTTTGGAGATTTTGAATTTAAAGTAGTGGAGTTGGAACACAATAGCATCCAACGTGTTCAAGTATCTATTCATTATTCCTCTTGAAAAAATGCGCCTGATAAGTTTCATAGGATTTTTCTTATTCGCGGCTGCAGCAATCAGTAGCTGTAACAGTCCATATACAGTAGGGAAAAAGCGAGGCTATTTTGCTATTGAATTCCCTGCCAAGCAATACCAGCATTTTGATCAGCCTGGATATCCTTATACATTTGAATACCCGGTATATGCACAAGTGAAAAAAGATTCTACATTTTTTCAGGATCGGGCAGAGGATTGGTGGATCAATATTGAATTTCCTCGTTTTGCCGGAAGCATTCATATTAGTTACAAACCGATCGATAACAACAATAAGCTTGATTCTTTAGTGGAAGATGGATTTAGAATGGCCTACCGTCAACACATCAACATCGCTACCGGAATTAAAGACAGTGTATTCCAAACGTCTGTGGGCATAGAGGGAATTTATTTTGATTTAGGAGGAAATACCGCCACGGCCAATCAATTTTTTGTAACTGACTCTACGCAACATTTTTTAAGGGGGGCACTTTATTTTGATGCAACCCCCAACGCAGATTCATTGGGGGTGGTGAATAATTTTTTAAAAGAAGATTTGTTGCATTTGATTCAAACACTCCGGTGGAGAAACGCGGGCAATAAAAAATAAGCATGCTACTTGTAGACAATAAAATTATCAGCGACGATGTGCTTGAGAAGCAATTTGTATGCGATCTGACCAAATGCAAAGGGGCTTGTTGTGAGGATGGCGATGCTGGAGCACCCCTAAAGGAAGCAGAAAAAACCATCATCGAACCGTGTATGAAATAATAAGTCCCTATTTAACTAAGGAGGCCGTAAAGGAGCTTAAAAAAAATGGAAAGTATGTTTGACGCGATGAATTTGGTTGGGTTACTCCTACCTTACCCAGCGATAAGGAAATTTGTGTGTACGGCTTACGCGAAAAAAACGGAACCATCCATTGTGCTTTTGAAAAAGCCTATGTCGAAAAAAAAATAGATTGGGGAAAGCCCGTTAGTTGTCACCTGTATCCAATCATAGCCGATCAGAGTGAATATGCCACTACAGAACGGATCAATTACGAACCCCAACCAAAAGTGTGCTTGCCGGCCGGCCAATTGGGTAAGAAACTAAAAGAACCCATTGTTCGTAAATGGGGGTTGCCTTTTTGGAAAGCCCTGAATAAGTTGGCAAAAGGTGAATGGAAACAAAAAGAGTAGTTTATCTTCGAGAGTACTGCAGCATTTATATGGAGGCGAAAGCAATTCAGGAACAATTTATGGCTAGTAGCACGGTCAGGGCTGCTGATCGGGAACATCGTCGTAAAATCAATTTTAATATTGGCAAGTACAATGCAGCGGTGCCTAAGGGGAAGCAGCAATTCATGAACGTTGAATTGGCCCGTGAAAAAGCAAAGAATGCCAAATGGAAAGCTATTGCCACCCTTGACAAACAGTTAGAACTTTTTGAATCTATTATCACGGCGCGTGGAGCAAAAGTAATTTGGGTCGAAGATGCTGCACAGGCACAGGAAGCCATTGGAAAAATCTGTCGGGAAAAAAATTGCAAGACACTGGTAAAAAGCAAAAGCATGGTAACCGAAGAGATTCATCTCAACGATTACCTGGCTTCTATCGGAGTGGAGAGTGTAGAAACGGATTTGGGCGAATACATCCAGCAATTGGATGGCGAACCTCCTTATCACATTGTTACACCTGCCATGCATAAAAGCAAAGAAGACGTAGCTAAACTTTTTGCGAAAAAACTCGGGACAGATCCCAAAGCTACTCCTGAGCAATTAACCTTGAAAGCACGAGAAGTGCTTCGTGATAAATATGTGCAGGCGGAAGTGGGATTGACCGGCGGAAATTTTATTGTAGCGGATGTGGGAGGAATAGCTGTTACAGAAAACGAAGGCAATGCCCGCTTGAGTTGTGCATGGCCTTCCACGCATATTGTAGTGGTGGGAATCGAAAAGGTAATTTCCTCCTGGAGTGATCTTCAACTTTTCTGGCCCTTACTGGCTACCTATGGAACAGGACAGCGTGTTACGGTTTATAATTCTTTATTGACGGGCCCTCGCCAGCCGCAGGAAACTGATGGGCCACAGGAAATGATTGTGATTTTATTGGATAATGGCCGTACCACTATTTTAGCTGACGAAAAACAACGCGAAAGTTTATACTGTATTCGGTGCGGGGCTTGTTTGAATGCTTGTCCGGTTTATAAAAATATTGGTGGACATGCCTATGGCGTTACCTATAGTGGCCCGATAGGATCTGTGATTACACCCCACCTGCAAGGATTAGCCGAATATAAACATCTTAGTTACGCTTCTTCGCTCTGCGGCCACTGCACCTCCGTTTGTGCCGTTAAAATTAATCTTCACGAATTATTACTGGAAAATAGAAATCAATCCGTTCGTGAAAAAAAGAATAACTGGAAAGAAAAAGCAGTCTGGCAAGCCTGGAAGCAAGCTATGCTATTCCGCCCAGCCATGAATATGGTAAATGGGAAAATGAAAAATTGGTTTGTCAATAAAGTATTTACTGCCTGGACAGCTCATCGAGGGCCACTCTTATTTCCGGATCGATCGTTCAATCAACAATGGCGCGATAAATACGGCGATCAGTAAATCTCACATCCCTTCTGTTTCAGGATGCTCCACACTGGTGATATTTTTGAAAGCTTGATTGACCAGCCATACGCCCAGTAGCGCAATAGCGCCCCCAAGTAAGATGAAGAATGAAATTTTTTCGTCAAATAACCATGTTCCCAATAAAAGAGCTACCACCGGATTGACATAGGCGTAAATGGAGACCTGCTCCGTAGGTAAATGTTGTAAGGCAAAGAGGTAACACAAGAAAGCAAAAATAGATCCCATTAATACCATGTATCCTATTACAGCCCAGGATTGCCAGGGTATAGATTCGAGCGAAATGGCAAAGCCAGTGAAGTAAGTGCCAGCCGTAAGCACAATACCTGAAAGTAACATCTGAATTCCCATACTGAAATACGGGTTGAAGTGAGCCGCTTGCTGTTTGGTGTAAAGTGTGGCAAATGCCCAACTCCAGGTAGCTAATAAAGAAAGCAGAATGCCAAACCGAAATGATGGATCCAGAAAATCCTGCAGGTGATCATAAAAGATTATACAGACACCAGAAAATCCTATCAGCAGACCTGTAATGGCTTTACGCGGTAATCTTTCATTGGAAGTAAACAACCCAATCACCACCAGCCAAATGGGAAAGATGGCTCCCATGATTGCCGCTAGTCCCGCTGAAATATATTTAATGCCCCAAGTACTTAGTCCATTGCTCAGCGCAAAATTTAAGAGGGCCAATAAAAATATTGGTGGCCATTCTTTTTCTTTTGGGAAAGGGGCTTTGATGATTAAAAAATAAGTGACAAAAAGTATTCCTGCGATCAGTTGTCTTAACCCGGCCATTTGCAAGGCAGGGATATGTCTAACACCTTCTTTTGAAGCAACCCAGGTTGTTCCCCACAAGATGCAAACGGCTGCCAAAGCAAAAATGGCTTTGGTTCGCGTTCCTTTTTTGTGAAGGGTAATAGGATTGAATTCGGCCAACCTCCTGAGCTTTTCCGCAGGGGATTGAAGGAACAGCCGGTTAAAATCAAACCGTCCCATCAGTGTTTGAAGTGACGAAGCCCGGTGATAACCATGGCCAGTCCGTTTTGTTTACAATAGTCAATAGAGTCCTGATCTCGAATGGAACCTCCGGGTTGAATAAATGCAGTAATACCCGCTTCATGTCCCATTCTTACGCAATCATTAAATGGGAAAAAAGCATCACTGGCCATAACGGTACCATTTAAATCAGCGCTAAACTGTTTGGCTTTTTCAACAGCCTGTCTTAAGGACTCAATACGACTGGTCTGCCCACATCCCTTTCCGATCAATTGTTTATTTTTTACCAACGCAATGGCATTTGACTTTAAATGTTTGCAAACAATATTGGCAAATAACAAGTCCGCTTTTTCTACATCGCTGCAATTGCGCCCGCCTGCTTCATTCCAGGTTGCTGCATTGCCTTGATCGGGACCTTGTGTAAGTACACCCCCCAATACGCCTTTGAATGTAAGGGGCTCTGATAAATGTTGCTTTTGTTGCAGCAAGATTCGATTCTTTTTGCTTTGCAAGGTTGCCAGTGCCTCCGGATCAAATGCCGGGGCAATTAATACTTCAAAGAAAATAGAATTGATCGCTGCTGCCGTTTCAGTGTTTATGGTTTTATTGGTAATTAACACGCCCCCAAAAGCACTCTCCGGATCGCCTGCCAGTGCGGCATCCCAACTTTCTTTTACCGTGGCCCGTTGCGCAACGCCACATACATTAGTGTGTTTGATAATTGCAAATGTGGGAGCATCAAACTCGCCAATAAGCTGTAGGGCTGCATCTACATCCACCAGATTATTATAGGAAAGTTCTTTACCTCCTTGCTGAGTAAATAATGCAGTCAGATCTCCATAGAAGGTAGCTGCCTGGTGGGGATTTTCGCCATAGCGTAAAGAACGTGGATTACCGGCGGCTTCTACAAATTGCAATGTTGAAGCCGGGTCAAAATATTTTGCAATGGCCACATCATAACGGGCAACCACCTGGAATGCTTTGGCGGCAAATTCTTTTCGTTGCTCCAATGTGGTGACACCTTGTTGTTGTGTGAGTAGTTCTACCAGTGGGGCATATTCAGTTTTTGCAGCAACAACAGTTACACTATTAAAATTTTTTGCTGCAGCACGAATCATCGAGGCCCCACCAATATCAATTTTTTCAATAATTGCTTTTTGGTCGTTGGTGGAGGCTACGGTTTCTTCAAATGGATAAAGATCCACGATCACCAGGTCCAATGAAGGAATACGATAGTGCTCCATTTCCTGCACATGTGTATCCTCCTCTCGTTTGTATAAGATCCCCCCAAAAACAGAAGGGTGTAAGGTTTTTACGCGTCCTCCTAAAATGGAGGGATACCCTGTTAATTGCTCAACAGGCACAACCGACACACCCAGCGATTCAATAAAAGTTTGCGTTCCACCGGTGGAGTAAAGTGTTACCCCTTGTTGATGCAATAAACGAATTAAGGGTTCCAGCCCGTCTTTATAAAAAACTGAAATGAGGGCAGTGCGGATTGTTTTATTCATGGAGTATGGAGCGTTGAAAGAAGAGCAAATGTACTTGATGGTGGGGAGTATACAAAAGCGCCATTGGTCAGCATATCATGAACAGGAATGCCATGTGCCAGCAGTAATTTTTTCCAATTTTCGCGGGTTCGTGCACCAAGGGTCCCATCCAGTATGGCTATCGATATAGTATTGTGTTGTATCCAACTTTCTCCATCGTAAGCGGCAGTCCTTGTTACAAGCAGTATGGTTTCGCTTCCCGTTGTAGCGGGAACAGGCGGTTCAAACTTGCGATGGGGTACTATAACTGTCCATTTTCCAATTTGAAAGTAGGGGGTTAACAGCGTGTCCATTTGCTGTTGGACCCGATAGAATCGATTACTGGCCACGACCAATCCATTTTTTTTCATTTCGCTTGTACGGGCGGTACTGTCCAGTAGGTGTAGGGCATGATTTCCTTTGATCCAACTGATCATAGAACCAGATTTTGATTGGTAGATCACTAACGCTTCTTGCTGTTGATGAAAGAAAATATCTCCACATTGCAAGGCTATCAAAAAACAACCCAGGCAACCCGTAATTATTGCGCCGGACTTACTTTTCAGCAATACCCATCCGGCTCCGGTACAAAGGATACCCAGTAGCAAAACGGCCTCTCCCCAGGTCCAATGCAGTTTGTCTAACTGAATACCGGGTATTTCACTGATTGATTGAATGTATTGATTCATCCAAAGGATCAATTTTTCTGCAAGCATCCCCATTGCCCTATTTAGATAAGGGATATTAGCCGTGATCATTAAAAAAAGCAACACATACAGAATACAACTGGATAACGGTACAGCTATCAGGTTACTCAATAAAAATCCAAGCGGGAATTGCTGAAAATAGAATAAGGTAAAAGGCGTGGTCAGGAATTGGGCGGCAAGCGTTACGCTGATGAGTGTGGTCATGAGTTTTATCAAGCGATATGGCGTAGGTAGTATCTCCTGAAGTGGTTTTGCAAATAGTAGTATGCTTAATACGGCAATAAAAGACAATTGAAAACCCAAATCCCAAAGCCAGTAGGGTTGAATTACCAACAATAAAAAGCCTGCTGCCGCCAAAGTATTCAGCGACGAGGGTTTACGCCCAAGCATTTTTCCAGTGGATGCTATTGTAAAGGCCAGGGCCGCTCGTAATACCGAAGGGGTAGCTCCTGCAAGGCAGGTAAACAGCCAAATAATTGGGATTATCAGCAACTGGGATAGCCAGCGTCCTATTTTGTTTTTTTCAAATGGACCTACAAAAAATTGTAGCAACCATCCCAGTAATGCTAAGTGCATGCCCGAGATAGCAATGATATGAACCACACCTGTTTTGCTATAGCTTTCTTGCAATGTGGGATCCAAATGTTGTCTATAACCGATCAACAATGCAGCGGCTAGTCCTGCGGATTGAGGATCCTGAATGGTTGAATCAAGCAATGACACTATTTTTTGTTGGAGCCTGCTAAGCAATCTGGTAAACACGTAGTTACGGGGGCTACTATCAAGGAGTATAAAATCATCGATTTTCACTGTGCATCGATGTGTGATTTGCTGACGAGCAAAATAAGTTGCCCAATTTCTCTCACCTGGATTACCTGTATGTACCAACAGCGTTGGTGCTTTTAGTAATAAGATCTTATTTCCGGGAAGCAATGCTGCCAGCACTTCTTTTTGGTAACTAGTAAGTAAAATTTTCCCCGTTGCCGGCTGCGGTGTTTTTCCTCGATGTAATGTCACCACCTTAGCCACTACTTGCGTTGCCTGTAATTTTTCAACAGGAGTGGTTTCAATAATTAGCTCCAATGCAGATGCCGGAAATGCAAGGTCCAGTTTCCCGATCCAGTTTTTTTGTTGACGAACATTTTTTTGTATCAATAAGAGCTGTCCGGCGGTAATAAAGAATAACAGATAGGCAAAGGGTAGCAGATGTTGCCATTGAAATTTTTTTCTTTGAGGAAAGAAAAAAAATAATGCAAGTAATAGAAGGCCTGCACTGGCTGGCAGTATTTTAGTTATAGGAGTAGGGGGCAGATACTCCGCTATCAGTATGCCCAGAAAAAGTCCCAGGAATGGAAAGAAAAAAGGGGTACGATTAATAAAAAAAAGCAGCGCTTGTAACACGCTGCCAGTATAATAGCCTTATTTGATCAAAGCAAGAGGCAAAACTTATTTACTCAGATACATACTTCTATCCTTGTATAACTGACGGAAGTAAGGATCACGTAAATCATCGATAAAACGAATGGCCTCACCGGTCGATTTCATTTCAGGGCCCAGTTCTTTGTTAACTTTAGGGAATTTATTGAAACTAAATACGGGCTCTTTGATAGCAAAGCCTTTGAGTTTTTTCTCAAACTTGAAATCTTTTAGCTTATGCGTTCCCAACATCACCTTGGTAGCCACATTCAAATAAGGGATCTGATACGCTTTGGCGATAAACGGTGTAGTTCTTGAGGCACGTGGATTTGCTTCAATCACATATACTTTTCCGTCTTTGATGGCAAATTGAATATTGATCAATCCTTGAATTTTCAAAGCACGGGCAATTTTCTCTGCGTATTCCTCCATCTTCTGCACAAGCAATGGAGAAAGATTGAAAGCAGGCAACACCGCATTACTGTCGCCTGAGTGGATGCCGGCTGGCTCAATGTGTTCCATCACCCCCATCACATGAAAATCAGTGCCATCAAAAATGGCATCGATCTCTGCTTCTTGACATCGATCCAGAAAATGATCGATCAAAATTTTATTTCCAGGAATGTGTTTGAGCAAACTCACTACGGCCTTCTCAACTTCTTCATCATTGATCACAATCCGCATGCGTTGTCCGCCTAGTACATAAGAAGGACGAACCAAAACTGGGTATCCTACTTTATTGGCTACTGTAACGGCTTCGTCTACATTCCAGGCTGTGCCATATTCAGGATAAGGAACACCAAGCTCTTTAAGCATATCGCTGAATCGACCACGATCTTCCGCAATATCCAAGCTGTCAAAGGAGGTGCCGATTATTTTGATACCTCGTTGATGTAAACGTTCGGCCAGTTTCAAGGCGGTTTGTCCTCCCAGCTGTACAATAACACCTTCGGGTTTTTCATGTTCTACAATTTCCCAGAGATGCTCCCAATAAACCGGTTCAAAATATAATTTATCCGCCATGTCAAAGTCCGTGGATACTGTTTCGGGATTACAGTTGACCATGATAGCTTCAAACCCGGCTTCTTTGATGGCTAGCAAACCATGCACACAACAGTAATCAAATTCAATTCCCTGCCCAATTCTATTGGGTCCGGATCCAATCACAATGATCCTTTTCTTATCAGCAACCACACTTTCTGAATGGTTCCCTTTTTCAAAGGTGGAATAGAAATAAGGGGTCTTTGCCTCAAACTCAGCTGCACAGGTATCTACCATTTTATATACGCGTGTGATACCGGCCTTTTTTCTTTTTTCATAGACCGCATCTTCATCGCCATTACGAACAATACGTGCAATTTGTTCGTCACTAAATCCTTCCACTTTTGCTTCCTTCAATAAGGACAGCGGAAGTTCGTCCAAACTATATTTTGCCAACTCTTTTTCAAGGTTGACAATTTTTTGGATCTCATATAAGAACCAACGATCAATGCCATTGGTGGCTTTGGATATGGAGCTCACTGAAATTCCAGCTTGCAAGGCATCTTTAATGCGGAATAAGCGATCCCATTTTGGTGTTTTGATATAATCCAGCAACTCTTCGGCGTGCATTAAGCTCTTGCCATAATAACCAAGCCCTACTGCATTATTCTCCAAACTTTGACAAGCTTTTTGAATGGCCTCAGTGAAACTGCGTCCAATAGCCATTACTTCCCCCACACTTTTCATTTGCAATCCCAATGTATCATTGGCCCCTTTGAATTTATCAAAGTTCCAGCGCGGAATTTTTACGATCACATAATCCAGAGTTGGTTCAAAATAGGCAGAAGTGGTTTTTGTGATCTGATTCTCCAGTTCGTCCAAATGATAACCAATGGCCAGCTTTGTTGCGATTTTAGCGATCGGATAACCAGTTGCTTTACTGGCTAATGCAGAAGAACGGCTTACACGTGGGTTGATCTCAATGGCAATGATCTCCTCTGTATCGGGGTTGAGGGCAAACTGTACGTTACATCCTCCGGAAAAATTTCCCAGATCGCGCATCATCCGTATAGCCGTGTTACGCATCAGCTGCATGGCCGTATCGCTGAGTGTCATAGCGGGAGCCACCGTAATGGAATCACCGGTGTGAACCCCCATGGGATCAAAATTCTCAACCGTACAGATTATACAAACGTTATCGGCGGCATCGCGTAATAACTCTAATTCAAATTCTTTCCATCCTAACACAGCCTGTTCTACCAATACTTCATGAATCGGAGAAGCTTGTAAACCTCGATGAAGCGCTTCATCCAAATCATTTTTATCATGCACCAATCCACTCCCTGTTCCTCCCAGTGTAAACGAAGGACGGATCACCAGCGGAAAACCAATTTCCTGTGCAAATTCTTTTCCCTCTAAAAATGAATTTGCTGTTTTTGCTGTGGCCACCTGCACTCCCAACTGAATCATCCATTGCCTGAACTTTTCTCGATCCTCTGCTTTTTCAATGGCTTTTATGTCTACCCCTATCAAACGAACATTATATTGTTTCCAGATCCCCAACTCCTCTGCTTCCTTAGCCAGATTCAATGCAGTTTGTCCTCCCATGGTGGGTAGCACAGCATCAATCTCATTCTCCTGTAAAATCTTTTCAATGCTCTCTACCGTTAGCGGTAACAGATATACCCTGTCTGCCATCATGGGGTCCGTCATAATGGTGGCAGGATTACTATTGATCAGTATTACCTTAATGCCCTCCTCGCGAAGAGAACGGGCGGCTTGCGTACCAGAATAGTCAAACTCACAGGCTTGACCGATAATGATGGGCCCTGAGCCGATAATCATCACGGATCGAATGGAGGTATCTTTTGGCATTTTAAAAAAAACAAATTGTGCAAAGTTAAGGGAAATCAAGGGTTGTGAAGAGTGTTTGCGGCATAAATTTCTGGGCAGGGGCCTTACCTTTACGCATGCAAAAAAAACTACTGCTTTTTTCTTTTCTTTTTTTCGCTTTTCTCATCACTCTTGCACAGTCTCCTCAAACCCCCAGAAGCTATTTTAGAAATCCTATGGGTATTCCCATGGAGCTTACTGCCAACTTTGGAGAACTTCGTACACACCACTGGCACATGGGGTTAGATATCCGTACAAAAGCCAAGGAGAATCTGCCCGTTTACGCAGCGGCTGGTGGTTATATTGCTTCAGTAGGGGTAAGGCCGCTCAGTTTTGGTCGTTTTATCATTATCAATCATCCCAATGGGCTGTCTACATTGTATGCACACCTGAATGATTTTGCACCGGAGTTGGAAACCTACGTAACCAATCAACAATATCAACAGGAATCATGGGCCATTGAACTCAAATTTTCTCCCGATCAATTCCCGGTATCCAAGGGAACATGCATAGGATCTAGTGGAAATACCGGTGGATCAGCAGGACCGCACTTGCATTTTGAAATTATGGATACCCAAACGGAACATCGTTTAAACCCACTGCTTTTTGATTTTCCATTGGAGGATAAAGTGCCTCCGGTAATCAAAGGACTGGCATTATATGACAGAGGTCGCTCCATTAATGGGCAGTCTCCCAAAGTAGTCCCCATAAAAAAAACACCAACGGGTTATACATTGGTTAATGCCGAGATGCTCACCACTTCACTCAGCCAAGTTGGGTTGGCCATTCAAGCTATAGATCTGGTAAGTGGCTCCTCAAACCCTAATGGAATTTATTCAGCCACCCTTGAAGTAGATGGGCAAGCAATGCTTGCTTTTATTTTGGATAGAATCGATTATGAACAAACAAGATATATCAATGCGCATATTGATTACAGGCATAAACAGGCTGGGGGCGCTTTCTATCAGCACCTTTCCATGTTGCCGGGGGAGGGAGGCGTTGCATACCACCCTTATCAATCTGACGGAGTAATTAGATTAACAGATACCTTACCTCACCAGGTTGCAATTATTGTTACAGATCCATACCATAACAAATCAGTGCTTCAGTTTCTATTAAAGACTACCAATCCCTGGTTGGGCCCTGCTGCCAATCCGGCTAAATTGCCTGGGAAGAAACCAACTCATTTTGTCCCCCGCAACCCGTTATCGATTCGAGAGCCTGATTTTCAGATTGAATTCCCTGCCATGGGACTTTATGATAGTCTACCCATTTATTATCGCCGGGACCTATTCCCAATCTTGCCTGGGGCCATAACTGCGCGTTATCAGTTGAATGACCCAACCACTCCGGTTCATCTCAATTTTACAGTACGATTAAAGCCTGAGCGTGAAATTCCTGCAAACCTTAGGGACAAAGTAGTTGTGCAACAATCCTATGGGGCAGTTAAAAAAGTAAAAAAAGCAAATTTTGAGGGTCAATGGGTAGCTGCGGAATTTGACGAATTTGGTTATTTCCAGGCATTTGTAGATACCATCCCACCACAGGTTACACTGGCTGGTAAGGGAGATACCATTAATGTAAGCGCCATTTCGCGTTTGATATTTACTCCCACTGATAATTTAGGTACTATTAAACATTTCCGCGCTGAACTAAATGATAGTTGGGTACGATTTACTAATGACAAGGGTCGCAGTTGGATTTATCGATTTGATGAGCGTTGTCCTTACGGAATACATAAGTTAAAGGTAACCGTAGAGGATCTGGTGGGAAATAGCACCACTAAAATCTGGTGGATCAAGCGAGCTCCCTATAAGCCTCCGGTAAAAAAATCAAGCCAAAAAAAAATCGCTAAAAAAAAGAAACGATAGTGCGTGTGTTACTATAGTCTAGCCGGATTTGATCCTCCATTCCAATTGACCATATTGTATGGGCTTTTCAATGCTGTCAAGTAATAATTCGCCATTAGCGTTAACACCAAGTGGAATGGCTTCAAAGCTGGTGCCTGCTCTTGAAAAACTACAAAGTTCACCTCGGCAGTAAAGAAGCTGTTGGTATTGCTCTAAAATTTTTTCTTGATTCCAGGTCGTTGCTTTTTGCAAATAATCCGACAGCGATGTGCACAAACTTTTTGCAGTTGTTGCCGGTTCTGATTTTTTCCCAATAAGTTGAAACAGAGAGACAGGATTTGGTAAGTCACTGGAAAATTGCTCTTGATTGAGATTAATCCCAATGCCAGTAATGGCCCAGCTCCATTCTCCGCCACTGGTTACGATATTCTCAATCAGAATACCCCCGATTTTCTGATTATTCCAGTATAGATCATTAGGCCATTTAATACGGAATCGATCGGTAGTTGCATGCGATGCCAACCAGGCCCGGGTTCCAAGGGCAATCAGTGCACTGAGCAGAAATTGTTGCTGAATCGTTAAAAAAACAGGTTTAATAAGTAGGCTTAATGCAATTCCCTGGTTTTTCTCTCCCTGCCAATTTTTTCCGCGTTGGCCCTTTCCTCTTTGCTGATCCGCAGTGAAAATAGCCAGTCCGGGAGTTGCTTTTCCTGATAAAATATATCGACGAGCCTCCTCATTGGTGCTGTCCACCGAAGGAAGGTTTACAAAAGGGGTACCTAAGGGGTATGGAAGAGGTGGCAATTAATTATGTATTTTTGCAAGGTTAAAGGAAATACGAAACTAAAGCAATCGAATAGTTGGAACAACTGGCATTACTAGCCGGGGGAAGGACAAAGGGATCCTCTGCTGGGAAAAAAGGGGTCAAACGTCTCACCAAGAGCTCCAAGATCATCAAAACTGTCATTGTTGCCATGGAAGCTAAAAAGGGCGAGAAAATTGTTTTGTTAGACCTACGGAAGATCAACGAGGCAGTCGCTGACTTTTTTATTATTTGCGAGGCCGGCAATCAACCCCAGATCAGAGCCATTTCGGACTATGTAATGGATGAAGTGCGGGATCGATGCGCTGAAAAGCCCTATCGGCAAGAGGGGCAAAGGCAAATGCAATGGGTGTTGATTGACTACGTGGATGTAGTGGTGCATGTGATTACTCCGGAATTCCGTCGTTTTTACAAACTGGAGGAGATGTGGAGTGATGCGGATTGCACAGAGATTGGCGTCTCAAAATGATAAAGGATTAAACATATTCGCGTTTCAGCATTATAGCTATAGAAGAATAAAGTTTATGGTACCAAACAAAGAAAGTAGAAAAACAGGAAATTTTCCTCCGGGAGCTTCCAATCGGAAGGGCCCTCAATTCAATATTTATTGGCTTTATGCTATTATTCTGGTCTTTTTGGTTGGATCTTCCTTATTTGGTCCCTGGACTCCAAATATGGCCAAGATTAATGAGCTTGAGTTCAAGAACATGGTTGCACAAGGTCAGGTCGATCACTACACCATCATTGATAACAGAAAGTTGGTAAAAGTTTATCTCAATGCCGCTGGTCAAAAAGCACATACCAAAATAATTAATGAAGCAGCTGGCAAGGTAGTACCCAAAGGTCCTCACATGTCATTTAAGGTTACGGGTGCCGATGGATTTAAAAAATCCATGGATGATTTTTACAGAGAAAAAAGAGATAACGCTGCCCGTGATCAGGTGCCCTATACGGCAACAGAAGTGCCCTACGAAGTAGAAAGTGAAAGAGATTGGTTCGGAGGCGCTATTCAATTGATCCTTCCCATTTTATTATTTGTGGCCATTTGGGTGCTGATGATGCGCAAGATGGGTGGTGGCGCAGGTGGGGGACCTGGCGGAGGAGGTATTTTTAGTATTGGTAAATCCAAGGCCACTTTGTTTGATAAAGGAACAACAGTGAACATCACCTTTGCCGACGTGGCTGGTTTAGATGAAGCCAAGGTTGAGGTCATGGAAATTGTAGACTTTCTAAAGAATCCTAAGAAGTATACCAACTTGGGAGGTAAAATTCCAAAGGGTGCCTTGTTAGTTGGCCCTCCCGGTACCGGCAAAACATTATTGGCTAAAGCAATGGCAGGCGAAGCACAGGTTCCCTTCTTTAGTTTGAGTGGCTCGGATTTTGTAGAAATGTTTGTGGGAGTTGGTGCCAGTCGTGTACGAGATCTTTTCAAACAGGCCCGTGAAAAAGCCCCCTGTATCATTTTCATAGATGAAATTGATGCCATTGGTCGTACACGCGGCAAGAATGCAATGATGAGTAATGACGAACGGGAGAGTACGCTCAATCAAATGTTGGTGGAGATGGATGGCTTTGGTACGGATGCCGGCATTATTGTCTTGGCTGCCACTAACCGTCCGGATGTATTGGATAGTGCGTTATTGCGCCCGGGTCGTTTTGATCGGCAGATATCTATTGATAAACCAGACCTGAAAGGAAGGGAGGATATTTTTAAAGTGCACCTCAAGGCAATAAAAATTTCCAGATCACTGGACATCCATAAGCTGGCAGAACAAACACCTGGATTTGCGGGTGCGGATATTGCCAATGTGTGCAATGAAGCCGCGTTGATTGCAGCACGTAACAATAAAGAAGCCGTAGACATGCAGGATTTTCAAGATGCAGTGGATCGTGTGATTGGTGGGTTAGAAAAAAAGAGTAAGATCATTTCTCCAGAAGAGAAAAAGATCATCGCCTATCACGAAGCAGGTCATGCCATTTGTGGATGGTTCCTGGAGCATGCTTACCCGCTTTTGAAAGTGACCATTGTTCCTCGTGGTACCGCTGCATTAGGTTATGCGCAGTATACACCCAAAGAGCAATATCTCTACAATACCGATCAACTCAATGATCAGATCTGTATGACACTGGGCGGCAGGGCCAGTGAGGATATTTTCTTTGGAAAGATCTCTACTGGAGCACAAAATGATCTGCAGCAAATTACCCGTACGGCTTATGCAATGGTAACGGTATATGGGATGAACGAAAAGGTCGGTAACGTAAGCTTCTACGATCCGCAGCAAGAGAATGCATTTACAAAACCCTATTCTGACGATACGGCTAAGTTGATTGATTACGAAGTGCGTCATTTAATTGATTCCGCTTACGAACGCACAAAAAAATTGTTGATGGGTAAGAAAGAAGAAGTAGAGAAACTGGCTAATGCACTCTTGGAAAAAGAGGTATTGTTTCAAAGTGATGTGGAGGACTTGATTGGCAAGCGTCTATTTGGAGCAAAAAAGATTATTGCTACAGAAGAAACAACTACTGCTGCTGAATCCATTCCAACAACAACATCATCAACCAGGCAAGAGAACAGCACTACTGAAAGCAAAGCTTGATCATGAATATCTTACCTGCCAAGGAAAATATTCTTAAACGAATCCGGAAAGCACTGGCACACGAGACCCCTATGCCATTTCCAAACAGTGAAAAGGATGGGGTTGTTTTTCCAGGACCCACCCAGGAGTTGGAAATAGAATTTGCTGAGCAGTTCATTCAATTACAAGGAAAATTTATTTACTGCATCAATCGTCAAGAATTGGCCTTTCAATTTGGAAGCTTGGTCAGAAAACAAGATTGGGTTCCTATATTTTGTGCCGATCAAAAACTAATTCAGTTAGTGGGAGAGCCGCTGGAAGAGCGGTTGACACAAACAGACTTGGCAGGATGTAATGTAGCGGTTACTGGTTGTGAATTTTTGGTGGCCAGAACAGGTTCCATTTTATTGAGTAGTGCACAAATACAAGGAAGAACGGCAAGTGTATATGCTCCCATACATATCTGTATTGCATTTGTTGATCAACTTGTATATGATATCAAGGATGCATTCCAGGGGATCCGTGAAAAATACGGCCCGCATTTTCCTTCCTTACTTTCCTTGGCCACAGGGCCTAGCCGGACTGCAGATATCGAAAAAACGCTGGTGGTTGGGGTTCATGGACCAAAAGAAGTTTATCTGTTTTTGGTAGAGGCTTGAGATTCAAAAAAGTTTTCAATTTTCATGTAATTAAATATTGACTGTGGCACCTGCACTAAAAATTTATTTTCTTTCTGATTTTCATCTTGGCGCTCCGGATCCACCATGTAGTCTTGAACGAGAAAAGACAATTTGTAAATTTTTAGACGAGGCAAGACAGGATGCTACGGAGATCTTTTTGGTGGGGGACCTTTTTGATTTTTGGTTTGAGTATAAAAAAGTGGTCCCAAAAGGGTACACCCGTTTATTGGGTAAATTGGCCGAATTAAGCGACCAAGGGATAGTGTTGCATTTTTTTGTGGGAAACCATGATATGTGGGTACGGGATTATTTTTCGAAGGAATTGAATTTGAAAATTTATTTTGAGCCCACCACCATTGTTCGAAATGGCTTACGAATTCATTTGGGACATGGAGACGGATTAGGGCCAGGTGACAAGGGGTACAAAAGACTCAAACTAATTTTTAGAAACTCATTGTGTCAATGGTTGTTTGGGATGCTTCCGCCTCAAGTAGGGCTGGGACTCGCTTCCTATTTTAGCCAAAAGAGTAGGGCACAAATAGCTGACCGCGAAGAACACTTTCTGGGTCCGGATAGGGAATGGTTGCTTCAATACTGTAGGGGGTACTTAAAAACCCAACCCGTTGATTATTTTATTTTCGGGCACCGACACCTCCCTATTGATTGGCCAATTAGTGAAGCCGCACTTTCAAGGGAGGCTCGTTATATTAATCTCGGAGACTGGATACGTTATAACACCTATGCAGTACTTGAGGGAACATCGGTTTCCTTAAAGGATTATCGGAAAACTGAGTCATCTATTATAAGACCCGATCGCTGATTACTTCACCGGTATTATTTGGTATATTTAATTAGCAGTTATTGTTATGAACAGTATTTGGCAGCAACAATATGGCAACAATGGAATTGCAGACTACCTGCTTGTGTGCTTAACAGTCTCTTTTGTGTGGATCTTGCGACACTCTATTTCCAACTATTTTGCAGGCCTGTTATTCAGGTGGCTGCGTCACCTGTTAAAAAAAGTAGAGCGTCCTTTATTCAACGAACTGGTAATTGGACCACTGGAAAAATTTGTGTTGGTGCTGGTTACGGTGGTGATGCTTTATCGGTTGAATTTTCCCCCTGCACTAAATTTTCCGGTCTACAAGTTTGATACTAAAGAGTTGTTAAACAGCTTGGGTACCCTCTTGCTGATCTCAACCTTTACTTCATTGATAATTCGCGCCATCGACTTTGCCGCTATCTTATTGGAGCAACGTGCCGGACAAACTCCTGATCATTCCGATAATCAATTGATTGTATTTTTCAAGGATTTTTTCAAGGTCTTACTCATTACTGTATCCGGGTTAGTTGTCCTTCGCTTTGCATTTGGCTTGAACATTGGTAGCTTATTGACAGGATTGAGCATCTTGGGTGCGGCTATTGCGTTAGCACTTAAAGAAAGCTTGGAAAATTTAATTGCTTCCTTTATTATTTTCTTCGATAAACCCTTTACTACCGGCGATCTGGTAAAAGTGAATGCTATAACCGGCACGGTAGAAAAAATCGGATTGCGTAGTACGCGTATTCGCACGGAACAAAAAACATTTGTAATAGTACCCAATAAGCAAATGGTGGATAGTGTGCTCGATAATTTTTCATTACGCACACAACGTCGGGCTGAATTAAAATTAGAATTTGCCAGTTCCAACACGCCCTATGTGATCCAGGAATTTGTAGAAAGAGCACGCATCATTTTGCAACGTGAAGCGGTGAAACAAAGCAGTGTGTTACTGAGTGATCTTCGTTTAAATCGGATTGTGGTGGAAATGGAGTATTACACAGCTGCTCTGCCTATGGCTGAATTCAATGTAATTAGAGAAGCGGTGAATCTTGAATTATTACATGCGGCGCACACCCTGGGTTTAGTGTGGCCCACCGAATGATTGTTGAATAATCTCGCCCAGTTCCCGATCAAACTGTCCGAATTTCCCATATTCAATTACGCGTCCAATTTCTTTTCCGTTTCTAAACACCAACAAAGTAGGAACAAGTGCAATGCCCAATGTTTTGGCCAGGTTTCCCCAGGTTTCTTTTTTTCGATTTACGCCAAATAATACTAAACGGCTGGAGTCTATGCCAGCCTGTTCGGTCAAAGCAAAAAAGCGTGGGATAATAAACTGTGAATCTTCACACCAGGTTCCCATAAAGGCAAGTAATTGAATGGAGTCCCGATAATTTTTTAAGGTGGCAAGCCCCTGGGCATGGGGCTGATAAGCTTTGTGATTTTCAGCGTACCAGGAAAAACTAGTGTCACTGCTCAGCACCTTTTTGGATAAGAGGCCTACCAGTGATTTTTCGTTCGGGCGCTCTACCAATACCTCAAAGCGATTTTGCGCCTGACCTGTGCAAAAGAAAAACACAGCGGAGAGCAAGAAAACATTTTTTTTCATGGGGGCTATAAATTGGAGCGTAATTCTACCAGGAAGGCACGCAATTGTTGTAAGGATTGGATCAAGGCAAATTTTTCCTCGACCTTTTTATTTTTTTTCAAAAAATCACGAGCTCCATCAATGGTAAATTTCCTGCGCCGTAACAAATCATAGATCAACACCAGATTTTTTACATCTATGGGACGGAAATATCGATCCCCTTTTTTATTCTTCCGTGGCTTCAGGATATCAAACTCGGACTCCCAATAACGAATCAACGACTGATTCTCCTGAAACATCTTTGCCACTTCGCCTATGGTGTAGTATTGTTTCTTGAAAAGTTCCTCATCCGCGGGCACTTGTAGCTGATCAATCCGGCAAGCCATTTCGCGCATGGATTTTCTTCCTCTTTTTCCAACAGTACTCACTTCCTTTTTTCGAATAGCTCTGATACCAACGCCGCTTTCCAAGATTGATTCAACTTGAGTGTGGGATGTCGCATTGACGGGGATTAATCCCTCAATGGTTGTTGCAGGATTATTGCTAGCCGAAGTTTCTTCCCGCGCTGCGGAAAGATCCTCAAAATCAATACTGATTTGTGTCAACGGCTTCTTTTTCATAGACTCTTGTAAAGATAACAAAGCCAAGGACTTTTGTGAATTAAAACGCAACCTGTGGAAAAAACGTGTTTAATCCATGCTTTGGTTAGAAGCCGCCGCCTGTTTTAGGATGCGGTCAAATTGTGCAGGGGTAAGGTCGTTATAAAAAAAGTAGATAGGATCTATAGGGGATCCATTTTTTATAACCTCGTAATGGCAATGCGGTCCGGTTGATTTTCCGGTGCTGCCCACCCAGCCAATTACTTCCCCTCGCTTAACAGTTTGACCTATCCGCGCTTTGATACGGACCATATGACCATACAAGGTTTTATAACCATAACCGTGAGCAATGATCACATGTCTGCCATATCCATCTCCAAGATTTCCGGCTACTTCCACTTTTCCGTTAGCCGTTGCATAAATAGGCGTGCCTTGAGGAGCTGTAAAATCTAACCCGGGATGCAAACGGGGAGTTTTATAAATTGGATCGATACGATAACCGAATCCGGAAGCAATTCGTTTTAAATTCTTATTGCTCACCGGTTGAATGGCGGGTGTATGTGCCAGGAGTCGCTCCTTATCTTTCACCAACTGATCCACTTCTTCATAGGACTTTTCTTGAGAACGGATCCGCTGAACCAGATTATCCAATGTAGCAGCTACCGAGCTTGTTAATTGTTTACTACTGATCTTTTCAATTTTTGCAATCTCCAACTCCGTTTCAATTTTTTTAGCCCTTACGCTATCGGGGATGGGGGTGGCTTCAAAAATGGCGCGGTAAATATCATTATCTCTGGTCTCTAATTCCTTCATCTGTTGATCCAGGATATTTGCTTTTTCTACAAGCTGGTAATAATCCTCCCGCATTTCTTTATTTTGGAGTTCCAGCATTTTTTCACGGGGCGAACCCACAAATCGAAAAGCAAAATAGGCAATCAGTGATGCGGTAACCAATGAAGCTGCCACAAAACCAAATACACGCAACAGTTTTACCTGTATCGGGGTCATCGCTTTTTCATAGCGAAGAGTATGGGTGTTATAGTAGTATTTGACCTTTTTCATGCAGGAGCTAACTTCCTTTATTGTCTTACCTTTGTCCCGTTCGCAGGCAAACAAATATAGTATTTACTCGTATGATGACTTCCGGTGAAATCCGACAGGCTTTTTTTGACTTTTTTCAGGCTAAAGGACATACCATTGTCCCCTCGGCTCCCATTGTGGTGAAGAATGATCCCACCCTCATGTTTACCAATGCAGGGATGAACCAATTCAAAAACTATTTCCTGGGAAATAAAAAGGCCCCTTATTCAAGAGCGGCCGACACTCAAAAATGTTTGCGTGTTAGTGGAAAGCATAATGATCTGGAAGAAGTGGGAGTGGACACCTATCACCACACTATGTTTGAGATGTTGGGAAACTGGAGTTTTGGTGATTATTTCAAAGCGGAAGCTATTGAATGGAGTTGGCAATTGCTGACTGAAGTTTACAAAATTCCCAAGGACCGGTTGTATGCTTCTGTTTTCGAAGGAGATGTAAAAGAGGGATTGCCTCCCTCTTTAATTGCCTTAAAAAAATGGAAAGAAATTTTACCGGACCAACGAATTGTGTTCGGCAAAAAAAAAGATAATTTCTGGGAAATGGGAGATACGGGTCCCTGTGGTCCTTGCAGTGAAATTCATATGGATTGCAGACCGGATGAGGAACGCAAGAAAATTCCCGGAGAGCAATTAGTCAATAAAGATCACCCTCAGGTAATTGAAATCTGGAATAATGTATTTATCCAGTACAACAGAAAAAAAGATGGATCGCTCGAACCCTTACCCTCTACGCACGTGGATACGGGCATGGGATTGGAAAGATTGGTTCGTGTGATACAAGGGAAGGATTCCAATTACGATACGGATATCTTTAGCGGCATCATACAACAAGTGGCCTCCATTACCGGGAAAAAGTACGATGGTTCAGCTACTTGGGAAGCTGTAGCTTTTCGTGTATTAGCCGATCATATTCGTGCCATCAGTTTTACCATTGCAGATGGACAGCTTCCTTCTAATACCGGAGCAGGTTATGTAATTCGTAGAATTCTGCGTCGTGCGGTTCGATACTATTATTCCTACCTGGGATACAAGCAACCATTATTGGAACAATTGGTGCCTGTGCTGGCAAATCAATTTGAAAACGTATTTCCCGAATTACAGCAACAGGTTGACTTTGTTAAGCGCGTAGTACGCGAAGAAGAAGAAGCTTTTTTACGTACGCTTGAAAGGGGATTACGTCGAATTGAAGAATTGATCTCAGCAGCTGCAGGTACTATTGCGGGCGCTGCTGCTTTTGAGTTATATGATACCTATGGGTTTCCCATTGACCTCACTCGATTGATCGCAGGGGAGAAAGGATTGACTGTTGATGAAAAGGGATTTGAGGATCAAATGATCAAACAAAAAGATCGCAGCCGTGCTGCCACTGCAGTGGATGCTGCAGATTGGGTAGTGGTTAAGGAAGGCGGAAATCAGTTTGTGGGCTACGATAGTTTGGAAACTTTTACGCAGATTCTCAAGTACAGAAAAGTAACGGCAAAGGGAAAAGAAGCCTATCAATGGATCCTGGAAAAAACGCCATTCTATGCAGAAAGCGGCGGGCAGGTTGGCGATAATGGCTGGTTACATTTTGCTGGAAAGTCTATTGAGGTGATTGATACAAAAAAGGATAACGATCTGATTGTCCATGTTACTGCTGCTATGCCTTCTGCAGTAACTCCAACCGTTACGGCTAAGGTGAATGCCACAAATCGTTTGGAAACCGCCCAACACCATAGCGCTACCCATTTATTACATGCGGCACTCAGACAGGTATTAGGCGTTCATGTTGCACAAAAGGGTTCCATGGTGCACGCCGCAAATTTACGATTTGACTTTTCTCATTTTGCCAAAATGAGTGTGACCGAGATTTTGCAAGTGGAAACCATGGTCAATGAAAAAATCAGGGCCAATATTCCTGTGGTGATTCAGTCTATGCCCAAAGAAGAGGCGCTCAGGCTGGGGGCCATGGCATTGTTTGGGGAGAAGTATGGAGATGTTGTACGCGTGGTGATCATAGATCCATCCTATTCGGTGGAGCTATGTGGCGGAACCCATGTAGGATCTACCGGACAATTGGGCTATTTTAAAATTACAGGCGAAACTGCGGTGGCTGCCGGTGTGAGAAGAGTAGAAGCCTGTTGTGGGAAACAAGCAGAAGTTTATCTGCAGGAACAATTACAACTATTGGATGCTGTTAAGCAAGCCTTCAAGAATCCTAAAGAGTTGTTGCGTGCTATTGAGCAACTCCAATCGGAAAATGCCAAAACAAAAAAGCAATTCGAGTGGCTAGAGATGCGTGAACTACGGGAACGCAGTAAATCCCTGGTGCCAGAAATGGAAACAGTAAACGGGATTGCCTTTTTAGGAAAACAAATTGCTGTAGATAATCCAGAGGCATTGAAAAAGATCTGTACAGCATTAAAATTGCTACATGCAGATCATGTAGCTGTACTAACTGCTCAAATACTAGGAAAATCTTATGTAGCGGTTAGTGTGGCTGAATCCATTGTGCAATCCAAAGGACTAGATGCCAGAAAAATTATAAAAGAAAAAGTAGCTCCCCTGATCCAAGGTGGTGGAGGGGGACAAAAAACACTGGCAACGGCTGGAGGACAGCAAGCCGATCAATTACCTGCAGTGATCAATGCTGTCAAAGCACTGCTTTAATTTTACTTATTAATCAACTATGTCTATCCAGCAATTCATTGGCGGCTTAATCTTGATTTTTGTTGCCGCTTGCGCCGGAAACGGGGCAAAAAAATTTACGGTTAATGGAAAGATGATGGACCGTTCCGCTTCCATCATTTATCTGGAGGAAGTGCCTATGGCAACCATGCAGCGTGTTTTGATTGACTCAGTAAAACCGGATAAAGACGGCGCTTTCACGCTTCAGGCAAAAGCGGAGGAAGAAACTATTTTCAATATTCGTGTAGAGAATCAAGAATATCCGGCAGCTTCATTGGTAAATGATGCTGCGGCTGTTTCGTTGACGCTATACTATAATCCGGATAGTCTTGATTTTCCGGATCGTTACGATGTAGCGGGTTCGCCCTTGAGCAAATCCTTGCAAGCGTACATGCTTGTTTTCAAGAAACAGCTGGAACAAGTTTTTGTACTAGGCAAACAATTGAACAGTCTGCAACAAGCACCTGTTGTTATAAAGCCCGCTATCGAAGAGTTAGCGGCAAAACGTTCCTTGTTGATTCAATCTGTTCGGCAGACTACTGATTCCACATTGAATAGTACTACCAATCCTGCATTTACGATGTTGGTACTGGGTTATTATCAAAGTATGGCTGGCAACCCAGCGTTAGGATTATCAGGATACACTATGGAACAGGTTCAATCCATGGTCAAAAGATTAAGTGATAAAAATCCTAAGCATAAAGGATTGGAAGCGGTAAGCATTATGATAGCCGCACAACCTAAAGCGCCTCAGGGATTAATTGGACAAACCGCTCCTGAGTTTTCATTACCTGACCCAAATGGGAAAATGATCAGCCTCAGCTCCCTTAGAGGTCGCTACGTATTAGTGGATTTTTGGGCAAGTTGGTGCAAGCCTTGTCGCATGGAAAATCCTACCGTAGTGGAGGCCTATGCCCGATTCAAGAATAGAAACTTTACGGTATTAGGTGTTTCATTAGATAAACCCGACGGAAAGAATGATTGGATGAATGCAGTGATGAAAGATCGGTTAACCTGGACACAGGTTAGTGATCTGCAATATTGGGAAAGTCCAGTTGTTCCGCTCTATAATATTCAGGGTATTCCTTACAATGTGTTGATAGACCCTGCCGGAAAAATAGTGGCAGAATCATTACGCGGCCAACAGCTGGCTGCCACACTTGAACAAGTACTGACGAAATAGATCATCTCTTTTTTGTTCCCCAGGGGGCGTAAGAAAATTGTTGAATTGTTTTTTGTGTACGGGGTTTTCGCAAGGGCTTGCAAGGTTTCAACGATTTGTTACAAACTGACGGTATTCACTACCACCGATCGGGCCGGAATTTTTTCTCCTTCTCGAACTACGATGAGTGCACACACAATTGTTTCATGAACTGGGACCTACAATAGGTTTGATACCATTGAAGGAGTAGAACATAGTAAAATTTAAACCAGTGTTTTATGGGTACGATAACAAAGTCCCTTGAACTGTGCTACTAATGCTTGTTGTTGATTATAAATAGCAATCTGATAGAGACCGGTATTTTTTCCATTATGCAATTCTGTGGCCGTGGCCGTTAACTGATCTCCTACCTGTACAGGGTTGGTAAAATTGATAGAAGTATCCAAGGCTACTGATAAATTATTTCTATTGTTACAGGCAAATGCAAAAGCGCTATCTGCCAATGAAAAAATAATTCCTCCATGCACAATTCCAAATCCATTCACCATTTCTTCTCGTATTAGCATACGAATTTGACTATAGCCTTCTTTTACCTCCAATACCTCAATACCTAACCATTGCGAGAAGCGATCCTCCTGCATCATGCGTTGCACCACTTGTTGCGCTAGTTGGTTTTCTGGTGTTGACATAAAAAATATTAATGTCCTTTAAACACAGGTTTTCTTTTTTCCAAAAATGCGGTTACTCCTTCTTTGAAATCGTCGGAAGCAGCGGCTTGTTGTTGCAATTGGTCCTCCAGGGCTAATTGTTGTGCTAAATTATGGGTAGCACTTTGATTCAATTGCTCTTTAATCAGTGCCAGTGCCCGGGTGGGCATGGCTGCCAGTTGCTTGACCAGGGCCATGGCCTCTTCCTGTAGTTGTTCGGCCACCACTGTTTTCCAGATCAATCCCATTTGCAGGGCTTCTGCGCCTGTTATTTTTTCGCCTAACATCATCAATCCGGCTGCGCGTTGCCAACCCACTAAGCGAGGCAGAAAAAAGCTGCCTCCTGAATCAGGCACTAATCCAATTTTTGAAAACGCTTGTATAAAAGTAGCGCTGTCACTGGCAATACATAGATCACAGCTCAAAGCCAGATTAGCACCTGCTCCGGCCGCTACGCCATTTACTGCAGCTACCACCGGTTTTTGTAAAGAACGAATTTGTGTAATGAGGGGATTGTAGTGCTCTTTCAATATTCGCTCCATGCCCGGCCCATGCGGATCAATGGCTTCGTCTAGATCTTGTCCTGCGCAAAATGCTTTACCTGCTCCTGTAATCAAAACAGCACGGCAACTATTGTCCGTACATTGATCCAATGCAGCTTGTAATTGCAGGGCCATCTCTCTGTTAATTGCATTGAATTTTTCAGGCCGATTTAGCGTAATAACGGCTATTTGTTCTTTCGTTTCAAATACAACAGAACCCATGCAAGCTGTTTTGACAAAGGTAGGGTTTGCTATTTAGTGGCACTTGAAATAATCAAAAGGCTCTCCACAGTCTTGACATTGTAGTAATGCTTTGCAAGAGGTACTTCCAAACTCACTGAGTAAGCGAGTATGTTCACTTTTGCATTGTGGGCAAGGAATACCATCAGTTGGAATATTGAATCGTTTTTCAGGAGGGGCAATGCCGTACGCTTTTAATTTTTCTTTTCCTCGCTCAGCCATCCAATCCGTGGTCCAGGCAGGGAAGATGGTGTGTTTTATTGTGATCGATTGATAGCCTAGCGTACTTAATTCCATTTTAATAGTATTGGCTATCCAATCCATTGCCGGACAACCTGAGTAGGTAGTGGTGATGGTGACTTCAATAATTCCCGCATCTGCAGGTGGACTTTTTACTTCAATGACCCTTACGATTCCCAGATCGTTGAGCGAGAGCACCGGAATTTCGGGATCATAGATCTGATCCATTAATTCCCAGCATGCTTGTGTAGCTTCCGTGTGCAAATGAGTGCCGTTCATAATTTACCAATCACAGCCCGGGTATGTACGCTGCATATATTGCAAGTCGGTTAAAATAAAACCCAACTCCTCGGTGTGTATCCCCGTTTTACCTCCCGTTTGCATAAAGCAGGAAGCAAATGATGCAAGTGAAAGTGTGGCTTCTTTGAGGGTGGATTGAACGGCTGATAACCAATTTGTGTACAACATAGCAGGATCAAGTCCCAGCGCTAATTCGTAGTCAGCTCCCTTGAATAGTTCGCCCGTATAGGGCCATAGGTTTTCCAATGCGGAGGCAAGACGCGTATGACTTTCTGCAGTACCATCTCCTAAACGCAATACCCATTCTCTACTCCAACGATAATGATAGCTTACTTCTCTAAGGGCTTTAGTAGCAATGGCAGCTAGTGTGGAATCTTTTTCCTTGGTTAGCTGTGTATAGAGTTCACGTTGAAAACAGCTGAATAAAAATTGCCGAAGAATGGTTTGTGCCCAATCTCCATTGGGTCGCTCCACCAGTAAACAATTCTTGTACTCTCTTTCACTACGCAAAAAAGCCAGGGAATCCTCTGTGGCATCTCCTCCCTTCAGTTGTGCCGCATATTGATACAGGATTCTGGACTGGCCAATCAAATCCAGGGTGATATTAGTGATAGCAATGTCTTGTTCCAGTACCGGACCGTGACCGCACCATGCAGCATTTCGCTGACCTAGTATAAGTGAATTATCCGAAAGATATAAGGTATAATCAAGAAGCGCTTGTTGCATGAGTTGAATTATATGTAATTGACCTGGTCAGGCAAATTGTAAAAAGTTGGATGACGATATACTTTGTCGGCGGCAGGTTCAAATAATTCTCCTGCTTCCGCTGGATTGGAAGCCGTAAGGCGTTTGCTCTCTACCACCCAAATGCTTACGCCTTCCTGACGTCTGGTGTAGACATCTCTTGCATTTTCAATTGCCATCTGGGCATCTGAAGCATGCAGGCTTCCCACATGTTTGTGATCCAGTCCTTGCTTACTCCGGATAAAAACTTCCCAGAGTGGCCAATCGGTTGTGGGTTGTTGATCATTGGAAGGAGCCGTGCCACCACCGGCATCGGGAATATCTCCGTAGTATAATTTTTTGATCAAGCGTTGCATATGGGTCAGGCTGCTTTAGTACGGGTATTTTTTTTGTTGGCATAAGCTTGTGCTGCTTCTCGAACCCAGGCACCTTGCCCCCAAGCTTTTTTTCTGGCCTCCAATCTTTCCTTGTTACAGGGGCCATTTCCTTTTACCACCTGCCAGAATTCGTTCCAATTAATTTCTCCAAAATCATAGTGATTACGGATAGCATTCCAACGTAAGGCAGGATCGGGTAAGGTCATTCCCAACACTTTTATCTGCTCGGCGATCATATCTACAAACTGCTGACGAAGCTCGTCATTTGTTTTACGCTTGATCCTCCATTTCATACTCATGTCACTATTGGTGCTTTCGTGATCACGGGGTCCAAACATCATGAGTGCCGGCCACCACCATCTATTGATGGCATCCTGGCAAAGCACACGCTGCCCCTCACTTCCTTTTGAAAGAACCAATAGCGATTCAAAGCCTTGTCGTTGATGAAAACTTTCTTCTTTACAAATTCTTACCATGGCTCTGGCGTAAGGTCCATAGGAAGTACGGGTTAGCATCACTTGATTCATAATGGCAGCCCCATCTACCAGCCATCCAATGGCACCCATGTCGGCCCAAGTGAGCGCGGGGTAATTAAAAATGGAGGAATATTTTGCCTTTCCGCTATGCAAGTCGTTGATCATTTGTTCTCTGGATTGCCCTAATGTTTCTGCAGCTGCATATAGGTATAATCCATGCCCGCCTTCATCCTGAATTTTGGCAATTAAAATGACTTTTCGTTTTAATGAAGGAGCGCGTGAAACCCAATTTCCTTCTGGCAACATCCCTACAACTTCACTATGCGCATGCTGACTGATCTGACGAATATTTGTTTTACGATAGGCATCAGGCATCCAATCCTTGGGCTCTATTTTTATCTCCTGATCGATCTTGTGTTGAAACTGCTCTTCGAGATTATGGCTATCCATGCAAAAGACTTAAAATGTTAGTTGATTAAAAAACTAACAAGTGTTAGGGCAAATTTAAACGGTCACAACCATTATTTATCAAAATCTATCACAATTTTTTCTGTTCGGGGATGACTTTGGCAGGTCAAGATATAACCCTGTTCAATCTCTTCTTGTTCCAGCCCCCAGTGAACATCCATGCTGACCTCTCCTTCTAATAGTTTGGCTTTACAGGTACAACACATCCCTCCTTTGCAGGCAAAGGGTAGATCTGCTCCTTGCTCCAGGGTCGCATCCAGAATGGTGGTTTTGCTGTTCAGGGGGATCACAATTTCAAATTGTCGATCGTCCAAACGTATGCTGATTTGACTTTTCACCGTGCTCTTTCCGCCACTGGTTTTAGTGCCAGTGGCTGTAGTTGTGTTACCTGCAGTGAAAAGTTCTGTGTGTAATTTTTTCTTTTCCAACCCCTGTTGTTGCAAAAAGTCCATGGCTGTATCAGTCATTTCACGAGGGCCGCATAAAAACACCTCATCAAGTTGTTGAAAAGGGATCAGCTTATATAGACTTGCAAGTTTTTCCTGATCGATCCTTCCAGAGTTGAGTGTGCTATCTGTTTTTTCGCGACTCAATATATGGATCAGCTGAAAGCGATTCATATATTGATTTTTCAAAGCTTCTAATTGTTCAAAGAAAATAATGGAATGTCGGCTACGATTACCATACACCAATACAAAATTGCTATGAGGTTCAGTAGCCAATGTTGTTTTAATAATAGAAAGAAGGGGAGTGATCCCACTTCCGGCAGCCAGCGCCAAATAATTTTTCTGTTGCGTGGAATCAAGCGGCGAGTAAAATTTTCCGGTGGGGGGCATTACTTCCAATACGTCCCCGGCTTGCAGGTTTTCATTGGCAAAAGTAGAAAAAACACCTCCGTTGATTTTTTTTATGGCAACACGTAGTTCTTGATCCAATGGGGAAGAGCAGATAGAATAACTACGGCGAATTTCTTGTTCGTTCACCACAGCTTTCAATACCAGATTTTGCCCTTGTGTAAATTGAAAAACAGAGAACAAGGAGTCGGGAACTTCAAAAAGGAGGGACACACATTCTTCGGTTTCTTTCCTTACCTCTTTAATGGGTAATCGGTAAAAGTGCAACGACATGTTTAATCGTTTTTGCGCAGCCCGTCAATTAAAATAGTCAGCATATTCTCTTCTAATTCGCGGGCATTGATTTTTTTCCGGCTTCGATGCCAGCTTTCAATACCACCAATTGCATGTAATAAAATTAAAACAGCAGTTGGAGCATCAATATACCTGATTTCTTTTTTCTCAATTCCCTGTTCAAACAGGGCTGCAAAACGTTTCCGATAGGTTCGGCGTTGCGTTTGAAAATTTGATAAATAGGGTTCTTCCAAATGACGCCATTCCCGATCAGCTACAAAAACCTGTTCGTAATTATCAATAATTTGTTGAATATGAAAACGAATGATACGCTCAATTTTGGCAATGGTGTTGGCTGAACTGCTTTCCACCTGATCCATATGTTCGTTGAATAGATTAGCCATCTCAAAACAGATGGCCTCTAGAATTTCTTGTTTAGAGCGAATGTGATTGTATAAGCTGGCAGCTTCAATGCCCACTTCTTCAGCCAGGTCTCGCATGGAGGTGGCTGAAAAACCACGTTGACGAAACATACTAGCTGCTTTCAGCAGTATTAATCCCTTTTTGGATGCTTTCTTTCCAGGAGTTTTTGCCATAGACAAATAAAGAGTGGGAAGGTAGTGAATTACCGGCTTTTTTTATAGGATGAATTAACATAGGTTTGCCCCATGTCATTAATATCTGTTGGAACCATGGCCTTTGATGCCATTGAAACACCATTTGGCAAAACAGACCGAATTGTAGGCGGGTCTGCAACCTATGTAGCTTACTCAGCCAGCAACTTTATTAAACCTGTACAGCAGATTTCCATTATTGGAAATGATTTTCCGTCGGAGGAACTTTTTGATTTGCGTGCACGTGGCGTTCAATTGGATGGAGTGGAAGTGGTATCCGACAAACCCTCCTTTTTTTGGAAGGGACGTTATCATGAGGATATGAATAATCGTGACACTTTGGTAACTGATCTGAATGTGCTGGCTGATTTTGACCCTAAGGTGCCGGAATCCTATCAGGGAGCGGAGTTTTTAATGTTGGGAAATCTCTTACCCAAGCTACAATTGAATGTGATCCAGGAGTTGCGTACCCGTCCTCGCTTTATTGCTATGGACACCATGAATTTTTGGATGGAAACAGCCATGTCAGATTTAAAGATTGTGTTACGCTATGTAGATATGCTGATGGTAAATGACAGCGAAGCAAGACAGCTCTCCGGACAATTTTCATTAGTAAAAGCTGCAAAAAGCATAATGGAAATGGGCCCCAAGTACCTGATCATAAAAAAGGGCGAACACGGCGCACTTCTCTTTCATTTTGATCAGGTATTTTATGCACCTGCCTTACCCCTGAAAGATGTGTTTGATCCCACTGGTGCCGGAGATAGTTTTGCCGGAGGTTTTATGGGCTTTTTGGCAAAGACCGGCGATATCTCTTTTGCAAACATGAAAAGGGGAATCATTGCGGGATCTGCGTTAGCCAGCTTCTGTGTAGAAAAGTTTGGACCAACTCGATTGAAAGAAGTGAACCAAGACGATATCAACGGGCGTATTCGCTTGTTCCAGGATCTGGTCAATTTTGATATTGAACTTTCCTAAAGCCTTTCTGCTTTTGCGCACCGTCCAATTGCTTTTATTTCCGCGCAAATGAATATCCGAATTTTACGCCAAACCACACTGGCCAAAATCCGTTTTCATTAAAATGGGGCGTAACGGCAACACCCCACATGATGCCGCCATTCTCAGGTTGTCTGCGATAGCCCAAAGCCATATGACCAAATACTGAATTTTTAGCATCAATAGATAATCCTGCCACGTCCACAGGGTAGGGGTCATAGTTACCACCCCCACCCCAATCATATTTGTCGTCATAATGCAAAAAAGTGGCTCCAAATCCCATTTCAAAGAAGTGCTTATTGTCTTTAGTAAGTAGCCAGTTTACGCCCAGTGGCAGGGTGAATAATTTTTCGTAGGCACTGGTGAATCCTCCTAAACCAACTTTAAAACCTATACCATCTGCTGCCTTTTTTAAACGAGTCTCATACATGGCATTGAATGCAATCCCGTTTCCGCCCAATTCAGTGTATATATTTTGGCGAGGGGCTGCTTCTTGAAATTGACTAGGCATCCTTTGTGCTTGGCTACCGGAAATAAATAAACCACCTATTAGCGCTACAAGGACCACAATTTGCTTTTGCATAAAGTTGAATTTGTTATAATGACTATCACAAGATAAATAATGCTGCACTGTGTTCGATCCACAAATGTTAAACCTTCTTTAAGCTATATGTAATGGTTACCGGGAGTCTGCTGATTTTTGTTTTTCCGGATAAATCGTATTGTTCAATAATAAATACATAAGTGCCTGATTTGCAGGACTTACCTGATGCTGTAGTGCCATTCCAACTAAAATGGCCATGGGTAGATAAGAGGGCTCGGGGAACTAGTTTTATTATAAAAGCGCCGCTAACATCCACAACTGTTACTGAAATTACTTGCCCAGTTCCCATACCCCTGTATTGCAAACTGCAGAAATCCTCCCAGCCATCTAAGTCCGGCGAAAACACAGGGGGTATTATCTCAAAATTACCCTGCGAGGAGGTGCTGGAAATTGATTGAGAATTTTTTTGTCCGGGTGTGGCAAATCCGGCTGTAGAAGCGGCGCTATGCCAGTTATTCCTGTTTTGTGTTACACCAGTCGGGTCAAGTTTTTCCAATGAAACACCTTCTTTTTGTTGTAGCAATTCAAAGTGCCAGGATTCGTCATAGTGAAGTTCATCCAGTACTTCTCCCTGCGTGTTTAACAGCACAATTCGACCTTCTTCATTGGGCAGCGTTACAAACGGATGTATTTTTTGCAAGGTTGCGGAAGCAGGTATCAGGTATTCCCTTTGAATGGCATAGGGGTCCTTGGAGAAAGCTATATATTGTCCAGGTAATAACGCGATGGGGTCTCCGGCTAACTTATAACTACTTCCCAATTGGCCACCACTATTTCTTAGCGCTATTCTCAGATCTGACAAAGCAATTATTTTTTTACTGGTATTTAAACATTCCACAAACTCTTCGCCACCTGAACGTGGATTGAAAAGTATCTCGTTCAATGTTACGGAATTGCGTATGGCAGTACCGGCCAAGCCTGTTTTAATGGTCCAGGATGCTGACTCTTTCATGCCCGAACAGTTTGCGAGTTTTGTGATGGTCAGTTGAACAACACTATCTGGTAATACCGGTTGAGAAAAATGGAGTATGGCCTCCGTGTATTTTGGAGGAACTAATCGAATCGATTGCCAGGAAATTCCTGGAGAAATGTGGATCCATTCTCCTTTACTGATCGTGCAACTATCTACCGGTCGGTTAAACACCACCTGCATAGTGGATGCGTCTTTAAAAAACGCATAAGTTGCTTTTGTGCTTACCACTCCAACAGGGATGGTGCTGGTTTGGTTTTGTTGACCCGGAGTTCCCCCATTGACATCAATGCTGGCTTTCCAATTGTCTTGTTCCTGACATGGATTGGCTGCATCAATTAATTCCAGGCTCCATCCTCCCTCGGCTTTCCAGGGAAACGCATACCATTCCGTTGAATACGTTACGGCATGTACCGTTTTTCCGGACGGATCCCTCAATGAAACAGTTTCTCCCTCATTGCTAAGCGAGGGAAAAACGGGCAGCCCCATAGTTTTTCCATATTTGCCAAGTGCTGTTTGTGCAACAGCGCTACATAGAATTAACAAACTATCCGGTGCAAGAAAATAGACAGGGAAAGGACTGCTCAGGGAAGTACCAGCTGTGAAGCGCCAATGCTGAAGCGCTATTACTTCTTTTGATGTATTTTTTATTTCAACCCACTCATAAGCGGGCAATGCTACAGCCGGAGTGGGATCTGCCATGATTTCCTGGACAATCAATCGATGATGCGCTTGTGCAATTGCCCAATTATCACAGATTAGCGCCGTCAATAACAATAGGAGAAAGAGTTGATTTTTCACCATGAAAAACTAACAGTTGCTCATTTGTTTGTCAAGCTTTTGTTTTGTTTTTTTTCTGTGAATTGGTCAGAAAAATTCACCTGCGTATTACATGCGCAATTCAAATAAACTTAAGATGAAAGTTGCAGTAGTGGGCGCCACCGGATTAGTGGGTACTAAAATGATCCAGGTTTTACAGGAGCGTAATTTTCCAATAACAGCATTGATCCCCGTTGCTTCCAAAAATCCGTGGGTAAAGAAGTAGTCTATGCCGGAAAAAATATAAAGTAGTGGGAATGCAAACGGCCATAGACAGCAAACCTGCAGTGGCGCACAACAATTGATCTAGCATCACTATTTTCCCAGTAGATTGATAAATTCCTGTTCATTGATAATATGAATGGAAGGATTTTTTTTTGCTTTTTCTACTTTACTGCCGGCTTCCTCACCCGCTACGAGGTAATTCAATTTGGCACTCACTCCGCTCAACAATTGTCCTCCGTGAGTTCTTACCATTTCTTCTGCCTCACTTCTTTTTAGTTTGGAAAGGGTGCCAGTAAAAAGAAATGTTTTACCAATAAGGCTTCCGGAGGCAGGGGATGCTTTCTTTTCATTGCGTAATGTTAATCCCAATTTTTCCAATCTCTGCAATAGGGCAATATGCTCGGCGTTGCTAAAGAACTGAAAAATACTGCCGGCAACCTTGGTGCCTACATCCTCCAATTGCTGCAGCTGTTCTTCAGTGAATTGTTGAAAATCCAGCAGATGCGTAACGGCATTGGCTAAGGTTCGTGCAGTAGTTTCTCCCACGTAACGGATCCCCAATGCATAAATCAAGCGATGCAGTGGTTGTTTTTTTGAAAGCTCAATTGCTTGTTGCAAATTATCAATGGACTTTTTACCAAAACCTTCTAAGGTGGCTATTTGTGTAAAATCAAGTGTGTAGATGCCTGGAATATCATGGAGTAAACCCAGTTCCACAAATTTTCTGACATTGGCCTCTCCAAACCCCCGAATATCAAGTGCGTCCTTACTAACAAAGTGAATGATTCGCTCTACTATTTGAGCCGGACATTCTGTATTGATACACCGCCACACGGCTTCTTCTTCTTCCTTAAATAACTTACTGGCACAAACAGGACAAACACTTGGAAATTCTATGGGTTTTTCTTTTCCCGAACGTGCTTCCGTTAGTGATTTCACAATTTGTGGGATCACATCTCCGGCTCTCTCGATCAATACCTGATCTCCGATCCGAAGATCTTTTTCGGCAATATATTCCTGGTTATGTACGGAGATGCTCGACACCATTACACCGCCTACCGCAACAGGTTCTAATTTTGCAACCGGCGTAACGGCTCCGGTTCGACCAACCTGAAATTCAATGCCAATTAATTGTGTGGTTGCTTGTCTGGCTTTGAATTTATAGGCCACTGCCCAGCGTGGATGATGCGAGGTCATGCCCAGTTTTTCCTGAACCGCTACCTCATTTACTTTGATAACCATCCCGTCAATTTCATAGGGCAACGCATCCCGAGTGGCTTCAAATGCAGTACAGTAGTCAATTACTTCTTGAATGGTGCTGAATACTATTTTTTCATGTTCCGGACTTCTAAATCCCAATTCCCAAAGTAAACCCAGCGTAGCTGCATGTGATTGGAGTGCCAAGGGCCATTGTTCTTCTTTTTGCAGGGAAAAGTAGCTTAAGTGGTATACAAATACTTCCAGGTTGCGCTTGGCCACCTCTCGGGGATCTTTAAGACGCAATGTGCCACTGGCCGCATTGCGCGGGTTGGCCAAGGGCACTAATCCCTGTGCCGTTAGATGTTGGTTATAGCCATTAAAATTTTCTTTATTCATCAAAACCTCTCCACGGATCTCTGCCTGTTTTATACCACAGGTGGAGAAGGACGCTGTTAATGGAACGGACCGTATTTGTCGAATATTATTGGTCACTTCATCTCCCGCTACTCCGTCTCCACGCGTTGCTGCCCGCACTAATTTGTCATTTTCATAGATCAACGAAATACTACCCCCGTCAAATTTTGGCTCCACGCAATAAGGTACAGCCGTTAGCCCCGATAATTCACGAACTTTTCTGTCAAAATCCAGTAAGTCCTCGGCATTGTAAGAATTGTCCAAGGACAACATGGGTACCAGGTGTTGCACCGTGGGAAATTCCTTTGTTAATTCATGTGCCACTCGCTGAGTGGGGGAGTCAGGCCTGATCAGCGTTGGATGTTCCTTTTCAATTTTTTCAAGTGCCTTGAAAAGTTGATCGTACGCATAATCAGAAAGCAATGGATCCGATAAAATATAATACCGGTTTTCATGAAAACGCAGGACCGCCCTCAGCTCTTCAATGACAGCAGCGGGTATTCCCTTTTTTAGCGCTTGAAGCAGGGTTTGGGTTCGCTCCATCCATTTGTGGGTCTGCTCTTTCCTGTACATGAGCGCTAAGCTATAAGTAATATTTCAACTAGTTAATGTGTTGCAAAAACATATTACTTGTTCTATTCCTAATTGTCCTAAATGCTGCCCTATGAAAAGGAGTTTCCGGGCGAAACAATACTAAAAGTTGCCATCCTGTTTAGAAATGGAAACGGGTTTTTGAAGCAAACAACCATATCGACACTCCCCACAAAACAATTTAGGATCAAGGGAGCCACAAGCAATTTTTCATTGCGGCTATAACGGCTTTTTAGTAATGATTAAAAAAGTCAGTCAAAATTTTTATTGATAATCAATTTGTTACAAAGGCAGCTTTAAAAATTAATCCTCTTTTTCAAGGTGTTTTGAGCAGGCCCACTTACTTTCGCCGTCCATTTTTAATCAGGTCCCGGGATAGCGGGAACTCAAATAAAACATCATGAGTAAACTACGTTTCACTACCAAACATGCGAACGAGGCTACCGTTAAGCGCAACTGGTTTGTTGTGGACGGTACTAATCAAACCGTGGGTCGTATGTGTTCTCGTATTGCAGCCGTATTACGCGGAAAGACCAAAGCCAGCTACACTCCACACGTAGACACCGGGGATTATGTAATTGTAACCAATTGCGAAAAGGTTGTATTGACCGGAAACAAATTGGATCAAAAAATGTATGATCATTTTACCGGTTACCCAGGCGGTTTAAAAGAAGAAGTAGCTTCCAGTTTATTGAAGCGTCGTCCTGAAATGGTCATTGAGCGTGCCGTAAAAGGAATGCTCCCTAAAAACAGATTAGGCCGCAAAATGATCAAGAAATTATTTGTGTACCAAGGTGCTGCACATCCGCATGGCGCACAACAACCCAAGGAACTTAAATTCTGAAATCAATCGTACCAATAACTAATCAATGGAAAAGCAAAAGAACAGCGTAGGTCGTCGTAAAGAAGCCGTAACACGCGTTTTCGTTACCAAGGGTAACGGAAAAATTACGGTGAATGACAAAGACTACAAACAATATTTCTCTCTGGTCTATTTACAGAATCAAGTTGAACGTCCACTCAAAACTGTTGAAGTGATGGACAAATACGATGTAAATATTAATGCCACCGGCGGAGGTGTAAAAGGTCAAGCAGAAGCTGCTATGTTGGGTATTTCCCGCATATTGGTAGACTTGAATCCTGAATTTCGTCCTGCATTAAAAGCAGCCGGATTGCTGAAACGTGATCCACGTTCCGTAGAGCGTAAGAAGTTCGGTCACAAGAAAGCGCGTCGTAGTTACCAGTTCTCCAAACGTTAATTGCCCTTAATCAATTTTAAAGTACTTCTATTGCATATGGAAAATAATACATCCTTACAGCAGCAACTTCTTGAAGCCGGTGTACATTTTGGCCACCTGAAAAAGAAGTGGAATCCCAAGATGTTGCCTTACATCTTTGCAGAGAAGAAAGGTATTCACATCATCGACCTGAATAAAACGGTTGATTGTTTACAGGAAACAGTAGCTGCGTTAAAGCAAATTGCACGTAGTGGAAAAAAGATCCTTTTCGTAGGAACAAAAAAACAAGCAAAGGACATCGTAAATGAGTGTGCTAAGCGTGTAAACATGCCTTATGTAACGGAGCGTTGGTTGGGGGGCATGTTGACCAACTTTAACACCGTTCGTAAGAGTGTTAAAAAAATGCAGAGCATTGAAAAAATGCTGGGTGATGATTCTTTTGACAGTATTACAAAGAAAGAGCGCCTTACCCTCAGTCGGGATAGGGACAAAATGGAAAAAGTATTAGGTGGTATATCCCAATTGGGACGCATCCCTGCCGCGCTGTTCCTGGTTGATATCGGGCATGAGCATATTGCATTGGCAGAGGCCAGGCGTTTAGGTATTACCACTTTTGGTTTGGTTGATACTAACTGCGATCCTAACAAAGTGGATTTTGCGGTGCCTGCAAACGACGATGCAACTAAATCAATTGCTATTTTGGTGAACTATATCACTGCAGCAATTGAAGAAGGTTTGGCAGAGCGTCAAGCTGCTAAGGACGACGAAGCAGAAGAGAACACCGATGACGAAAAAGAAAGAAAAGCGGCTAAACTTCTTGCAGAAGCAGAAACGGAAGGCGGACGCGGTGGAGCCCGTCGTGGTGGAACAGGAACACGTCGTCGTACTATAGGGGGTAGTGCTAGCCGTGGACCTGGTGGAGCCCGGAAGTAATTTATTTTTTATTTAGATCTGTGGTCTACACGAAAGTGTTTCCCCTAAAAATTTTAAATCAGTATGAGTACCGTTACTATTAGTGCACAGGATATCAATAAACTTCGTCAAACAACCGGCGCCGGAATGATGGACTGCCGTAAAGCGTTGACTGAAACAAATGGCGATTTTGAAGCGGCTATTGACTGGTTGCGCAAGCAAGGACAGAAGGTAGCTGCCAAACGTAGCGATCGTGAGGCAAAGGAAGGTGTGGTCATTGCGCAGACTACTGCTGATAACAAAATCGGAATTGTAGTTTGTGTGAGCTGCGAAACTGATTTTGTTTCCAAAAATGCAGACTTTGTTGCTTTTGGAAAAAGTATTGCCGATGCCGCCATCGCTAATAACGTGAATTCAATGGAAGAGTTGCTCAGCGTAAAGATTGGTGCTTTACCCATCGCTGGTATGGTTGATGAAAAGCTGACTACTATTGGTGAAAAAATTGGAGTAACAAAGTTTGAGCGAATAGATGCTCCATATGTAGCTTCTTATATCCATGGTGCTTACCGCATTGGTGTATTGGTGGGTATGGACAAACCTGCAGCAGAAGCTGGTAAAGACGTAGCCATGCAAATTGCTGCCCTGAATCCAGTTGCCGTTGATGCCAGCTCCGTTCCTGCTGAGGTTATCAAGCGCGAAAAAAGCATTGTAGTGGAATTGATGAATCAAGACCCTAAGATGGCTGGAAAGTCTGCAGAGATGATCGCTAAGATCGCTGAAGGTAAAATGGGCGCTTTCTTCAAAGAACAGACACTCACGGCTCAGGCTTTTGTAAAAGATGCCAGCAAGTCAGTAGGTGATTATCTGAAAGAATCCGGGGATGTAAAAGTGATCAGCTTTAAGCGTGTTGCGCTGGGTTAATTGCTGCAATAACAATATTTATATAAGCGTCCGTATATACGGGCGCTTTTTTTTGGCCTTGTAATTTGGTTATCTTCGCTCACCAAAGACACCTACATGCTACCTGTTTACAAACGCATTTTATTGAAATTATCAGGAGAGGCCCTGATGGGGGATAAGAGTTTTGGGTTTGACACCGCCATCATTTCTCAATATGCTAAAGATATTAAGGCCATCACCGAATTGGGTGTTCAAGTGGCAGTGGTAATTGGGGGTGGTAATATTTACAGAGGGATGAACGAACAGGAGACGGGAATTGAGCGTGCACACGGAGATTATATGGGCATGCTGGCTACCGTTATTAACGGAATGGCCTTACAAGCCGGATTGGAAAGAATTGGTATTTACACGCGTTTACAAAGCGCTATCAAGATGGAGCAGATAGCGGAGTCCTATATTCGTCGCAGAGCCATCCGTCATTTGCAAAAAGGAAGAGTAGTGATATTTGGAGCGGGTACCGGTAACCCTTATTTCACTACGGATACGGCAGGTTCTTTACGCGCTATTGAGATCGGAGCGGATGTGATTTTGAAAGGCACGCGTGTGGATGGGATTTATTCAGCAGATCCAGAAAAAGACCCAAAGGCAACTCGTTTTGAGGAAATCAGTTTTTCGGATTGTTTGTCCAAACAATTAAAGGTGATGGATACAACAGCATTTACGCTATGTATGGAGAACAAACTCCCTATAATTGTATTTAATATAAATCAATCGGGCAATCTCAGCAGGGTGGTAACCGGCGAGAAAGTAGGAACACTGGTTAAATAAAAAAAGGGAGTATACCTTCCTTTTTCATTTTGTACGCAAACCGTTTTATTTAGTTTTCTTGGGAGCAGCTTTTTGGGTAGTCTTGGCAGGACGGCTCTTGCCGAATGAACCTTTGAAGCGTTTTCCTTTAGCGGTTTTCTTATCACCTCTTCCCATGGTAGTATTGATTCAGTGGTTTATGTGTTTTGTTTATAATAATTCAGCCAATTCTTTACCCGCTTTGAAACGAGCCACTTTGCGTGCTTTTCTTTTAATGATCTCTCTGGTTTTTGGGTTTATTCCATTGCGCGCAGCATGTGTAGAAACAGTAAACGTGCCAAAACCAACCAGGGTAACTTTCCCACCAGCCTTCAGTGTTTTCCCAATTGCCTCAATCAGAGAATCAATGGCTTCGTTGGCTTGCGCCTTTGTTATTCCGGCGTCGTCTGCTACCTTATTGATCAAGTCTCCCTTATTCATGCGTTGTGTTTTAAAAAGTGAAGAGGGACAAATTTAATTGCTTTTTCATTGAGGGAAAAGAAAAATAGGGGTTATGCACCCTTAATCCACGATTTTCATCAATGTGCGAAAAGCAATGAACCGCTCACCCCATTTATCCAGCCCTTTTTGCTGTAAGCTTGGCGCAAATTCAGTAATATAATGTTTGTAATCTTCGAGATTGGCTGTTTTGTATTGCACGGCAAACGAAGCCCCTTCTTTATCCACATTTTCCACCAGTTCAAGTATGGTTGCGTTGCAGAAACATCCTGTTCCAATAACCTCAGGAATATGTTCTGTTTTTAACCATTGCATCCATTCCCTGGCAATGGGGTGGTCCACTTTTACGGTTACATTATATATATACATGGATTATTATTTTAATGCCAGATAAACGGGGCAGTGGTCAGAGTGCTTTACAGTGGGTAGCAAATAAGCCTCCTTTATTTTCTTCTCCAATGCCGAAGTGACATTGATATAGTCAATGCGCCATCCTTTATTTTGTAAGCGTACACTTGGAAAACGTTGACTCCACCAGCTATAGTGATGCGGTTCCAGATTAATTTTTCTAAAGGTGTCTGTCCAACCGCTTTCAAATAGTTTTGTCATCCAAGCCCGTTCAGCAGGCTGAAATCCAGATGAATTTTTATTTCCCTTAGGATCGTGTATGTCAATTTCCTGATGAGCAATATTGTAATCGCCGCACAATATCAGTTGTGGATGTTTTTTTTTAAGTTTTTCCAGCCAGTTATAACATTCGTTCAACCATTGGTATTTATATTGTTGCCTTTCGTCTCCACTGGTCCCACTTGGGAAGTAGGCGTTGATCAATCGTATATCGCCAAAATCTAATTGAATGACCCGTCCTTCCTGGTCACTTTGCCCATGCCCATTGCCCAATTCCACATGATCTGGTTTTATTTTGGTAAATACGGCAACTCCGCTGTAACCCTTTTTTTCTGCACTAAACCAAAAGTCTTGATACCCCATTGCATGAAAGGGTGTACAGTCTACATCCTCCTGTCTGGCCTTTGTTTCCTGCAAACAAAGGATATCAGCCGGGTTTGTTTGCAACCAATCGATCAACCCTTTTCTTGTAGCTGCACGAATTCCATTTACATTGTAAGATATGATCCGCATAATTTTGTGAAGTAGTAAAGATATCAACTATGTCTCCCACAGAAAATAAAAAACAGAAACCCCAACTGATCCCTCCCAAACACCATGTTTACCTCGATGGCCCCAAGAGTCGTGGGTACGAACTAGCTTTTGCCTGGCGCGTATTCAAGCAATTTGTAAAGGGATTTCGAACCCTACATTTTGCCGGTCCTTGTATTACGGTGTTTGGGTCAGCACGTTTTGAGGAGGGCCATCTCTATTATAAACAAGCACGTGAGTTTGGAAAGCGCATTGCACAAATGGGTCTCACCACGCTGACAGGAGGGGGGCCTGGGATCATGGAAGCAGCCAATCGAGGAGCATTTGAAAATGGCGGACAATCCTTTGGCTGTAATATTGAGTTACCCTTTGAGCAGAAGGAGAATCCTTATTTACACCGATCCGTAACCTTTGAGCATTTCTTTGTGCGCAAAGTAATATTAGTAAAGTATTCTTACGCGTTTGTGATCATGCCCGGCGGTTTTGGCACCATGGATGAACTTTTTGAAACACTCACGTTGGTGCAAACCAAGATTATTACCCAATTTCCTATTATCTTATTTGGCAAAGCGTATTACCAACCCTTGATGGATGTTTTCACAAAAATGCAGCAAGAAGGTACCATCTCTTCCAAGGATTTAGCTCTTTTACTATTAACTGACGATGTAGAGATGGCTATGGCCCATATTCAACGCTACATTTGCTCCAATTATCAGATAAAGCCACGCAGAAGACTGTGGTGGTTATTTGAGAAAAAGTAGAGTACTTACCTTCGCATCCTAAACTTTAATTATGAGTGGAGCAGATATGTTGGGCTATGCGGCAGGCGCAGTAACCGCATTTACTTTTATACCCCAGGTAATCAAAACCTGGCGCGAAAAATCAGCACGTGATATTTCGCTGACCATGTTCTTGATTGCATTTATCAATGAGGTCATGTGGCTGGTCTATGGATTTATGATCGACAACCTTGTAATTATTCTCACCAATGTAGTGATGTTGTTGATGTCTGGAATTATGATTGCGTTTAAACTGAAGTATGGGAAAAAATGAGTGTGCCTATTGACACCATTGTATGGGATTTGGGCGGCGTATTAGTGGATTGGAGCCCCAACTATGTTTATGATCAGGATTATTTTGACAGTGAGGCTGATCGTGATTATTTCTTTTCGCACATCTGCACCCAAGCCTGGAATGAACAACAAGATGCCGGCTATCCTTTGTTAAAAGCTACTGCAGAAAAACTGGTTGCCTTTCCCGATCCTAAATGGCAACAACCCATTCAAGATTTTTATGGTCGTTGGGTTGAAATGTTAAGGGGATCACTGCCTGATACCGTGGAAATATTTCGCGCCTTAAAAGAACAACGGAGGTATAAATTTTTTGCACTGACCAATTGGAGTGCTGAAACTTTTCATATTGCACTGGCCCGATTTGATTTTTTACATTGGTTTGACGGCCGTTTGGTGAGTGGGGAAGAAGGCACGCGTAAGCCTTTCCCTGAATTTTATCAATTATTATTTTCCCGCTATCAGATCAATCCTTCCTCTGCCGTTTTTATCGACGATAACTTACACAATGTAAAAGCAGGTGAGGCGTTAGGGTTGCGCGGCATTCATTTTCAATCAGCTCCTCAATTGAAAGTGGGGTTGGAACAATTAGGGATTAAGGGGCATTAGTTCCTTCACCTCAACGGGGTAAACTCATTAAAGCTTATTCCAACACAGGACGTAACCATTTCTCTGCCTCTTCTAACGTTATCTGCTTACGTTGTGCATAATCCTTGAGCTGGTCGATATCGATCTTTCCTAATCCAAAGTAGTGGCTTTGTGGATGCGCAAAATACCAACCGCAGACAGAAGCAGGCGGGTTCATCGCTAGATTTTCCGTAAGCGTAATACCTATTTCTTCCGTTGCATTTAATAAAGAAAACAGTTTTAGTTTTTCGGTGTGATCCGGACAGGCGGGATAACCCGGCGCAGGACGAATACCTTCATACTCCTCCCGGATCAGTTGTTTATTGGTAAGGGATTCACTTTTTGTGTAGCCCCAATACTCTTTACGCACTTGTTCGTGCATATACTCGGCAAAAGCTTCCACCATACGGTCAGCCAAGATCTGCACATTGATCTTATTGTACTCATGCTGCTCAGCTGCAAAGCGATCTATGTGTTTTTTAGCTCCATGGATGGTAACGGCAAAGGAACCCATAAAGTCTGTCCCCAATTCGGCCGGGCAAACAAAATCCGCTAAGGAAAAACTGGGTTGGCCAATTGCTTTTTTAAGTTGCTGACGCAAGAATTCTAATCGCACAGGACCATGTGCTGTTTGTAAGGTAACGGTGTCTGCATTATTGCTTACCGCTGGCCAAAATCCTATCACCCCATCTGCCTGAAACCAATTTTCAGCAATGATTTGTTCTAATAATTCTTGGGCATCATTGAAAAGTTGTTGGGCCTCTTTCCCCAATACAGCATCACTGAGTACTTCCGGATAACGACCAGGCATTTCCCAAGCTATAAAAAAAGGACCCCAGTCAATATAGCGTGCAAGAGTAGCCAGATCAACTTGTTTGAATACTTTTTTCCCCAAAAATGTTGGAGTGGTCGGTTGATATTTTTTCCAATCAACATACTCCTTGCATACTATCGCCTCTGAATAGGGGATCAGTGTTTTTTTATTCTTGTTGCTAAACTGGTATTGTAAATGTTGATAAGCTAGTTCGGTTTGGGTCAACAATTCTTTTTTCTGTTCTTTATTTAGTAAGGAGCTGGCCATGGTTACACTACGTGAGGCATCCAATACATGGAATACGCCATGTTGGTACTGTGGTGCAATTTTCACTGCAGTGTGCATTCTGGAAGTAGTAGCCCCTCCAATCAATAAGGGTTGTTGCAAACCACAACGCTTCATCTCATGGGCCACATGCACCATTTCATCCAAGGAGGGAGTGATCAATCCACTTAAACCGACAATGTCTACATTTTCTTTTTGGGCCGTTTCTATTATTTTATCGGCGGGTACCATTACGCCCATGTCTATGATATCGTAACCATTACAACCCAGTACTACTCCCACGATATTTTTTCCAATATCATGCACGTCTCCTTTTACCGTCGCGAGTAATACTTTGGGCACTTTGCCCACGGTTGCACTTGGATTATTTTTTTTCTCTTCTTCAATAAAAGGGGTAAGCCAGGCCACACTTTTTTTCATTACCCTTGCGCTTTTTACTACCTGTGGCAAGAACATTTTCCCTGCGCCAAACAGATCACCGACAACATTCATTCCGGCCATTAGGGGTCCTTCAATCACATCCAATGGTCTTGCATATTTCAATCTGGCTTCTTCTGTGTCTGTATCGATATATTCGGTAATACCATTGATTAAGGCATGTTTCAGTCTTTCCTCTATCGCATTATTACGCCATGTCTCATCTTTAACCTCTGTTTTTTCTTTGGCTTTAACCGTTGCGGCAAAGGCAATTAATTTTTCGGTGGCCTCGCTGTTGTGGTTATTACAATTTAAGATCACCTCTTCGCATAAATTGCGCAGGGTGGGTTCAATTTGATCGTATACCACCAATTGACCTGCATTTACAATTCCCATATCCATACCTGCTTTGATGGCATGGTATAGAAATACGGCATGCATGGCTTCCCGTACGTGATCGTTTCCGCGAAATGAAAAAGAAAGGTTACTTACTCCGCCACTCACTTTAGTGAGTGGCATTTTTTCTTTGATCAGGCGGATAGCTTCTATAAAATCTACCCCGTAATTATTATGTTCTTCGAGTCCGGTGGCAACCGCAAAAATGTTAGGGTCAAAAATAATATCCTGAGGGGGGAAGGAAAGCTTTGTAAGCAGTAATCGATAGGCACGCTCAGCAATTTCCACTTTCCGCAGCATAGTATCGGCTTGTCCTTTTTCATCAAAGGCCATAACAATCACGGCTGCTCCAAAACGTTGACAAATGCGTGCTTGTTGCAGAAATTTTTCTTCTCCTTCTTTTAGCGAAATTGAGTTTACAATACATTTTCCTTGTACGCATTTGAGGCCCGCTTCAATGACCTCAAACTTTGAACTGTCAATCATAATGGGGATCCGTGCAATATCAGGTTCACTTTGCAACAGATTCAAATAGGTGGTCATAGCCTCCACTCCATCTAAAAGCGCATCGTCCATGTTGATGTCCAATACCTGTGCGCCATTTTCTACTTGTTGACGTGCTACACTTAATGCCTCCTCAAATCTCTTTTCTCGAATCAAACGCGCAAACTTTTTTGAACCGGTCAAATTGGTTCGTTCGCCCACATTTACAAAATTAGTTTCAGGTCTTACCACTAAGGGCTCCAATCCGGCTAATCGTAAAAAAGGTTTAATCGATATCTTTTCTTTCATACAGAAAATACTGGTTTAGGATAAACATGCTTCAACAGTGGGTAAAACCCGTGGGGTTAATCCTTTTACCTGTTCGGCAATATGTTGGATATGATCCGGGGTGGTACCACAACAGCCTCCTACAATATTGACAAATCCTTCACGGGCCCATTCTTCCAAATAATGTCCTGTAACATCGGGGGTTTCGTCATATTCGCCCATGGCATTGGGTAGTCCTGCGTTGGGATAAGCGGACACATAACAGCTGGCTAAGGTGGACAGTTCTTCAATATGAGGCCGCATTTCTTTTGCACCCAGTGCACAATTTAATCCCACACTTAGCGGATTAGCATGCATCACAGATATATAGAAGGCTTCTAAAGTTTGTCCGCTCAACGTCCTGCCTGAGGCATCCGTAATGGTGCCACTAATCATGATTGGCAGCGGTGCTTGTTTTTTGTCATCAAAATATTGCTTGATCGCGTAGATAGCCCCTTTGGCGTTCAGCGTATCAAAAATGGTTTCAACCAATAATACATCCACTCCGCCTTCCACTAATCCGCTGACTTGCTCGTAATAAGCCGCAACCACTTCATCAAAAGTAATAGCGCGAAACCCCGGTTGATTTACATCCGGCGAAAGGGATAATGTTTTGTTGAGCGGACCAATGGCACCAGCTACCCAGGCTACTTTACCGGATTGTCTGACCGCTTCTTTGGCACAGGTTGCTGCCGCTACATTTAACTCCTTTACCAGCGCTTGCATTCCATAATCCGCCATTGCAATGGAGGTGCTGCTAAAGGTGTTGGTTTCTATGATATCTGCTCCTGCATCCAGGTATTGTTTGTGTATGCTTACAATAATGTCTCGCTTGGTAATACTCAACAGATCATTATTCCCTTTGAGGTCACTGGGCCAATCTTTAAATCGTTCGCCCCTAAAATCGGCTTCGGTTAGTTTGTGGCGCTGTATCATGGTGCCCATAGCACCATCAATGACCAAAATGCGCTCTCGCAGAGTTGCTTGAATACTTTTCATAATGGATCTGTTGAACCGCGTACACTTTTGGTGGAGCTTGCTCAGGGGACCTTTGAACTACTAAAACGAGGGTTAATGAAGAGAGTATCCTGCGTTTATTAGTTCCGTTGGGTGGCCGAACAATAAACAAATCCGCCGTAAGTGACTGCAAAGGTAAAAAAAAGGCTTTAATCCCCCAAAAAATAAGGGTTAGCGACTATTGACATATCGATCTATCGGAAGGCGGTTTTGCAGACTTCTTGCCAAGGTCATTTCATCTGCATATTCCAATTCGCCACCAAAAGCAACACCTCTGGCAATGGTAGTAACACGTATGGGGTGTTCCTGTAGTTTTTTCTGTATGTAATAAATAGTAGTATCTCCTTGGATAGTGGGATTCAACGCAAAAATGAGTTCTTCCGTCTTTTCAGTGCTAATACGCGCTAATAAAGCATCAATAGTTAATTGATCCGGTCCGATTCCGTCTAAAGGCGAAATTATTCCACCAAGAATATGATATACCCCATTGTATTGATGTGTGCTCTCAATAGCAATAACATCCCGGATACTTTCTACAACACAAATTAGTTGCTGCTTTCTTCCTGTGTTCAAACAAATGGAACATTGTGGACCATCTGCAATGTTGCCACAACGCGTGCAAAATTGAATTTCGCTTCGAAGTCGGGTAATCGCCTCACTCAATTGGGCTACCTCCCCGGGTTCTTGTTTTAAAAGATGTAAAACCAGCCGCAGCGCAGTTTTCTTTCCGATCCCGGGTAGTTTAGCAAAGGCACTGACCGCTTTTTCCAGTAATTGAGAAGAAAGTTGCATAGTACAAAGATAAGTGCTGGACTAACGGCTACCCGTTTCCAGTTCGTATTCGTTCAACCAGTTTGCTTTGATGGAAATTCGTTTTTCAAGAGGAATCACCTGTTCGGGTTGTTTTCGATCACCATAAAAAGATCCCGTATCCCAACTGCCATTCTCATTTTTGTCTAATAAGATTCTAAGTTGGTATTCGCCGGGATAGAACAGCCCTTCCTCATAGAGCGGACCTGTTAACCGAACAGCTTTCACCACACGTTCGCCTTGCACAAATTGTAAAACGGGTTGTTGACTCATATCCAGATTTCGAAGCCTGATTTTTATTTTTCCATAATCAGTGCTTCGCTTAGTAGTGAATGAAATGGTATCCGTTTTGATCCATTGTTTCCCTAAGGTATCTGCTGCCGCACCCTTGGTGAGCACCAAATGGTAAGATTGCCCTTTTTCCCAATTTGTGGTCAAGGTTAATTGACGTCCTGTTGTATCCAGCTTTAATTGAAAACTATCAACAGGCGTATAGGTAGAATCGCGGTATAAGCGTATGCCGGAACTATTTAGTTGCTGGATCCTATTTTCAAATTGAAATTGAAATGGCAATAATATATCTTGTTGATTATTTTGAATACTGGTCTGATATTTCAATCTTTTATCCGTGTCAGTTGTTTTGGTAGCGCTTTCAGGAGTAGCCAGAGATAATGTATTATCCGCAGTTTGATCTGCTACAAAAGCATAGAGGGTAATACTGTCTTTTTGCCGGATAGTGTTAACAGACGCTTGTGCAAAAGCAAACAATTGTTTTTTATCGTTATACCGAGGCATCCCTGATTGGTCCTTCAACGCATAGAGATAAAAAGTTTGGGCAGGCAAATGCTGAAAACCAAATCGGCCTTCTTTATCCAGTCGTGCAATGTAGACGGGCTTTTTTTTGTATACGGCAGAATCCTCCGGATCAGTATGAAGCATCACAATCAATGTGCTATCGGTCTTGCCTGTTTGAGCTAAAATAACTTGTCCCTTGATCTCAAGTGAGTCGAAGTAGTTGCCTGTAGAAAAAATATAACGAATACCCTTGGCTATATTGCCCTCTGTAAAATCCCTAATGGAGTTGCCAAAATCAATGGTGTAAGTAGTGTTAGGCAATAATGAATCTTTGAGACGAACACTTAAATCGCGTAAGCGGGCATCCACAATAGGGCTAACGGTGGGATACGGTGATACCAGTAATTGTGCTTGCGGATCCTGTACATCAATATATTCGTCAAAGTAGAAATCGATCTTTTTACTGGTAAATCTGGTGCTGGAGTCTCCTGGAGTTACATGGAGCAACACGGGAGGAAGAGTATCAAGAGGACCCCCTTGTGGCGGAACAATGTTGGCACAACCCGGGCTCATGAGCAATGATAAACCAGAAGCAAAACACAGCAGTCCAGCTATAAACCAATGTTGTTTCATGGATTGCAAACTTACAGGGTTTAGCGTGAAAGCTCCGTTAATCCTGGGAATCATTTCCCTCCTCCAATTCGTGTAATTCCACTGCCAGTTGGTGCGATTTAACAAAATTGCACCAGTGACAGTCTGCTTTTCCGCAGCCAGTATAGAAGTCCTTGGCCTGAATTTTATCCCAAACCATTTTGATCTGTCCCTTTACTATTTCTACATCCGCCGGGGTAATAATAATTTTCTTGCGTTGGTATTCCTTTTGTTTATCTGGTTCAATAAAATCAAACTCTGTGCTAATAGCCTGCCATCCCCTTTGTTCGTAATGACCCACCAGTATTTTGTAAAAAACAGCTTGTCTCCAATAGTCGCCGCCCAATGGATTTTTTGCATTAGGGCCGCTTAGCTTTTCCATCGCTCTGTCGGGATCGCCTGTTTTATAGTCTACTACATTCACCATTTTCCCATCAAATTCCAGTTTATCCAACTTTCCTTTAAGAGGGATGCCATCGACAACTACATTACGAATATTACGCTCAATGACTACAATTTTATTGAAACCCTCCAAGGAATGGTTGTAATAGTCGGTGAGAATTAATTGGCCATATTCCATGCGACGTTTGAACTGCTCCTTGGTAAAACTTTCGCGAAAACGACGCATGTGATGTTCAAAGTCCTGAATAAATATTGATTTGTCCGGGAAAGTTGCTGTGCCACTATCTAACATACGTCTGAATAATTTTTCAAGGGCAGTATGCACGGCAGATCCAAATTCAGTGGCTTCATTTTTGGGTGACGGAATACGAATCAAGGTCCGGTAGTAAAATTCAAGCGGGCAGTGTAAATAATTATTCAGTGCAGTAACATTCATGGTAAACCGTGAAAGTAAGGGAGCCAGCGCATCTTCCTCTATTTGGGCAATCTCAGGTCTGGTTGGCGGGGCCCATGCCAAACTGTAGAACATACTGATAACCTCCTGATCAAGTAATATCTTTTCAACAGGTATGTCAAAACCGTCTGCCAATTCCGTTACAAAACGAGAGGGCTCCAACTCTTTGCCACTATTATTATACTTACTATACGAAACAATTAAATGCTCCTCTGCACGTGTTACGGCTACATAAAATAATCGACGAAGCTCTTCTTCATTGGAGCCTGCGGTGCTTAATCCAAATAGATTATCCGGGTAACTGTACCCATCGGGAGGTTTTCTTTTTTTCTCCCATTTGTCTGCTAACGCACCTGCAATAAATACGTATTGAAACTCCAGCCCCTTAGAACCATGTGCCGTTAGTAAATTAACTCCTTTCTCATGCCCGCTAACTTGCACATAGGGGAGGGTAATTTCTTCCTTCTGCATTAAGTCTATCAAATTCATCAGCCCCTCTACGGTTAAATCCGGTTTGCGATGCGTCTCTTCTTTTATATAATCAAAAAAGGTGGTTAGGATACGAAGCATTTCATGCTTTTCGGCATGCTGCATCACCTGTGCCAGTAATCCTGTTTGTTGAATTATTTTTTCCAGTAATTGTTGCAAGGTAGAGTTGGGAACCGCTGCGATCAAATCCTCTAGCAAGCTGAATGCTTTGGCAAGTGGCTGGGTATTGGTAAATAAGTCGGCTCCCGCACCAGTTGTTTTTTCGTGCAAGAGAGCCCGTATAGAACCGTTTAGATCGTACTGTTTTTTTCCGGCTGCTTCCAGTGAAAGTTTTGCAATTTCCAGGGGGGCTATTCCAAAAAGATCCAGGTGCAGCAATTCAAACAATAATTCATCACCGCTAAAAGGCACATCCTGTTCTGCTTGCAAAAATCGGAGTAGCAATACTATTTTTTTGATCAGGGGTAATTGTAAAAGGTCTGCACTTCGTTTGATGTAATAAGGTATTTGTAATTGTTGCAAATAGCCTGTAATCTCTTCCCCGTATTTGTGTTCTTTATAAATAATGCCGATTCGTCCGGGTTCTATTCCTTGTTGAATCAAATCCTGAACTTGTTTAGCGATCCCAATAATTTCCAATCGTTGGGTGTCAAACTCCCAGATACGTGGCTGGTGTTTGATTGTTTTTTTATGTTCATGCGCGGCTACCAACTCTTTAGTTAAATCAGGGATAGTATTAATTAATCTTTCCTGGTTGCGCTGGATTAAAGCGGTAGAAACATCCAGTATGGGCTGTGAGGATCGATAATTTTCGGCCAGCACAATTCGCAGCAGTTCATTGGAGTACCGCTTAGCAAGCCCTGTCATATTGGCTACGTTAGCACCTTGAAACCTGAAAATGCTTTGGTCGTCGTCTCCCACAACAAAAATGTTGGGCAGTTCCCAATAACTGATCAGCAGCTCCACTAATTTGTTCTGCGATCCACTGGTATCTTGGTATTCGTCGACCAAAATATATTGATAACGTTCCTGATAATCGGAGAGCAGTGATGGATGTTGCTCAAAAGCTTGAATTACCCAATTGATCATATCCTCAAAGTCATATCGATTTCGTTTTTTCATTAGCCGTTGAACCGGCTCAAATTCTAACACTGCAGCGCGCAGTCGGTTCATTTTCTCTTTTTCATTCTCGATACGATCTGTTCGTAATTCTCCTTTTTTAAATTCTTTGGTAGCCCGCTTGGCAATATATTGGTCTCGTTCAGGAAGTGAAGCCAGGTATTGATCAATCTTTTCCAAGATATAGGAGGGGGTCCATCCTTCCCGTTTCATAGTGCTGAACAGGTGCATCATATTCTTGGCCTCGTGGTAAACGTCGCCTCGATATTTTTTAAAAGGGTGGCTTTTTGAAAAAGAATCTATATGTTCTTTAAAAAGTTGAATTCTTTCAAGCTCAGAGATGGGGTCCAGCGAATGTTTTTCGAAGTAGGGTAGGTTGTCTTGAATTATTTCATTGCAAAAAGAATGAAAGGTGCCCAATTGCACTTTATAGGCAGCAGGTCCAATAAAATGCTGTAAACGCTTGCGCATAGCTATCACCCCGGCTTCTGTATAGGTAAGGCAAAGGATATTTTCGGGCTTAACGTCGGTGTCTAATAATATTTTACCAATGCGGCAAGCTAATATTTGAGTTTTTCCGGTACCGGGCCCGGCAATAACCATTACAGGACCCTCAATGGCTTGTACCGCTTTTTGTTGTTGCTCATTTAAGCGCTGATACTCCTCTCGGAACTTCAATTCCAATTGCCCGCGACTGATCGACATAGGGATTAACTTTTTCCTGATTAAACAATTGACTTATTGAGTACGCTGATCAAAGAGATGATGTTATTTACTCCCAGCTTTCTAAAAATATTATAGCGATGCACTTCTACCGTTCGCTTGGAGAGTAACAACTTATCACTGATCTCATTGGAAGAGTGTCCCTCCTTAATCAAATTCACGATTTCTAATTCCCTCCTTGTCAGCTGATTGATCCGATATACCGGATCTGTCTGTTGCTCGCTTATCACTTGATTGGTGATATAATCCTTACTGTCTCTACAGATATACCTATTACCCTCGTAGACGGCTATAATAGCTGTAATCATTTCATCAAATGATGAGGTCATTGAAACATACCCGCTTGCACCACTAATCAATAACTGTTTGATCAAAATAATATGGGTGTGCATGGACACGCCCAATATTTTGATGGCAGGGTGTTTTTCTTTTAGCTGCTTGGTTAATGCAATGCCGGAGGTACCGGGAAGTGAAATGTCCAGTAGCAGCACATCCGGAGGTTTGAGGCTTATTTCATGTATTGCAGTTTCGGCATCCAGGGAGGTTCCCACCACCTCAAATCTTGGGTTAGCGGCTAATAGGGTTGCCCACATGTCTAGGATCATGCGGTGGTCATCAACTATATAGAGTTTGATTTTTTTCATGGCATCTTGCTCTATCCAACAGGCAGACTTATCTAATACTGGAATGCTTGTGGCAAGATATTGATTTCGGCTATTGCTTAGTGAACTATTTAAGAATTAATACGTAAATATACGTAGATGATTAACCGGGAATTCTGGAAATATATTTTTCGATCTGTTTGATTTGATCAACCAGTTGCGGTGTGGTGGGCTTTAAGGCCTTGGCTTTGCGAAAAAAATCTTTAGCTGCCCGGAACTCTCTCTTGTTCATCATCAAACTGCACATTTGTAAATAAGCAGCGGCTTGATTTTCTTTATCCGGCAATCCCTTACGCAATGCCTGTCTGATATAACTTTCAGCCTGCTTTAGATCATTTTTTTGCATCGCTAACATTCCCATTTGTAACAAGCTGGCACCCTCCGCCTCTTTCATAGGCATACCCAGATCCAGTCCTTTTTTCATCAATTTCTCTGCACCATCAAAATCCTGTTTCATCATGGCTAAATTCCCTTTCAGTGTGAAATAAACAGAACGAATGGGTTTATACAGGAGGTTGGGATATTTGATAGACGCCAATACTTTTTCTGCACCATCCATATCACCACCTTCCATGTATTCCTGAATCAGTCGCAGTGGCCCAAAAAAGAAATGCCCGGCTATTAGCAATACACCGATCAAATAAAGGGGAAAGGAAGGCCAGAAACTAAAGGCCAGGTTGGCACCAACACCTAAGAGTACACAAACAATGCCAATTACAAACCTGTATTTGATTAATGTGTTATAGAATTTCATGCCCACTTAATTAAGGAGGTGCAAGATAATCTATCCTAAGAAATCCATTGGCACTGGTTTAAAGAAGTCCAGACCGTTCCTTTTTCTCAAGGATCAGCTACAAGGGTACACCCGGCTGTAAATAGTGAAGTAAAGGCCGAGGATTTTTCCTCGTACCTTGAAGCTAAATCACTGCAAATGTTTTTTCAAAAGAGCATATGGTTGACACTCTGTTTTTTGATCATCACTCCTGTTTTTTCGCAACCCATAAAGCCGTTTCAAGCAGAGATGGATGCTTTTAAGAAGCAGGATAGTTTACAAGAGCCTCCTCAAAACCCTAACGTGTTTGCCGGAAGTTCTTCATTTAGACTTTGGGCAAGTATGTATAACGATTTTCGCGGTTTCCCTATTTTGAATCGAGGTTTTGGTGGTTCAACTTTGCTGGATTTGATAGACCGCTTGGAGGAAACCGTGTTGCAATACAACCCCAAGCAGGTATTTATTTATTGTGGTGAGAATGACTTTGCCGCCAGCGCTACTGTTACCCCAGCTGAGGTTGCTGCAAGATTCAAAAGGGTGTTTAGTGCTATCAGAAAAAGTCAGGGTAAAAAAACAAAAATTATTTTCGTTTCTATTAAACCAAGCGTTGCACGTTGGCAGCTTGAATCAAAATTTGTAGCAGCCAATGAGCTGATTAGTTCTTTTCTTAAATCCAAACGCAACACGCATTATATTGATGTTCATACCCCTATGTTGAGTCCTGCTGGTCAGGTTTTTCCGGATTTGTTTATCAAAGACAATTTGCACATGAATGCCAAAGGATATGCAATTTGGAAGGAGCTGATTTTACCCCTCTTGGTGCTTTAATGATGAGCTGCTAAATTGTAAAGCTGTCCATTTTTTCAGAAAATGCTTTCACGTTGATAGCCAGCCTTGCGACACTCAACGAATAGTCTTTCCTTGTTTTTTCTACTATTATTTCAATCTTATTTTTCATATGCTTATCTTGTTACAAAGCCGTAGTTGTGCAACGCGTATGCTGGACAATTTTATTACGAATTTTAGGGTGGAATACTGATGTACAGTTTCCCAATGATGTAAAGAAATGTGTAATCATTGCCGGTCCACATACCCATTGGATGGATTTTCCGATAGGATTGGCTTACCGTAGTATCCTGCGATTAAAAAATGCCCGTTTTCTGGGAAAAAAGGAATTGTTTGATGGCCCACTTGGTTTCTTTTTTCGTTGGGTGGGCGGGATACCTGCAGATCGATTTAGCAAGCATAATGTTGTTGATCAGGTGGTTGACATCTTAACTAAGGAAAGCGAAATGATGATTGCGCTTTCTCCAGAGGGGACTCGCAATAAAGTAGATCACTTACGAACCGGGTTTTATCATATTGCAAAAAAGGCAGGAATACCCATTGTAATGGTTGGGTTTGATTTTAAGAACCGGAGGATTATAGTAAGTGAGCCATTTTACACCAGTGATTGTGAAAAAACAGATTTTGATCTGATCCTTCGTTTTTTTGCTCCCATTCAAGGGAAAATTCCATCAAAGGGAATGGCTGAAACAAAAAACCAATTTAATGTTTAAGAAAGCACCCACTAATCATCCTCTGTTATTAGAAATGTTTTACGGCTTTGAAAAAGAAAAAGCCAATCAAGTATTTCTTTCCGAGCCATTTGCAGGGAAAGCCGTGTCGCATACCTGGCAGGAAGCAGGAATGTCCATTCGGAAAATGGCAGCTGCATTGCTGGCCTTGAATTTGCCTGCGGGATCTCGCATGGCAATCATTGGCAAAAACTCTGCTCACTGGATCATGGCAGACCTTGCCATTACTATGGCAGGACATGTTGCTGTTCCAATTTACCCGACAGTGACAGCCGCTACTCTTTGCCAAATACTAACGCATAGCGAAAGTCAGGTGTTGTTTGTAGGCAAGTTGGATGCCATTGAACCACTGCAGTCAGGCATACCTGGTGCAGTTAAATGTATACACTTTCCTCATTGGGCTTGGCCTGGTTGCGAAGCCTGGGATAGTTTTTCAAAAGGTGTTGATCCGATTCGGACCCATTTTATTCCTGACCCGCAATCACTCAGTTGTATTTTATATACCTCTGGAACAACCGGAGATCCCAAGGGGGTCATGCACACACATTTTGCGCATAGTTTTAGTTTGCTTACCGTATTGGATGCGCTGGGGGAGGAACTAAAAGACGAAGTTTTTTTCTCTTACTTACCACTCAGCCATATTGCAGAAAGAATGGTTGTGGAATATTGTGGAATTTTTACCGGGGGAACCATTTATTTTCCAGAATCACTCGCTACTTTTTCACGTGATCTTGAGGCCGCTCAGCCCACTATATTTCTAGCAGTACCACGAATCTGGGAAAAATTTCGAGAAGAAATACTCAAGAAAATTCCACAGCATCGACTGAATATCCTACTAAACATTCCGCTGTTGGGCAGCCTATTGAAAAAACTAATGCGCAAAAAACTGGGATTGTCGCGTGTGAGGTACGCGCTTTCAGGTGCTTCGCCATTGCATCCTTCTGTACCCATTTGGTTTTCTAAACTTGGAATTATCATTCAGGAAGCGTATGGTATGACCGAGAATATGGCACTCTCTACTATCAACCGAAAGGCAACCGCTCGCTTTGGTACGGTTGGTCAATCGTATAAAGGAGTTGAACTTTTCTTAGGCGCAGATAATGAAGTGATGGTAAAAAGCCAGGCTAATATGATCGGCTATTATAAAGAACCCGAGTTAACCGCAGCCAGTTTTGAAGATGGATTTTTAAAAACGGGTGATGAGGGCAGGCTTGATCAGGATGGCTATTTAACAATTACCGGACGCATTAAAGACCTGTTTAAAACCAGTAAGGGGAAATATGTGGCTCCAGCGCCAATTGAAGAAAGACTGCTTGAGCATCCTATTATAAGCCAAGCTTGCGTTGTTGGATCTGGCGAATCACACGCACTGGCCTTGTGCATGTTATCGCCTGACGCAAACAGTGATCGGGATCAATTGCAGCAACTACTTTCAACAATTCGCCAGCAGATCAACCTGGAAGTTGAGCACCACCAACAGTTAGCCAAATTGATTATTGTGCGAGACGAATGGACAATCGCTAATGGCTTTCTCACGCCTACGCTTAAGATCCGTCGTGGCGCAGTTGATGCGCACTATGGGCCCCGGTACGCTGCTTGGTTGTTGATGAAAGAGGAAATTATTTTTGGTTCTGCTGCTATGGTGTAGTAATCACTACCTGACTCATACGGTTTGGCGCTTGGCGCAGTGGCGGATTTTCGGCACTTACTTTCAATTTAGCACTGCACTCGCCATTACGCAAAACGGCTGTTAGTGGCTGGTGTTATTTTTCATTAGGCTTAATAGTGCCTTTGACTGTTCAATATGTCTATGTTCGTGTGAAACAATAATGTCAAATGCAGTTTCCAATTTGTAAACAATATTCCTGCTTGCTGGTGAACAAATAACAACTCCTTTTTCAATAAGTGTTTGTACTTCTTCTATTTTTTGTTTTAGTTCATTTTGATGAATTTGAAACCTATTTAGAATGTTGCCAATCACATTGCTTGTTGTTGGCTCCCAAATTGGAAACGTCTTCATTTTTTTCTGCCTGTCCGGTTGCACAGCTTTTAATACTATCTTACCTAAGAATGAAACCATAAAACCAATTTTCGCTATGAAAGGTGTTTTATATGTCCCTTCTTTTAAGGATGCTAAAACAGGATAATAAGTTTCATTTACCACAATCAAATGGTCTAAATTCTGAGCAATACTCCAAGTGTTTGAATTAGGTTTCCAATTCAATTGTTCACTAGTCAATGACCCAAATTCATCTGAGGTCTGTTTTGTGATGTTATCCAATGCTGATGACCAGATATTCATTTCAATTTTTTTTTGGTGCTGTCACTTACACTTGCCCATAACGTTTGGCAGCTACCCGAAGGGCGGGACTTATACCACAAAACTGTCTTTGAAACACGAAACCCCGCCTTTTGGGTAGGTGCTGTTATGGGCAGGTTTTATTTTCATTTCGTCTTATTATTTCCAAATTGATTGTCGCAAAATGTCGTCAAGATTGTTCATTGAAACGAAAAAAATAATTCTTGTCAGGTGATAGATTGCTAAAGTTGTCCCTAAGAAGTAAGCAAGTTTTTTACTGTATAAAAATTTCTGAAAATAATCTCTCTTTGTGATTAGTTCTATTTTTAATACGAAGATTGCAATGACACAAAATAAAAAGGTAAATGGTCCGAAAAGATGATAGTAAATGCTTTTTGAGAAATTTCCCTCATACAAAAAAATTAAGGATTTTGTTATACCGCAACCTGGACAAGGAAAACCTGTCAGCATTTTGAAAGGACATAATGATTGAGTAGTTTCAATGTGTCCATTGTCATTATGAAGCATAATAAAATATGGAATTGCCAGTATCAGTAATGCACCGGCAATTCCATATATCTTACGAGTGATTTTAACGCTGCTCATAAAGTTTATTGATATCACCTTGCACTATCATAGCAGCAACCACTGGAAAAAGGAAACCAAGTATCAAGAGAAGTGTTGATTGGTCTTTGCTTGTCTGACCTGTTTTCTCATAAATTTTTGGTAATCCTTCCTTACCTGCTAAATAGTAAAAGTATAAATTGACAGGCAAGCAACAACCTGCAAAAATTGCAATGGGTTGGGAAATGACCTCCCTTTCTGCTACAGCATTCATAACTTGAGATGCTTTTATATTCCAGTATATGAGATATAAACCGCAGGTTACAATACCAAGTAGTAATACTACTATTGGTTCGTTTTTGAATTGTGGAATTGTTTGAGCCATAAAGATATTTTAGTTTTAATGTTGAATTTGAATTGAAAATTTGTCACCCGATTTTTTTGACTGTCGGAAAAGTCAATATGCTTGGCAGTTAGGAACTGTCAAACCGTAATAATGGTGGTTCTCTTGTCTGTCTTCTCAAACTGTGTCGTTTTTTAAACCTGCCCATAATGTACGTGCCCCTTTTAACAGACAGTGTTTAGTTTGTGAATTTCAGTAATTTCTAGTTTACTTTTCCATTCTTCCGGTGTTAGATTATTCAGGGCTTCGTGAGGTCTTCGGTAGTTGTATTCTTCTATCCATTCTCTTGTCAGGTATCTCACCTCATCAAGGTCCATGAATACATAGGCATCGAGGATAGCTTCTCGATATAGCCTGTTGAATCGCTCTATGTAACCGTTTTGCATGGGTTTACCAGGTTGGATGTATTGATTTTCAATCCCCTGATCTTTACACCACAGTTCAAAATCTTTGGAAGTGAACTCTGGTCCGTTGTCTGTTCTGATTGTTTTGGGTTTACCTCGGTGTGTAATAATGCGTTCAAGTGTACGAATGATCCGTTTAGAAGATAGTGACGTGTCAATCTCAATAGCTAGCGCCTCTCTGGAGCAATCATCCATTACGTTGAAGGTCCTGAACTTACGTATGCCCATTAGGCTGTCGCTCATAAAATCCATACTCCAGCCACTGTTGATACGTTCCTGCTGAACCAGTGGTTGTTTTACTCTGGCAGGAAGCCTGCGTTTACCTCTTCGCTTCTTGTTCAGTTTTAGCAGCTTGTAGACCCTATATACCTTTTTGTGGTTCCAAGTCTTGCCAGACCTTCTGAGATAAGCAAACAGCTTCCTGAAGCCATACGAGGGATGTTTAAATGCCAGCTCTTGTAATGCTTCCATCAACTCTTTATCATCTCGTTTGCTGCTGTAGTAAAACTGAGAACGAGGAAAAGAAACCAACTTGCAGGCCCTGCTCACCGGTACGCCTTGATCACGTACCAGTTCTTCTGCTAATTGCTTTTTTGTGGCAGGGCCCAGCCTTTTTTTGTGAAAAGATCCTTGAGAATCTGATTGTCAATTGCCAGGTCAGCGTACATCTTCTTGAGCCTGGCATTCTCTTCTTCAAGAGACTTCATTTTTTTGACATCCGAGAGCTCCATGCCGCCGTACTTGGCCTTCCAGTTGTAAAATGTGGCTTCCGTAACGCCTAACTCGCGGCAAACCTCCCGGGTAGAGATACCGGCTTCTTGCTTTTTAAGGGCGGAGACAATCTGCGCCTCCGTGAATCGGGATTTTTTCATGACAGTTTAAATTTAAGGTTAATACTCAAGTTTTAAACCGTCTGCTTTTTAGGGATACTTACAGTACATTGAAAATGCCGAAGATTCGGGTGATTGGGCAATCTTTATACTTGTGGTTGTTGAATTATTAACTGCTACAACATCCGAACGGACTCCCACACCGGTTTCACCGAAAGCCTCAACTGCCACATAGTAGGTTTCATTTACTGAAAGTGCTTTGATTTGAGCGTTATTTCTACCGTAAACCTGCATACAATTATAGAGTTTATTAGGTTCGATACCCCAAAAAACATTGTATCCATGTGCTCCGGCGACTATATTCCACGCAACATCCATCAGCCTCTTATCCGAAAGGCGGTTTGATGTAACTGACGAAACCTTGCCTGGTGGTGTTCCTGCTTTGTTTCCGAATACACGAAATCCGGAAAGCGCACAATAACCGCCACCGGGCATATTTAGAAGTTTTACCTTGACATAACGAATATCTGCCGGAGTCGAAAGTCTGACAAAATCGTGAGGTAGGTCTTGATTGAAATTAGATTTGTCAACAAGAGTAATCCACGTACTACCATTTGCTGAACCTTCAACCAGATAGTTAACTATTTGAGATGTTCCGGTTCTACCCGATTGAAAACATTCTTCTTCGGCCAGATTTACCTGAAATGCAGCTACCGACATTTGTTCGCCGAGATCTACCTGCATCCACTCATTTTGTTTGGTTTGACCTGCCCAGTAAGTGCGCACATCCTCATCTAAAGCGTATGATGCAAGCCGATTATTTCTTACAGAACTTACCGTAACGGGCTTATTGAGCGATAGAAGCATTAAACCTGCAAAACTATTCTGCCATGGATTCCATTTCGATGTCGGCATATTCATCGGGTAATCGCCAAAGCGAGTATTACAAAATAAAACTCCGTCCTGATCAAATCCGGCAGGAAATAAACCCAATCGTCGCTCAAATCCAGCTCTGAGCGAAATGCGCATAGTAGTCATGTGCCATAAATTGCCATAGGTATCATAAAACGAGCAACCATGTCCTGCACTTGTCATAAAACCCGTTGGCTTATACGAATAAGGATTGTGGCGTTGAATAGTATATGGTCCCAAGGGTGAATTTGCGATATATACGCCATCGTTATAAATATTGAACTGAGTACCGGGACTGGCATATTGTAGATAATATTTGCCATTGTGTTTTGTCATCCATGAGCCTTCAAGGTAGCCCGCCTGAGTTGATGTGTGATCTTCTCCCCTTTGTTCCCAACCATAAAGATCTGAATGGAGTAGAAATAATCCGGGCTTTGGACCTGTTTCTTCAAAAGTAGTTGGATTAAGTTCAACAACACTTATCGGTGCATTGGGCGAAAGACCCCAGAATTTGTAAAAGTGACCATCGTCATCCAAAAATTGATGTTTATCTCCTCCGCCGTACACACTTTGTACCTCTGTCCAATTGTTTATCAATGGATTTTGTGTGGAATACAAACCGGCTCCATCGTTGGCTCCATAATAAAAATAATCATTGATAACAAAAACATCGGGGGCATATGCTTCAATTGGAAGGCCGGTAGGGGTAATAAATTCCCAATCTATCATATTGGTCGAACTCCAATAACCACCCGACTTAGAAGCAAACAGCCAGTAACGGTTATTATAATACACTACCGATGGATCTGCCGCTTCGCGGTGATTGGCTTTTGTGCCGTCCGATAAGGTAAACCTGTAATTCAAATTCATCGGATTGCAAACTGCTCGTGGATTTTGAGCAAATACCACAAATGATAAAAAGCAAATACTAAATATTAAAACTATTCTCTTCATTTTCTTTCAAAAGTAAATAATAAATGCATGAATCCTTCCCACCCCTCCCTGCGCTGTCAGGTACATTTGCAGTTCGCATTTTTGATGCTGCTAAACAATATGCTGACCAAAATAATTTGACGTTTAACTGGAAGATTGACACAATAAAGAGCGTAGGACACGAATACAAAAAAATGTCTGAGAGCAGTATTCAATGGATAAAAAACTTCCGCTAACAGCCGTTTTGCAAAAGCGGGGTGACGTGCAAACTTGGAGATTTGTGCTTCGTATCAAGTTTAGTGCTGGCAGACAGTTTTGTGCTTTGTATTCGCCACCTTCGCCAAGCCCCGAACCGTTAGCGGTAATCCGTAGAACTCCCAAATTGAAGTGGGTTTGGTAGCCCCGACGAGAATCGAACTCATATCAAGCGTTTAGGAAACGCTCGTTTTATCCATTAAACTACAGGGCCATATTTGATAAACTTCGGTTATTGTTTAACCAAACTGAGTGGTGCACGGTTACA
>VGGR01000004.1 GCA_016868585.1 Bacteroidota bacterium
GCCTTCAGTTAAACAGCAAATTCCCCTAATTTTGCAAACCTCGCCCGGGTGGCGGAATTGGTAGACGCAGCAGACTCAAAATCTGCCGTTCGCAAGGATGTATCGGTTCGACTCCGATCTCGGGCACAAAAGGCCTTTTCAACAACGTTGAAAAGGCCTTTTACTTTAATGCACTATCGCTACTTTACTGGTTGCCAGTACTCGATTAGACTTGTCCGTTAAACGAATTAAATAAACCCCGTTAGCGGCTGTACGTAAGTCCACATCAAGCAACTGATAACGACTTGCAATCGCATAGATTTTTCGAAATACAACAGCTCCTTTAGCGTCATAAATCGAAAGACTGAACTGGTCCGAAACCCCACTGTAGTAAGAAACACTAAACCGACCTTGTGTAGGACTTGGATAAACAAATAACCGGGCTGTTACAGAATCCCCAATAACAAATGGGGCACTGGTATTAGCACAGGGTAATTTAGGAGGTAAATTTTGTGCGGTGACCGTGTAAATTCCTGTTGGATGTTTAAAGCCGATTGAATCTACTTGCGAAGTCAATTCGCCGGGTAAATTTTGACTATTAAGCTGCCATGTATAGGCATAGTTTCCGGCTGGTACCACCGTTGAAATTAATGTGGTTCTTAAGCCAGGAAAGATTTTAGTATAAGGAGTTGCGGCAAGTGTAACGGCTGGATTTGGCTCCACTACAACAGTTGTGGAAGATGAAATTTTACTACAACCAAAAGCATTTGTTACAGTAACCTGGAAAGTACCGCCAATTCCTATTAGTATTGACTGTGTATTGGCTCCATTGGTCCATGACCAACTGGTACCGGCAGAAGCAGCAAGCAATACCTTTTCGCCTTCACAGACTGTGGTGGGCGTTAAGGCTGTAATTGTTGCTGTTGGCAATGGATTAACGGTTACTCCCACGGCAGGCGATACGCTAACACAGGTGCCAGTGGTAACGGTTACAGTTAAACTTGCAGTGCTGTTAACCGTAATCGATGCTGCGGTAGCACCATTGCTCCACTGGTAACTATTTCCAGCATTGGCAGTTAAAACCACATTTCCGCCTTGACAAAAAGTCAATGGCCCGCTGGCAACTATGCTCGCAACCGGAACAGCTACTAGTTGTAATTGCACTGGCGTTCTGCTTGTAGTTTCGCAACCTGTTGAGATCTCTTTGCTGGCAGCATGATAGGTTACTGTTCCTATGGTGTTAAGGAAAGGATCTGCAACTACGGCGCCACCGGAGGAAGCATCATACCACACTACGGTATTTCCAGGAGTGGTAGTAGCTGATGCAGTTAAGCGTGGTAGCAAGGCCCCCGGACAAACTTGTTGTGTTTGATTTCCGCCACTTGTTGGCGCTAACAGATTAGCACTTCCAATTGCAACGGCTATTCTAACCGAAGGAGTCTGGCAAGAGCCATTGGTAGCATAAACCGCAATATCACCACTTTGTGTTCCACTGGTAAAAAACACGATAATTGAATTCGAGCCTTGCCCGCTTAGAATAGCCGCCCCTGCAGGAACGGTCCAAACATAACTACTGGCCCCGTTAACTGAGGCAATTGAATAAGCATACTGTGCAGTGGTATTACAAACGGTTGTGGCTCCACTGATAGCCCCTGGCATTCCCATATTACCGCTACCATTAGATACCGTAACATTAATGGCATTCGCCCGCCTGCTTGTTGAACCTGTGCTACTTTTAGCACGGATAGTAAACCAGCTGCTTGAACTGGGAGTTAGTCCCGTAATAGTATAGCCCGCGACATTCCCGACTGAAATTTGTTGCACAAACTGACCCGTTACTGGATCAAGTCGAAATATATCGTAAGCAACGGCATCAATAACCGGGTTCCAAGATAGATTGACTTCACCTGCGGTGCAACTGTTCCCATCTCCTGTGAAACCAGTTACAGGCCCCATGATGTGAAAAACAGCATCGCTTGGATCCTGGGTAGAACCATTGTTAATTCGAATGAGAGCCTGTGTTGTATTCACGCCTGTTGGTACTGTCCAGTTATAACGTGTACTTGAAGGAGACAAGGAGCTTACTATTGGATTCCAGGTTGCCCCATTGTTAATCGAATATTCAATTGTAAAAGTACCGGTAAGACCCAGGTTGTTCCAGGTGATTAATTCACTGGTACCTGGGGCAAAATTTTCTCCACCATTCGGATAGGTCAACTCCAAACGTGGTTGATCAATAGTCCATGTTAAAGTATATTCTTGATTTGAAGCTGTGGTAATGGCGCTTCCAGTTACCCGAATGGTGTAGGCTCCGGCAGCAGGAGTATTTACGGTCACTTGTTCCACATTACTGACCTCATCAATTCCCGATGTAGCAGGGTTAGCTGGATTATTTTTATCCAACACCCAGGGAAGATGAGTAGTACTCCCATTCAGTACGGTCAGATCAAGATTATTTACAAGAGGAATGGCAGCATTGGCCACTCCTGCAGGATCATTCCAAACTAACATGACATTTATTCGAGAAACCCCTGCGGGAACAGTTATTGAAATATCTTGAAATACACCATTTCCAATATTATTTACTGCAAAGCGGTTTTGTTCAAACACTCGGGCGGCCTCCAATACATCAATTCGCCCATAACCAAACTTATAATCCGGACCTGTATTCCCTAAATCCTGCGCAGTGTTTAAAACGGCATTTTTGATCAGTGCAGAAGGGGGGCTTGCATTTGAATTCAATTGGCGATATCGCTGCACCAATAAAGAAACAGACCCTGCTACGCCTGGAGCGGCCATTGATGTGCCCGACATGAAAGTATAGCTATTTGCCGGAGTGGTTGTTGAGAATACGTTATTTCCCATAGAGGAAATATCCGGCTTTACTCTTCCATCCTGTACCGGACCAAAACTGCTAAAAGAGGTCATTGCGTCAGTGGAGGTCAGCGCTGCAACCAGGATATTATTTTTTGCAGACTTCCCACTTCCGGTGATAGTATACCAGCCGCCCGGGCAAGAGCTTTGCGAATTTCCAGCAGAGTGGATGTGTAAGTGGGTTGGAAAACTATTTAAGTTAAGGTCAGTTGCCCGGCTGGTTCCAGAGTACGCAATACCGGCGCCATTTATACCACAGGTTGCACTTCCGCCATAGGAGTGGCTACTAACCGATAAATTATAAGTGGGGATTGCTGTGGCAATTTCACTGGGAACATTTCCATTAAAATCATAAGAATACAACTTTGCATTAGGTGCCATCCCACGCGCAAAGGGATCAATTAGTCCTCTCCCAAGTATGGTGCCCGCGCAATGTGTGGAGTGCGAACTGGCAGCCACATTTTCAACCTGCGTAATCCGACCAATTGGAAAAAAATCTAAATGTGAACCAATAGCGCCACCATCCCAAATACCCACATTGACCCCATCTCCTTGCAAATTTCTGGAACCCTCGGATAACACGTTCACTCGATGCAGTGTACGCCCAGGAAGATTCTCTTCTTTATTAGGTTCATCAATGAAATCAGCCCAAAGAACAAATGGTAATTCAACAAGGTTGCGAACGCGCGAGGCAGGAACTCTGACTACAAAAGTCTTATAGGATGGCAACTCTTCTAAAATGGTTGCTCCCAGGTTAGTTAAGAATGGAAGAATAACAGGGGCTTGAATACGATCAAAGGTAATGATACTCAAGTCAACATAGCCAGGCATAGGTTGTGCGTAGGATGGGACGTTGAATTCGTAAAGAGAATGGCTTGCTTTTTGCTTGGCAGAGAGATGAAATACGCTTCGGATTTGAGCTGTTGCAAGCTGTCTCCAGTTAACAGTGGCTGCTATTGTTGCTGTGTAAGCGTAAGCAGGGATATACTCAAAAAGTTCAATGCCTTGTTGGCTAAGCATTGAACGGGTTGCTGTAGTAGGTATTGCATCAAACTGTATCACAACATAATACTTGCCCTGGTGTAAAGCAGTTTGTAGCGATAAGGGGGCAGCTGTCAGGTCCTTTACATTTCTTGCAGGGTTAAAGTCCCCACTTAAAAAATGGACAGTAGTATCCTTAGACAACTGCGCATTACTTACTTCACTTAAAAAAGCAAGGACCAAAAAAAGGGTACCCTTTGATAAAATTCGAAGCATAGGAGAATTTTTTGTACCGCTGAAATTAGAATAAAAAGAGAGAACGTAGCTTACCCCCTCCCCTTTTTTGAAAAAAGTTGATAAATATCTTCCCTATTATGGACGCTTCCTCCAAACTGAGGCTGGACTAACGAGTAAATTACCAACACAGGTACCAAAGTGTTAAGTGTATGATACGCAGGTTGCTGATTCTTCAAACAAGACTGCAGATAAATGGTATCTAACTTATTGTCAAGCAAATAATTCCCCAATACCCACAACTCCTCCAAGCGTATACAACCATGACTTAAAAACCTTTTGGATAATCAGAAGAAATCCTTGTCATTCGTATCGTGTAAGTAAACCCCAAAAGGAGTTTTAACATCCAATTTTATTGTCCCCAATGTATTATCACAACCGGTTGCTTGCCGAATAGTGTAAGCGAAATTGGTCGCCGTGAATTGTGACCAAGGAAGCGTTTTGGGGTCTATGATTTTGCCAGCCTTCTCAATCACTTGCATATTTTGCCGATCAAGCCAGGAAGTGTCTTTTATTATTTTGGTTAAAAATTCTTGAATGGCAATACTGGTTGGCACAAACCAATAAGGATACAAACAACCCGATCAGCCCAAGCCGCAAAAAAAGTGTTCAACAACTCTTGCATTTCGCTGACCCGGGAAATCTGTAATAGTCAAAAAAAATCCTGTCAATCATTTGGAGTGCTTATTTTTTCCAGTGCTAAGCCAATTCGCAGTAGCACTGATTTTCCCAATTCAGCCGAAATGGATTCAAAAACAAACTCTGTAACAAAACGCTTAGCATTAATAAGGATCTACATCAGGCACAATAACCACTTGCCGAAAATAAGCCTTTTGCTGCAACGCCTTCAAATATACCCGAATATCTAGCCGGCATTGTTCCAGCAATTGTTTTTTCCGAGGTAATTTCAGTAGCAATTCAAATCGGTACTGATTACGAACCCGTTCTATCAGCGCAGGCGAAGGACCTAATAAATAACGCTGGTATTTCACGGCTAATTGCTGCGCTAGAACGGCCGCCGCGTTAGCCGCAACGGTAGCGGATGTATGTCGTATACTTAACTGCACCATTCTGCTAAATGGCGGATAAAAAAACTCCTTGCGCCTGGCTAATTCCTTTTCATAAACCTGCGTATAATTATGTGTCAATACGTTTTCGAACAAAGGATGTTTTGGGTCTGCCGTTTGAATCAACACTTCCCCTATTGCATCCCGTCGTCCTGCTCTTCCACTCACCTGCTCCATCAATTGAAAAGCCCGTTCATTAACTCTAAAATCGGCATGCCTTAATAAGCCATCCGCATCCAAAATGCCTACCACATCTACTTTTTCAACATCAATACCTTTCACGACCATTTGCGTGCCAACCAATATATCAATCTGCCCCTGTTCAAATTTATTGATCAGTCTATCGTGCGCACCCTTCCCCTTTACTGAATCAAAGTCCAAACGAGCCACGCGAGCTGTAGGAAATAACACAGCCAATTGCTCCTCGACCTGCTCGGTTCCAAAACTTCTGGCCAGAAATTTATTTTGTCCGCACCCCTCGCAACGAGTTACTTTCTGATACCGAGCACCACAATAATGACAACATAATACCTGCTCCTGCTTGTGAAAAGTTAAGGAAACAGCACAGTGCAAGCACTGTGGTACCCAGCCACAAGATTTGCAAACCTGATAAGGCGTATACCCTCTCCTATTCTGAAAAAGTATTGCTTGCCGATGGTGTTGTAAAGCCTTTCGTATGCGTTTTTCCAATACAGGACTGATCCGCGAAAATGATTTTGTTTGTGAACGAACTGTATTCATATTCACTAACTGAACAGTTGGCATGGCCACATCACCAAAGCGTGTTTGCAGAGACACCAACCCAAATTTGTTGTTCGTTGCATGATAGTACGCTTCTAAAGAAGGGGTGGCACTCCCTAACACTGTTTTGGCCTGAAATAGAGAAGCCAGATATAAGGCAGTATCACGTGCATGATACCGGGGGGCAGGTTCCTGCTGTTTGTAAGAATAATCATGCTCTTCATCACAAATTATCAAGCCTAAATTCACAAAGGGCAAAAAAATTGCAGACCGAGTCCCTAAGATCACAGTTGTTCGTTGTGCTGCAACACCGTGCCATATTTCAACCCGTTCATTGGGTGAAAACTTTGAATGATACACCCCCACATGTCCCCCAAAATGATGCTGAAGCCGGCGAATAATTTGAGTAGTGAGCGCAATTTCGGGAAGCAAAAAAAGAACTTGTTGCCCTTTGCGCAGTGCTGCTGCAATCAACTCAATATAAATATTTGTTTTTCCGCTGGACGTTACGCCATGCAACAATACGGTTGACTTTGACCCAAACTCCTCTTTGACTGCCGCTAGCGCTTTTTGCTGCGGAAGAGAAAGCGTAAAATCTAAATTAATATGTGGGTCAGGAACAGTAATTCGATCAACGATCCTTTTCTCCAGGATCAAAATGCCCCGGTCAACTAATCCTTTCAAAGCGGCAGGGCTTGCTTTAGCATACAGCAGTAATTCCTGCGCATTAATTGCCAATTTATTATCATACCGCTCAAGAAATGCCTGCAATAACTCTTGCTGCCGGGGTGCCTGCTTTAGCGAATACAATAACGCCTCCCACTTACTTGGGTCTGAATAAGGAGGAGCTAAAGTCAGCAATGCGGCAAGTTTTGGTCTATATTTTTCGGTAAGCGACTCTGCTAATCCGCAAATATTTTTTTGGAGCAACTGCCGAACAATTGGCTCTATATTCCTTTTCCCAGCAAGAGCCTGAACTTGCTTAAGTTGTAGTTTTTTTTGTAAGAACAGGGCCTCTGCAATCAAATACTCATCATCACTCAGCTGAGAAAAATTTTCTGCTGCTGCCGAATTATATATAAGTGTAGTGTCACTGTTTAACCGAAAATGAGTTGGCAAAGCAGCTGCCATTACTTCTCCCACTGTGCACAAATAATATTGGGCTATCCACTGCCATAATTCAATCTGCAAGGGAGTTACCAAAGGTTTGGTGTCTAAAACCTGCAAAATGGGTTTTAAATCGCAGTTGGAATCGTTTGTATGATGCAAACGAACTACTATGCCGGTGTACCTTTTTTTCTTACCCAAATTGACTTCAACTTGGCTTCCAACTTGAACTACTCCTTGTAAAGAGCCTGGCACACTCCAGGTATAGGTAACTGGCAAAGCCGCTGGCACTACAACATCCGCATAGAGAAAAGAGGTCGACATCTCCCCCTAAATTACCACATAAAGGCCAGCCTTCCACTAAGCCTCAATCCAAGCGGCATTGTAGGCCTTGAGTTTTTGCTCCATTTTTTCCTTGACCAGCGCTTTGAGTTGTGGAAGTTGTTCCATCGTGTAGCCCTCCACCTTAACCTCTTCTAAAAAAATAGCCCGGCTTCGACCTGGTTTTATGGTGGTGGGATGACTATAATGCATGCGATCATACCCGTCTAAAAAAAGTAAGGGCTTGATTGGGGTATTCGTTTCAATTGCAATACGAAAAGCACCCCCATAAAATGATTTTAATGGAGCCGGGGTCATGTTAAAAGTTCCTTCGGGGAAAACAAAAATAGAAATACCCTTTCGTAGCAATGCCTTCAACCTGGACACACTGGCAGCCCTGTTGTTAGGATCACTGCGATCCACTGTAACAATGGCACGCCTGTAAATAAACCCGAAGATTGGGATGTTTGAAGTTTCTGCGCGTCCCAAAGGCCTAAAATTTCCTCGAATGGATTTAACCAAGAAAACCGCATCGATAAAAGATAGATGATTGGCCACATAGATATAAGGCCTATTGAAATCGTGTGGCACTTCAAAATAATTACGATGCGGCATCCCCACTAAAAACATCCAACTATCCGCCCATACCCTAAACAGTCGAATCATGACATTTCCTCCATGAATAGGCCCCCCCCATGAAGCAATAACAAAAAAAGGCAACAAGAAAAACATGATTGCCACAAACAAGAGCAATGTATAGATTACGTATAAAAAGCGAAGGGAATAAAGCAAGTACTTCATAGGCAGGAGGCGTAAAAGTAAATGAACAATTTGGTATGGCAAGGAAGATGTAATTTTGCCCTTCATGCAAAAATTGTCCTCTGTTGCCTTTCACACACTGGGTTGCAAGTTGAACTTCTCAGAAACTTCTGCACTAGCCCGACAGCTTACGCAAGAAGGGTTTGCGCAGAAAAACTTTGAAGATGAAGCAGACTGTTATGTTATTAACACTTGTTCCGTAACGGAAAACGCAGATAAGGAATGCCATCAGTTAGTAAGAAGAATTCAACGTCGCTCCCCTTCCAGCGCTGTGGTTATTATGGGTTGTTATGCGCAACTAAACCCGGAGAAAATTGCCTCCATACCTGGTGTGGACCTGGTGTTGGGTGCCGGTGCAAAGTTTGAGCTATCCACTCATTTAAAAGCTTTAAAAAAGGGAGATGAAACCAAGATTTGCAGCTGCGACATTGATTCCGTTGAAAACTTTCATGCTTCCTGGTCCGTTCAACATCGCACACGTACATTTTTGAAAGTGCAAGATGGATGCGACTATAATTGCTCTTTCTGTACCATTCCAAAGGCACGTGGAAAAAGCAGAAGTGATAAGATCGCAAACGTATTAAACAATGTGAAGGAAATTGAAGCAGCAGGGTCCAAAGAAATAGTGCTGACGGGTGTTAACCTGGGAGATTTCGGAGAAAATGGCGAGACCTTCTTTCAGTTAATTTGCGCCTTGGAAAACGAAACAACTGTTCCTCGCTATAGAATATCTTCCATTGAGCCTAATTTACTTTCCGATGAGGTCATAAAGTTTGTGGCTTTCAGCAAACGATTTATGCCACACTTTCATATTCCGCTACAAAGTGGATGCGACCGCATACTTGGGCTGATGCGTAGACGTTACAAAAGAAAACTATACGCAGACAGAGTGAACTTGATCAAGGAGCTAATCCCTCATGCCAGCATTGGAGTGGATGTGATTGTTGGATTCCCTGGCGAAACAGATGCCGATTTTCAAGAAACCTATTCATTCCTCGAATCTCTCCCCGTCACCTACTTGCACGTATTTACTTACTCGGAGCGGGATAATACGTTGGCCGCCTCTCTAAAAGATATTGTGCCACTTCCTATCAGACAAGAACGTAATAAAAAATTGAGACAACTCTCTTACCAAAAACAAGAGCGTTTTACTGATCAATTCAGTGGAACCACCCGGTCCGTTCTCTTTGAAAAAGAAGAAAAAACTTCAATGATGGAGGGCTACTCAGATAATTATATCAGAGTAAAGACACCCTTTAAAAAAGAGTGGATCAATCAAATTGTTGACTGGAAAATTTAAGTTTAACATACCTTTACGCCCCTCAGGAACGTTAGCTCAGTTGGTTGAGAGCACTACTTTGACAGAGTAGGGGTCACTGGTTCGAGTCCAGTACGTTCCACTACCCTTACCACATTTTTTCAAAGCTCCTTGGCCCAGACAATGGTGCTTCTATTTGAAACATGGTTCCAGATGGTCTTTTTAGTTGAAGGGGATCGGTGTTCCCAAAAATCCTTGAGAGCAAGGCCAGAGGTGTTAGAAAAAAATAAAACAACAGCGAAAGAATAATTCGTGGAATGATCAGGCTGAGCACCCAGGTTAATTTCATCCAAATAAAATCAACGGCAATCATGGCTCGTGCACTGACTAACACAACTGCAGACAGTATCACAGCAGCATAGAAAAAGGCCAAGCTTGACGTTCCTTTCCACCCTATAAGTAATGCCAAGAGAATAACCAATATGGTTTGTATTTGTTGCCGGGTAGTGCGTTGACTGGTCATCCTAAAAAAGTGTATAAACGAAGGGAGCTAATGCACTGCTTCCGCCAATCACAATTAAAAAGCCCAACAACAGAAGCACCAAAATGAGGGGGATCAACCAAAACTTCTTTCGCTCGCGCATAAATTGCCATAGATCCTTTAACAATTCCATACTCCTAATTTAATCTTTTGCAAAATTAATCATCCATTTTTCTTTATTTCCGAAATCAGGCTGCTCTTCCTTGATAAATAAATAATTATTGAGCACCAAAACATCCATGTCTGTACTCATGAAACAGCGGTATGCATCCTCTGGAGTACAGACCATTGGCTCTCCCCTTACATTAAAACTAGTGTTTACCAAAACCCCTACACCTGTTTTGGATTTAAATGACTGCAACAGGTGATAAAACTTAGGGTTAGTTGAAGCATGAACCGTTTGCACTCTTGCAGAAAAGTCCAGATGGGTGATAGCCTGCAGCTCACTTCTTGGAAAATACAATCGCTCCCAAAGAGATAATTGACTAAAATTGGCGGGCAATGTTTTTCGATGTGCTTCGCGAAGAGGTGCTACAAGTAACATGTAAGGAGACCTTCCTTCTAACTCAAAGAAATGATTTGCATCTTCGGCTAATACTGCCGGGGCAAATGGACGAAATCCTTCTCTGTATTTGATTTTCAGATTTAACTTTTTTTGCATAGCGGGGTCTCTGGGATCTCCTAGAATGCTCCTATTTCCCAATGCTCGAGGACCAAATTCCATGCGTCCCTGAAACCAACCCACCACCTTTCCATTGGCAAGCAACCCGGATACCTGATCATGTAAGGCCTGATCTGAGGCATAGTAATCATACACCCCTTTCACTCGCTTGGCAGCCAACTCTACCTCTTTATCACTGTAATAAGGGCCTAAATAACTGCCTTCTTGCTGGTCAGTTTCATCACCATCAATCCTTTCCTGATTAAAATACTGGTAGTAAATAGTTAACGCAGCACCGAGGGCTCCACCAGCATCACCTGCAGCAGGCTGGATAAAAATATCTTCAAAAATACCTGCACGCTGCAATTTGCCATTCGCAACACAATTAAGCGCAACTCCTCCAGCCAAACAACAAAATGAAGCACCGGTTAATCGTTTGGCTTCTGTTGCCATTTTCAATACAATTTCCTCCGTTACTTGCTGTATGGCCAGCGCCAGATTACAATAGGCAGGCAAAAGTTCGGCCTCCGACTCTCTTCGTTTTATTCCAAACAATTTTTCCCACCGCCGCTCATGAACCATACGAAGGCCAGTGGCATATTGAAAATAGTATTGATTCAACCAAATGGACCCATCAGCATAAATATGAACCAGTTCTTTTTCGATCAATTCCTTGAACTGTGCAGTTTCCGCCGCCTGTGGATTACCATAAGGTGCCAGTCCCATTAATTTGTATTCGCCAGAGTTGACGGTGAAACCTAAATAATATGTAAATGCACTATAGAGTAATCCTACTGAATGAGGAAAGTGCAGCGATCGGATCAAGGAAAGAGAAGACCCGTTCCCTAAACCAATTGAAGCTGTACTCCACTCGCCTACTCCATCTATAGTCAATACAGCGGCTTTCTTGTAAGGGGAAGGATAATAAGCACTAGCCGCATGTGACAAATGATGAGGGGTGAAAAGAAGTCTAAGTTTTTTTTTCTGATAGGGCCCTACTTGACTAAGTCCATCGTAGATTTTCTTTTTCAAGAACAATTTTTCATCCAGCCATACAGGGATCGCCTTCAAAAAAGAGAGTAGCCCCTTTGGGGCAAAGGCATAGTAAGTCTGAAGTAAGCGTTCAAATTTGAGCAAGGGCTTATCGTAAAATACTACCGCATCCAACTCATCAATAGAAACGCCACCTTCCTCAAGGCAATAGCGAACTGCCTGCAAAGGGAACTGGGATGAATGCTTAATTCGAGTAAACCGTTCCTCTTGTGCCGCAGCTATTATTTTTCCATCCACAACCAATGCAGCAGCCGAATCATGGTAAAAAGCTGAAATTCCCAGTATTTTCTTCATGGTTGCTTCGCTAGCGTTCCTGCAATATACGCCGCGATCTGTTCTCCAAAAATACGGTGAGTGCTGGCTGAAATATGCCGCTGTCCGTGTGGAACGTGAGTATTACCTGCGCGTTTGAAAGCTGCCTCACGAGGTGGAAAATGAAAAAATGTATCAGCGGAAGTCGAAAAATAATTTTCCATAAATGAAGGGACTGAGGAATGTCCCTTATAACTTGGAATATCCAGGATGATCAACTTAGCATAAGGCTTTGTATGCTGATATAATCTTCTCAATAACAGCTTTTCTAGCTCTTTATCTGCCTCACTAATTTGCCTTGAACGCACACTCACTTGTTCAACTGCAGTAGGATGGTTCCTTTTTGAGGATAGTGTTTTAAAAAAATCCCAAATGGCGTTAAATGCAAAATTGTAGAGATAGGAATGCTCACCAAGCCAATGAAAAAACTTAAACTGATATATGAAATTTTGAATTTTTACTCCTGGCAAATGCTCCTGTTTAACTAGTTGTAAAGTATCACTGGATACCCTAAAGAATGCCGCTTTTCGATTATCATCAAAATCATTCTCAAAAAATCCAAGCACAATATAATCGGGCTGAAACTTATACCCTTCCTGCTCAAGGAAAACTAATTGTTCGCCCGTGCCTGTTCCCGACAGTCCAGCATTAATGACAGTTGCGTCTATGCCTTGATCTCTGAGTTGTTGTTCTGCCACGGCTGCATAAGTTTCCATCTGATTCACCTCATATCCAAAAGTGTGAGAATCTCCTAAAACAAGCACCCGTATCTCCCCAGGTTTTTTGGCATATGATATAGATGAATTATTTCTGAACCCCTGGTTATTTGTTTGGAAATGATAGACCCCATCTACACTCCGATGTGTAAATTCCATATTAGGCCTCATGCTTCTTAAGTGAAATTTTCCATACCAACGATCGGTGAAATAGCGGGGAAATAAAACAATTTTATCCTTGTACAAGGCTCTGATTAGGAATTCTCCTAAAAACAAGCTCATGACAGTACTAAGTACCATTACCAGAAGGGGGAAAATTATTTTTTTTAGCCTGACTGACATATGCAAATAAAAAAAGGGGTTACGCATATAACCCCTTGATCTTCAGTGTGGGAGCTGACGGGCTCGAACCGCCGACCCTCTGCTTGTAAGGCAGATGCTCTAAACCAGCTGAGCTAAGCTCCCTTTAGGGGTGCGAAGATAAGAGGTGAGTGTAATTTACCAAAGGTTTTTTTCAAAAAGCCAATCAAAGTAACTTTGCCCCATGACCAAAGATTGCACAAAACCTCTTGAACGGACAGAGGTGCTGGAATTGACCCGGAAATCAACTGAGCATGCCTGGAAATTAATTGTATGGAACGATGATACAAATACCTTCGATTGGGTCATTCAAACCTTAATGGAAATTTGCGGACATAGCCGGGAGCAAGCGGAACAATGCGCACTAATTATTCATTACAAAGGGAGCTATGCGGTAATGGAAGGAGGGCATGAAAAATTATATCTGCATTGTGCCCAAATCCTGAATCGCGGAATCCAGGCAACAGTTGAATCCTTAGCACATCAATGAAAAATGAGCCCTTAATCTATTAGTGAGTCAACAAGTCCATTGTACAGTAAAACGGGGTATTTTTGCCCCCCATGGGACTGAGCAAAAGTTTTAATCATAGCCAAGCAGAACTGAAATGGTACTCCCACTGGATGGAGAAAGGATATTTTCATGCTGAACCAGATGGAAGAGACCCCTACACGATCGTCATTCCTCCTCCCAATGTTACAGGCGTGCTACATATGGGGCACTGCTTGAATAATACTATTCAGGATATTCTGATTAGAAGGGCTAGGATGCAGGGTAAAAATGCTTGCTGGGTTCCTGGCACAGATCATGCCTCCATTGCAACTGAGGCTAAAGTGGTACAGCTATTGCGTGAAAAAGGAATCACAAAATCGTCCCTAAGCCGTGAAGCATTCTTAAGCCACGCCTGGAATTGGAAAGAAAAATATGGCGGGATCATTCTGGAGCAATTAAAAAAGATCGGATGCAGTCTTGATTGGGAGCGCACCCATTTTACCATGGACCCTACATATTATCAATCGGTGATCGGGGTGTTTGTGGAGCTTTATCAAAAAGGTTACATCTATAGGGGTAAACGCATGATCAATTGGGACTCAAAAGCAAAAACGGCCCTTAGTGACGAGGAAGTGATTCGAAAAGAAACTACACAGAAACTATACCATATCCGCTACAAATTGGAGGGGTTAGATGACCAATACATCGTGATTGCTACTGTTCGCCCTGAAACCATAATGGGTGACACGGCAATATGTGTGCATCCCGAGGACGAACGCTACACACACCTACATGGTAAAATGGCTTTTGTTCCCTTAATCAATCGAAAGATCCCAATCATCCCTGATGAGTACGTGAGGAAGGATTTTGGAACAGGGGCTTTGAAAGTTACGCCTGCACACGACAATAATGACTATCAATTGGGCATTAAACACCAATTGGAAATAATTGATGTGCTAAACGATGATGGCACCTTGAGTGAGGCGGCACAACTGCATATAGGAGTAGATCGTTTTGAGGCAAGAAAATTAATAAGTGGGGAACTGCAGGACAAAGGGTTCATAGTTAAAACAGAGGAATATATCAGTGAAATAGGTTATAGCGAACGAACAGATGTGGCGGTAGAACCACGACTTTCGCTGCAATGGTGGGTTGATATGAAAAAAATCAGCGGACCCGCCCTTACTGCTGTTGAAAACGAGGAGATCAAATTCTACCCATCCAGATTCAAAAACCTTTATCGACACTGGATGGAGAATATCAAGGATTGGTGTATTTCCAGACAGCTTTGGTGGGGCCATAGGATCCCAGCTTGGTATGACCAACAAGGAAATATGGTGGTCGCAAGGAATGAGCAAGAAGCGTTGACAATTTACAAAACCAAGTTTGGCCAGCCGATTGACTCACTCCGACAAGATGAAGATTGTCTGGACACTTGGTTTTCGTCCTGGCTCTGGCCTTTTGAAGTATTTGGCGGATTGAGCGATCCGGGAAATAAGGAAGTTAATTACTACTACCCCACGCAAACTTTGGTCACTGCTCCTGAGATTATCTTTTTCTGGGTAGCTCGTATGATCATGGCAGGTTATGAATTTCAAGGAACAGCTCCTTTCAACGAAGTATATTTCACAGGTATCGTCCGGGATAAACAAGGAAGAAAAATGAGCAAAAGTCTTGGAAATTCACCGGATCTGCTTGCATTAATTGATAAGTATGGAGCTGATGCCGTTCGATTTGGAATCTTACTCTCTTCGCCTGCCGGAAACGATTTGCTGTGGGACGAAAGCAGCAACGAACAAGGCCTTCATTTCAACAATAAACTTTGGAATGCACTCCGCCTCATCAAAGGATTTGAGTCTCGTGTAGCTACAGACAACGCCGTTGAGATTCCACAGTTTGCCATAGATTGGATGCAGAATCGAATTGCTGCCACATGTGAACAAATAGAGATACAATTCAAAGAGTTTAGACTCAGTGAAGCACTCAAAACCATATACTCGCTAATATGGGACGATTTTTGCAGCTGGTATTTGGAATGGGTTAAGCCTGGTTTCGAGCAACCCATACACAGGTTCACGGTTGAGCGCACCATACAGCTCTATGAAGAGTTACTACACCTTTTGCACCCATTTATGCCTTTTATCACAGAAGAGATTTTTCACCAACTCAGTGACAAGGAAGAGGACCTTACCATAAAACAGTTTAGTAAATCAAGTGCTGCCGATATGGTTATCATTGAAGCAGGCGAAAGACTCAAAGAATTGATCACGGCTATTCGAGATACACGAAACAAATATCACCTTAAACAAAAAGATCCCATTCGACTCTGGGTTGAAACAGACCAACCTGCTCAACTGGTTTTGATTCAATCACTCCTTGCAAAACAAGCCAATGCCTCTTCCTTAACTATCGTTAACGCTTTTGATGTCAATAAAAATGGGATAACGGTGGTGGTTGGTAAGATCAAATTATTAATTGAAACCAAGGAGGGCCAATCTACCGAAGGGCAACGTGAGCAACTGGAGAAAGACTTAAGTTATTATAAAGGGTTTTTACGGAGTGTAGAAAAAAAACTCACTAATGACCGCTTTGTTCAAAATGCAAGACCGGAAGTTGTTGAACTGGAACAAAAAAAGAAAGCGGACACATTGGCCAAGATACGTTTATTGGAAGAGAGCCTTTCTCGGTTAAGTTCCTGATTGCGTGTGATACGCGTTGGATACCTTCATGATCTGTTGACAAACGCACAACTAAAATTCATCGACTCGTTAAACTTACGGGCCAAATAAATTCCATAAACCAGCCCTTGAATCTATCATACTGATCCGGGTCCATAACTCTTGATACACGAAAACCGAAATTAACGGGATGCTGATTCCACCATTTGGTATCAAAGTAAAATTCCGCTCCGACGCTGCGTTGAGGAACATGGACACGCTTGTTGTTGGAATACACCCGAGTATAATCATAGAATAAGGCAGCACGGATTCTTGACAGATAGGCCAGATTTGCAAAGCCCCAATCGGGGTGCCATATTGGGAAATGATAATCTATGCTGGTTCGCCACATTCTTGAAAAATATCTCCCCAGGTATCCGCGACTGTAAGGAAAGCGATTTCCGTATGTCAATCTTGCAAGCGTATCTCGTTCTTGCCAGTACAAGCCGGCTACAACATGATGATGTTGCAGCAACCCCGGTAAGTAAACTTTTACTTGTCCATTGAACTGAAACCCTGGGTTGGCAGAAATACTGTGCCTGAATGCTGTGGCATAGGTTAAGCCAAGTCTTGGAAAAACGTGTTGGAGAGCTGTGGTAGTCTGGAATGAACCATTGAGTCTGTGAACAAAATGTTGAATCGAACGAACTCCAAATGTATCTCTGTCAAAGCCCTTAAAAAAGTCAGCCCTTAAAACATAATGACTCGAAAGATTCAACTGCCGAAAATATCGGCCTCTTGTGTCGGTGAGTGGCAACACCCATCCTAATTGTGCATCTAGCTGATCCCAGGTCCTTGTTACACCCCTACTGGTGAACTGTCTTTCAAAAGTGTAATCAACCCCTCCATTTGCGATCAAAAACCAATTACCATAACTGGCAGAGGCACCCAGGCCATGTGTCTGTTCCGATTCATTGTATTGATAACGAATTTCAGTTTGCAAGGTATTCAATGCATTTTCTCCATAAAGTGTCATGGAGAATAATGGATCCTCATAAGTTGGACGCCAACTATGAAAATTGATTAGTGCTGTAGACTTTGGATAAGGCTGTACGGGATACATCCCTGACTTTTTAGAAAAGTTTGTCCATTTTTCCGTTGCTTGTTGATAGGCCACTTTGTTGGGGAATGAAGCACTTACCAGCGAAAGATCGATTTCCGCTGGCTGTACTGAGTCGATCAGTATTGATCTTAACTGATACCCTTCCGCTTGCTGCTCTGACCAATAAATACGATTACCGGCTACCTGTACTTGATACTTGCCCAGTCCTTTATCAACGATACAATAAAGCTTTTTGGTAGAAAGGTCAAATCGATACAGGTTATCATTTGCCGCAAATCCTCCTGAAAAATAAATTGAGCCCTGATAGTGTTGAGGAAATCCAATGCTAAATGGCAAAAAAGGAGTAAGCACCTCTTCCTTATCCTTTGCTACCAGTAACAACGCCATCGTACCATCAGTTTGACGAGCCATAGCAATAACACTGTCCTCTCCAATGAATTTCGGATCTGTAAGAAAATAACCGGCAGAAGATCTATAGGTGCGAAGCAGCTTTCCGCTGGGGATCTCAAGCCAATGTAAAGAAGTAGTGCCATCTTCCTTTACCTGTACGGTCACCACCTTTCCTGCGGCCGAAATATCTGGAGAAAAATAACGAGTATGATGTGTCAGATCAACCTGTGTGTTGGTTCGCAGGTCAAATAATCGTAAAGCACTGTATGTAATCCAGCCTCGGCGCGGGTCCCTTTCAAAAGCAGCATAAACTATTTTGCCATCACGGTAACTGAATTGTGGTTCCAGTGCAATATCCTGCGTACGCAAGCGATGTTCTTTTTCTCCATCAAATAAATAAAATCCAGGACGATGGCGATTTGTGGAACGGATATAAACCAGCGAATCCTGTCCAACTACGTAAGGAAATTGCCGATGATCAACAAAGCGCTTATTGACCTGAAATAGCGGTGCACCCGCTGCGACAGTTTTTGTGAATGATGGTTCTTGATAGGATTGAAGTGATCCTTTGATAAATGCCCGATAAGTCAGTCCTGAATGTTTTTTTACTGCTCCTTGAAATGGATATAACAAAGTACCATAAGAAGCAGCATGCCGTATAACTTTCTCCCAAAATTGATCACCAAATTGTTGGTAGCCATAATTCACCAATAAATAACCCAGTTCATAATGATTGGGGACCCAATCTTTATATGATCCATTTCGAAGCTTCATCCAGGAGTAATGTTTACCAGCAGACCAAAGCATCGGGAAACTATTCATAAAACGGGGTAGCTTTCCCCTTCCCTGCTTACTCAATGCAGATTCTTGCCAAACAGCATCACCCTCAAAAAACCAGTTTGGTACAGCTGCATTGATAGCCACATCAAATGCTTGTTCACCAAAAAGCCGAAGCGCAAACTTGCTAAGTCCCTGCTTCATGTTCTCAAATTGCTCCACATGCCTATACTCATGCAAGGCTAACTGATCCGACCAGCCGATGGCCCCATTAGAAAAATTATCCAGATCGGGTTGCAAGAACCATTCACTACGGGTAGGTCCCACTTGTACGTAGCCATTTGAGATAACAGTTCGATGTTGAAGTATTATGGGTATAGGTTTAACACGAGATCCCAAAGAGTTTGGACGCTCGCGTGCTACTAAGTGAATCAGTTTTGCAGCTCGTTGGGCTTGGCTGTCCAAACCTGGTGAAAAAATTAATTGGATCGTATCCGTTTTGATTTGTAACCAGCGCTGACGGCTGCGATGACCCCCGAATTGCTGAGAAAAAATAATCAGCGACAGGGTTTGAAAGAAAAAAAGTAACAACAACCTTATCATAAATTCACAGGGATAGATTCGCTAACATATCTTTTGTCATAGCCGATAAATCATATTCCTCCTTCCACCCCCAGTCAGCACGGGCCGGCGAATCATCAATACTTTGCGGCCAACTATCTGCAATTTGTTGTCTATAATCCGGAGCAATGCTCATTTCAAATGCAGGAATATGTTGTTGAATTGAAGTGCAAATCTCGCGAGGGGAAAAACTCAGTGCGGACACATTGTAGGAAGTACGAATCTGAATTGATGATGCCGGTGCTTCCATTAATTCAAGTGTAGCCCTGATCGCATCAGGCATATACATCATGGGCAAGTAAGTATCTTCCTTTAAAAAACAGGTGTATTTTTTTTTCAGCAAAGCTTCAAGATAGATCTCTACTGCATAATCGGTGGTTCCGCCGCCTGGTTCAGATTTATAAGAAATCAAGCCTGGGTAACGAATACTACGCACATCTACGCCAAATCGATTCCAAAAATAGTTGCACCAAAACTCCCCGGCATATTTGCTGATACCATACACTGTGGTAGGCTCTATGACAGTTTGCTGCGGACAGTTTACTCGGGGCGAACTTGGTCCAAAAACAGCAATGGAAGACGGCCAAAATACTTTACTTAATTTTTCCTCCCTGGCAATGTCCAGCACATTCAATAATCCCTGCATGTTGAGATTCCATGCCAGAGCAGGGTTTTTTTCGCCTGTTGCAGATAAGATAGCCGCCAGCAAATAGACCTGGGTGATATTTTGGCGAATAATTTGAACATGTAACATCTCTTTATTCAGCACGTCCAACGAAATATAGGGGCCCGTTCCTTGTAAAAGTTGATTTTGCTCACGCAAGTCTGCAGCTATTACTTGATTTTCGCCGTATATTTTTCGAAGGGCCAGGGCTAGCTCCACTCCTATTTGGCCGGAGGCGCCAATAACCAGGATTTTCTCTTTTCGCATGGCAAGGTTTTACAGACAAACTTAGCATTACTTTTGCAAGATGAAATCCTTTCTTAAAACCCTTTTTCAAGGGCAATCCTACGATCCGCGTTCCTTTTTCCTGCTTGCCGGGCCATGCGTGGTTGAATCAGAAAAAGGGGTGATGGAAATAGCGTCTACAATCAGTACTTGTTGCAGACACTTACAAATTCCCTATGTTTTCAAAGCCTCTTATCGGAAGGCCAACAGGACCAACTCCTCCTCCTTTACAGGCATTGGAGACCAACAAGCTCTTGAAATTTTACAAAATGTAAGAACTGCTTACAACATACCCGTAGTAACTGATATTCATACTGCCGAAGAGGCCAAACTGGCTGCCCCCCATGTAGATGTTTTACAGATCCCTGCATTTCTATGCAGACAAACCGATCTTTTATTGGCTGCAGCTGAAACAGGTAAGGTGGTCAATATTAAAAAAGGACAGTTTCTCAGTGGCCCAGCTATGCGATTTGCTGTAGAAAAAATAAAAGCAGCTCGAAATGAAAAAATATTGTTGACCGAAAGAGGAACTACTTTTGGTTACCAAGACTTGGTGGTGGACTATAGAAATATTCCCTGGATGCAAGAAATTGGGGTCCCTGTAGTAATGGATGTTACACATGCTTTACAGCAACCCAACCAAACAACCGGAGTCACAGGGGGTAATCCACAACTCATTGGCACTTTGGCAAAAGCAGCCATAGCTACTGGAGCTGATGGGTTATTTATTGAAACACACCCGAATCCATCCCTCGCAAAAAGTGACGGAGCCAACATGTTACCTCTGCATCAACTTGAAGCCCTGCTGAAGGAGTTGATCAAAATTAGAAAAGCCATTAGCGCTAACGAAGATCCTCAATAGTGACACCAGGGAATTTAGCCTTGTCGAATACAAAAAGGGCATCTGAAGCTGGCATGTTGGTTTTGAGTGTATTGACAGTGTAGGAATACCGATTACCCGCATTCTCCATTACCTTGGTAGCATACATTGTTTTGGCATGCTTGTCAATGAGCAGATAAACAGTGTGAAAATTTTTACTTTTATCTACCGGTGTTAATTGAATTTCCTGCATCAAACGCGTTCTCACTTTTTTCTCCCCAATTAGCAGATAGAAAAAATCTTTGTCGTAAAAGTTGGAGAATAATTTTTGCGGTGTGATCATACCTGCGGAAGCCCCGAGCGTGTTAATGGTTACTTCGTTAGCCGCTTTGTCATAATTCCATACCGTACTCCCATCGCAAAAAATCTCTTGCCCACCAAAGCTTAGTTTATAGCGGGCGCCCTTCATGAGAATAATACCAGACTTGGCAGACAGCACTTTTCCGGCGGCATTTTCAACCTTGTAGGTGAAGCTGGCCTGTACGGTGGTGTAGGACTTAAATCGATTGCTAACCGCATCAAGTACCTTTTTAGCCTCAAGGTCATTTTTAGTAGACTTTGCTTGTGCGTTTGTCTCCCCTGCAATAAGGGTCAGCATAAAAAGTAAGGATAGAGGTGTTTTCATGAGGTTGATCCTGTCTTGGATTCAGCTTTGCAAAGGTAGTTCAAATCAACCCATGTTTTCGAGATGTCTCATCAGATCAGCTTCAGTCCTGATTAGCACATCTCTGGGTTTGCTGCCCTGGCTGGGCCCCACAATGCCTGCAATTTCAAGCTGATCCATCAATCTCCCTGCTCTATTGTATCCTAACTTCATACGACGCTGTAACAGGGAGGTAGACCCAATCTGGTATTGAACAATGAGCTTGGCCGCATCCTCAAACAAGAAATCCCGATTAGACATATCCAGTTCGCCACGAGCTTCGGCTTCTTTCTCGTCAAAATATTCAGGCAATAAAAATGCTTGCGGATACCCTTGTTGCTCCTTGATATAGTCCACTATTTTTTCCACTTCTGGCGTATCCACAAAGGGGCATTGCAAACGGGTCAATTCTCCATGATGCGAAATCAGCATATCCCCTTTTCCAATCAGCTGTTCTGAGCCCCCCGTATCCAAAATGGTGCGTGAATCGATTTTGGATGAAACCTTAAAAGCTATACGGGAAGGGAAATTTGCCTTGATAGTGCCTGTGATGATATTTACAGAAGGACGCTGAGTGGCTATGATCAGGTGAATGCCAATTGCCCTTGCCAGCTGTGCCAAACGGGCAATAGGCATTTCCACCTCCTTGCCAGCCGTCATAATCAGATCGGCAAATTCGTCCACCACCAATACAATAAAGGGCAGATAAACATGTCCTTTCTGTGGATTTAGTTTTCGGTTAATAAATTTTTCATTGTACTCTTTGATATTGCGGGCTCCGGCCTCTTTTAAAAGATCATACCGATTATCCATCTCAATACAAAGGGCATTGAGTGTATGAATTACTTTTTTAGTATCCGTAATAATTGCATCCTCCTCGCTCGGCAGCTTGGCTAAAAAATGTCGCTCTATATGCCGATAAATACTCAACTCTACTTTTTTGGTGTCAATCAAAACAAACTTTAGTTGAGAAGGGTGCTTTTTATACAACAAAGACACCAGAATGGCATTCAGTCCAACCGATTTACCTTGACCGGTAGCTCCCGCCATTAGCAAGTGAGGCATGGAAGCCAGATCAACAATGTAGTTTTCGTTATCAATTTTCTTTCCGATGGCAATCGGAAGGCTGTAATTGTTATGCTGAAATTTTTCAGAGGACAACAAGGTTCGCATACTCACAATGGTCTTCTTCAGATTGGGTACTTCGATCCCAATAGTCCCTTTACCGGGTATAGGTGCTATAATACGAATGCCCAATGCTGCCAAGCTCAGGGCAATATCGTCCTCTAAATTTTTGATACGTGAAATACGGACTCCCGGGGCAGGCACGATCTCATAAAGTGTTACCGTGGGACCCACCGTTGCACTGATTTTCTGTATTTCAATTGCGTAATTACGAAGCGTGTTCATGATCTGCGTTTTATTGCTTTCCAATTCGCTTGGATCATGTACAATTTTTTCAGAACCATGCTGCTCTAATAACTGTAAGGTTGGATACTTGTACTTGCTTAAGTCCAGTGTTGGTTCATAGGGCGGAAGATTTTCAGGAATAGTCTCGGCTGCCTCCACAACAGGATCCGGAACTGTTTTAATTTCCAATTCAAGATCTCTTTCGCCAGTAGAAGGTAATACTTCAGGGGCAGGCAATATCTCCTCTTCTGCTTGCGCCCTTGCCGTTGCTATTTCGGCTGGTGTATCACAATCAGGTGTAGGATTAACCGGCGGTTTTAATTGGTTAGGACGAACGCCAGCCGCATATAAATCATTCAGCGTTTGACCAGCTGCTTGGGGTGAAAATTGAGGTTGCTCCTCGTTTGTGGTGGCCTCCTCATTTACTACTTCCTTCTCCTCCTCATTTACTACTTCCTTCTCCTCCTCATTTTCTACCGGTGTGGGCTTATTGACTGGCCATTTAAAAGTGGGGTTGAATTGCCAAATGAAATACGCAAAAGCAGTTACAAGCAAAACAGCTCCTGTACCAACCACGCCAAAAAGACCCTCCATCTCTACTTTAATAAGCTCTCCCACTCCTCCTCCAAATGGAAAATTGCTGGATCGAAAAACAAAGGACAAGGAAACCGACATTACGGTAACGCCAATGGTTACGTACTTTAAATTGCGCCAAATTGAAAATACACGTTGACGGTATAAGAGGTTGACGCCTACAACAAAAAAGAAAGTACAAACTATAAATGAGGCAAGCCCGAAAGCCTTAAAAAAGAAAAAATGAGCTACCACTGCGCCTAAACGCCCCAACCAATTTAATGCTGGCTTATCCTCATCTAATAGGGCAGACAAGCCTTGTTGTGCAATGGCCTGATCCTCCTTCCAGGTAAAAAGATAAGAAGCAAAAGAAATAAACAAGAACAACGCCAGAATAATTGAACAAACGCCAACAATTTTCCAGGTGCGTTCGTCTCGAAGAAGCGCCATCAAATCAAGTTGCGCTTCCGGTTCTTTCCGAAAATCACGAAGCGAAGGGTTCTTATCCACTTCTTGTCCCTCGTTAATATTGTTAGATTTGATGCGATTGGCCATCCGAACAAAGATAATTAGTTTGACTGTTTGAATGATGCAAAAGAGAGACCAAGTAAAACCCAACCCGTTATAAAGAAAAGACCACCTACGGGTGTAATAAAAACAATCCACGTAAATGAAAGTATTTGCTGGAGTCGGAAATAGGTCAACAGATATAGTGAACCGCTAAAACAAACTAAGCCACTGATAAAAGACTGTCTTGCCCAATAATTGAGTTTTGCTTGCCCAAAGGGAGATAATAGACCAGCCAACAACAAGGCCATTGCGTGCCAAAAATGATATTGAACAGCAGTTTGATAAGTTTGAAGGATGGCAGGATCCTTTGTAAGCTGTTGTAAACCGTGCGCACCAAATGCTCCTGCAGCTACTGCAATGGCAGCAAAAATAGAAGCTAAAAATAAATTTACATTATTCATGTTGGATCATTTTAACAATAGCTGCGGGATCGGGGAAAGGTTCATTAATATGCAAATGAGCTTGGCTGTAAAAAAAGGAACGATCCGCTAATGTCAAACGTATATAGTCTTCTAATTGATCAGGATGAATATCATTGAGCAGTGGTCTGTTATCCCGCTCATTTTGTAATCGATTCACCAGTACTGAAATAGGAGGATCAAGCCAAAGTACCGTCCCCATTTTTTTTAAGAAATCAAGATTATCAAAAAAACAGGGTGTTCCCCCGCCACAGCTTAGTATCAACTTGGAATTAGCGGCGATTAGCTCATGCAAATATTTTTTTTCAATTACCCGAAATTGAGCTTGGTCTTTATGCTTAAATAATGCAGCAATAGTTACTCCCTCCTGTTGTTCTATATGGGCGTCCAAATCGATAAAGAGTAAATCGGTTAATGCACTTAGTTGCTTGCCAAGCCAGGTTTTTCCGGAACCCATAAAGCCAATCAGAAAAATTCGCAATGATTATTATTTAAAAGCATTGATACCCGTGATGTCCATCCCCGTTATCAACAAATGAATATCATGGGTTCCCTCGTATGTAATCACACTCTCCAAATTCATCATATGACGCATAATTGGATACTCCCCTGTAATTCCCATGCCACCAAGCACCTGTCTTGCCTCTCTGCAAATGGTTGTAGCAACCTCGCACGCATTACGTTTTGCCATACTTACCTGTTGGGGTGTAACTGTTCCTTCATTCATCAATACTCCTAAACGCCAGTTCAATAACTGCGCCTTGGTAATTTCAGTAAGCATTTCTGCCAATTTTTTTTGTTGGAGTTGAAACGAAGCGATGGGTTTGCCAAATTGCACTCTTTCCTGAGCATAACGAACTGCCGTATCATAACAATCCATTGCTGCACCTATGGCGCCCCACGCAATTCCAAAGCGAGCCTTGGTCAAACAACTCAATGGACCTTTTAAGCCTTTTACACCTAACAGTATATTTTTCTTTGGTACGGATACGTTATCAAAAACAAGTTCTCCGGTAGCAGATGCTCTCAAACTCCATTTACCATGTGTGGTAGGCGTAGAGAATCCCTCCATGCCCCGCTCAACAATCAAGCCATGCACCTCCTCGCTTTCACTTTTGGCCCATACAACTGCTACTTGCGCAAAAGGAGCATTGCTGATCCACATCTTTGCACCATTCAAGATCACATGGTCTCCTGCATCACGAAAATTGGTTAGCATGCTGGAAGGATCACTTCCGTGATTAGGTTCTGTTAGTCCAAAACAACCTAACCATTCGCCGCTGGCAAGTTTTGGTAAGAAGCGTTTTTTTTGCTCCTCACTACCATAGGCCTGGATGGGAAACATCACCAGCGACCCTTGCACAGATGCCGTAGAACGAACTCCGCTATCGCCACGCTCTAGCTCTTGCATCATCAGCCCATAGGAAATATAATCCAAACCGCCGCCGCCATATTCTACAGGAACAGTTGGGCCAAAACATCCTAACTCTCCCAACTGCTTAACAATGTGCACGGGAAATTCGGCACGTTGCGCAAAATCCTCTATGATAGGAGATATTTCTTTCTTGACATAATTTCTAACGGAATCTCTCACCATCTTATGCTCTTCAGAGAGCAACGCATCTAAATCAAAATAATCAGGATGTTGAAATTGGTCGGTTCTGGCAGCCATCGTTTGAATAATTTAAGCACAAAAGTAAAGAAGGGAAAATGAATCAGCCGTTACAAATAAGTAGCCATTTCGGCCTGGTATTTACCCGCCTCTCTGGCAGCAACCTCCGCAAAATCTGCATCGGATGAAGCGTATAATATTGCCCGGCTTACATTTACCAATAGTCCTACATCCTTATTCATGGCTTTTTGGGAAATATCACGTAAGCTTCCTCCCTGTGCCCCAATTCCGGGTACTAATAAAAAATGATTGGGGCAAATACTCCGAATACTCGTAAAAGAGTCAGCTTGTGTTGCGCCCACTACAAACATGAGATTATCAGGACTACCCCAGGATGAAACTTTACGTAAGACATGTTCATATAAGGGAGCTCCTTCGCAGTTCAATAATTCAAAATCAGCGGCACCATTATTAGAAGTCAACCCTAGTACAATTGTCCATTTGTCGGGAAAGCTGAGAAAAGGCTTTATGCTATCCTCGCCCATATAGGGAGAAACCGTAATTGAGTCAACTTTCAGTTGTGAGAAAAAAGCAGTGGCATATTGGTGGGAAGTATTTCCAATATCGCCTCGCTTGGCATCAGCGATAATGAAGTGGCTATTTCCAATATATTGAACCGTCTGTTCCATAACAGCCCATCCTTGCGCACCCAAACTTTCATAAAATGCGGTATTGATCTTGTAGGCAACACAAGTGGAACTAGTTGCATCAATGATGGATTGATTGAATCGCAAGACTCCTTCAGGAGTACGTTGAAAAGAAGCTGGTAATAAATGCGGGTCTGTATCCAATCCTACGCACAGATAGGATCGTTTTTCCCGAATAGTTTGTATAAGTTGAGCGCGATTCATTTGCTAATTATATGCTATACAATAGTGGCTATTTTTTCTGTAGTGAGGTTTGCATTTCGTTTGGCAATATTGCGAATTACCAACGAAGCAAACTGAGAAAAAGCTTGTTTTGTGACCGGTTCATCGTTCATCATAACCGGAATACCCTGGTCTGCTCCTTCACGAATCGATTGTACTAGTGGAATTTCGCCCAAAAAGGGAATATCGTACTCATCAGCCAAGCGTCTCCCGCCTTGTTTGCCAAAGATATAATATCTGTTTGCGGGTAATTCAGCTGGTGTAAAATAGCTCATGTTTTCTACCAGTCCGATCAAAGGAACATTTAATTGCGCTTGACCAAACATCGCAATTCCCTTTTTTGCATCTGCCAAAGCCACGTCTTGTGGTGTAGTTACAATTACGGCCCCAGTTACAGGAACAGTTTGCAAAAGAGTGAGGTGAATATCACCCGTGCCAGGTGGCATATCGATAACTAAATAATCCAAAGCGCCCCATTTCACATCCGAGATAAATTGTTTAACTGCACTGCTTGCCATCGGACCTCTCCATACTACCGCATTTTTCTCATCCACCAAAAGTCCAATGCTCATCAGTCTAATACCAAAACGCTCAAGCGGTAAGATCATTCCCTTGCCATTCACATCCTCCATCAACGGACGCTCACCCCTTACACCAAACATAATAGGTACGCTGGGACCATAAATATCGGCATCCATCAATCCAACTGAGGCACCCCCTTGTGAAAGAGCTAATGCCAGATTGGCTGCAATAGTGGACTTGCCTACCCCCCCCTTGCCGCTAAATACAGCAATGATATTCTTGACATTTGGCAAAATAGTACCCGCATCTGTTCTTTTAGAAGTAGTCTTTGCAGTGAAGTTGACCGTAACAACAGCCTCCTTACTCACTAGTAAGCGGATTGCATTTTCACAAGCCATCCGCATCATATCCTTCATCGGGCAAGCAGGGGTTGTTAAAACAATGGTAAAACTTACCTGCGTCCCGCTTACCTGAATATCCTGAACCATATTCAACGTCACCAAATCTTTTCCCAGATCTGGCTCCTGAACCTGTTGTAATGCCGTCAGTATTTTTTCAATAGTGATCACGATGTAAGATTGCCGCAAAGGTAACCAATCAATCTCCATTTTGTTGAGCGGTTGGTTAGAACCAACTATTTTTGCTCCAGTTGAGAAATCACATTCGATACAGTTGTTTGCTCCTGCTTTTATTACCCCAGCTGGTCAAAGCTCAATTTGAGACCACCCGGGACTCAGTAGTGCAGCTTTACGGAGTAGTCATGACAGCAGATAGTCTGGTTGGAATACCCGCCGTCAGCATCATCATAAAAGGCCAAAATCGAGGAACACTTTCCAACAACCAAGGGGTTTTTTCGATTGTTGTTTTAAAAGGAGACGAAGTAGAGTTTTCGCATGTCAGTTATCAATCAAAAAAAGTAGTTATTCCAAGGGAATTAGTAGGAAATCAATATGGTATTGTGCAATTAATGGTAGCAGATACCATCTATCTTCCCGCTACAATTTTGAAACCGAGACCAACACCAGAGCAGTTTGCCAGAGACTTTGCTACGGTATCCGTTCCTGATGATGCCTATGAAATTGCTCGAAAAAATACCAGTGCCACTACTCGAAGACTATTACTTCAAAGCACACCAGGCGATGGCAGTGAAGCTACTCGTATGCAAATGAATAACATTGCAAATAGAGCCGTTTATCAAGGACAAGCTCCTCCGATGAATATTTTTAACCCCGTTGCCTGGGCAGCTTTTATACAATCATGGAAACGAGGAGATTTTAAAAGAAAAAAATAAGCAGCATGAACAAGATGGCCGTAATTGGTGCCGGAACCATGGGTAATGGAATTGCACAGGTATTTGCTCAAACGGGTTGGCAAGTGACACTTATTGATGTGCAAGCTGTACAACTTCAAAAAGCATTACAAACAATTGAGAAGAATCTAGACAGAATGATCGCTAAGGGTACCATACCCGCTTCACTCAAGCAAGAAACACTGGACAGGTTGAAAACAAACACGGTTATTGCTACCGGCGTTCAAGAAGCTGAAATTGTAGTGGAGGCGGCCACGGAAAATAAAAAAATTAAACTTGCAATTTTTAAGGAAATCGACCAATATGCTCCCGTTTCCTGCATTCTTGCTTCCAACACTTCCTCTATCCCCATTCAAGAAATAGCCGACGCAACACAACGCCCCCAACAAGTAATTGGGATGCATTTTATGAATCCCGTTCCTGTGATGAAATTGGTTGAAATAATCAAAAGCCCCGTTACGCTGCAATCAGTAACAGAAAAAACAGTTGAACTCAGTAAAGCCCTTGGAAAAATCCCCTGTATTGTAAACGATTTTCCCGGTTTCATTTCCAATCGTATCCTCATGCCCATGCTCAATGAGGCCATCTGTAGTTTGGAGGAAGGTGTGGCCGGGGTTGAAGAAATCGACACCATAATGAAGCTGGGCATGGCCCATCCGATGGGGCCCTTGCAATTAGCCGATTTAATTGGTTTAGATGTATGCCTTTCGATTATGCAGGTTTTGGAACTTGGATTTAAAAACCCAAAGTACAAAGCTGCGAAATTGTTAGAAACACTCGTAAACGAGGGCAAACTTGGCGTTAAGTCTGGAGAGGGATTTTATCAGTACAGATCCGGGAGTAAAGAACTGATAGTTAGCTCACGATTTAGCTCCTGAACTAAACATCCTCCATCCACTGCAAAGTAGGTATTGCCGCCATTGATTCCAAAGCCAGTGTATAATTGCATAGAGGAATTGCTACCTGCATTTTTGGGAAAAGTCCCTTATCCACAGTTATAATTGAAATATTATTTTGCTGGATAAGCCGATGAATTGGGTGTTCCTGCGTATAGTCATAATGTATCCAACCCAGCTTTACGATTGGCTTGTCTCCCTGTGTAGCGTTTTCAATGGAAAGCTTCGCAGCGGTGCGATAGGCTTGGATCAAACCCGGCACTCCTAATAAAGTGCCTCCAAAATATCGAACTACCACCACTGCAGCAGCACTTAAACCAGCGCTATCAAGCTGTCCTAGCAGCGGTTTGCCGGCAACACCGGCGGGCTCCCCATTATCGCTGCAACGCCATATCAATCCATCATAACTCACCCGATAGGCATAACAGAAATGTGAAGCTTTGGGATGAAGTTTCATAATGGCCCCTAGTCGTTCCTTGAACTGTAGCTTGTTGTCAATTGAAAACGCAAAACCCAAAAACCGACTACCCCGATCGGTATACGCAGACTTGCCAGTTTTGAGTATGGTTCTAAATGTATTAGGTTCCACTTTGCAAAACTACTAAATGAATGAAGGCCGAAAGTTTAGATGCCTGTAAGTTTGCAAGAATGAATGCAGCAGAAAAAGCTAAATGGATTGAATCAAAATTAAGTACCCACTACGATGCAACGGAAAATGCTGCTATTGCTCGAGAATTACTATTATTTCAATTTCAAGCAGAGAAAAGGGACTGGACACAAATTCAACAACGTTTGATCACCCAGAATATGCATGAACGATTGGAACAACAGCTCTGCAGATTACTTAATCATGAACCTCTTCAGTATATTTTGGAAGAGGCCTGGTTTTGCGGTTTTCGATTTCAGGTAGGTAAAGGCGTACTGATACCCAGGCCAGAAACGGAAGAGTTGGTAGAGTGGATCATCAGCAATTGTAAGTTCCCGGTCGAAAATATAGAGATACTGGATATCGGTACAGGTAGTGGCTGTATTGCCATATCCCTAAAGCGCAGAATAAGAAGCGCTAAGGTATGGGCCATGGAGAACAGTAAAGATGCATTACGTTTCGCTGAACAAAATGCATTTACGTTAGGCGCTGATGTCAATTTCATTGAACAGGATCTTTTCAATCAGCGGTCTTGGGATCAGCTCCCCTACGTTGATCTTATGGTGAGCAATCCCCCCTATATTAGCCCAACAGAGAAAGTTGAGATGGCGCCACAAGTACTGCAGTTTGAACCTGCCGAAGCATTGTTCACCCCTATCCTTGATCCGCTTATTTATTACCGTAGCATTGCCTGCCTTTTTTTAAAGAAAAGCAAAAGCCACGGCCAACTTTTTTGCGAGACTAACCCTCTACAGGCCCAACAACTCTCCTACGAATGGAAAAAGATGGGACTCTGTTGTGAAACTAAATTAGATATGCAGGGTAAGGAACGAATGATTCGCGCTTGGGTGGCCTAATCAATTCTTGCCACTACTTTAGCTCGCTCTTTTTTTGCCAATAGCATAATCCTATAGACCTCTCCATAATAGGCAGTGGTGTCTGCATTAATAACAACTGTTGGCGTATCGGTTTGTGTTCTGTATCGGGCAATTTCTTTTGACAAAGCCGTATCAAAAGCCGAAGTGGCCACTGCAGAAGTTCCAATGTAGAATTGTTGATTTTTATCTATTGAAACCATGATATGCTGCTTAGCCTTTGTGTCTTTAGCACCTTTGGGCAACCCTACTTTAATTACGTTGGGATTTGCAAGAGTTGCTACAATCAAAAAGAACATTAACAAAATGAACAAAATATCATTAAGAGAGTCGGTAAAGACCTCTGATTCATGCAGCTTCTTTTTTCTAAATCGCATGGGCAAATCAGGATTGGCTGGGTTCTTGTAATAGGTCTAAAAAATCAGCAGAGGCCGCCTCCATTTTATGACTGGTTTTTTCAATTAGCGTTTGCAAAAAACTATAGCCTAAGTAGGCTAACAAACCAATGATCAGTCCTGAAATAGAGGTGATCAACTTGGTATAGATACCACCAGCGATGGTAGCCACCTCAAATTCGTTAGTGGTATTGATAGCAGAAAAAAGCTGCATCAATCCAACTAAGGTTCCTACAAAACCAAAGATGGGAGCAACTTTTGAAACAACTGATAAAACAGCCAGGTTCTTTTCAAGTTTATACATTTCCAACACACCTACATTATCCATGCTTTTTTCTATCAATTCAATGGGTTTGCCGATCCGCTGTATTCCTTTGTCAATGATTCTCGCTACGGGATTAATGGTGTTACGAGTAAAGCTTTTGGCGGCAGCAATATTACCGGTCACTAAATGATCCCTGATAATATTCATAAAATTATCATCAATCCGACCAGCGGCTCGTATAGCTAGATATCTCTCTATAAAAATGTACACAGCAAGGAGTAACATAATTCCAAGCGGCAACATGATCCAGCCACCCGTGGCTAATAATTCCCATAATGTTAAAAAACCGTCATGGTTTGCATCCCCTGCAATTGCAGTGGTTGCGGCAGCTCCATTCACCTGCAAAAGGTCAATCATAACAAGATTTATTTAAAGCTAAAATAGGATTGAATGAGATAGTGAACGTTACTTTTTTTTAACAGCAGTACATAACCATATGAACGTCACACCCGTAAAATTTGGTGTGATTATACTAGTTTTCACGGATCCTTAACAACGCTAAGATGGATCGTTGGTACCTGCCTGTTTCAACATGAAAGCCTGTATTTGCTTCATAGTTCTTTCCATTCCGTCAGGGCTACCATCCAAAAAGATCACATTACCCTTGCCGTACTCTGCAAAGTTTTTAACCGCCTCCGTCCACATACTAAACAATATTACGTTGGTATCCAAATTTGCCTGCTTAAATTGTTCCGCAGCTTCGGTCATACCGGCAGCCACCTCCATTCTGAACAAGGCTACCCCCTGCCCCCTGAGACGTGCTGCTTGCTTCTCAGCCTCTGCTGAAATTTTAGTGGCATTTCCATCAGCCTCTGCTGCCTTAGTCTTTGTAATCAATAAAGCTTGTCCTTCATTTTCAGCAGCTGCCTTTAAGTTTTTAGAAGCAACCACCCTACTCATTGACTCGAGAATCAACTTATCAAACGTAATGTCATTGATTTGAAGATCCAATAAATGATACCCCCATTCTTCCAGTGAATTGTCAACTTCCACTTTTACATACTGCACAATATCCCGACGAAGCCCCAATACCTCTGCCTGTTTTTTAGTGGCAACAAAGGATCGAATATTTCCCTCAATGGTTCGGAGTAATGCTTGCATTAAATCTTTTTCCGCGATAAACTTAAAAGCAACCCTTTTTATGGTCTCCTCCTCTGCATTCTGCACGGCATACAATACCATATTTTTAAAATACACATTGGCCTGATCTTGTGTGACAGCCTGAAATTCCAATTCTACTGAACGATTTTGGACAGATACTCTTTTGTAAATTACCTCCAACACGGGAATTTTAAAATTGAGTCCCGGGCGAACAATACGGCGATATTTACCGAACATAGTAATGACCCCCACGTAACCTTGACTGACTGTAAAAAGTCCAGTGGAAAAAATAATTAACAGAACCAGTATATACCAGTTATGCCACAACCAACTAATAAATTGCATAGTATAAGATTTTAAACAGCGTGTTATTGCGCTGCAGCCAGCCCTACCAAATGTACTAAGGTTTCTACAGATTTTTGCATATCCTGAACACAAACAAATTCATGACGTGAATGCACCGCTTGTTCTTCAGCAAAAATATTGGGACAGGGTAAACCCACGGACGAAAGACGAGATCCGTCAGTACCTCCCCGAACGCATTCCGTTTTTACCTGAACACCAGCTGCTTCCATAGCATTCCGCGCTAATTGAATTACATGAGGGTGAGCAACGAGCAACTCCTTCATATTTCGATACTGTTCTTTCACTCGCCCGCTTTAACTGCTGCCATAATATTAATTTTACCATGCAAGGTAATGGAATAAGAGGAGTCAAAAAGCGATTTTCAAACCAGAATAATTTACTTTCAGGTCTTTAATAAAATCACATGCGTACTACATTCATACTGGTCCTGGTTTTTATATGCAGTCCCGAACTCTTTGCTCAAAAAGCAATTACACCCAGAAAAAATGCTGCAGCTCTACAGATTGAGTCTGGAGCACAGCAAATGGATAGTTACCTTCCACTGTTGAAAGAAAAAAGAGTTGGAATTTTTGCCAACCAAACATCCATGGTAGGCAATAAGCACTTGGTCGATACCTTACTAAATCTGGGAATAGACATCCAAGTAATTTTTGGACCGGAACATGGGTTCAGGGGTACTGCTGATGCCGGCGAAAAAGTGGGCGATTACGTTGACAAAGAAACAGGCATTCAAGTGGTTTCTTTATACGGAGCTAAACGTGGGCCAGAAAAAAAAGATTTAGAAGAAATAGATATGCTCATTTTTGATATTCAGGACGTAGGTGTTCGCTTCTACACATTCATTTCCTCTCTTGAGGCGTACATGGAATCAGCAATTCGATACAATAAACCTTTGCTGATACTAGACAGGCCTAATCCTAATGGTTTTTATGTAGATGGCCCTGTGTTGAATCCCGCATACAAATCTTTTATAGGGATGCAACCAATCCCCATTGTGTATGGAATGACAATTGGTGAGTATGCGTGGATGTTGTTGGGTGAGCGCTGGATAAAGGTAGAAAAGCAGCAAGAGGAATCCATGACAGCTATGGCGGATCAACTAGCTCCTGCAGAGGCTGCTACAGGTAAACTTGATAAAAATAAACCACTACTATCGTGTGCCAACAGTAATTGGGATAAACAACTTTTAAATAAAGATGTCTTTCAGCTCATAATAATATGCTGCAAAAATTATGACCACCAATCTAATTATGTACTTCCTGTTCGTCCCTCACCCAACTTACCCAATATTCAATCGATCTATCTCTACCCCACCACTTGTCTTTTTGAGGGAACCGCTCTTAGTGAAGGCAGGGGAACTAATAAACCGTTTCAATTGATTGGTCATCCGGATTTGCCCAAGGATATGGTCCAATTTACCCCCAACCCCAATGTAGGCGCCAAAAAATCAAAGCACTATGGAGCTGTTTGTTACGGATGGGATTTTGGTGGAACTCCCACACAGGTCTTAAACAAGACCAATAAAAAGATTCAGTTGAATTGGATCCTCGAAGCCTATAAAATCTTTCCACAAAAAGATAGTTTTTTCTTACTTCCCAAGTCGGGAGATCCAGCACTTTCTTTCTTCAATAAATTGGCTGGCAACAATACATTGATGCAACAAATAAAGGATGGTAAAGATGAAAAGGAAATTCGTCAGAGCTGGGAGCCACAGTTAACTCAATTCAAAGCCATCAGAAAAAGATATTTACTGTATAAAGACTTTGAGTAGGCCCTGGTACATTTAGTATTTTCGCACACATGACAAGAGATCCTAAGGCTATCCGGATTGTGTTTATGGGTACTCCAGATTTTGCTGTAGCTAGTCTACAAAAATTACTGGATAGTGGCTTTACAGTAGTCGGTGTAATAACAGCACCTGACAAACCGGCTGGAAGGGGTCTTGCCTTACAAGAAAGCCCCGTAAAACAGTTTGCTGTCGCGCATAAGCTCCCTCTTCTTCAACCCATCAAACTAAAAGACCCCGATTTCCTGAAACAGCTAACAGCATGGAAACCCGATTTGCAAATAGTGGTGGCCTTTAGAATGCTTCCAGAATTAGTGTGGGGTCTCCCTCCTTTGGGCACCATTAATTTACACGGCTCCCTTTTACCGAATTACCGTGGCGCAGCCCCCATTAATTGGGCGTTGATTAATGGCGAACAAAAAACGGGGGTGACCACTTTTTTACTAAAGCATGAAATTGACACCGGAGACCTCTTGCTACAAGAAGAAATAGCAATCGACGAGAAAGACAATTTTGGCACATTATATAACAAATTAAAAATACGGGGAGCACAGTTACTCACAAATACTATTGAGCAATATGTGCAAGATACCATTACGCCCATACCACAAAATGAGTTAGCGCAATCCAATAATTCAGCTCCAAAATTGCAAAAAGAAACCGGAGCTATTAATTGGAATTGTCATCCTCGCACAATCAATAATTTAATTCGAGGATTATCGCCAACACCGGGTGCTTACGCAATCTTGCAAGGAAAATTTTTAAAGATTTTTCAAGCTATCCCTATTGATGAAAAAATCAGTGTCGCCCCTGGAACGATTGATACAGACGGCAAAAGTTATCTTCGGTTTGCCTGTGCACAGGGTTGGCTTCAAGTTGAGGAGTTACAACCGGAAGGTAAAAAAAAGATGAATGTGGCATCTTTTCTACAGGGCTTTCGATTTTAAATTTATATAGCCACTACCTCCTCTATAAGTGCTCTTTCAGGATGCGTAGCCCTTTTGGGTAATAATTATTAGCTCTGCCTGATAAAACGTTTAACCATCCCAGTGATAAACCCTGGTAATTAGCCACTACCCATCCCTTTACTGTAAAGGCCATATTAATTTTCTTTCGTTGCAGGTAAGCAATAGACTGTTGGTAATCGAGAGGCAATTGGGCTACTTCGAGCGATAATCGGGTAGATAAAGCCAAGGCATGCGCTGGTATTAATTTATTGTGCATCCATCTTCCCAGTAGTGTCCCGACATAAATGGGATGAAGCGTTTGTTGAATCATTAGCCAATCGGATTGAAGGGCCTTGGGAAAAGCCGTTAACTCATTCCCTATTTCCATCACATCCATTCCCTCAAGATCTACCCATTGCAAAAGGGAGGGGTAATGAGCAGAAATGTTGATGGGTTTGGATTTTGCTACCCGAATAGACTGATTGGATGTGGCAGCAGCAGCTGGTTTTCTTAAGCAAGAAAAAAAGAAGCCTTCTCCCTTTACAAGATGAGGCCAACATCGATACCCATTTTTTGACTCAATAATACCCGAGGAAGCGTCAAGTTGAACGGATTGAAAAATAGCTCCGTATTCCTTGATCAACCATTCAGTTATTGCTTCATTTTCATCGGGAGAAAAAGAGCAGGTAGCATAGAATAAAATGCCCCCAGGCTTAAGTGCTTTCCATGCCGAGTGTATGATACGTTGCTGGCGAAGTGCACAGTGATTTACTTGGCCAGGTGTCCAAGCTGCTACACTTGCATGATCCTTCCTAAACAAGCCACTTCCACTACAGGGCGCATCCAAGGTGATCCAATCAAAGTAAGCTGGCAACCGTTCAAAATGAGTAGGATCATTTTGTGTCACTACTACATTTTCTGCAGCCCATTTTATAATATTATCACGCAGTAAACCTGATCTTGCACGTATCACTTCATTTGCCACTAATAAGCTCCCAGGTGCCAGCAATGAGTGTAAGTGGGTAGACTTTCCACCAGGTGCTGCGCATAGATCCAACGCACGAATAGGTTGATTTTTTAAACCTGCCTGCAAAAAAACCTGCTCCAATAACATGCTACTAGCTTCCTGCACATAATAAGCCCCTCCATGAAAAGAAGGATCAAACGTAAATGATGGCCGGGGAGAAACATAGAACCCAACTGAAGTCCATGGAACTTTTTCCAATGAAAAAGATAGCGGCACCTTCTTTGCGGGATTTATCCGGATTGAAGTTATCGGTTCTGTTGTGGCATGAGCCGCCTCAAAAAGCGAACGGTCATAGCCAGGGAGACCCGCTAATGAGTCTAAAAGAGATGCTGGTAATTGCACGTTTTAATACTGAGTAGAATCAAAGATTCTTAATTTCTGCAACAAGGTCCTGTAGTACTTTCTTTGCATCCCCAAATAGCATGGAGGTCTTGGAACGGAAAAATAATTCATTCTCAATACCGGCATAACCCGGCTTCATGCTTCGCTTATTGACAATTACATGCTTAGCCAACTCAACATCCAAAATAGGCATGCCATAGATGGGTGAACTGGTATCAGATTTCGCAGCAGGATTTACTACATCATTAGCCCCTAAGACCAACACAACGTCCGTGGTTGAAAACTCATCATTGGCCTGCTCCATCTCCAGTAGTTTCTCATAAGGAACATCGGCCTCCGCCAGCAAAACGTTCATATGACCCGGCATCCTACCAGCAACAGGATGTATGGCGTATTTTACATCTACTCCTTTTGACTCCAATAATTTTTCCAATTCATGACAAGCATGTTGGGCTTGTGCTACAGCAAGTCCATATCCTGGCACTATATAAACTTTAGTTGCATAGCTCATCAATACAGCTGTATCACTTAGACTAATTTCCTTGTGTGTGCCTACTGCAGCACCTGCAGATGCATTAGTTTTACCAGCCCCTCCAAATGAACCTAACAACACATTAGTAAGAGAACGATTCATAGCCTTACACATCAATATGGTGAGCAAGGTTCCTGCTGCACCAACTAAAATTCCACCAGTGAGCATTACTTTGTTATCATAAAGAAACCCACCACAGGCGGCCGCAACCCCGGTAAAAGAATTGAGCAAAGAAATTACCACAGGCATATCCGCACCCCCAATTGGAAATACAAAAAATACACCATACAATAACGACAAGAAAAATATTGTATAAAAAATAAAAAAAGCACTTGCGGGCAAGAATATGATTAGGTAAGAAGCAAGGGTAACAATGACTCCCAAAAGTAAAATATTGAATAGGTGTTGCCCTTTAAAGGAAAAATCCTTTATAGAACCATTTAGCTTGCCCCAGGCAATGATACTACCCGCAAAGGAAACAGATCCAATGACCAATCCCAGAACAATGATTGGTAAAAAGCCTTTAACTGCACTGTGGTCAAATTCAACCAAACTGATCAAGGCTGCACAAGCGCCACCCATTCCATTAAATAAGCTTACCATTTCAGGCATCGCCGTCATCTTGACGCGCTTTGCGGCCAAAGTGCCAACGACTGCCCCAATTAATATACCCCCGAAAATCCATTGATAATTCCCCAGACGAGCTCCCTCTTTTTCATATAGAAAAATAGTCCCAAGTATAGCCAGCGTCATACCAAAAGCAGCCACTCTGTTTCCATTTCGGGCGCTGTCAGGATGTGACAACATCTTTAGCCCCACTATAAAAGTAACCGAGGCAAATAGGTATATAAAAGTCAGGAGGTTTAGTTCCACCAGTATCTTTTTTTAGTTCAGGATTATTTTTTCTTCTTCGAAAACATCTCCAACATTCTATCAGTTACTACAAAGCCTCCTACAACATTCAGCGTGCCCACGATTACCGCAATAAAGCCAAGTATCAATGCTAAATAATTTGTAGGAGCTGCCTTGCCCATGACAATGATGGCTCCAATAATCACTACTCCGTGAATGGCATTTGCGCCACTCATTAACGGAGTATGTAATACACTGGGCACTCTGCCTATCACTTCAATTCCAACAAAAACCATCAGCATAACGATGTAAAGGATTTCCTGATGTTGACTGATCCAAGACAATAATTGTTCCATTTTTATAAACTTGAAGCGATTTTATCATTTACGATTTCCCCTTGATACGTGATACAAGCCCCTTTAACCAAATCATCCTCCCAATCCAATTGCAAGGCGCCTGTTTTATCAATTAACAATTGAAAAAAATTGAGCACATTTTTACCATATAACTTACTGGCATCTGCAGGAAGAGAAGCGGGTAAACTGGATGCCCCCACAATTCTTACCCCATCTTGGTCAACCGTTTCCCCGTCTTTTGTGAAGGGGGTATTTCCTCCAGTTGACGCAGCCAAGTCAATGATAACAGATCCATTTCGCATGGAAGCAACCATTTCTGCCGTAATTAGGATAGGCGCCTTTTTACCGGGAATTTGTGCGGTGGTGATAATGATATCTGCTTTTGCCGCAGATTGAGCAATTCTTTCACGTTGCCTATGTTGATAATCCTCGGATTGTTCAACTGCATATCCACCAGCTCTGCTTGCATCGGCTGATCCTTCCACTTCTATAAATTTTGCGCCCAAACTCATGACCTCCTCTTTTACCGCCGGGCGTGTGTCAAAAACTTCCACAACAGCACCCAACCTTTTTGCAGTAGCAATGGCTTGTAACCCAGCTACACCGGCACCAAGTATCAAAACCTTAGCAGGCGTAATACTTCCAGCCGCAGTCATAAACATAGGAAAGTACCTGCCATAGGTAGTTGCAGCTAATAAAACAGCTTTATATCCGGCAATATTTGCCTGCGAACTTAATATATCCATTGACTGCGCCCTGGTAGTTCTGGGTAACATGTCCAGCGAAAAACAAGTGACCCCTGCCTGGGCTGCAGATCGTACCCAATCTTTTTTGTATAATGGCTGGTATGCTCCTATTAATAATTTTCCACTAATTTTTACCAACTGATCAGCCGGTATGGTATGCATCGATAAAATCACATCAGCGTTTGCTACTACACCGGATCTATCGCTGACTGTAGCACCAACTGATTGATAGGAGGCATCACTACAAAACGAAAGAGCACCTGCTCCTTGCTCCACCCAAACAGTAAAACCTTTTTTAATAAGAAATGCTACAGCTTCGTCAGATAGGGATACCCTTGTTTCCGGATTTGATTCACGTAGAACTCCAATGGTCATATTTGTAAGCAGTATTAATATTACTGGTTGGCGAAGGTAACAATTAATAACGTATCCTAAAGTGGGACTTCCCCAGAAAAGAAGGATTGAAAAGTACTATTCCGAATTGGAAAAAATCAAGCGTCATCCGTACTTGTTCATGGGATTGAATAAAGGACCAAGCGTTTTCCATCCCCTGACTCCAGTGAATATCGTCAATAATTATCAAAGTATTGTTGGAAATAAAGGGCAGCAACTGTAAAAAATAACGTTTAGTGGCCTCCTCTTGATGATTGCCATCCATAAATACCAAGTCAGGGCTTTTTACTTGTTTCAATAATTCAATGAGCACCTGATCCAGATTGCCAAACTTGAGTTGAACGTTAAAACAATTCCAAGCAGTAAAATTTTGCTTTGCCAGTTCAGCTATTGATTTTACCCCCTCAATTGTATAGATAGAGGCAGTTGGGCAGGCTAATGAAAAAAAAGCGGTGGACAGCCCCAGAGATGTTCCCAACTCCAATATGGTCTCAGGTTTGTAATACCGAGCCATCCGGAAAAAAAGCTTAGCCGTGGCGGGGCTTTTTGCAGCTGTTTTGACTATGGAGGAAACAGAACGGTCAGTATAATTTCCACTTCTTGAGCCTGCCCCTATTCCTGTAACAGACAATTTGGTTTTTGTGGCTGACATGGATTTTCTCCAGGCAGTCCAACAGGCATACTCCTCATACCAGGCCTTATCCTGAAGTACATTTTTTAGAAAATCAAATACAAACGGAGAATGAACACCATGTCCTTGGGGGTTTGAAGCTAAGAGTAAAAAATTTAGATACTTAATAACTAATTGAGGAGTGGTGTACATACCTGGTCCTATATTAGCCGGTCCCAAACCTGGAAAGAGTAGTTATAAACGTGCTTTGAATCAGCTTCCCGGTCCAATTGGCTAATAAGCCTCCAGTCCTTAGGATGAAAAGAAGAAAAATAAGTGTCCGCCTCAGGAGAGGCCTCAACACGTGTGAGATAAATCCTTGTTGCCAAATCAAAAAATAGTTTGTAGATCTCCCCACCCCCTATAATTACCACTTCTTTTGCGCCACACTCTTTTGCTTTTGAGAGGGCAGTGATTGCGTCTGCAACAACAATCAACTGATCCGATGGATTCCAATCTTGCTGTCGGGTAATCACTATATTGGTGCGCCCCGGCAATGGTTTCCCCAATGAGTCGTATGTTTTTCTACCCATAATAACAGGAAGCCCCCATGTAATATTCTTAAAGTGCTTGAGGTCTGCCGATAAATGCCAGGGCATACCCCCGTCCTTTCCGATGGCATTATTCTGCCCAACTGCAACGATGAGGGACACTAACATATCCATTCTACTTTAAATGGCCACTGGTGCTTGAATAGCTGGGTGGCATTGATAATTTAAAATTTCAATATCCTCAAATTGAAATGAAAATAAGTCTGTAATAGCAGGGTTCAATTGTAAAGTTGGCAAAGGGAAAGGGGTTCGGCTCAATTGCAATTTTACTTGTTCAACATGATTTCTATAGATGTGAACATCTCCAAAAGTGTGAACAAAATCACCGGGTTGTAGTTGACAAACCTGCGCAATCATATGGGTAAGTAATGCGTAGGATGCAATATTAAAAGGAACTCCCAAAAACACATCTGCACTACGTTGATATAATTGACAACTCAATCGCCCGTCTGCTACATAGAATTGAAATAACGAATGACAGGGCATCAATGCCATCTGCGGAAGCTCAGCCACGTTCCAAGCACTTACGATTAATCGACGGCTGTCTGGGTTCTTTTTAATTTCTTGTATTAACGCTGAGATTTGATCGACCACTTGCCCATTTTTACCCTCCCAGCCCCTCCATTGCTTCCCATAAACAGGGCCCAGTTCGCCTTGCGGGTCAGCCCATTCGTCCCAAATACTTACCCCATTTTCTTTTAAATAGGCAATATTTGTTTCTCCTTTCAAAAACCAGAGTAACTCATGGATAATACTTCTTACGTGCACCTTTTTAGTAGTGACCAATGGAAATCCATCTGCAAGATTAAATCGCATTTGATAGCCAAAAACACTTCTGGTACCGGTACCGGTACGGTCTGTTTTATCAGACCCATTACCCAAGATATGTTGTAATAAATTGTGATACTCCCGCATAGTGCAATATTAAGCAGAATGAGCCCGGCGCACCAACTCTTTTTGTATCAACCTTAACTCCTTTCCTGTTTGGCCTTTCACGGAGGTGTTTTCCTGTGCTCTCCTCATCAAATAAGGGACAACATCTTCGATAGGGCCAAAAGGCAGGTATTTACTCACGCTACACCCTGCGGCAGCCAAATTAAAAGTGATATTATCACTCATGCCATAAAGTTGACTCCAGTGAATATGAGGATGATCAGGAGGCAATCCCTGCTCCTTCAATAAATTAAAAGCCAATAAACTACTTTCCTCATTATGTGAGGCCACTATCACCCCAACCTGATTTAAGTTATCGATGCAAAAGCGTAAAGTTTGGTCATAAAGCAAATCAGTCGCTTCCTTGGTGGGATTGATGGGTGAAGCATAGCCCATCTCGGCTGCACGCTTTCGCTCTTTTTCCATATATGCACCCCTTACCAACTTAGCCCCAGTAATATATCCACGGCTAGTAGCCAACTCATGCATGGATTGTAAAAATGTTAATCGATCAGTGCGATACAATTGATAGGTATTATAAACAAAAGGAAATTTTTTATTACAGAGCTCCATCTGGATGGCACATAACGCATCAAGTGGTTCTTGGATCCAAGTTTCCTCAGCATCAAGCGTAACCGCTATTTTTTTGGTAGTAGCATGAAAGCAAATTTTTTCAATTCGAGAAAAAACGCGACCCCATTCATTTAGTGTTGCAGGCGAGAGTTGATTTAAAGCTAACTCATACCTTGCTAATAATGGTTTGTCTATTGCAACCATCCTTTTATTTAACTCCTCCAACAACTCAAATCGTGCAAGTCCCGTTAACTTGATGCTAATGAAGGGAATATTTGGATGTGTGGCCGCAAAATCAATAACACGTAAAAATTGATCCCGTGCCTGATCATAAAAGTGGTCTCCTTGTTTTCCTTCTACTGCATAGTCCAGAATAACTTTTACCTGAAAAGAATTCAATTTAGCAGCCACCGGAACTGTTTGCTCTAAAGTTTCCCCTCCAATGAATTGAGAAAATAGAGTAGAACGAATTAATCCATTTACAGGAAGCCCCATCCTGATGGCCCAAGAAACGAGACGGGTGCCCACCAGCACCAGCAAGGGATTTGACATGACCGTAAAAAGAAAACGTGCTTTTTTTAAAGCGGCATCCGATTTATAATTAAAGGCAAGTGCTGTATTGTCAAAAGACGGAGGCAAGCTGGGGCTGGGCATGGGAAACAACTAAATAGTATACCTGCAAAAATAGTGGAACATGGGCAGACCAATATAGGACCTTTTATGCTAGCCGGATGAATGAACAGCTGCGGCTCCAGCACTATCTTTGCAGAAACGCTAATATGCAACCCAAATCACCTACTGATAGCTTAATCACCATGACGGAGTTAGTTCTTCCGAACGACACCAACTTATTTGGCAATTTAATGGGCGGTCGATTGATGTACTGGATGGACATCGCTGCAGCACTGTCTGCTCAAAAGCATTGTAGTGTTCTTTGCGTAACCGTTTCAGTAGACAATATCTCTTTTGAAAATCCAATCAAGTTGGGAGATGCCGTTCATATTGAAGCCAAAGTAACCCGTGCTTTTAACACCTCTATGGAAGTGCATTTGCGCGTTTGGGGCGAAGATCTTACGCAGCAATTTCGTTACAAGAGCAATGAGGCATATTATACATTTGTTGCTCTTGATCCTAACCGCAAGCCCAAACCTGTTCCTTCTTTAGAACCAACCAATGAGGAGGAAAAAAGATTATTTGATGGTGCACTTCGCAGAAGACAACTTCGACTAATTCTGGGAGGGAAAATGAAACCAGGTGAAGCTGCTGAATTAAAAGCGTTATTTGCTGACACTAAGGTGAGAAGCTAGTTCATATCCTCTGCTAAATGGTGTTTCCCTTTTAAAAAGTACATTTGACTTTGCTCGATGGCATCCATTATTTGATCCATGATCTGCTGAACGGGGGCCTCGTAATCAATGTTTAATGGTGCTTTGAATTGAACCGACAAGCGAGTATTAAGCTTTTTTAATTTAAGCCCCTTTTTGTTGAATGCACGCCAAAATCCGCTGATCACTACTGGAACTACAATGGGGCGAACTTCTTTAATAATTAAGGCAGTGCCTTTTCTCCCTGGGGCAAAAGGACGAGTGGTGCCCTGTGGAAATGTAATCACCCAATTCTTCTCCAGTGCTCTAATTATTTTTCGGGTATCCGATGGATCAAGCCCTTTGCGAATATCCTTCCCTTCCTTTCTCCAGGTTCTTTTTACGGTAATGCCCCCAGCCAAAAGAAACAGACGGGTAAGCCAATTTTCATTCATGGTCTCCACCGCAGCTATATAATTAACCCTTGTAAAGGGGTTAAGCAGGTAGTAAGGTAACCCTAACCGATTTGTTTTACCCCATTTAATGGCACAGAAAATCTGAAAAAAGGTAATGACATCGGCAAAATAGGTTTGATGATTGCTTACAAATAGAACTCGCTCCTTTGGCAATCTCTTCACGTGCTCTGTACCGCTAATGAAAAGCCGATTGAATAATGCCAGACCAGGATAAGAGGCCACGCCTACAATCAGAAAAACGGCTTTTCTGATCAAATTGGCACGAAAGATTCTGTGCACGATTGTATTCATACAATAGGCTTACAGGTACGGCAAAGATAATAAGGACATTCGCAGGTACATAAAAAAAGGCTACCTGTTCGGCAGCCTTGTCCATGAACTTAGCAAATGGATGTTATTCAGCCCCACCTCCCATCTTCTTCTTCAGGTCAGCTAATACCCCCAAATCTCCCAAAGTGGCTTTTTCGACTTTGGTCTGGATATTCTTTACCGTCTTTTTTGTCATCTCAGCGTTGGCCTTTGCTGCTTTCTTCGCCGCTTCAGCTTCTCCTACTTTTCCTTGTTCCCAAATGCGTGTATGAGAAAGAACAATTCTTTTTTCGTTTCGATCAAACTCGATAACAATAAAAGTGGCCGTTTCATCAGCTCCGATCGTTTTACCATCTTCCTTGGTCAAATGACGGTTAGGAGCAAAACCTTCCAATCCATAGGGCAGTTGAACAACAACACCTTTATCATCACGACGTGTAACCAACCCTTCGTGTAAGCTTCCAATAACAAATGTGTCCTGAAGCGTGTTCCAGGGATCTTCCTCCAGTTGTTTATGTCCTAATTGCAACTTACGATTCCCGCGATCGATCCCTAAAATCATCACGTCAATATGCTTTCCGACTTTAGTGTATTCAGTTGGATGGTTGAAACGCTTTAACCAGCTCAGGTCGCTGATGTGAATCATTCCTCCAATTCCAGGCGCCAATTCTACAAAAACTCCGTAGTTGGTTATGTTTTTTACTAAACCGGCATGACGACTTCCTGCTGGGAATTTAGCATCAATTTCATTCCATGGATCTGCAGAAAGTTGCTTGACAGAAAGACTCATCTTGCGACTTTCCTTATCCAGGGTTACGATTTTTGTTTCGTGCTCATCGCCTAATTTGAAATATTCTTTTGCATTCACCGGCGTGTTAGCCCATGTAATCTCAGATACGTGCACAAGTCCTTCAACACCTGGTTGAATTTCCAAAAAAGCACCATAATCCTCTATGTTAACTACCTTGCCTTTTACTACATTGCCTTCTACTATTCCATCTCCCAATACATCCCAAGGGTGTGGGGTAAGTTGCTTCAAGCCAAGACTGATTCTGCGTTTTTCATCGTCGAAGTCAAGTACCACCACATTGATCTTTTGGTCAAGTTTAAGGACCTCAGAAGGATGTGCGATGCGACCCCATGAAATATCCGTGATATACAGTAATCCATCAAGACCACCTAAATCCATGAAGGCTCCAAAGTCTGTGATATTCTTAACCATTCCTTCCAACACCTGTCCTTTTTCCAACTTGCTCATGATCTGTGCACGCTGTGCTTCAATATCGCTTTCAATTAATGCCTTATGGGATACAACGGCGTTTTTAATGGTTTCGTTGATCTTAACAACTTTGAATTCCATTGTTTTACTAACAAATTGGTCGTAATCAGTTACAGGCTTCACATCAATTTGTGAGCCAGGCAGGAAGGTTTCCATGCCAAACACATCTACGATCAATCCACCTTTTGTTTTTGAAGTAACGGTACCCGTGATGACTTCGCCAGTTTTGTGAACTTCCACAATACGTTCCCAAGCACGCGTGATACGCGCCTGACGACGGCTTAAATTCAGATGACCATCGCGGTCTTCTTTTTCAACGATCATCACTTCCACTTCATCACCCACTTTAAGAGCAGGAATGTCACGGAATTCATTGAGAGATATCAATCCATCACTTTTAAAACCGATGTTTAATACAACATCTGTTTTAGTCATCCCCACTACCAGCCCTTTGATAAGTTCTCCGTCGTTCAATTGAACGAATGTGCTTTCATAAACTTTGTGATACTTTTCTTTTTCCGCATCAGCGTAAGAGGTAACATTACGCTTGTCAACGGTCCAGTCGAAATCATCATGTGCAGTAGGCACAAGCTCTACAGGTGCTTTTGTTGTCGCTGCAGCTGTGGCGGTATCCGCCCCACTCTCCTGTACATCAGCGTTTAATTGTTTGGTTAAAAATTGGTGAAACATTCTAATGACCCAAGGGTTTTATTTCGGGGTGGCAAAGATACAGGTATTATTGCTACTTTCACTAAAATTCAAAGCTTGGTTTACGAAGGACTTAAACTAGTTTCAAGATTGGCAATCAATCTTTTATGCAGAGAAATTCGTATAAATAACCCTGCCTTTCTTCACCTAAAAGGCCCAATTCTAATTGCAGCCAATCATCCAAACTCATTTCTTGATTCCATTCTAATCAATACGCTTTTTAAAGAGCCCGTTTGGGCATTAGCCAGAGGAGATGCATTTAAAAAAAAGTGGCATGCTCAGCTACTTGGTTCTTTGCGCATCTTCCCGATTTACAGAACCAGCGAAGGCATCGAAAATTTACACGTGAACTATCAAACTTTTGATACTTGCCTGTCCCTATTTAAGCAAAATCAAATCGTCACCATTTACAGTGAAGCGTTGTGTGTAAACGAATGGCGTTTGCGAAATCTAAAAAAAGGAACAGCCCGATTAGCTATTCAAGCCTGGGAAGCAGGTATTCCACTCACAGTTTTACCTGTGGGCCTTAACTATAGCTCCTTTAGGAGGATTGGCAAAAATGTTCATATAAATTTTGGAGAACTCATTACAGCAGAGCGAGTACCCATTACAAAAAATGATGGCGTCAGATATCAACATTTCAACACCTGTTTGCAAGAAGAATTTAAAAAACTAGTGTATGAAATTGCTCCAGAGGATAGGCAAAAGCTTACGGATCTTTTGGGAGTCCCGGTGAGTAATTTAGAAAAAAGATTACTCTTTCCATTTGCACTACTAGGAAGGATGATTCACCGCCCGCTTCATTATCCCCTACAACAATTCACCCTGAAAAAATTTGGAAAAACAGCCTTTTATGATGCTGTGCTGAGCGCCCTACTTTTGCTCTCCTACCCCCTATACTTATTGTTGATACTGATCACACTCTTGTTACTGGGCTTTTCGCTTTTATCAACAGGATTGATTATAACTGTATTTCCCCTATCGGCCTGGTGCCATGTTCGTACAAAAAAACAATTTGACTTTCAGTGAAGGGGCGAATCAGCCATGGCCTTTGCAGCCAAGTAACCACTGCTCCAAGTGTGTTGAAAATTGAATCCTCCCGTACCACCGGTCGTTACAAATTCTTTTTTAAACGTTGTTTTGCCACTTACCACAATCTACTGGTTGGTTAGGAGTTTTATCAATTTATTTTTTTGCTTGGCGGTTAAGCTGGCAAAGCGACAAGTTTCATTAATATCAGCCGCGGAAAGAAAATAAATCCATAGTCGCTTAGGCAGTTGGAATAATCCACCTGTCGATAATTGTTTAGTGGGTGGCAGGTTGCGTTGTGAATCAAAATAGGCAGCGAGATTTGTACTATTCCATCCTTGACCCTCCAACCAATGAAGGTATATGGCAAATCGATACTTATTTTCCTGTCTGTAACCAACGTGCTCCCATGGGTTTCACAATAGAGTGGCTTGGCGCATTGAACGTAAACATTGAGGGGGCAGAAGAAATGAACGAATGCCCAGAAGGCTTTAACCAATGTAATGTGCTTTCATTCAATATTCCCCCAATAGCCACACAGCAATGATTTGCTTGGGTAAGCTCCCCCTTGTCAGCATGAATCAAAAAGAATTTACAGCAGTAAAAATCCCTGCCGCCCCTCCACCCATTACGGCTATGTGGTATTGTGGTAAGTCCACCCATACTGTATTAAAAAAACTGCACGGGTGCTGAGGGAAATAGATGCTGATTCAAACGCTCTGCTTCTTCAATTGGAAAATAATCAGATAAAATCTCTGCCTTGTCCTTTCGTACACAAACATCATGTTCAAAATGAACTGAAACTTTTGCATCTTTCGTGCGTACAGTCCATCCATCCTTGTCTGTATAAACTTCTTTTTTCCCAAGATTAATCATTGGTTCAATCGCCAAAACCAGTCCTTCCTTTAGTTTAGGACCCGCACCTCTTTTCCCATAATTGGGTACCTGTGGATCTTCGTGCAAATTTTTCCCCAGCCCATGCCCTACTAATTCTCTTACCACCCCATACCCATGTTTTTTTTCCGTGTGCTCCTGGATCGCATAAGAGATATCTCCCACTCGGTTTCCGGCAATTGCTTTTTCTAGTCCTTTATACAATGATTCCTTAGTTACCCGAATAAGGTTTGCAATGGCGGCAGCAGGCTTTCCCAAACAAAATGTATAGGCATGATCTCCGTGCCACTCATTTAATATAACACCCACATCAATAGCAATTACATCCCCCTCCTTTAATGGTTGATCATTGGGAAATCCGTGAACCACCACATCATTAAGTGAAATACAGGAGCTATAGGGATAACCGTGATAATTCAGAAAGGAGGGAATGGCTTGATGATCGCAAATAAACTGATGTATCCGCTTGTCCAATGTCATGGTAGTAATACTAGGCTGCAACTCACTCGCTACCATTGCCAGTGTTTTACTCACCAACAAGGCGCTTGCCCGCATCTGGCTGATTTCCTCTTCAGACTTTATTATCATACAACAAATATCTATGAAAAAATAAAAAACCCGGCCGAAGATTCAGCCGGGTTGAAATATCACAAAACAAATTTTTACATCCCCACAGGAGCAGCCGTTTGGCGACCTTGTATTCTTCCACTTTTCATTAATCCATCGTATTGACGCATGAGTAATTGCGTTTCAATTTGCTGCAAAGTATCCAGGATAACCCCAACCATGATCAACAGAGAAGTACCCCCAAAAAAAGTAGAAAACTGTTGCGTAACACCTAGCTTTTCGGCAATACCCGGCAAAATTCCAACTAAAGCAAGTAGCAGAGCCCCCGGCAAGGTGATCCTGTCCATAATAGTCCCGATATAATCAGCCGTAGGCTGACCAGGCTTAACTCCAGGGATAAAGCCATTATTCTGTTTTAAATTATCTGCGATCTGCTTAGGATTGAAGATGAGCGCAGTGTATAAAAATGTAAACCCGATTACCACAACAGAATACAGCACCATATGCCAAATATTTGTTTGATCACTAATGGCTCGCAAAAAATCATTTGCCTGCGTATTGTAATTGGCAAAAATCGTGGGAATAAAAATGATGGCTTGTGCAAAAATGATCGGCATTACTCCAGAGCTGTTCACCTTAAGTGGCAGGAACTGGCGTGCACCACCAAACTGGCGATTGCCAACGATTTGTTTTGCATAGTTCACAGGCACTTTCCGAACCCCTTGCACCAGCAGAATACATCCCATGATTATGGCGATCAAGATTGCCATCTCAATGATGAACAACAATATTTGTCCATTACGAACTGATTTGGCACTCAATTCCTGTAAAAACGATTGAGGAAGACGCGCTAATATACCAACCATGATAATCAGCGAGGTTCCATTTCCCAAGCCTTTGTCCGTTATCTTTTCTCCCATCCACATTACAAACAATGTTCCTGAGGTCAATACTACGATAGTTGACAGCCAGAAATAGGGAGCAAAGGCAGGGATGATCCCTCCACTTTGAGCAGTTAGCCCTTGTAAATAAGTAATATAGGCAGAAGCTTGGAGCAAGGTGACTATTACGGTGAGATAACGTGTGTATTGATTGATCTTTTTACGCCCGCTCTCCCCTTCTTTTTGCATTTTCTGGAACTGGGGTACCAGTACAGTAAGCAATTGTACAAAAATGGAAGCAGAGATATAGGGCATAATACCCAATGCAAAGATGGATGCTTGGTTAAAAGCACCACCGGAAAAGGCATCAATCAGGCCTAAGATACCTGTACTGTTATCAGATTCAGCCAATTTAATTGGATCGGCTATACCAGGCAATGCAATGTATGCACCAATCCGGTAGATCGTAATCATCAAGAGCGTAAAAAGAATCTTATTACGAAGCTCTTCGATACTCCAAATGTTGCGAAGCGTTTGAAAAAATTTCTTCACGGTTTGATTGAGGTTTTAGTCAACTAATTTAAGCAACGATCTCGACGGTACCACCAGCCGCTTCAATGGCATCTTTTGCCTTGGCACTTATGGCATTTACACGGAAGCTATACTTCCCTTTCACTGCACCATTTCCGAGGACTTTCACACGATCAGTCTGACTAATCAGGCCGTTGATATATAAATTCTCAAGTGAGAACTCGGTAATATTGTATTTGACAGACAATTGCTCCAACTGTCCCAAGTTTAATACTTTGTAAGAAATCCGATGCGGATTTTTAAACCCACGCTTGGGAATACGTCGTTGGATGGGCATCTGGCCCCCCTCATGAGCCATTTTACTTTTAAAACCCGTACGGCTCTGGGCACCTTTTGTGCCTTTCGTAGATGTTCCTCCATGCCCGGAGCCTTCTCCACGCCCAATTCGTTTTGTTTTGTGTGTAGCGCCTTTAGCAGGCTTCAATTGATGCAGTTTCATAGCTTTTATTGTTTACTCATCGCCCCGAAAGCAATATTGAGCGGGGCTCGCATTATTGAATTGAGCGCAGTTACGCTCGTTTGATTATTTAGATTCTTCTATTTTGAGCAGATGATTAACCTTGCGCACCATGCCCAATATCTGTGGAGTAGCTTCTACTTCACGACTTGAAAAAGTCTTATTCAAGCCAAGAGCCTGCAAGGTTAGCTTTTGACGCTCGGGTCTGTCAATTGGACTTTTAACAAGTGTTATTTTAATTTTTTTCATGGCCAGTCGTTTAACCGTTAAATACTTTTTTCAATCCCAGCGTACGAGTTTTGGCAATCTGAACGGGTTCACGCAACAACGCAAGCGCCTTGAATGTAGCTTTTACCACATTGTGAGGATTTGCAGATCCCAATGATTTTGCAAGTACGTCTGTTACACCAGCACTCTCCAAAACGGCACGCATAGAGCCTCCGGCAATTACACCGGTACCATGTGCGGCAGGTTTGATTAATACTTTAGCAGCACCTTCTTTAGCCCACTGGTCATGCGGAACAGTACCCTTCATGATTGGAACTTTGATCAGGTTCTTTTTTGCGTCCTCAATGCCCTTGGTGATAGCTTCCTGTACTTCCTTTGCTTTACCAAGACCATGCCCTACCACACCATTTCCATTTCCGACTACAACCAGAGCAGAAAAACTAAAGGCACGACCACCTTTGGTAGTTTTTACCACACGGTTGATGGCTACGACTTTATCCTTCAACTCAAGGTCGCTGGCTTTTACTCTATTCAAATTGAGCTTTGACATGTATAGTTTTTTTGTTGCGTTTAATTAATTAGAACTGTAATCCTCCTTCGCGTGCTCCGTCAGCAACTGATTTAACACGACCATGATAGAGGTAGCCACCTCTATCAAAAGTAACGGAGGTGATTCCGAGAGCAACTGCCTTGCTGGCGATCGCAGCTCCTACTAACCGGCTCTTTTCAGTTTTGGTTAATTGCTGAGCAGCAATATCCTTATCGCGAGAGGAAGCGGCTGCTACTGTTTGCCCGTTATTATCGTCAATCAATTGAGCATAGATGTCAGCATTACTTCTATAGATAGACAAACGGGGCCTAGTTGCAATTCCACTAATCTTCCGACGAATGCGGTAGCGAATGTTTTGCCTTCTTTTGGTTTTAAATTGAGGAGTCATCTCTTATACTGTTTTAAAAACATTTAATTATTTACCAGCTGCTTTACCAGCTTTTTTACGAACCACTTCACCCACGTAACGAACTCCCTTACCCTTGTAAGGCTCTGGTTTACGAAGACTGCGTAATTTGGCAGCAACCTGACCAATCAACTGCTTGTCAATACCCTCCAGTGAAATCATTGGGTTTTGCCCCTTCTCCTGAGCAGTTGCTACTTTAAGTTCTTTGGGTACTTCAAAAATGATATTGTGAGAATACCCAATAGACAGGTCTAAAACATTTCCTGCGTTGGTAGCTTTGAAACCTACCCCAATTAATTCCAACTTTTTTTGGTATCCTTCTGTTACCCCCTTGATTAAATTAGTGAGCAGTGAACGATACAAACCATGCAAAGCACGGTGACGAATTTGATTGGTGGGTCGGCCCAGCACCACTTGATTATCCTTGACCTCAACCACAATGTCGCGATCAAGCAATTGCTTGAGTTCGCCCTTGGTTCCTTTTACGGTTACCACATTGTCTTTCCCAACTGTAACGGTTACACCATTGGGAACTGAAATCGGTTTTCTTCCTATACGTGACATATGCTTTGTTTTTAATAGATATAACACAATACCTCGCCCCCCACATTCTGGGCTTTGGCATCCTTGTCGGTCATAACCCCTTTAGAAGTGGACAGGATAGCAACGCCCAATCCGCTTTTCACACGTCTGAATTCTTCAGGTTTTACGTATTGACGCAGACCCGGGCGGCTTATACGCTCCATGCTTTGAATGGCAGGTTGCTTTGTAGACGAATCATACTTTAAGGCAATTTTAATTACCCCTTGCTTATTATCATCTTCAAATTTGTATTTCAAGATATATCCCTGATTATAGAGAATCTCTGTCATACGCTTTTTGAGATTAGAAGCAGGAATGTCGACCACACGGTGACCCGCCATCTGTGCGTTGCGGATACGGGTCAGGAAGTCTGCTATTGGATCTGTTACCATAATGATTTTTTTTAAAGATTACCAGCTTGCTTTTTTAAGTCCGGGAATTTTACCATTGAGGGCCATATCACGAAGCGCAACCCTGGAAATTCCAAAGTAGCGAACGTACCCCTTTGGACGACCAGTCAATTGACAACGATTCTTAAGACGAACTTTAGAACCATTGCGGGGTAATTCATCCAGTGATTTCCAATCACCGGCTTGCTTCAACGCCTCGCGTTTGGCAGCATAATGATCCACCATTCTTTCACGCTTGCGTTGCCTGGCTTTTACGGAAGTTTTTGCCATGAGTCTTTATTAAGGTTATTAGTTATTTTTTGCGTTTTTGAAAGGCATCCCCATTTCTTTCAACAATTCAAAAGCTTCTTCGTCACTGCTGGCGGTTGTAACAAATGTGATATCCATACCAGTAATCTTGCTGACTTTATCAATATCAATCTCAGGAAAGATGATTTGCTCAGTAATTCCCAAAGTATAATTACCACGACCGTCGAAGGATTTGTCGTTTACCCCTTTGAAGTCACGGACGCGTGGCAGTGCAACGGCTATCAAACGATCCAGAAACTCGTACATTTTTTCACCACGCAGGGTAACTTTTGCACCAATGGGCATTCCCTTACGAAGCTTAAAATTTGAAATGTCTTTCTTGGACATGGTAGGCACCGCCTTTTGTCCTGTGATAGTGGTCAGTTCTTCTACAGCAATGTCTACGGTCTTTTTATCAGACACAGCACCATTGATACCACGGTTTACACAAATCTTCTCCAAACGGGGAGCTTGCATAACCGTTTCGTAATTAAACTTTTTGACCAGGTTTGGCACTACCTCGCTCTTATACTTGGTAGCTAATCTTGGTTTGTACGCCTTTGTACTCATAACGTTTCTCCTGATTTTTTGGAAATTCTTACTGTTTTACCATTTGAACGCTCACGCTTAACACGTGCAGCAGCCTTGGCCTTTGCATCCCATAACATCACATTGCTGATATGTATAGGAGCTGCTTTCTTTACGATACCACCTTTGGTATTTTGTGCAGTGGGTTTTGTATGCTTAGTGATAATATTCACCCCTTCCACAATCACCTTACACTCTTCAACCAGCACTTCGCGAACCATACGTGGTTTAGCAAGATCTTTATCATCCCCGGCGATTACCACTACGGTATCTCCTTTACGGATGTTGTACTTGGCTTTGAATCTTGATTGCATAGTTTACTTATTATTTACTCCGTTATTAAAGAACCTCTGGAGCTAATGAGATAATTTTCATATAACCCTTATCACGAAGTTCACGTGCAACAGGTCCGAAAATGCGGGTACCACTTAGTTCGTCAGACTGGTTAAGCATTACTACGGCGTTATCGTCAAAACGGATATAAGAACCGTCTTTGCGACGCAATTTGTTTGTAGTACGAACAATAACCGCTTTGGCAACCGTTCCTTGTTTAATTCCACCGGCCGGAAGCGCATCCTTAACCGTTACTACGATCTTGTCGCCGATTCTCGCATAGCGCTGACCACTATTGCCGAGCACACGAATACAGAGCACCTCTTTGGCACCACTGTTATCGGCCACATTCAATCGGCTTTCTTGTTGTATCATACAAAAGTTATTTTACAATTAATGCTAATCAGAATTTACTTCACTTTTTCAACCACTTCCACCAATCTCCAGCACTTTGTTTTGCTAAGCGGGCGAGTTTCCATGATTTTAACTAGATCACCAATGCTGCATTCGTTCTTATCGTCATGCGCGTGAAACTTTGTGGTTTTCTTTACGAACTTTCCGTAAATCGGGTGCTTTACTTTACGCTCGACAGCCACTGTGATGGTCTTTTCCGTCTTGTTGCTGGTTACCACACCGATCCTGGTTTTTCTTAAATTTCTTGCTTCCATGTTAGGGTATTTATCAGGCTTGCTGTTGCTTTGATTCGAGAGCAGTTTTCAAACGGGCGATGTCGCGACGCAGACCACGAATAGACATGGGATTCTCCAATGGAGAAATAGCATGCGTAAATTCCATTTTCTTCAATCGCTGTTGATCATCAGCCAAACGTGCACGCAGGTCTTGTTCATTCATTCCCTGCAGGGTTTTTAAAAATTCGGTTTTCTTGGACATCGTGCTACTATTTTGAGGTTAGGCAGTGACAAGGTCAGGGCGTACAATGAATTTAGTTTTGATAGGAAGTTTTCCAGCTGCAAGTGCAAGAGATGCGCGGGCCACAGACTCACTTACACCATCTATTTCAAAAAGAATACGACCTGGTTTTACAACGGCAGCCCAGAACTCGAGGTTTCCTTTACCCTTACCCATTCTCACTTCGGCCGGCTTACGAGTAATTGGCTTGTCAGGAAAAATGCGGATCCACACATTTCCTTCCCTTTTCATTTCACGTGTTAACGCCTGACGAGCAGCCTCAATCTGACGATCCGTGATCCAATGCTGGTCCAACGCCTTTAATGCATAGGAGCCGAAAGAAATGGTCGCGCCTCTTTTGGCATCGCCCTTCATTCTACCCTTTTGCATTTTCCGGTGCTTGGTTCTTTTTGGTTGTAACATGATTAACTATTTCAAATTTCTTAAATGAATGAATAATTGAATTAACCACGACGTTCACGCCCGCCGCCACGACGATCTCCACCACCTCTACGATCGTCACGACGCTCTCCGCCACGTCCTTCTCCGCGTCCACCACGACGATCACTCAACTCACTCTTTCCTCCAACAAAATTTGGATTAAGATCGCGCTTAGCTAACACCTCGCCTTTACAAATCCAAACCTTGATACCGATCTTTCCATAAACGGTTTGTCCAAACACATTCGCATAATCGATATCCATACGGAAAGTATGTAACGGCACTCTGCCTTGCTTGAACTCTTCACTGCGGGCAATCTCAGCACCAGCCAAACGGCCACTCAATTTGACTTTGATTCCCTCAGCACCCATACGAAGCGCAGAAGCAATTGCCATTTTAGTTGCCCGTTTGAAGTTGATACGATTTTCGATTTGACGTGCAATCGTATCCCCCACGATCATAGCATCTAACTCAGGACGACGGATTTCCAGAATATTTATCTGAACATCCCCCTTGTTCGTAAGCTTCTTTAATTCCTCCTTGATACGATCCACTTCTCCACCACCTTTGCCAATGATGATACCAGGTTTAGAGGTATGGATTGTTACAATCAACTTTCCCAGTGTTCGCTCAATGACAATTTTGGAGATCCCCCCCTTGTTAATTCGAGCGTTTAGATAGGTTCTGATCCTGTGGTCTTCAATCAGTTTACCGGCAAAATCTTTTCTATTGCCGTACCAGTTGGACTCCCATCCGCGGATGATGCCTAATCGGTTACCTATCGGATTTGCTTTCTGACCCATGTTTGGTGTAGGTTATTCGTTTAATATTATTTTTTTTCTTTTGTGTCGACTATGACCGTAACGTGGTTGCTACGCTTACGCACTCGATAGCCACGACCCTGAGGAGCCGGACGCATGCGTTTAATGGTGCGCGCACCATCTACAAAAATAGTTTTGACAATGAGTTGACTTTCGTCTCCACCCTCATTCTTCTGCTTCCAATTGTTGATAGCACTTAATACCAGTTTGCGCAGCGGAACTGCGGGGTGCTTAGGACTGAATTCAAGTTGTGCTAACACCTTCTCCACCTGCTGACCACGAATCATATCGGCAAGCAAACGCATCTTGCGAGGGGATGTAGGATAATTGCTCAATTTAGCTACTGCTTCCATGGTTCACTATTTCTTGGATTAAACTTCTTTTTTAGAGTGTCCTTTGAATTGGCGGGTTGGTGCAAATTCACCAAGCTTATGTCCAACCATAAATTCTGTTACATACACAGGGATGAACTTATTCCCGTTATGTACGGCAAATGTGTGCCCCACAAAATCAGGAGAAATGGTGGAACGACGACTCCAAGTTTTGATTACGCCTTTCTTGGATTTGCCTTCGTTCATAGCAAACACCTTTTGCTCAAGGTGAGTGGCGATGTAAGGGCCTTTTTTAATCGAACGAGCCATATTATATTTATTGTGTAATTAGATTATTTGTTTCCGATCTTGCTTCCGTTCTTGCGCTGGATAATCAATTTATCGCTTGATTTACCAACTGTACGTGTTTTCAAACCTCGAGAGTATTGGCCGTTTCTAGAACGAGGCTGACCTCCGGATGCCTTACCCTCACCTCCACCCATTGGATGATCCACCGGGTTCATGGCAACACCACGATTGCGAGGGCGAATTCCTTTCCAGCGGTTACGCCCTGCCTTGCCCATACTTTGTAAACTATGATCACTATTGCTCACCACACCAACTGTAGCATAACAGTCAATGAGTACTTTGCGCAACTCACCACTTGGCATTTTTAAAACAGCATATTTGTCCTCTTTGTTTGCCAATTGAGCAGAAGAACCGGCACTGCGGGCCAGCTTGCCCCCCTGTCCAGGTTGCATTTCAATATTGTGAATATTTGTACCCAATGGCATGTTGCGCATTGGCAAAGCATTTCCTACTTCAGGAGCCACGGCAGGGCCACTTTCCAATTTTGCTCCAACCTCCAATCCCTGGGGAGCAATGATATAACGCTTTTCACCATCAGCAAAAACCAACAGTGCAAGGAAGGCCGTACGGTTAGGATCGTATTGAATGGATTCCACCGTTGCCACCCCAGTTTTATTTCGCTTAAAATCAACCACACGATATTTCTGCTTATGTCCGCCACCTCGATAACGCATAGTTAAGTGACCAGATGTGTTACGACCACCTGTACGAGGCTTTGCTTCCAATAAGCTCTTCTCAGGGACGTTTGTAGTTACCTCAGCGTATGCGTTGCCAATTCTCCAACGCGTTCCGGCTGTAATAGGTTTAAATTTTCTTAATGACATATCTTTTTCTTTTTACACAACATTTGCGGCTGTTGAAGCCATTCATTTTACTATTAAATAGTAGAATACAGATCTATTGTTTCACCTTCGGCAACAGTTACCATTGCTTTTTTGTAAGCAGGCTTACGGCCCACAATAAAGCCACTCTTAGTAGAACGCGCTTTAGTTTTTGCAGGAACTACAGCGGTATTTACATTCATCACTGTAACACCATAAAAGTTTTCAATGGCCTTTTTAATTTCCAATTTATTGGCTTTACGATCCACTTTGAAAGCATAGCGACGCAGCTTCTCCTGTTGGCCATTGGCCTTTTCGGTAAGGATGGGCTTGATCAGTACTTCAGAAAGTTTCATTAGGCTTGTTTTATGCTGTTAATTAAGCTTCGGTTTTTTCGTCGTCGGCAAATATTTTTGCGGCACTCTCAGTCATCACCAACACTTCTGAATTCACAATATCATAGGTGTTGATATCGCTGAGCAATACGCCCATTACAGAAGGAACATTGCGGATAGACAACCCTACAGGATCATTATAATCAGGAGTAACAAAAAGTGTTTTTTTATCAGCTACTTTTAAATTACTCAAGATCTCCATGAGTTGCTTGGTTTTTGGAGTTTCCATGTTAATGTCCTCCACAACAACAATCGCATTGCCTTTTGCTTTGTAACTAAGGGCAGCAATTTTAGCCAAATCTTTAACCTTCCGATTCACTTTGATATCATAGCTGTGTGGTTGAGGTCCAAAAATGGTACCCCCCCCCTTGTATAAAGGGTTACGGATATTTCCTTTACGACTTCCCCCTGTTCCTTTTTGCTTATGCAATTTGCGGCTGGCCCCTTTTACTTCAGCACGTGTTTTAACCTTGTGCGTGCCCTGGCGTTGTGCTGCCAAATACTGTTTCACAGCCAGGTAGATTACGTGATTGTTAGGTTCAGCACCAAAGATCTCCTCCGGTAATTCCACGGAGCGACCTGTTGCAGTACCTTTTGTATTTAAGACGTCAAGTTTCATGTTGCGTTCAGTTGATGATTGTGTTGTACGCGATTATTTTTGAATTAGTACGATGGAGCCATTGTGACCCGGAACAGAACCGCTTACCAGCAAGTAGTTTTTCTCTGCAAAAACTTTTACCACTTTCAAGCCTTTCATTTTAACGCGATCGTTACCCATGCGTCCGGCCATACGCATACCCTTCATTACACGGCTGGCATCTGAGGAGTTACCTAATGATCCTGGTGCACGCTGACGGTCATGCTGACCGTGCGATTGTTGACCCACACCGCTAAAACCATGGCGTTTTACAACACCCTGGAATCCTTTACCCTTAGTAGTGCCTACTACCTCAACAGTTTCCCCTTCAGAAAAAATGTCTACTGTTACAGTTTCACCCAGATTTTTCTCAATGGAAAAATTGCGAAACTCTTTAGAGAAACGCTTAGGTGTGGTTTGAGATTTGGAAAAGTGATTGATTTCGGCTTTCGTAGCACGCTTCTCTTTTTTGTCTCCAAAACATAACTGGAGAGCACTGTACCCGTCAGTCTCTTTGGACTTTACTTGAGTAACTACGCAGGGACCGGCCTCGATGATCGTGCATGGGGTCTGCTTTCCGGAGGGATCAAATACACTGGTCATTCCCAGTTTTTTCCCAATAATACCTTTCATGTTCTTTAGTTTTTTGCCTACAAGGTTATTGGGACATTCCAAACACAATCGTTTGGACTTCAATCCCCGTTTGCCATCGACCTTTTCCTTTATGGGGAAGTACCGATAGTAAACAAACCCTGAATGGTTTGTTTTATGTTAAAAAGCCAGCGCTCTTTTATCGGAATTAAGTTCCGGTTGAGAGATAGCAATTGCTTAAAAAAATAAATGATAAGAACTAGTGGGAGTTGCGAATTCCCTTACGCCACTTCAAAACAACTAAGCTTTGATCTCTACCTCTACGCCACTTGGCAAATCCAATTTGCTAAGTGCATCTACCGTACGGCTAGTGGAGGTATAAATATCCAATAGACGCTTGTGTGTGGCTAATTGAAACTGCTCACGGCTTTTCTTATTGACGTGAGGAGAACGTAATACCGTAAAAATTTTTGTGCGAGTTGGCAGAGGTATAGGTCCTGTCACAACTGCGCCGGTACTACGAACAGTTTTAACGATCTTATCGGCGGACTTGTCCACCAGATTATGATCGTAGGATTTCAATTTGATTCGGATGCGCTGCGACATGTGTACGTTCCCCTTTTTCTTTAGGGGATGCGAAGTTAAGAGAGAAGTCAGTACCAACCAAATAGTTAACAGCTATTTTTTATCCTGGATGCTATCGTTTGCTAAATTAGCCAATTACAATATAAAATGTTGTAAATGAATTGGTTGATACCTATTTCTTGAAGGGAACTTTGCCCAGACTCCAATCAACAAAAAAAAGACCGCCTCTTTCAAAGCGGTCCTTACAATAGTTGTTGTGTGAGGTTTATGCGGTAGCCTTCCCTTTAACCTTTGCAATCACCTCCTCGGCAATGTTATTGGGCGCTGGAGCATAGTGCGAAAACTCCATGGTTGAGGAAGCACGTCCGGAAGAAAGAGAGCGAAGTTGTGTTACGTATCCAAACATTTCACTCAATGGAACCTTAGCCTTGATTACCTGCGCGCCTGCACGACTGTCCATTCCTTCCATCATACCGCGACGACGGTTCAAGTCTCCCGTTACATCTCCCGTATACTGATCCGGAGTTACTACCTCCACTTTCATGATAGGTTCAAGCAGAACAGGTTTAGCTTTTCTGGCTGCCTCACGGAAACCTTGCTTGGCACACAATTCAAAGGACATTGAGTCAGAGTCCACTGCGTGGAAACTTCCGTCAAATACACGAATTTTCAGGTTAGCAACAGGATAGCTGGCTAACACCCCTGTTGACATTGACTGTTCAAACCCTTTTTGAATGGCAGGTACAAATTCACGAGGGATGGATCCTCCAAAAATATCATTGACAAATTGGTAATGTTTGTCGGGATTTTCCGCTTGCCATTCTGGATCAACGGGACCGATATTAAACACGATATCCGCAAACTTACCGCGCCCACCCGTTTGCTTTTTCAAGGTTTCGCGATGTTCAATTGTTGTAGTGAAGGCTTCTTTGTAAGCCACCTGTGGAGCACCCTGATTTACTTCTACTTTGAATTCACGACACATACGATCAATGATGATCTCCAGATGTAATTCTCCCATTCCGCGAAGAATAGTCTGCCCGGTTTCCTCATCGGTGTTCACGCGAAGCGTTGGATCTTCTTCAACCAACTTTGCAATGGCCATACCCATTTTATCAACGTCTGCCTGTGTTTTTGGTTCCACAGCAATAGCAATTACAGGCTCAGGGATGAACATGTTTTCCAGGGTGATTGGATGATTTTCATCACAGAGCGTGTCTCCGGTTTTAATTTCCTTGAAACCAACAGCCGCGCCAATATCACCAGCTTCAATAAAATCAATCGGGTTTTGTTTGTTAGCAAACATCTTCATGATACGACTGATACGCTCTTTTTTTCCACTGCGAACATTAAGTACGTATGAACCAGCGTCCAAACGGCCAGAGTAAGCACGGAAGAAGGCCAGACGACCTACAAAGGGGTCAGTCATGATTTTAAATGCAAGAGCCGCAAAGGGTTCTTTAGGGTCTGCTTTACGAAATAATTCTTCTCCTGTATCCGGATGTTTGCCTTTTGTATCTTGAATGTCAATCGGTGAAGGCAAATAATGACAAACAGCATCCAATGCCGTTTGCACGCCTTTATTTTTAAAGGAAGAACCGCACATCATTGGAACGATGGACAGATCAATAGTTGCCTTACGGATTGCTCCGTGAATTTCACCTTCAGATATACTATTAGGATCCTCGAAGAATTTTTCCATTAGGGTATCATCATATTCTGCAACAGCTTCAACCAGATTTGCTCTCCACTCCTTTGCCTCTTCTAACATGTCAGCAGGTACATCAATTTCGTCAAAGGTCATTCCTTCGCTTTCTGCATGCCAAATGATTCCTTTCATCTTGATCAAATCAACCACGCCTTTGAAATTATCTTCCGCACCAATGGGAAGCTGAAGTGGAACAGCTTTAGATCCCAACATTTCACGAACCTGCTTAATCACATTCAAAAAATCTGCACCGGCACGGTCCATTTTATTCACGAACCCTATACGAGGAACGCCGTAACGGTTGGCCTGACGCCACACAGTCTCAGACTGAGGTTCTACCCCGTCTACCGCAGAGAACAAGGCAATCAATCCATCCAGTACACGCATAGAACGCTCCACCTCTACAGTAAAGTCAACGTGACCGGGGGTATCGATGATATTGAAGTAGTAAGGCTGGGTGTCAGCAGTATTTTTTCCCTTCTCGGTAGGGAAATTCCATTTACAACTAACCGCAGCAGACGTGATGGTAATCCCACGCTCTTTTTCCTGCTCCATCCAGTCAGTGGTAGCCGCACCCTCATGCACCTCCCCGATCCGGTGAATCATACCTGTGTAGCGGAGAATACGCTCCGTAGTTGTTGTTTTTCCGGCATCGATGTGAGCAGCAATACCGAAATTTCGTTGAAACTTTAAATCTGCCATAGCAAACAAGTTGATTTTGAGGCCGCAAAGGTAAGAGAAAAAGCATAAAAAAAGCCCCGTATTGTTACGGGGCCCTTCCATGCCTTCTATTGAAAATTCAGATTATTTTTTCTTGCCAAGAGGAGCCGCAATACCAATCATGTGCTGAAAATGATAGCTTGCCGTTTCGTTAGTTACAGGCACCCGATAATTGGATGTGATAAACAGATTTGCCTCACTAAAAATGTTAAGCTTAAGTCCAAGACCAGCAGGGATGAAAACCCCGTAGTGAGGTCCAAACTTATGTCCGCCTACGCCCAGGGTCAAGTAAGGCTGCACATAATAGTCTTCTGTTGTCATCATCTTGTTCAAGGTAGCAGTAAACTCAACTAATAACCCACGATTGGTAATGTTTCTACCTCGCATTGGGTAGCGAACTCCTGAAAATCCAAGGTAAGCGCCCATATTTAGTTTGGGTCCCATTGATTTGAAATAGTTTACAGCAACCCCGGCGTTCATTTCACCCATTTCAGCAAAGGACTTATTGTTGACAACCGTATTCAAAGAGGTAGTGCGAATTCGCTCAGCAGTAGTAAAATCATTGAGAAAATAACTAAACCCTATAGATCGGGTACCCTGCCCGCTCACCTCCGAGTTTGAGAACCCAAAAGCCAATAGGCCCATTAGTAAAAAAACTAAACTTTTTTTCATAACTGGTAGTTTGGTTGACACCCGGCAAATTTAATGGGTATCTGTCGAATACTAAAATTAAAAAATATTGAGAATGAGCCAAAATTTTTTAAATTCAATACTTACAATGACCAAGTATAGCCATTTTACCCTCCTTGCACTGGTTCTGACCTTATGGCTGGCCAAAGTTAACGCGCAACCTGCGGACAGGAATAGACTTCAAGTACTGGAAAAGAAGGCTTACCAGGTAGCTGTCAACTCCGATCCAACCAAAAGAATGGTAGATGCAAACAAACTGATTCCTTCACTTATAATGGAGCTTAGGTATGCCACCCGAAATAATTTTACGGGTAAAAGGATGTATCCCTCTTTATCCAATAACTGCTATTTGCGCGAGGGAGTAGCCCTGGCACTAAAAGCAGTTAGCGATTCATTGCTTAAAAAAGGATTTCATTTAAAAATATTTGATGCCTACCGGCCTTATGCTGTTACAGTAAGATTCTGGAATTTGATCAGGGATCCACGGTATGTAGCCAATCCCAATCTGGGCAGTGAGCACAACCGAGGCACTGCAGTAGATCTGACATTGGTTGATGGGCATTCGGGAAAAGAAATTGATATGGGAACCGATTTTGATGACTTTTCTGAAGCTGCGCATCACAGCTATGGGGGACATAAAGCTGAAGTGTTGGAAAACAGAAAAACATTAAAAGAAACAATGGAACACTTTGGATTCAAATCCCTGGAAACAGAATGGTGGCACTACAGCAGGCCCATTCCTGATCGGTACCCAGTATTGAATGTGTCCTTCAAAGCGTTGGCCGTATTAACGGCTAAGGATTAACACGCAAAATCTTTTGTTCAAGCAGGAGTAAATCTGCTAACACCATTGCAGCAACAGCTTCCACAACAACAGGAACCCGTAGTGCAATACAGAGGTCGTGACGACCCTTCACGGTAAAAACCTCTTGTTTACCCGTAGTTGTATTTAAACTTTTTTGTTCCTGCGGGGTTGAAGAAGTGGGTTTAATGGCCACACGAAATAGTAATTCGTTCCCATTGGTAAGCCCGCCGACCACCCCTCCCGCATGATTGGTTGCCGTGGTGCCATCCATTGACACTATGCTATCATTGTGTTCGCTTCCATACATACGCGCTGCTGCAAAACCTGACCCAAATTCAATTCCCCTAACGGCAGGAATGGAAAAAATAGCATGTGCAATCAAGGATTCAACTGAATCAAAGAAGGGTTCACCCAAACCAATGGGCAATCCTTTTACCACACATTCAACAATTCCACCCACACTATCTTGCTTGGAAATTGCTTTTTCAATTCCCGACGCACTATCAGGTTCGCCTGCCACTTCCTTGAGGGTAGCTCTAATTTCAATTGATCCAAGTAGTTTTTTTGCAACTACACCGGCTGCAACTAAGCAAGTGGTTAATCTTCCGCTGAAATGCCCTCCGCCTCTGTAATCCTCATGCCCTCCAAATTTTTGATGCACCACAAAATCAGCATGCCCTGGACGAGGGATCTGTTTCATTTTCTCATAATCACCACTTCTTGTGTTCTTATTTTCAAACAAGATAGCTAGAGGAGCCCCTGTTGTTGTAGAGGCAAATACACCTGATTTTAGCAAGGGAATATCCTCTTCAGACCTGGGTGTTGTTCCTTTCTGCATCCCTCCCTTTCGCCGGGTCAGATCCTCTTGAAATATTGCTGGGCTTATCGGAATACCCGCTGGACATCCATCGATCAACACGCCTACCACTTCGCCGTGCGATTCGCCAAAAATTTGCACGCGAAAAATTCTTCCAAATGAATTCAATATTTCAGTTTTTTGTTAGGATAAAGATACGGAGGCACCCAGACTTTGCAGGTGCGAGAAAAAGCTGGGATATGATTTACCAACCGCTTCTGCATTTTCAATGACCACAGGTTGAACGGATCGTAGCCCTGCAACGGCAAGTGCCATGGCAATGCGATGATCATTACGGGAGGATACAATTCCGCCTTGCAATTGTTCTTGTCCTTTGATCACCAAGCAATCATCTTCAATTTCAAGCATGACCCCCAGTTTAGAAAACTCCTCTACGAGAGTTGATCCCCGATTACTTTCTTTATGCGTTAACCGACTCACTCCTTTTATACGGCTTGTACCCTTTGCAAATACAGCAAGTGCGGTGAGCGGGGGAAATAAATCCGGGCAATCGGATGCATCAAACTCAAAAGGAGTAATAGCGGAGTGATGAACCTTGACCCATTCCCCATTAACTATTATATTTAACTGGGCCAATCGGGCCACAGTTAGAATTTGTCGATCAGCTTGAAAGGAATTAGCATTGATTCCCTCTATAGTCACCTCTCCTGATAATGCTGCTGCAACTAGAAAAAAAGAAGCACCGCTCCAGTCCCCCTCCACCTTGTACGCTCTGGAGCCTGAATTATCGTTGACTTTGTTATTGGTGAACGTAAACATGCTGTAGTTATGGTTAACCGGCACCGGTAAACCAAACTTTTCCATAACTGAAAGCGTTAAATCAATATAAGGCCTACTTACTAATCCATTTACATGAATGGAAACACCCGTAGCTCCCACGCCGACATATGCCATTAAAAGACCAGTCAGAAATTGAGAACTAAGCGAACCATCTATTGTGATTGTTTTTGGTCGGAGCGGCCCTTTCAAACTAATCGGAAGGTAACCGTTGTTAGTTTTTACTTTTACATCCAGCAAAGGCAGCACTTCTTCAAAAAAATGTTGTGGTCTTTTTAGCAGACTCCCACGTCCATTTACGTTGGTGCTAGCCGCAGCCAGTGCCACGATCGGCACAAACATACGCAAGCTCAAACCCGACTCCCCACAATTAATATCTGCGGACTTAGTAAAATTGATCCCCTGACTACTAATCAAAAGAGAGCCATCTTCCATTTTAGTTACAGCAGCTCCTAATGCTTGGATCACTGCCACCGCCGCCAAATCGTCTTCAGCTGTTCCCGGGTCAAGCAAACGCGTTTCACCGCCTGTCAATAAAGCGGCGGCACATGCGCGCTGCAATACGCTTTTTGAGCGTGGGGCTTTTATGGAACCATGAAGTGATGATGCGCGAATGGTGGCAATCAAGGCAGTTGATTTAGCAAATTCCTGATAACAGGGAAAGAAAGCAGCTGTGGTTGTGCACGGCCAATCTGTTCTAATAAAATGTAATGAACCAATTTTCCAGTCTTCTTTTTATCCATTTCCATAACCCGCATTAGCTTATCAAGATCAAAAGTAGCTTGTGTAGGCAAACCATATTTAGCTAATAATTGCTGTAAGCGAACAGTTGCCTTGAAACCGTTTAGTTGAGCAGAGAGCCTTGCTGCCGCGACCATTCCCAATGAAATTGCTTCTCCATGGGAAACCGTATAAATCATTTCGATCGCATGCCCCAGAGTATGACCAAAATTCAGTAACCTGCGCAACCCCTGCTCTGTTTCATCTTCTTGAACAATGTTAAACTTAAGCAACGCATTTTTTTCGATCAACCTATTTAGCGCTCGCTTATTCCTTCTATAAAACCCTAAATTATTTTTTTCTAGTTCACGAAACAGCGCTGGCTTGAAACAAACAGCGTGCTTGATAATTTCAGCTAATCCATTTTTCCATTCGCTATCCGGCAGCGTTTTTAAGAATGAAGTGTCATATAATAGAAAAGAGGGTTGCCTGATGGTGCCCACCAAATTCTTATACGTTAGGTGATCGACACCATTTTTCCCACCAATAGCCGCATCTACCATGGCCAATAAGGTAGTGGGTACAAACCCCACATTGATCCCTCTCATATAAATAGAACCAATATATCCTGTTAGGTCGGTAATTACGCCACCCCCCACTCCAACCAGCCACATATGCCGGTCCGCTTTCATGTTGACCAATTGCTCTATAACAGCATCAACGGTGGGTTGAATTTTATAAGCTTCACCTGCCTTTAATACAATGGTATTCCACCCTTTAAATAGTGAAGCATGAGATTGATAGACATGTTGATCCGTAACAATAACCGTACGGTCAATGGGAACTAACTTCTTTAAGTAGGAAAATCGACAAGCAAAGTAACAAGTAGTGGTAGCTGCTGCAATACGAATTTTTTTCTGTTTCATCGTCCTACTTTTTCGTGGCATCCAATACCTGCTTCTGATGTGCAATACTTTCCATGTGAATGGCATCCAAGAATTGTGTAAGAAATTCCTGACTCAGTCCCAACTCGCCAGACTTTTGAAGCACGCGTCGTGTAATTTCCTGCCAACGACCGGGCTGGAGGATCGTAATTTGGTTTTCCCTTTTACACTGTGCAATCTTTTCCGCCACCTTCATCCGCCGGGAAAGCAATTGCAACAATTCTTCATCATACTGATTTATTTCTTGACGCAAGCTATCCAGTGCCGCCTGATAGTCAGGTGAATTAATGTTTTCCTTGCGCCAAATAACCTGCAATAATATTTCCAAAAGCGCCGCAGGTGTTACCTGTTGTGCTGCATCACTCCAGGCATTCGCCGGATCACGATGACTCTCTATCATCAACCCATCACTATCTAAGTCAATGGCTCGTTGTATCACTTCAGGCAAAATATCACGCCTTCCACAAATATGAGAAGGGTCAGTGATAAATAGCAAGGAAGGATGTTTCAGTTTCATCTCCACCGCCAAATGCCAAAGAGGAGCGTTTCTGTACACCGTTTCGCCAAACGTGCTAAAACCTCGATGAATCAGGCCAATGGTACCAACACCGGCACGATTGATACGCTCCACTGCACCACTCCATAACTCCAGATCCGGATTAATTGGATTTTTTATCAATACGGGTATATTCACCCCTCGCAATGCATCGGCCACCTCTTGTAAGCTAAAAGGATTGACAGTGGTACGAGCCCCTATCCAAAACATAGAGACTTGATAGCGAAGTGCTTCCTCCACCTGTCTGGCTGTAGCCACTTCCACCGTAGTGGGTAACCCCGTTAGCTGAGAAGCTTCCTGCAACCAGAGAAGGCCCTTGCTACCCACTCCTTCAAACATACCGGGTTTGGTGCGGGGCTTCCAAATTCCTGCCCGCAAAATATCTACCCGTCCGGTTTCCTTCAATTGAACAGCTGTTTCTAATACCTGCTCTCTGGTTTCGGCACTGCAGGGACCACTAATAATAAGTGGCCTCTTCGTTAGTATATTTTCCAGATTGGTAGCCAAATTCATCTTTAATTAAACAAGATAAAAATATAGAATATAAAATGAGTGCCCGGCTTATTACCCTTGACGAGAATCGCCTCTTCCACCGGAATTGGCATCATTCATTCGTATACGTCGACCCTTGAAATTTTTTCCATCGATTGCTCTAATAAATTTCCCGGCCACTCTGGAATCAACTTCTACCCAGCTATTCATTTCCCGTAGATCAATGTTACCAAGCACTTCTTTTCGCTGCTCACTCATATCCAATAAGAACTGTAGAAAGCTGGCTTTGTAAAAACCATCCTTTGTGCCCAAATTAATAAACAAGCGTTGATAAGCAGCATCCTTCCGTGCAACGGCCCCTCGCACTTGTTTTCTTTTCTTCCCTGATTTACCATCCGTTGGCTGTTGTCGGAGGTTTAGATCAGCAGCATTTTCATAGTAACAAAGAAAGCGATCAAATTCCAATGCCGCCACTCGCTGTAAGATCTCTTCTTTGCTAACTGTAGAAAATTTTTCTGAGAGCATTGGAATATAGGTTTCATACTCCCCGTGACTGATATCTGCTTTCAACAGCCGATCAGTGAAGTGAAAAAACTGTTTGCGGCAAACATCCTTTCCGCTGGGTATATCCATCCGATGAAATCGGGTTTGCATTAATTTCTCAATATGCGTCAGTCGATACGCCTCACGGGGTGTAACAATTGATACACACAAACCACTTTTGCCAGCACGTCCTGTTCTACCGCTACGGTGCGTATAAATTTCGGTATCATCAGGCAATTCATAATTGATAACATGGGTTATACCTTGAACATCTATTCCCCGAGCTGCAACATCTGTAGCCACAAGTAATCTGATATTCCTAGTTCTGAATGCACCCATTACACGGTCTCGCTGCGCTTGAGTGAGATCCCCATGAATAGCATCAATTTCATACCCTTCTCGAGTAAGTTTTTCTGCAATTTCCTGTGCATCCGCCTTTGTACGAGCAAATACAATACCAAATATCTCTGGGTTGAAATCGATAACTCGCTTTAACACCTCATATCTGTAAGGGTGCTGGCATTGGTAATATTGATGATCTATATTACTATTAGCTGCATTCATTTTACCAATGGTGACTTCTGTAGGTTCATGCATATAGCGCTTGCTAACCTGCCTGATCTCAGCGGGCATGGTTGCGCTGAACAACCAGGTACTTTCTCGCTTGGGTGTATTTTGGAGAATAAACTCAATGTCCTCCTGAAATCCCATGTTGAGCATTTCGTCTGCCTCATCTAATACTACATACTCAATTTGATCAAGGCGAATGGCCTTTCTTTCTATCAGGTCAATCAAACGTCCGGGAGTAGCTACCACTACATGGGTACCTCTTTTCAGATCTTTGATTTGCGCTCCAATTGAAGCACCCCCATAAACAGGTGTGATCAGCGCCTGCGCGGCAATTCCCTGAAATTTTTTTATATCGGATGTGATCTGAAGACAAAGCTCGCGTGTGGGACAGATAATCAATGCCTGTGGATAGATACGAAACTTGTCCAACAAATCAAGTAAGGGAAGTCCAAAGGCGGCAGTTTTGCCGGTTCCGGTCTGAGCCAAACCTATAAAATCACGAGTGCCTTGTAATAAGATGGGAATTGCCTTTTGCTGGATGGGGGTGGGTTCAGTGAACCCTAGTTTTTCAATGGACTGCAGAAGATTGGAGCTAAGCCCCAGCGATTGAAAAGTATGCATGGATAATATTGAATAAAAAAAGAAAGCCGTTCCCAGGGGAACGGCCTTTGGCAATTACTTGCACTTGAATTACTTAGCTGGTTCAGCAGCAGGAGCTGTTGTGTCAGCAGCAGGAGCTGTTGTGTCAGTAGCAGGAGCTGTTGCTTCAGCAGCAGGAGTTGTTGCTTCAGTAGCAGGAGCTTCGCCACCACCATTACAAGCTACCAATGTAGCTGCGATGAAGGCAATTGCAAAAAACTTTTTCATTGCTTTTGTTTTTTTGTTTTGTGAAATATTTCACGAATTTATACACTTTTTGGCAAAAGGTAACCCAAAGACAATTATTTTTTTAGAAATCGGTTCGGGTTACTATTTTTAAATTTCTGTATTAAACTACGAGGATAGTGAATAACAAACTTTTGGATGTTGATCTTTTAAAAGGGCTTGCAGCTGGTGACCGGAAGGTAATTGGAAGGATCTACAAAGACCATTTCAATATGATTCAGTCATTGATTGTCAATAATAATGGCTCTACAGATGATGCTCGGGATATTTTTCAAGAAGCAATGATTGTGCTCTATGATAAGACCAGGGCTGGATCTTTTGAGTTGAATTGCCAGTTAAAGACCTACCTCTACTCGGTAAGTAAAAGATTGTGGTTGAAGCGGTTACAACAAAATAACCGACTTTTATCACAGGAAATTGATCCGGACACCACCATTTTAGTGGAAGAGGAAATTGCCGGTTTTGAGAAAAGAGAGGCTGAATTTGAATTAATGAATCAAGCTATTCAGCGACTAGGCGAACCTTGTGGAAGTTTGTTAGACGCCTACTATATAAGAAAAATGAACATGCAGGACATAGCGCTTCAATTTGGTTACACCAATGCTGATAACGCAAAAAACCAGAAGTACAAGTGCCTGATGCGGTTAAAGAAACTTTTCTTTTCGGAATATAAAAACGGAAATCCAAATGGATGATTTGCAGTTACTGAATGAGATAGAAAGATACATCAAAGGGGAAATGTACCCGGACGAACGCGTACATTTTGAACAATTGCGCAAATCCAATACAGAGGTTGACCAACTAGTGGTTGAACATACTTTTTTCCTGCAACAAATGAATCGTTTTGGAGAGTGGAAACGTTTCAAATCTTTGATGAAAGAGATCCATGTTGACTTAGCCGAAAAAGGCCAAATAAATTCAACTCGATTGCAAGGCAAGTTAAAAGTAATATACCTCTGGAACCGATATAAGAGAATAAGCGCTATTGCAGCCTTAATAGCCGTAATCACCACGCTGGCAATTTCCTCTTTGGTTTGGATGATTGCGCCTAACGCTCCCCGTTCACAGTTTGAAGAGCTTAATAATAGGTTTAGCCAACTGGAGGATAAGAATAGAAAACAAGCAAGAGAGATAGATCGGATAAAAAATAAAACTTTTTCTGCTCTTCAGGATATTCCATTTACTACCGGAGGCACTGGATTTATTATTGATGCCAAAGGCTATTTGGTCACTAATGCCCACGTAATAGAAGAGGCCCGGCAAATTGTTATTCAGAATAACCGTGGCGAATACCTGGCACAAGTGATCTTTCAAGATCAAGAGAGAGATATTGCCATTTTAAAAATTGAAGACCCGAATTTTAAACCCTACTCCGGCCTGCCGTATGGCCTCAGCAAGCAGACCGCAAAACTGGCGGAACCTATTTTCACCTTAGGGTACCCCCGCAATGAAGTAGTGTACAGTCAGGGTTATTTAAGTGCAAAGACTGGATTCAACGGAGACACACTGAGTTGTCAAGTAGAAATCAATGCCAACAGAGGTAACAGTGGTAGCCCCATATTCAATCGCAAGGGAGAGGTAATTGGCATTTTGAATGGCCGTCAGACTAACACACAAGGTTTTGCCTTTGCCGTACAAAGCAAATACATTTTTGATGTTATCGAATCGTTGAAAAAACAAGATAATAGCCCCACCATTCGTGTCCCATCCCGATCATTACTGAATGGGTTGGACCGCACAGAACAGGTACGGAAGGTGCAAGACTATGTTTACATGGTCAAGGTAAATTAATCCCAAAGTTTAACGGGATATTCCCCCTGCTGAATCAACTGTTGGAGCTGCTGCTGCACAAAGGGAGTATCCTCTTTGTAGGTAACCCCAAACCAAGTTGAATTGATGGGAATTACTTTTACCCTCCCTCCTTGCTGTATAAATTGATCCACTACTAAGGGTATAAACAATTCGGATTTTAATTCTTTTCCGGCTTCCTGTAAAAAATCAGCAAACTGTTTTGCTGTCATTTCAAAGAAGACAGGATCGAAACACCAGAAATTCATAGACACCTGGGTATGCTCCGCTAAGGTTTGAGGAAACCAGCCATCCTCGCAGGTGATGGCCCCATTTACGCGAGCAATATTGATCCGCTCAGTAACATTTGCCAAATCGCCCTGGCTATTCAATTGACACACGCCTCGATTTACTGGACCCTGCTCAGAAAGGGTAGCGGTGAGGTCGTATCCTATAATTCCAAAAGTGCGGCCATCACAACTTGTTTGCAGAAAATTAACGGCCTGTTCAAATGCATTTCTTCCGTAAAAATCATCCGCATTGATAACGGCAAAAGGTTCTTTCACAACCTCTTTTGCGCAGAGCACTGCATGAGCCGTGCCCCAAGGCTTGGTGCGATCCGCTGCATAGTCATAGTCATTGGTAAATAAATCCAGTTCCTGAAAGACGTAATCGGTTTGAATGCGTCCATTAAGTTTTGGCTCAAATATGGACTGAAACTGTGAAGCAAACTGCGCTCGTATAATAAACACCACCTTTCCAAAACCCGCACGAATCGCATCATAAATCGAATAATCCATAATGGTTTCACCTGAGGGGCCAAAAGATTGGACCTGTTTCATGCTTCCATAACGGGAAGCCATACCAGCTGCAAGAATCACCAGGGTTGGTTTCATAGCTTAGATCTAGGGCGCCAAAATTACACGTATTTTTGACAACACTTGATGCAGTTTTATAACGCTGACCTCATCACCATAGACCCCGTAATTCGCCCGCTGAAAAAATAACAAAACCAATCAGCTTACAAACTCTGTTATTCCTGAGGGAGGATTTGGAGAACTAAACATGGGCGCTTCCACCATAACTAATTTTTTTAATGAAAAAGAGGCTTTGGAAAAAGCAGTAAAAAAAATAGTGCCAAATGCCGCTGATAGATGCACCATGCTGGAAGGCTTTGAGCGGGGTGGATATGCAAAACACCCAGCCAAGTTATTACACCACATGAACCAGTTATTTGAAACTACTTGAATACCTACTGATATTGTTTATACCGCAAAACTATGCTATGCCGCGGAGCAGCTCGCTGCCAAAAACTATTTCAAAGAAAATAGTCGATGGTTACTGATTCACAGTGGTGGGCTGCAAGGGAATCAATCCTTGAAAAAGGAGGACCTTTGCTTCCCGCCTACAGGGCTGTGAATAGTATATTTGTATTAGTACCGCTATGATTGCCAAACGCCCACATTGCTTCTTGTTTTTATTGCTATGGCTAATTTCAGGCGTTTATTTTCAAACGCAAGCACAGGATATCTTACCTCAATTCAGTGTAAAAGATATCGGAAGCAATCGATATGTAATCAGTTGGATCAACAATTATCCTCACACTGCACAACTTACAATACAGCGCTCCTTTGACAGTATTCAAGGCTTTAAAAGCATATTGACAGTACCTGACCCTAATGCAAAACAAAATGGCTATGCGGATACAAAAGCCGTCAATGACCATATGTTTTATCGGCTCTATATACAATTAGAAAAAGGGCGTTACTTGTTCACCACAGCAAAAAAACCAAGTCGTATCAATATTATTGAAGTTCCTCCTTCAAAACCCGTTGCCAATCCTGATCCAGTGATTTTGCAAAAGAAAGAGGAAGTTACCCAAACCAACAATTTGTCCGTAAACCCTACTGCCGCCTTAACAGCAAAAAACAAAGCAAACGAACCTGCCCTTATTTCGCGGCAAACAGCTACAGACACTACCCTTGCTGTTCCTGCGACCCCCGTTCCTCCTCCCATTATATCAAAACCGGTGGCTATTGAAATTCCCGTAGTAAAAAGACTGGAGCCAGTTGTTTACAAATTACAAAATATACGATTGGGCGATTCTGCCAAAACGCCATTGGCCGTTACCACAAAAGAAGATCCTAACGCCTACGCCCCTTCTTTATTTGTATATGCGCACGCCGATGGAAATATACGCGTGCAAGTGCCAAACAGAACCAGGCTCTCCCGATACAGAATTAAATTTTTTGAAACTGATAAACGCTTTTTATTTGAATTAAAAAACTTGCCTGCTCCCAGCTTTCAACTGGATAAAACCAATTTCTTGCATGGAGGATGGTTTCTATTTGAGCTTTATGAGGATAGTCGTTTAATCGAAAAACACAAATTGTACCTGGATAGATAACCAATACCCGCTGCTTAAGCCCATTCCACTCCAAATATTTTCTTAAAATTAGATCGCACTAATTCCTTTACTGCAGCCAATTCTATTGGATACTGTAGTTCATGTTGAAGTGAGGTAACAGATTTGTCAGGAATTCCGCAGGGTACAATATGATCAAAATAAGAAAGATCATTGCAAACATTTAAGGCAAAGCCATGCATGGTGATCCATCGGCTGCAACGTACCCCCATTGCACATATTTTACGTGCTTTTTCCGGAAGAAGCGGGTCTAACCAAACTCCTGTTTCACCCTTTGATCGCTCTCCTTTAAGTCCATAATGTGCAAGTGTCAGTATAATCACCTCTTCAAGTTCGCGGAGGTACCGACCAATATCAGTGTAAAATTGCTCGAGATCAAGAATAGGATACCCTACTAACTGACCCGGACCATGATAAGTTATATCCCCACCCCTGTTGGTGTGAAAAAAATCAATCTGCCGGTCAATCATTTCCTGTTCTCCAATCAACACATGTTCTCTTTTACCACTTTTTCCCAAGGTAAAAACAGGGGGATGTTCTACAAACAACAAGTGATGGACTGCCGGCTTGCCATTGGTCTTTTGTTCTAAATTTTTTTTTAACAACTGTTCTTGCAGATCCCAAACGGGTTGATAAGCCGCTAGCCCCAGATCCTGAAAATGCACTTTGTTATTCATTGCTGGCAAAGGTACCCACAATCCCTGAAGCTTTACCTTTGCAAAAATGAACCAAGAACCTCCCCCACAGCCACAAGAGCTGAGCGATGAGTTGTATGAACGGTTTCAGCTCCAAGTTGACAAAGGACAAGAGCCTGTTCGTATTGATAAATTTCTTACAAGTCGCATAGAAGGAGCCAGCCGCAATAAATTGCAACAAGCTATGAATCTGGGTATGGTTCAGGTAAATGGCCAGCCAATAAAAGCCAATTATAAAATAAAACCACTAGACCAGATCATTATTTATTCAGATATCAGTCCGGAGCAAGCCGCCATTATTCCAGAGCCCATGGAATTATCGATTTTTTATGAGGATGCAGACGTAATGATCATCAACAAACCGGCCGGCATGGTTGTACATCCGGGAAGTGGTAATTACACAGGCACTTTGTTGAATGGTGTAGCCTGGCACTTGCAACAACATTATCCCGGAATATCGGAGGAAACATTACCCCGATTTGGGATGGTTCATCGGATCGACAAGAACACCAGCGGACTTTTGGTGCTGGCAAAATCAGATTTGGCCATGCGCCAATTGGCCAAGCAATTTTTTGATCATACGGTCAAACGTGAATATGTTGCCTTGGTGTGGGATGATGTTCAGGAAAACAAAGGAACCATTCGTGCGCATGTGGGCAGACACTTACGATTTCGTAAACTTTTTGAAGCCTACCCCGACGGCGAACACGGAAAAGAAGCCATCACTCATTATGAGGTCATAGAACGGTTTGGCTATACCACTTTGATTAGGTGCAAATTGGAAACAGGGCGAACGCATCAAATCCGCGTGCACATGAATCATTTGGGTCACCCGCTATTCAATGATGACTTTTATGGAGGTGATAAAATAGTCAAGGGAACGGTTTATCCACGTTACAAACAATTTGTAGATAATTGTTTTAGTATTTGCCAAAGACAGGCTTTGCATGCGCGTACGCTTGGTTTTGTTCATCCCTCCACAGGACAATCAGTAGATTTTGAATGTCCTATTCCAACAGATATGGAAGAGGTGATCCAAAAATGGCGTAGCTATTCAACTATCTATAAAAATAGTTAGCTAGCGAAAATCATAAAGTGTAGCCGTAAAAACACCACGCTCTCTTTCTTTTAAAAGAATATCCCAATTGCCCACATAGCGAAGCACCGTTGGTACCACCCAGTTTTTATAACGCATCAGTTCCGCTTCAATCTGTACATTAAAATCATAGAAGCCCGCCTGGTAACTCATCGCGTAATTTCTGGCCAATACCTCTCCCGTGCGAACACTAAACCAGGTAGTCATGTTATCAATTACAATTTTACTACGTTGACCATTGCTTAGGTTTGGCTTTGCTTCTATTGTAAATAAATAACAGTCCTCTCCCCGATACAGGACACGATCAATAGCATAAGTATAAAGAGCCCGTCGTTCAGGACTAAACACATCAACCTTGTCTCCGATGAATGGGATTCCGGGAATTTTTTTACCTGGATCAAAAAGCAACATTTTCAACTGTTCCCGGTGACGGGCCATACCCTTGGTAGCGCGGGCTTGAAAATTTCGATCGCGAACAATATTAGTTTCCCCGCAAATTTTTACAGGTGCAAGGAACAAAGAAGCGTATAGCGCAGCGGTGTAATACCGATAAGATCGGCCAGTTTTGAAAAAATTACCCTGCACTTTCTCCTCAATTACCGCTGTGCTTCTACATCCTGACTCTCTCACTTGCTTGGTTTTACTGATCATGCTAGCCAGCGGAGTCCCTTTTTTGTCTCGCAAAAGAATATCATTGCTTGCTGTAAATTCCAATACCCGGAGGTTACGAAATGCTTTGTAAAACGTAGTGTCATCACGCACTTGTTGGATAAATCGATCCACGTCAAGATTGCTACGCAATACCACTTCAGAAAGGTTAATGAGTTGTTTCAACCGCACAGCATCCAAACTGTCAGCGTGTATTGATTGCCCATGGGCCCTTGCAAAAATTAACAAGAGGACAGTGGCAAGAAAACGGCTCATACAGCAAATTTTATCTTGTAGTCAACGGCTACCTTTCCCGTGGCTATATCAGCGAGTTTACCTTTGAGAAGTTTGCGCTTTAATGGAGTTAGATGATCAATAAATAACTTTCCTTCAAGGTGATCATATTCATGCTGGATTACCCGGGCGGTAAGTCCGCTAAAAACTTCTTCTTTGACTTCCCATTGTTCAGTGGTATACCGCATACGAATGGTATCGGGGCGAAACACCTCTTCATGAATCTTAGGAATACTTAAACAACCCTCGCTATAACCCCAGGGTTGACCACTTTGGTCTAAAATTGTTGCGTTAATAAAAACAGTCTTGATACCCGGAACATCCGGGTAAGTAGTACGTTCATTTTCATCCATTGAATTAAACAGCTGCAAGGTATCTACTGCAAACAGCCGAATGGAATGATTGACCTGAGGGGCAGCAAGCCCAACCCCACTACTTGCATACATGGTTTCCCACATTGATGAAATGAAAGCGGCAATTTCAAATTGTCCTTGTTGAATAGGTTTTGCAACCTCTCTTAGTACTGGGTTTCCATACGCAATAATGGGAAGAATCATAGGTCAAAGTTACGGCCCCTGGACAGAACGCAAATACTCCTGCAACAAGATGGTAGCCGCTACTTTGTCAACTAATTTTTTATCCCTGCGATCTTTTTTCTTGAGCCCCATCTCAAAAATAGCGTCCTTAGCCATTTTAGAGGTGTAGCGCTCATCAACTTTTTCGACCGGGATTGTAGGAAAATTTTTTTGCAAAAGTTGAATCGTTTTTGCCGCGTGGGGTGTTCCATGGATAGGAGTGCCATTCCAGTTGGTTGGCCACCCTACTACAAATCGGTCTACTTGTTCTGATTTAATATACTCCTTAATAAACTCAATCAAGGTATGGGCCTCAATGGTGCCCAGCCCGGTGGCAATGATCTGTAAAGGGTCGGTGACGGCAAGCCCCGTACGTTTTCCCCCCACATCTATTGCCATTATTCTTCCCATCACACAACTAAATAAAGGTCTGAAATAACAAAAATTGAAAACAGGATCGATGCTCCCCCATTCACCGTCATAAAAGCAAGATTGACACGACTAAGATCATGGGGGCTCACCAGCCATTGTTGATAGAATAATAAGGAACCATAAAGAATGGCACCACCCCAATACAACCACCCAAATGGACCATACCATCCTGCCAACCCAATAAAAATAAAACTGATCGCATGCAAGAATCTTGAAACGGTTAAGGCCTTTTTGATACCAAGCCAAACGGGGATTGAAAACAAATGCTGCCTTCGGTCAAAATCCTCGTCTTGTAACGCATAAATGATGTCAAATCCACTTACCCATGTCAATAAAGCAAAGGAGAAAAATAAAGGAACCCATGCAAAATGACTGGTTACGGCTAAATAAGCTCCAATTGGGGCCAATGAAAGTCCGGCACCCAAAACAATATGGCAGAGTGGAGTAAACCGTTTTGTATAACTGTAACCAAGAATAATGAATAATGCAACAGGAGATAGAAAAAAACAAAGCGTATTGATCATCCAGGCACAGCCTATAAACAATACAGCCATCCCCACCGTAAACCACAAAGCCTGTTGAGGGGCTATTAACCCAACAGGTATTTCTCGTAATTCAGTACGGGGATTCAGCGCATCAAAATAACGATCCAGGTACCGGTTAAATGCCATGGCCGCACTTCTGGCAAAAACCATACACCCAACAACCAGTAAAAGTAACGGCATCGCCTCTATCTCTACTCCAGCAGGAAAAGCCTGTAATCCCAGAAAAAAACCAATGAACGCAAATGGCATGGCAAACACCGTGTGCGAGAACTTGATGAGTTTAAAATAATTTACAACTCCGATCTTCATGCCTTATTGATAATTTTTTTTCTAACCAATTCCCAAAGTACTACTCCTGCGGCGGTGGCAATATTGAGGGAATGCTTCATTCCTAGTTGCGGAATTTCCAAAATATGTTCACAGGCTTCAAGCGTTCCCTGTTCAACCCCTGTTACCTCATTCCCCATAATTAATGCCAAACCAGGCCCAACCGGTTCCACCCATTGATGAAGCGCTACACTCCTATCGGTTTGTTCTGCTGCAACAAGTGTGTAACCCAGCTGACGGATAAGCTCAATGGCTTCCGCCATAGTCTTAAAATGTTTCCAGCTTACTGACTCCTCCGCACCCAACGCAGTTTTACGAATTTCCTTATGCGGCGGAAAAACGGTGTAGCCCACTAAAAAAACCCCCTCCAACAAAAAGGCATCAGCAGTCCTGAATACGCTTCCCACATTATAGGCACTTCTTATATTTTCCAGTACCACAATTACGGGAATTTTGTTGGCCCCTTTGACCTCGGCCACTGTTTTACGGCCTAATTCGTCCACGCGTAATTTTCGCATGCGGCGAAGGTACGCAGGGTTCCTTATTTTTGTCCTCCTCACCTAATCGTATGGTAAAAAGCGCTTCTACCGATACCCCAATGATGCAACAACATCGGGCAATTAAACAAAAGTATCCTGATGCCATGCTGTTGTTTCGCGTGGGGGACTTTTACGAAACCTTTGGTCAGGACGCAGTGCTTGCCTCTCAAATTCTTGGAATTACACTTACCAAAAGAAATAACGGGGCAGCAGCAGATGCCGCCTTGGCTGGTTTTCCGCATCATTCCTTGGATACCTATCTGCATAAATTAGTTAAGGCGGGCCATCGAGTTGCCGTTTGTGATCAATTGGAAGACCCTAAGCAGGCTAAAGGATTAGTTAAACGTGGCGTAACTGAAATGCTAACCCCAGGCACCACCATTAACGACAAAATACTTGACCAACGCAGCAATAACTTTTTATTGGCCTTACATGTGGATGCTACGGGAAAACTGGGGCTTGCCTTTTTGGATATATCAACCGGAGAGCTATATGTTACTGAAGGAGATCGTGATTTTGCAGATAAACTAATACAAGGGTTACCCACTGCTGAGTTAGTTGTGCAAAGACAATATCAACATCGTCTTAAAGAACAACTGGGGCTTAAAACCTATACCTATCCCCTGGATGAGTGGATTTTTGACAAGAATTATTCACGTGATTTATTACTAAAGCATTTTCAGGTTCAATCCCTGAAAGGATTTGGTGTTGAAGAACTTCCGCTTGGCTGCATTGCAGCTGGCGCCATATTCCATTATCTCAAGGAAACCGACCATCCACAACTTCAGCATATTGTTCGTATGCAGCGGATCGATCGTCAATCCTTCCTATGGATGGATCGTTTCACCATCCGCAACTTAGAATTGTTAACCCCTTCGCGGGAAGGCAACCCCACTTTGCTTAACATCTTGGATCATACGCAAACACCCATGGGGGGAAGGCGATTGAAAAGATGGATGCTTTTTCCACTGATCGATATCGCGCAGATCCAAGAAAGATTAGATGCGGTTGACTATTTAATAAAAGAAACCACCACTCGAAATGAAATTGGGACCGAACTGGATGGATGTGGTGATTTGGAGCGCCTTGCCGCAAGGCTTTCACTCAGAAAAACCGGGCCCAGAGAAATTAGGGCCCTGGCAGCGTATTTGCGTAGGTTGGAAAAAATAAAGACCCATCTAAAAAGCACCTCACCTCCCTTGCTTTTGCAAATCGCAAATCAAATTACATTACTTGAAAGCTGCATCCTTGACATTGAAAAAACTTTAGTCGGCGACCCTCCCGCTCTTATACAAAAAGGAGAGGCTATTGCAACGGGAGTACATGCAGAATTAGATCAGCTTCGTTCACTTGCCTACAGTGGAAAACAGTTTTTACAATCAATACAAGAACGTGAAGCCTTACAAACCGGTATTTCCTCATTAAAAATTGGTTTCACTACTGTCTTTGGGTATTATTTAGAAGTTACTCATGCGCACAAAGCAAAAGTTCCTCCAGATTGGATACGAAAACAAACACTTACTAATGCAGAACGTTACATAACACCTGAATTAAAAGAATACGAGGAAAAAATCATAGGCGCAGAAGACCGCATTCATGCCCTGGAAATTTCCATTTTTGAAGAACTGATCAATAGGCTTCAATCGGCTGTACCTGTTTTACAGACCAATGCAGATGCGGTTGCCAACTTGGATTGCCTTTGTTGTTTTGCCAATAATGCGCTGCAATACAATTATCGCAAACCCAGCATACATACTGGCCTGGAACTGGAGATCGAAGAGGGCCGTCACCCTGTGATTGAAAGATGTCTTCCTAAAGGAGAATCTTATATAGGCAATGACCTATTGTTGGATCCAAGCGTTCAACAACTCCTCATATTGACTGGCCCCAACATGAGTGGCAAGTCTGCACTGTTGCGCCAAACAGCGTTGATCTGTCTGCTGACCCATATGGGGCATTATGTGCCAGCCAAACAGGCCAGGGTACCCCTCACTGATAAAATATTTACCCGTGTAGGAGCTGCTGATAATTTGGCTGGGGGAGAATCTACTTTCATGGTTGAAATGAATGAAACCGCCTCTATCATTAATAACATCAGCGAAAAAAGTTTAATTATTTTGGACGAAATAGGCAGAGGCACCTCCACTTACGATGGCGTTTCTATTGCCTGGAGTATTGCAGTCTATTTACATGAGTCACCAGCAAAACCAAAAACACTTTTTGCCACACATTACCATGAACTTAATGAGTTGGAAGAAAAGTATAGACGAGTTAGGAATTTTCATATCACGTACGAGGAGTCAGGAAATAAGGTGATTTTTTTGCGTAAACTTTCCCCGGGCGGCTCCCTGCACAGCTTTGGTCTGCATGTGGCACGAATGGCGGGTATGCCTGCTCCTTTATTAGAACAAGCTGCTAAGAAACTGATAGAGCTTGAATCGGGGACTCCAGCCCCAAACCATAAATCTCAAAAAACGTCCAAAAAAGGCCCCCCCCCTCAACTACAATTGTCCATTTTTGGAAATGAAGATGCCTCCCTTATGGAAATCAAAAAGGAACTTGAAGAAATTGATATTGAGCAGCTAAGCCCCCTTGATGCCCTGTTAAAATTACTGGCCCTAAAAAAGAAATTGGGCTAGTTTTCCCCAACCCCTGAACCAAATCCCCAAAAATGGGGCCAATTAAAAAATTGTATTACTTTTACCAAAATATGTTTCAATGAAACTGATCCAAACTACTGCTCGCTTTTTATTTGCTGCTACCCTTTTGCTATCCTTGGGAGCCTGCAATCGTGATGACGATCTTTTTGTTAAAAAAGAGTACAGTCGCCTAGATATTCCTCTAACAGGAGCTCAAAATTTTCCTCCAAGCCCAACCAGTGCATTGGGTGCAATGAATATTCACTACAACAAAGCCACTAAATTATTATCCTATACCATCCGTTGGTCTGGATTGAGCGGCCCTGTTGCCACAGTTCCAATTCCTGGCATGTCCATTCATGGTATGGCACCGGCTGGCTACCCTGCTAACCCCATACAAATTTTTTCTTTGTCAGGCATCACCATGTGTGCTACAGTGTCCAATACAAGTTGCGGAACCTACAGTGGTCGTTTATTTGTTGATGGCGTGCTTATCACAGAGGATAACTTGCTAAACGGAGTTTATTATGTTAGTATTCGCACCGCAGCATTTCCAATGGGCGAGCTGAGAGCACAAATAAGATTCTAATAAATTATATTGAATAGTAACCCCGCCAGCGAGCGGGGTTTTTTTATTGAGCATCAACAGAAAACCACAGGGGTGATAGATTGTCAAAATCCCCATGATAGTTGATGAACAACATAAAGAGGCAAGGTAACAGCATGGTAAATTTGTTAACTACGAACTACGCATTTTCCTTTGTACTTTTGCACAGATGTCCATGGAGCAATCACAAGCAGTGTTAGCAGCTGAATTTGAGACAATGTTGGCTGAAAAGGATGTAGCAAGGCTGCGTGTTTTCCTGGACAACCAAAACATCAGCGAGGTTGCAAAATTAGTGGAACGCAACCCAGAGGAAGATGCAACAATTATTGCCAGTATATCCACTCACCGGGCTGCCAGTGTTTTTAAGATCCTGGATCTTTCGAGCCAAAAGAGTATTATCAAAAAATTACCTGCCAACACTACCGCAGTATTGCTCAATGAGCTTTCTGCCGACGACCGAACTGACTTTTTGGAAGAATTGCACAGCAATGTGGTAAGAGAATTAATCAAATTGCTTGAGCCGGAAGAAAGAAAAGTTACTTTATCCCTTTTGGGGTACCCGGAAAATAGTATCGGCAGGTTAATGACACCTGACTATGTATATGTTTATGCGAGTGATACAGTAGAGGAAGTCCTTACAACCATACGCAAGTATGGGAAGAACAGTGAGACCATTAACGTGATCTATGTTATAAATGGAGATGGGGAACTCATCGATGATATTCGTATTAGTGACATTATACTGAGTGCTCCCCATAAAAAAGTAGAGGAAATTATTGATGGCAGGTTCATTGCCCTTCACCCGGAAGATGACCAGGAAACAGCTAGTGAGGCATTCAAGATGAATAACAGAGTGGCATTACCCGTGGTAAGCCAGAGCAATAAATTATTAGGCATCGTAACCATTGATGATATTCTTTGGGTGGCTGGGGAAGAATTTAGCGAAGACATGCAAAAAATGGGAGGTACGGAAGCCCTCGAAGAACCGTATTTGGATATTCCACTTTTAAAATTGTACAAAAAGAGAATTATATGGTTGTTGATCCTTTTTATCGGTGAAACACTAACTATTGCAGCAATGTCTGGTTTTCAAAAAACATTGGAGCATGTGTTGGTGCTATCCGCGTTCATTCCCCTGATCATTTCTAGTGGGGGAAATAGCGGTTCTCAAGCGGCAACGCTGATTATTCAGGCAATGGCGCTGGGCGAGATTACCGTTAAGGATTGGTGGAAAATTGCACGGAGAGAAATTCAATCTGGCCTGTTCATGGGCCTTACATTGGGATTAATAGGCTTTGGAATAGTGATTTGCGGACATCAGTTTCTCTCACTCTTTGGTCAGCATTATTACCAGGTAGGTTTGGCCATTGGAGTGGCCTTGATTGGTATTGTACTATGGGGAACATTGATGGGATCCATGCTTCCCCTGCTACTAAAAAGGTTAGGTGCAGATCCTGCTGCTTCCTCCACGCCATTTATTGCAACACTGGTAGACGTAACAGGTTTACTTATTTATTTTGGCACTGCTTATCTATTACTTCAAGACATCCTACTTTGATAGTAGTTTTTCTCATACATGGGGTTCCCCTTTTAATTAGCGCACCAATCAACGTGCCCTATTGAGTCTATCAATATATTTGCACCACTAAACAGCTATCTATGTGCGGGATTGTGGGTTACACCGGTTATCGAGATGCCTTTCCAGTAGTAATTAAGGGACTAAAAAGATTAGAGTATCGAGGATATGACAGTGCAGGAATTGCCTTGCACAATAAGGGATTGCATGTTTACAAAAACATGGGGAAGATTGAACGTCTTATAGAAAATATAGATGGGAAAGACCTTGCCGGGCACACCGGTATAGGTCACACTCGTTGGGCTACGCATGGGGAACCTAACGACAAAAACGCACACCCACATCTCTCGGCAAGCGGAAAGCTGGCCATGATACACAACGGTATCATTGAAAATTATAGCCAACTAAAACAGGAATTACTCCAAAAAGGGTATCTGTTCAAAAGCGACACCGATACAGAAGTGTTGCTCAATTTTATTGATGAAATCAAAGAAAACAATCATTGCTCGCTGGAGGAGGCCGTTCGTATTGCATTAAAACGTGTTACAGGCGCCTATGTAATTTTGCTGATTGATCAAGACGCTCCAGATACTATTCTGGCAGCACGAAAAGGAAGTCCGCTTGTGATTGGTGTGGGCAAAGGCGAACACTTCCTTGGCTCCGACGCCTCTCCTATGCTTGAGTTTACTAAAGATGTGGTCTATGTCAACGACTACGAACTGGCCATTATTTCTCCTGACAAATTAGTCTTAAAGAACTTGGGTAACGAAATACTTACCCCATATGTGCAAAAGTTGGACCTTGAATTATCTGCTATTGAAAAGGGAGGATTTGACCACTTTATGCTCAAAGAGATTTTTGAACAGCCCCACACTATTTATGACTGTTTACGTGGCCGGTTAAATACCCAGAAAAATAAAATTACACTTAGCGGCATAGAACAATACGCAAAGGAAATCTGCAATGCCAATAGGATTATTATGGTTGCTTGTGGAACCAGTTGGCACGCCGGACTTACAGCGGAGTATTTTTTTGAGGAGTGTTGCCGTACCAATGTTGAAGTGGAATATGCGTCAGAGTTTAGATACAGAAATCCCATTATCACACCGGGTGATGTAATTATTGCCATTTCCCAAAGTGGGGAAACCGCTGACACCTTGGTGGCCATTGAAAATGCCAAAGCTAAAGGGGCTATTATTCTTGGCGTTGTCAATGTAGTAGGATCCTCTATTGCAAGGATAAGTCATGCCGGAGCTTATACTCATGCTGGCCCAGAGATTGGCGTAGCATCCACCAAGGCTTTTACTGCGCAATTAACAGTTTTGAGCATGATCGCCCTAAAAATTGCTCAGCTAAAAGGAACCCTTTCAAGTGATAGAATTAACCGCTTATTGGTTGAACTGGAAGATATCCCAGGCAAAGTGCAGCAAATACTAAATAACACATCTACTATTCAGTCGATTGCAAAAAAATATGCTAACACTCGAGACTTTTTATACCTAGGCCGAGGCATTAACTTTCCAGTGGCACTTGAAGGAGCACTTAAGCTCAAGGAAGTTTCTTATATCCATGCAGAGGGCTATCCCGCAGCAGAAATGAAGCACGGGCCAATCGCATTGGTTGACGATCAACTTCCGGTAGTGTTTATAGCCACCAAGGATAGCTATTTTGAGAAAGTAATCAGCAATATGCAGGAGGTTAAAGCAAGAAAAGGTAAAGTGATTGCCGTGGTATCGGAGGGAGATCAAAGGGCAGTAACCCTAAGCGAATCTGTTATAACAGTACCTGTTTGTGACGAAATGCTGGCCCCCTTATTAACCGTTGTTCCCCTACAGCTTTTCGCCTATTATATAGGAGTAGAAAGAGGATGCGATGTTGATAAACCACGAAACCTGGCCAAGTCCGTAACGGTGGAATAACCCTCATTAATACCCAATGAATAAAATCAACAAACAACCCCTTTCTTCCATGGGCTTTGGATTTATTGACCCCGCGTTTATTCCCAAGGGAAAAGATGAATTCTATCTGCGCAATAGACAACATAGGTCAAAAACACAGTACCGTAAACTAAGGGCAAAAGAGATTCAAACACTGGTGCGCAACAATAATAGCGCAGACAACTGGAACAATCTTGAAGTTGCATTCACATTTGATCCAAAGCTTATCAAACGCTGCAGCTTTTTTGGAAAAATAAGAATAGGCAAGTTGGAGCCATTCATTCACGAGTTTAATGATTTACGAAAGCCCGTAGGCATTTATAACAGTACCATCATTAGTTGTGATATTGGAGACCATGCAGTTATCGATCAGGTTAGATTTATGAGTCATATTATTACGGGCAATAATGTGATATTGGTCAATATAAAGGAACTATCCAGTACCGATCATGCAAAATTTGGAAATGGAATAGTAAAAGTTGGGGAGGACCCTTCCGTCAGGATATGGATGGAGTTGGCAAATGAAAATGGAGGAAGGAAAGTCTTACCCTTTAGTGGCATGCTGCCCGGTGATGCTTGGATTTGGTCAAAATACAGAGACAATACCCGCCTACTAGAAAAACTACAGGAATTTACCGATAATAAGTTTGATCGGGAAAGGGGTTATTATGGAAAAATCGGAGATCGTACGGTTATTAAAAATTGTGCCATCATCAAAGATGCTTGGATTGGAACCGATGCTTATATCAAGGGCGCTAACAAACTGAAGAACATTACGATTCTCTCCTCAGCAGAGGCCTCTACACAAATTGGGGAAGGATGTGAAATGGTAAATGGAATAGTAGGAAATGGATGCCGGATTTTTTATGGGGTAAAAGCCGTCCGATTTGTAATGGGCACTAACGCACAATTAAAATATGGAGCCCGATTGATTAATTCCTATCTCGGAGACAACTCTACTATTTCCTGTTGCGAGGTATTAAACTCATTACTTTTCCCAGGACACGAACAGCATCATAACAATTCTTTTCTATGCGCAGCTGTAATTCAGGGACAAAGCAATTTGGCTGCAGGCGCAACCATAGGATCTAATCATAATTCGCGCGCAGCGGATGGAGAGCTGGTTGCTTCCCGTGGTTTTTGGCCAGGTTTATGTGTTAGCCTAAAACACAACTCCTATTTTGCATCCTTCAGCATGCTTGCCAAAGGAGATTTTCAATCAGAAATAAATAACAGACTCCCTTTCTCATTGATCAGCAACGACACAGCTAAAAATGAGCTGGTGATCATGCCAGGCTATTGGTTTGAATACAATTTCTATGCGTTAGCACGCAACAGTGAAAAATACGCAGTAAGGGATGGAAGAACAGATAAAAGGATCTACTTGGAATATGACTACCTCGCACCTGACACGATCAATGAAATGTTAGAAGCGATCACCCTTTTATCCTCCAGCACTGGCCAAGCCTATGCAAAAAAGAAACGCCTAAAAGATAATCAGTCATTTACAGCAATAGGCAGCGCATTGTTACAAAACAACCCTGCTATAGTAGAACAACTTACCCTTTTATTGAATGATGCAGAGAACAGTCGTAGGCCTGTGCGCCTGACCAAAGTGAATGCAGCCTATCGCAACTATCATCGTTTAATCCGTTATTATTGCGTGAAAGCGTTGTTTTCTATTAAACCCAAAGGCACCGATTGGATGCAATATGTAAAAACCCGTTGTCAAAAAGTCCCACAGCAACCCGCAGCCTGGGTCAATGTGGGGGGGCAATTATTGCCAGCACAAGCACTCGATCAATTAATGAAAAAAATCTGTACCGGTAAAATAGATAGCTGGGATCAAATTCATGACTGGTATCGTAAACAAAGTAATCGATATCAAACAGACAGAATTGAGCACGCCCTATCCGTGCTGCTCCTGATAACGGATACCAGACCCAATCGACTGAGCCGCAAAAAAATAATTTCCTTAGTGGATGAGGCGGAGGAAACAGAGGCCTGGATCATGTCCCAGATCAAAAAATCAAGAGAGAAAGATTATCATAATCCATTTCGAAAAATGCTCTATACCAATGAAAAAGAAATGGAGCAGGTTATGGGTAAATTGGACCACAATCCATTTATCAAAAGCCTGGAGGCCAAACAAGCCCTGTTCTTTCAGCAAGCGGCACAGTTAAGGCTTGTCTTAGCAAGAAAGAAAAATTAACTTATCTGTCTTCTAACTGACCCCGGGATACAGGCAGGGATGGTGTAGTCGGTTTTTTGATTGACCTCGAAAACCGTCATTAGCAAATGTGACAAGAATTACTCAACAAGAAATTCGAATTCCGCAATTTGCAATACAAACAATTAAAAATTATATATGAAAGTTGAACAAATCTCACCGGTAGGTTTGGCCAAATGCATTTCTGCCGGTCCTACGGCATTTCCAACCCCATCCTCCGCATGACAGGTTGCACATTTACCGCTGTGGTTACCTCTTGCACCCATAAGTTCCCCTGACTTAATAAAGTAGCTCCCATAAAAAGCAATAAGGATTTTGCATTGACCTTACTCTTTTTATATTTCAGTTCAACACATTCCTAACTTTAGGCCGTGCCTCAATCCACTGTCCTTGTTATCGGATCGGGTTTTGCCGGTCTGTCTGCTGCCTCCTTTTTAGCCAAAGCGGGTTATACCGTAATGGTCCTTGAAAAAAATGCTGGGCCCGGTGGCCGTGCGGCCCAATTAAAAGACCAGGGGTATGTGTTTGACAGGGGTCCTAGTTTTTATTGGATGCCAGAGGTGTTTGACAGCTACTTTGCCGAATTTGGAAAAAAGGTTTCTGATTATTATCAGCTCACCCGTTTAGATCCTTCGTATCGGGTGTATTGGAAAGATGGGTTTACAGATATGCCTGCAGATTATACGGCTTTGCAAAAAGTGTTTGAGGAGTTAGAACCCGGAAGCGCTGCCAAGCTCGACCAATTTTTAAAAGAAGCACAGATCAAATACGAAGTAGGCATGGGCCGCTTTGTACATAAACCTGGCCTTTCCATTACTGAGTTCATGAATTGGGAGACTATTAGTGGCGCCCTCAAATTGCAACTGCTTACCTCTATTAGCAAACATATTGCGCATCACTTTACACATCCTAAGCTCCGTCAATTGATGGAGTTCCCCGTGTTGTTCTTAGGTGCTTTACCACAGGAAACGCCTGCATTATATAGCCTCATGAACTATGCCGACATCAAAGGAGGAACCTGGTATCCAGAAGGAGGGATGTACGCCGTGGTGGATGCCATGTATAAATTGGCAGTGCAATTAGGAGTGACTTTCAAATTTAATGAAGCAGTGCAGTCTTTGGAAATTGGTTTATCCCCCAAGGGAAAATCAATTATAACAGGCGCTAAAACAGCTACTAATACATTTTACGCGGATGTGGTGGTAAGTGGAGCAGATTATGTATTTACTGAAACAAAACTCCTGCCACCGGCCTTTCGTTCGTACTCCGATAAATACTGGGACACCCGCGTGATGGCGCCTTCCTGTCTACTCTATTATGTGGGACTGAGTAAAAAACTAAAAAATCCTATTCATCACTGTTTATTTTTTGACGAACCTTTATCTGTGCATGGGCAGGAGATCTATAAGGATCCTAAATGGCCCACGACACCACTTTTTTATGTGAGTATCCCTTCTGCTACCGATACAGCCGTGGCTCCCCCGGGTCATGAAAATTTGGTGTTGTTAATTCCCATCGCTTCGGGGTTAACCGGGGATACGGAAGAATTGCGGTTGCAATATCTGGATATGATTCTGGCAAGGATGGAGCATCATATTGGAGAATCGGTTCGTGAGTCGGTGGTCTATGCAAAAACAGTAGCGGTCCAGGATTTTATCAATGAGTATAATTCTTTTAAGGGCAATGCCTACGGACTGGCGAATACACTGTGGCAAACGGCATTATTCCGTCCGGCATGCAGAAGTAAAAAATTAGCCAATCTTTTTTACACCGGACAGTTAACGGTTCCGGGACCGGGCGTCCCGCCTTCGCTGATCAGCGGACAGGTGGTGGCTAAACAGGTTATCGGGTCTTTCCCGCAAAAATCCTAACTTGCGGCATGATTGACCTCTTTCACAAATCCAGTGAACAGTGTAGTGCGGTGTTTACCCGGCGATACAGCACTTCGTTTGCTTCGGCTATTCGTTTATTACATGAGGATCTCCGCGTGCCCATTTGCAATATTTACGGTTTTGTCCGACTGGCCGATGAGATTGTGGATACTTTTCATGAACATAACAAGGCGCAGTTGCTGGCTGATTTTAAAAGTGAGACTTATGCGGCTATTGAACAGGGGATAAGTCTCAATCCCATTTTACATAGTTTTCAAAGGACGGTGAATCAATTCGGCATTGATCTGGCGCTGGTGGATGCGTTTTTTCATAGTATGGAAATGGATCTGTCCCGCACCAATTACGATGAACGAGGCTATCAGGAATATATCTATGGTTCTGCCGAGGTGGTGGGGCTCTTGTGTCTATATGTTTTTTGTGAGGGTGATAAAACGCGTTATGCGCAGTTAGCAGCACCGGCCCGTGCACTGGGAGCGGCGTTTCAAAAGGTGAATTTTTTACGCGATATCCGCGCCGATTTTCAGAGGCTTTCCCGGGTTTATTTTCCGGGATGTGACTTTTCTAATTTCACACAGGCTGATAAACGGGCTATTGAAAATGATATCGAGGAGGATTTTCGTGCGGCTTTCAAAGGAATTCAAGAGCTACCTCTCAAAGCCCGCTTTGGGGTCTATGTAGCGTATAAATACTATCTATCGCTGTTTAAAAAGATTCGTGGCTTGGAGCCGGCTTCGGTTTTACAGGCACGCGTTCGTATTCCCAATATCCAAAAAGCGTATATCGTTTTTCGGGCTGGCGTTAAAAATCAATTGCGTCTGGTCTAATGGTTTCCACGGCAGCTATAACAGATCAGTTAATACTGGTCGATGAACAGGACAATCCAATCGGCACCTGTGAAAAAATGGAAGCTCACCGACAGGGGTTACTCCACCGCGCGTTTAGCGTATTTATTTTTGATGTCCAAGGGCGAATGTTATTACAACAGCGGGCGCTTTCTAAATATCATAGTGGAGGCCTCTGGACCAATGCTTGTTGTAGTCATCCTTTTCCTGAAGAGGACAATTTAAGGGCGGCTAGTAGACGTTTACGGGAAGAATTGGGATTGACTACTTCTTTGAGCAAAGCGTTTGATTTTTATTACCGCGCCGAGTTTGACAATGGTTTAACGGAGCACGAGTTTGATCATGTATTTGTTGGACAATACGAAGGAGAGCTGGCCGTGAATCCACAAGAAGTGATGGATTATTGTTTTCTTCCCTTGGATCAAATCGAAAATCAATTAAACACCCGACCTGATCGATACACTGCTTGGTTCAAAATTGCTTTTCCTCGACTTAAAAGTTGGAAACAGGAGCAGCAACTAACGAATACTGCCAACTAAATCTGCTGTTTGTTGTTACTTTTGCATCGTATGGAAGTACTTTTTTACATAGCTGTTTTGCTCGGAACCTTCTTGTTGATGGAGGGGATAACTTGGTGCACGCATAGATATGTGATGCATGGTTTTTTGTGGGTCCTGCACCGCGATCATCATCAGGTAGAACCTTGTTTTTTTGAAAAGAACGATGCCTTTTTTGTAATTTTTGCAGTGCCCAGTATGCTACTCATTGGATTTGGCACTTACGATGGTGTTTGGTGGATGCAAGCGATTGGTTTTGGAATCATGGCCTACGGCTTTGCTTATTTTATGGTGCATGATGTAATTATTCACCAGCGTTTTAAATGGTTCACCCGTAGTAATAGCACCTATGTACGAGCCATCCGTTGGGCACATAAAATGCACCACAAACATTTAGGCAAGGAAGACGGTGAAAGTTTTGGGATGCTCTATGTCCACAAAATCTATTGGGACAAAATCCGCCGCGATAAAAAACTCATGGCCGGAAATTCAAGAGTGGCCTACGCTCCACAACAAGATTAATCTATTAATTTTTCTGCATGCCCCAGCCCCGTTATGACCTGGTTTTTTTAGGAGGGGGTTGCGCTACACTTAGTTTGCTCACAAGACTCATTGAATCGGGGGCTTGTAATGGCAAACGATTTTTAATCATTGACCCTTTGGATAAAAAATCAAACGACCGAACCTGGTGTTTTTGGGAAAAGGGCTCTGGTTATTTTGAAAACATAGTGCATCATGAGTGGACTTCGCTGGACTTTAAACAGTCTGGGTTCTCTGGCAGCCTTGACATGGGCCGTTACCGCTACAAAATGATTCGGGGGATTGATTTTTATGAATACTGCCTTCAGGTTCTGCATGCCAGCGGCCAAGTGGACTTTTTGCAGGATGAAATAGCGGGTTGGGGTGGTGAAAAACCGGATTCGCAGGGTGAAATACTCCATCTCACCGGGAAAAAAACGGGAAAAATCGGGGTAAAAACCGACTTACTCTTCAATTCCATACCTCCCGATCTGGGAAAAAAACAGCCGGGCATCGTTAGTTTACTACAGCATTTTAAAGGCATTGTAGCAGAGTCCGATCAATTCAATTTTGATCCCAACCGCGCCACATTAATGGACTTTAGGGTGAGCCATGAGGCAGGTACCACCTTTATCTATGTATTACCCCTATCAAATAACAGGGCCCTTTTTGAGTACACGCTATTTACCGCTTCACTATTAACGCCGGAGCAGTACAACCAAGGTATAGCATATTACATTGGGAAATTTCTTGGCGTCACTAACTACAAAATAATCGAGGAGGAATTTGGGATTATTCCCATGACCACCCAGCGATTCCCCTGGTATAACAATGGTGCTTTCAATATTGGAACGGCAGGTGGACAAACCAAAGGTTCGAGCGGCTACACCTTTCAGTTCATTCAAAAAAGATCTGCGCAGCTAACCACATTATTGCAAAACAATTCCGATTGGTCCCAGCTTAAACCAACCCTTACACAATTACGAGGCGACGCGGAACGATTCCATTTTTATGATCGCGTACTCCTGCAAGTTTTAGCATCTAATTATTGCCCTGGCGATCAGGTCTTTGCCACACTTTTTGAAAAAAATCCCGCACATCGCGTATTCCAGTTTTTGGATAATGAAACTAATCTCCTGCAAGAGTTACAAATCATCTCATCCTTACCTACCTGGCCTTTCTTAAAAGCAGCAATCAAGTCTTGGCGCTAGCATTCCCCTTTTATTCTTCTTCCCCCCTAGTAAAATTCAAATCGGTCGGATCAAATAATAAAGCCTATGTAAAAAACAAGGTAGCGGATTCCTGGCCAAAATGGCCGAGATTTATTTTCCATGCATAGCGGAACTACGTAATAAAATGTTTCCCCATTGCATAGGCTATTGCAGGCACAATTTGACTACACAAGGTCTGGTCTTCTTTACACCATCTGAAAAAAACAATGTCGATTGTTTTTGCTTCAAAAGCTTTTTCCTTTAACTCCGATGAGGGGGCTTATCTGCTTATCCCCGACAAAAACCAGCCACCCTTGATTGAGGCATTATATGTTCACAACTGTTGATAAGTAATTATTGGAATTGCTCCCTATCCATGTTAATATTGGATTAAATCGTACGATTTGACAGAAGCCATCATCAACCTCGAAACCGTTAATCCGATTGAATTTTTCGGAGTCAACAACGGAAAACTTGATCTTCTTAAAAAGAAATTCCCACTGCTAAAAATCCTTTCTCGTGGCACACAGTTAAAACTGAGTGGCGCTCCCGAGCAAATAGAACCGGCATGTGATAAAATTTCACTTATTGTCTCTTACCTGGAGCGTAATGGACATATGAGTCAGCAATATTTTGAACAAGTGCTGGGCGGGGATGATGCCGAAATAATTGACAATTTCCAGGAGAAAAATCCATCGGAAGTACTTGTATTTGGCCCTAACGGAAAATCAGTTCGTGCTCGAACAGTCAATCAAAAAAAATTAGTTCAAGAAACTGATCGTAACGATATAGTATTTGCCATTGGCCCAGCCGGAACGGGCAAAACTTATACAGCGGTAGCTTTAGCAGTTCGGGCGCTTAAGAACAAACAAGTAAAGAAAATTATCCTTACCCGACCTGCTGTTGAAGCCGGAGAAAGTCTTGGTTTTTTACCCGGAGATTTGAAAGAAAAGATTGATCCCTACTTACGACCACTTTATGACGCATTAGATGACATGATACCTGCCGATAAACTTGGTTATTATATGACCACCCGCACCATCGAAATTGCTCCACTGGCCTATATGAGGGGACGAACTCTTGACAATGCGTTTATTATTTTGGATGAGTCACAAAATGCCACTGACTTACAATTGAAAATGTTCCTTACCCGGATAGGGGCCAATGCAAAGGCTATCATCACCGGAGACATAACACAGGTGGACCTTCCGCGTAACCAACGCAGTGGTCTTCATACGGCTGTACGCATCTTAAATAACATTGACGGAATTGGACACATTGAATTGAACGAAGAAGACGTTGTTCGTCATCGATTAGTTAAACATATCCTTCGCGCTTACAACCACGAACAGGAACGAGAAAACCCCAAATAGCGCTTATTCATGCAGCAACTACTCACGTTGTTTTTTTTGCTTACCCTTAGCACAGCTTGTCAGCAAAAAGAAAAATCATCCCTAACCGCCTCCAACGAAATTGATGCTGCTCGTAATTTTTTGAGAGCAGCCCTTGATGGAAAATTTGATATTGCCAAGGAATATTTATTGCAAGACTCACTGAATTTAAGTTACCTGAATATAGCGGCAAGAGGGTACGAGAAATTGACACAGGACGATAAAGACAGCTATAGAAGCTCTTCTATCATCATTCATGAAATTCAAGCCCAGAACGATTCAACTTCGCTGTTTATCTTTTCTAACTCTTTTAAGAATGACCAGGATACCTTGCGGATTATCAAAAAGATCGAAAAATGGGTTGTGGACTTGAGTTATTTATACATTCACCCTACTTCATCGAATAAACCATGAACTACTCTACCCTGTTTGTTTTTTTGGGTGGGGGTATGGGTTCCGTTTTACGCTACTATGTGGGCAGAGAACTTAACCCGTCATTGGGGGAGGGGTCACCACCCACTCAGCACTTTCGCAAGAAACATTCTACTTTATTAAAACCGGGAACTTGGCCTATGCAATTGGTTATAGTTGCACTACAGTTTTGGGGGGAGTTTTACTTACTGCCCTCAGCCACAAAACAGCTGTTTCCCTATAACTGGCTAAAGAGTTCTTTGGCAAATTGCTCAAGCGAGGGATCTCGGGCTCCCATCAATAATAATACGCAATCGGGTTGCAGTGAAGCCCTGACCGCTGATAAAAATGAATTTCGATCTTCCACAAAATTTGCCTCCACCCCTAAAGCCTTTAAATCAGCTACCAAATCCGCTGCAGAAATGTCTTTTACTGCTGTACCACCGGCATAGTAGATTTCACTCATCCAGATCTCATCTTTTGCACGCAGAGAAGCAGCAATGGCCTGCACAAAATCATGTCGTAAAAATCGAGTTGGCTTGTATCCATGGGGTTGAAACCAAGCAACAACTTTTGAAGCAATAGGCTGACAAGCCGTGATGGCAGCCGCACATTTTGCTGGATTATGTGCATAATCATCAATCACCCAGACTCCATTTTTTTGCCCGAGGATCTGATGCCTTCTGTAAATGCCTTGATATTTTTTTAAGGCCAGCGCTGCCGTAGCTAGTGAGATCCCTATTTGATGCGCCACTGCCGCTGCAGCCAACGCATTCTCCATACTGTGTTTTCCAACCTGTTCTAACTCAAATTGCTCTCCATTGATCTCAAATTGAATTTGTAGTCCCTTTTGTGAAAATCCCTTTGCTATATATCCCACATCAGAAGTTTCGGCGCAGGCTTGTTCCACTTTAAAATCCTTTGCACGATCAACGGATAATGTAGCTGCCAGGGGGTTTGTTTGATTAATTACAAAATGCTTGCTTTGAGAGCAAAATTGCTTGAATAGACCAAGTAAGGTATCGACCTCGTCATGGTCCTTGTCGATATTTAATAATAGTCCTATTTCAGGGTGATATTGCACAATTGATCCATCACTTTCATCGGCTTCGATCACCAGCCATACTCCTTTTCCCACCACAGCGTTTCCCAGTTTTCCCTGCTGTATAATACGTGTTAAACCTGCACCACTAATAATGCTGGGCGCAAATCCGGCCTGTTCCAATATATCAAATAACATGGCAGCAGTAGTGCTTTTTCCGCTGGTGCCTGCCACCGCAATTGTTTTTTTGCTTGCAGCAATAATCGCAAGTAGTGAGGCCCGGTGAATAATGGGAATTCCTCTTTCCTGTGCAATTTTTACTTCCGAAACAGAAGATTCAATGGCGGTCGAAACCACTACCAGATCAATGGTGTTGTCAATGCCCGAACCATCTTGAGGAAAACATCGAATACCTTCTTTCTCTAATTGAGACCGAACGGCTTGTCCGCAGCCAGCATTGAATTGCCGATCACTGCCTGCTACTTGCATACCAATACCTTTAAGGTATTGTGCTACAGCGCTCATACCGCTACCAGCAACGCCGATAAAGTAGGGACGTGAAAAATCCTGCAATCTTGTAATCATGAGACCTTAGGCTCTTTGCTTCTGTCGGGGGGCAGGTTTATTAGCTGGCGCAGAGACCTTTGCTTTTTTAGTTGGCGTCTTTGATTTTGTTCTACGCAAGGCACTCTTTATTGCCGTGCTTAGATTAGCAAATGTTGGTTTACCACTAAATGGAGTATCATTAATAAAAAAAGCAGGCAATTCCTTTACTCCTCGGTTGTGCCCCTCTTTTATATCATCTTGCACTTGCCAACCATAGACGCCATTTACTAAATCATCTAAGAATTTTTTATTCTTGACACCTGCTTCCTTGCTGTAAAGCTTCAAACTAGTAGTACCCAGATTTCTTCTGTTATTGAATAACACGTTATGCATTTCCCAAAACTTACCCTCTTGAGCAGCTGCAATGGCTGACTCGCTGGCCTTTAGACTACGTTGGTGAATTAGGGTTAGTGGAAAATGACGAAATTGAAAGTTGATCTTACCCTCAAACTCTTCCAAAAGTTGTTTTACTATTTCATTCACCTTTGCGCATTCCTCATTCTCATATTCCCCAAATTCCATTAAGGTAACAGGCGCATCCTTTTTCCCAACAAACACTTCACGAGGTTCAATAATAACAATATCTTCTTTTTTGAAAGCCATATTCTTTTATTTTAAAGACCCGATTCTGCCCTACAAAAAGTATAGCAAGAATTGGCCCAATGCGTTGACGCTTATACTATTAATATGAATAGCCAACCGGCTGAAGGTAGGATATTTTACCCTCAGGCCTACAGCCATTTTTATTTTTTAACAATAATTATATAACTAACTTAATATCAATTAATTAGATAATGTTCTTTTAAAAATTATTGAAACATTTACGCATACCTAAAGACCAAAGTATTGTCAAAAGCATCCACTAATATGGGTTTTCCTTTTTCAATTTTGCCCGCCACAATTTTTTTACTGAGCGAATTGACTATTTCTTTCTGTATCAGCCTTTTTAGCGGTCTTGCGCCCATTTGAATATCATGCCCTTGTTCAGCAAGGTATTGCAAGGCATAGTTGCTAAACCGAAGCTCTATTCCAGTTTTAGCCAATAATTGTTTTAATCCATTTAGCTGGATCTCCAATATCCCAACCAGATCCTTAGGGAGAAGCGGCTGAAACAAAATGATCTCATCTACTCGATTCAAAAACTCAGGCCTCACTGTACTTCTAAGTAATTGCATCACCTGTCCTTTTGCTCGTTCAGTTGCCGATGAAAGTGTTTTTTCTGTCACTCCTTCAAATGCATCCATGATCAACTCACTACCCAAATTACTGGTCATGATTACAACAGTGTTCCTGAAATTAACAACCCTTCCCTTATTATCGGTCAGGCGACCTTCATCAAGTACTTGCAGCAAGATATTCCATACATCAGGGTGCGCTTTTTCAATTTCATCAAGCAATACCACACTATAGGGTTTGCGTCTTATGGCCTCAGTCAGTTGGCCTCCTTCTTCGTACCCCACATAGCCAGGAGGCGCCCCTACTAATCTGCTTACCGAATGCTTCTCTTGGTACTCACTCATGTCAATCCTGGTCAGCATGGTTTCATCATCGAATAAGAAATGAGCAATTGCCTTGGCTAATTCAGTTTTACCCACCCCCGTTGTTCCTAAGAAAATAAAGGAACCAATAGGTCTTTTTGGATCTTGCAAGCCGGTACGACTTCTACGAATAGCATCAGAAACAGCAATAACAGCCTCCTCTTGCCCCACCACTCTTTCATGCAAATGATCCTCCAGAAAAAGTAACCGCTCTTTTTCAGATTGCAGCATTTTTGAAACAGGTATCCCCGTTGCTTTAGCAACGGCCTCTGCAATATCTTCCGCATCCACTTCTTCTTTTAGTAAGCGCTGTTCTGACTCTTGGGATAATTGATTACTCAGAGAGGCTACCAAATTTTCCTGTTCCTTTATCTTACCATATCGGATCTCGGCTACTTTGCCATAATTTCCCTCACGCTCAGCTTGCTCTGCTTCCAACTTTAGTTGCTCGATTGAAAGTTTTGCTTTCTGTAGTTGATCTACCAATTCTTTCTCCGCCACCCACTTTGCTTTTAAAGTATCCCGCTGCACGGCCAGGTTAGCTATATCGGTATTCAACTCCTGCAACTTGGGTTCATCGTTTTCTCGTTTGATGGCCTCTCTTTCTATTTCAAGTTGTCGAATTTGACGCTCCAAAGAATCTAACTCTTCAGGCATGGAATTCATCTCTAAACGCAGCTTAGCAGCACTTTCATCAATCAGGTCGATAGCTTTATCCGGTAGAAACCGGTCGGTAATGTACCGATGAGATAATTCGACGGCAGCAGCAATAGCTTCATCTTTTATTCGAACATGGTGGTGTGTTTCATAACGATCTTTCAAACCACGCAATATAGAAACGGCATCTTCTGCATTGGGTTCTTCAATAAATACTTTCTGAAACCTCCGTTCCAATGCTTTATCTTTCTCAAAATATTTTTGATACTCATTGAGCGTGGTAGCGCCCACGGCGCGAAGTTCTCCACGAGAAAGAGCAGGCTTTAGAATATTAGCCGCATCCATAGCACCCTCTCCTCCACCAGCCCCTATCAGGGTGTGTATCTCGTCAATAAATAAGATAATGTCTCCATTCGAATCGCTCACTTCTTTTACCACCGCCTTCAATCTTTCCTCAAATTCTCCTTTGTACTTGGCCCCTGCAATCAACAAGCCCATATCCAGCGCGTAAATGACTTTTGTTTTCAAGTTTTCGGGCACATCCCCATTGATTATACGATGAGCGATCCCCTCTGCAATAGCAGTTTTTCCAACGCCTGGTTCACCCACCAGGATGGGATTGTTCTTGGTGCGACGAGACAGTATATGTAATGTTCTTCTGATCTCCTCATCGCGTCCAATCACCGGGTCTAATTTTCCCTGCCGAGCCAGATCATTTAAGTTTTTTGCATACTTGGACAAGGCATTGTATTGCTGCGACTGTGTGGATGAAGTGATCTTCTCACCTTTTCGCAACTCTTTTATGGCTGCAATAAGGCCCGATTCGGTTAATCCTGCGTTTTTCAAAAGCTTTCCAACCGCATCATCACCTTGAACTAATGCAAGCAACAAGTGTTCTGGAGTAACAAATTGATCATTAAAAACGCTTAGGCAAGCACCCACCCGAAGCAATAAAGTGTTAGCCTCCCTGCTTAATTGTTGAGCTGCCTCTCCTTTTACCCGAGGTAAGGCAGCCAATAACTCCTCTGCTTTAGTGGCCACAATAGTAGTGGTGACATTGTTTTTCTTTAGTAGATACTCAACGGGTGTATCGGTTGCCTCTATCAATGCCTTCAAAATGTGGGATGGTTCGATAGCAGGCGATTGCGCATTAAATGCCAATTGTTGTGCTTGCTGAATTATTTCGGCAGCCTTGATAGTGTAATTTCCAAGATTCATAGTAGATTATTTAGTTCCATAAGCGACACTGTTCACGCTTATATAACATATGCGCATCAAAAATCATTCAGATCTTAAATTACAGTACAAGAAGAGTAACTTTGTCATAGCATTCAACAAAAATCTGCATGAAAGTCAGTGTATTTCTTCTAAGCCTGCTATTATTACAGCTGCAAATCACCGGATATGGTCAACCCAATTGGGCATCTGTTGTCGCAAAAGTTGAATCAAATCGACGATACTGGGGAGAAAACTATCTGGTAACAATAGCCTCTGCAGACAGTATATTATTACAAAAGGATAACAAAGTTTTCAATGCCAAAACTCCAATTCCAATTGGAGCTATCAGCCAGTGGCTGACTGCCACTTTGTTGGTAAAATTAGCCGAAGAGGGAAAGCTATCGCTTGATGATCCTGTAGCCATGTATTTACCCACGTTCGAAAAATACTTCAAGGGCTATATCACTATTCGGCACTGCTTAAGCCAGGGCACTGGCTTAGAAGATAAAAATGGATTACGAATAGGTCATCGTACAAAATTTATTTCACTACAGGAAGAAGTGGAACAACTGGCCACAAGACCCATAGTAGCAAAACCCGGAGAACTTTTTTTGTATGGCGAACTCGGGTGCAAAATAGCTGGCAGAGTAGCTGAAGTAGTTTGCAAAAAAAAGTTTGACCTGTTGATTCGAACAAAAGTGTTGACGCCATTAGGAATGCGAAGAACCAATTTTACCAATCTCTCGGGAGGTCCCTTGGATCCAGCAGCTGGTGCGGTATCCACCGGTGAGGATTTAATTCGGTTTTTACAATTTTTGTTAAACAAAGGGCAGCTGCCACAGCGCAGTTTCCTCACTACTGATGCAATGGATCAGTTAATGCAACTGCAATTTGGTGCTGCACCAACACAAAATGCCCCCTTATTATTTCAAAAATATGGTTATGCCCTGGGCGCGTGGGCGTTGGGCACACCCGCTGAAGGAGCACAGACCCTGGTAGCCTCAAGCAGGGCCGGGAGCTGGATTGCCATAGATCTTTGTCGCAGATACCTCTACGTGGCCATTATCAAAGAAAAAATAAGTGAAGAAAAGGATATGCTTCACCAAGAACTGCTGGATATCATCAACAGGCAACTAGCTAAAAATTGTGCAGAAAATCCTTCGTGAGTTTAGTCGAGCAACATACCACTATCGTAAAAAAAGCCGCCAGTCAATTTGGATTTGATTTTTGTGGAATTGCGCAAGCAAGGAGATTAGAAGAGGATGAACGCCGGCTTACCAACTGGCTTCAAAAAGGAATGCAGGGAGAAATGCATTACATGGAAAATTATTTTGACCTCCGTGTAGACCCAACCCGACTAGTCCCCGGAGCTCGCTCAGTAATTACACTACTCCTGAATTACTACCCCAATCAGGAACAGGCTGTTTCAGCCCCCCGCATTTCAAAATATGCATTCGGTAAAGATTACCATCTAGTTATAAAGGAAAAATTGCATGCGTTGTTAGCCGAGCTTAAAGAAAAAATTGGCGCCATTGATGGAAGAGGGTTTGTGGATTCTGCACCCATACTTGAGCGTGCATGGGCAAGAGAAGCTGGCTTAGGCTGGGTAGGGAAAAATGGAAATCTGATTCATAAAAAAGCGGGTTCTTTTTATTTTATTGCTACCCTGATCACCGATTTAACGCTTACGCCGGACAATCCCTTTACAAAAGACTTTTGCGGATCCTGCACTCGTTGCATAGACGCCTGTCCTACCTCAGCCATATTACCTGGAAAAGTAATTGATGGCAGTAGTTGCATTTCCTATTATACAATTGAACTAAAGGCTCATCTAAGACCCTCCTTAGAAAAAGGACATATGGAGGGATGGTTGTTTGGTTGTGATACCTGTCAGGATGTTTGTCCTTGGAATCGTTTCCGCAAACCTCATGCAACCATCGCATTCAAACCCATTCCAGCGATTTTACAACTCAACACTGCTGAATGGGAGGAAATGACGGAAAAAACCTTCAAAGAGGTATTTAGCAATTCACCTTTAAAAAGGACAGGTTTTAGTGGGATAAGAAGAAATCTCCAACTACTAAGAGAATCTCGGTGATCCAGTTAGCAAACACCCTGCAACCTATTGTGTAGTCTTGATTTTCAGCTGCGCTAATTCCTTCTCTAAAACAAGACCAAACTTAGTCTCCACCAATAAGCTGGAAAATTTCTCCCAAGGGTACCAATCAAAATAAATATCATAGTAGCGCTGAACAGAGCAAACAGGCCCATTGACAATGGAAAACACTTGATAGCCTGTAGCCATCTGTATGGCAGCATTATTGTTAATGCGAATATGGCCTGAACTATCCGTATGTTCCTGAATGCTAAATAAAGTGCCTTCAGGCAGCACCGTTTTCCAATAAGTGGTTTGCGCCAACATACTTTTTACTACTTCAGGTTGGCACTGAATGTCAATTGCTCTTGAAACGCGCACATGGTTGGGGAAAAAGGAGGAAATAAGCGTAACTAATAAAAATAGTGCCCCCACACTCAACACCATCAAGGATATGAACCGTTTCATGGGTATGTAGTTATTCCCAGCGTATGAATCGTCTGGTTAAAAGATAACAAATAAAACAGGCAATACAACACTAAATACTACCGCACTTGGATTTGCCATTATCGCCTGAAAACTTGCTTTTATTATAGCCAGCATGGCGCGCGATTGGCTATACGCAACAGGACCTTTTGAAACCATGGCAACAAATGTATTTCAATTTTAAGGATATTTGATGATCATGAATCTTGTCTATTTACTCACCGGTTCTAATCTTGGAGATCGAATTGAAAACCTTAATAAAGCGGCTCAACTAATCAATGAAAAAGCAGGAAAGCTGGTTGTTTTTTCCAAGTTTTATCAAACCAGCCCCTGGGGACCTTTGGAACAGCCCGACTATATCAACCAGGCATTATTAATTGAAACACCGCTGAGTCCTTCCTCTTTAATGGAGCTGTTACTTTGCATAGAGGAGGGAATGGGCAGAATACGTACCCTAAAATATGGGCCCAGAATTATTGATATCGATATTCTTTTCTTTGGCAACAAGGTGATAAACACTCCCTTGGTACAAGTTCCGCACCCAGCAGTGCAAAATCGTCGTTTTGCTTTAATCCCTCTTGAGGAAATAGCGGCAAGCTACTTAGATCCAATCACAGGAAAAACCATCAGCCAACTTCTCTCTGCTTGCCAAGACATGGGAACAGTGTTGCAATTGAATTAAATTGCAGGCAATTAATGAAGTACCAATTTATAGCCATAGAAGGGAATATCGGAGCTGGTAAAACTACCCTTGCTCAACTACTAAGCAGGCATTATAAAGCGCGTTTGATCCTGGAAGAATTTGCCGACAACCCCTTCCTGCCCAAATTTTATGAGAACCCAGATCAGTATGCATTCCCCGTAGAGCTTTTTTTCATGGCAGAACGATACAAACAACTAAAAGAATTGCGCCAACAACAAGACCTCTTTCAACAAGTCACCATTTCAGATTATTTATTCACTAAATGTCTGTTGTTTGCCAAAGTAACCTTGCCTGCCGATGAATATCGACTTTATCAGCAGCTTTTTAACATCCTCCACCAACAACTTATTCAACCTGATTTACTGGTATACTTGCATGCGCCTGTTGAAAAGTTGCAAGAAAATATTAAAAAGAGAAATCGAGCCTACGAACAAAACATTTCCAATAATTATTTGCATCAGCTACAAGACACCTACACAAATTACCTTCGTCAGCAAACCTCCCGCACACTTTTTGTGGATGTTAGTAACGCAGACTTTCTTTATAATGACGCTCATTTGCAATCGCTGATTAATGCGCTTGACAAAACATACGAGCCCGGGGTACATTATATTGAACTCTCATGAAGCGTTGGTATCAAATACCGTTCTTATCTCAGTTTGCAATAAACACTGAGTTTACCACCTATATTGTAGCCCGTATTTTATTCATTGCCGGGTTACGCATGACGCCCGTGCTCTTAGGATGGCGCCTTTACCAGATTACCGGAAGTAAACTAGCCTTGGGGATACTTGGATTATCCGAAGTGATCCCCGCCATTGCACTAGCCCTGCCTGCAGGGGTAAGGGTAGACAGAAGTGATAAACGAAAACTGCTTATCACTTGCATGGGGTTGTATTTAGTTTTGATGGCCGGGCTAACGGTGGCAACTTCTGATTGGTACACTAAGCAATATTCCAACAATATAGCCGCGTGGACTATTTATTTTTTAATAGCAGGTACCGGGGCCGTGCGTGCCTACTCAGGTGCTGCATTTAATGCATTCTTAGCACAATTAGTACCCACTGGATCCTTAGTAAAAGCCGCCTCGATCAATAGCATCGCCTGGTTGATTGCTGCGGTAATTGGTCCTGCATTTGCCGGATTGCTGATGGGTTACACTAATATCACCGTTGCTTTTATTCCCGTGTTGTTGCTTCCTGCTGTGGCTATAATACTGTTTAAGCGTATTACTCCCAAGCCCATTAGCTGGCAAGGCAATGCTAAAACATGGGAAGGAGTCAAAGAGGGCCTGCACTTTGTGTGGAATCAGAAGGCTTTATTGAGCGTAATGACCTTGGATATGTTTGCCGTGCTTTTTGGGGGAGCCGTAGCCCTTCTTCCCGCATTTGCCAATGATATACTGAAAGTTGGTCCGCAGGGATTAGGCTGGCTGGTGGCGGCTACTTATATCGGGAACTTTATTGCATTAGTGTGGTTCACCAAGAGACCCTTAAAAAAGAAACAAGGCAAAGCACTGTTGATTGTAGTAGCAGGCTTTGGCCTTTGCATCCTGGTTTTTGCGTTGTCGAAAAGTTACTGGCTCAGCTTCTTTGCCTTGTTAGCATCCGGGCTTTTTGATGGGGTGAGTATAATCATACGATCAACAATTGTACAGCTTTTTGTTCCTGATGAAATGCGAGGCCGGGTATCGGCAGTGAATTCCATGTTCATCAACTCCTCAAATGAATTAGGACAGTTTGAAAGTGGTGTAGCAGCTGCAGCCATGGGCTTAGTTCCTTCTGTTATTTTTGGAGGATGTATGACATTATTGGTAGCGATCGTCACCTGGGTTAAACATCCTACTATTCGAAAATTTGAGTATTAAGGTTTAGGGATAGTCTCCATCAATCGTTCGATTACGAGGTAGGTAATTGGACAGAAAGTAGTATTCTTTAAGGTTAGGGGCACCCTTTGCACCAATACATCCTCATCGGTGTAGGGAAACCGTTTACAATCGGAAGGCCTGTCCTCGTAGATGCTGCAATAGTTGTCGTTGCCCAGAAATGGACAGGGCGTTTGTTGCAACACGAAATCCCCATCCTGATCCTCCTGTAGAAAATTTTCTATGAACTGCCCCGCTTTCATTCCCAACAATTTGCTGATCCTTTTAATATCAGGTGTTTTAAATCTTGGAGAATACCTTTTACAGCAGTTGGCACAGCTGAGGCAGTTCACCTGATTAAACGCTTCCTCATGAAATGCCCCTTGCCGCTTCAACACTTGGTTTTTTTGCACACGTTGAAGAAATTGTTTATAGAGTTTTTGACGTTCCTTGGCTTTCTTTTCCCAGTTTACTAACAAGGGCTTTTTCATCTGGCAAAGAAAGGAACTTACCCGTAATTTTGCACACAAATTGAACGCCCTACCCTACTATGGATATTCTTCATAAGCAATCAACAGAATTCAGTAGTCGACACGTTGGTTCTATCAACCAAACGCAGGAGATGCTCTCCGTAATCGGTGAAAAAGATATCGCATCGCTGATCAATAAGAGTGTGCCTGACACCATTCGAATGGATCGCCAATTGAATGTTCCAGCGGCCATGACAGAACACGCCTATTTACAACATATACGAACTATTGCTCAACAAAATCAAGTTTGGAAAACCTATATCGGACAGGGCTATTACAATACCATCACACCTGCCGTAATACTTCGAAATATTTTTGAAAATCCAGGTTGGTACACACAGTATACCCCTTACCAAGCAGAAATTTCACAAGGACGTTTGGAGAGTTTACTCAACTTCCAGACTATGGTCGCTGACTTAACGGGACTTCCTATAGCCAATGCTTCTTTGTTGGATGAAGCAACAGCTGCTGCGGAAGCCATGACCATGTTTTTCAATACACTGAACAAACAGGAGCCTATTGAACGGCCCCGTTTTTTTGTTGATCAGGATGTGTTTCCCCAAACAAAAGACCTATTACGTACCCGGGCCTTACCCATACAGATTGAATTAGTGGAGGGCGACTATAAAACTGCAACTATAGACGAAACCTTTTTTGGTGCCATACTGCAATATCCAAATGACAAAGGTGCCGTAGTAGATTATCAAGCATTTATACAAACAGCACATACCCAAGGCGCTTTTGTAGTTATGGCTACTGATTTACTTGCGCTTACTTTACTGACTTCTCCTGGAGAATTAGGTGCCGATGCAGCAGTGGGTTCTGCCCAACGATTGGGTGTGCCTTTAGGGTTTGGTGGACCACATGCCGCTTTCTTTGCTACCCGAGACGAGTTCAAAAGAAATATACCCGGACGAATCATTGGAGTTAGTATTGATGCAAAGGGAAAGCGCGCACTTCGTATGGCGCTCCAGACCAGAGAGCAACATATCAAGCGTGAAAAAGCCACTTCCAATATTTGCACTGCACAAGCATTGCTGGCAAATATGGCCGCCATGTATGCAGTATACCATGGACCGGATGGGTTGAAAAATATTGCCAACCGCATCACTACATTAACACGGCTAGTTGCGGAGGCACTAAAAGAAAGAGGCTACAATCTTATTTCTGCATATTACTTCGATACTATCACAGTTCAAACAGACCGCGTAGCGGCAATTCGTACTAAAGCCGAAGCACAACACATCAATCTTCGTTATCCAGGCCATGACCTGATTGCACTCTCCATCGACGAAACCACAAATTTGGAAGACTTGTATGATTTGATCAATTGTTTTGAAGATGATAAGCAACCCGTCAGTTTTTCTTTCGACAAATCCCAAACGGTTAGTAACTGGCCTGATGCATTAAATCGAATCAGCGCTTACTTAACACAAGCCGTATTTAATACGCACAGAAGTGAAAGTCAGTTGATGCGTTATATAAAACAGCTGGAGAACAAAGATCTTTCACTGAACACTTCAATGATCTCATTGGGAAGTTGTACCATGAAGTTAAATGCCGCCAGCGAAATAATCCCGCTCAGCTGGCCTGAGTGGAACAGCCTGCACCCATTCATCCCTAAGGAACAAGCCAAAGGATATCATCTGGTGATGGAAGAATTAAGTCAGCACCTGTGTGATATAACGGCTTTTGATGCATGTAGTTTACAACCTAACAGTGGTGCACAGGGTGAATATGCTGGTCTATTAACCATACGCGCTTACCACGCGGCACAAGGTAATCCTCATCGTGATGTGATGCTGATACCGATATCTGCCCATGGTACTAATCCAGCCTCTGCAGTAATGGCGGGTATGAAAGTAGTGGTGGTAAAAGCATTGGCTAATGGTTATATCGATTTGGATGATCTACGTCAAAAGGCGGAGGGGCACAGTAATCAGCTAGCCGGAATCATGATCACCTATCCCAGTACCTATGGAGTGTATGAAGAAACCGTAAAAGAAATTACCAGCATTGTACACCTACATGGAGGACAGGTATATATGGATGGCGCCAATATGAATGCCCAAGTGGGCCTAACGGCGCCAGGGCTGATTGGTGCGGATGTTTGCCATTTGAACCTACATAAAACATTTGCGATTCCACATGGCGGTGGAGGTCCTGGCATGGGTCCGATCTGTGTAAAAGAGCATTTAAAGCCATATCTACCCGGCCATATCACACAGGGTACCGCAGACGCTGTATCGGGAGCACCCTATGGCTCAGCCATGATTCTTTTAATCCCCTATGCCTATATCAGGATGTTGGGTGCAGCCGGCCTTAAAGAAGCAACCGAATACGCAATTTTGAATGCCAATTATATGCGGGCCCGATTGGCCTCTCATTACGACATTCTTTTTACCAATCAAAACGGGCAGTGCGCACACGAGTTCATTGTCGATTTACGCCCATTCAAAAAATCAGCAGAAATCGAAGCGGAGGATGTAGCCAAAAGACTGATGGATTACGGGTTCCATTCTCCTACTATGAGCTTTCCTGTGGCTGGAACTATTATGATTGAACCAACTGAAAGTGAGGATAAGGCCGAAATGGATCGTTTCTGTGATGCCATGATTGCCATTCGTGAGGAGATCAGAGCTATTGAAGAGGGGAAGTCAGACAAGAAAGATAACCCACTAAAAAATGCTCCGCACACCCAAGCAACGGTGCTGGCTGATCGGTGGCCCCACGCATATACCCGCACGGAAGCCGCCTTTCCGCTCTACTATGTTACACATAACAAGTTTTGGCCATCCGTATCACGGGTAAATAACACCCATGGGGATCGTAATTTGATTTGTACCTGTGAGCCAATGGAAAGCTACCTACAGGAAAAAGCCTAAGCGTTTTTAAATCTTCTTTCAATAATCTCCCAATTGAATAAAGACCAGCATGCAGCAATGTAATCTGGTCTTTTATTTTGATACTTTAAATAATAAGCGTGTTCCCACACATCCAATCCAAGCAGTGGAGTACCTTTTAGCTCACTCAGATCCATAAGCGGATTATCTTGATTAGGTGTAGCACCTACTTTTAGTTTTCCATCGGCCGTTTTAATTAACCAAGCCCAGCCACTTCCAAAACGATTCTTTGCTGCTTCATTGAATTGTGTCTGAAAATTTTCAAATGAACCAAATTGGGTACCCATTGCCTCCATTAAATCACCCGAGGGTTTGTTGGCCTGCCCATCATGTACCGGGGCAAGCGAATGCCAGAAAAACTCATGATTATAATGCCCCCCCGCATTATTACGCATCTTAGTAGAATAGGTTGAAATCTTGGCAAGAAGCTCCGTTAATTTTGCTTTTGCAATATCCACCTGCTCCGCCGAACAAGCATCTGCAAGATTTTTTGTGTATCCAGCAGCATGTTTTGTAAAATGAATCTCCATAGTAAGGGAGTCTATAACTGGCTCGAGTGCTGCGTATGTGTAAGAAAGGGGTTGCTGCACAAATCCAATTTCCTCAGCTCCCCACACAGGAATTTGAGAGTCAGCTGCTATAACAGATTGAGCAAGCGCAGGCGGAATAGTACCCCAAACACTAACCAAGCCTGCGGCTTTAATAAAAGTTCTTCTGGATTTCATACGGGAGAAATTTGCAACAAGTTACTGCATAAATTTGGAGATGCGAATGATCAGCAAAGCAATAAGTATTCCAAAAAAAACTATCCTACTTTTTTCTTTTGTGGCCCTTTTGCTGCAAACAAAAGGGCAGCAAACAGGAAGAATGGACACGGATCGTCCGGATCAAACAGAGTCCGTGTCAATAACAAAAAAAGGGTATCTCCAAGCAGAGATTGGATTTAATAAAGAAAAATATGGAAGTGGGTATGTATGGGTTCATCCCACTGCACTATGGAAATTAGGATTGAACTCCCAAATTGAACTACGATTGATTACTGAGTCCAACACGCTGGAGTCAGGTGGATCAAAAGTTAGCGGACTTGTGCCAATCCAAATTGGTGGTAAGATTGCACTTTGGAAAGAAAAGGGGATCAGACCCCAAACCTCGCTTATTTTTCACACAGGCATACCTGCTTTGGGTTCTGCAAATTTTAAAACCCCCCACCTTTCTCCAAACTTTCGATTCACGCTGCAACACACGCTAACAGACCGAATAGCCTTGGGTTATAATCTTGGTGCAGAGTGGGATGGCAACGGAGGTTCTCCAGATTGGATTTATACGCTTGCACCTGGAATTAATTTGGGCGAACGTTGGTATGCCTATGCTGAAATATTTGGAAGTATTCGATCCTTGGGTACGCCATTACACGCAGTAGACGGGGGCTTTGCCTACTATTTAAGCGATAATTGTAAAATTGATTTTTCAGGCGGTAAAGGACTCAACAATGAACCAGCCAACTACTATATAGCACTAGGGTTTTCCTTCCGAATAAACGTCCTCAACCCTTAACCCTTTTTTTCAACACGCCCAGAAAACTTGTTTCCATACTAAGCAACCAGCTTTCTTGCATCATTCGCTTCATATCTCCTTTGACCTGGAATCGATAACCCACATTTAGCTTTGTTTTGCTGGCAAAGATTAATTGAAAAGCTGGGGCCAAATCAACAAAGTATAACCCACGATCCAGTGCCCGCTGTGTAAGCAGTTCCAGATACAAATTAAGATTGGTTTGCTTGTAGCTGGTGTAAGTCCGAGGAAACACTAAATACCCCGCAGAAATAGTAAACTGAGCTGAGGTAAAAGGGTGTAATACCCTATGTCTTACTTTATCCCATCGATAGTAATGAAATACCTGTGTTTGACTGATGGTACTAGCAAGTGCAAACTTGTTCCAAAGCTGTGTGAGAATAAGACCAGCTTCCATCCCTGAACGATCACCACCCAAATTTATCTCGTCATTCATGAAAGGGGCGTTGGTGCGAGCCGCCTCCAAGTAACCGGCCACTCGAAAATGCCGATGAATGGCATCACGGGAGAGGAACCGATATTTAGCATATACATGGAATGACTCCAACTTAGGCTGGGTAGCATACATGGAAGAAACAGTGCCGCCCAGGCGAACAGTCAAATTTTTATATACGCCCATAAACACCTGAGGAGCACTTCGAAATGAAAACTGATTTAACAAATATGTTTTTTGAACCAGATGGTTTTTTAATTTAAAACTAACGGAGCGCGCAGGTAAGGTAGAAGCAGATTCATTGTAAACATAGAGCTCCTGACCAAAAAGTGGCATTACAAAAAGTACCCTACAAAATAAAAGCACTAAGTAAGATTTTAAACCTTTCACTGCTTTAATAATTTATCGATCTCTGACTCTACTGCTGAACCCATCAGGTTTCTGGCCATCACATTTCCCTCTTGATCAATTAAGAAAGTGGATGGAAGTGAATCAACATCCCAGGCAGCTGCTACGGATGAATTCCATGCCTTTTTATCTATCAATTGAACCCATGACAATTTATCTTTTTTTACCGCATTGAGCCAATCAATTGGCTTCTCGTCTAATGAAACACTTAAGAAAATAATATTCTTATTCCTGTAATTAGGATAAATTTTCACTAAGTGCTTATTAGCCACTCTACAGGGACCACACCAAGAAGCCCAGAAGTCAAGAAGCACTACTTTACCACGAAATTGACTAAGTGCAATGCTATCCCCTTTTCCATTGGGGAGCTTGAAATCAGACGCAGGCTCTTGCCTAAGGGCTTGAGCAAAAACGCCAAGAGTGGTAATTAGCAAAAATAATACCAGGATACTTTTGCGCATGAGCACTTATTTAACAAATAATAATTGAAAAATCTCTACATCGGTTTTAAAAAACTCGTTATAATCCGTCCTTATCTTCTTCATACTTTTTTCTGTCAAATACCCTTTTCCTATCACTACGCAATTAAATGTTTTTGATGTAGCAGGAGTCTTTAAAGAAATGAACTCAAAAGTCTGTTCGCCCCACACAAAAGGAACGCCCCGTTCAATTGGACCCTGATTCCAGTTGCCTGTCAATTGTAATTCACCTATAAAAAATCCAGCATCCTCAACAGCAGCTTTAAGCTTTGCGGGACTAACAATACCATTACCTCCAAAGGTCAAGGTAAAAGAAGAGGACTTGATATCAGCATCCACTTTTGTAACAAAGGGGAGTTGTTCCAAAGATTGATGAATAGCTTTATTACAAAGTGCACAAGTTAGTCCGGTTGCTTGTAGTCTTCCCCCACTAAATTGGGCGAAAGTATACTGCTGCCCACCAAAAAAAAGGAGCAGCAGTATTACTAAAATTAACTTCGGCATAAAACCTAAGCCTTTGCGCAATTAGCGCAACAAGATTTTCCCTTTTTCCCTTTCTCACCACACTGTCCATTCTTGCAGCAGTCCTTGCTGGTGTCCTTGCAAGAACCATCTTTGCATTTTCCATCTTTGCAGCAGGAGTCGACTGCAGTTGCAGCAGCAGTTGTACGATCATACTTGCAACATCCATGTAATTTTGCATAGGCTTCATCTGAAGCTTTTGCACCTGCATTATCATGGCCCACCATTGCTACCTGCTCTTGAATTATAGAAAGTGACGTAGTGGTCGCATCATAGGTTACAGCCAGTTTTTTACTATCAGCATCCCAGGAAGCTTGTGTAGCACCCGCTTCTTTAGCCGCATTTTCAATACGCCCTTTACACATTCCACAGTTTCCAGCAACTTGAAAAACTTCTTTTTTGTTTTGTGCTTGTGCGCCAAACAGGCTACTCATAATAAAAGCAGCTACTACAAATAAATTTTTTATTGTCATAAAATCAAAATTAATTTTTAAAATAATAAATAAAATAATAGAAAAGAAAACCCAGTATTTTGGGCAACAGAAATTTAAAATCAAATCCTAAACACGCTATACTGTATGAATAGAGGAGTCTGTTCTCCAGGGGGGGCATTTGAGAAAGTTGCAATAGAGGCATACAAGAAAAAACCAGGTAGCATTCCTTGAAAGCTGGTTGATGGCAAAGTAAAAACAGCAGGCTGCATATTAAAATGCAGTGTCACCGGTGGCTTTTGATCTTGAATCAGTTTCACAAAAGCTGCCTCATCATGGCAACATCCCTCCGACTCATTGGCAGACATCCCACAAGCACCGCAGGAAGACTTTTCTTTTTCAAACAAATGAACTGCATCAACTTTTCCCATGCAGTAATGAATATCCAGCACCCAGCCTATGGAGCTGAGCACGTAAACCATTACTGCTGTGGCAAAAAATAAACGACGCATACAGCGCAAAGGTAAATGAAAAGAGAGCACAATTAGTTAACAAACTGCCAATAAATACCTACCCTGATATGAAGTCCGTTTAGTGCATATCCGTTTGCTACTAAATTATTACGCGTAAACCCAAATCCCTGTAAATCACGGGCTGTATTCAGGTTTTCAGCTCTTACAAAAGCAGTAAAGGACCGAATTTTAAAATTGGCATACGCGGCGATGTCTGGCAACTGATTTTCTATGGTTAGACTGTCCTGATAAAAAAACTGTCCCAGTAACGGAGAGTATGCATCTCCTTTATAGGGGGGGCGATATCGTAGCTCAACTCCCGTAGCTAATTTTAAATTTTTAAACCCAAGATTACCCTCATAAGCAAACCGGTTTCGTAAATAAAAAGGAATGGTGTTTACCTGAGCAGCCCCAACTCGCAGTTGCCAATATGCTTCAGCATGCCAACGCCAACGTTGGGCTATACGGAATGTTTTCAACATAGAAAGCTGCAATAAAGTAAATAAACTGGATTCCTGTTGTGGTTGGTAAAAGTCAGTGAAATAGGTGTAATTGTTCAGTAATAAATAATTACCAGTAAGTCTGGTTCCGATGGCCTGGAAATCCAGGACCACGCCTACCTGCGTACGATTTTCCTTGTTGAACTCCAGTAAACGTTTAGAAAGATAAAAACTGCTCCGCTTGTCGAACACAAAAGAAGGGCGTCGGTTGGTATTAGAAGCATTGACTTCAATTGTATTCTTCTTGCTTCCGAAAATTCGCTGCATGCGAGCAGTGGCCTGGTAATCTCCTGCGTTAAACCCAGCAAAATACAATACGCCATCTAAGGCCAAGTCCCATTTTTTATTCCGGGTAATATTGCGATAGGAAACATTTCCGGATGTGTTAAAAAATGAGTTGGCTCGTAAAGAAGTGGTGCCCCAAATTAATTGCAGCGAGGCCCCCACTTTAAAGTATTGCTTTAAATTTTTTTCATCAGGAAACTGATAAATAGAAAAATCGTTAGTCAACAGCTGCCACTGATCACGTAAGTCAATCGTATCGCCCAGCCGGAGAGGGATTTGATAAAAACGATTATAATAGGATGCCCTTGGAAACTTATCGATGAAGGCATATTGCTCTTTATCAAAACGGAGCTGGTGTTCTACCCGTACACGAGGAAAAAAGAGGGGAACAACGGTTGAATCAGTAACTAAGGAATCCTTTCTTCCGATATCGTATTGATTTCTCCAAAGCAAAACACGGTTATTGTATTGATTGCCGGTCTTAATTCGTGTGTTGAAGAAATTGGAAGTAAAGTTGTCCGCCCCCCCCAACCAGACGGGAATATTGAAGCGATCCACGAATATGGGATCGTTTAAGATATCCGTGGAGTCAATAATACCCCCGTTTTCTTCCGATTGTAATTTATTTCGTAGCCACAGCGCCCAGGATTGATAGCGAAGATTTTTGGATTGATACCGTGTTGAAAAAACAAAGTTGGAATGGTTGGAACGTTGATGTTGAAAAATACCAGGAGAGTTGATCATTCGGTAGCGGAAGAAAAAATTCCATCCCGCATTGATATTTTGTGTATGCTGCAAGCCAATAATTTGCTCCACTCGTGACCCCAACGAATATTCAAGCTCCGTGTAAGGACGGGTAGTTTGAAAAAATGGAACTTCATTAGGAATAAGCCGGTAGGGATCATACGCGTGAAATCCTGCATCAAATCCAGGTTGTCCGTAAGGGGAAAAAAGCAACGGACGCGTAGCACCACCCAAATTACCCAACTGTAAAGTGGTTGCTTTTAACGGAAACCGGGTCGTAAAATCATCAACTGTTGAATCTAATAGATAGCTTAGGGGCTGATTCAACAAGCGGTAGGAGATGGTAATAGAGTCTGCTAATTTATCTCTACGCTTCATGCTATCCTGCGTTGCCCCCGTCGAAGTCATATTCCCCAACCTACCCAAACCAGTGGGAACGCCCTGCATAAGGTTTCGAGAGCGACTCGGATTACGCAATACAGGCATTTCTTGACTGGCCACCCAAGTAGTAGAAGCCAGCGATAGCAGTAGAAGTATATAATTTCTGATTACAGCCAAGGTGGCCACAAAAATAGCCGGTCCTTTCGAAAGCAATCGTTAAAAGAAGGTTTTATCCACTCACTTTTGCCCTATCTTTGCGAAAATTTTTCCTATGAACCTGCATGAATATCAGGCCAAGGAATTGCTAAAAAAATATAATGTCCCCGTACAGGAAGGCGTAGCTTGTTCAACCGTTCAGGAAGCACAGGATGCTTATAAAACAATCCAGGAGGAATCCGGCAGCAAGTTTGCCGTAATTAAAGCACAAATTCATGCGGGTGGTCGAGGAAAAGGCGCCATCAAAGAGAATGGGATCAATGGTGTCAAGGTCGGAAAGAGCCTGGAGGACATTGCTGATTTTGCAGGAAAAATTTTAGGCGGCACACTTGTTACCTTACAAACCGGACCAACTGGAAAAGTGGTCAACAAAGTGCTGGTGGCACAGGATATGTATTATGATGGCCCTAGCGAAAGGAAAGAGTTTTATCTATCCATTTTGCTGGATCGTTCAAAAGGGCAAAACGTGATCATGTACAGCACAGAAGGTGGCATGAACATTGAGGAAGTGGCCCTTCACACCCCTGAAAAAATATTTAAGGAGTGGGTATACCCCGGTGGCGGACCGCAACCCTTCCAAGCTCGTAAAATTGCATTTAACCTGGGACTGAACGGGGTGGCCTTCAACAACTGTGTTCGTTTTGTAACTAATCTCTATAATGCGTTTATAGGATTGGATTGCTCCATGCTAGAGATCAATCCACTTTTCAAAGCAGCGGATGATAAGATCTTGGCAGTAGATTGTAAAATGAATCTGGACGACAATGCCCTGATGCGTCATCCTGATCTGGCTGCACTTCGGGATCTATCTGAAGAGGATCCCACTGAGGTAGAAGCAGGTGAGTTCAATCTGAATTTTGTAAAGCTGGAGGGTAATGTGGGATGTATGGTGAACGGTGCTGGTTTGGCAATGGCTACCATGGATATGATTAAGCTCAGTGGAGGCGAGCCCGCCAACTTTTTGGACATTGGTGGAACTGCCAACGCACAAACGGTGGAAACCGGATTTAAAATCATTCTGAAAGATCCAGCAGTAAAAGCAATATTGATAAATATTTTTGGAGGAATCGTACGGTGTGATCGGGTTGCACAGGGAGTGATTGACGCTTATAAGAACCTGGGCAACATCAATATCCCTATCATCGTTAGACTACAAGGCACTAATGCCGTGGAAGCCAAAAAACTGATTGATGAAAGTGGCCTGAAGGTACAGTCAGCAATCCTGCTGAGTGAAGCAGCTGCCCTTGTAAAAAAAGCAGTGGCTTAGGTTATCATTGAAGCTACTCCCTTAATTTTTCTACTTCATATACAGGAGAAAAGAGATAGTAATTTCCTGTTTTTAAATCCCTGCATTTAAACCGTTTTCGAAGCAACGCCTCTTTACGAAAAACTCGACCATCCTTGATTCTAAACGATGCCCCCGCGGGTAATTCCTCCAAGAAATGAAAATTTTCCTTGGGCGGATCATATTGTCGCAGTACCCGCATTAATCCATCTTCTGCACAACGACTGGCCGCAGGGCTAACTAATACTTCTTGCAATGCCTGTTGAAGCGGCGATGGCAAAAGCTCCTCGGTTAAAAAGGCGTGCAGCAAATTAGCATAGCAATATTTCCACTCTTCCCCATGCGCTTGCACGCGGTGGCTAAATTGTTCATAGGCTAATAAGTGAGCCAATTCGTGTAAAAGGGTCACTAAAAACGCATAGGGATTTAGGTTTCCATTTACAGTAATTCGATGTTGAAGATCTCCGGTACGATGTCGGTAATTTCCCAGTATTGTTTTTCGTTCGCTTGTGATGGTTAGATGAACACGGTGTTGTTGTAAAAGAGAAAGTACTTGCTGGTCGGTACCCTCCGGTAAAAAGTGAGTTAAAAAATCAATCGGAACTTCCTTTTTGGGCATACATCATTTTTTCAATACCCCAAGAAGTAGTTTCACTTCCACCCCAGCATACATTACGTATAGTAATGCAGCGCCATAAAGCGCAGGAAGGTTCAACGACTGACGTTGCGCGTAGATGTAAATAAATGCAGCAAAGGCCAGCACAAAGAATTTAATAATAAAAGAGAGCATCACCGCACGTATGGAAGCCTGTGGATTTGGATTGATAAAACTTTTTGCAATGAGGTTTGCAGAAAAAATAGCAACTAAAAATAGCAGAAAATTAGTTGCCCAGATCATGGAGACATCTACCTGATGCGTCTTTAACCATGAGCTTGATAATAATAAAATAGTAGAGCTGCCCAACAGCATCCAAATAAATACGGAAGAAGTTTTAGTGAAAACTTTCATTTGCAGCTATTTTGAACCACCTGTTTCTTTAAAAAGTTTATAAAAAAGCGCTGCTAATGTGAGCAGTGGAAACAAAATGGTCAACAAAGGGAAAATACCTGCCCAACGGTCAATTTTCATGCCTGCAGCCACAGCGATGGCAAGATATACCAACAACTGCGAAGCAAGACCTGCATACCTAAGCAAATCCGACTTTGCTTTATCGTGCAAGGACCTGGGACTGTTGTTCATCTTTAGTCATGTCCACCACATTGGCCCCCATATGGCATTGTCCATTAAAGGTTGCGGAAGGCTCCACTTGTAATTTGCCTGCGTAGAGATTGCCAGACACCACACATTCGCCACGCAATTGAAGCAATTCGTTAGCACGAATATTCCCACTTACTTTGCCGGTAACATCGGCCTGATTACCGATAATATCTCCCTCTACAACTCCGGTGTTGCCAATAATGATCTTGGAAGATGTTTTAACGTTACCTATCACGGTGCCATCAATGCGCAGGTCGCCGTTACTGCTGATATCCCCCTTTAGAACAGTGCCTGCACTAATTAAAGTAGCAGCGCTGCCAGGTTGAGGTAGGTTAGTTTGCATGTTTGTTTTTGTTTTTGTTGTAAACATAATTTTATAATTGATTCAATCACTGATTACCGAAACTGGAGGAATGTCAAGCTGCGTAGTATCCAAAGAAATAACCGCTTCGCCAGACAAGGCTTTTTTCAGACCGAGAATATACTGATTTTTTATGGCATCTTCCCTGGCAACTGAATCCACCCTGTATTGTAGTCTTTTTAGAGCCGCCACAGCAGTATAATCCGAACCCGCTCCTGGAATGTAATATTTGAGGGGAGTAAATACGATCAATGCAGTAGTTAGTCCAACCAACACCACAAACACTGTGCTAAGCACCATATAAACACTAAGGCGCGACAAACGAAAAGTCACTACCTCTTCATAGGTGTCATCATTCATGACAACCAGGCGGTATCGACTTCTCAATCGCTTTAATCCTGCTGGTAATTCTAATTTTGCCATTACTGGTGCGAAGGTATGAAGGTAAGGTACAGCAATGGCAAAACCCATTGAATCTCAATCAAGATAATCGCAAAAAATCAAGGTCCGACACACTAAATAATTTGAAAATCAGTTATTAAGGAGTTAGATTGCAAGAAGATATGAGGAAGGCGTATTCCCTATTTCGGCTTTTAATTCTACTGTTGCTTGGATGGCCAGTTGCCACCCTTTCGCAACAGGGTTTTCGCATTGACCTGCCCAAAGAGGAGGAATACAAGGACAGGCTGCTCCGTTCTGAAAAAACAAAAGAAGGTAAGCTAGGGTACCCCTCTCGCCTTGTTCAAAACACGGTTACCCATTACAACTTTACATATAATGCCGCAAGAAAACTAAATGAAGTACTGCAAAATGCAAAAGCAGCTCATCGGGATGATTACAGCACACTGCTTCCTTTTTACAATTTTAGTTTGCAAACTACCCGTAAAGATTCAACTCACCTGGATAGCGTTATTCAAAAAGCATCATCCGGGATTGCATTGCATGACCTAAGGAATGATTGGAATGATAATCTCTATTTGTTATGGGGGATGGCCTATTATCTGCAAGAAAAATTTGACTCAGCATTTCAGGTTTTTCAATTCATCAATTACTATTATGCCCCTCATGAAAAAGATGGTTATTTCAAATCGATAGGGAGTAGAAGAGGGGGAAATCGTGCCAATAGCATAGCCAGTGAGGAAAAAAGCGGGCTCTTATATAAAATGGCGGTTGCCCCTCCCAAAAGAAATGAAGCACTGCTATGGATGATCCGAACTCAACTGGCACAGGAACAACTGCCGGAAGCAGCCGGTTTAATCGAAATGCTACGGAACGACCCTGTCTTTCCAAAAAGACTGAAAACAGAATTAGAAGAATTGATTGCTTTATCATTTTACCAACAAAAACGCTGGGATAGTGCAGCGGTTCATCTATCGAAAGCCCTTGAAGGAACTTCAACGTTAAATGAAAAAGCAAGGTGGGAATTTTTAACAGGTCAATTATTTGAAAGAGCAGGAAACTACATAGCAGCCAATCAATATTACAGCAGAGCCGTACCCCACTCTGCTGATTTGATCTTGGAAATACAAGCACGAATTGCCGCCATACGGGCTAATAGAGCTGACTTGAACTATGCCAATAGCAATGTGCTTAGATTGCTTGAAATGAGTACAAAAGAAAAGTACAGCGCTTATCAAGACATCATTTACTATACGGCTGCTCAAATGGATTTGAACCTGGGAAATAAAAGCCGTGCCATCGAATCATTGAATCAAAGCACAAAAGCCACTACTAATAATACACTGCAAAGAAATAAAGCATTTCTGCAGCTGGCAGAGATCTCCTACGAATCAGGCTCCTATGCACTGGCGGCCCAATATTACGATAGTCTGAAAACTCTCGATAGTTTGCCCATTGACCCGGATAGGTTAGCCATAAAAAAAAGAGCGCTAAAATCATTGGTCAGCAAACTGGCAATTGTTGAAAATCAAGACAGCCTGTTGCTGTTGGCCTCCTTGCCGGAGGAAGAAAGAAAAGATGCGGTGAAAAAGATTATCAAACAATTGCGTAAACAAGAAGGCTTACAAGAGGATCCTGCGTTAGCTGTTTCTCGTCCCACACCAACCATCCTACAAGCACCCTCTTTATTTGGCAATGAAACAGAAAAAGGCGAATGGTACTTCTATAATGCCTCCAGCCGAAGCAGAGGTCAGGCAGCTTTTATCGCCCGGTGGGGAAACCGTCCCAACATGGATAATTGGAGGAGAGCGGCCAGCATGCAAGCCACACTTGCTTTAGTACAAGCAAGCGGGAAGGATTCGTCGGGAACAAAACTCAATGCGACAGGTTCGGCAATTGACTTTGAAACACTCTACGCAGGCTTGCCATTAACGGCTGAGAAAAAGAAAGCATGTACGGATTCATTGGCCACAGCGTTACTTGACGCGGGTAGAATTCTGATCGAGGAAATAGAAGATTGCGCAGCAGGACTAAAATTGCTGAACCGCATTAATACCGAATTTTCCAGCTATGAAAAAATGGATGAAGTACTGTTTCATCAGCACAACTGCACATGGCGAGGTGGAAATCGGGATAAAGCAGCAGTCATTCTAAAAGAATTGAATGATCGCTTTGCACAAAGTCAATTTACAGCCCTGCTCAATGGGCGAGAATCAACAGCAGCACAACAACAATCAAAGAAGTATGACAGTATTTACGCCCCCATCTATGCTCTTTTTGCAGAAGGAGCATATGAGGAAGCCGTAAAACTGAAAAAAGAAGCTGAACAAACTGCTGGAGAAAGTCATTGGACTTCACAACTCCTCTATATAGAAGCAGTCTACTATGTGCAACAAAAAAAAGACAGTACGGCTATCCGATTACTTACAGCATTACAATTGCGCTATCCCAACTCTCCACTTTATTTACGTGCAGCTGATCTACTGGATGCCATAAGTAAACGTGCAAGGACGTTGGAGGCCGAAAAACCAATGATGGCGCCTGTCATTCCAAGCGCAACCCCCGACACATCCAGTCAGCACTCTCTTTCCAACCCTTACACATGGGAGGAACAAACAATCCACCTGGCATTATTTGTCTTGAAAGAGGTAGATCCGGTACTTGCAGCTGAGGCCATGCGATCTATCGATAATTACAACCGTTCCGTTTTTAATACCCGAAGTTTTCATAAAGAATTAGTGAATTTAGACAACCAGTTTCGTGTGATCGTGATAAGCAGTTTTGAAAACCACCAAGAAGTTGCTAATTACCTGGCAAGCATCAAACCTCAATCCGCCAGTGAGGTAGTGCCCTGGCTGCCTGCAGGAAAGTACTTCTGGATGCCCATTTCTGCTGCTAACCTTACAGTACTCCTGCAGCGTAAGGACCTGGATGTCTATCAACGTTTCCTTAACAGCAGGAGACCCTAACTTAGCAGCATGAAACCAACTGTTCGTTTATTTTGGAAGTTTTTTTGCTGGGGATTGGTGGTTTTTTTGTTACTGATCTTATTCGCCAGTCTTGGGCTTTTTGGAAAAATGCCTTCGCTCAATGAGTTGCAAAATCCCTCTATCCTGCAAGCTTCCGAAGTTTACGCAATTGATGGAACACTGATGGGCAAATACTATACTGAACGAGGCAACAGAAGCAACGTAAAATATAGAGACCTTTCCCGCCATGCAATCGATGCACTAATTGCTACTGAGGACGAACGCTTTTATTCGCACAGCGGCATTGATTTCAAATCAACGCTTCGTGCTGTAGTTGTTTTGGGATCTGCAGGAGGTGGTAGTACCATCACACAACAATTGGCCAAAGCATTGCTGGCACAAGGAAGCAGAAACAAGGCATGGCGAGTAATAGAAAAACTAAAAGAGTGGATAATTGCAGTTAAACTAGAAAAGAATTTAACCAAAGAAGAGATCATTACACTTTATTTAAACGCAGTGCCTTTTGGCAATAATATTTATGGGATCAGAAATGCCTCTCGCACCTTTTTTCAAAAAGAACCAGATCGTCTCAATATAGAGGAAGCCGCCCTTTTAATTGGAATGCTCAAGGGAAATAGTATTTATAACCCTGTGCGTAATCCCAAGGCCGCCTTAGATCGCAGAAACGTGGTCATTGGGCAGATGGAGGCCAATAGTAAAATTACCAGCGAAAAAGCCACTCAACTTAAAGCATTACCCATCCAGTTGAATTACAAAAAAATGGATGAGAATACTGGTTATGCCCCTTATTTCAGAGAAATACTAAAAGAGGAAATCAAGGAAGCATTAAAGGGGCTCACTAACCCTGACGGAGAACCGTATAGCATCTATAATGATGGGCTAAAAATTTATACCACCGTCAATGTTCAATTGCAACAATATGCCGAAGAAGCGCTGGCCATGCATATGTCACAACTTCAAAAAAATGTAAACAATCGTAACGCTATCAAATCGGGAAAGATCTGGCTTGGCAAAGAACCAATACTGGAGAGAGCCATGAAAGAATCAGACCGCTGGCGCAATTTGGAGGAAGATGGGTGGAGTGAAAAAGAGATTCGAGCCAGCTTCAAAGAGCATGTTCGGATGAAAGTATTTGCCTGGAACATACGTCGGGAAACAGACACGATGATGACTCCATTGGATTCTATCAAGTATCACCGACAAATGGAACAGGCTTCATTCATGGCTATGGATCCTGTGACCGGAGAAATTCGTGCTTGGGTAGGAGGTATACATTTTAAAACGTATAAGTACGATCACGTTAATATTAAAACCAAAAGACAAGTAGGTTCTACCATTAAGCCTTTGCTTTATACGCAAGCAGTGGAAGAAAGAGGCTTCACACCGGAAACAGAACTTCCCAATGAGCCACAGTATTTTGAAGGCAACGGATGGGTGCCAGCCAGTAAGGAATGTAAAGGGGGGCCTGGGTCTATGTCGGCTGCACTGGCTTTTTCAAAAAATTGTGCTTCTGCTTATATCATGAAACAAATAGGAGCCCAGCAGTTCGCAGAATTCATGGGTCGCTTAAATATCCCAACTCCAATTGGCCCCTACCCCTCGGTTGCCCTGGGGTCATGTGATCTTTCATTATTTGAAATGATGTGGGCCTATACCATTTTTCCCGGAAGAGGCTTTTCTACAAAACCGTTTGCCATTAGCCGTATTGAGGATAGAAATGGAAATGTGATTAAGCGATTTGATTTCAGTGCCAATAGAAAAGAAGTAATAAGTGAATCCACTGCTTTCACCATGGCGCGTATGATGCAAGGAGTCGTAGATGTTGGAACGGCTGCGGGTATGCGTAGCCGGGTGGGTGCAGCAGAGATGGGAGGAAAAACCGGAACCACCAATGAAAATGCAGATGCTTGGTTTCTTGGATTCACCCCTCAAATATTAGCAGGTGCCTGGGTTGGATTTGATGACCGGTTTATTAAAAACGAAGGTGAGGCATCCAGAATGGCCCGACCCATTTGCGAATATTTCTTTGGAAAAGCCTTAGCAAATAGCCGTTCCGGACTTGAGCGCGAAGCCAGATTTGTTGTTCCTGTTGAAATGGGCAACTTGATGAACAGTGCCGATATCCTTTTAAGTGACCACGAATTAAGACCAGGCGCCGAAGGGGAAGATATGGGTGTGGGTTCAGAAGAAGACTATAAGCTTGAGGCCGCTCCTTATATTGGACCCGAATCCACTCCAGTTCATGAAGAGGACTCAAAGCCCGTTCCGCTACCTAAAAAAGATACTCTTCCCAAGAAAGAAACAGATCTTTCTCATAACAAGCCGGCATCTTCTAAAAAAGAAGAAAAGAAAAAAGGGTTGATAAACCGAATTCTTAAAAAGAATGAATGACCAGCCAACCTAACTCTTATTTAGTACAAGCAGCATCAGTCAAAGACATTGAATTAATACGAACCTTATGTATGCAGGTTTGGCCGCAAACCTATTCATCCATTCTTTCAGAAGAACAATTAGACTACATGTTAGAGTTGATGTACAGTCCTTCCTCTCTTGCCCAACAAATGAGGGAAGGTGCCACTTTTTTATTACTCTATCAAGCGCTTATACCAATAGGTTATTCTTCGTATCAAGAGCTGTATGCCGGTCAGTTTAAGTTGCACAAATTGTACGTTTTACCCTCCGCTCAAGGAAAGGGAGCAGGGCGTTATTTTTTAGCTAACCTCATGGAGCATATCAAAGGACTGGGTGCACATACCCTTGAGTTGCAGGTAAATCGATACAATAAAGCCGTAGGATTTTATCAGCAGTTTGGATTTTCTATACGTGAAACGATAGACGTAGAGATCGGTAAAGGTTTTTATATGAATGATTATGTTATGCAAATAGCCCTTTGATAAGTAGGGCTTTATTGATTAATAATGTAACTTTGCGCCATATTACAACCAAGTAGTATGTCAACCATGACCAAATTCATTGATTTTAGCTTACCCAACAAAGTAGCTGATATTTCGCTGGCCGAATGGGGCCGCAAGGAAATTCGCTTAGCAGAAGCAGAAATGCCGGGACTAATGGCCATTCGTTCCGAGTACGGCCCTTCACAACCCTTAAAAGGGGCACGGGTAGCAGGCTGTCTGCACATGACCATTCAAACCGCTGTGCTGATCGAAACATTGGCTGCGCTGGGTGCTGAGGTAAAATGGAGCTCTTGTAATATTTTCTCTACACAAGACCATGCCGCTGCTGCTATTGCCGCCGCAGGTATTGGTGTGTTTGCCTGGAAAGGCCAGACCATTGAGGAAGCCGATTGGTGTATTGAACAAACGCTTTTCTTTGGCGGTAAGGATCGTCCCTTGAATATGATTCTGGATGACGGAGGTGATCTAACCAATATGGTATTGGACAAATACCCAGAGTTGGTGCAATATGTAAAAGGAATTTCTGAGGAAACAACAACTGGAGTACATCGTTTGTATGAGCGGGTAGCCAAAGGAACACTTCCTATGCCGGCTATCAATGTTAACGACTCAGTTACTAAATCCAAATTCGATAATAAATACGGTTGTAAAGAATCACTGGTGGATGCTATCCGCCGTGCCACAGATGTAATGCTGGCCGGTAAAGTTGCAGTAGTTGGCGGGTATGGTGATGTGGGTAAGGGTTCTGCTGCTTCCTTAGCAGGAGCAGGATGTCGCGTGATCGTTACCGAAATAGATCCTATCTGTGCGTTGCAAGCTGCCATGGATGGATTTGAAGTAAAAAAGATGATTGATGCAGTAAAAGAAGCTGACATTGTTGTGACGGCGTCTGGTTGCCGCGACTTGATCACGGGCGAGCACTTCAAACGCATGAAGGACAAAGCCATTGTTTGTAACATCGGACACTTTGATATAGAAATTGATATTGCCTGGTTGAATACTAACTATGGCCATACCAAAGACACTATCAAACCGCAGGTAGACATATACAATGTTGATGGCAACGACATTATCATTTTGGCAGAGGGTCGGTTGGTTAACCTGGGTTGTGCTACGGGACACCCCTCCTTTGTCATGAGTAACTCGTTCACCAACCAGACACTCGCTCAGATTGAACTATGGACCAACAATAAGAATTACGAAAACAAAGTTTACGTTCTTCCTAAACACTTGGACGAAAAAGTGGCTCGTTTGCACCTCTCAAAAATTGGAGTAGAATTAGACCAACTGACTACCCCCCAGGCAGAATATCTTGGCATCAGTAAGGCTGGACCTTTCAAGTCTGAACATTATCGTTATTGATCAGCGCATCCTATTGATAAGAAAACCTCCGCTAAAGGAGGTTTTTTATTGGATCAATTTAACGGCCTCTTTACTGACACAATCAACGGCTTGCATGAACCTGGCTTGCATCGGTTCTTCCAAGTTTACAGGGAATATCTTTTGGTCCCGGTCAGTAAATACAATATGACTGATCTTGGCGGTGGCCAATTTTTTCAACTGATAATTAACCGTAGCCGCATTCCTGAAAATAAAATGGAAAAGGCCCTCACAGTTCATTGTGCCTGCGTTGCGTAACAGCAACTTTGATTTGGTTCCTGTAAAATAAATAGTTGCCGTACAACCATCGTCAAAGCAACGATTGGTCTTGAAGGCAAAAAGTATATCCACCTCTTTCTTATCGGCATCTATGGTTACTGCAGCACCTGAAAGTTCTATGAATCCTGAGCTTAAACGTGTTTCCCTTGTAAATAGATCTGTAGCCCGATTGATTGCACAATCCTGCCCAACCGACGAAACAGCGGTTACACAACAAAGCACAAAAAGCAAATACTTTGTATTCACAACCCCTTTCATGGTAAGAATTAAATTCGAACAGCTGTACCCGTTGCGATTACCATCAACATGCTGCCACTGGCTCCAACCGTTTCAAAGTCCAAATCAATTCCAACTACCGCGTTAGCTCCCAAAGATTGTGCTTTCTGTGTCAATTCACGCATTGCATCTTCTTTTGCTTCTTCAATTACACGCTCATAGGTTTTGCTTCGTCCACCAATCAAATCACGCAGACCCGCAAAAATGTCTTTGAACATATTGGCACCAATAATACTCTGTGCATTGATTACTCCTAAATAATCCTGCACCGGCCTTCCTTCAATAATGGCAGTAGTTGTTAAGATCATATGACTATTTTTTTAGTTGTGCAAAAATACTACCCAGTCGGGAATCTTCCTTGACCACTTGTCCACGCGCCGCCTCCCGAATGTATTGTATGCGGCTATCCGTATCCGGATGACTACTTATCATTTCAGGGATTGCAGTGCCGGGTGAAGAATCCTTCAAATGCTTGAATAATTGTTCATACCCCGCTGGATCAATCCCCCGTTCTTGTAACAAGCGATAACCTTCCAGATCGGCCTCTTTTTCCAGCGATCTGGAATAACTCAGCGTCCTTAACTGATTGGCCTGATCAATTACCAATGTTGCCAACCCACTACTTTTCCCAAAAAGTAAGGTAATGAAAAGGCCTGAGCCCATTGCTCGAAAAATGGAACGAGTGGCATGTCTTTTTTCTACATGCACAAACTCATGACTCAGCAAAGCTGCTAACTCAGGATAGGTCTCCATGCTTTCCAATAATCCCGTATACACAACCAACTGTCCGCCAGGCAATGCAAATGCATTTACCAGCGGGTCTTTTACAACCGTAATACGAATGGAATAGTCTGTTTCTATAGCTAATGCAGTGAAAAATTCATTGAGTACCCGGGTGGCCATGGTGTCTTCCAATTGGGTGTTTTGCATGGCTTCAAACACGTTATCTCCCAATTGACGCTCTGTTTTTTTTGAAACCACCGTGGCCATTTGTTCTGCCAGCCAAGGCACCATAAAAAAATAAAGAAGCGTTCCCGCTATTATCATTGCGCTTAATAAAGCAACCGTACGACGCAGATTACCTGTTCTTTTTTTTTGAAACCAAGACTTTTCAGCCTCTGTTTTAATTTCTTCCCAATACTCAAAAGCCCCTCGACCAGCCACCCTGAACTCAGCTTGCGTTTTGGTTTGTATAAATCGGCTTCGTTGCTCGGCGAACAAAAAATCACCTTGTACTTCTTTCATTGACCAATCTTGTCTGCCGGGTATCCCTGCCTGGTCATGGTAACCAATACTGAGTGTCTTATCTGATAATAACAGGGTGGCCTCGATGGGGGGAGAAAAATAACTTGGGTAAAACTGCCCGTTAAAAGTTTTCATGAGAAAAATTGAAGCTTAAAGATAAGTCGGCCAACTTTTCGACCCTATTTTATATTACTCCTACGAAAAAGCTTTATTATTTATTAGCTTTTCGGCAGTTTTACCCTGAAAAAGGACCCTAGCCAATATCTTTGTCAAGTGACAAAACTCTCTGTCAATATCAACAAATTGGCCACGCTCCGAAATGCCCGAGGCGGAAACAATCCCGACCTGCTAAAAACAACCAAATTGATAGAACAATTTGGAGCAGACGGAATTACTGTTCATCCACGACCCGATCAACGACATATCCGCTATAGTGATGTTAGTGCACTAAAAAAAATAATCACCACTGAGCTGAATATTGAAGGCAATTGTCGTGAGCAACAATTTGTTGATTTGGTTTTAGCAACTAAACCAACCCAGGTAACCTTAGTGCCTGATACCATAGGACAATTAACCAGTGACCATGGTTGGGATACTGTTACACATCAGGAGTACCTGAAAAAAATGGTTAGTATTTTCAAAGAGCAGGGCATACGTGTTAGCTTATTTGTAGATCCGATGGAAGAAATGATCAGAGCCGCTAAGGAAACGGGCACTGATCGAGTAGAATTATATACGGAACAGTATGCAACTCTTTATCAGGCTGGTGAAAAAGAAAAAGCCATCGCTCCCTATTATCAAGCGGCTTTAGTAGCAAAGGAATTAGCTCTTTCACTGAATGCAGGTCATGACCTGGACCATAACAACCTGCGATATTTTCATGGACAAATTCCCTGGATCAAAGAGGTAAGTATAGGACATGCACTGGTCTGTGATGCCCTGTTGTGGGGGTTGGAAAATACCATTCAACTCTATAAAAGAGAGCTACAAGTTTAGCCCATTACTTTTTTTACTAGTGCACGGATGGCTTCTAACTGATCCGGCTCGAACCAGTGCATTGAAGATTGTCTTCTAAACCAAGTCAGCTGTCTTTTTGCATACTGCCTGGTATTAATTTTTATTTGCTCCTTGGCTTCTTTCGCTGTGCCATGACCTTGCAAGAAGTTGAATAATTCACTGTACCCCACTGTTTGGAGCGGTCCTAAGCCTGCATAGGGCAGCAAGGATTGCACTTCGGCTACCAATCCTTGGGCAAACATTTGCTCCACGCGCTGATCGATCAATGCAATAAGTTGAGTCCGCGGACGTGTTAAGCCCAAAGAACATAAAGAATAATAAGGGGTAGCTGTTTCCTTTTTGCGAAATGCCAAAATGCTATGGTCTGTTGCACGAAACACTTCTAATGCCCGCATCATTCGCTGAGGATTTTTCATTTCGCCGGTAGAAGCAAACAAGGGATCAAGACTACGCAATTCCGTTTGCAGCCAATCCAACCCCTGTTGCTGATACTGCGCAATTACTTCATTACGTATAGTGGCCTCAACCGCAGGAATTTTATCCAACCCCTCATGAAAAGCTTTCCAGTAAAGTCCTGTTCCTCCAACCATTACCACTGCAGGAAAACGCTGTAAAATATTTTTCACTACTGCATGAGCTTGTTCCGCATAGGCATGTGCATCAACTGGTTGATGGATAGAGTGAGAGGCAATGAAATGATGTTTAACAGAAGCTAACTCCGCCACAGAGGGACGCGCCACTCCGATTGAAAGCTCTTGATAACACTGCCGGCTGTCAAAGGAAACTATTTCAGTGCCCAGCCACTTAGCCAGCCCTATGGCAAGTGCAGTTTTCCCAGCTGCCGTGGGTCCAGCAATTTGTATGATAAGAGGCAGCGACATGAACCAAGTTAAATCTTTTCCCCGTTCATCCCTTCCTCATCGAAACTGATATCCTCCCCCTCTTCATCTTTTTCGGCAAAGCCATCTGCTGTTTTACTCAGATCGTATTTCTCCTCGACATCAGCAAACCTTTCCCCAAGTAATGCCTTGGTTCCATACTGGCTGGGGGGTACTCCTTCTACCCGGGTAATAGCCGGATAGGTAAACTTTGGATTTTCCTCCTTAGATACATTGATAAGTTCCAACAGGAAAGTCCAATTGCGATTAAAATCATACACATAGATAAAGCGCTGATTCAAATTTTTTATCTCAGCACCAACTGTAGTTTGATCCATTAGTAAAGGAGCGGCTTTATATTCCTTTTCATAAACCGCTAAACTAATTTCCCTGCCTCGTTGCCATTGATCATTACTTCTGAAAAATGTTGCCTGATGTTTTTGATCAAACTCATAGGACTTCAGGATGGTCTGATGAAGACTGAGGAATGTATCCGTATGGAAAAGCGCAATATCCCTGTAAAGGGTATCGTCCTCTTCAAAAAAAACCCGAAACTTCAGAATAGGCATACTACAAAGCTATGGATAAATTACTGGTCAATTTTTTGGATGAATCCCCATGGAAGCTGCTTTTTCCAACATGAACTGAAAAGCCGCCTCATAGGAGTTAGCAATCACTCCATCCAACATGGCATCTTTGATGGCATCTTTGATAACGCCCACTGGCTTGGAGGGTGATAACCCAAATGTTTCCATGATTAACTCCCCACTGATAGGAGGTTGCCAGGTTCTAACATGATCCTTTTCCTCTACTTCTTTACAGCGTTGTCTGACCAAAATAAAATTATCCAGGTATCGCTTGACTTTTGACTGATTCTTGGAGGTTATATCAGCTTCACAAAGTAGCATCAGCGAATCAAAGTCCTCCCCCGCATCGAACAATAGTCTTCGGATAGCAGAATCGGTTATATTTTCCTTGGTAAGACTAATGGGGCGAAGATGTAATTTGACTATTTTTTTTACAAACCGCATTTTCTTATGTAAAGGCAACTTCAGTTTTGTAAAAAGTTTAGGCACCATTCTTCCTCCCACTACTTCGTGGCCATGAAATGTCCATCCATGCCCCTTTTCAAAACGTTTAGTAACCGGTTTAGCTATATCATGCAGTAAGGCAGCCCAACGAAGCCATAAATCAGTTGACTTTTGCGCCACATTGTCCAACACTTGAAGTGTGTGATAAAAATTGTCCTTGTGCCCGTGTCCATCTTTATATTCAGTCCCAGCCAACTCAACTACCTCCGGAAAAATTAATTTTAACAGGTCTGCTTTATAGAGCAGGTCAAACCCAATAGAGGGTTTTGGGGCTAAAAGGATCTTGGTTAGTTCGTCCGTAATTCTCTCCTGCGAAATAATATCAATTCGCTTAACGTTGCGAACTATCCCTCCCCAGGTATTTTCTTCAATTACAAAACCAAGTTGTGCAGCAAATCGAATAGCCCGCATCATTCGCAGGGGATCGTCACTAAAGGTTTGATCCGGATCCTGCGGCGTTCTAATGATCCCTTTATCCAAATCCTTCAATCCGCCAAAAGGATCGATGAGTTTTCCAAAATTGAATTCCTGCAAGCTGATGGCTAACGCATTAATAGTGAAATCTCTTCGTTCCTGGTCGTCTAGTAATGAACCAGGAACAACCATAGGGCGACGAGAGGAATGCTGATAACTTTCTTTTCTGGCTCCCACAAACTCTACATCTGTGGCTGGTTCGGTTTTCAATTGAAAATGAGCCGTGCCAAAGGTTTTAAAAAGGTCCACCTTTGGTTTAGGCCTGAATTGAGCAGCCACTTGTGTTGCCAACTCGAGGGCATCTCCGATACAAACAAAATCTAAGTCAGTAGTAGGTCGCCCCATGAGTTTGTCACGAACAAATCCACCTACTAAATAAGTTTCACGTTGCAGGGAGCGTGCGCCCGCAGCCACTTTTTGCAAGAGAGCCAATTCTTCCGGTGTGCAACAAATATCCATCTGCGCAAAGGTACTGGTTCAGCCCAAAGTGAATCAGAGATAACGCAGATTAGTCTTAGGAGACAGCGTCAATAAGGTTTCATACATCAAGCGGATGGTACTTTCAATATCATCACGATGAAGCATTTCTACCGTTGTATGCATATATCGAAGTGGGATAGAAATTAACACAGAGGGGCAACCATCATTCGAATAAGCAAAAGAATCCGTATCTGTGCCGGTACTTCGGCTTTGAGCTCGCCACTGAACAGGAATTTTCTTTTTAGTAGCCACCTCCTCAACGATACCTAATAGTTTATTATGTACAGCTGGTGCATAACACAGGGATGGCCCTTTACCGGTGGCTACTTCGCCTTCAATAGCTTTATTAATCAGGGGTGTGGTGGTATCATGTGTTACATCGGTAACGATAGCAATATCCGGTTTGATACGCCGCGCTATCATTTCTGCACCACGCAAGCCAATCTCTTCCTGCACGGCGTTGACTACATGCAATCCAAATGGCAATTGCTTTTTATTTTCTTTTAAGAGCCTGGCTACTTCCGCAATCATAAAGCCTCCAATTCTATTGTCGAAAGCCCGGCCGATGTAATTTCCGTTGGCCAATTCATCAAAACCATCCTGATAGGTAACTACAGCACCAATATGGATACCCAATGCAGCTACTTCTTTCTTGGTGCGTGCTCCACAATCCAACCACAAAATATCCGTACGTGGTGTGGGGTCTTTTTGCTCGGGACTACCCAAGCGCGTATGAATAGCAGGCCAGCCAAACACCGCTTTAACGGGACCTTTCTTCCCATGAATGATCACTCTGGAAGCTGGTGCGGTTTGGTGATCCACTCCACCATTTCTTTTTAAATACAACAGCCCGTCTGCCGTGATATAATTTACAAACCAGCTAATTTCATCAGCATGTGCCTCGATGACTACCTTAAAGGGATGAGCAGGATTAATCACACCCACCGCTGTTCCATAGGGATCCACATAGTGCGTGTCCACATAAGGTTTCAGGTAGTCGATCCACAAGCGCTGTCCCCAACTTTCAAATCCAACCGGAGAAGCATTATTAATATAATTTTTGAAGAATGAAAAAGAGGCAGGTGTCAGCAGCGATTTGCTGGTTTTTTTTAAAACAGTCTTTGCCATAGGGATTGTTTTTAAAGCAAGGATTAAGGTCTTTTCAACCGGATCTTATTGGACTCGCTGTAATTACTGCGCTTGCGCGTTCTATCAATTAACAACAAACCAAATGAAGCTGTAGTATCACGCGTTACACCCGGTAAGGTGAGCATATTGGTTTGGTTGTACGTGTTGTACTCAAATTCTACTGCAATATCAGCTTTACGCAACGATGCAGGAATACCTAAGCGATTAGTAGGGAAACGCATCAAGGTATCAACCCTGGATGGATTATTGCCGTTATACCATTTGTAAACAATGTATACCGAATCCACATCTCCTTCTTGATCCGTGTAGCGTGCCAATAATTTGATGAGGTTACCATTATAGACGGTAGCTGGTTCAATAGAACGAACTTCAACTTTGGGTTCAGAGCTAAACTTATCTTTGCTGCAAGAAACGGCAAACAGTATAAGTAAAAAAAATAGCTGGAAACGCTGATTCATAAAACGCATTGGAAACAAATTTACATGATTTAAGCGGACCGGATTCCCTGTATTTGGACTGGGAAAGCCGTCTGTTTAACAGTTCCTTTTCATTTGAACGATTGGCCCTGGAGGCTTTCCACTATCAAGCATCACAAAACTCCGTTTATGCCGCTTATTTACAAGCGCTTCATTGCAAACCCGAGGGAGTAGACAACATTCAAAAGATCCCCTTTTTTCCCATCGGGTTTTTCAAATCCCATGCCGTAAAATCTGGAACCTTTTCCCCGACGCTGGTTTTTGAAAGCAGTACAACCACCGGCACCAGCCCCAGTCAACGTTTAGTTCGAAACCCCTCCCTCTACCGATCCAGCTTTTTACATGGGTTTGAGCAATTTTGGGGTTCCCCACAGAACACCTGCATCATAGGACTACTTCCCTCCTATCCGGAACGTAAAAACTCCTCCCTGGCGTATATGGTTGCAGAATTGATTGAAAGATCTGGCCATCCAAACAGTGGTTTTTATTTGAACGAAACCGATGCACTAGCCAAAACACTCATACAACTTGAATCTAAAAAACAGCGTACCCTGCTAATTGGCGTCACCTTTGCGTTACTGGATTTTGCATCCGCACATCCCCAAAAATTACAGCATACTACCCTCATTGAAACCGGTGGAATGAAAGGCCGATCAGAAGAAATTACAAGAGAAGAAGTTCACACTCGATTAAAAAAAGCGTTTCAACTACCATCCATTGCCTCGGAATACGGAATGACAGAATTATTTTCTCAAGCCTGGTCAAAAGCAAATGGACTTTTTGAATGTCCTCCATGGATGAGGGTATTGGTGCGCGAAGAAGAAGATCCGCTTTCGATAAACAGTTTTGGTAACGGCGGCTTGAATATTATAGACCTGGCCAACATCGATTCCTGCTGCTTTATTGCCACTGACGATGCAGGTCGGGTACATCCCGATGGCCGTTTTGAAATGCTGGGCCGACTTGATGGTGCCTCCATTCGAGGCTGTAGCCTGCTCACTGCTTAAACTGAAATTTGGCATTAAGCATCAAATCAGCAATAATTCCAACTTAACTTTGCGCTCCAGCCCAGGTGGCGAAATTGGTAGACGCACCGTCTTCAGGTGGCGGCGCCGCAAGGCGTGCTGGTTCGAATCCAGTCCTGGGCACTTTATTGAACTGAAGCCGATTCTTTGATGAATCGGCTTTTTTATTTTTCGATGAATCGCCCGCCAGCAGAGGGATTGCTTCAAATAAACTGTTTACTCTCGGAGTTCGAACCACCCCTTTTTGCTTACTGTACAGGATTCCATCAGGGAATACCAGTTTTTGCAACCGCTGCTTCTGCTCATACTCTGCTGAAAGCCACGCCTGGCTGAGGTTTTGTGCGATGGTCAAACATTTGGAAACCGCCAATTCCAAGTTCGAACCCTCTATCTGGCTTACGTTCGTTTCTTTGGAAAGTGCAGCGATCTCTGTTCGTATTTTCTCACTATGCTTTTGATAGATATCCTCACTGATCTGATCGGTGATGAACTTGTATTCGATCTTTTCAAGCAAGGCTTTTTTCTCAGTGATTTTCTTTTTTGCTGAT
>VGGR01000005.1 GCA_016868585.1 Bacteroidota bacterium
AGCCTGCTCACTGCTTAAACTGAAATTTGGCATTAAGCATCAAATCAGCAATAATTCCAACTTAACTTTGCGCTCCAGCCCAGGTGGCGAAATTGGTAGACGCACCGTCTTCAGGTGGCGGCGCCGCGAGGCGTGCTGGTTCGAATCCAGTCCTGGGCACTTTATTGAACTGAAGCCGATTCTTTGATGAATCAACTTTTTTATTTTTCGATGAATCGCCCGCCAACAAAGGGATTGCTTCAAATAAACTATTCACTCTCGGAGTTCGAACTACTCCTTTTTGCTTGTGATACAGGATTCCATCAGGGAATACCATCCTTTGAATGCGTTGCTTTTTCTCATATTCGGCTGAAACCCACGACTGGCTTAGGTTCTGCGTGTATGTCGTCAAAGAAAGTGGACTATTTAGCATAGTAATAAAAAAATGAAAGGAAAAGCTTTTAACCTTTCCTCGCCAGGTAACGCAGCATGGCTTCTACAAAATAGTAGTCTGCATAGGTAAGTGCCACATCAACTTCTCCATTTAGCGGAAGTGCGCCCACACTGTGTTTGAGCAAGAATCCACCATTGGTGCCCTGCTTGGCAAGATAGGTTTCAGAGGAAAGGGTATTGAGCATGGTTTCTGCAGATAGTAGATAGCTGGATGTTAAGCTACCTGAAACATATGCTGAAAGCTCAATGAGGGCGGAGGCCAGGATCGCAGCAGCCGAAGCATCCCTGAATGTGTTTGGTATCTCCTTTGCATCAAAGTCCCAAAAAGGAATACCATCCTTGGGAAGGTGACCGTGATTGAGGACAAAGGCAGCGATCTTGTTAGCCTGGTCTAAGTATCTTGTATCTCTGGTTAATCTGTACATCATGGTAAATCCGTACAATGCCCACGCTTGTCCTCGTGCCCATGCAGAGGTATCGTGCGCACCCTGCCATGTGGTCTTACGAAGGAGCTTGTTTTGAGCGAGACTATAATCAAGTACATGGTAAGCAGAATTGTTAGGACGAAACTGTCTTTCTATGGTTGTATTGGCATGAGTTACCGCTATATCCCTAAAAAGTTGATCTCCTCCGTTATTGCTGACCCAAGTGAGTAACTCAAGGTTCATCATATTATCAACGATTACTGCACAACTGAAATTCTTACTTGAATCCCAAGACTGGATGGATTGGATACCCGGACGAAAACGAGTAGCCAGGGACATTGCCGAAGTATCAATGGTTGCCTTGTAGGATGGATCGCCGGTGATGCGATAGGCATTTCCGAAAGAACAATACATCATGAACCCTAAATCGTGGTTGCTCTTGAAATGCTTTTCAGGTTCCATGAGCTTGAGTCTTTTTTCAGCAAGAGCGCGGATGGCAGGATCCTTGGTATATTCAAAAATGTACCAAAGTGTGCCTGGAAAGAAACCTGCACACCACCATTTGGTATTGCTGGTCACTAGTTTACCCGATTGTTCACTAAAGTTCTGTGGCATGCGCCCCTCTGGAACATTAGCATCAAGCAATTTGTACTGTTCTACAGCCAGCTGCATGTTGTTCCTGATTTTCACGATCAATGAGCTATCGGATTGTTGTGCCTGCAATGAAAAAAAAGAGAAAAGAAAAAAAGCAATTGATCCCAGTCTTGTTGTCATGATCTTTTTATTGGGGGTTGACTTCAATTGTATAATTTCCTATTGATGATGCCGTATGTTCGGTGAGTCTGATGCGGTAGATCGAGGACCCCCATACCCGCGAAAGTCGAATGTCATCGATCGCTATCCTATCCAGCGTTGCAGCAAAACGCTTCGGATCATAATGGATGACCACTGTAGCGTCGCCGTTACTGAGTTTGATCTTACCTGGCTCCATCTCCTGCGGCGCCACCGCAACGAGCAGGTGATGCGCATTGGCCTGCTTACTGCTACCCAGTTGATAACGCGAGCCGATTCGCAAAATACCATTATCAAGCAATGTGTAAGTCAATTTCCAAGACAACACATCTGCTTCAATAGGATAGGCACTGGCAATATCCATCTCGAGCTGGCTCTTACCAGGATCAAAACTGACTTCTCTGGCTTTGAATTCACGTCCGTCTTTTTGTGATACGCCGTTGATACGAGGCAGGTTGTGGTAATCACTCTGCATCGTCCATATGGTGTAGCGTTGCTCACTAAAGGTGAATTTGGTATAAGTTCCGACACCGGCATCGATTAAAAAAGGTTTATTCTTATAGTAATACACAAAACTGCCTGCATCATTGTGATTATGACTTTCCGCATTATATCCCCCTTTGGCCCCAAAAAAGACATCCCCCTTGCGCAAATAACAAAACTGAGTTTGTGGATACCAAGTAGCAGTTGCAGTGGGAAGCGCAGGAAGAACTGCAGCCATCTCATCATCGTGCACCAACTCTTCAAAAGTCCGGAAAAGGTCCCTTCTGGAAATATTCGATTCGGGTTCACGATGGCGCAGATAAGCAGCAAATGATTTCAATTCTTCACTCATCACGGCAACCCCATATCGGTAAATGAGTCCCGCATCTCCGCCGCCTTTGGCAGATGCATCTGCAAAATTCACCACCCATCCGTTGCCGATATAGGAACGAGAAATGTACTCGCCCATGCGGCAAATCTTTGGCTGATCGAAAATGCTGATCCGTCCGCCAGTGGCATAATGAAGCAATTGCAAGTAATCATACATTTTTCCTGCAGCATGTCCCCAATAAGTAGGACCTTCTTCACAGGCACCATCCTCTTTGGTATAGTTGATAAACTTGTCAGTAGATACCATGGTCTTATGCACAGCCTCGGCCTGACGTAACTCGTCCTTCTCCATCAATAAAAAACAGGTAAGTGCATTGAAATTGCACCAGGGATTCCAGTTGTTGACCATTTGGTCAGGACGATTGGAAAGGGCCATCCACCAGAAATCATTGCGCTTTAGATAAGGATCAAGGATTCTTGATTTGACCTCTTTCCTGATCCTGGCAGCGACTACGGGATTAACTTTATCAAAACTGGGTGCCAGGAAATAATGCATCCAGGAAAGCATCGATCCCAGATCACCAGAAGAAAGATCAATGATTACCTCTTCAGTGTCGGGCAGAGATCGTCTGGACCGCTGATTCTGCAAGTGAGCCGACATCACCCAGGTGCTCATCTCGCAAGTATGCCAGATTCCGTTGATAAGCTGATCAATAAATCTCCCCTTTCCTTCGGCAAGCTCAGCCATGAACAAGAAAGTCAATGCAGTGTTGTTCTGTTCAAAGGGTGTTTCCATGATTACCCTGGAGCCGGTGCGCTCAAAAGCAAGGTAATCCGTTGCCTTGACCACCTTCCATTCGTAGTTGATGTACTTCTCGCCCAAGTTGATTAGTGGACCTGCCTTTTCTCCCAAGATTTTTTGCCAAGCTTCACGTTCAGTATAGGCTGGATAGTTGATCCATTGTGAAGTGGTAAGAAGGACCGAGGCTACGCCATTGCGATCGCTCTTGCTAGAAAGAAGGTTCAGCTGCGCAAACAACAGCGTGGGAATGAAAAAAATCAACAGTAAACTGAAATTGAGTTTCAAGGCAAATGTTTCAGCTAAAGTAATTATTATGGCCAGTACAGAAATCCCATCAGGCTCCTATTGTACCTAGTTGCTGAGGGGAGGATAGTTTGGATATACCCTGCAGACTCTGGGAATCCTAACACCAATTCCTCAAGTGCATAAATACTTGTAGCAGGATTGTAGGGTTTGTTGTAGTCTGGGCGAGTTCTATCTGGGGCATAGTTGGTGTTCACAAATTCAAGATGCACATTGTTGACAGGGTCAATGAGAAAGGGCTTCCAATAGTTCATGAGATCCTGCAGCGAAACATCGATATTGTTTTTCTTGGCTTTGAATGTGTTGTAGTTGGTTTGTCCTTCATATAATAATTTGACACGCAGGATCCTTGCATAGAAAGCGAGATTATAAGCGTGATAGGCAAAAGCATCCCTACTAATCAGGTCCTCTGATTTTCCCCCAGCCTTGAGGTTTACATTGAGCAAGGTGGTATAGGCCGCATCAGTTTGTTCAACCAAAGTTCTGTCACCCAGCAGGTATCCAAAGTAATAAAGGAGGCTCAATCTGATAGTCTCCCAATTGTTGACACGAGGAGGGTAATTGCGGTAGGCAATGACTCTCCCACCAATCCAATTGTCGACCTTGGCACGGCTTGCAGCAGGCATCTTACTGCGCACAACAGAGTAAGCTTCATAGAAATCTAAATAACTGGTTTCATTTGGTGTATGCACCGGGTTGGCAACCTTGTTCCCGAAATCTGCCCAGGCTAGCAAGGTGTTTACTGTTTTGTCAAAATAAGGTTTGGCTTCAGCTGGGGATTGTTGAAAGGTATATAACCATCGGATCGCAAGCGATCTACATTCTCTCGCCTGGGTGGAGATACTGCTAAAGTTCTCGTTAGTAGCTTCAGCAAAAGGGGCGGCTGTTTTAGCAATAGCAGTGGCAGCTGGTTGCATGATAATGCTGGTGACGGCAGCCGCCAACACAGTGTTGTTTGTCGCTTCACTTCGTATATTTTGTAAGGTAACAGAGTCTATGATCAGGTTGACGGGAAAACTGTTGTCGATTGGTGAAGGGACAGGCTGTGGATTGGTATTGGGTGAATTAGTTTTTTTGTTACAGGCAAGCAACAGCTGCACAAGTATCAATAGAGAAAATATACGTTTAAAGGAAAATAATATGCTTCGCAAAATAGACTAATTTAAAGAAGTATCCTTACTAATTAGTTAGGCCATCCGGGGTTCTGGGTCAAGTTGGGATTAAGTTGAATCTCTGCCTGCGGAATTGGCCAAGTATAGAAATGATCTCCTCCCCAGGTGTAATTGGCTATGTTCGCACCCCATACGCTGCGGAGACCATTGCTGAAATTAAACTTCATGGTTTTCCAGGTTCCCCATCTCAGCTCATCGAAATAGTTGATGCCTTCATTGAGGAATTCTACACGGCGTTCATTACGTACGCGGTTCCGCATATTGCCCTGACTGGAAACATAGGTGGGTAATGAAGGGTCGGTTGTTTGCAAAAGCGGCATGCCTACCCTAGCCCTGACCTGATTTACCTTGACGATGGCACCAGGGATATCATTTTGTTCCACCAAGGCTTCTGCCCACATTAGCAAAACGTCAGCATATCGGATGATGGGAAAATCAATTGGACCGTAGGACCTGTTCAGCAGCTCTATGTTGCCTTCGTAGACAAATTTCCTGTGTAGATAATAGAATTCGGCCTGGGTGTCCGTTCTCAAATCACCATTTACAGCAGCCTCAGCCCTGAAAGGAAAGCGGCTTGTCACAGTGGAAGGGAGGTTGCTGAATACCCCGTTATAAGTGGAATAAGGGGTGATTACAGAAAGCGCCAAGCGAGGATCTCGGTTCTCAAATGCTCTCTTTATCCTGGCCTCATTGCCTGTGGACAGGTACTTGGTCATATCAGCACCGAGACTCTGTCTTGCTGCTCTTTCCGCTGCCGTCATATTGTCCCTGAGGAAATAGACCTGACGCGCCCTGGAATTCATAGTAGTGTAACCAGGAATAATATCGTCCCAGTTGAAGGCACTTCCATTAATGTTCTCAAACAAATCGACCCCTACGGGAGAAACGAGATAGGTATTCCAACAGGAACCAAAAGACGAACGGGTGCCGCAAAAGAATTGAGTTGTGGATCCCAAATTGGTGATGCCTATGTTCTGGAGCGTGAATATCATCTCATCGGACTGTTCATTCAGTTCCTTGAACAAAGTCCTAAAATCATTGAACAAGTTATACCCTGCAGACTGTACATTGGCAAAATCAGCAGCTGCTTCAGACCATTTTCCCATAAAGAGGTGTGCCTTTCCCCGAAGTGCATAGGCAGCACCCTTGGTAACTCTACCAAAGTTGGCATTCCCTTTGGCATACTTCGCAGGGAGGTTGGGGTCAGCGATGGCATCACTGAGGTCTTTTAATATCACATTCCATACTTCTGTTTCAGTTGAACGTGGCCTGGTGGCATCAGTATATTTGAATGGTTCCAGGTAAATTGGAACGCCCTTCCATACCTGATTCAAGCGAAAATAAAAATATGCCCGCAGAAATTTTGCTTCTGCGATCAGCCGTCCTTTTTTGACATCAGGTGAAGGTGACTTTTGGGGGATGTTGGCAATAGCATCATTCGCCCTGATTACACCCTCATAAAAATTCCTCCAGTTGTTGCTGAACAGGGCGTTACTGGGCGTAATGGTGCCAAGCAACATCGCGTCGGTACCGTCACGCTGCATACCTGTAGTAGCAAAGCGGTCGTATTGGTAGAGCTCCAAACCTGATGCACTTCCAGTATTCTGACCCAATCGCAGGGCCTCATAGATTGCATTCACACCCAGATCTGTAAGGTTATCTGTTGTCCACATATTTGAACTGCTGAGCTGGTCATATGGTGTGGTATCCAGCAGATCCTTTTGGCATCCGGCAATACCGAATGCAATAAGCGAGAGGTATAACAGTATCTTTTTCATATTCATCGTTTTCATTTGATTAGAAAGTAAAGTTTACGCCAAGGGCAAACTGCTTCATGGTTGGGTAGCTGAATCCGGAACCAATCTCTGGGTCCAGACCAGGAAATGCAGTTATCATAAACAAATTCTCGCCACTGAAAAAGACTCTTGCCTTCTGTAGGAAGAGCTTCTTCAACAAGTCCGGAGCAAGTGTATAACCCACTTGCAGGTTCCTTAGCTTCACATAGCTGGCATCATAAAGCCAAAAATCACTACTCAGTGCTGTGTTTTGTCCATCTGCAACACGCAGTCGTGTATACTTTCCGTTGATGTTATTGCGGCGATCATTGGGATCGGCATCATTATAGTAATAACGGTTGTTCGCAACATCCGCACTCACATGGTTACCCCAAATTACGGTAGGGCTGTTAAATCCGAGCTGGACCATGGAAAACTGGTGGCCTGCAGCCCCGCCTAGAATAAAGGAGAGATCGAACTGCTTCCAGCTGATATCGCCACTGAGTCCAAAAACGTATTTTGGTAGGGCAGAAGTTCCCGTGAATTGTCTATCGAAAGAGTTTCCGTAATCCCCATCACCATTCAAGTCAGCATAAATCAGATCACCATACCAGATGGCGTCCCTTCTGATGGAATTGCCAGGGCGAAGTTTGTATCCTGCAGTTAACATAGCCTGTGCCCATGCTAGGTCCTCAGCTGTACGTAGCATTCCGTCTTTTGGACCACCGTTGATGTTGACTGTTCCATCTGCGTTAAAGTATTTTCCGGATCCTCTATAGACCCTATAGATATAATGTTCGTTAATCATTTTATCCTCAAGTGCTCCAGAATTGTATACGGCACTTAAGTTTGACTGATAAACATTATTTCCTGCGGCATCTGTGACAAAGCCCTCAACAAGCTTTCCCCTGAACTTAGTTACTTTATTCTGCGTGAAGGCAAAGTTTCCAGTAACATTATACCTAATCTCTCCAAACTTTCCTCTAGTACCAAGCGTAATCTCAAAGCCCTGGTTTTGCACCGCAGCTAGGTTTACAATTGGAGCAGCAGCGATACCGGCAGTAATGGGAATAGCGATAGTGGAAAGAATGCCATCGGTGTTCCTTCTAAACAAGTCAAACTCCACGTTCAACTTATTGCCGAAGAGCGAAGCATCGAAACCAATATTCTTGATATTGGTCGACTCCCAACGCAATTCAGGATTTGCATAGCTGCCCACGGAGAGACCGGAAGCCTGCGCGTTATTGAAAGAGTAAAATCTGGGTGCATAGGTAGTCTGCCAGTCATATAGCCCTGAAGCATACGCACCAAGCTCACCCCAAGAGGCACGAAGTTTGAGGTTGTTGAGCCATTTAATCTTCTTCATGAATTTTTCATCAGAGATCTTCCATCCTGCTGAAGCAGAAGGGAAATAACCATACCGGCTGGTGGGAGAGAAACGGGAAACACCGTCATAACGGAGATTTGCCTCCAGCAGGTACCTGCTTTTGTAACCATAATTCACCCTTCCAAATAGCGAACGAATTGCCCAATCACTTTCATTACCCGTAGTACTGATTGGATTCAACACGGTCGAAGGCACAAAAAGATTATAATCAATCATGCCTTGTTTAGTGAAGGCTGTGTTGTAAAAATTATAGTAAAGTTGGTTGTAACCGGCAAAAGCGGAGATATCATGGTCCTTGGCAATTGTAGTGCTGTAACGCAATACATTATCCAGTGTAACCTGATAGTTCTTATCGTAACTGTAGCTGGATGAAAGATTGGCGGGGATCTGCGGAAAACTCATCTGGGTGTTAGTAGCGAAGTTCCAACGGATGGCCGCATCGGGGTTGGTCCTGGTCCTATACTCATTCTGCCTTGCCTGGTAGTTGAAACGGGATTCAAAAGACAAACCCTTCATCAGGTTAATCGTAGCATAGAGCGTGGTGTTGAAGCGGGAGGTTTGGTCCTTGCCCAATCTGTTATTAAGAAAAGAAAATACGTTGTTGGCTTGCTGATTCTCTTCAGAAGTTTGTGCATATCCGTATTTGCCGTTGTACTTGGGAAAAATACCGGGTGTGGTTTGCCTTAGGAAGTTGAAGGCATCGGTCACATTGCCCATGGCATCGTTCTGGAACATGGCAAAGGTTTGTGTGCCCACGGTCAGGAACTTGGTGACTCTTGATTCCAGGTTGGAACGGAACTGAAAGCGCTGGCTCCAGGTGTTTTCAACAGTACCCTGATTTTTCAAATAGCCAACTGACAACAAGTAAGTAGTATTGTCAGATCCGCCATTAATGGAAATATTGTGGTTCAGCACCATGCGAGAAGAGAAAAAAGCATTTGCCCAATCTGTATTGGGGTACGCCACATAGTTTGGAACACCATTTGGCGTCAACAGGTTGGGTATCTTGCTTGCTGAGTCCCAGGCAGCGATGGTCAGCGCACTGTACTTGGCCGCCTGCCCGATATTCGTGTGCGCTTCATTGGTAAGGCGCATATGTTCCGCGTAATTGGTCACCAGTCGAGGCATGTTCATGGGGCTAGTGGTAGAGTACTGCCCGGAATAGTTAACGGAAAGTTTATTGCGAGTGCCTTTTTTGGTTGTGATGAGCATGACGCCATTTCCAGCCTGTGAACCATAAATAGAAGCAGAGGCCGCATCTTTTAGCACTGTGACCGACTCTACATCCTGTGGATTCACTGCGTCTAAGGAACCGATCACACCGTCAATGACTATAAGTGGCGCAGTTCCACTCAAGGTGCCCCGACCCCTTACCACAATAGATGCACCGTCTGAACCCGGCCGGCCTGAACCCTGCTGAACAGATACACCGGTAAGCAAACCTGAAAGCGAGGTTGAAAGATTGGTCAGTGGGCGGTCTTCGATGTCCTTTGCTGTGATCATTGACACGGAACCGGTCAGGTTCACTTTCTTTTGTGTGGCATACCCTACAATAACTACTCCTTCCATGTTCACCCCGGTAGTTTCCAGGGCAATACGTACAGGATCAAGGGCATTAACCACTACGATCTCATTTTCTGCATACCCTACCATGGTGACCGCCAGTTTGTCGCCTTGTTTGGCAATGAGTGTGAAAGCACCATTGGAATCGGTTTGGGTGCCAGCACCAGAGGACTTATTGACGACCGACGCCCCAACTACAGGTTGATTTTCCCTCGAAGATGTCACCACCCCCTTTACCGGGCTTTGTGCATGAACACCCACACTGACAATGACTGCTGCCCATAGCAACAGCAGCCTTAAAATAAGTTTGCTCATAAACAGTTGGTTTAATTTGATTCCCTTAAGCTGAAGTAGAGACACAAAAATAAATAAGTTTTAGTTTAAAGCAGTTCGGCAAAAACTTAATTAACCTATGTCGTAAAAAATTCGCTGATTGCTAGAAAATGTTTCAATACTTAAATGTACTAACTTTCCCTTACAATAATGCTTCCTAACTTTTTTACTATTTTTGATACAAGGCAGACTATCTTGATTTTATTTGCTAATAACCAAGCTTTTAGCTTTTCTGACACCTAGCACGAACCACAGCAAGCTCGAGGCAACATGACCTTTTTTCTTGTTATTAATTTTTCTGTTCAATAATAGAAGTGCATGCTTAAGTTTAGTATCTTTTATAGTGTATATCATGCCAACTTGTTCAACTTCATAAAAATTAGCTATTTAAGTTTATCCGACTTATCACTAGCCCTGATTAATTAAAATTTCATCATGAAAAAAGTCGCTATTTTCTCCATTTTTTTTCTCTTCTTCGCTGCCTTTTTAACGGCGCAAAGCAGCAAATGGACTTATCTTTTTAATGGGAAAGATTTAAAGGGATGGAAGCAACTCAATGGAAATGCAATTTATAAAATTGAAAATGGCGAACTGGTTGGGGTTACCGTACAAAATACGCCTAATTCATTTTTAGCAACTGAAAAAACATTTACTGATTTCATATTTGAGGTTGATTTAAAGGTTTCCAACCAAATGAATTCTGGTATTCAATTTAGAAGTGAATTAAAAGACAATAACGATAAGTGTGAGGTCACAGACAAAAAAACACCAAATAGAGTTCATGGTTACCAAATGGAAATTGATCCTTCTACCAGAGCCTGGAGTGGTGGGATTTTTGATGAAGCCAGAAGAGGCTGGCTATATTCCTTAGAAAATAATCCTGCAGCCAAATCAGCTTTTAAGTATAATCAATGGAATCGCTATAGAATTGAATGTATTGGAAATAGTATTCGCACTTGGGTAAATGGGGTTGCAGCAGCACATATTATCGACAATGCTACTCCTGAAGGATTTATAGCACTACAAGTACACCAAATAAATAATCCCGCTGATGCTGGCCATGAAATTCGCTGGAAAAATATAAGAATTCAGACCGAAAATCTGAAACCATCAACAGCTGATAATTTATTTATTATCAATTTAATTCCTAACAACTTATCCGCAGCTGAAATGAAAAATGGCGTGCACTTACTTTGGGACGGCCTTACTACAACGGGATGGCGGGGTGCCTATAAAAATGAATTTCCAGATAGTGCTTGGTATATTAAAGAGGGAACCTTAAATGTTAAGGGTGGCCATGGTGCAGAGTCGGCAAACGGAGGTGATATAGTAACCATTAAAGATTTTTCTGCGTTTGATTTACAATTTGAGTTTAAAATAACTGATACAGCCAATAGCGGTATTAAATACTTTGTGACGGAAAAGGAAAATAATGCAGGCTCTGCAATTGGGTTAGAATATCAAATTTTAGATGATGAAAATCATCCCGATTCAAAACTGGGGACAACTGGTAATCGAACAATGGCCTCTTTATATGATCTTATTCCAGCAAAAAAAATTTCAAGTGACCGAAATAAATTACCTATTGGTCAATGGAATAGAGGAAGGATAATTGTATTTCCAAATGGTCAAGTAGAACACTGGATTAATGGATGGAAAGTAGTAGAATATCAGCGAGGAACACAGATGTACTATGCATTAATAGCCAGAAGCAAGTATTCCAAATGGTTGGATTTTGGTATGGCCACAAAAGGCCATATTCTGTTGCAAGAACATGGCACCGCCGTAGCTTTCAGGAGCATTAAAATTAAAGAATTATAAAATTTCATTATGGCCTATACGCGTCGAAAATTTATACAACAAGCCAGCAAAGCTTCTGCCAGTATTTATCTTGGCGCATTTGCTTTTAGTGCAAAAAGTTATGCGAATATTCTAGGAGCCAATGAAAGAGTACGCGTTGGAGTAATAGGGTTTTCAGATAGATTTAAAAACTCCTTATTGCCATCCTTTATGCGTCATAGCCAAGAATTGAATTTTGATATTATAGCCGTATCTGATATCTGGAAAAATAGACGGCAAGAAGGAGTTGATTATCTTAAAAACAAATTACAACACGGTATTGTTGGTTGTATAAATAATGATGAGCTATATAATCTAAAAAATATAGATGCAGTAATGGTTAGCACAGCTGACTTTCAGCATGCGTTACATGCAATAGAAGGAGTACGCGCTAACTGTGATGTGTATTGTGAAAAACCATTTGCCGAAACGATGGAAGACAATCGAGCTGCGCTAACGATAATAAAAAAATCAGATAGAATTGTGCAAGTTGGCTCGCAACGAAGAAGTGGTGCAAATTATAAAGCCGCAGCTGATTTTATTCAATCCGGTAAGTTTGGACCCATTACCATGGTTGAATTAACTTGGAATGTAAATCAACCTGGACGATGGAGAAGGCCTGATTTAGTTGCGCAATGCAAAGAAGAAGATGTGGACTGGAAACGATTCTTACTAAATAGGCCTTATGAAAATTTTAATGCAAGGAAGTATTTAGAATACAGATTATTTTGGCCCTATTCTTCTGGTATGCCGGGACAATGGATGAGTCACCAAATTGATACTGTTCATTGGTTTAGCCAGTTATCACACCCAAGAAGTGTAACCGCAAATGGTGGAATTTATTGCTGGAAGGATGGGAGAGAGAATTGGGATACAACTACTGCTGTTTTTGATTACGGCCCTTACAATGATAGTCATTCAGGTTTTCAAGTTGTATTTATGTCTAGAATGCATAATGGCGAAGAGAACCCATCAGAAATTTATTACTCTAATGGAGGGGAACTTAATTTAATGACTAATAAAATTTCTTCTACAGGCGGACTAAAAGAAAATATGGCAGCAGCAATGCAACTACAGGCCAATTTATTACCCGAAATAAACTTAACGGACACCATCATAAAGGTTGAGAGCAGCGCCAATACGGGAGGTGACAATCTTACCTCTTCACATGTAAGAAACTGGATGGAGTGCATTAGAAGCAGAAAGCAGCCTAATGCTCCAGTAGAAGCTGGATATAATCATTCCGTTGCAACAATTATGACAAACGCTGCTGTAAGAACTGGAGGTAAAGCAACATTTGATGAAAAAACACAAGAAGTAATGGTAAATGGCAGCCTTTTCAAATATTGAAATAGCTACTCATCATGCAAGGCAAGAATTTCATTAATTTTTTTTGCTAATGTAATTGGAGATGCCATAGCAGAAAATAAAGCGGCGCCCACACCTACCGCCACTGCCCCAGCAGATAACCACTCGCGTAAACTTGCACAATCTGGTTTGATCCCTCCCGTAGGCATAAAATGAATACCGGGAAATAAATCTTTAATTGTTTTAATATAAAGAGGGTCAAGCACACTCGCAGGAAACAATTTTATTAATCTACACCCAGATTGGGTTGCCCTAGCTATTTCAGTTGGTGTCATACACCCAGGTATGTAGGGAATTTGGCGAGCAAAACAAAAGTCAGCAACTTCTTCGGAATATACAGGACTGATTATTATGTCAGCCCCCGCCTCTGAAAAAGCTATAGCATCAGCAGTCGAATAAATAGTACCGACAGCTAAAAATAAATCAGGATATTCTGTTTGTTGAATCCGTTTGATGGCTTTGAAATTAGTTAAAGCATAGTCACCCCGGTTTGTAAATTCAATAACTCTGATGCCAGCTTCATATAAATTACGAGTCCGACTAATGCAAACCTGAACATCATCGTGATAAAACAATGGGAGAATTATCTGCTTATATAAAGATTGAATGAGTGTGTGGTAGGTTAACATGATATTATCGTATTCGATTATTCAGCGTATTACTATGTCCAAAATAATTTACTGCATTATAAAAACATATTTGCTGAATCTGCTCTCCCATCCACTTTTCATCATCGGGCAGCTCCCCATTTTCTATTTCCTGGCCCAGTAAATTACAAAGGATTCGTCTAAAATACTCATGTCGGGGAAAAGACAGAAAACTCCGCGAATCAGTAAGCATTCCTACAAATCGACTCAACAATCCCATATTGCTAATAGCCTGCAGCTGTTGAATAATTCCTTCTTTTTGATCATTAAACCACCAGGCTGCTCCAAGTTGAACCTTTCCTGGGAAACTTCCCTCATTAAAATTACCTATCAGTGCTGCTAACGGCTGCAGATCTGCGGGATTGGTGCTATAGATAATTGTTTTTGCCAATTGCTGGTGCTGATCAAGGCGATCCAAAAACTGATTGACTTGGCGCATATCTGTAGTGTTTCCCATTGTATCCCAGCCCGTATCGGGACCCAATTGTAAAAACATTCTTGTATTACCATTTCGAATAGGGCCAATGTGATACTGCTGAACCCAGTTTTTTTCGTACCCCCATTGAGCAAAAAAATATAGCAGTGCTGATTTGAATGAACCTATCTCTTCATCACTTATTGCTTCACCTTTTAATAATTTTTTAAAACTATTTCGAAGTGACGAGTCAGTAAAACGCTGTGCATACAATTGGTCTACACCATGATCAGCAGCAACACAGCCTACTGAATCAAAAAAATCATGACGAGAGCGAAGTGCTTCTAAATAATTGTCAAAATGATGTATCTCCACATTTGCAGCAGCTTCTAACTTTTTTATATAGGCTTGAAATGTAGTGGCATTTTCAACTGCCATTGCCTTATCAGGCCTAAACGTAGGAGCTACTTTGAATGGAAGCGATTGGGTACATAGTTCCGCATGAAAACGTAAATCATCGGTTGGGTCATCAGTGGTACCGATGAATTTTACTTGCATGCGTGTCAAAAGTGCTTGCGGAGTATATTCAGCCTCATTTAATCTTTCCGAAGCGTTTACAAATACAGCCTGAGCTGTAGTTGAATTCAGCAAATCAGTAATCCCAAAATAACGTTGTAGCTCTAAGTGTGTCCAATGAAATAATGGATTTCGAAAAGTAAAGGGGACGGTTTTAGCCCAGGCGTCAAATTTTTCAAATGGAGAAGAGTCACCTGTAATATATTTTTCATTTATCCCATTTGCACGCATTGCGCGCCATTTATAATGATCGCCATCCAGCCAAGCTTCCGTTAGATGCTGAAATGAAATATTTTTAGCGATTCGTTCAGGAGAAAGATGATTATGATAGTCAAATATCGGTAGCGATTTGGCGTAAGTATGATACAGACGCTGTGCGGTTTGAGTAGCTAATAAAAAATCATCCCCCAAAAATGATTTAATCATTCGCATAAAGTGATTTATAAATACCCCATTCTAATCCTCTTAATTCTGCCAAGCCACGCAACCTGCCTATTGCAGAATAGCCGGGATTTGTTTCCTTATTAATATCATCCAACATTTGATGCCCATGATCAGGGCGCATAGGAATAGAGGATTGACGACAATGCATTTCGGCAAGTAGATTTTTCATAACGCCATACATGTCAACATCGCCCTCTAAATGATTATCCTCATAAAAATCACCCCAGTCATTTCGCTTGGTACTTCGTAAATGAACAAAATGAATTCGGTCGGCAAATTGCGCCACCATAGCTGGCAATTGATTATCCGTGCGCACACCAAATGATCCTGTACAAAAGCATAGCCCATTGGCTGGAGAAGGAATGGTGTCAAATAAATACTTCAAATCAGCTGCCGTGGAAACAATACGGGGTAACCCTAATAGAGAATAAGGAGGATCATCCGGGTGTACCGCCATACATTGTCCGTTTGCTTCAGCAATGGGTGTTACCTCCTGTAAGAAGTGAACCAAGTGCGCGCGTAATCGACTTGCATCTATATTGGTATAGGCAGCTAAAGCCTGTCGAAAACTATCAATAGTAAAGCTATCCTCACTCCCTGGAAGGCCCTTAATAATATTTTTTGTCAATAACTCTTTTTCTGCAACAGACATAGTAGCAAATCGTTGTGTAGCCCGCGCGATCTCATCAGCCTTATAATCTGTAGCCGCATTTTTACGTTGCAGTACAAACAAATCAAAAGCAATAAAGGCCGCCCGTTCAAAAAAAAGTGCCAAAGATCTATCGGGTTGTGGGTACGCTAAATCGGTACGTGTCCAATCCATAACAGGCATAAAATTATAAGTAATAACTTTTATACCACAGCTACTTAAATTTTGTAAAGACTGCTTATAATGATCAATGTAGAGTTCAAAACCCGGCCTTTGTGTTTTAATAGCCTCGTGAATAGGTAAACTTTCAACTACAGACCATACCATTCCTGCCGCGGCAATTTTCTCCTGACGTTTGCTGATTTCATCAATAGTCCAAATAGCCCCATTAGGAATATGATGTAAAGCAGAAACCACATCCGTACAACCAGCCTGTCGAATATCCCATAAACTAACAGGGTCTTTAGGGCCATACCAGCGCATCGACTGTTTCAGTAAATGAGAAGCGGGTGATTGCATATTTTTCAAGTTTTATACGCCGCTATAAGCAGAAAAGCCTCCGTCTATAGTAATGGTTGCGCCGGTAACAAATTTTGAAGCATCGCTTAATAGCCATACTAACCCTCCTTCAAGTTCCTCAGGATTTCCCATTCTGTTAAATGGTGTTTGTTGAATAATTTTTTGTGCTCGCTGCGTAAATGCTCCTGCTTCGGTGATGAGTAATTGTCGGTTTTGTTCAGTTAAAAAGAACCCGGGTACCAAAGCGTTCATCCGAATACCATCACCATACCTATGCGCTAATTCAATGGCCATCCAGCGGGTAAAGGCCTCCACTCCTGCTTTAGCTAAACTATAACCAAGTACACGAGTCAATCCTTGAGAGGCACTGACAGAAGAAATATTTACAATGCTGCCTTTTTTGGCTTGCGTCATTTGTCTTCCAAAAATCATGGAGGGTAATACAGTACCCATCAAATTCAGCTCATATACCTGTTGCAAAGCCGAAAAATTCAAATCAAACAAATTGACACTAGGATCTATTACCGCTCCCGGTAAATTTCCTCCTGCTGCATTCACTAATCCATCTATGGAACCAAACTTTTGAAGCACTTGCGTACAGGCGTTGGCTAACTCGTTCTCTTTTAATACATCTGCCTTGATAGCAATAGCTTTGCCCCCGGCTATACATACGCCATGAGCCCTTGCTTCAGCTGTTTCCATATTTCTGCCTATTAACACTAACCGACCTCCAGCTTGCGCAATGGCATGGATAAATGAAGCGCCTAATACTCCAGTACTTCCAGTAACAATTATTGTTTTATTCAACAAACTAAACTGATCAGCCATAAGCAAATTTTTCTATTTGTTTGAATAAGATCTTGCGGCTAAATTACCTAATAAATCTTAGGATTCGTGTTTTAAAAGGGACTTATAGCGATCTGCAAAGGATTCGCAAGTTGCTGTTTTATGATTGTTAAATAGTTAAACCAGGCTGATGAGTCAGTTATCCTTTTTGCCTTATCCCAAGCTGCACCTGTGTAGTAAACAAGGGGAGTCTGTTTATTGGTTTTTAATAAAGCAAGGAAGTGGTTATTTGTAATTTTAATATCTGCAACTGGCTGTAAAAAAATGCAACCAACGCCAGTTGTGCCATGCTGTAAATGACTAGGCTCCCAATAGCCCATCAGCCCCAACGACAAATCAAATAATACAGTGCCAGGATCCTTACGACGTGTAATTCCTATCGCCACTGGCAAAGTATCAACCATGTCATAGGCATAAGCAGTTTCCACTCTACTTAACTGCATTCCTGCGTCAAGCGTAACCGTTTTTGTCATAGTCACTTTCTTTCCAGCTACATTCCACGCATCATAGGTAAGTCGAAAAGTAGAACGCAGTGGTCCATTATCTAAAATCTCCCAGGTTCGGTAATTGGTCGGGTAATAAATAGAGTCGTCAATAATTGGAGCAATATTGCCAGCTCCTAAGCTTAATCCCACATGATAATAATCCATGCCATCGCCATGATCTATATGATACTCCCCTCTTTGATATCGATTGTTGATGACCATTTGATCAGTTCTCTTTACCCAAACGTCAATTCCATTCGCATTTTCCTTTGTTCCTTCAAGCGCTTTTCCATACATACGAAATGCAATTCGGTCATTTTCCCATGCAAAGTCATCTTTACGTTCCGGAACATACCGGCAAAATGTTTTAGTCATAAAGGGGGAATGGCTCCCCTTTTCTAGACGTATTACTTTTTTAGCGTGTGGAGGAACACTAATTTGTACAAGTAATTGTTGGGGTGATGGTTGGCCTCGAAATTCAATCTGGTAAGGTAATTCCTTTTGGGTTGAATCGTCGATTAGTCGAAAATCAAATTTCGCTACTAGTGAACTTTTTTCAACAACGGCTGTCCAAGGAATATTTATGACATATTCTTCGAAAAGAATTGGGGTTGAATTAGAGATAAGTATAGCAAGCGAATTTTCTTTTTGTGCAAAAACACAACAATTAAAAAGTAAAATGAAGAATAGGGATAGATATAATTTTACTGGATTCAACATAAGCAACTCCTTAATAATCAATTTTTTTAAAAGAGGGTATTAACAAATGCATTAATAGCCAGGCTAACAAATAAGTTAATCCACATATTAAAAACATAATAAAATATCCTGTATTTTTCTCGCCTATCGAATGGTAATAATCGAATAAAACACCGGCACCTCTGGCTAATAATATTCCGCCGACAGCACCCGTCATACCACCAATTCCTGTAACGGTTGCCGTAGCAGCCTTAGGAAACATATCACTAACAGTAGTAAATATATTTGAACTCCATGCCTGGTGCGAACCCATTGCACAACCAATAATCATAACGGCAAGCCACATATTTACTCCTCCAAGATGTTGTGCAAATAATACAGGCAAAATACTGATTGCAAAAATGAGCATGGCCTTTTTACGTGCGCTGAAAATGGGAATACCACTTTTTACAAATCGCATAGGTAACCAGCCTCCAAAAATACTGCCTACAGTAGACAAGGTGTAAGCGACAGCAAGGGGGATAGATTTAGCAGAACCCGCAAGCCCATACTGTTTTTCCAAAAAATCAGGTAACCAGAAAAGATAAAACCACCAAACTGGATCAGTTAAAAACTTACCAATCGCAAAAGCCCATGTCTGCTTGTATGTGAGCAATTTTTTCCACCGTAATTTGGAACCAGCACTTTCTTCCAGTTGCTCCTCATCTGGATCATTGATAATAAAATTAAGTTCATTTTTAGATAGCTTACTATGTTTACGTGGAACATCGTATAGTATAAACCAAAAAATTAACCAGATAAAGCCTACAAGGCCCGTTAAAATAAACGCCCATTTCCAACCATATTGCTCAGCAATAACTGGAACTGATAAAGGAGCTACAATTGCCCCAATATTTGCACCAGAATTGAATACCCCAGTAGCAAAAGCCCTTTCCCTAAGCGGAAACCATTCAGCGACTGTTTTTATTGCTGCAGGAAAGTTCCCGGATTCAGTAGCACCTAAAGCTCCTCTTGCAATAATAAATCCAAAAGTGTTAGTAACAAATCCATGGGCAATTGCAGCAATTGACCAAAGTGTAGTGGCAAGTGCATAACCAAGTTTGGTACCGACCTTATCAATAAATCTTCCTGCTCCTAAAAATCCAATGGCATAACAAATCTGAAATGCAATGACAATATTTGCATAATCAGTTTCAGTCCAATTAAACTCTTTTGTTAACGGCGATTTCAATATGGAAATTACCGCTCGATCAAGATAATTTATAGTTGTAGCAAAAAAAACCAAACCACAAATGGTCCACCGGTACTTACCAACTATTTGCTGCGTCATAAATTAATTTATAAATTGACTGGCAATATGCCGGATTGTTGAAGTGTTGTTATTGGTTGCGTCTCCTTTCTCGTGCAACTTTCCAAAGGCAGCAGCAGCGGCATAAGCAATTATAGTTGGCAATGAATGATTATTGATTATCCCATAAATCAATCCTGCCATAAAACAATCTCCACTTCCCACTTTATCTACAATTTTGGCGGATCTAAAAAAAGGAGAAACAAATTGATCCTTTTTAGTATTTATAGTTGCATAATATTGAATTGCTCCTTGCTGGCTATCCAATCGGAATGTGTTCGCCACATATTGACATCTTGGATAGTCCCTAAATAGGTTAGTAGCCGTAGCGGTAGCGCCTGCCAAGTATTCTTCTTGTGTAGGATATTCAGCCATATCAAGAGGTAAATTGATACCTAATAAAGCATGCGCAGACCATATATTACCCATCACTACATCACAATAATGTACCAAATCTGGCATCACTGCTATAGGACTTTTAGCATACTTCCATAAGAGCGCGCGGTAATTTAAATCAACAGAAATAGTAATATTTCGTTGTGAAGCAGCATGTAATGCTTCTTTACATAATGCAGCAGCTGCTTCACTTAAAGCAGGCACTATGGCACTAAAATGAAACCAAGAAACATCTTCTAAAATCTCATTCCAGTTGAGCTGCCCAATTGGAAACGTAGAAAAAGCTGAATCTTTTCGATCATATACGGTATGCTCACTTTTCATGTCAGCACCTGTACTTACATAATAGGTGCCTATACGCCCGTTTGTATAAACAATAGCAGAACTGTCAATTTCTTTTTGCGCTACATAAGCAACAATGTTTTTTGAGATAGCATTATCCGGTAGTGCCGTAAAATATTTGACGGGCACCCCCCACTTTGCGAGTGCAGTAGCAACATTTAATTCGGCACCTCCTACAAAAACAGGCATTTGATGTTGACCCAACCACTCCCCACTTGCAGAAGGTGAAAAGCGGAGCAATAGCTCACCAAAACATAAAACTTTTTTCATTTGCTGCAAAAAGCTACTTTATTTTAAACTAGCAATAGGCTGTGGATCCATATCCGTAAACTCTTTATTTTCACCAGCCATAGCCCAAATAAATCCATAATGGGCTGTGCCTACGCCATAATGCATACTCCATGGTGCAGAGATAGCCGCTTCATGATTAGCAATAACCAAGTGACGCGTTTCTTGGGGCTCTCCCATAAAATGAAATACACGGTGGGCTTCGTCTACGTCAAAATAAAAATACACTTCCATTCGACGTGCATGTGTGTGTGGAGGAACTGAATTCCACACGCTCCCAGCTTCTACTGTGGTCAACCCCATTACCAGTTGGCAACTTTGAATACCATCCTGATGAACATATTTATAAATAGTTCGCTCATTAGCAGTAGCCCTATCTCCTAATTTGATTGGAGATGCTTCAGCCTTGGTCATTTTACGATTCGGATAGCTTTTATGCGCTGGTGTGGATAGCATATAAAATTGCGCAGGAGTAGTAGCTTCCAAACTTGCAAAAGTAACTTGCTGGGTTCCTTTTGATAAATAAACACATTCCAATTTTTCAACCTCATAGGATTCTCCATCTGCGGTCACTATACCTTTTCCACCTACATTAATAATTCCGATCTCTCTTCGTTCTAAAAAATAATTAGCCTTTAATTCCCCTTGGCTAAGTAAGGAAAGTGGTTCACTAGTAGGAACAGCTCCACCAATAATTACTCGATCATAATGTGAATAAACTAATTGAATTTGTCCGTTTTTCATTAACTGTTGAACTAAAAAATTGTCACGCAATTGTTGCGTGTTCATTTGACACGTTTCTTTTGGACTGTTTTGATATCGTACTTGCATGAAATTTATTTTTTGGGTTAATTAATTATCTACTCATCCACCCGCCGTCAACAGTAATAATGCTACCGCATATATAATCAGAGGCCGGGGAAGCCAAAAACACAAAGGCTCCGGTAAGATCAGCCGTGTTACCCCATCTTCCAGCAGGAATTCTTCCTAAGATAGCTTTATTTCGCTCTTCATCCGCACGTAACAGTGCGGTATTATCCGTAATAATATAGCCGGGTGCTATGCCATTTACATTGACTCCTTTTGAAGACCACTCGTTGGCAAACGCCTTTAAAAGCGATGCAACAGCACCTTTACTAGCGGCATAACCGGGCACATTAACTCCCCCTTGAAAGCTCAAAAGAGAACAAGTAAAAATAATTTTACCCCCTCCGTTCTTGATCATTTGTTGACCAATTTCACGTGTAATTATAAATTGTGTAGTTAAATTAATATCGATGATTGCATCCCAGTACTCATCCGGGTGTTCAGCGGCGGGTTTACGCATAATATGACCTGCATTATTAACTAAAATATCAATGCGCGAATGATTTGCTTTAACCTTATGAAGAAAATTATACACAGATTGACGGTCTGAAAAATCAGCTTGATAAGCATAAAACTTTTTTCCAGTAGCTTCAATAGCTTTTGCAACCTCACTTTCGGTTGGGGGCAAAGAATTAGATACGCCAATAATATCTGCTCCAGCATGGGCCAATGCTATGGCCACTTCCATCCCAATACCACGACTACAACCTGTAACCAAAGCTATTTTATTATCCACTCTAAAATTATTCATGCCCCTAAAATTTAGATAAGATTATTTTATAATTTTTGAAAACTTCTAACAGTTTTTTTATGATGTTGCACTTGTCTCATATTTCAGACACTACTATTTGTAGAAATCGGGCTTGACTGAAATGTCCTGCAACATCTTCCCCCGATATGCATCAAGTTACATTCAGCCATTCGTCCCGGAAGCACCACTAATTGATTCAGTGAATGGATTACCTGTTGGTTTCCCGGGGCGGGAATAGTCTAAGGTAACATTATTTTAATACGCCAGCGATCAAAATTCTTGTTGATAAATGCTGCATCTATGTGCACAAAGCCCCCAACACGAAGTGTTGAGGGCTTTTTTAATTGGATGCGTGCAAAGCTTGCTTTGCTAAGCAGACAAGTACAAAGCCCGTCACGCCGAAGGCGTGTGGGGCATTGGGTAAGAGCAGCTTTTTGCGATGTGTGAGCACAGCGAACACCATCCAGTCCTGGGCACTCATTAAACAGCAGTCCCTAAAAAGACGAAAACAATTACTTTGAAAAATATTACATTTAAACAACGAAACTCTCGACAACTAAACTGTCTACTTTCTTTGACAACATATAAATCTAATATTTAATCTATGGGGAAAACACCAGTAATCCAACTATTAATACTCCCATTATTTATTTTCATTGGATGTGGATCTGGTTCAGGCAATTCTGAAGCGGCATCACCGGTTGAAACATCTGCGAGTATGCCAACTACAACAGCCGATGCATCAGCTACTCCACAGACCGAAACTGCGCAGACCACTGAAAAGATTGACCTATGCCGTTGCTTGACTGAACCGGGCAATTCACAATGGGCAGTCGACAACTATGATGCTTGTAATGCAGCAATTAATAAAGAACTAAGGGTTGAGAATTGGGAAAAGGTTAATTTTTCTAAGGAGCCTGAGTTGAATAAAAAATGGGATGCTTTAGTCAAAATGTGCACTGGTAGCGCTAAGTTAAAAACTGGCGTGGAGGCTGTTGATAAGAACAATGAATTGGTGCCAGAGATTGGAACATCCTATGGGTATATCTGGGAGTCGGTCAATGAAGCAGCACAGATGTATACTACACTTGCTTTTGATGGTTTGGTTTTTAGATCGACTGCCTACGCGATGAACGGTCAAACCGAATCCGAAAATTTTAGCAAAATCATTGATATTTCAGGAAGCTGGACGGCTATAGATGCAGAAAGTGCAGCGGGCATAATCAAAGCCAATGGCGTAAAGGTTGGTTGGACATTTAGCAGCGATTACACAACCCTGACCAATAACAAAGGCGTTGAGTTTACACGGCTGAAGGTCAAATGATATATACTATTTATGTACAGATTATTTTTTATGAAATATTTATTCCTGTCTCTTTTTGTGCTGACCACAATTTATTTTAGCAGTTGTGATAACTCTTCTTCCTCTCGCGCCGAATCTACTCCACAAAAATGTTCTGATATGGAAAGTTATGATTATGGCTATGCTATTGCAAGAGATCAGGATGGCTTACTGGCTGATTGTAATTATTTATATGAAATTGCTAGCACACAAAAAAATGTAACAAGTAAATCTTGTTTTTGTGAAGGAGTTTCAGATTTTAGAAATAGTAAATAAATTACAAGTATATGGATTCAAGTTTAGAAAAGCTCATAGAATTGGTTACATCTTCTGGATCAATTTCTGAAAAACATAAGCAACTAATTTTTGAAAAGGCAAAAGCGCAGGGAATAAGTGAAATAGAAGCTCAGATATATTGATGCTGCTTTAAAAAAGTCTATGAGGAATGAGCTTCAGCAAATCTCAGTAAACTTCAATTTCCAGAAAAGATGTATATTATATTAAGGGTTCGTACTCTGATTTTATCTAATCCCCCTTTCCATCATCTGCCCAATTCGCCATTGGAATGAAATTTCATAGGAACTTGCTGGCGTAAGCGTTCTTTTAAGATTGTTGTATGCGATATCATACGAAAAACCAACGCGCATTTTATTAACTTCCACATATGCATGTGGCGCAAATGATTCACCGGAGCGATACCAAAGACCTGCTCCTACCATCTGCTCCTCATCTTCACCAAATAATCGAGCAATTGAAAACCCCGCCAACAGATAATCAACCTCAGCCTGTTTCTGATATAATGCTTTTATGTTGATGAGGCTTACCTCATTGATATATTGCTGAAAGGTCATCTGACCAGACCACCTAATTGGCAAAACCTGTTTTGGATCGTCCATGACCGTTTGAATAGGCTTGTTAAAGTGATAACCAGAAAGTCCCACATCAAAAAATGTACCTGACAGCGGATTACCAGAACGAAACAATAATCCTGCACCAATTGAGTAAAATGGCTTCATGTTTTGCATCGCTGCCTCACCGTTAGGCAGTGAAAGATTAAAACCGCCACTTGCAAACTGACGATCAAATGAAATTCCCGCAAAGTCAATTCTTCGGTTTCCATAATTAATTGCCAGACCCGCACCAACGGACTGGTCATCTGCTTCGTTTAGCTTAACATGGTAGGAGGCCATTAGTCCAGCATAGCTACTCCTAAATGCCCCAGCCATGGATTGATCTTGCATAAATTGCACACCAATATTAAAAGGGTGCTGCCCTCCCTCTTCAGGCTTATAGTTACCTATTTTAACATCGCCAGCTACCACGGCAGTGGTAAAGGGGTCAACCAGGTTAGCCCATTGCTGACGGTAATTTGCCATTACACGTGCTGAGCCATTAAATACGCCTGCATAAGCTGGATTAACGGTAAAAGGAGCAGCCACAAACTGCGTAAAATGTGGATCCTGCGCTTTTACAAAAACACTTATTAGCAAAACAATAGTAAGATAGACAAATCGCATGTTTATTGATTTATCGCAATAGCAGGAATGTACCTGTTCGCTTTATTAGATTGTTATCAAAATCTATTCCTTCGGCGATCCACACATATCCCTCCATAGGCTGTTTAACTCCTTTATAGGTTCCATCCCAACCCTCGTTGATGTTAGTGGTCATAAATAGCAGTTGCCCCCACCGGTTAAACACCTTGAAATACGTGAGTGTTCGTACGCCTACAAGGCGGGGGAATATTTTATCATTATTGCCATCACCGTTTGGAGAAAACCCTTTGGGAACATAAATTTCTTTCTCCTTGAAAATCCTTACAAGTTGCGTGTCCTTTAGTATACACCCAATTCCAGTAGTGATAGAAATTACATAATCAACTTCTGCATTATAATTGAATATTGGATTTGAAATTAAAGAACTACTTAAACCCGTTGATGGGCTCCAAGAGTAAATAGCACCCCCAAAAACGCGTGCCTCTAATTGCAAATCACGATTCTCTACCGCATTGAGTGCAATATACCGCTGATTGGCAGGGGGCGCCACAACTGAAACTGGCTTTGTGATGGAAGTAGCGAGCGAGGGGCATGCTACCGGCGTAACTATCAAGCTTACCGAGTAGGTGCTTGCTGTTGGGAACGTATACGTGGGGTTCTGTAATGTGGAGGTGCCTTGGCCCTGACCAAAATTCCAACTATAAGCAACCACATTACTATTGGCGATATTTGACTGGTCCGTAAACTGAGTAGGGAAGCCAGCACAGTATTTATCAAAAGTGAAATTAACTGTTGGCTTACGAACTAGCTGCAGCGTAACAGCACCAGTGGCAGAAGCTATACAACCATCTGCAGAAACTACATTTACAGTATACGTGCCCGGCTGAGTGGCAGCATAAGATGCGGTAGTTGCCCCAACTATGGCGCCACCATTGATAAACCACTGATATGTAGTACCGCCAGATGCAGTCAGCGTAACCGTTCCCCCTTCACAAAGTAAATTGGTAGTCGGTGTATTAAGGGTCCCAGTAGGCATTGGACGCACCGTTATACTATGTGTGATACTATCCTTACATCCCTCTGCACTTGTTGAAACTAACTTAACATTATATGATCCTGCAGCGAGGTATGAATACGAGGGAGAGGCCTGTACAGATGTTGCCCCATTACCAAAATTCCAAGCAGCGGTAATTGTACCTGTTGTTATGGTAGATAGATTTGTAAACACAAATTGATTAGTAGAAAGACACTGCGCTCTTCTATTAATACTAAAATCAACAGTTGGCTTTGGATTGACGGTAACAGTTCGGGTAGTACTATCCGAACAGCCATTATTACTTACTGCTATCAATTTTACAATGTATGTGCCCGCAGCAAGATAACTATGCGTTGCATTGGCTGTGGTAGCCGTATTGCCATCACCAAATCTCCAAACATAAGAGACGGTACCACTAGCGATAGTTGTGCTGTTGGTGAAAACAAAAGAGTTACCATTTACACATTGCGATAGACTGTTCACACTAAAATTAACCACGGGTTTTGCAAAGACTGAGACCGACCTTGTAGTACTGTCTTTGCAACCCAGCCCGCTTGTAACAACCAGCTTAACTGTGTAAGTACCCGCATTGATATAAGAGTGCGTGGGGTTAGCGTTAGCAGATACATTGCCATCCCCAAAAGTCCAAGCATAAGTAAGCGTTCCGGTAGTAACTGAACTATTGTTAGTGAAATTAAATTGATTGCCTGTCACACACTGACTTGCCGCATTAACAGAGAATGTGGCTGTTGGAGTAGCAACATTCGGAATTGCTGTTACAGTAGAATTATATAACTGAGTGATTTCACAGCTAGTCAAAGCTCTATTCCAGATACCTATGTCATCAAGCTTGCCCGTCAAGTATTGAGGCCCACTGGGCAGTGGGATAACAGGATCCTCTACGCCGAAGTATAAAAAGCCATTGTTGTCTACATTTTGGAGTGGCGTAGGAATACTTTCTGTTCGAGCTAAAATACCATCAACATAAATACTTACTGTAAGAGTAGAGACATTATAAACTGAAACTATGTGATGCCAATTCGTAGCATTAACAGCAGGAGCTTGTGCTCCGAGGCCGGTATTAGTAAAAGTATTTCCCTGCCCATAGGTAGGTTGACTATTGTCATACCTTAAAAAATAACCCTTGCTACTATAGGGGGTTGATGTTGACAATGTATGAGTTATAAAATGCTGCCATCTACCACCACCTGTAGATAGCACCCAAGATGACAATGTGAAAGAGCCAGTGCCAAAATTTATTAGAGCTGAGTTATTAGCTCTAATATAGCTACTAGAGCCATTAAAGGCATATGCAGTATTTCCAGAAAACCTATCGGTTGTTGTTGAAGCATTAAAAACAGTTCCGTTAATATTATTCCCACTCACATCATTTGCATTTCCACAAAACGGATAATATGCAACTAATCCATTTTGTAAGTTGGAGGGAATTTGAGAAAGACTACAAACTTGAGATAATGATTCTTTACCTGCTCCAAGTAGAGCCAAAAAACAAAAACAAAAAAACGCCAGATGATTAAATCGCATGAGGGCTGGGGTTGATCCCAAATCTGAATTTAATAAAAGAAAGCTTGCAAAAGGCAGACCAAGGGATTTTATTTTGGGTAAGATATTTTAATTAAAATACCTGATCTAAATTATAACTGCGTTAAGCTATTGCACTTATGTATGGATATGCAGATGTTCCCTAACTTCACCGTAGCGACAATTTGGTGACAGTTGTTCTTTTTCTAATATGTAATTAGCTGATATTCAAAGATTAAAGAGGGTGTGTTCGACCCCACCCCACGATTGAAACGCAAAGGAGTTGGGAGTGGTTCATCATTTAAAATTAACTAATAAGCTTGCTAAATAAAGCAGATTGAGGGATTATGCTTTGGCCAAGTAATTTTACTTTAAATATTTTAAAAGCCACTAAAAATCAGAGAATGCAAATTTTGATAAGACTGAGATATGCGCAACTAATTCTTTCTAACTCCGTCCAGCGAAGGGCCCTTTATTGGATATTAGTAATCTATATCAACATACCGACGCTAAAGTTTTCGGGCTTTGCGTTCTTGCGGTCCCAACAATTGCCATTTTCTTTACGGCAGCCATTATAGAAAAGTATAGTTAGTTATGTTTAAATTTGGAGTATATAAAATTGATTATGAAATCTCGCTTCCTCCTCCCCCTGCCATTAGTACTTAGCTTACTATCGCATGCCCAAGACACGCTCCCTAGCTATTATAAACTTGCTGAAATAGCAGTAATTGAACAGAAAGTGATGATACCGATGCGAGATGGAGTAAGGCTTGCTACTGACATTTACAGGCCTAAGGGTGGCGGGAAGCATCCACTGATACTTTCAAAAACTCCCTACAATTTCAACAGCTGGGTAGATGGTAAAATGACAGCGCGCAGCTTTGAAGAAGCGTATGAAGCAGTCAGCCGTGGTTATGCATTTGCTGTGCAGAACGAACGGGGTCGATTTTTTTCGGAGGGCGAATGGGATATACTGGGTACTCCTGTAACAGATGGAGATGACGCTTTCTCTTGGTTTGCTGCACAATCTTGGTCTAACGGAAAAATTGGTTTAATCGGGTGTTCTTCCACGGCTGAATGGCAAATGGCCGTAGCTGCACGTAAGCATCCTGCACTCGGTGCTATTGTGGCGCAGGGATATGGAGCAGGAGTTGGTAAAGTAGGACGTTTTCAAGAACAAGGTAACTGGTATCGCGGCGGTGCACAACAAATGCTATTTACCTCCTGGTTATACGGGACACAAAATGATAAATTCAGACCAACACTCTCCAAGGACATCACGCAACAGGACCTGATTCGTATCTCTCGTTTTTATGATATGGCAACCGAAATGCCTCGTGTAGATTGGGCAAAAGCGTTTAATCACTTACCGGTTAGTGAAATTATTAAAAACGTAGATGGTCAAGTGGGTGTCTATGATAAAATGATTACGCGCAAACCAAACGATCCGGCTTGGTATACTGGAGGGCTCTGGCATGAAACGATGCCTATAGAAGTGCCAGGATATTGGTTTGTTTCTTGGTTTGATGTTTCATCAGGTCCGAATATTGAATTGTTCAATCATATTCGCAATACAGCCAAAGACAAAAAAATTGCAGATAATCAATACTTGGTTATTGCCCCTGTTGTACACTGTTCCTTTAAGCGCGCCACCGAGGATACTAAAGTTGGCGACTTAAGTGTGGGTGATGCACGATTAGATTATAATGCTCTTACTTGGTCTTGGTTCGATTTGCATTTAAAAAGTGAAGCCAACAATTTCAAACAACAAAACCCTCGGGTTCGTTATTATACCATGGGGATTAACAAATGGCAAACGGCTGATAGCTTTCCGGTTCCAGGTACACGAATGCAACAAATGTGGCTGGCAAGTAGTGGACATGCCAATACAAGAAATGGCGATGGAATACTTACCACTACTGCTCCAACTAAATGTTCAACTAAATCACCAATCAAAGAAGCGCCAGATACATTCACGTATGACCCCATGAATCCAGTTCCATCTGTTGGTGGAAATGTATGTTGTACGGGAAATGCTATTCAAGGGGGCTCTTATGATCAATCTCAGGTGGAGCTTCGCAATGATGTGCTTGTCTATACGTCGGAGCCATTAACAGAAGGAATAGAGGTGACAGGATTTATTGAATCAACACTATATGTTTCATCAACGGGTAGAGACACAGATATTACATTAAAGCTCATTGATGTTCATCCAGATGGTAAGGCGTTTAATCTTGATGAAACCATTCAACGACTGCGTTACCGCGAAGGATATGACAAGGAAGTGTGGATGGAAAAAGGGAAAGTCTACAAAGTGAATATGAGCCCACTGATAACTAGTAATTACTTCGGCCCTGGCCATCGCATACGTATTGAAATTTCAAGTAGCAACTTCCCACGCTTTGAGCGAAACCTAAATACAGGAGGCCCCAACTACAATGAAGCAAAAGCGTTAACGGTTCAGAATACTATTCATCATTCAAAATTATATCCTTCGGTTATTAGAATCCCATTAGTAGCGCCGAAACGATAATGCCACTTGATAAACAGAGTTGAGACGTATTGCCTCACCATAATAGGCAACTTCCTCTTCACCTATTTTTCTAGCACCGATTTTTCTACCGCCTTTTGTGATCGGATAGTATAGGATGTTGTTCCCAAATCAATGGATCACTGACCACCGCATAAAGCGATTCAACATCAGTAGCTAACAGCGGTCGTAAAGAAACTAACTCACTGTGAAGACGTGTAGGTTGCAGATGCATAACACCATTGTAATTACGCTAAGAGACTGTCTGCGCAAACTGTGGCTCTCTCCGGTGATTAGTAGCCTGCTCATAAGAATAGGCTACTCCAATGAGTGGCCCCTCTTGAAAAGCTGTTCCTAAAAAGGCAAGTCCCACGGGCATCCCATGAACAAACCCCATAGGAACATTTACAGAAGGATTACCACAAATAGCAGCAGGACCATACATTCCATATCCGGAAAACCGATCACCATTGATCAGATCAGTACACCAAGCCGCTCCATTTGAAGGACCACAAATAGCATCAAGTTGTTGTGATGCAAAAAATTCTGCATAAAATTTTCTAGCATCGGCATAGCGAGTCACCGCTTCTACATAATCTTTTTCACTTAACATTCCTTTTGCTTCAGCTGCCTCTAAAATCTCTTGTTGGAAAAACGGCATAGCTTTAGTTGCATGCTCCTTATTATACCGAATCACATCAGAAAGCGTTTTTAAAGCACTATTAGCTTTTGACAAATAAGCATTCACGCCATCTTTGAATTCGTACTGCAGTACCTTGGTAGCTTGAATACTCAATCTGTTAAATGCGGATAGAAATTCTACTTCAACTACAGTGGCACCTTTTTGTTTTAGTACAGCTATAGCTTCCTTGTATAGGGCAAGCACCGACTCATGACCACCGGTTAAAAAACTTTTTTCCACTCCTACTCGTTTTCCGGATAAAGCATCTGCTTTTAAGTAAGTAGTATAATCAATTGAAGCAACAAGAGAGGCAAGTGATGCAGAATCAGCGGGATCAACCCCCGCAATAGTGGTTAAAACTATAGCGGCATCACGAACGGTTCTGGTCATTGGCCCTGCAGTATCCTGTGTTTTAGAAATAGGAATGATTCCTGACCTGCTTACTAACCCAACCGTGGGTTTTATCCCCACTACGCCATTAACAGATGAGGGGCAATGAATAGAACCATTAGTTTCCGTACCAATAGCTACGGCACAAAAATTAGCAGATACTGCGGCACCGGAGCCAGAACTGGAACCACATGGATTTCGGTCTAAAGAGTAAGGATTTTTTGTCTGTCCACCTCGGCTACTCCAGCCGCTCACCGAACGTGTAGAACGAAAATTAGCCCACTCACTTAAATTGGTCTTTCCCAAGAGCACAGCGCCCGCAGCACGAAGTCTGGTAACTAAAAAAGCATCCTGTGCCGCAATATTATCTTGTAGAGCCAGTGCCCCGGCAGTAGTATGCATTTTATCTCCTGTATCAATATTATCCTTAATTAAGACGGGGATACCGTGTAAGGGGCCTACTGTTTTCTTTTGCTTTCGCTCCGCATCACATTGTCTGGCTATGGCCAATGCGTCAGGATTAAGTTCAATAACTGCGTTCAAAGCAGGTCCTTTCTTATTATGGGAAGCTATTCGATCCAGATATAGTTGAGTTAATTGTAGGGCACTGATTTCCCCTGTAGCTAACAATTTTTGTAATTGTTCGATAGTGGCTTCTCGAATTATTTCAGCAGTAAATGTTTTTGTAGCAACGTTATTATTAGCCAACACCCCTGAGGGCAATAAGGCGTAACCAGATACCACTAATCCGATATCGGCTAAAAAGGATTTTCGGTTCATCCGTAACTGCTTTTTTAATTAAAGCATGAATTAAGATACATACAATTATGCTTAATTTTACAACAATGCTTAAAATCTACCTTATCGGTATTTTTATCTTGTTTGCGGCCATCCTATTAAATGGAGTGGTAAACAAGCTGGGTATTTTAGGGTGGTATGATTTTATTAATCTGTTGGTTGATAAAGAAACCGTAGCTGGAAAAAGGGTAAGCATCATAGATGTGATTTGGTTATTTATAGCTTATCCCTTTTTATTAGGTCTAGCGGGATTTGGTGGAAACTATTTATATACCTCGCTATTTCAGAAATAATTTTGGTATGAACACAGATCGACAGTATCCTATCGGTCGCATCCAATTAATCGAATACAGCGATGCGGCAAAGGAAAATTGTTTAAAAGCAATTCGGGCACTACCCCTTCAGCTAGACCATGCTGTTGAGAACTTGAATGACACGCACCTCCATACTCCTTATCGGGAAGGCGGTTGGACACCTAATCAAATCATTCATCATTTAGCCGATTCGCATATGAATGCGTTTATACGGTTTAAGTTAGCGCTCAATGAGCAACATCCCACCGTTAAGCCATATGATCAAAACGTATGGGCTGAAACCACCGATGTAAAAAACGTACCCTGTAATGTTTCCATTACACTGATTCATGCCTTACACAAACGCTGGGATACCTTACTCCAATCACTTACTAAAGAGGATCTTATGCGATGTTTCTATCATCCGGAACAAGCCAGAGATATCCAATTATGGGAAATATTACAGTATTATGCCTGGCATGGGAAACATCACGCAGCTCAAATAAACAATGTTAAACGCTTGGGATGTTGATTTACTAACCAATCCTACGCTGCTAACACAAGCAAAGGAGGAATGGCAAAAAAACAGAGGCGCCGATTTCAAATACGTTCCGTTGGTTGGAAACCGAAAGCCCGCATTGAATGATCGGGATTAAAGTTTTTTCAAAAAGGAAATGACACCATTGAAATAAGTTTCCTGGTCATCATACATGGCCATATGACTTCCCTTGGAACAATACAGGTAAGAACCGCTCTGTACCAGTGTGCTCATTTTTTCCATGGCTTTTGGGTCCATCGTGTCAAACTCACCGCCGATTGTTAAAGTGGGCACAGCAATTTTGTTAAGATCATTAGTACGATCCCAATTCTTCAATACCGCGTCTCCAACTACCCCAAATTCACTTGGTCCTTGCATCTTTAAATAGAGGGGGTAATTAATATTCTTAAAAGCACGATTAACCGGATTCGGCCATTCGCTTGGCTTCATGCGAAGAATGTGTGCTGGATAATAATGTTCTTGGATTAAACCCAAGTAAGCAGGATTGGTATAATCGCCTTTTTCTTCGTAGGAGCGAATAGTTTTCAAAATATCAGGGGGTAATTGTGGACCCAATACCTCATTGGCATATTTTACGTAATCGGGTATGGAGGAAACCATATTAGAAATAATCAAGCCTTTTAAGTGTTGCTGATATTTCAAAGCATACTCCATGGCAAGAATTCCACCCCAAGAGTGCCCTAATAAAACAAAGTTGGAAGAGTCAAGTCCCAACGCCACACGCACCTGTTCAACCTCTTCCACAAAACGCGCAAGATCCCACAGGCGTTCATCGTTGGGGTTATCGCTTTTACCGGATCCCAGTTGGTCGTAGTAATAATACTCAATGCTTGCACCCGGAAAATAAGAATCAGCTGCTTCAAAATATTCACTGGTGGCGCCGGGACCTCCATGTAATAACAACACTTTCAGCGAAGGATTATTCCCTATTCGCTTTGTCCACACATTAAAAACACCAAGCGGGGTGTTGATGGGAATAACCTTATTTCCCCCACTAAGTTTTGAATCTGTTTGACTATACTCAAAATAGCTAATGGTGGGTTTTTCGTTGATTGGCTTACAGGAAACCAATGAGGCAATAACAAGCAATAGAAGCGCTACTTTATACATAGATTTGGTTTTATTGTCTATTGTAAGTATCCCATCACGTCCAAAGATTTTATATTTTACTCGCTGCCATATATTAGACTTGGGTTTATAATCATTTATAGAACGTACTCCTCGTCTTATGTGAAAAGGAGCTGCCCTTCTTTTTTTAACAAAAACGACTATACTATCATAAAATGCTATTGAGTTGATGTGTTGAGTGATGGTATTATTCAGAACACATTTATTTCTTTTAATATGGTCATAAAAAAGCGAGTCGATAAGTTTTTTTGAATATTCAATGAAAGTTCCCCTTTTTCGTAAGCCCCCCCCGAATGTATTCCAATAAGATGTATGTGTATCTTCTACAAAAAAAATTCCGTTTTCTTTTAACTTTAAAAACAAGTATTCAAAAGTTAATATTTGCTGTCGCATGGTATGCCCCCCATCGTCGATAATTATATCCATTTCAGGCAATTCATCTCGTAGCTTGTTTAAAAAAGAAGGGTCCTCTTGAGATCCTATGAATAATTGAGTTGTTTGGCTGGTGAATTGCTGACATGCTGGATTAATATCTACTGAGTATAATTTAAGATTTTCACCAAAATATTTTTTCCACATTTCAATAGATCCTCCTTGGGAGACTCCAATCTCTAAAAGATTAATCTCCTTACCTCTATACTTTTCAAAATACATTTCATAAATCTCGAAGTAATGATCCCATTTGTGAATCAAATTACCATCATGGCTATAAAAGATTTCTCTTAACGATTTCATACTCTAGTTTCGATTGCGAAAGATACTTATTTTTAAGAATTTTTCTAAGTGAATGTAAGCAAGAATAAATAAAAAAGGCAAACCAGAAACGGAATGCCATTTTGGAAGTCGCGTAGACTTGATTACCGTCGGTGCTAATGAAGTTAGGGATGATTTAACCACTCGTATCAATTTTTGAGAGACCTTAATGATTTCTAAGTATTGTAAATCATGGTATTAAAAATGCTTACGTGCTTTTCCTTTCGAAAAATTTCCAATGTTATTCTTTTTAACTAAATTGGTTTCAACCAAAACTCAAAATTTATGGATGCAATACCGACATTGGATTATGGCAAGATTGTGTTGCGAGTTCTCGAACTCATCATCATCAAGCCATTAGTTTTACCCTTTAAAATTTATAAAAATACACTTGTAAGTTTATCAAGCAGCGATTCTGATGACTCAACAGAGGAGGTATTGGCTGGCGAATTTCCATTGTATGTGTGGTTTATTGATTTATTTGATGCCATAATTGCATTAAGTTATCCGGTCGGCTTAATCATCGCACTTACAATGGGAATTGAAAGTTATCGCGGAGGTTTTAGTACATTTTTAACAGTATCTATGATAACCTACTTTGTGCCTTTAATTTACGGCTTCATGAAGGAATTATTAAGTATAACACTCAAGACTGTTAAGTATCTAAAAATTCTATCCAATAAGTAGTTTTCAGAGAGTCGTATTCAAAAGCCACTAAGGATATATGATCAGTGGCTTTTCCCCCCTTTGGCAATGTGCCCTTTGCTGGCGGCCGATTCACCGAAAAATAAAAAAGCCGATTCATCAAAGAATCGGCTTCAGTTCAACAAAGTGCACGAATAAAAAAATTCCTCACTTAGTGCGGGATTTTTTATTTTACATCAAATCTTAACTATGAAACCTATCCAAAACTTTAGCAATCATTCTCGCCTACATCCCACCTACCATTATTTTATTGCGCCATTGGCTATTGGCGGTCTGGTAGCAAGTGGATGGATGCTTTTTTGTAATCCCAATAGTAGTTGGCAATCAATCTTACTTTTTGTTATTAGCTTGACATTGACCAGCACCGTTGCTTTACTGCGTGTTTATGCGTTGAAAGTTCAAGACAGGGTAATTCGAAGTGAGGAGAATTTTCGCCATTTTCGGTTAACGGGTGCTGTACTGAACCAACAATTGCGAATGAGTCAAATCATTGCCCTGCGTTTTGCTCCAGATGATGAATTTCCAGCACTTGCTGCTCGTGCGCTCAATGAAAAATTAACGGCAAAGCAAATAAAAGAGGCTATTGTAAATTGGCGTCCAGATTATTGGCGCATCTAATAGTTATTCTACCTGTATGGCAAGAGCAGTCTGTGGAGTAGGGTAGTAAGCCAGGCAGAGTACACAGGTTTCATTAACTTGAGTAGTTACTCGAAAATAAAATTCATCACCCTCATTGATGTGGCCGGGGAACTGGCAAGGGTTTGCTAGCCTAAATGCCCTTAGGTAGGTGATGCCTGAAACAGGATCCACCCAACTGTTTTCAAATTGGCCTGGATTTAGTGTGCCCTCCACCAGCGTAATGGTGATATTTGCGCAAATTCCATTGACGGAAAGTTTTCCCTTTAGTAGTGGGCCGGATAATTGTTTTTCACATTGAAATCCAAGCAGCGAAAAACTAATGCCTGTAAATAAAAGTATACGAACGGAATTTTTCATAACCCTGTAAAGTTATTGAAAATATAGGATACGTACTTCCCTTAGTGCTGAAATGTCTTTCTTACATTTGATTTATAAAATCAAACCCTTCCGGTACAGGTCAAGCCATAAGTAGGTTACCGTCAATTATGAACCTTATATGGTCCGCGATGAGAATACAGTTCTGCTGAGTGATTTTCTGTATCCAAGCAATTGTTTCCCAATTGTTTGTGAGTCCGTAGGCAACCAGCAATGAGGAATAGGTTTTTCCTGATCAAATCAGTCCTAACTTTTTTAGAATGGTAGTCCGACAACAGATTACGCAGAACCAAATCAATGAGCGAAATACTTTGTGTCCGGGAGCGGTCATCGAAGGAGTGATTAACTCTCCGTTGTGGAACGCCAAACTATTGTTTTAACCTCAATTGAACTAAATTAAGGATTAAGTAGTTTCTAAAATGCAAAAAACCAGCCATCCGGTAATGAGGATACAAAGTCCAAGTAACCACACCGGTCAGTTATCCGAATTCAGGCATTTTTAACACGTAGGCGTTACAGTGTCAACACCATTAAAACCTATACCGAGACCCTGTCTGTGTGCATTCGTTTTATGGCAAACAAGCCACAGAGTAGCGGCATGCTTTCGCTGGTGCTTATTGGATTAGCCGTACTAACAGTACCCCCCCTACAGGTATTTACTAAACTCAACAAGCAAAGACGCTGCTAAAAATCGCTTAACTTGTATTATGTCGTTGGTCCGCGTTTATCCCATTCACGAAAAAGTCTGCACCGTACAACTTGAAAAACTAATTAGCCCGGATACATTTCAAGTACTTGAACGCATTCAACAAGCTATTTTAAAAAAATTTGAAAAAGAAATTACTGAAAGTACCCTTTCCTATACCAGTGCTACTTTTTTTCTTCAAAATGAAAAAAACTTGGATGAGTATTGTATACAATTCCAACAGCTGGCAACAGCAGTACTAAATAATCAACGACTTGTAAAAAAGAATGAAAGAACAACTATCCGCATACCCGTTTGTTACGACATCTCATTTGCGCCAGATTTAGTTGCAGCAAGTGATAAACTTATGCGCAGTAAAGAAGAAATAATTAAGCTGCACATGCTGCCGAAATATCAAGTTTATACCATTGGATTCGTGCCAGGATTCCCTTATATGGGTGAAGTGGATGCCCGATTAAATCTACCTAGAAAAACAACTCCTGCAACACGGGTGGCCCCAGGAAGTGTTGCAATTGCAGGGCTACAAACTGGAATTTACCCTGTTGAAGTAGCGGGCGGGTGGCATGTTATTGGACGTACGCCAAGTAAACTTTTCGACAAACACAGAGAAAAACCTTGCTTATTAGAAGCAGGAGATCAAGTTGAATTTTATCAAATCACTAAAGAAGAATTCGAAAATTGGAATGAGTCTGATTGTACATAAACCCGGCTTACAAAGTACTATCCAAGATGCCGGAAGAGAGGGATTTCGGAAGTATGGTGTTCCGGCAGCAGGACCTATGGACTTTGCAGCAGCGCAGCTATCACAAACGCTGTGCAATAATTACCATAACCAACCCTTTATTGAACTCACATTACATGGGGCCATTTTTGAATTCGAAAAAACCGCAGTCATAGCATTGACTGGAGGTGGCGCAACAGCCCTACTCAATGATACTCCACTACCCTATTTTAGAAGTGCAGTGATAAAAGCTGGAAGCATTTTAAAGTTCTGCCCTGCACAATTTGGTTGTAGAACCTACTTATCAGTACAAGGAGGATTTAATATTCCACAAGAGCTGGGAAGCACGGCAACCTACTTGCCAGGAAAATTAGGCGGAATAATGGGACGTGCTATCAAAGCAGGAGACCGAATAGAATTCAATTTGAAAAAACAAATTGAAGAAAAAGTATCTGATATGGAAGTTGAATTAGGCAATCCAGCTCTATTTACAAACCAAGTAACAATTCGATTTACAGAAGGCCCAGAGTGGAGTTGGTTCTCAGCTGAGGAACAAAACCTTTTCCTGCATACCAAGTGGATGGTTCATCCTCAATCCAACAGAGTGGCCTATCTATTAGAGGGCGATGCACTGGCGTTAACACAAAAAAGAGAGTTGATTTCCACGGCCGTAATGCCAGGACTGATACAAGTGACCCCAGCAGGAATTCCCTATATTTTAATGGCTGATGCACAGACAATTGGAGGATACCCCAGACTGGCCCGAATTAAATCCGAGGACAGAAATAGGTTGGCACAATGTAGACCAGGCTATCAGCTTAACTTTCAAAAAATATGAACTGGGAAATTGATTTGAATTGCGATATGGGAGAAGGTATAGGAAACGATGCGTTAATCATTCCCTATGTAAGTTCCATTAGTATTGCTTGCGGAGGACATGCCGGTAATAAAGACTCTATACGACAAGCCATACGATTGGCAAAACAAGCAGCTGTCTGTATAGGAGCGCATCCTTCTTACCCTGATCGTGAAAATTTTGGACGCAATAAAATAGTGATTGATTATGCATCCTTAAAAGAGTCACTGATCAATCAGTTAACACTAATTCAAAAAATCGCTTTTGAGGAAAACTATCCCCTGGTTCACCTCAAACCTCATGGAGCACTCTATAATCAAGCTGCCGTGGATATTGAACTAGCTGACCTTATAGTATCTATTTCGAAAAGTATGGATCCCCAATGGAGTGTATGGGGCCTGCCAAATTCAGCGTTGGCAAAATCATGCACAGCACAATCAGTTTGTTTTATTCCGGAGGGGTTCGCGGATAGAAGCTACCAAGCGGACGGTAGTCTAACTCCCCGTACTGACTCACAGGCGTTATTAGAGACGGAAGAGGCATGCGTAAAACAGGTATTACAGCTAGTAACACAAAAAAAAGTAACCACTTTAAATGGCGAAGAAATTGATTGTAACGTAGCAACAATTTGCTTGCACGGTGACGGGGCACACGCCCTGTCCTTTGCAAAAGCATTGAGGGGAGAATTTAAAAAGAGACAAATCAGCTGCCAACCGCCTTATGGGAAAACCTCATCTTAAAAAGTTTAGCAAACCGATTCTTGGTGCCGCTTTCCTGATGGCCACTTCTGCAATTGGTCCAGGCTTCCTGACACAAACAGCCACTTTCACCAACTCGCTTCTTGCAAGCTTTGGATTTGTAATTTTTATTTCTATTCTACTAGAGATTGGTGCCCAGTTGAATATATGGCGAATTTTATCTGTAAGTTCATTGCGCGCACAGGAATTAGCCAATACAATAATACCCGGTGCGGGAAAATTACTTACAGTGCTGATTGTATTGGGTGGTCTTGCTTTTAATGCAGGAAACTTAGCAGGAGCCGGGCTTGGGCTGGAAGTCTTATCCGGAATTTCGCCAAAGTATGGCGCTTTAATCAGCGCATCAGTGGCAACCATCTTATTTTTTCAAAAGGACTCCATTCGCTTTATTGATCTTATTGCAAAAGTGCTAGGTGTCCTAATGATAATCGTAACATTATACGTAGTTATTGTAGCAAAACCACCATTCCTGGAAGCAGGATTGAGAATGTTTTGGCCGTCAAAAATTGATGGAATTGCTATTTTAACATTGGTGGGAGGGACCGTAGGCGGCTATATTAGCTTTGCGGGTGCACACCGTATACTGGATGCCGGACTCACTGGCTCCGGGAAGATACAAGAAGTGAGTAGTTCTGCGGTAACAGCCATCTTATTAGCCTCGCTGATGCGTTTATTACTTTTTTTAGCTGCACTTGGAGTGGTATCAAAAGGAATAAGTCTTGGAACACACAATCCCGCTGCGGCCGTATTCATGCAAGCTGCCGGAAACCTTGGTTACCTATTTTTTGGGATTGTAATGTGGAGTGCTGCAATCACATCTGTTATTGGTTGCGCCTACACTTCTATTTCTTTCATCATACCTGTTACAGTGGGGCAGGAATGGAAACAAAAAAAATTACTGTTACTTTTTCTAACTCTTTCCCTTACCCTATTCGTTGTATTTGATAACCCCGTTCAAGTACTCATTGGAGCAGGTGCGCTTAATGGAATTATTCTGCCCTTATCACTTAGCCTAATACTCATTGGCTCAACTAATAAAAAGTTAATGGGAGAATATCAGCACCCTAAATGGTTAGGCTGGTTGGGATGGGGCGTTGTAGTAGCAACTACTTTCCTCGGCACTACAAGTTTAATCCAACTGGTGAAAAAGATGTTGTTCATACAATTTTAAATTGAATGCACGTGCATTGACTTGACCTCTGCAATCACACTATGGTAATAACGGTACCAGGTTGATTTACCTTTTTGTTTGGCTTCGATATGCTTTGGCTCCATGGCCCAGGCTCGAACGGCGTCCATGTCTTTCCAGTAACTTATGAAAGTACCACGCCCATCATGTTTGAAACTTTCGTACCCCAAATAGCCAGGCATTTGTTTTGCCAGTTCAAGCGTGAGTTCATCGTATTCCTGATACCCATCAAGTTGAGAGGACAAGTAGTAATTAAAAATTGAAGCGATATAGGGCGGTGCAGGTGTAATATTTTCTTTCCAGTTTATCATATATTAATTGGTGTTGGTAAATATAGAATAATTGCAATACCCCCGACTAATTCTTTCGAACTCCGTCCGGAAAAGGGCACTAACATAGAAACACTACTACCAGTAACCTTTCAGCTGTGCTTTGTAAGCAGAATCTTTCTGTGCGTTGTTCAAACCACGTTTATACTGAATTAAAGCGTTCTCCCATTCGCCATAAATGGCATTGGGTAGTACAATGAACTTCTTACCCCACTCTGCCTGAACTGCATCGGTTTCAGCAAAACGATCAGCAATACTTTTCTTCTCAAATACCTTAGCAAAATCATAGAGGTTATCCCCCAAGAGCATCACAATATCATATTGCTCGGCCACTTTTTGTCTTCGTGCTTCTTTAGAAGACTCGTTCGATAAGAATAAGAGATGATCTGCCCTTGCATCAGGAAATTGGTATGCCTGCAGATTCTTCAGTGTGGTATTGACTTCTGATGTGTCTCTGTTTGAGATATAAAAAATATGAAACCCCATTTGCTTAGCTTTCTGAAAAAATGCAACTGCCCCGGGTAAGGGTGTTGCTGCAGCTTTGCTGGTCCAGTTCTTCCAATTAGCAGGATTATATTCTGTATTGTTTTTGATGGATTGCGCTTCGCTATAGCTATTGTCCAAAGCTGTTTCATCAATATCTGTAATGATTGCCAATGGATGCCTGTGTTTTTTTACTTTGATGGAGGCTAGACGAAGTTCAGCCAGATTGAATGCCTGATAACATAAGGCACGATATTCAGCTGCATGCTGGTGCCACAAAACGGGAAGAAGTTTAAAAGATGCAGCTGTATGCTGGGCCTGCTGCATGGTTTGTGCAAGCAGGTTATGGGTAGATAAAAAATTGATTACCAATATCAACAAGATTGATATTTGCTTTATTTTGCAACTTTGTTTTAGCTGTGTAATGGTTATCATATTTTGTATCATTACTTTAAAAAATACTGTACAAATGTCTGCAATTTACCTGCAACAGGTTTCAAAATTTTATGGCAAGCATGAGGCACTGAAAAGGTTGAATCCAAAGATTGCAACAGGTGAGATATGCTGCTTGCTTGAACAAAATGAGGCAGACGGAGCCCTCATCCAGTTGAATTAATTACCAAATCGCAGCATATGCTTTTCGAAGTGTGTCAAATTCTTTTTCCAATATTTCAATTGCTCCGATCTTTGACGGAGAGAATGGCTCCAGTGCTGTGCAAATAGCTACATACACATCGCTCAATCTTCTTCTGTATTTGAATTCGTCAAAAAACACGGTCTTTCTGTTGGTTTCGATGATCTCAGTCCGCAGGCTGTCGAGTTTTTTCAGCTGATTTGACTGCGCAACGGAACGCTGTTCATTCTTCTTTAAACCGGCAATTTGTTTATCTAGGGAATCAACCAGCTGATAAAGTTGCTCATGGAGTTTGAAAAGTCGCATAGACTGATTGTGAATAGACAGAATGGTTTGTGCAGAGAACCCTTTACGGGGATTTTCAATCAACTGCACAGTTTGTTCATATTTAGCCTCTCCGATTTGCAATACGGCCTTATACGACCCAATTGGCGCACGTGGTCCAATCACTGAGGAGAATAACACAGAAGATCCTGCGGTGAAACCACCCACAGCTACTTTGGGTGGATTTTGATCAAGCCCCCAATACACTTTGTTCAACCCTTTACTACCCGATCCATTCAAATCCCGAATTTTATTTCCCTTCGCATCAAATAGCTGGATTTTTATGGCCTGCACGGATTTTTCCTTCAGAAAGTACTCCATAGTGGGCAGTTGTGCTTTATTACCAACGGTCCACCCTTCCAGATTGCCATAAGAACCGGGAGTTTGTGACTGCACATCATACACAAAGGGCTGTACCGGGAAAAATACTACGTCTTTATCAATTGAAGTTTTAATCACTCGTCGAATAGAACTGAGGTTATCCAAAACATAAATACCACGACCGTGTGTGGCGATTGCAAGGTCTCCGGAATTTGAAATTTTCAAATCTCTTACCAGTGCATACCAGGGAATATTTTGATACTTACTGCGCATCCAATTTTGACCACCATCCAGGGACATGAACAGTCCCATTTCGGTACCGAGGAAAAGCAGATTTGGTTCAATTGGGTCTTGTCTTACCACGTGTGCAAAACCAGTAAATTCCTTGGAATTATGACGCTTCCAGGTTTTCCCGCCGTCTGTGGTCTCCACCAAGTACGTTTGATGGTCGCCATACATATGATTTTCTGCTGTGAAAAATGCTTGATTGGGATTGGAGATGGAAATTTCGATCGACGAGATCCAAGCATGCTGTGGAACACCTGCCTGCCAAATTGCAGCAGTTAGATTTTTCCAGGTCTTCCCACCGTCAATTGTCCTTTGCATATTGCCATCGTCCGTACCCACCCAGATAATATCTTCATTGCGCGGATCCTGTGCAACGGTAAAAATGGTGCAGTGGTTTTCCGCACTGGTATTATCCCCAGTTATTCCGCCGCTTTTCTCTGTTTTCTGCTTGTCCTTATCATTGGTGGTCAAATCAGGAGAAATGCGCTGCCAATTTGTTCCCTCATCCGTAGACTTATATAGATACTGATTAGCGGTGTATAAATTATAACCCGCAGCACGTTTAGTTGTTGGTGCCGTTACAATAGGAGTATTCCAATTCCAACGATGTGTTTCCTCTCCTTCTCTACGTTGAGGTTTGATTCCATAGGAAAGCCCTGTTTTTAAATTAATGCGGTTTGACTCCCCCCCTTGTGATTCTGCAAATACAATGGAAGAATTTAACGGAGAAGGTTGAACCCAAAATCCATCACCACCATTTAAAAACTGCCAGTCAATACTGGCTACACCGCCGGGAGAGGAACTAGGCGCTTGCCAGGAACCATTATCCTGCAAACCACCATAAACATTGAAAGGCTCGTCCTTGCTCACGCTAACATGATAGAACTGACCCACCGGAAGGTTATTGAGAAAGGCCCAGGAAAGTCCTTTGTTGTAACTCACATACACTCCGCCATCGGTACCTAAATAAAGCTGACTGCTATTTTCAGGGTTAATCCAAAGCGCATGATGATCTGCATGCGGTACTACATCGGAAAAAAGTTGACCTGACCAGGAGTAACCCCCATCCGTTGAATACTGAAAATCAAAGGCTGGCCGATACACGCGTTTGGGATCTTTTGGGTCAAACTCCAGGGTGCTGAAATAAAATGGCCGAGCCGTGATATTATCCGTGGAAGCTAATTTTTTCCAGGTCTCCCCCTCATCTCCTGATAAATACAAGCCGGGTACTTTAGCCTCTATAATAGATAACAATTCAGTGGGCTTGGAAGGATTCATAGACAATACTGCACGCCCCAGTTCGCCCTCAGGCAAACCATTGGTCAGTTTTTTCCAGGTTATCCCTCCATCTATAGATTTATATAACGCACTACCTTTTCCGCCAGAGGCAAACGAATAGGGCTGTCTTCTAAATTGCCAAAAACTTACAATAATGATATTGGGATCTATCGGGCTTTGTACAATGTCCGCACAACCCGTATGTTCATCAACGTATAAAATTTTATTCCATGTCTTACCTGCGTCCTTGCTCTCATATAAACCGCGATGTTGGCTGGCAGACCAAAGCGGACCCGGTACCGCTACCAACAAGCGTTTATTATCATTTGGGTTAATCAAGATTTTACTGATGTGTTCAGTGCTGTCAAGCCCCAGTTTTTGCCAATTAGCCCCTGCATCCGTTGATTTATAGATACCATCGCCAATGGAAACCGAATTACGCATATTACTCTCTCCGGTAGCGGCATAAATGGTGCGTGGAGACTTTGGATCCAGTGCCAACGCACCAATTGACTGACAATACTTATCAAATACAGGAGTAAATGTATATCCCCCGTTTAAGCTTTTCCAGATTCCTCCTCCCGCTGTGCCTACAAATAAATTGACTTGTCCCTCTTGCACTGCACCAACAATGGAAGTGATTCGGCCACTCATGGTGGAAGGGCCTAGGTTCCTGGCTCCCATTGATTGAAAGTAGGACGAATTGAGCTCTGCTAATTTCACCTGTGCCTCCAATGAGGTGTTCACTAAGGTGCATAGGGTTAGTTTTACAAACAATGCTGTTTGCGCAAAACGAGAAAATTGCATGGCTAACTTATTTTACGTCAAATGTAGATTCTGGAATATCAACGTTGGCTTCAACATGTTCAATCACAAATACCTGACCCATTTGATCTGTCTTGTGCGCCATCATTACACCAACAGAAAGAAGTTGATAATCCATTAACATAACCTCCACTTCCATTTCCTGCCCCTGCACTTTAGCCGTATGCTTGGACTTGTAGATCAAGAAAGTTTTGGTATCTATGAAATGTATAACGGAATTCCCGGTTTTTGTTGTCAATCGAACTTTGAAATACTCGTTACCGTCTTCTTCATCCTTACCTATTAATTCTACAGAAGACCCTTTTTCTTTCCAATCCACGAATTCATTTTGAATATCGAGTTTATCTACTAACGCTTTGTGCTCATCTTCGCTGGAGGGCTCCAGATTAGTTTTACCGGCAAAAGGCATTTGCGACCAGGAATTGGTTTGAGTGGTGATTTGGATGATCTGCATGCCCGAAAACTCGGCATCCAATCTAAATCCTTTGTTATGCACAGACTGTTGCGTAAATGGAATTTCAATACCCTGCACTTCAATGTGTCCGGTTATTTTCAAAGACTGGAGTTTTTTCCAGTTTTCGGCACCACCAGTTGCAGCAACGTGGCTGGCAATTACTTCATCCACTGTTTGCGCAAAACTATTTGTAGAAACAGCAACAAAGAAGCAAGCAATAAAAAGTGTAGAAAATAGATTTTTCATGAAGATTTTTTTTGATACACAAATGTACCCCTGCTGCCTGATACCGAGCGTCAATTTCTGTTAATTTTCCACAAACGGTCTTTTCTACATTTTAGTGGGACCAACCTGTTACTCAACACTTACATTAAAGTCCCGAAAGGCCTCATTTAGGGTGGTTTTTAAATTCAGTGCTGGGCTTTCGTTGTCCAATAATCGATGCGACCGTATCTTTGAAAGATGCGGATAGCCTTTGACGCAAAAAGAGCTTTGCATAATAGTACCGGGCTTGGCCATTACAGCAGAACCTTGATCAGCACGCTGGCTAGCACGTTTCCGCAAAACGAGCACTTTTTAGTGAACCCTAAACTTTCCTCCCTTTTTTCTATCAAGGGTCATAATCTGCATGAACTAAGACCCCCTGCTTGGTATCCCGGTTTTCTAAGCAGTTTATGGCGAACAAAAAGCTGCGTAACACAATTGGCAAAGCAGGGAGTTCAACTTTATCATGGACTTAGCCATGAGATACCCTTTGGGCTGAAAAAAAAGGGTATTGCCTCCGTTGTGACCATGCACGACTTGATCTTTGAACGCTATCCCAAGCAATATCAATGGGCAGACCGAAAAATTTATCGTGCTAAATTCAAGCATGCAATAAAAAACACAGATCTAATTATAGCCATCAGCGAACAAACAAAACGAGACCTAATTGAATTTTACCAGGCCGATCCTGCAAAAATTCGAGTTTGTTATCAAAGCTGCAACCCTGCTTTTGCCCAACAAATTGAGGAAGCGGAAAAAGAAAGGATTCGAACAAAATATAACCTACCCCACCGCTTTTTACTATCAGTTGGATCGATCATAGAGAGAAAAAACCTACTAGCCGTTTGTCAAGCCATGGCATTACAGAGCAAAGAAGACCGACTGCCACTGGTGGTGGTTGGAAATGGTGGAGCCTACAAGAAAAAAGTAAAAACTTATCTGGCACAAGTCGGGCTTGCCAACCAAGTAATTTTTCTTTCGGACAATCCGGCAAATAAAAAAGATCCATCCTTTCTTACGGCCTTGGATCTACCTGGCATTTATCAAAATGCCGCAGGGCTTCTTTATCCTTCTACATTTGAGGGTTTTGGTATTCCTGTCTTGGAGGGCTTATTCAGTAGAATTCCTGTTATTACCTCCAATCAATCTTGCTTACCTGAGGCAGGAGGATCAGGAGCCTTTTATGTAAACCCATACATACCTGAGCAAATTGCAGAACAACTACATTTAATTGTAAACAATAAAGGGGTAGTGGAGAAAAAGATTGAAGCAGGATGGCAACATGCACAACATTTTACGCCTTTGAAAACAGCATGCACCGTAATGCAAGTTTACACTGAACTTATCAATCAATAAATGGTGTTAAGCAACTTTGAATCAGATATCCAGGAATGCCTCTCCGTACTAAATAACGGAGGTTTGATATTATACCCCACTGATACAGTTTGGGGGATTGGATGTGATGCAACCAATCCAATTGCCGTGCAGAATATTTTTGATCTAAAGCAACGAGCAGATCACAAAGCACTGCTTGTTTTAGTAGCGGAAAAACAAGACATATTGAAGTATGTGGTTGCTCCTGATATTGCAATTTTTAACTACCTGGAATCCTGCGAACACCCCATTACCGTTATATATCAGCAGGTTATTGGCTTAGCTGGTACAATTTTAGGTCAGGATGGTTCAGCTGGAATAAGGATTTGCAAGGACCCCTTCTGCAATCAACTAATTAAGCGATTTAATAAACCAATCGTCTCCACTTCTGCAAATGTCTCAGGTATGCCAACACCGCTTCGCTTTAGCACCATTGATGCAAGAATTGTACATGGTGTTGACTACGTTGTAAAGTGGAGACAGCACCAAGAAAAAGACGGACAACCATCCAAGATCATTCGATGGAATGGAAGCAATATTGAAGTGCTCCGCCCTTAAACCAGGGCCAATTCTAATACCTGTCCCATACTTTTTACATAGTGGAATCGAACGCCTTTGATAAATGCAGGGTCAATTTCCTGCACATCCTTTTCATTTAGTGCACAAAGAATAATTTCTTTTATGCCAGAACGTTTGGCTGCCAATACTTTTTCTTTGATTCCCCCCACAGGCAAGACCTGTCCACGAAGTGTGATCTCTCCCGTCATGGCTAAATGAGGCTTGACTTTTTTTCCGGTAAGCACAGAAGCAATGGCCGTCATCATGGTGATGCCGGCACTGGGCCCATCCTTAGGCACTGCTCCCTCCGGCACATGAATGTGAATGTTCTGTTGTGTAAACAAGGAGGAATCAATTTTATACTTTTTTGCATTGACTTGCAAATAGGTCAATGCGGTTGAGGCACTCTCTTTCATTACATTACCGAGGTTTCCTGTTAGCTTCAATTCTCCTTTTCCGTCGCAGCTATTTGCCTCAATAAATAAAATATCACCGCCCACATAAGTCCAGGCAAGTCCTACCGCTACTCCCGGTATGGTAGCCGATTTATACAGATCATTACTGTAGCGTGGTTTCCCTAAAATTTTTTCAAGTATCGCAGGCCCCAGTGAAGGCTTTATTTTTTCTTTTAGTACCAATTCCCGGGCTTCGTAGCGCATGATTGAAGCAATCTGTCTGTCCAACTCCCTAACGCCGCTTTCTCGTGTATAGTCTTGAATAATGCGTTCAATCATTTTATCGGCAAACCTAATGGGAGTACTCTTTAAGCCATGCAGTTCTTTTTGCTTTGGGATAAGATGACGCTTGGCAATTTCAACCTTCTCCTCCACTGCATAACCGCTCAGATCAATAATTTCCAAACGATCTCTGAGTGCAGGTTGGACCCTCTGTAGATTATTTGCTGTAGCAATGAACAGCACTTTGCTCAAATCATATTCCAACTCTAAATAATTATCATAGAAACTACTGTTTTGTTCGGGGTCCAATACCTCCAACAAAGCAGAGGAAGGGTCTCCTCTGAAGTCATTTCCTATTTTGTCAATTTCATCAAGGATCATCACAGGATTAGATGACTGAACTTTTCGAATGGATTGAAGAATGCGACCAGGCATTGCTCCTATGTATGTTTTACGATGTCCCCTTACTTCACTTTCATCATGAAGACCACCCAAGCTGAGTCTTACGTACTTCCGCCCCAATGCATTGGCAATACTTTTTCCCAACGATGTTTTACCAATACCGGGAGGCCCAACAAAACAAAGAATAGGGCTTTTCATATCCCCCTTTAATTTCAATACAGCCAGGTGCTCTAAAATTCTTTCCTTTATTCGCTTCATTCCATAATGATCCTTATCAAGCGTAATCAACGCCTTTTTCAAATCATAATGATCAGTGGTATACGCCTCCCACGGCAAATCCAACATCAGATCAAGATGATTATACACCACTGAATAATCAGGGGTACTGGGGTGCATGCGCTCTAATTTTTCTACTCCCTTTTGAAATGCAAGTTTTGCTGATTCAGGCCACTTCTTCTGTTCAGCCTTTTTCTGCATCTCCCGGATCTCCTGAACATTGGTATCGCCCCCCAACTCCTCTTTAATGCTTTTAAGTTGCTGCTGTAAAAAGTATTCACGCTGTTGTTTATCTAACTCGGTTCGTGTTTTGGCAGTGACTTTGTTTTTAAGTTCAGCAAACTGTAATTCTTTCTGCAAGAGTTGCATTAACAGATCCGCTCGTTGCCGGATGGGATCTGTTTCAAGCAACCGTTGTTTTTCTATGATATCTGTGTTAAGATTACTGGAAACAAAATGAATGAGAAAAACAGGATTCTCAATATTGCGGAGAATGATCCCCGCCTCTGCAGGAATATTGGGGGATAATTGAATAATTTGTGCAGCCAGCTCCTTGACATTATCTATATAGGCATTGAAATCCTCATCTGTTGGGGCTTGTTCGTCTTTCAACGTAGTAATAGCTGCCTTGAAATAAGGGTCTTCTCCAGTTATGGAGTTGATCTTAAATCTAACCTTACCTTGAATGATGATCGTGGTGCCCCCATCTGGCATCTTGATCAGTTTCACTATTTTGGCCACCGTACCAATCTGCACCAAGTCAGCAATTCCTGGATCTTCTGTGTTGCTATCTTTCTGCGCCACTACACCAATCAACTTATCTCCCTTGTAGGCATCTTGCACTGCTTTGATGCTTTTGTCTCTTCCTACCGTAATTGGAATAACCACACCAGGGAATAGCACGGTATTGCGAAGCGGTAATAGTGGAATGGTATCAGGAACGGTAAGTTCTTGACCATTTTCCTGCCCTCCTTCATTTAATGGGATTATAGGTAAAAAGTCCATTTCCTCCTCGGGACCCAATAGTAGTTTGTTTACTTGCATAATGTATAATGGCAGATTGTCACCCCTGTTTGACGGTTTGGGTACAAAAATGGGATAGTTTGCCGAAATTCAATATTTCAACAATCATGCCCCTGAGCCAAAACTGACAAAATTGGTTGAATTAGAAGAAAGTAAGCCCCAGTGACAGCTGAAATCCCTGATTCAGCCATTTACTGTCATTGGTGAGATCGTTGATATCAGTAAGACCGATAAAATATCGTCCATTTAGCCGAATAGCCCCCGCTTTTATCTGTACTCCACCCAATAAGGAAAAATCACCTTTTTTGAATGCATTACCGGTATTCTGCCATAATGAATTACCCTTATCGATCAGCACACCGTATTGAGGGCCCGCTTGCAAGCTGATAAATCCACCACCTCCTATTCGGTAGTTCAATAAAATAGGAACAGAAAGGTAATCCAATTTGACACTGGTCCTCCCATTGAACACATTTCCCAGAAGATTATTATAGCTGGTGTCCAAACGAGTGTTATATTCATTGAACAATAATTCAGGTTGCAGATATAATTTCTTGGATAATTTAATCTCTGCAAATCCACCCAATGCATATCCAGATCTGAATTGATCCGTAAAAGACTTGCCCTCTACTTTTGTAACATTAGCACCTGCCTTTACCCCTACATGGAACTGTGCAAATACAGGACAAGAAACCACCACCAGTAAGATCAATAACCATTTGCGCATAAAGTTGATTTTTTCAGATAGACAAATATACCCCGTCCTAATGCTGCATCTCCCCGGGATATTATCCACCGGATGTTAATCTTTTGAAAACAATTCAATTGCTGTGATCGCTGGAAAAGCGCACAGGCTTCAGATGTAGTGGGCAAAACTTATTTTTGCGGTCTTATCCGGAACTATCATCTTTATAGCTAACAAACACAACCGAGGGAAGTTCAGCAGACATGGCAAGAATTATAGTCGTAGCAAATCAAAAAGGAGGAGTGGGAAAAACCACCACGGCAATCAACCTGGCAGCTAGTTTTGCCGTGTTGGAATATAAAACACTATTGGTAGATGCTGACCCACAAGCCAACAGTACAACGGGAGTAGGATTTGACCTTCACAATGTAACGCAAAGTCTATATGACTGTATGATCAACCAGGCACGTGCGCGGGATGTGATATTAAAAACTGAAATTCCGAATTTGGAGCTCATTCCTTCACATATTGACCTGGTAGGAGCTGAGATAGAGATGATCAATCATCCCAACCGGGAAATGGTGCTTAAATCTATGCTTGACTCCCTTCGTAATGAATATGATTTTATCATCATCGATTGTTCTCCTTCGCTGGGATTAATTACGGTCAACGCATTGACCGCCGCTGATGCAGTGGTAATTCCAGTACAAGCTGAATTTTTTGCATTGGAAGGGTTGGGAAAATTACTCAATACCATAAAAATTGTACAAAGCAGATTAAATACTGAACTGATCATTGAAGGTATCTTGATGACCATGTACGATGGAAGACTTCGCCTCTGCAACCAAGTAGTGAGTGAAGTGAGAAGGCATTTTGAAGACATGGTTTTCACCACCATTGTTCATCGCAATGCAAGACTGGCTGAAGCACCAAGCACCGGCAAGCCTGTAATCCTGTACGATGCCAACAGTAAAGGGGCGGCTAATTATTTGAACTTGGCCAAAGAGATTCTGCAAAAAAATAACCTCACGCGTATCAAGAATGAGGAGCGTATCCTCGAACTCTAAGAAATGAGCACACCAAAACTAAATAAAGACCAACTGGGGAAAGGTATTCGTTCTTTATTACAAAGTATCGATGCTGATCTTAAAACTACTAGTGGTCAGCTAAAGCCCTCCATTATAGAGCACGTTACTTCAAGCTCCAGAATAGCCGTTCAGGATATTGAACCAAACCCCAAACAGTCCCGTCGTGATTTTGAAGAGTCGGCTCTACAAGAATTAGCCGCTTCCATCAAAACGCACGACATCATTCAGCCGGTAACTGTTGCTAAACTCTCCAATGGCAAATTCAGATTGATAGCCGGAGAACGTCGGTGGCGTGCTGCAAAACTGGCTGGTTTAAAAGATATTCCGGCTTTTATTCGTCAAGCCAATGACCAACAATTACTTGAGCTGGCACTGCTGGAAAATTTACAACGCGAGGATCTCAATGCCATGGAAGTAGCGCTCAGCTATAAACGTATGATGGACGAACTGGAGTACACTCAGGAACAAGTGGCCGATCGTATGGGTAAGGACAGAAGTACCGTAGCCAATGTTATCCGATTACTCAAGCTTCCCCCGGATATACAATTGGCGGTTCGTAAAGGCTCCCTTTCCATGGGTCATGCCAGGGCCCTGATTGCATTAGAGCTTGTAGATGCACAGCTTATAGCGTTTAAAGAAATCGTGGCAAAAGGCTTATCGGTTCGTCAGACTGAGGCGCTTGTACAGCAATTGAAAAAGCAGTTGCCCGCTGTTAAAAAAACTAAAAATTCGATCAACTCCTCTCCTTACAAAAGAATTGAAGATAAATTAGCAACACATTTCAGCACCCGGGTAAAAATCAAACAAAGCAAACGTGGTGACGGTCAGTTGATCATTGAGTATTATACCACTGAGGAGCTTAATAAGATACTTGGGCAACTGAACGTTCCATTGGACTAATGAAAAGGCTGCAACAAAGCACAATCTTCTTTCTCCTTTTTTTAACTGTACCACAGCATAGTTGGTCACAAGTAACTGGGCTATTCCCCAAAGACAATAACAAATACGATTCAGCTCAAGCGGCGCATAGTCCCCGAAAAGCGGCCATCCGTTCTGCTTTGTTACCAGGTCTTGGTCAGATATACAATAAAAAATACTGGAAACTTCCATTGGTATATGGTGCCCTCGGCGCAAGCGGCGCTGTATTTGTATATAACATTTCCAATTACCGTGATACGCGCTTTGCCTATCGAGTAAAATACAATATGCGTGTCAATCGGACAGACTCGCTGCTATTCAATGCTATCAAATCCAATTTGCAACCGCTTTCTGAAGAAAGCCTTCGCTATTACCGGGATCAGTTCAGGAGAGATATTGATTATTCTTTTTTATTTTTTCTTCTACTGTGGGGGCTCAATGTAGTGGACGCCTCTGTCGATGCGCATCTTAAAACATTTGACGTAGGTCCTGATCTTAGCCTTCAATTGAAGGCGGGCTTTAGTGAAATGGCACGGACCAATGGCGTAAGCCTTCGATTGCAATTAGGGAAATAACAAGTTTACGTTGACCATTGTTAACGCATTGAACAAGGGTTGACTGAACGTTGATTGAATTCAGTAAGTATGAAAATTGCACTAATTGGTTACTGAAAAATGGGTAAAGAACACATCGCGTTAAATATGCATCCGTTATAGATGATATAGCAATCGCTCATACCGCTCACGACCGCACAGGGTTTGTGGCAGGTGCGCTATTAGCCGCTACGTTTAGTAGAGATCAAAAAGGGACCTACACTATGAAAGAAGTGTTAGGCCTTTGAACAAGTCAATTACATCCAAGTAATTGACAAAGGGTTTGTTCCAAAGCAGGACCCCTCAGATTTTTAGCAACAATCTTACCTGTGGGATCTACCAGAAAATTAGCAGGGATTCCCGTCACTCGATAGAGCTTAGCCGCTTCATTATTCCAATACTTTAAATCACTGACCTGGGTCCAGGCTAAACCATCTTTACGTATTGCTTCTAACCATTTTTCGCGTAAATCCTCCCGATCAAGCGAAACGCCCAACACCGTAAAATTCTTTGACTTGAATTTGTTGTAGTTATAAACCACAGTTGGGTTTTCTTGCCGACAAGGACCGCACCAGCTTGCCCAAAAATCAACCAGCACATATTGGCCTCTGAATGAAGACAGTGAAACAGGTTTCCCATTCACATCAGGCTGTGTAAAATCAATGGCATGAGTGCCAACTGCACCAACTTTGTAGTCTTGAATAATTGCATTCAATTGTTGGCCCGTGGTTCCTCGTTGCCTCAAGCTTGACAATTGATTAAACCGTTGTTCCAATTGTACAGGATCGTTGGTAAACCCATAAGTGGCTGCAAGAACAAATGGCGTTACCGGAGAGTTGGGATGTGCTTTAACCAAATTATCGATCTGTTCCTGCATTTTAAGGTTGGCCATTGTGTATACTTGCATCACACTGTCCCGATTGAAACCAGCTCCTGATTCATTGAGCAGGTTAGCTTGGTTGTTACGCAGCTGAACATAAGGCACAAAACTTGCTACAAAACCTTGAAATACCTGGTGCGACTCACTTCCTGAAACAACCCAATTTGTTGGACTTCCTTTTTCCCCTTTAACAAGAATGGAGGCATTTTCCAGAAATAACTCAGCAGGCTGTTGCTGATCTCCCACCACTAAAAAAAACAAGGCCGGTTCGCCCAATTGCCCACGAAGAGTAAATTGCTGTTGCCTTAAAACAGTGCTCAAAAAAGGCGTATGTTCTCCACTACGAAAAAGCTTTACCGACACACTATCGGCAAATCCGGTTAGCTGCCCATTTAATTCAAAACCATCGCCTTGCTGCGCAAGCGCAATAATACTGTGTAGACAACAAAAGATGTAAAGAAAAATAATCTTCATAGCAAATGCATTAGCGAATCTGTTGACGAAATTGTAAAATGGTTTTTAAGTCTTTTTCACCCGGAGCTGTTTCAAATAATCGTGTAAGGTCAGGACCAAAAAAATCCGGATGGGAAAATTTACGAATCGCTCCTGCCTGGTGCTGATGGATGTCTCCGGAAAGAAAAAATGGTTTTTCGATACGCAGTGTTTGCAATTGTGCCCAATCAAAGGCAATGCCGTATACTCCTGACGTGGATTGGCTATTGCCGGTAAATAAATAATAATCACAGACTGCATCATAATCCGCCAGCAGTTTTTCCAGCTCCTTAGTGGAGTCTCCCACTAAAAAAGCTTTGATTACTTCTACCTCGGTACTTAAATCATCACAAAGGGATGGGTCCTCTGTTCCATTCAATTGCACCACGTCCAGCTGATACTTATCGATCCAATCCAAAGCCTCTGACAGCGTAGGATTGTAGAGGATACCTGCTTTTTTAAGGTCAAAGTCAGCTTTACAAACTTCGTTGCCATCTAATAAATTCCCGGCAAACCAAGGTGAGTCTTGCACCAACACAATACCTGCCATATCTATTTCTAAACCATCCAGCTGTTGAAGCTGCTTGAAGGTGGTAACTCCACAAACTTTTATATTCATCTTAAGGTTCGATTGATCCAGTAAAGATCGCCATTTTGACTAACTTACTACCTTAAAATTACAACCGATGCAAAAGCTTTTTACACGCAGCATTTTTTTAACAATCTGTCTACTTACCATGACAAATCTCGGATGGAGTCAAGCCGGATATAAAACGCCGCCTGCTGTTGTTGCCGATATGCTACTAGCCAAACGACCAGCATCTGTTTCGGTTGACAACACAGGCCAGTGGATGGTATTGCAACAAAGTAAAGGTTATGCAGAGATGGAGGAATTGGCTGCGCCTGAATTGAGAATTGCAGGTCTTCGAATAAACCCGGCCAACTTTTCGCCCAGCCGTATCAATGCAGTTCATGCAATCAAGTTGAAAGATGTAAAAACGGGGAAAGAATATGCAATAAGCGGACTCCCCGCAAAACTCAGCGCACAATCTATTTCCTGGAGTCCCGATCAGCAACGTTTTGCTTTTTTGCAAATTGAAAACGGAGGAGTAGACCTCTATACAGTATCTGTCGCTACTAAAAAGGCAACTAAAATAAACAAGGCCCCATTAAACATTGTTTTAAATCGATACCAATGGCTTTCTGCAGAAACCTTGCTTTATTTTACTACTACACAAACCCCAACAGAAGCTCCCATCAGACCTGCTGTGCCAGATGGACCTACCGTACAAGAGAATAGTGGCAAAGCCTCTCCCCGGCCAACTTATCAGGATTTAATAAAATCCCCCTACGATGAAAGTCTGTTTGCTTTTTACGCAAGAACCCAACTTGTGATCAACAGCAAAGGGATAGAGACTAAAATCGGCACCCCCGCCTTGTATAAATCAGTGAGCCCCTCACCCGATAAACGCTACCTGTTAACTGAAATATTCGTATCTGAAAGATTTACTCCTTTCTCCTATTCAGTACCTGCTGGTGGTTTTGCGTCATCGCTTTTCATTACAGATAATAAGGGAACCAAAATAAAAGAAGTGATGGAAGTGCCGTCCGCTGAAACGGCACCCAGCGGAAATGATAATGTGCAGCCCATTGCTAGAGGACACGAATGGAAGGATGATAGTCCCGCTACATTAGTTTGGTGCGAACCACTGGACAGCGGCTTGATCAACAAGAAAATGGACTATCATGATGCTGTATTTTCCTGGGAAGCTCCTTTTAAGAGCACACCCTCTCTTTTGTTCAAAACAAAGATGCGTTTCAACAATATCATTTGGGGAAATGAAGGTCTAGCGCTGGTTTATGAAGGACTCCGCTCTAAACAAGTGGCAGGAATCAATCGATTCAACCCAATTACCGGAGACCTGGAAAGAATTTTTACGCGGAACACCACAGATGCCTATGCTAACCCTGGCAATCCCCTAACACACCCTAATCAATTCGGAAGACCAGTGTTATGGACTATTGAAAATGGAAACAGCATTTTATTCAATAATGTTACGGGAAGTTCGCCTAAGGGGGATCTGCCCTTCTTACTATCTTTTAATGTTCATACTAAAAAAGCGGATACCGTATGGCGTTGCGCGGAGGGCACATTTGAAACCGTTCAAAAAGTAGTAGATGCAGAGAATGGAGTAGTGGTTACACAACGAGAAAGTGAAACGGTAGTTCCCAATTACTTTTTAAAAGATTTAAAAAGGCGCATTGCAGACAGACCGCTCACCAATTTTGCAAATCCTTATCCAGCCATGGAGGGGGTTACAAAAGAAAAAATACAATACAAGCGTGAAGATGGTGTTACGTTAACAGGAGATTTGTATTTGCCTAAAGGATATAACAAGGATCGTGATGGCAAGTTACCAGTTTTAATTTGGGCCTATCCAGCGGAGTATAATTCGGCTGCTGATGCCGCACAAGTGAGAGGCAGTGAACATCGTTTTACTTTCTTAAGTGGGGGTTCGCCCGTATTCTATGTTACGCAAGGGTATGCGGTACTAAACAATGCGGAAATGCCCATCGTGGCTACCACTGAAAATGGGAAACCCAACGACAATTACATTGAGCAGTTAACCATGAATGCTTCAGCAGCCATACAAACCTTGGATCAACGAGGCGTTGGCGATCCTTCCCGTGTTGCCGTTGGTGGTCATAGCTATGGAGCTTTTATGACTGTTAATTTGCTGGCACATACCAAACTTTTTAAAGCAGGGATTGCAAGAAGCGGTGCCTATAACCGGACACTAACCCCATTTGGATTTCAAAACGAAGACAGAACCTATTGGCAAGCGCCAGATTTATACAATAAAATGAGCCCGTTTAGTTACGCAGATCAGATTAAAACACCACTGTTGCTAATCCATGGTGAATTGGACAATAACACCGGTACTTTCCCCATACAAAGCGAACGTATGTACAATGCTATTAAAGGACATGGAGGCACAGCCCGGTATATCACCTTACCTTATGAATCGCATGGCTACACTGGCAAGGGAAATTTACTGCATGTCCTTGCTGAACAGTTGGAGTGGATGGACCGATTTGTCAAAGGAACACCGATTTCTCCCGTAGAGGTCAAAAAGGGATTTTAGGATCCTAAACAAAAAAAAGTAAAAGGTAAAAATTGTAATTTTGCAGCTGGAAATAATAGGTTAAAACCAGCATATGGCCGATTTATTTGAGAAACTAATGAAAAACGCGGGTCCTTTGGGTCAACACCGGGAACGCGCACATGGATACTTTGCTTTTCCTAAGCTGGAAGGTGAAATCAGCAGCCGCATGAAGTTTCGTGGTAAAGACATGATAGTTTGGAGTCTAAACAATTATCTTGGATTGGCCAATCATCCTGAAGTAAGAAAAGCAGATGCTGAAGGTGCAAGAGACTTCGGACTGGCCTACCCCATGGGAGCTCGTATGATGAGTGGAAATAGCAATCTTCATGAACAATTGGAGGCAGAGCTGGCCGAATTTGAAATGAAAGAAGATGCCGTGCTTTTGAATTTTGGATACCAAGGGATGCTAAGTGTTATTGATGTGCTATGTGGCCGACATGATGTGATCGTATATGATGCAGAAAGTCATGCCTGTATCATTGACGGATTACGTATGCATCCAGGCCATCGATACGTATTCAAACACAATGATGTGGAGGATTGCGAAAAACAATTACAACGTGCCACTGCATTAATTGAAAAACAAAAAGCGGGTGGTATTTTGGTGATCACCGAAGGAGTGTTTGGCATGGCAGGAGATCAAGGGAAACTAAAAGAAATCGCTGCACTAAAAGACAAGTATCTATTCCGAATCTTGGTGGACGATGCGCATGGTTTTGGCACATTGGGAAAGACAGGGGCAGGCGCCGGTGAAGAGCAAGGAGTACAAGATAAAATTGATATTTATTTTTCAACGTTTGCAAAATCCATGGCTAGCATAGGGGCATTTATAGCCGGAGATAAAGTGATCATGGACTTTATACGTTACAATATTCGTTCTCAAATTTTTGCTAAAAGTTTACCCATGCCGCTGGTGGTGGGCAATTTGAAACGGCTGGAATTATTGCGCGATCATCCGGAATACAAAGCCAATCTTTGGCGCAATGCACTAAAATTGCAACAAGGATTAAAAGAGCGCGGATTTGATATAGGCAAAACAGATTCAGTGGTTACGCCCGTGTATATGAAAGGGGGCGTAGAGGAAGCTACTGCCATGGTTATGGATTTACGGGAGAACTATGGTATTTTTTGCTCAATTGTAGTGTATCCTGTGATACCCAGAGGGCATATTATCTATCGGTTAATTCCTTCAGCTATCCATAATGACGAGGACATTCAGGCAACCTTGCATGCTTTCTCAGCGACCAAACTAAAACTGGATGCAGGAGGCTACAACGCTGAGGCCATCCCTGATATGGCTGAAAAGAAGTAAATACCATTCATCAAAGAGTTAAAAGACGGTCCCGAAAAGGCCGTCTTTTTTTATACTTTTACTCACTAAACAAAATAATATGCGTGCATTATTGCTGACACTTTTTTGCGCTCCCTTTTTTGTCCTGGCGCAAACTAGTCAAATTACCCTCGAGGATCTATATAAAAAAGGCACTTTTCGAGGAGAGGTTGTGAATGCCCGATTTGATACTACTTCAAAAGAACCAACCTGGCAATGGAGCCGCTATAAAGATCAAACAGGCAAATCAATATCCCGCCCGGATGAAGTGGTACCCTGTCCATTCAAACCTGGATTATGGTTGATCAAAACAAAAACGGAGCCCATCTATAGAAGATCCTCCAAATCGGTAGTATACTTATTGCAAATAGTGAATAATGACACGCAACTCGTAAAATTGACGGGGCCACTGGGTAAGGGTGCTGAACAAACAGATTCAAAGTTTCTGCATGCCAGTTTTTCGCCCACTGGCGACTATGTGTCCTATGTGTATGAAAATAATCTTTACCTCTATCAGATCGCCACCGCTCAGTACAAAGCCGTAACAACAGATGGTAACTGGAATTTTATCATCAATGGAAACTGTGATTGGGTATATGAAGAGGAATTTGAATTTTCACAAGCCTACGCTTGGAATAAGGACGGCACACATCTTGCCTATTATCGATTTGATGAGACAAAAGTGAAGGAGTTCAACATATCCTTCTATGATAATTTGCACAATTCAAATTACCCTTATAAATATCCTAAAGCGGGCGACGATAATTCCACTGTAGAAATTTATGTGTACGATGCAAGGACAGGAAATAAAATCAAAGCCGAAACTGAGACGGGTGATATGTACATTCCAAGAATTAAATGGACGCAGGATAATAATACCTTGATTGTTTTCTGGATGAATAGGCATCAAAATCATCTGAAGCTCTTAGCCACTGATGCCACAACCGGGAAAAGTCAGTTGATCTATGAAGAGAAGAATAAATACTTTGTTGAGATCAATGATGATTGGTGGTTTTTGAAAGATGGAAAACATTTTATTTTTACCAGTGAAAGGAGTGGATACCGCCACTTATACCTCTATAGCTTGGACGGAACCGTAAAATCACCACTAACACAAGGCACAGAAGAAATTACAGAGATCAATGGGGTAGATGAAAGTTCCAAACGCGTTTTTTACACGGTAGCGGCCCCCAGACCTATGGATAGGAATATTATGGTAACTGATTTCTCAGGAAAGAGTACTGTTGCAATAACCGCTACTACCGGATGGAACCGAGCCGTATTCAATGACAACTTCACTGAGTTTTTTCTCTACTACTCTACCATTAACACCCCTCAACAGGTGAGTAGGTACCAGTTAGTCGTAGATAAAAAAAAGGGGGTTAGCTCTCGACTGTTGTCGCAATTGGGCGCAAACAATAAGTTGAAGGAAAAAATGAATGAGTATGGTTTTTCCAATGCGGAGTTTATACGCATCCCCAATAGCAAAGGCGATACCCTTAATGGCTGGCTATTGAAGCCGGCAGAATTTGATCCCTCAAAAAAATATCCTGTCCTATTTTGTAATTATGGAGGGCCCGGTTCCCAACAAGTAGCTAATCGATTTGGTGCGGTAAGTTCCTGGCATCAGCTGCTTGCTCAGAAAGGATTTATTATTGTAAGTGTTGATAACACAGGAACGGGTTATAGGGGGGAAGAGTTTAAGAAAAAAACCTATCTTCAATTGGGAAAACTTGAAATTGAAGATCAAATAGATGCAGCCCGTGAATTGGGCCAATTACCCTTCGTAGACAAAGATAAAATTGGCCACTGGGGTTGGAGCTATGGCGGATTTATGAGTACACTGGCCATCACCAAGGGTGCTGATGTGTTTCATGCGGCCGTTGCTGTTGCACCCGTAACCAGCTGGCGTTTTTATGATAATATTTATACTGAACGCTATATGCGTACGCCACAAGAAAATCCAAAAGGGTATGATGATAACTCTCCATTAAGCCATGCAGAAAAAATCAAAGGCAAATACCTTTTAATACACGGAACAGCTGATGACAATGTGCATTTTCAAAATTCCACACAACTGGTGTCTGCCCTGGTAAAAGCAAATGTTCAATTTGATAGCTTTTATTACCCTAATAAAAATCACGGGATAGGTGGTTCAGCCGATAATACAACTTTCCACCTTTGGAGCATGAAAACCAACTGGATTTTAAAGAATCTTGGGAATGAAAACACTAAAAAGAAGTAAAACTGAATCCCAATGAAAATTCAGTTAGTCTTTATTAGGATAAAGGAGTTTTAATGATCAAATTGGCGAAATAGAAGTATGAAAAAGATAGCAGTTTGTATCACAGGCGCCAGTGGCTCAATTTACGCAGCCAGTCTCCTGGATAAGCTATTATCCATCAAAGAGCAGTGGACAGAACTTGCTGTGGTGATCACTACAAATGCAAAGGAAGTTTGGACAACAGAGCTGAATAATAATAACTGGGAAAAGTATCCCGTTAAATTTTATTCCACAACTGATTTTTCCGCCCCATTTGCATCGGGGTCTGGCCAATATGACACGCAGATCATTATCCCCTGCTCCATGGGAACCCTTGGAAGAATAGCCTCGGGTGTTTCAAGCGATTTAATCACTCGTGCAGCTGACGTGATCTTAAAAGAAAGAAGAAAATTGATTTGTGTGGTTCGCGAAACCCCCTACAACCTCATTCATATTCGGAATATGGAAACCTTAACCCTGGCTGGCGGAATTATATGCCCGGCCACACCCTCTTTTTATAGCAAGCCCACCACCATTGAGGAAGTGGCCGCCACCGTTTCTGACAGGGTACTTGACTTGGCAGGTTTTGATATACGCACCTACCGTTGGGGCAATTAGTTAGCTGGCAAATTGCTTTCTGATCACATTCAAGGCGCCGCCAGCCTTGAACCACTCAATTTGTTGTGCATTATAGGAGTGGTTTGCTTGAATAATGTCAGTGGTCCCATCACTATGTTTCACAAGAATTTCTATTGACTTACCAGGAACGAATGTGGTAAGGCCAATGATATTGAATACATCGTCCTCCTGGATCTTGTTGTAATCTTCCTTATTGTCAAAAGTGAGCGCCAACATGCCCTGCTTTTTTAAATTGGTTTCGTGTATCCGGGCAAATGATTTAACCAGCACTACCCTTACTCCTAAGTGACGGGGCTCCATGGCAGCATGTTCGCGTGAAGAACCCTCTCCATAATTTTCATCTCCCACTATAATTGAACCCACTCCTGCAGCCTTGTAGTCTCGTTGTGTTGCGGGCACTGGGCCATAAACACCTGTCAATTGATTTTTTACATGATCCGTTCTATCATTGAAAAAATTAACTGCGCCAATCAACATATTGTTACTAATGTTATCCAAATGTCCACGAAATTTCAACCATGGCCCGGCCATTGAAATATGATCGGTGGTACATTTTCCTTTGGCCTTGATCAACAATTTCAATCCTTGCAAATCAGCACCTTCCCATTCGGCAAAGGGGGATAATAGCTGTATCCTCTTACTGTCCGCCTTCACAACCACCTGCACCTGACTTCCATCCTCAGCAGGTGCCTGGTAACCGGCATCCTCCACGGCAAACCCTTTTTGTGGTAACTCATCCCCATTGGGAGGATCAAGTCTTACCGCTTCGCCCTTTTCATTGACTAAGGTATCAGTAATTGGATTGAAAGTGAGATCACCGGCAATGGCCAAAGCCGTCACTAACTCAGGGCTTGCTACAAAGGCCAATGTGTTGGGATTACCGTCTGCACGTTTTGCAAAGTTGCGATTGAAAGAATGCACAATGGTATTGCGTTCTTGCTTTTCTGCACCCATACGGTCCCACATACCTATACAAGGGCCGCAGGCATTAGCGAAAACACGGGCTCCTATCTGCGAGAATGTTTCTAAAAATCCGTCTCGTTCTATGGTATATCTAACCTGTTCGCTTCCTGGTGTGATAGTAAATTCTGCCTTAGTCTTCAATCCTTTTTGAGCAACCTGTTTAGCCAGGCTTACTGCACGGCTGATATCCTCGTAGGAGGAATTGGTGCAACTTCCTATTAAACCTACTTCCACTTTGGTAGGCCAATTATTTTGAGCAGCGGCTTCTTTCATTTTTGAAATAGGTGTTGCCAAGTCGGGCGTAAATGGACCATTTAGGTGAGGCTCGAGTTCGCTCAAATTGATCTCAATTACCTTATCAAAATATTTTTCCGGTTGGGCATACACTGCTGGATCGCCTGTCAGGTAATCCTTGATCTGATCGGCAGCATCTGCAAGGTCTTTTCTTCCAGTGGCTTCCAGATAACGACGCATACTTGCATCATAGCCAAAAGTGGAAGTAGTAGCACCAATTTCAGCACCCATATTGCAAATAGTACCCTTTCCGGTACAACTCATGCTGGTGGCGCCTTCACCAAAATATTCAACAATGGCATTGGTACCTCCTTTAACAGTCAAAATGCCCGCAACTTTCAAGATCACATCCTTGGGCGAAGTCCATCCATTCAATTTTCCGGTCAGTTTAACCCCAATCAGTTTTGGCATTAGTAATTCCCAACTCAATCCAGCCATTACATCACATGCATCTGCACCCCCTACTCCAATTGCCACCATCCCCAATCCCCCTGCATTTACCGTATGAGAATCGGTGCCAATCATCATACCACCAGGAAACGCATAATTCTCTAAGACTACCTGGTGGATGATGCCAGCCCCGGGCTTCCAAAATCCAATACCATACTTATTTGAGATAGAGGATAGAAAATTAAAGACCTCTTCGTTTTCGACTACTGCTTTGGACAAATCAGCTTTCCCCTCGTTTTTAGCAACAATCAGATGGTCGCAATGAAGGGTTGATGGAACAGCAACTTTGTTTCGGCCGGTAGTGTCAAACTGCAACAATGCCATTTGTGCCGTTGCATCTTGCATGGCCACACGATCGGGAGCAAAATTCACATATTCCTTACCTCGCTTGAAATCAACAGGAGCTACCCCTTCCCATAAATGGGCGTATAATATTTTCTCGGCAAGTGTCAAGGGTCTGCCCAATGACTTACGGGCAGCATCAACGCGAGCTGGCATAGCAGCGTATAGTTTCTTGATCAAACCCAGGTCAAATACCATAGGATAGTTTTTTGTGATTTTGCGCAGCAAATTTAAGCAATTCCTTTCAGAGGGTATGTTTGAGTATTGTAAATTTGAATCTCATTATTTAAGTACCTCTTTGTGAAAAAGCTCAAAAGTCTGATAGAATGGAACGCGTTTGGAATTTGTACTGCCCTTGGGTTACAACTGGGCATTTCCACCAGTCGGATCAGGCAGTATTTTATCTATGCTTCGGTAATGACTCTTGGCTCCCCGATTATTGTTTACCTGATTTTGGTATTCTGGAGAGATCTCAGAAAATACATGCAGTCCACTCGCAGAAACCCCTGGCACAGCCTATAAAAAGTACTATAAGAGTTGCTTTAGTTTAACCAACAAGTGGTCCACCTCCTCTTTAGTATTGAATTTTGAAAAGGAAAAACGAATAGGAACACCCTTGTTGCCATTTGGCAGGGCATTGATTACATGACTTCCTTGATTAGCCCCACTACTGCAGGCACTGCCCGCCGAAGCGCAGATGCCTTGCATATCCAACCCCATTAGCAACATCTCTGATTGTGGCGTCCGGGGGAAGGAAACATTTAATAGGGTATACAAACTAGCTCCGTTCCAGTCCCCATTAAATTGTACGCCGGGAATTTGTGTTTGGAGCTGAGCGGCTAAATAGTCTTTTAGAGACTGAATATGCGCTTGATCTTGTGGAAGATTTGAAGTAGCCAGTTCTAATGCTTTTGCAAATCCTACGATCCCCGAAACATTCTCAGTACCCGCCCGCATATTTCTTTCTTGTCCGCCACCATGAATAAAAGGACTCACACTTACTTTATGGTCAATATACAGCATGCCAATTCCCTTGGGGCCATGGAATTTATGTGCAGCGCCTGTAGCAAAATGAATGGTTGTTTCTGAGAGAGCTAAGGGATAGTGCCCTACCGTTTGTACAGTATCGGAATGAAAAATTGCGTTATACTTTTCACATAATGCACCAACTGCTTCGATATCAAGTAAATTACCTATTTCGTTATTCGCATGCATAAGAGAAACCAAACAGCGTTCAGTAGCGGATTCCAATGCTCTTTCTAGATCGGTTAAGTCAATGTGCCCATCCGGTAAAACGCGTAAAAACTCAACAGCAAGTTGACGTTGTTTTGCCAATGCCTGTACCGTATGCAATACAGCATGGTGTTCTATGGGAGAAGTAATGATATGTCTGCACCCTAAGTCCTCAATGGCTGACCAAAGGGCCATGTTATCACTTTCCGTTCCGCAACTGGTAAAAATGATCTCTCCGGGTTTTGCCCCTAATAACTGGGCAACTGATTTTCGGGCATTTTCAATAGCCACCCTGGTTTCCCTGCCATATGAATAAATAGATGAAGGGTTGCCAAAATACGTTTGCAAAAAAGGTACCATGGATTCCACCACCTGTGGGTCCACCGGCGTGGTAGCCGCATTATCAAAGTAGATGCGTGTCATGAAGTAAGCGAATATACATTAGGATTCAGAATGAGAATTTTCTCGAATATCTCGCAGGAGTTGCTGTGCGATATTATTAGCCTTTGCCTCCAAATCGCTTTCTGCGTAAATACGCACTATGGGTTCGGTATGGGAAGCCCTTAAATGCACCCAATCCTGATCAAACTCTATCCGAAGTCCATCCTCTCTGTTGATGGGCTGCTTACCATACTTCAAAGCAAGCTTGTCCAACAGTTCGGTCAGGTTTACATCAGCCGGCAATTTTATTTTGTTTTTTGAAATAAAATAGTTGGGGAAATTTTTTCTAAATACACTCATGGCCTTATCCTGATTTGCAAAATGGGTTAGAAAAAGCCCTATGCCAATTAAGGCATCTCGGCCATAATGAAAATCAGGAACAATAATACCTCCGTTTCCTTCCCCGCCGATCACAGCGTTTGTCTCTTTCATTTTTGAGATCACATTAACCTCTCCCACTGCAGCAGGTGTGTAGAGCCCCCCTCTTATGGCAGTCACTTCCCGTAGCGATCTGGTACTGCTCATATTGCTCACGGTATTCCCTTTTCTTTTAGAAAGTATATAATCAGCAACAGCCACCAAAGTATACTCCTCGCCAAACAGTGTGCCATCTTCATTGACAAAGCACAAGCGATCCACATCCGGATCAACAGCAATTCCAAGATCCGCCCGTTGACGCACCACTTCATCACAAAGATCACTTAAGTGTTCAGGTAAGGGCTCGGGATTATGCGCAAACTGTCCATTGATCTTTTCGTTGATAACAACTACATCCTGAACACCCAGTTTATTAAGTAAGGCAGAAACATATATAGCACCCGTTGAATTAATGGCATCTACCACAATTTTTAATTGACGGGTAGCTATAACAGAACTGTCAACTAATGGATAATTGATAACGGCATCAAGATGAAACGCTAAGTAATCCTTAGCTACGATGGAACCCAACTTATCTACAGGAGCAAATTGAAAATGCTGTTCTGCTGCTAGCTGAAGCACCCTTTTTCCCGTTTCTGCATCGATAAATTCACCAGCGGAATTCAATAATTTCAATGCATTCCATTCCTTAGTGTTATGACTAGCCGTTATGATAATTCCTCCGTCTGCCTTTTCGGTCGGCACTGCTATTTCCACAGTCGGAGTTGTGCTAAGTCCTAAATCAATAACGTCCACCCCTAACCCAATTAAGGTTTGCAACACCAACTGCTGAACCATGGGTCCGCTGATTCTGCCATCACGTCCTACCACAATACGTGGGGCCTTTTCCCCTTCAGTTATGATGGTAGCAAATGCTGCAGTGAATTTTACAATATCAAGCGGGGTAAGATTCTCCCCAGTCGTGCCTCCAATGGTACCTCTTATACCAGCAATACTTTTTAGTAAAGACATAGGCAGGTTTTGCGTTGCAAAAATACAGTTTGGGAAGCAAATGGAATGCTACGCTTTACCTTTGCGCCATGGAAGAAAAAACTTGGTTCAAGGATTGGTTCAACTCGCCTTATTATCATTCTTTGTACGCCAACCGAGACGATTCGGAAGCAGCTGCTTTTATTACCGCTTTACTGCAATTATTACCCCCCCCTCCAGGCGCAAAAATACTCGATGTGGGTTGTGGCAGGGGTAGACATAGTCGCCAATTAGCTGCACATGGTTATGAAGTAACTGGAATAGATGTTGCTCCTGAAAACATTCGATTTGCCAACCAATTTGCCAACCGGCAACTTCACTTTGAAATTCATGACATGCGGCAGCTTTACGCAGCAAGGAACATGGACTTTGTATTTAATTTTTTTACCAGCTTTGGTTATTTCAACACTATGCAAGAGCATAAAAATGTATTGCGAATGATGGCCACAACACTTCGAAAAAACGGAATACTGATTTTAGATTATGTGAATGACGAAGCAGCCATTCAACAACTGGTAAAAGCGGAAATAAAAACTATACAACAGGTGCAGTTTACCATTAAACGCTGGTTCGACGAAACACACCTTTATAAAGAGATTGCCGTGTACGACACAAAAAAGGAGATAAGGTTTTCCCATACTGAAAAAGTGACCCGTTTTTCAAAAGAGAAGTTGTCTGCCTTGCTCATTCAACAGCAACTTACCATAAGGAATATTTGGGGAGACTATCAACTGAACCCCTTTGTAAAGGAGCATTCACCACGGTTGATCTTTCATGCCCAGCGTGAAAACTAATTCTTGCGATTGTTCATTATCAAATACCGGGAAGATTCAAAAAAAGCATCCGCTAATTCGGATAACGACCGCTGCGTTTTTTTCAACTCACGGCTTGATACCGCTGAACTATTGTCTTCCAAAGGCACCAATAACTCCTCCCCAGTATTTAAATGTCTGGAAAAATAAAAAGCATTAGTAATTATCCCGATTCGATCAGAGGCATTTGTAATAAAAGCAAAATGATTTGTTTTAGAAGGGTCCAGCAAATCACGGCCAAGGGTTCGGTTCTCATAAGGCCGGTGTAATAATCCCGCAATGGTGGGTAGTACATCAATTTGCGAAACCACCTCCCCTCTTTGCTGTGGTGCCAGTAAACCAGGCGCATAAAATAAGAGTGGAACATGCTGATCCGTCAGGCGTTGTGCGGTCCAACTGGTAGGATATACGGCACGTGCATTGCCCGCAACGCCATGATCTCCAATGAACACAAAAATGGTATTAGAAAAATAATTAGCCAGTGCAGCTTTATTAAAAAAAGTACTAATACAATAATCCGTATATCGAAAGGCATTATACTCATCCACTGATTCAAATCCATATTGGTTCAACGTTTCCTCAGGCAAGGTGTCACGAACAAAACCACTGTCCGCAAGAGGAATGGATCGTTGATAGGGACGATGATTCCCGGATGTTTGTATGTAGGCAAAAAAAGGAGCAGTGGTTTTTTCAAAAACTTGATGCGCCTCTATCAATAGCTCTTTATCACTGATGCCCCATACATTAATGGGCGGAATAGAAGGGCGTTGGCCTGTGTGCATGGTCAAGTCTTTTATATTTAGCAGTATGCCTTTAAAATTGTTAAACTCAGCGCTTCCCCCCAGGAAATAGTGCTTCTGATATTCTTCCAAACCATTGATCAACGTAAATTGATCCAAGGCCTGCGGATTTTGACTGGAGAATTTATATAGTTGCACATCGGGGATACCGGTTAATATGGCAAACAACGCCCTTGCCGTGGAAAAGGTCGGGGCAAAACAACGATTAAAAAAAACTCCCCGCTTAGAAAGCGAATCAACAAATGGGGTGGTGTTCAAAGGGTTGCCACTTAAGCTGCTTTTATACATGCTAAAGGACTCACATTGAATCAGCACAATATTGGGCTTGCTTTCAGTGGCCGTACTTCTGGGACCAATTGACCTTCTATAGGCAGGTTGACCAGTTTGCTTCCAACCCAACCAGTTTGCCAAAACAGGATACAATGCCCTTGCACGATCCTCGTTGTAGCTGGGCTGTCGAAGGCTAAGCGTACCAACAAAGTTTTGAAGCGGGTTTATTGATAAATAACTTAAAAAACTTTGTTGAAACCGAAAGCTGTCCTCTCTTTTTAAAGGTTGAATGCTGAGTGACCCATGTATCAACAGACAGAGGATGAACAACCCACCAATAAAAAACCTTTGTCGGTGTGGTATCCCCATACCATCTGTCTGACTGATCACCTGCCAATGGCTTTTTTGATACATCCATCTAAAACTCAGCACCGCTACCAACAACCCTCCTAACATCCAAAGTAGGGGATAAGTTTGCCAGATCATTTTGACTGAAATGGTAAAATCCTGGGCAAAATTCATGGCTCCTGCATCTAGCGGAGTTTGGTTATAGGAAAAACTTCCAAAGCCTGCTGCGAAAAAAAAGAAGATCACAAAAGTGAGAATAGCCAAGTACCAGGTCCAATATTTTTTATTGGTAACTGAATAAAAGGGAGACAGCCTGGGAAGGATACTGCAAATAACAATCGGGAACAAGGCAATAGCGATCCATCGTAAGTCATAGCGTAGTCCCAGTGCAAAGGCGGAGGTGACCTGACCTCCCGAAAGATCTGCAGGTTTGAATGCAAAAAAAATAGATAAGCGGTAACAGGTGAATAGCACCAAGAGTAAAAAAAACAGATTTATTACCCATAACAAGGTCTTTGGCAATCGAATCAGTGACCTAAGCATAATGCAAAGAAACAATATAACTGATACAGTGAGCCCCTTACTTTTGTTGAAGAAATTGCAACCACTTGGAAAAATTAGAACAACTGGATCGCTGGTTATTCAAACAAATTAATTCCACAGGTGAAAACGCCTTCTTTGATTGGCTACTTCCCTCCTGGCGAACCCCCACCTTTTGGATCCCTGCATACGTATTATTGCTGGTGGTACTAATTTATAGATTTCGGCAAAAAGCAGGATGGTGGGTTCTTTTCCTGATCACCACGGTAGGGTTAGTGGATCTTATAGGCAATCAGCTGGTCAAACAAACCATACAGCGGCTTCGGCCCTGTAATGACCCTTTGTTAGCAGGAGAAGTTCTATTACGTATACAAGCCTGTGGAACGGGATTTAGTTTTATATCCAACCATGCCGCTAACCACTTTGCAATAGCCACTTTTATGTTTTTAACCCTTGGCAAATGGCTCGGCAAAACAAGTTACTTCTTATTTCTTTGGGCATTTATGGTTGGATACGCTCAGATCTATGTAGGAGTTCACTACCCCGGCGATGTGTTAGCCGGATCGCTTATGGGTGTTGCAATTGCTGCATTCATGGCTAACCAATACAACAAACGGCCACAATTCGGTATCTTCGGTAGTGCAAACATGATTTAATACATATGGATTTCTTTATCCTTGGTATTCTTATTTTTTTGAATGCCTTGTTTTCCATGTCTGAGATCGCCCTGGTTTCCGCCAGAAAAGGAAGACTGAAACATTTAGCAGAAAAAGGAAATAAACGCGCACAACAGGCACTAACACTTTCAAATCATCCTGAACTTTTCTTATCCGCTGTACAAATCGGGATCACCCTTGTTTCAATACTTACAGGAGTTTATTCAGGAGAAAAGTTTAGCGAGCAGCTTTTACCCCACCTGACAAAGCAAGGGATCGAGCCTAAACTGGCAGACACGTTAGCTACCCTGATCATTGTGGTGGCGGTAACTTTTGTTTCCATCATTTTTGGCGAGCTTATACCCAAGCGAATCGGGCTGGTCCGATCAGAGAAATTAGCCATAGCCATAGCCGGCCCCATGCGTTTGTTTGCACAGATCACTTATCCACTGGTATGGTTGCTAAATAGCAGCAGTACATTGTTCTTTAAGATTTTCAAGATTCGAAAAAGCAGCAACGATGCCATTACCGAAAAAGAAATCAAGACACTTATCACAGAGGGAATGGAAGCCGGCAACATTGAAGAAGAAGAACAGGAGATCATTGAGAGAGTTTTTAATCTTAGTGATCGCAACATTACATCGCTGATGACACACCGAAGCGATATTATTTGGTTCAGTGAAAAAGATACAGAAGAGCAAATCAAAGAAAAGATTATGGAGAATCCCCACTCCGCTTATCCCATTTGCAAAGACAATATTGATACTATCAAAGGGGTTGTTTCTATTAAAGATCTTTATGTAAGCCCGGATCATCTGCAACTGGAACAAGTAATGCAACCAGCCCTGTTTCTCCCTGAAAATATTTCTGCATACCAGGTGCTGGAACGATTTAAATCATCAAAAGTGCATTCGGCATTTATTGTAGATGAATATGGAAGCCCCCAGGGCATGCTAACCTTAAATGATATCCTGGAAGCCATTGTGGGGGAGATCCCACAGGAAGAAGGGCTCGATTATGAAATTCTGGAACGCGAGAATGGCAGCTTTCTGATTGATGCGCAGATTCCCTTTTATAATTTCTTATCTCATTTTGAAAAAACAGAATGGATGAATGAAGGCGAGCAGGATTTTGATACCATGGCCGGTTTTATTTTACACCAGCTGGAGCGAATTCCAAAAACAGGTGAAAAATTTCAATGGAAAGGATTCTCCATTGAGATAGTGGACATGGACGGATACCGGATCGACAAGGTATTGGTGGAAATCAGCGATTCCATTCGAAACAATATGGAATAACAGTTAGAACTCCATTTGAGCTACACTGGCCGGATAATCCAACTTGACACTTTTACGCGTATTTCGAGATGAAAAATGTATCAGATTAACCTGATCGTCGTATAGATCGAACAGTAAATTGGTGGTAACTATTGCCCTTTCAATAAGAGAGGGGGCGTTTTCAATCTCTAAATAAACATAAACGGCCTCTCTTTCCTGTTCAAAACCCAGATAATTGATTGACATCAATTTTCCATTAACCTGCATACTTAAGTGTGCATTAAGATACTGATTAACCAAAGTATCCATGGATGCATGCAGGGCAGGTGCAATCAGGTCCGCCTTCCGCTTGTAAACTTTTGACAATGCGTCCTCAAAATCATCGGTAAAAAGTTTACACTGGATTTCCAGAGTGGCCTCCGTTATGTTATGGTTGACCTCTATTACCCCCACATGAAAGGGATGGACCGATTGGGAGTCAACCAAAGGGAACAATCTCCATAAAAACCAACCAAACAGGGTAAGTGCCGTTTGCATAAAATATTTTACAATCACAAAACTCTGAATTATTTTCATATCTTGTTCAAAACACTGGCAATTCTTAGTTTAAGCATGGAGGCATTTCAATTTTATTTTCCTTTTGGTTGGGAGCATATTATAAGCTTAGACGCACTGGACCATCAGTTGTTTTTATTGGCATTATTGGCTCGGTATGGTTGGAAGGATTGGAAAACCACACTACTATTGGTAACCGCCTTTACGGTGGGGCATTCACTGACGCTATTACTGAGTGTGAGAGACTGGGTTCGTGTTGATAGTAAATGGGTAGAGTTCTTTATACCACTGACCATAGTGCTTACAGCCGGAAAAAATTTATTTGAAAAAACAAAGACTTCACATCAATACTATCAAAGCTACGCCTTAGCACTATTTTTTGGATTGATCCATGGATTAGGCTTTGCAAACACTATCCGAATGATGCTGGCTACAGATCAACAACTGGGATGGGGTTTGTTGGGATTCAACTGCGGGCTTGAAGTAGGGCAACTGATCATTGTTTGTCTGTTGTTAGGACTTACTTTTTTGATCACAGAAATAATGAAGGCTTCTTTATCGATCTACTCCTTTTTAGTTTCCTCACTTACCTTAGGCGTTGCTGCCGGTATTTGCTATAACCGATTTCCTTCCTCATTTTAAAATATCAATCATGAGATACCCGCTATTTATTACTATGTTGCTTGTTGGAACCCTTGCATCACAAGCACAGAACATTCAAAACAACCTGGGAAGTAACCACGGTAACAAGTTTGAGCAATTGGGAACAACTTTCCCAACGCCAAATGAATATCGTACGGCCAGCGGTGCACCTGGACCTAAGTATTGGCAACAGCGTTGCGACTATGATATTGTATGCGAGTTGGACGAAAAAAACCTGAAGTTAAAAGGAAGTGAAACCATTACTTACTTCAATAATTCACCTGATGTACTCTCGTATCTCTGGCTACAGCTGGACGAGAACGAACACAGTTCAGTTAACAATGCCAATTACCAAAATAGTTCGTCCCTTAATCGTCAACTAAGTGTTCAGCAATTACAACAGGCTGCTGAAGAAAAAGGCGATAATGGACTGGGCTTTCAGATCACAAAACTTACTGATGCATCAGGTAAGCCGTTACGTTATACAATTAACAAAACGATGATGCGAGTGGAGCTACCCACTTCATTGAAGTCCGGTCAGCGTTTTGTTTTTAAACTGGACTGGAATTACAAGATCACAGACCGTATGACGGTGGGTGGCCGCGGAGGATATGAATATTTCCCAGAAGATGGAAATCACCTGTTCACCATGTCACAATGGTATCCACGCCTGTGCGTGTATAGTGATTTCAAAGGCTGGCAAAACCAGCAATTCACAGGACGCGGAGAGTTTGCCTTGACATTTGGCAACTTTAAAGTTCAGCTGACTGTTCCGGCAGACCATGTGGTGCTTTCTACCGGAGAGTGCCAGAATTACCCAATTGTATTAAGCCCTGCGCAATTTAGTCGTTGGAATAAAGCACAAACGGCAAAAGAACCCATTGAGGTGGTTACCCTGGAGGAAGCAAAAGCAGCGGAGAAGCAAAAGTCAACGCAAAAGAAAACATGGATTTACAAAGCCGATAATGTTCGTGATTTTGCATGGACCTCCTCACGCAAATTTATATGGGATGCCATGCCGGCTATGGTTGAAGGTAAAAAGGTCATGTGCATGAGTGGATATCCAAAGGAAGCCTATGGATTATACCGGCCCTATTCTACTAAAGTAGTTGCGCACACTATTAAAACATATTCCAAGTTTACAATACCCTACCCCTACCCCGTTGCACAAAGTATTGAGGCTTCCAGCGGAATGGAATACCCCATGATCTGTTTTAATTATGGACGAACAGAAAAAGACGGCACCTATAGCGAGAGTACTAAAAATGGAATGATCGGGGTGATTATTCATGAAGTGGGGCATAACTTTTTCCCAATGATCATTAACAGCGATGAAAGACAGTGGAGCTGGATGGATGAAGGACTAAATACATTTGTTGAGTACTTGACTGAAGAATTATGGGACAATAAATTTCCCAGTCGCAGGGGGCCTGCTGCTTACATCACAGACTACATGAAGCTGCCAAAGGACCAATTGGAACCCATCATGAGCAATAGTCATAACATTGTTCAGTTTGGACCAAATGCTTATTCAAAACCTGCAACAGGCTTGAATATCCTACGCGAAACGGTGATGGGCCGCGATTTATTTGACTACTCATTTAAAGAATATTGCAGAAGATGGGCCTTTAAACATCCAGAACCAGCTGACTTGTTCCGCACCTTGGAAGATGCCAGTGGCGAGGACCTGGATTGGTTTTGGAGAGGATGGTTTTACAGTACGGAAGTATGTGACATTTCCCTGGATACCGTGAAGCATGCCACAGTAGATACCGCTGTAACACAAGCCACCGGCAATGCCAGATCATTTAAACGACGTTTGGATCGTCCGCTGGTCAATTCTTTTGAAGACATCTCTAAGATTCGCAACAGAGAGGACAAGTCAATCACCTACGCAACAGATACTGATACTACCCTACGTGATTTTTACTGGCGTTATGCGCGCGGGTTGGAGCCTTACGACACAGCACAAATTGAGATAAACTTTGGTGGTTCTACTCCTGAAAAATTAACTGCAGCTGAAAAAGCTTCATTCAGCAACCTGCATCAATACGAACTAACCTTTTCCAATAAAGGAGGACTGGTTATGCCAATCATCATTGAGTGGGTTTATAAAGACGGATCGAAAGAGGTAGAAAAAATCCCGGCTCAAATTTGGCGGTTGAATGAAAAGAAAGTAACCAAAGCATTTATAAAAGACAAAGAAGTAGCCTCCATCAAATTGGATCCGCTTCGTGAAACCGCTGATATTGATGAGAAAAACAACAGCTGGAATAAATTTGAAGCCCCCTCCCGATTCACTTTATTCAAGCAAGGACAGGGCCCGCGTCGTGGTGCAGGTGGTCAAAGTGGAAATCCCATGCAGCGCGCACAAGAAGTAAAAAAAGGATTTTAAGCATGTCTATCCGGCAATCAGTCTTCTAATTCTTTTTTTTCTTTTTCTCAAAGTCTTGGACCACCTTGGGTAATACCCGGGGGGTACTATCGGGTATAGTCGTTGGTACCGCATCTTCCTGCAATTTGTTCATCACGTAATTTTCAATCAACAACACCCGTCCACTTCGAGGATCGTAATGCACCATCTTTCCATGTCGGAATGCCAATCCTTCATTTTTTACAATTACTTCACCCACTCGTTTATCCGGATCTCTTAAATCATACACACCCACTGTATCATACGCAACAGCTGGGTCCATAGCCCGCCATTGTTCTTCCCGAATTAGCCCTCCGTTATAGGAATAGTAACGTTGATTACCATGCAACTTTCCCCATCTGTAATTTTCCTCTGCAATTTTTACACCCTCCAGTGAAAATCGCTTCCAAAGTCCTTCTCGCTGACCATTTTCATAATTCCCCTCTTCCTCATAACCACGTTCTCCCCGTTGCTCAGGCACTGATTCTACCCAAGGTCCCTGTTTTTGGTCTAACTGATCCACCCTATTAAGCGTATCGCCCCTGCGTGATAACAGAAAAGACTTCCACTGGGCGTTAGCAGGCACCCATCCTTGTAATAGCAGGCAGGATAATGCCAGTATTTTAGTAAGTTTGGACATACCTCAATTTACTACCAAAAAACTGTTCCCATGAACCGTATGCTTGTTAAAAAAAATTGGATGGCCATTCTGGTTGCATTTATCTGTAGCTTCCTGACTGAGTCAGTTTTTGCACAAATACTGGTTACACCAACACCAGCCAGCAGCCGGCTGGCTTCTATGGCACAACGGAAGGATTTACTCAATGACTCCCTGCTCAACAGCAGTTCGTTCCGAAATATTGGACCTAGCATTATGAGTGGACGTGTGGTGGATATTGAAGCGAATCCTGAAGACCCCACTGAATTTTATGTAGCTTATGCCACAGGTGGTCTTTGGCATACCAACAATAATGGACAGAGCTTTACCCCGATCATGGATAACCTGGATATATTATTTCTGGGAGATATTGCTGTTAACTGGAAATCTGATCCACGTATGATCTGGGCAGGGACGGGTGAAGTGAATAGCAGCCGATCGTCCTATGCAGGAACAGGCGTTTACCTTTCAAAAGACAATGGAAAAAACTGGCAACATCTGGGACTTGCCGAATCTCATCATATTGGTGATATCAAGCTACATCCCACCGATCCCAATACAGCTTGGGTTGCCGTGCTGGGACATTTATATTCCCCCAATGAGGAGAGAGGTGTTTATAAAACCACGGATGGAGGAGCCAACTGGCAACGTACCTTATTTGTAAATAATCAAACAGGATGTGTGGATTTGGCTATGCACCCAACAGATCCATCCACGCTTTATGCAGCAATATGGCAACGCAGCCGTGAGGCCTGGAAATTTGAGGAGAGCGGACCGGCCAGCGGCATATTTAAAAGTGTAGACGGTGGTAATACCTGGAATAAAATTTCAGGCACTGGCTCCGGTTTTATGGAAGGAGATAAAATAGGACGAATCGGACTCACCGTTTTCCCGGGTAATGCTAACCTGGTTTACGCAGTGGTAGACAACAACACTCCCCTGCCAGGGAAAAAAGAAACCACGGATAGCGTATATACCAAGGAACTTTTCAAATCGATGAATGCGGCAGATTTTGCCAACCTGAACAATGATCGATTGGATAGTTTTCTGCGTAAGAATCGTTTTCCCCGTCAACATAGAGCAACCAGCCTTAAACAATCAGTACTGGAAGGTAAGTTAACTCCCGCTGCCCTATGGGACTGGCTGGATAGTGATGATGGTTTTCAAAATACGGGGATTGTAGGTTGTGAAGTATATGTGAGTCAGGATGGCGGCGCTCATTGGATAAAAGCCAATGAAAAACCCATCAGTATTTTCAATACATACGGATACTACTTTGCCAAGATCTACACTTCGCATACCAACCCGGATAAAGTTTTTATTCTTGGATTTACCGCACAGGTATCTACCAATGGTGGAAAGTCATTCACTACTATCGACAAAGAAAATGTGCATGCAGACCATCATGCACTATGGGTGAACCCCAAAAAAGATTCTCATCTTATCAACGGAAATGATGGAGGCATCAATCTTACCTATGATGATGGGAAAAACTGGTTCAAAGCCAATAGCCCATCCGTAGGCCAATTCTACTATGTAACAACGGATGATGCCAGGCCGTATAATGTATACGGAGGACTACAAGACAATGGAAGTTGGTGGGGTGCTTCGACACACCGGGAGAGTATTGGGTGGACCGATGATGGGCAATATGCCTACCGAATGATCAATGGCGGCGACGGTATGCAAGCACAGGTTGATAAACGCGATAATACCACCGTTTACTCGGGTTCTCAGTTTGGATTTTATGCGCGCTACAACAAGGATAAAAGAGGGGGAGGCAAAATGATTCGTCCACAACATCAACTTGGAGAAAAACCGCTACGTTTTAATTGGCAAACCCCTATTTTACTTAGCAAACACCAGCCCGATATACTTTATTATGGAAGCAATCACTTGCATCGATCCATGAACAAAGGAGATACGTTAATTGTCATGGGTGGAGACCTTACCGGAGGAGGAATCAAAGGGAATGTTCCATATGGCACGCTGACCACTATTGATGAGTCTCCCATTCGATTTGGCTTACTCTACACCGGCAGTGACGATGGTCGTATCTATCGTTCTGCTGACGGTGGCTATACCTGGAAGGCCATCCACCAACAGGCTGTGGTTATTTCCAAAAAGAAAGGAGCTGCTGCATCAACAAACGGACTTCATACAAAAAATCTTTGGGTAAGTCGGGTGGTAGCCTCTCAACACGCAGAGAATAGAGTATATGTTACATTAAATGGATACCGTCATGACCATTTTAATCCTTATGTATATGTAAGTGAGGACGGCGGAAATACCTGGAAAGAGATCAGTGGCAACCTTCCACTTGAACCGGTTAATGTGTTACGGGAAGATCCCGTTAACCCCGCTATACTATATGTGGGCACAGATGGCGGCGTTTATGTAAGTAAGGACGGGGGCAACACTTACAAAGCCTGGCATAATGGACTGCCACAATCCGTACCTGTGCATGACATGGCAATTCAACAACGGGAGAATGAAATAGTACTAGGCACGCATGGACGTAGTTTGTATGTAGGTAAGCTGAATAAAATTCAGCAAACAGCAAACAAGAGTAATTAAGAACGGGCCTGTTTGATAAACCAGTCAAGTGCCTGCGCATAGCCTTGTATTCCCAATCCGGCAATGACTCCCGCAGCATGAGGGCTCACGTAGGAGTGTCGACGAAACTCCTCGCGTGCATGTACATTGGAAATATGCACTTCCAAGACAGGTGTTTTTATTGCCGCCACAGCATCTCCAATGGCAACAGAGGTATGTGTATAGCCACCGGGATTAAAAATAATACCATCATACTCAAACCCTACACGTTGGATCTCATTGATCAATTCTCCCTCAACATTACTCTGATAGTAGGATATAGTAACAGCAGGATATTGAGTACGGAGTACGGCCAGAAATTCCTCGAAAGACTGTGTACCATAGATACCTGGTTCTCTTTTACCAAGCAGGTTTAGGTTAGGTCCATTTATTATGGCAATGCGCATGATCAATTTTTGGAATGGCGGATCATATCAATAAACTGATCGAATAAATAACGACTATCATGCGGTCCGGGTGTAGCCTCTGGGTGATACTGTACAGAAAAAGCAGGCTTCCCTTTTACACGAATCCCTTCGATGGATTGGTCATTTAAGTTGACATGTGTAATTTCTATATGACTGGCTTTTTTCACTGACTCTGGGTCCACACCAAAACCATGGTTCTGCGTGGTGATTTCTGAACAACCCGTAATCAAGTTTTTTACAGGATGGTTCAACCCCCGATGACCATGGTGCATTTTGAACGTAGAAATTCCGTTGGCTAATGCCAACAATTGATGACCTAAGCAAATGCCAAAAACAGGTTTATCCTCCTTCAGTACTTCTTTTACCAAATCAATGGCATAATCCATTGGAGCCGGATCCCCTGGGCCGTTGGAGATGAAATAACCACTCGGATTGAATTGCTTTACTTCTTGTAAAGAAGTTTTTGCAGGAAAGACTTTTACAAAAGCTCCACGGTCTACCATACATTGTAAAATATTTCGCTTGACTCCGTAATCCATCACCGCAATGCGAATGGAAGAAGCCGCATCCCCCAGTTCATAGGATAACTTAGTGGAAACACTGGATGCTAATTCAAGACCATCCATATTAGGAACAGCCTTCAATTGTTCCATCAGTGCCTTAGTATCCATTGTCTCGGAAGAAATAATGCAATTCATGGCACCTTTCTGACGAACATGAGTAACTAAAGAGCGTGTGTCTACTCCCTCAATGGAAACAATGGCGTGTGCTTTTAAATATTCATCAAGAGACCCCTTGGCCTGTTTTCTTGAGTATTGGTCCTCCAAGTTCCTTCCAATTAAGCCGCTGATTTTTACACTACCAGACTCCACATCGGTCTCTTTGACACCATAATTACCAATGTGTGCCGCATTCATGATCAGGACCTGACCAAAATAGCTGGGATCAGTGAACACCTCCTGGTAACCGGTCATACCGGTATTGAAGCAAATTTCACCAGTGGTAGTTCCAATGGCCCCGTAGGCATGGCCTTGGTGCGCAGTGCCATCGGCTAAAATCAATAGAGCAGGTTTGGATTCTTGCGGCATTACGAAAGGTTAGGGGTTGATAATAAACAAATTCAGCGAAATTAACCCATTTCAAAAGGGCAATTGGTAAAAATTTTCAATATTTATATACATTATTATTTTTTATAATACATATGATTTAGCAGAATATCATAGATTTTATATGTATTATCTTGCTTAATTAATCATATTATATGTTTTTTATGTGTCATTATTTAGAAAACTGTTGGTTTGGATTTAATGCGGGCTCCGCGCATTTGGTGCAACTCCATTAGCTGGCTTTGCTTTGGCCACAACGAGTACGGCATCAGCAGTCGCTGCTTTTACCTGGACCATCTTTGATGCAATGATAGGTGTTTCGATTTTTGTTTTTACCGGCACCATCCTACCACTTCGTTTTACCAATTGGATCACACCCTTACGTGTAACAGAGGAAGAAGAAGAGGTAGGTCTTGATCGAAGTCAACACGCGGAAAAACTGTAAAAACTCAGCAAACAGGTTCTTGCTGACTAAGGCAATGAAAACTGCCCAATCCCCAAATAATACTCGTTGAATCTATCTCAACCACAGTGCGATTCGGGAAACAATCTTGTATTATCCGAAGTGCCAGCTCATCCTGCTTACAATTGAACACCGGAACAATCACCGACTTATTGGCGATATAAAAATTAGCATAGGAGCAGGGAAGACGTTGCCCATCATAGTACATCGCCGGAGGCATCGGTAGTTCAACTATGTTCAATTGTTTGCCATTCAACAAACGCATGGACTTTAACTGTTTCAGGTTATGTTGAAGTAAGGAATAATTTTCATCCCCGCGATCAGTTTCCACTACGGTTAGCACGGTGTCCGAATTAACAAAACGAACGGTGTCGTCAATATGTCCATCCGTGTCGTCTCCCACAATTCCCTCATCCACCCATAAAATTTGTTCCACCCCATAATAATCACGAAGCATCCCTTCGATTTGTTCTTGGTTCAGGTGCGGATTACGGTTAGGATTCAGCAAGCAAGCCGTGGACGTTAATAAGGTGCCTTGGCCATTGAATTCTACAGACCCCCCCTCCATCACAATGCCGGGATGAAAAACAGGATATTGATAATGCAAAGCGATACGAGTAGGGATCACATCATCCAAATCGTAGGGAGGGTATTTATTTCCCCATGCGTTATACCCCCAATCAACAATCACTTTAGCTTTTGCAGCGGCCGGGTTAATTAAAAAAGTCGGTCCATAATCGCGACACCAGGCATCATTAGTTGGATGATAAAAAAATTGTACAGCAGCAGGATCCACATCTGCCCTTTCCAAAATCTGAGTAGCAGCTTCCTGCATGGTTCTATCTGCCACATTGATTCGAACTGCTTCGCCTTTTATTAACTCTTTAATAAATGCAGCGTAAGCAGGAAAGATCGTATGCATCTTTCCGGGCCAGGAAGCTTCCTTGTGGGGCCAACTTAACCAGGTTGCTTCATGCGGTGCAAACTCTGCCGGAAAATAATACCCCAGTTCACGAGGGGTTGCTTTATTAATGTTCGTCGACATAACGCTTGGTGATAGGATCGTATGAAGCAATTCTCCGGTCACGAAGAAAAGGCCAATGCGTTCGGTAATAATCAGTTTTGGATAGATCAATATCTACCACAATTACTTCCTCCTTATCGTGTGAAGCCTGCCAAAGCACAGTCCCAAAAGGATTAGCCACAAATGAGCCGCCCCAGAATTGCATGGCGCCATTTTGTTCCAGTCCCACTCTGTTTACGCTGACCACATGCACTCCATTGGCTACAGCGTGGCTTCGCTGTATGGTTTGCCAGGCACCATATTGCTCTGTGTTGGTAGCTGCATCTTGTGCGCTTGCCCAACCAATAGCAGTGGGATAAAATAATATTTCAGCCCCCATCAAGGACGTGATACGAGCAGCCTCAGGATACCACTGATCCCAGCAAATCAAAACACCAATGGTGGCAAATTTTGTTTTAAAAACCTTGTATCCAAGATCGCCGGGGGTAAAGTAGAACTTCTCATAATAGGCGGGATCGTCTGGAATGTGCATTTTACGATATTTACCTAAATAAGTCCCGTCTGCATCAATTATAGCTGTAGTGTTGTGGTATAACCCCTCCGCACGTTTTTCAAAAAGCGAAGCAATAACCACAACTCCTTTAGTCTTGGCTATTGCCTGAATTTTTTCAGTAGTCGGGCCGGGGATAGATTCCGCCAGTAAAAAATTATCATAGGATTCAACATCACAGAAGTATAGTGATGTAAACAGCTCTTGTAAACAAACAATTTGCGCACCTTGAGCGGCCGCCTTTTCTATTCCGACAATTGCCTTTTGGAGATTCGCCTCTTTATCAGCTACACAGCTCATTTGCACTACACCAATGGATACTTTTCGCATAGTTGGAGTTTGAGTAACAAAAATAATCGTTTCATGCAGGAGGAGAAACAAACAAGGCAGTTCTCCAAAAAAAATGCCCTCCGGCTGGAAGGCATTGCAATGCACTTAGATTTGCTTTATGTGGAAGGAGCTTCTTCAGCAGGAGCAGCTGTATCGGCGGTTGGAGTAGCTTCCGCTGTTTTTTCAGCAGTTTTCTTGCGTCCACCAGCGCGACGTGTTTTCTTTGCTGTGCCTTTTTCTTCTCCCTTTTTATAGATCTCGTTAAAATCAACCAATTCGATCATTGCCATATCCGCATTATCACCAGGACGAAATCCCAATTTAATAATACGAGTATAGCCACCTGGCCGACCGGCAACCTTTTCTGCAACCGCACTAAAAAGTTCTTTGATGGCCTCTTTATCTTGCAAATAACCAAATACAATACGACGCTGGTGCGTGGTATTATCTTTTGCTTTGGTAATCAAGGGCTCCACAAAACCTCTTAGCGATTTTGCTTTGGCAGTAGTGGTTACAATACGCTTGTGTTGAATTAACTGACAAGCCAGATTTCCGAGTAGCGCCTCCCGATGTGCTTTGGTGCGACCCAAGTTTTTTACTTTGTCTCCGTGACGCATGACTGTTTGTTTTTAGCACTGCACCGTGTCAGGAATTGCAGTGGTTGCTACTGATACTATTCAGCAGCGGTTATCAATAATTAAAATTCACGTACATCAATACCCATTTTGGCAAGATCCATACCAAAATGTAATCCGCGCTCTTTGAGCACTTGTTCAATTTCAGACAGCGATTTCTGACCAAAGTTGCGGAACTTCATCAGGTCTTCCTGTTCGTATTGAACCAGCTCACTGAGTGAGTTGATCTTAGCAGCTTTCAAACAATTGAAAGCACGTACTGAAAGATCTAGATCCTCCAAAGACGTTTTCAACACTTTGCGCAATTGCAAGGTTTGCTCGTCTACTAAATCTTCTTTCTTTTCTTCCTTATTGTCAAAGGTGATATTCTCATCAGTGATGATCATCAAGTGCTGGATCAAAATACGAGAAGCTTGCTTCACGGCTTCCTCAGGATGAATAGTTCCATCCGTAGAAACTTCCATGATCAATTTTTCAAAGTCTGTACGCTGCTCCACACGGGTATTTTCAATACTGTATTTTACATTCTTTATGGGTGTAAAAATGGCGTCAGTTGGAATATATCCAAGTGGAGATTCCTTTGGTTTGTTGTCCTCCGCAGGAACGTATCCGCGACCTTTTTCAATGGTCAACTCGATATCCAGGCGCGCAGAACTATCCAAGGTGCAAATTGACAGATCAGGGTTCATGACCTGGAAAGCCTGTGTGTTTTCACCGATCATAGCTGCCGTGAACTCAGTCTTGTTCTTAACAGAGATGATTATTTTTTCACTGGTGAAATCCTGATCACCAATCTTTTTGAAACGAACTTGTTTCAAGTTTAACAAAAGTTCTACCACGTCTTCGCTTACTCCTTTTAAAGTAGCGAACTCGTGATCGACTCCTTCGATTTTGATGCCCACAATTGCATAACCCTCCAAGGAGTTAAGCAATACGCGGCGGAGTGCATTCCCGATAGTTACACCGTATCCAGGCTCCAATGGGCGGAACTCGAATAGAGCATTAAAATCAGTAGCCTTCTGTAATATGATCTTATCAGGTTTTTGAAAATTGAGAATTGCCATACGTTTATTTTTTCGGTGAGAGGTATTACCTCATTGGTTTACTTAGAATACAATTCAACGATCAGCTGTTCCTTGATGTTCTCAGGAACATTTTCACGCTCAGGATAAGTGATAAACGTACCCTTCATTTCAGTCTCATTAAAATCAAGCCATCCAAACTTTGGATTTTTACCACGGATGGGGCTAGTGATAGAAGTACGTGTACGACTGCTGTCTTTAATCGTAACTACATCACCTGGCTTCAATGAGTAGGAGGGGATATTTACAACATGACCATTCACCTCAATGTGCTTGTGGCTCACAAGCTGACGGGCTCCAGGGCGCGAAGGAGAGATACCCATACGAAATACGGTGTTATCCAACCTGGCTTCCAGGAGCTTGATCAGGTTTTCACCAGTTACACCTTTACGACGGGCAGCTTCTTCAAATGTTTTGCGGAATTGCTTTTCCAGTACACCATAGGTATACTTTGCCTTTTGCTTTTCACGAAGTTGTAGTGCGTACTCGCCAAGCGTTTTACGCTTGCGCTTGTCTCCGTGTTGGCCTGGAGGGTTACTGTTTTTACCCAACCATTTGCCATTTCCCAAAATGGGTTCCCCGAAAATACGGGAGATCTTGGTCTTAGGACCATTGTAACGTGCCATAGTACTTGTTCATTGAAGCTTTTTTTAAAACCGGTGCAACGATCGGTAAAAAGCTTTAAAAAATTAATCGTGCACCCTTTAACAAAATGAAACTACTGGCGTCGAACTATAATATTATACGCGTCTCTTTTTAGGAGGACGGCATCCGTTGTGAGGCATTGGCGTCACATCTTTGATCATCACTACTTCAATTCCACTTTGAGACAAGGAACGAATAGCCCCCTCACGGCCAGCACCCGGACCTTTCACGTACACATCTACACGTTTCAACCCTGCATCAAATGCCACTTTTGCAGCATCGGCAGCAGCCATCTGTGCCGCATAAGGGGTATTTTTTTTAGAACCGCGAAAACCCATTTTACCAGCACTGCTCCAGGAAATAACCTGCCCGGTTTTGTTGGTAAAACTTACAATAATATTATTGAATGTCGCAGAAATGTGCGCATCACCATAAGAGTCAACTTTAACGATTCTTTTTTTCGAGGCATGCTTTACGCTGGGCTGTTGTTGTGCTTTTGCCATTGTGTTACTTGAGGTAGTCTTTTAAATATTAGCTATTATTTCTTAGGCGCCTTCTTTTTACCTGCAACTGTTCTACGCTTTCCTTTGCGAGTACGGCTATTTGTTTTGGTACGCTGACCACGAACCGGCAATCCTTTACGATGACGGAGTCCGCGGTAGCAAGCGATATCCAACAAACGCTTGATACTCATTTGCACCTCGGAACGCAGCTGACCTTCCACTTTTAATTCCTCAGTGATAATGCTACGAATGGTGTTCAATTCATCGTCATTCCATTCGTTCACTTTCTTGTTACGATCGATATTGTGCTTATCGAGAATATAACGAGCAGTAGAAGGACCAATTCCATAGATATAGGTCAACCCAATCTCCCCTCTTTTCTGTTTTGGTAAATCAACACCGGCAATACGAGCCATAATTGACTATTAATATTAATTAGTTCAAAATAGGATTATCCCTGGCGCTGCTTGAAGCGAGGATTTTTTTTGTTAATGATATACAGCTTGCCTTTACGACGTACAATCTTACAATCTGCGCTGCGCTTTTTGATAGCGGCTCTTACTTTCATCTTTTTTCTGTTTAACAGTCTTATTTATAGCGGAAATTAATCCGACCCCTTGTCAAATCATAGGGAGAAAGTTCAACACCAACTTTATCACCGGGGAGAATACGGATGTAGTGCATTCGCATTTTTCCGGAGATCGTAGCGAGGATTTCATGTCCATTTTCAAGTTTTACCCGGAACATTGCATTGGATAAGGCTTCAATAATGACTCCATCCTGCTTAATCAGCGGTTGTTTCGACATACGATTTTAAGGGGTGCAAAGATAAGCTGTTATCAGCGAAGAACGAAGAAAATTGCTAAAATTTTGAAAGCGAAGCAATTACTCAGCCCAACTCATCACATAGTCTTGATTTTCAATATCTAAGGCCTGCTTGGTTAACATAAGCGGACGGAAAGTGTCCACCATCACTGCCAATTCCTTTGTTTCCTTGGTACCAATGCTTTTTTGAACAGCCCCCGGGTGAGGCCCGTGGGGGATACCAGCCGGATGCAAAGTGATCATACCACGGGTAACTTTTTTGCGACTCATAAAATCGCCATCCACGTAGTAAAGCACTTCATCACTATCAATGTTGCTGTGATTGTATGGTGCCGGAATTGCCTGTGGGTGATAGTCATAAAGTCGGGGCACAAATGAGCAAACCACAAAACTGTTTGTTTCAAAAGTTTGGTGAATGGGAGGCGGCATGTGCACGCGACCCGTGATGGGCTCAAAATCATGAATGGAAAAAATATACGGATAGCAGCAGCCATCCCAACCTATTACATCAAAAGGATGAGTGCCGTAATAAAGTCCGTACAGCATTCCTTTTTTCTTCGCACGAATTAAAAAATCTCCCTTTTGATCGATGGTCAACAAATCTTGTGGAGGCCTGATATCCCTTTCACAAAAAGGAGAATGTTCCATGAGTTGCCCAAGGCGGCTCATGTATCTTTTGGGGAAATAGAGTGGCGAAAAAGATTCTACAATAAATAATCGATTTACAGTAGTATCAAAATGTATCTGATAAATAGTTCCTCTTGGTAACACAATATAATCGCCATAAGAAAAAGGAAGCTGTCCATATTGTGTAATCACTTTCCCGGACCCCTCATGTACAAAGATCAACTCATCAGCATTCGTGTTCTTATAAAAATAATCAGTCATGCTTTGTTGGGGCGAAGCCAAAACAATATGACAATCGCTATTGACTAAAACAGGTACACGACTTTTCAGATAATCGGCCTCAGGCTTAATCTTGAACCCTTCGAAGCTGCGGTGCTTTAACATTTTTTCCTCTGCGATCTGCGGAGAAACATCCAATTGTTGCTCCGTTTTTATGATTTGCGTGGGAGGATGACAATGGTAGAGCAAGGAATAATCATCACTAAAACCCTCCGTGGAAAAGAGCTGTTCGCTATACAAGGTTCCATCCGGCTTAAGAAACTGTATATGCCGTTTGTGCGGAATTTGTCCAAGTTTATAATAATGTGCCATAGTAGTTCAATCGTTAGGATGTAGAACAAGCAGCAATCATGCCCCAGGAAAAAGTGGTCTTCCTACCTCCCTCCCTGGCCAAGGAATACCTGCCAAGATTAAAACCAATGCAATAACCAACAGCCAGGTAAAGGAGCGAAAATTGAGTTGTTTGGCCTTTGCCCGCGCCATTGTAATAAACACTATTGAGGAGACCATTAGTACAGGATGCTCTATCAGAAAAAACCGATAAGATGAATCACTCATCACTGAACTGCCGGCTGGAAGATTTAATGTTGTCCAGCCATATTTGCCCGCAACGGTGAGATAAACTCCTATAAGTAACATCGTATGGGCAGCTATCATCAGCCAAAGGCTACTACTACGAATGGACTCTTTTTTGGCAATTGCTTGAACTAAATTCCAAAGAAGTAACAATAGTAACACCCAACGAAGGACATTGTGCAAGTGCAAGAGTCCGGTTTCCATATAGCATTTGTTTAGGTAAACAAATGTATGAAGCCTTTCTTACTCTACCCAGTCGGCCACAAAAACATTCGTATCCCGGGTACCTCCATTGTTACGATTGCTTGCAAATACCAAACGCTTTCCATCCGGGCTAAACATAGGAAATGCATCAAAGCCTTTGTCACGGCTCACTTTTTGCAAGTTGGATCCATCTCCGTTGATAATGTATAGATTAAAGGGAAATCCACGCTTGTATTCATGGTTAGAGGCAAAGATAATACGCTTGCTATCAGGCATAAAAGTAGGCGCCCAATTGGCCTGTCCAAAATTGGTAACCTGCTTTGCCTCAGATCCATCTGCATTGGCAACCCAAACTTCCATATTGGTGGGGGCCACTAAATCTTGTGCCAGCAACTCTTTGTACTCTGAGATGGCCGCTTCAGTTTTTGGACGAGAAGCACGCCAAATTATTTTTTTTCCATCCGGGCTAAACCAGGCTCCGCCGTCGTACCCCAATTCATAGGTTATTCTTAGCTCTTTTTCGGTTTTAAGGTCCATGATATAAAGCTCAATATCACCATCCTTGGTGCTGGTGTAAATCATTTTCTTACCATCCGGTGAAAGGGTAGCCTCAGCATCATAAAATGGAGAGTTTGTTAATTGCTTTACGATTTTTCCAGTCAAATCAGATTGGAAAATATCATAGCCCCGGTATAGGGGCCATATGTATTTGTTGCCATATTTAGCACGATCCGGCACAGGCGGACAATCACTGCTGGCCAAATGGGTGGATGCATAAATAATATGTCGATTGTCCTTCATGAAAAAAGCACAGGTAGTTCTACCCTTTCCGGTACTGACTAATTTATATTCAAATGGCTCAGCAGCAGTAGTAGGAACACGTCCTACAAAAATTTGATCGCAGGGGATTCCGTCTTTTACAGCTGTACGTTGAAAAACCAGCGACTTTCCATCATAGCTCCAGTACGCTTCAGCATTGTCACCTCCAAATGTTAATTGTCGAATATTTTTAAGATGGGATTCTTCTGCATACCGAATACTATCCTGTCCATATAGCTGAATTTGAAAAAAAACAAGCAGTAAGCAAATCACAGAAAAAGTGCTACCAAGTGCAGGTGCAAACAAATTATTCATGCGTTTCTTTTGTAGCGTGCAAAGTTATCTATGCGGCAGGGTTCAAGTGTCAGCCCATTGTAAAAAATGATTAGTAACTTGCAGCCATGCCGATTGTAGCCCCCTCTCTGCTCTCCGCAAATTTCCTGAATCTTCAGGCTGATTGTGAGCTTCTTAACAAAAGTGAAGCAGACTGGTACCACCTGGATGTGATGGATGGAAATTTTGTTCCTAACATCAGCTTTGGCCCTATGTTGATTCAGTTTTTTAGAAAGACCACCCCCAAGATTTGTGATGTGCATCTAATGATTGAAAAGCCTGAGCGCTATCTGACTGCATTCAAGGACGCAGGAGCAGATATCATTACTGTGCATGCTGAGGCTTGCACACATCTTCACAGAACTATTCAGCAAATAAAAGAATTGGGTGTAAAAGCAGGAGTAGCCCTTAACCCACATACACCCGTTGCGAGTCTTGCAAACGTCATAAAAGAACTTGATTTAGTTTGCTTGATGAGTGTGAATCCGGGATTTGGCGGACAACAATTCATTCCCTCAACGCTACCAAAGATCACCGAACTAAAAAAACTGATCAGACAAAATAGTTCAACTGCCGTCATTGAAATTGATGGTGGTGTAACACTGCAAAATGCTCCAGCAATAGTCGAAGCTGGTGCTGATGTACTAGTAGCAGGCAATACCGTTTTTAAATCCAAGGATCCCCTTTCTACCATAGCTTCACTCAAGCGAATTGGAACGAACAAATGAGTAAAATCCATTGGTCACTATTAAAATTTGAGGAGCTTTCTCTATCAGATTGCTATGCATTATTGCAATTAAGATCTGCCATTTTTGTAGTAGAACAGCAATGCGTTTATTTGGATATGGACAATAAAGATCAGCAGGCATGGCATTTGCTTGGTAAAATAAATGGCCAATTGGTAGCCTACACCCGCTTGCTGCCCGCAGGCCTGGCCTATGATCATTGTTCCATTTCACGCGTAGTTACTGCAGCAACCCATCGAAGAACCGGTGCGGGCAAACTTTTAATGGCAGAATCGATCCTAAGCTGTGAAAAATTATTTGGAAAAGGCCCCATAGAAATAGGTGCTCAATTATATCTTGAAAAATTCTACCAGTCTTTTGGATTTAACAGAGCAGGTGAAATTTATTTAGAAGATGGGATCGAACACATTCATATGATCCGGACGGCTTAATGGACAGCCATCAATTCTTGTTTCAAAAAAGTGGCTGTATACGTTGTTGTTTTCCTTACCATTTCCTCGGGTGCACCTTGAAAAAGAATGGATCCGCCCCCATCTCCTCCCTCTGGGCCCAGATCAATGATATGGTCAGCCATTTTGATCACATCCAAATTATGCTCAATAACCAATACGGTATTCCCCCGATCCACTAATTTATTAAGCACGTCCATCAAATGACAAATATCTTCAAAATGAAGCCCCGTGGTAGGTTCGTCCAAAATATAAAAGGTTTTTCCTGTGTCCCTTTTTGCTAACTCAGTTGAAAGCTTTACACGTTGGGCTTCACCTCCGCTCAACGTAGTGGCCGCTTGACCCAACGTTACATATCCCAACCCTACTGCTTCCAAGACTTTAATTTTTCGGTAGATGTAAGGAATTGTTCGAAAAAACCAAATGGCTTCTTCCACTGTCATATTCAATACATCAGCAATAGATTTTCCTTTGTACCGCACTTCGAGGGTATCCCGATTGTAACGTTTGCCATTACAACTGGAACAATGTACATATACGTCAGGAAGAAAATTCATTTCAATCACCCGCATGCCCCCACCCTCGCAGGTATTGCAACGACCGGATCGTACGTTAAAAGAAAATCGACCGGCACCATAGCCCCGTACTTTGCTCTCGGGTAAGTTGGAATACAATGTTCTGATCTCAGTGAAAAAACCACAGTAGGTGGCGGGATTACTACGCGGTGTTCTGCCAATGGGAGACTGATCGATTTCAATTACTTTATCGATATGTTCCAACCCACTTATTTTTTGGTAAGGCAGCGGCTGCATCCGGGAATCATAACAATGTTTTGCCAGTAAAGGATACAAGGTTTCGTTGATGAGGGTGGATTTACCTGAACCACTTACACCCGTAACCACAATCAATTTTCCAAGGGGAAAATCAGCGTTGACCTTTTGCAAATTATTTCCGCTGGCCCCTTGCAAGGATAAAGAGTTCCCATTACCCCTTCGACGAAGGGTCGGTACAGGTAATTTTAATTTTCCATTTAAGTAACTAGCCGTGATAGTATTCAATTTCAAAAAAGAAGAGGGAGGCCCGGCAGCAACAATTTTTCCCCCATGAAATCCTGCACGTGGACCAATATCGATCAAATGATCAGCAGCCATCATGATATCCCTATCATGCTCCACCACAATCACGGTATTTCCTAAGTCCCTCATTTTTTTCAACGCTTGAATAAGTTGATGATTATCGCGTTGATGTAACCCAATTGAGGGTTCATCCAAAATGTAAGTAATGCCCCTCAACTGCGATCCGATTTGTGTTGCCAAACGAATTCGTTGTGATTCGCCACCACTTAAACTACGGCTGGGGCGGTTTAATGATAAATAACCCAACCCCACTTGTAATAAAAAATCAAGTCGGTCTCGGATCTCTTTTAAAATATCCTTAGCGATGGCATTTTCTTTTTTGGATAAGCGAAGTTCCAATCCGTCAAACCAAGCCGCCAGGTTATCGAGATTCATGGCACTCAGCGTGGCAATATTTTTTTGATCCACTCTAAACCAATTGCTCTCTTTTCGAAGGCGCATACCTTCACAGGTAGTACACGGCTTCACCTCCATAAAATCTTCAGTCCACGCACGAATATTTTCACTATAGGGGTTGGCAAACCAACGTTGCAATAAGTTTACAACGCCTTCAAAAGGACCATTGGGATTAAATGGCAAGTCAGCAAATTCCGTTGCGGTAACCACACCATCCTCATTCCCATACAACAACAGATTTAATTGTTTTTTAGGAAGATCCCGAATTGGAGTTTTAAAAGAAATCTTGTGCCTTTTGGCCATCTCCTGTGCCTGTCTGAATACCCACGCATCACGCTCTTCACCAAGCGGAACTATCCCCCCCCCACTAATACTCAGTGAAGTATCAGGAAGAACAGTTTTCATATTTACATGATGACTTATCCCCAGCCCTTTGCAAGCAGGACAGGCTCCGTAAGGAGAATTAAATGAAAAGGAATTGGGAGAAGGTTCCTCATAGCTAATGCCGGTATCCTCACACATCATTTGCTTGGAGTACTGCACAATGCCCTGTCCTTCTACCTCTAAAAACAATAATCCTTTTCCCAATTGTAATCCCTGCTGAACACTTTGGCTCAATCGTGCACGCATCGAAGTCTCCACCGGCAATCGGTCAATGACAAGTTCTATATCATGGATCACGTATCGGTCAACTTGCATCTTGGCTTGAAAATCTCGCAGGATACCATCCACACGAACCTTTAAGTATCCCTTTTTTCTATACTCTTCAAACAGTTCACGATAATGACCTTTTCTTCCACGCACAAGAGGCGCTAATACTGAAATTTTTTTTTCTTCAAAATTTTGAAAAATGGTCTGGACTATCTCCTCCTCACTCCATTTGACCATGGGCTTTCCGGTGTTGTAAGAATACGCCCGGCCAATTCTTGCAAAAAGCAAACGTAAAAAATCATAGACTTCTGTTACGGTTCCAACGGTTGAGCGGGGATTTTTGCTGGTAGTTTTTTGTTCAATGGCAATCACCGGAGAAAGTCCCGTAATTCGATCCACATCCGGTCTCTCCATATCTCCAACAAATTGGCGCGCATAGGCCCCGAATGTTTCTAAATAACGGCGCTGCCCCTCGGCATAGATGGCATCAAAGGCTAATGAGGATTTTCCTGAACCACTGATTCCGGTAATCACCACTAACTTATTTTTTGGAATAGCTATATCCAGATTCTTCAGGTTGTGCACACGTGCCCCTGTAACTTCAATAAATTCCAAGCTATTTTCTGCCGTTGGCTTCTTGCTAATGGTCAGCGCCATAAGGGGTTAAAGATACACGCTAACGGGCAGGTGGCAGAAGTTGATTACCAATAAGCCGGTTGTGGTATTGTTGAATATAGGCCTTTAGCCGATTATCCATATTTAGGACACGTTGCTTTTCTTGAGCGGCCAGGTTTTTATGTAATTGCGGATCATTAATAAAGTCAAAGAGGGCATTTTTTCCATTTTCATTTTGCTGGTACAAATACTGATTTTGAATCAACTGAAAGCCGCCATAGTAATTAACCACCCAATTTTCAGGTTGTGGAGCAAATACGTTTTTCCCAAAAGAAAATACAGTGCCTTGGTAGCCCAGATAACCCAATACGGAGGGCATGATATCTGTTTGTTGAATATTCCCTGGCAAAAATGCTTTCAGACTATCTGAGGGGTGATAGAAAAAAATAGGGATAGCCATATTACCCCAGGCAGTTTGATAGGAAGGATGATGAGAGATAGAAGCATGATCGGCGGTGATCACAAACAAGGTTCTTCGAAACCATGGTTTAGTCCTAATTTTTTCAAAAAACTTTTTCAATGCATGGTCCGTGTAACCCGTAACCTCCCGAATAGGATGCTCGCCTTTTGGAAATACCCCCTTATACTTTGCAGGTACCTGAAATGGCTCATGCGAGGAAACGGTGAATATTGTTGATTGAAAAGGTTCAGGGAAACTATCCAACTGACTGGCAAAAAATTGTAAAAAGGGTTCATCCCAAATACCCCAGGTCCCATCAAAGTCCTGATCATTGCCATATTGGTCCTTTCCATAATAATGTTCTACTCCCAGTAAATTCACAAAAGCCTTGAATCCCATGGAACCGTTGGGGGCGCCATGAAAAAAAGAAGTGTGATACCCCTTCTCTTTTAATAGTTGCGGAAGGCTTTGCAACTGATTTGAAACATAAGGCGTGAGAACAAAAGGCAATTCTCCGGAAGAAATGCTGGCTAATACGGCCGGCAGCGCATCAATAGACTTTCGCCCGGCAGCAAATCCATTTTCCACCACATAGCTCTTGGCGAGCAAGGAATCTAAAAATGGGGTGTACCCCTTATAGGTGCCATTATTTAGTCCACGATTAAAAAATCCAATGGATTCCCGGCCAAAACTCTCTAACATTAAGATCACCACATTTTCGGCCCTGAATGTATGGGCTGGGTTTAGTTGGATGATTGGCGAATAAATATCCGTTAATTGTTTAGCGGAGAAGTAATGATCCTCCTTGTAAAACTGCTGTCGGATAGTGCGTAGTATACAAAAGGGAGTATTCAACACCAATGGAATATTACCAGGATTCTTTACATATTGCCCGGCATTACTCATAGTGATTGGGCGTGTGGAATACCGCCAATCACCCCGAATGCCTCCCACCAATAAAAAAGGAAAAAGCAATAACATTCCCAAGGACCCCGTATAAAAATAGTTAGGCCGAAAAATGGCTGGCGGATTTACCGAAACACGATTGTAGCCAACCACCAACAACCAGAAAAAAATAAGAAATACAGGGAGGAAATACCAATAATGCCAGGCAGCCGTTGTTAAGATGGTACCGAGGTTATCTTCATGGGAAAATTCCCGCACTACTGATGCGGTTGTACGACGCAACGTAAAAGGGAAGTAAACCATATCCACGCAGCTCACCAATAAGGCTAATCCATTGGTAAAGAAGAATAGCCCCCGAGTAAACCGCTGAAATGACTGCTGATATCGAGCTCGGAGCGGAGCCGTTTGCAAAATGATATAAAGCGAGTTAACATAGCAAACAGCGGCAATATCAAAGCGAAGCCCACCCCACATGATGTTACCCCAATCAGTCATTGAAAAAACCTGAAATGAACCTTGGTTAAAAAAATAAAAAATAAAACGAGTAACCCACAATAACGCCAACGCCCAGCTAACCCGCACAACAATAGCGACGTATTGGTTAAGCTGTATCTTATTTTGCACGATCTTGCTCATCCGGGTGCTAAAATTACGTTTAAGTTAAGACCTAGTCTGCTATATTCGCATAAACAATCAATGATGCGCTCATTGCTGCTTATACTCCTGTTTAGCCCATTGAGTCTTCTGGCACAAGAAAAACTTCCAGCAGTTGTCATTAAATCCATTGCCGGAAAAGAGGTAAATACAGAAAGCTTTCAATATAATGAGGTCCCTTTAGTGATCAGTTTTTGGGCAACCTGGTGCAAACCTTGCTTGCAAGAATTAGATGCATTCAATGAACTCACGGAAACATGGAAAAAAGAAACACCCGCACGCATCATTGCCATTTCCATTGATGATAGCCGCACTGCAGCCGGGATCAAAAAAACAGCGGGATTGCACGACTGGAGTTTTGAAGTTTTTTGGGACCAAAATCAAGATCTCAAACGAGCACTCAATATTTCATTAATTCCACACACATTAGTTATTGACAAAAAAGGAATGATCCTTAAACGATATACCGCCTATGTTCCCGGCAATGAGGATAACATATTGGCATTACTCAAAACATTGTAAGATGCGAGTACTCCTTTCTTCTGTCCTACTCTCCCTAAGTTTTTCCGGTTTTACGCAAGGAAAAAGTTTTTTCAAAGAAAGTAAACTAAATGGGAGTCTTGAAACCAATAATCAGTATTATCTGGATAACAAGCGAGGAAATATTCTGGCACCAGCAAATAGATTTGCATCCAATACTTACCTGACTGCCAACTACCAATACAGAGGCTTTCGGGCCGGCATCCAATTTGAAGGGTACAACCCGGCCCTACAGGGATTCCCTACCCGCTACGAGGGGAATAAGTTGGTTCGCCGGTTTATCCGCTACACCAACAAAAAAATTGACGTTCATCTTGGTAACTTTTTTGAACAATTTGGGAACGGGTTAATCTTCAGAGCTTTTGAGGAAAGAAGTTTAGGATTAGATAACAATATTGATGGAGTGGGGATTCGTTTTACACCCGTAAAATCTTTAAAAATTAAAGCAATTGCAGGACGCCCTCGCATCTTTATGGAAAGATCACCCGGTGAAGTAATGGGTGGTGATATAGAATGGTCTCCCCTGAATCGGGAAGGAAATGGAAAAACGCAGCTGTTGCAATTGGGTGCCAGCTATGTAAAACGATTTATGCGTTATTATGGCGCCGATCCTAATTTTCCGCAACAGGTAAATGCCTTTGCTGCCCGATTTAACGGGGAATACAATTCCATCAATTTTGCGGGAGAATGGGTCCACAAGTCCATTGAAGCTAACTTTCCAAATGACTTCATCAAAAAGAAGGGGTTAATACTTTTTCTTAAAACAGGTTGGCAGGATCCTGCTAACAGAATGGGAGCGCAAGTTCAATTTCGCAGGTTGGAGAATGCAGACTACAAAGGAAATTTCAATTCCAGCGATGCCGTAGCCTCAATCAACTATACGCCTGCGCTTACCCGACAACATACCAACCTATTAGCAAATATTTATCCGCACGCCATTCAACCCATTGGTGAAATAGGCGGCATGGCTGACCTTTTTATTCGTTTCAAAAAAAATACACCCTTGGGTGGTAAATATGGAACAAGGGTAGACCTTAACTATTCCAATTATCATGCATTAGATAGCGCCCGTGTAACAACCGGAGAAGGGTTCATCAGTAAAAAAATCATAGCATTTGGTAAAACCAAATTGTTCAGAGACCTCAATTTGATCATTGATAAAAGATGGACTAAAGACTACAAGACACTACTCACATTTATTAACCTTTTTTACAATCGGACTATTTTACAAGGAGGACCCTATGGTGAGGTACGCGCCACCCTCGTAATAACTGATCATTATATTAAAATCAAGAAAAAACACCAGTTAAGAATTAATGCCGAGCATATGTGGGTAAATGGTGATGAGCAAAACTGGGCAGGTCTGTTAACCGAGTGGAGTTTCCCAAATGGACTATCGTTATTTGTAAGCGATATGACCAATTACCAGACCTACAAAATGCACTATTACAATATTGGATTTGCCCTCTCCAAAAATAAACAGCGGATCCAGCTAAGCGCAGGTCAGCAAAGAGCCGGCTTACTCTGTGTGGGAGGTATTTGCCGCTTTGTTCCCTCTTACAATGGCTTTAGCTTGAACTATACACTAAACTTCTAACCCTTTCTCCCTTAAAAGCTCTGTGTTTGGCCAATAATAACTGACTGCGCATTGAGCACCTGCGTGCTGGCATTAGATCCAGTGTCATTGATCACCAATGCAACTATTTTACCTTTTCCAGTTGGGATTCCTGTAACGCTGACGATTGTATTGTTCACATATTGACCACCCAGCCCAGTGTTGGCAACCGGGATCGCATCTCCCTCCAAACTAGCCGTGATGGAACGTCTGAAAACACCATTATGGGTATAGTTTGGAATTGGATTACCGGCGGAATAATAAGGATGCGTTTGGTATGAGCTATTGCCCGCCAAATAATTTACTTGGTTATATTTCAACCCATCTTCGATTAACATCAACACCAGTTTCACGTTTTTCTTACTGAAATCACTTCCAAATTTTACAGTAGTGTTTAATGCGCAATCAGTTCCTGTAACCGTGGTTTCGAGCTTAATGCCTACGTAAGATTCAGCCGCCACAGCAAAATCAATATTGCTGGCCAAGGTAGAGGAGCTAACCACCGTTTGACGATTAACGAGTCCGGTTGGGAAAGCATTGATTCCATAGCGATTCATGAGTGAAAGGAAAGTATTTGAGTGATACGGATCAAACTGACCTCCTGTAGGGCCATAATGCATTCCAACAAAGATCAGTTTGGAGCCATGCTGTTGTTGCTTTTGCTCCAGGGTGTAGCTCATAAGCGGACACCATCCACACCAGGTACCGGTAAAATCCTCGACATAGGCTTTCCGGGTATAGGTAGTAACCGTGGGGTTGGTTCCCCCTCCACCGGGCGTGTCTTCCTTTTTTTTCTTACAGCCGGTTGAAAAAAGGGCAAATCCAAGTGCCAGCACTGGCAGGATAAAGCGCATTGATTTCATGTAGTCGGTTTTAACCCTTAAATGTATGATTTTTTGCATTCAAGTAATATTTTCTTTTAGATTCGGTCATTTTTTCAATGGCGTAGCGCAGCATAGTCCTGGGCATTACCGAGGCCTGATGATGTAAGAAGGTCTCAATGGGTCCCGGGTTTACTTTCCAGGCCTCCCGAAGCATCCAACCTATGGCCTTGTGCATTAGATCATGTGCATGGAATAATAGTTTTTCGCTAAGCTTCAGGATATCCGCAAAATCGTTTTTTTTAATGAAATGCAAAGTAGCTATTACGGCTACCCTATTTTCCCAAAGATTTTTGGAATCTGCCAGCTTATAGAGAATATTCCGCTTCTTATCTTCTAACCAAGGTCCCAAAATTTTGTAGGCAGTTGAATCAACAAGGTCCCAATTGTTTACATATTGAATTTCTTTCAAGTAAAGATTTACATACAACTCACCTGCACCCTTTTTTTGAGCATGCTCGAATAAATGTGTCAAAATAAAAAGCGCCGTTAATCGCTCCTCGTGATAACGGGACTTCAATAACTCACTCACTGAAACTGCATCCGATTGCAAATAATATTTTTTTGCAATCACCCGTTGATCAGGAACACTAACTCCATGAAAAATGTCTCCCTCGGCATACTCACCTTTGCCAGTTTTAAAAACCCGAGCCATGACCTGGGCTCTTCCCTTTGATGCCCTGGACTTTAAAGACTTTATTATTTGAGCGTTAACAGCAACCATGAATCTAAAGTAAAGGATTACTTTCAGTGATCCTAAGGGAGTGGAGGAGACAACAAAATCAAGACTTGCAGCCTTCGGCTGTTACGGGCTTTTTCTTTTTCAGCTCTTGCAAGCAAGCTTGCAACGCTTCAAAACAAAAAAGCCCTGGCCTAAAAGCCAAGGCTTGATTTTGTTGTCGGGAGGACAGGATTCGAACCTGCGACCCCCTGGTCCCAAACCAGGTATTCTACCGGGCTGAACTACCTCCCGCCCATCCATTTCAGAAAGGGTTGCAAATATAGGAAATACTGACTTATTCTCAGGACAGATTCCGGGCCAATATAATAATATGTCAATCTGTCAAGCCTCTGGCATCTGGAACAATACTTGCAGCATAGGATAAAACACAAAACCAAGTCCCATGATTAAGGAAAAAGGTACGATTTCTGTTAACACGGAGAACATTTTCCCCATCATTAAAAAATTCCTTTACTCCGATCACGAAATTTTTCTAAGGGAGCTGATCAGTAATGCCATTGATGCTACCCAAAAAATAAAACGCCTCAGCTCACTTGGTCAATACAACCAAGAGCTGGGTGAACTCACGGTGCAGGTGAAGGTGAACAAGAAGAAGAAAACAATTACCATCTCCGATGCCGGTTTGGGAATGACGGCAGAGGAATTAAAGAGATATATCAACCAAGTTGCATTTTCAGGTGCTACTGAGTTTATGGAAAAGTTCAAGGAAGCTAAAGACGCCAATGAAATTATTGGCCGTTTTGGACTTGGATTTTACTCCGCTTTTATGGTATCCGAAAATGTTGAGATCCAAACCCTTTCCTATCAAGAAGGCGCGGAACCCGCTAAATGGACCTGTGATGGAAGTACAGCATTTGAGATTGCAGCCGGCAACAGAGAAACAAGAGGAACTGATGTCATTTTACACATCAACGAGGAATCCGAAGAGTTTTTGGAGGATCATCGTATCCAGCAAATTCTGGATAAGTACGGCAAATTTCTCCCTATACCAATTCAATTTGGCACCAAGTCGGAATCCATAGAGGATGGGACGGACCAAGAAGGGAAAACAAAATACAAAAGCGTTGATGTTCCCAATATCATCAACAAAACCCAGCCCATTTGGACAAAAGCTCCCTCGGAATTAAAAGACGAGGATTACCTGAGCTTTTACAAAGAGCTGTATCCATTCACGGAAGATCCATTATTCTGGATTCATTTGAATGTGGACTACCCCTTCAACCTTACTGGTGTTTTGTATTTCCCTAAACTGAAAAATGATTTTGAGATCCAGAAAAACAAGATCAAATTATTTAGCCGTCAGGTTTTTATCACGGATGAAGCCAAAGACGTTGTGCCTGAGTTTTTAATGCTTTTACATGGTGTGATAGACTCTCCGGATATTCCCTTAAACGTGAGCCGGTCTTTTCTGCAAAGCGACAGTAATGTTAAAAAAATCAATAGTTATATCAGTCGTAAAGTAGCTGAAAAACTACAAGAGTTATTTTCTAAGGACAGAAAGGGATATGAAAGTAAATGGAATGATATTGGCATTTTTGTCAAGTACGGCGCTTTATCTGACGAAAAGTTCTATGAGAAAGCAAAAGACTTTGTTTTGCTGAATAACACTTCAGGAGATTACTTCACGTTGGAGGAATACAAAGCAAAGGTAAAAGACTTTCAAACGGATAAAAACGGACAGTTAATCTGGCTGTATACAGGTGATGCGGATCAGCAACATAGTTTTATACAAAGCGCACAACAGCAGCAGTATGATGTACTATTGATGAACTCCCCCATTGATAATCATTTCATGCAGCATTTGGAGATGAAGCTGGAAAAAACTACGTTCAAACGAGTGGATGCCGATATTATTCAAAAACTGATTGAAAAAGACGACGCTCCAAAGCATACGCTTACAGAGGATCAATGCAAACAAATCAAAGTACTCTTTGAAAAAGCCTTGAACAATACTGCTATGAAAATGGAAGTAGAGAGTCTGGGTACTGAAGCCTTGCCAGTTACCATCACTATGGAAGAATGGATGCGAAGAATGAAGGAAATGAGCAAAATGGGTGGAGGACCCATGAGTTTCTATGGAGCTATGCCTGATAGCTACAAGGTGGCCATCAATGCCAACCATCGATTGATCAGAAAAATTTTGGAAGCGGATGAGTCCACACAAACTATCTTGACTAAACAAGCATGTGACCTGGCGTTACTCTCACAAGGATTATTGAAAGGTGCTGAGTTGACCAAGTTTGTGGAAAGAAGCGTTGACGTGTTGTAATATTGGTCTGTTGGACTATTTTTAGTACATGCAAACAGATCCGCTTATTGATATTTACTTCCGTCAATTAAGAATCTGGAATGAGGAATTAACTGTACTACGTAAGATAGTATGGACTAACGGGCTTACTGAAGTTTGCAAATGGAAACACCCCTGTTATACCTGGCAGGATAAAAACATCCTCATGCTGGGCAGTTTTAAGCAACATTGCTCTATCATGTTTTTCAGGGGTGCAGCATTGTCAGCTTTGGTCGTAATGATTGTACCTGTGGATTGTCTAAGCGAATGCCTCAGTGCCATGGATCACATAAACCAATGAAATAAGGGATTGCTGTCTTGCGCCAGGGTGTGAAAGCTTAGCAAAGAATGAGAGCCCCGCAAAATTGCGGGGCTCTCATTCTTTTGCGGAGAGGGAGGGATTCGAACCCTCGGTACAGATTTAAGTCCGTACAACGGTTTAGCAAACCGGCCCTTTCGGCCACTCAGGCACCTCTCCTGGAACAATCCTTTAAAAGGGAGGACAAAATTA
>VGGR01000006.1 GCA_016868585.1 Bacteroidota bacterium
TTGCGGAGAGGGAGGGATTCGAACCCTCGGTACAGATTTAAGTCCGTACAACGGTTTAGCAAACCGGCCCTTTCGGCCACTCAGGCACCTCTCCTGGAACAATCCTTTAAAAGGGAGGACAAAATTAAAAAGAAATTACATGGCTGCCAACTGGACTTTCTGCTGAAGCTCCAGCACATTTTCACGGAAAATACCATCCGTGTCCATTAAATCTTTGACAGTCTGGCAAGAGTGGATCACAGTGGTATGATCACGTCCTCCGAAATGTTCGCCAATAGTTTTAAGCGAATTTTTCGTGAATGCTTTTGCCAAATACATGGTGATCTGTCGGGCTTGCACAATTTCGCGTTTGCGTGTTTTTTGAAGCAGCTTATCATAGGGCACATCAAAGTATTCGCATACCATCTTTTGAATGGTATCAATAGTAATTTCTTTACTAGAGGACTTCACAAAATTGCGGAGCACCTTCTTAGCCAGGTCCAGATCGATTTCCTTACGATTCAAAGAGGATTGAGCCAATAAGGAAATCAAGGCCCCTTCTAATTCACGAACATTATTATTGATGTTGTAAGCGATATACTTAACAACCTCTTTAGGCATTTCCAGTCCATCATTACGCATCTTCTTCTCCAGGATCTCAATCCGAGTTTCATAGTCAGGTACTTGCAGATCTGCGCTCAATCCCCAACGGAATCTGCTTAGTAACCGATCTTGCACGCCTTCCAAATCCTTAGGGGACTTATCAGAAGTAAGCACCAGTTGTTTTTGAGATTGGTGCAAGTGATTGAAAATGGCAAAGAAAGCATCCTGAGAACGTTCTGCCTTTGCAAAAAACTGAACATCGTCCAAGATCAACACATCGATCAATTGATAAAAATGAATAAAATCATTAATGGCGTTGTTACGGCTGTGATCCATAAACTGGTTGATAAACTTCTCTGCACTTACATATAAAACCACCTTGTTAGGATGTAGTCTTTTTACTTCGTTGCCAATGGCTTGTGCCAAGTGCGTTTTTCCCAAACCCGTTCCACCATAGATCACAAGTGGATTAAAGGAACTGGCACCGGGCTTTTCTGCTACTGTTTTGCCTGCACGGCGTGCTACCCTGTTACAATCACCCTCAATAAATGCATCAAAGGTGTAGGTAGGATTAAGCTGGGGGTCGATCTGCATTTTTTTCAGACCAGGAATAACAAAAGGATTTTTTACGGGATTATTAATCACCAATGGAAAATCCATTTCGTTATTTGATAATGATTTGAACCCCTGTCCGCTAACATCTACGGTCGTTGGTTTTGTGCGGCTATTGCCGCTGTCCACCATGATACGGTATTCCAATCTGGCTTCCTTGCCCAATTCACGTTTGAGTGTTTTGGCTAATAGATTAACGTAATGTTCTTCGAGGTATTCAAAAAAGAATTGGCTGGGAACCTGAATGACTAATACATTTTGTTTCAACGAAACGGGCTGTATGGGTTCGAACCAGGTTTTGAAATGCTGCCACTCCACGATATCCTTGATAATCTTAAAGCAATTTCCCCAGACTTTTTCTGCGTTCTTATCCATCTTTACATCAATCAGGTTTAGGTCGAATTAATAGGAGTTATTCACATTTCTACGCAGGTTTCAATGCTTTTCCACAATTGTCAATAAAAAAACTTGCCTGGGAGAACGAATATCATTAAACCCCCCCAAACAAAAAAAAATTCGGGCTTCTTTTTTGATAAATATTTTTTTAAAAACCCGTTGAAAAATTTGGAAAATTCATTCCTTTCCCTATATCCTAAATGGCGAACTCGATTTTGATTAAAAGGTACATCTTTGTTGCTGTTTCAGGGTAAAAACCTGACCTATGCCTCAAACCCTTCAAGTACGTGTTAAGCCTGCTGAAGCAGCCGATGACCTTTTTTTAAAAAAGCTTATTTCACAGCAAAAAGGGGTGCCCATAAGCAATATTCAGGGTTTTACTATTCTTAAAAAGTCAATTGATGCCCGAGGCAGAAATACCTGGGTGAATCTTACGCTACAAGCCTATATCAACGAACCCTTAGGAAAAAGACAGCTACGTACATTTTCGTTTGAAGAGGTTTCCCAATCAACCAGGCAGGTTATCATAATAGGAACTGGCCCCGCTGGGCTTTTTGCCGCACTTCGATTAATAGAGGGGGGAATCAAGCCTATTCTCCTTGAAAGGGGTAAAGACGTTAGAGCCAGACGACGAGATCTGGCTGCCATAAACCGGGAAGGGATAGTAAACCCTGATAGTAATTATTGTTTTGGAGAGGGGGGTGCAGGAACCTATAGTGACGGAAAACTTTTTACCCGAAGTCAAAAAAGGGGTGATGTACGCCGCATACTGGAACTATTTGTTCGATTTGGGACGGACGAAAGTGTCTTATATGAATCGCATCCTCATATAGGGACCAATAAACTACCGCAGGTTATTACTCAAATGCGAGAGACTATTCTTCGTGCGGGTGGCGAAATTCATTTTGAGCAGTGCATCAACGAGTTGAAGATTTCAGGAGGAAAACTAACAGCTGTTTGCACAAAGCAGGGCGATAGCTTTTCAGGCGATGCCTATATTTTGGCAACAGGGCACTCTGCCCGAGATATTTTTGAACTACTTCATCGTAATCAACTTACTATCGAGGCTAAACCCTTTGCATTGGGGGTACGAGTAGAACATCCACAACTGCTGATCGACAGAACACAATATCATTGTGAAACCAGGGATCCCTTTCTACCCCCCGCTGCTTGCAACTGGGTTGAGCAAGTAAACGGAAAGGGGGTTTTCTCCTTTTGTATGTGTCCGGGTGGGATCATTGCACCGGCTGCTACTGCTCCCGGGGAATTGGTTGTCAATGGCTGGAGTCCTTCCAAACGAAACAATCCATTTGCCAATAGCGGAATTGTGGTAAGTGTAGAATTGAATGATATTAAAACAATGAAAAACCAAAGGGACCCACTATCCTTAATGCAGTTCCAACAACAAGTAGAGCAAACAGCATTTAAAGCCGGCGGAGGAAACCTGCAAGCCCCCGCACAAAGACTGGTAGATTTTTGTGAAAACCGAACCAGTACAGTGCTTCCCTCCTGCTCTTACTTACCAGGCATTACCTCAGTTAACTTGAAGGAGGTTCTTCCCCAATTTATTCACGAGAGACTACAACTCGGATTTAAACAAGTTGCACAAAAAATGAAGTCCTATTATACCAATGAGGCCGTTCTGGTAGCTACTGAATCAAGAACCTCGTCCCCTGTGCGAATTCCGCGTGATAATGAAAAACTACACCACCCCCAGCTGTCTACTTTGTATCCTTGTGGAGAAGGCGCAGGTTATGCCGGTGGTATCCTGAGCGCAGCCATGGATGGCGAACGAATTGCCATTGCCATTCTCCAACAATGGGGATTAACTACCACTCTTCCACTTTCGGTACCCTTGATGTAGTCGTTCTCTTTGCAAAACAATTACCTGTAAATTTGGTGGCAACCCACTATTATGGATTCAATTTTATCACTGAAGCATTTAAGAAAACATTTCGAATCACAGAAAGCTGTGGATGACATAAGCCTTGAAATTGAACGCGGACAAATTTTTGGTTTACTTGGTCCTAACGGAGCCGGGAAAACAACCTTAATCCGTATGATCACCGGCATTTTTTACCCTGATCAAGGTGAGATATTTTTTGAAGGTAAAAAGTTTGACCCGCTAATAGATGTGGCCAAGATTGGCTACATGCCGGAGGAAAGGGGGCTCTATAAAAAAATGAAAGTGGGAGAACAGGTTTTATATCTGGCTCAACTCAAAGGACTCCATAAACAAGAAGCAAAGAGAAAGATAGAAAACTGGTTCGGCAGATTTGGAATGGAAAGCTGGTGGGATAAAAAGGTAGAAGACCTCTCAAAAGGCATGGGACAGAAATTACAATTTGTAACCACGGTATTGCACGATCCTTCTTTAATTATTTTGGACGAACCATTTAGCGGATTAGACCCGGTGAACAGCAATTTGATCAAAGACGAAATATTCAGATTGGCCCAAGGGGGGTCCACCATAATTTTCAGCACACACCGCATGGAGCAAGTAGAGGAGATCTGCAATCATATTGCCCTTGTCAATAAAGGACAAAAAATCCTCGATAGCACGGTGCAAGAAGTGAAACAACAATATAAAAAGCATCAATACCTCATTACAGGTCGCGGGTTGGATAAATTAGCCATGGAACAGGCGCCCTTTACCCCAGTGAGTCAAAAAGATAATTCGCTGCTTATCCAAATAGCTGCCCAACCCAACTCTTCCACTGTACTGCGTTTTTTACTGGATCAACAGGTAGAGATCACCGCCTTTCAGGAGCAGCTACCCAGCCTGAATGATATATTTATTCAATCGGTAGGAAATACACCCACTGCTCGCACATTCGAAAAAAATTAAGCGCATGAAAAAGATTTGGATTATCATAGAAAGAGAGTATCTGACAAGGGTCCGGAAAAAAACATTTGTTATTTCTACCCTGTTATTCCCGCTTTTGTATATAGCCTTGATCGGCGGAATGGGATTCATTGCTGAAAAAAGCAAGGAAACATTAACCGTTGCCGTGATAGATTACTCTGGCTATTTTACCAAAGAGGCTATTGCGGCAGAAAACAATGTTGACCCAAGTTCAACCTTAGTTCTGGCTACCAACCTGCCACAAGAAAACAATAAAGAAGATAACGGATATGATGGATACATCGCCATTCCCTCATTGAATTGGCAACAAGGAAACGACTCGCTTATTCTCTCTACCTACAAGTCATATGGCAGCGCTGCAACTGGCGTAGTGGAATCCAAGCTAAATCGAATTTGGAGGCGAGTGTTAAATGATAGTTTGCAGTTGGATGTAAGCAAACAAGCTATTCTTGTTCAAAGTAAAATTGGGCTTATTTCAAGAAATATTAGCGATCAGCAGGCCAATAGTGCCACGGCAGAAGGCATTGGTTATTTCGCAGGATTTTTAGTGTACTTTATATTACTCATTTATGGATCTCAAGTAATGATGGGGGTGATGGAGGAAAAAACTAACCGAATTGCCGAAGTGATTGTATCCTCAGTTCGTCCCTTTCAAATGATGTTAGGTAAAATTTTAGGAATTGGTGCCGTGGCACTTACGCAGTTTTTGATCTGGATTATTTTTGTTTTTGTTGTGTATAACGTGGGCGTCAAGTCAGGCACTTCCATGGGATTTATGGCAGAAGCAGTCGGTGGCATACAGCGCATGATGGGCTCCGTTAATGTTCCACTAATCCTGGGTTGTTTTGCCTTTTATTTTTTAGGTGGCTTCTTCTTTTACGCTTCGCTCTATGGTGCCATTGGCAGTGCGGTGAACGAAGATATGCGCGAGGCACAATCATTGAGTTTTCCCGTAACCATGCTGGTTATTCTATCCATTGCCGTTATGACCGCTGCAGTGGCCAACCCAACCGGCCCCGTTGCCGTATGGGGCAGCATCATTCCGTTCTCTTCCCCGATTGTAATGATGGCACGTATTCCTTATGGAGTTCCTGGCACTGTACCTGTTTGGCAACTGGGCCTTTCTATGGCACTATTGATTGCTGGCTTTTTAACTACGGTATGGTTTGCCGGTAAAATTTACAGAACCGGAATACTTATGTACGGGAAAAAAATAACCTGGAAGGAAATGATCCGTTGGGCTTTCGCAAAAGGATAATCAGGCGCTGGCATTGAAAGGCCGATCCCATGCCTCTTGAAACTCACGCCATAGATCATTGACTATTTGCTGCGCTGGTTCTATTGAATCCAGCAGTGCGCTTACTTGACCTATTTCAAGTTCGCCTTCCTCCAAATTGCCTTCAAACATTCCTTTTTTTGCGCGGCCTTTCCCTAATAACTGAGACAATTCTTCCGCTGAGGCACCTCGCTCCTCTGCCGCTTGCACCTGTTCAAAAAATTTATTATGCAACAGACGAACTGGGGTGAGTTTTTTCAAACTCAATTGCGTTTCACCTTCACCCGCTTGAATAACTCGATTCTTGAAATTAAGATGATTGGAAGCTTCTTCGCTACCAACGAAGCGTGTACCAATTTGTCCACCCTCCGCCCCTAACGCCAGGCAAGCAAATAATTGACGTCCCGTAGCTATTCCGCCAGCTGCAATAACAGGTATTTGCACCGCTTTGCAAACTGCAGGAATCAAGACCAACGTGGTTGTTTCCTCACGACCATTATGTCCTCCTGCTTCAAACCCTTCCGCAATGACTGCGTCACAACCGGCTGCTGCAGCTTTACGTGCAAACTTGCCGGAGCTAACCACGTGCAATACCCGAATACCTTTTGATTTTAGATAAGGGGTCCACGCCGCGGGGTTACCTGCAGATGTAATAACAATCGCCACTTTTTCTTCCTCAATAATTTCAATTTGTTGCTGGATACCCGAATACATCAAGGGGAGATTTACAGCAAATGGTTTTGTTGTTGCTGCCTTACATTTTTTAATATGCTCCCTTAATAATTCAGGGGTCATTGAACCTGCCCCAATTACACCTAACCCACCACTATTGCTGACAGCCGAAGCTAAACGCCATCCGCTGGTCCAAATCATGCCTGCTTGAATAATGGGGTATTCAATGCCTAATAATTTTGTAACGCGGTTGGAAAATGGTTGCATACGATATTATCCCAAATCGATACTGGTGTTATCTCCCACATTCAAGGAACGAGTTTCTCCTCGCAATAAGGTATCGTTGCCGATAACAGAATCACTCACCACTATATCTTGAAGCGTAGTATAAGAACCAATAATAGACTCTTTCACTACACTGGACTGAATGGTCGTATTTTCTCCAACGGCAACATTGGGCCCAATCACCGAATTACGAATTAAGCACCCAGTTCCTACAACAACGGGAGGTATGAATACCGTATTTTCAAATTGCTCGGCGGGGATTTCACCGGCAAACTTTTTTAACAGCAAGGCATTGGATTCCAAGAGAGTCTCTTTTCTACCACAATCAAACCAATTATCAACTTTAAAAGATTTGAGCGGAACGCCCTGCCCAATCATACAATCCAAGGCATCCGTTAAACTATATTCACCGTGCGAACGTATACCCTGACTGATATTATTCTCTAAGCAGCGAAAAAGTAACTCACTTTCTTTTATTCGGTAGATCCCCACTAAGGCTAAATTAGACTTGGGGATTTGTGGCTTTTCTACCAATCGTTCTATTAAACCACTGCTGTCAATCTCAGCTACGCCAAAATCACGGGGATCCTCCACTTTTCGAAGGCCGATTATTGAATGAGGCTGGGTCATTACCGCTTTGACATCATATTCACAAATCGTATCCCCTAACACAATAAAGATATCATCACCCTTGACCAGTTTGCGTGTCAAAAGAATAGCCTGACCAATACCTTGCCGATCTGTCTGTTGTACGAAGTGTGCGTTTAGGGCCGGGTAGTGTTGTTGAACAAAATTTTCTATTTTTTCGCCTAAATAACCTACTACAAAAATAAAATCTTGGATACCGGCAGCTTGTAGTTGTTCAATGATAATTCCCAATATGGTTTTACCCGCCAGCGGAATCAACGCCTTAGGCTGGGTATAACTGTGAGGGCGTAATTTGGTACCGGCCCCTGCAACAGGTATAATAGCTTTCATGCTTACCACGAATGTAGTCCTTTTGAGGAAAACTTAATTACAATAGTTCCTTACCCTTTCTGGAGAGGACGTACTTTCGTGTAAATTTTTTTTACCCATGGCTTTGCAAGACAACGCAATTTTTGACCTACTCAAATTAGAACTTAAAAGACAACGTGAAGGAATCGAATTAATTGCTTCAGAAAATTTCACGTCTCTTGCCGTGATGAAGGCGATGGGTTCAGTGGCTACGAATAAATATGCAGAGGGGTATCCCGGAAAAAGATATTACGGTGGTTGCGAGATCGTAGACCAGATTGAATCGCTGGCCATTGATCGATTAAAAAATATTTTCAATGCCAGTTGGGTAAATGTGCAACCGCATAGCGGTGCTCAAGCCAATACTGCTGTTTTTCTCGCCTGCCTAAAACCTGGTGATAAGATCTTAGGACTTCACTTGAGCATGGGTGGGCATCTAACTCATGGAAGTCCGGCCAATTTCAGCGGAAAAAATTATCAGGCTTTCTTCTACGGTGTGGATCGCGAAACGGGTCTTGTTGATTATCATCAGTTGGAAGAAGTGGCCAGAAGAGAAAAACCGAAAATGATCGTTTGTGGGGCCTCAGCCTATAGCCGTGACTGGGATTACAAAACAATCCGTGCCGTAGCAGATGAAATAGGCGCATTGGTACTGGCAGATATTGCACACCCCGCTGGCTTAATTGCTGCAGGATTATTAAACGACCCGCTTTCACACTGTCATATTGTTACATCTACTACACACAAAACCTTAAGGGGCCCTCGTGGGGGTATTATTATGCTAGGAAATGATTTTGACAACCCCATGGGAATAAAAGACCCTAAAGGAAACATTCGTCCCATGAGTGCCTTATTGGATTTGGCTGTTTTTCCTGGAATGCAAGGCGGACCTCTGGAACATGTAATTGCTGCCAAAGCCGTGGCATTCGGAGAAATCCTGGATCCTTCTTTTAAAGAATATGGGAAGCAAGTGATTGCTAATGCACAAGCTATGGCAAAAGCATTTGTAAGCAAGGGCTATCACCTGATCAGTGGAGGAACAGATAATCACCTCATGTTAATTGATCTACGCAATAAGAACATTACAGGCAAAAAAGCACAGGAAACTTTGGATAGAGCTCATATTACACTCAATAAGAATTCAGTTCCCTTTGACGATAAGTCCCCTTTTGTTACTTCGGGGATTCGGGTAGGCGTACCGGCCGTTACCACACGTGGATTAGGCGGAAAGGAAATGGTACACATTGCTAACCTGATCGATCAAGTAATCGTGCAACCAGACAATGCAAGCGTAATTACACAAACACGTGAAGAAGTAAAAGCGTTGATGCAACAATTTCCGCTGTATCCTGAGCTCTCTTAAGATGTGCTAAGATACTGTGCCGTAAAACTTTTTTTATTCCTCTTTAATTCCTGCGGGGTTCCGGCAAATACAATTTGACCACCACCCTCTCCTGCCTCTGGCCCCATGTCGATGATCCAATCAGCGGCGCTGAGCAATGTGGTGTTATGTTCAATGACAACCACAGAATGTCCCTGCGCGATCAGCGCTTGTAGCGATTGCAATAGTTTTCCAATATCGTGAAAGTGTAAGCCGGTGGTAGGCTCATCAAAGATGAATAAGATCTTCTGTGAGGCTTTACGATTACCCATAAATGAGGCCAATTTAACACGCTGTGCCTCTCCACCGGACAGTGTGGTTGCGGATTGTCCTAACTTGATATAGCCTAACCCTACCTCTTGTAAGGGCAATAAGGTTCTTACCAAGGCCTTTTCGCTTGCAAAAAATTCAATAGCCTGGTCCACACTCATTTCTAACACCTGAAAGATTGACTTTTCTTTGTACGTAACCTCCAGCACTTCTTCTTTAAATCGTTTACCACCACAAGATTCACAAGTCAAGTGCACATCAGCTAAAAACTGCATTTCAATTAACTGTTCGCCCTCGCCTTTACACGTATCACAACGACCTCCATCTACATTGAAGGAAAAATGACGAGGCAGCATCCCACGCATTATGCTAAGTGGCAGGTTAGCATACAGGTCTCGGATGGCATCATAGGCCTTTATATAAGTAACGGGATTACTTCGGGTGGATTTACCAATAGGATTTTGATCAACCCATTCCAGTTGTGTAACCAGGTCCAGGTCTCCCGCCAAACTTGAAAAAGCACCGGGCTGCAGTGAATAGTCCCCTAAGTGCCTGAGGAGTGCAGGATAAAGAATGTGTTTTACCAAGGTAGTTTTACCACTGCCGCTCACTCCACTAATGGCGCAAAAAATCTGGAGTGGTATTTGTACATCGATCTGTTTCAGATTATGCTGACGTGCTCCTTTGATTTCAATACAACGTTTCCAACTGCGGGGTTTACGTACTACTGCTGCTACCATTTCTCCACGCAGATATTTTGCCGTTAAACTGGACTCTTTCAATATGGACTGATAATTACCTTGAGCTACCACCTCACCACCCAAATGCGAGGCCAAGGGGCCCATATCAATGATATAATCTGCCCGCTGCATGATCATGGCATCATGCTCTACTACAATAACGGTATTCCCCAACTCGCGTAATTCTTTCAATACCGTAATTAAATTTTCGGTATCCCTTGGATGTAACCCGATTGAAGGCTCGTCCAAAATATAAAGGGAATCAGTAAGGTTGCTGCCTAAATGACGTGTTAGTTGAATTCGTTGACTTTCTCCTCCGCTAAGGGTATTGGCCAACCGATCAAGTGTTAAATAACCCAGCCCTACTTTACACAACGTAGACAAACGCGTTTTTAATTCAACCAAAATTCGTGCAGCAATTTTTTGTTCAGCAGCCGATAGCTTAGCTGCTGTATCATTTATCCAATCCAACAAAACATGAACAGGCATTCGACAACATTCACCGATATGTTTTCCCAATACTTTTACATACAAAGCTTCCTTCCTTAAGCGGTATCCCTGGCAAGTTGGACAAGTAGTTCTTCCCCGATAGCGACTTAACAGTACACGAAACTGTACCTTATAAAGATGCGCTTCCACATCCTTAAAAAAGTCATCGATTCCAAATACACCCTCTCCTCCTTTCCAAAGTGCATTCAACTGCTGAAGAGATAGATCTTCAATAGGTTTATGAATGGGGAAATCAAGTTTCTTAGCCCCTTTTACAAATTGTTGTCGCCACCAATCCATCTTCTCCCCCTTCCAAGGGGCAACCGCCCCATCATATACACTCAACTTTTTATTGGGGAGCACCAACTCCTCGTCGATTCCCAAAACCTGAGAAAACCCCTCACAGGTAGAGCAAGCCCCAAAGGGATTATTGAAAGAAAATAAAGCAGGAGCTGGCTCTTCAAATACGAGCCCATCTCTTTCAAATCGGTTGGAGAACAACTGCCAATGCTTTTCATTTTGCAGTAAAGCGCAACTCCCCTCTCCCTCATTAAAAGCAGTAGCAACAGAGTCACTGATACGGTGCCAGTCGTCTTCTTCAAAATCCTTCACTATAATTCGATCGATCAACAAATGAGTGGGATGATACTTTTTTAACTCTTTATCGGTTAGCTCCAATAATGAATCAATGGTGTGTAACGGTTCTTGTGTATGGGTCCCAAGATAAACGCGCGCGAATCCTTTTTGCTGTAGCACGCTTAACTCCTGGCGCAAAGAACGTTTAGGTTTAAAATGAAGCGTTGAACTTATGTAAAGCCGATCGCCCGGTTGGCATTTTTTTATAGCAGCTATCACGTCTTCGATATCATCCTTACGAACCTCCTGTCCAGAGATCGGAGAAATTGTATGCCCCACCCGTGCAAAAAGCAATCTTAGGTAGTCATAAATTTCAGTCAGGCTACCCACCGTGCTTCTTGGCGTTCGGGTGATAACCTTTTGTTCAATTGCAATAGCAGGACTCAGCCCTATAATGGTATCCACATCGGGCTTATCCATTCGATTCAAAAACTGTCGTGCATAAGCATTAAGACTTTCTGCATACCGGCGTTGCCCCTCGGCATACAACGTATCAATGGCCAGGGAAGATTTGCCGGAACCGGACACACCCGTAATCACTACTAATTTGCGACGAGGTATTTCTACTGTCACATTTTTTAAGTTGTGCATTCGTGCACCTTTGATTAAAATGGGAGAAAGGTCCATACAGGGGGATGAGGGCGAAGGTACTGGCAATTAACATTTTATTGGCGAGGGTATGCTGAAAATTCCCACACAGAACGTTTAGATTCGAAAAAGTAAGTATATTTATCATCCGCTTTTGCGGACAAACCAAACAAACGCCTATCGTTACACTTCTACGCAAACCCGGTCGCAAAACGACCTATTATTGAAAACCCGCTGTTTCCTGACAGCGCAATGCGTAAAAGTTATGCTAGCACTCTCTAAATTGACCGATCTTGAATTGATCCAGCTTTTCTGTGCGGGTAATCAGCAAGCCATGGAGTCATTGATACTCCGCCATAAGGACAAACTCTTTACTTCTATTTATTTCTTGGTTAAAGACAAATACCTGGCAGAGGATATATTTCAAGATGTGTTTATCAAAATAATTGATACGGTTCGGGCGGGCCGTTATACGGAAGAGGGAAAATTTCTTTCCTGGGCTATGCGAATTGCACACAACTGCTGCGTAGACCATTTTCGTCGTGTGAAAAGAAGCCCTGTTATCCGCACTGCAGAAAATCAGGACGTATTCGAGACCTTGAGTTTTACCGAGGAGAATGCAGAAAACAGGATTATTCGCCAGCAAAGACAAGAACGCTTGCAAACCCTTCTACAACAATTACCCGAAGACCAGCGGGAGGTAATTATACTACGCCACTATGCGGATATGAGCTTTAAGGAAATTGCCTCATTGACCAATTGCAGCATCAACACCGCATTAGGAAGAATGCGCTACGGTTTGATCAACCTGCGTAAAATGATGACGCAGCGTCAGATCTCGTTGTAATCCTACTTAACTTTTTGCGTTGCATAAGCAGCAAGCCCGCATTTCAACCAATCCAAGAATGCTGTTGGATCCGGAGTGTAAAATTTAGGGAGATTCAACAATTGCTCATCAGGAGTAATAATCGCATATTGCGGTTGCGAAGTAGCCCCAAAATTTTGAATCTGAAAACTGGCCCACTTATCCCCGATTGTTTCAATTTGTTTGCGCGAACCATCCGGTAAAGTAATTATTTGTTGTTCCGCCAAGGGGAGTTTTACACGTTCATCCACATATAGGGAAACAACTATAAAGGCATTTCGCAATAAACTGTCAACGCGAGCGTCCGTCCATACTTTCTCCTCCATTCTTCTGCAATTCACACAAGCCCATCCGGTAAAATCAATTAACACAGGTTTATCAGCCGCAGCCGCCAATGTCAACGCTTGTGCATAATCATTGTGCAAAGGGTTGAACACGGAATGCACTTTACCCTCTCTTTCATATATGGAATAAATCAGGGGTGGCGGAAACCCGCTTATTAAATTCAGTTCGGCATATTTTGTTTTGGTAACACCAGGAGTCAAATACAGCGTGAATAACAAAAAAAACAATAAAAAGAAGTAACGAATAATACCGCGCTTGCCACCCACCCGTTGCTGACCAATACGCAAGATCCCTGCTAAATAAAGCGTAATGCATGCGCCGATAATAATCCAGCTACCAATAAAAATTTCTCTTTTTAGAAAACCCCACTGCTCTACCAAATCAGCATTTGATAAAAATTTAACCGCCAACCCCAGCTCAACAAATCCTAATACAATTTTTACATCAGTCATCCACCCTCCGGAACGAGGCAAGGATTGCAACCAATTTGGAAATAGAGCAAATAGGCCAAAGGGCAATCCTAATGCTAAACCAAAACCGGCGGCTCCTACGGTCAATGGCCAGGCTCCTTGTTCGGCCACTCCAACCAGCAATGTTCCCAAAATTGGACCTGTGCAAGAAAAGGACACAATGACTAAAGTGGAAGCCATGAAAAAAATACCTCCCAAGTTCCCCAAACCGGCACGGGAGTCAACACGATTGGCAAGGCCGGCGGGAAGTCCAATTTCAAATAAACCGAAGAAAGAAAGGGCAAACACAACAAATACCACAAAAAATAAAAGATTCAACCAAACATTGGTGGAGATATTATTAAATATCTCAGGACTGATGGCATTTCCGGCCACATGAAATGGAACAGTCAACAACACATAGATCAATAAAATGAATGTTCCATAAAGCAGGGCGTTGGTAATTCCTTCTTGACGAGTAGTTGATTTTTTGGTGAAAAAAGTTACGGTAACAGGTACCATTGGAAAAACACAGGGAGTCAGTAAAGCAATCAAGCCACCCAACACACCCAGTAAAAAAATGCTCCATAAACTTTTTTGAGAAGCACCCTGATCTCCACAGGAAACAATGGGAGCAGTTAATTGTATACGCGTTCGTTTTATATTTTCTTGTTGCTGCCCTCCTTCCAACGCAACTATAAAATCGGTTGGAGTAGCCGGATATATTTCATCATCACGGCCGTATGTAAAAAGCAACTTTCCTTGCAAAGCAGCAGGTATAGTTCCCTTTATCTCTATCAAAGTGCTCCAGCTGATTTCCCCTTGTTGCCATTCTACTTCCTGTGAAAGCACCTCACTATTGACGCGATTTGCTGGTCCCTGGTGTCTCAAGGGCTCCAGCAATAAGATAGAAGAATCGCTAAACTGAAGTTCCGCTGCTGGAACATCAAACACTAACTGCTGCGGCGTATAAAGTGCCCACCCCGCGTCAAGTGTAGTAGTAAAAACTAATCGATATTGTTTTGCGGCTACTTTCTCTGCACGTGCCTTCCATATTGGATTTCCTTCACTTGAGGCCTGTCCAATAGTTGTCAGGAAATTGAATAACAGCAACCAAAGTAGAAAATAGCGCAACTGCATCGGTTACTTTAAAGGGATGGCAAAAGGTATTTTCTTGGGAGGAAGACATTTTTCATCGTCACAGGTTTGGTACTCAACGGTACCAGACAAGGCCGTTTTTACCTTTGCCTTCAACTCCACCACCTGAACAAAACTAACCTGGGTAGAGTACTGGTGTGCCGTAACGCCCAATATGGCATCCCTGTAACGTTCCATTTTACCTACTTCACGAATTTTCCCCTTCAATTGAATCAATGGATTTTTATTCCATACAAATTCGGTTGGTATGGCAATGGCATCTGCCGGTTGTTGTTGAGAATAGAGATGCCATCCGGAAGCGATGGTTGCTTTCATTTCTATTTCAAAAGTTTTGTTGCCCGATTTCTTAGCACTGAAGGTCCAGCTTACCGGGTTTGGCTGAGCAATTACTACAGTACTCCAACAAAAACCAATCAGCCAAGAAAAGAATTTCATGATTACTTTATTATTTAACCAAGGCCTCCGCCATTAATAATTCTTGAAAAATCATTCTCCCATCCACATTGCCTAACGCAGCACTACAAGCCCGTTCAGGATGCGGCATCATGCCAAAAATATTTCGGCTTTCATTGCAAATACCTGCAATGTTCAAAGAAGAACCATTAGGATTAGCGGCTTCCGTAACATCGCCTTCCTCATTACAATAGGTGAAAATGAGCTGATTATTTTGCTGTAATTGACGCAACAATCCCGGAGAGCCATGGTATCGACCTTCTCCGTGCGCAATTGGGATTTTGTAGACCTTTCCGGCACGATCCTTGATGAATGTGTTTTGACAAACAAATTGTTGATTTGAATTGCGAAGAAGTGCGCCGGGTAACAAGTGCGATTCACATAAAATTTGAAACCCATTGCAGACCCCAAAAACTTTGCCTCCTTTTTGTGCAAAGGTCACTACAGATTGCATCATGGGGCTAAAACGGGCAATGGCGCCGCAACGCAGATAATCCCCATAAGAAAAACCGCCAGGCAGCACTATACAATCTTCTGTATTAAATGCCGAGAGGTCCCAATCCTTATGCCATAACATGATTACCTCCTGCCCTAAGTCCTCTTGCAAAGCGTCACGCATGTCCGCATCGCAATTAGAACCCGGAAATACAACAACACCAAATTTCATAAGCAATAATTATAGGAGCCCAAAGATAACCTTTCCACTTGAGCCCGAATACTGATTTAGTAACACAAATAAGAAGCTGATCCAAAAAAAAAGTAGCGGAAAGATCCTAAATGAGGTATAATAATAAAAGGAAGCATGATAAACTGATAAGGGGATCAATAGCACCATCCAACCCGTGAAAGGGGTTGTTGAAAATAAAGGCATCAAAAAACCAATCAGTAAAAGCACAAAGAAAACTGTCCATCCCCGACGTACCTGTATAAGCATCCGGCGAACTTGATCCTGGATATGATAGAATCCGATTAAAAAGGGGAGAAACAAAATAGATAATAAACCCCCAAACCAGATAGGGGGCACTGAGTCAGGAAATGAAATCGAAAAGGTAAAAAAACCCGTAAACAGGTCAAGCTGATCTGTCCAAAACAATCCAACTAGTAAAAAATAGACCGGTGAAAGCAGGCCTAAGAAAGCAATCAGGACTTCCTGGATTTTTACCGGACGCATGATAAGAAGTGAAAAAACAAACCATAGGGCAAGCCATAGGGAAGGGGGGTAAATAAAAAAGCCCAAACCGATGGCCAAACCACGGTTATAAAGTGGTTTTCGGATATCTGCAAGTGAATTACTTTCGAACAAGTGTGTGAGTAGAAATAATATCAAAAGATTAATAAATAATGGTGCGCTCCAGCTGTTCCAGGCAGGCAACAAGGATGTCCCTAATAAATAAGCCATCCCAGGTAAATCAGTGGGACGGTTAGTCATACGATGTCGGTTAAAAAAATAATTGAGATAAATGGCTTGGATCAATAAAATCAAAAAGGTCAGTATAGAAAAAACAATGGGAGCAGCAGGACCTTGTGTAGCTATCCATGTAGTAAAAAAGCTAAACAAGGCGCCTTCCTCATTTGCTACCACAGGAAATGCTGGCGCTAAAAAAAGCGGAAGCTTTACCGCTATTGCAAAGAGCAGCAAGAGTAAGGGTGCATAAGGGGTCTTCTTATAAAATAGCGCAATCAAAACAGCAGGGATTAATTATACTCAACTTTTGCAAAACAAATATACCCCCTGTACACGGTTGGGATAATCATTATTCTAGAACTCACTTGTTTTCCTTTTGCAGGCATAAATTGGTGTCCGCTATCCAAATTTTTCAAGGCTGGGTTTCTTGCCAATTGCCCCTTTGACTGGATCGTAAGATCACTTAACAATTTATCTCTCCGTTCTTGCTGATTATATAGCACATGTATTTCGCCACCCGTATTCATCAGTTGATAGGATAGTAAATCATCGGTTTCATCATCAAACTGTGATTTGTCGATTACCTGACTCCACTCTAATTCGCCAGCAGGACTAAATGATTGAATTAAAATATTATCAGCATGATACCTGACCGCTTGCTGATTACGGGGCATACTGCCCCACCACATCCTGTTTGAGTAGGGCAAAGTATAATAATTATTCATTCCCAAAAATGGCGAGCCATATAAATAATCCCAACGGTTCCAAGTATTGACTCTTGAAGTAGTATAATAAGCCTCGCTGCCAATTAACCATCCACCATCACGCCTGGTAATCAATTGACGAATAAAATAGTCATTAAAAGCAGTTTTAGTAGTGGCATTCCCCTTGGCCTCCTGCCGTAGTTGATCTGAAAAAGTATAAAACTGCTCTACTTGCGGCATTGAGCTGGACTTGTTATATACCATAAGGTAGTAGCCATCAATTCCGCCCCTTCGTTCCTTGCTGAAAAGAGAAGTAAGAATGTAGCGCTTATTGTAATTGTCAATTTTGATGCGCAGGTTATCTAACCAGTTGCCAGCAATGGATAACCGATATTCCTCCAAGGTGTCAACACCAGGCTTGAGGTAAAGTAGCGAGGCATTTGAGATATTGTCGTTAAAAGTTTGCTGGAAACGTGTTAAAACAAGGGACCCTTCGTTGTCTAACTCAATATCCCCTAATTGAACAGTGCGATCCTCAATAGGGATATGCAGCAAGTCTTTTCGGATCAAATCCATTTTGTCGTTAAAAAGAAGTGAATTTATCTTATAAAGCGCTCTATCCCTTGTGTTAATTTTAATCACTGCGATCTTTCGTTTATCCTCACTTCCGGTAACGGCATACAAGCGATTATCTGAAGCAAACCCTATATGGGTGGTGTCTAACTCAATCAATTCACCCACTCGCTTACCCATTCTGTCTAATTTGGCAGCCATACAGTAAATGACATTTTTCCTTTCGTATTGATAAATCATCCAAACGAATTCGGGATAAGCAAAAAAGTCTATGTTGATGGTTTTATCAGGATTGGGCAAATAACCCAGTTCTTCTTTGGCAATCACTTGCAACTCCTCGTCCATTACTGAAATCCAGCTTCGAACACGATTGTTTTTATAAAGTAAAAAATTTCCCCCTACCCTCCCCATGATTTCAAAGTTCAGACGCCTATGATCGTCCTTCTCGGCATCCGAATAAATGATACGTTGACCGAACGAGTGTTCATGTGTTAGCGTTAACGCTAAAGTTCCAGCCAGGACAAACAGTTTTGCTAGTTTTTTCATAGCAATATAAAGTTACCTTGAATTGATTAATAATTTTGCCTATACCTTTGTTGTGTGAAAGTTTCGACCAACAAGGTAACGGGCGCCGGCCTACTTGTAGCACTGGGAATCATCTTTGGAGACATCGGCACCTCTCCGCTTTACGTTTTTAACGCAATTATAGCCAACCGTATTATCACGGAGGAACTAATTTTAGGCGCATTATCCTGTATTATCTGGACCTTAACACTGCAGACCACGTTTAAATATGTACTGCTGGTGCTGAGAGCCGATAATCGCGGGGAGGGCGGAACCTTTGCCTTATACGCACTGGTCAGGCGAAGAAAAAAGTGGTTGGTAATCCCAGCTATGGTTGGCGGAGCCTCACTGCTGGCCGATGGCATTATTACCCCTCCCATTTCTATTACTTCTGCCATTGAGGGCTTAAAAGAACTGCCTGCACTGGGTATTCATGAAGGAAGCAATACGGTTGTCATCATTGTCATTGCTATTCTGGCCTTGTTCTTTATCCTGCAACGATTTGGTTCCTCCTCGATAGGACAATTTTTTGGGCCAGTGATGTTTGGTTGGTTCTCCATGCTATTAGTACTTGGTATAGCACATATTTTTGACAACCTATCTATCTTCAGAGCAATCAGCCCGCATTATGCTGTAGAATTTTTAAGCTCCTATCCGAATGCATTCTGGATCTTAGGGGCTGTTTTTTTGTGCACTACTGGCGCTGAGGCTTTATACAGCGATTTAGGACATTGTGGCAGAAATAATATTCGTATCTCTTGGATCTATGTAAAACTCTGCTTGCTATTGAACTACTTAGGACAAGGCGCCTCCTTATTATCACAACAATATCATTTGAACGGCAAAGTCACTAATCTTGTCGATTTTAATACCCCCATCACTGCAGCTATTAGATCCCAACTTCAAATCAATGCTTTTTATGACCTAATGCCCCATTGGTTCATTATTCCCGGGGTAATTGTAGCTACTGCTGCTGCCATTATTGCCAGCCAGGCGATGGTGTCCGGAGCATTTACGTTGGTAAGTGAATCCATGAGACTGAACTTGTGGCCAAAATTAAAAATCAGGTATCCATCTGAAGAAAAAGGTCAGCTTTTTATTGCAGCTATTAACTTGATGATGTTCTTGGGTTGTGTTGGGGTGGTTTTATTTTTCCGTAAGTCGTCAAATATGGAAGGGGCGTATGGACTTGCTATCATAGTTACGATGATCAGCACTACTATTCTTTTTGGTAATTATTTGGTGCTGCATCGAATCAAATCTTTCTGGATCTATATTTTCTTGGCTAGTTATCTTATTATAGAAGTATCCTTTTTGATAGCGCTATTAGTAAAATTCATACATGGTGGTTACATCACCGTGTTGATAGGTCTGCTCATTTTTTCTATCATGTTCGTTTGGTTTAAAGCCAGAAAAATCAAAAATCGGTACATCGAATTTGTAAGGCTTGATCGTTATCTGAAAAAAATTCAGGAATTGAGCAGTGACGTATCAGTGCCCAAATATGCCACACACTTGATTTACCTGACCAGCGCCAACAACCCTAAGGAGATTGAACATAAGATCATCTACTCGATACTGACTCGTAAACCAAAGCGAGCAGACGTTTATTGGTTTGTGCATATTGACACCATGGACGACCCCTATACCTGTGACTATAAGGTAACCCATATTATTCCAAACGACATTATTCGGGTGGATTTCAGGCTTGGTTTCCGGGTGGAACCTCGAATTAATCTGATGTTCAGAAAAGTAGTAGAAGAATTAGTAACCAATCAGGAGGTGACTATTACCAGCCGATACGAGAGCCTTTCTCAAAGCAAAGTGGTTGGAGATTTTCAGTTTATGGTAATGGAAAAATACTTAAGCCAAGACAACGAATTGCCTTTCATTGAAAAAGTAATCATGCAGTTTTATTTTTGGTTAAAGGAGCAGTGCTTATCCGAAGAAAAAGGGTTTGGTTTGGACCAAGCAAATGTTTTTGTCGAGAAATTTCCATTGATTGTAGCACCCGTTACAAATCTTCGTCTCAAACGCATTGAAAAGTAATTTATGATACCCACATTCTTGTGGTATATCCTGGGAACCATCTTTCTACTTTCCATCTTGGTCTATGTGCTACAGGAAAAATTTATTTTCCGTCCTGAAATCTTAAAAGCGGACTTTACTTTTAAGTATCAATTACCATTCAAGGAATATTTTTTTGACAGCGCCCCCGGAGTCCGGATCAATGGATTACATTTCTATAGAGAAAATCCAAAAGGGTTGATCCTCTATTTTCATGGAAATACCCGAAGCATCAAAGGATGGGCACGTTATGCAAAAGATTTTTACCGGTACAATTACGACGTGGTATTAGTTGACTATAGAGGTTTTGGAAAAAGCACGGGCAAACGAAACGAAAAAGAGATGCTCAAGGATATGCAATACGTGTATGATCGGTTAAGCGAAAAATATCCTGAGGACCATTTGATTATTTACGGCAGAAGTTTGGGAAGCGGGTTTGCTACAAAAATTGCATCAGATAATAATCCTCGTTACCTGATATTGGATGCACCCTACTTCAATTTTAAGAAAGTCATTGAACGGTTTTTGCCTTTTTTACCGGTAAGATTGGTGCTTCGCTATCACTTACGGACTGACAAATGGTTGCCACTGATAAAATGCCACACCTATATCATACATGGAACCCGTGACAAACTGATACCCATCCGACATAGTATTGCCTTGCAAGCGCAACATCATCTTAAAACCACGTTGATTCGTATAGAAGGTGGCGGACACAACAATCTTCCTTCCTTTGATGAATATCACAATTTTATACGCGATATCCTGAAATATTGATGACAGTAAGATATTTTTATGCTCAATTCCTCAGGTGGAGAAGACCCATAGGTTGGTTACTACTTCTTTATTTGCTAGCCGGATGGATCTTTTATGCCAATCAGGATGCCTTCATCTTTCGGGCCCGTGTTATCCACGCTGATAAAAATGTAGCTATCCATGCTCCACATAAGGAGATAACCATCCCCATTGATCAAGTAGATACTTTACACCTGATTCGTTTTATAGCCAATAAAGCGCCTGCCCGTGGTGTTGTACTATATTTTCACGGCAATCGGGAAAATGTGGAATGGTATGCACCCAAAGCTGATTTATTCACACGGGAGGGATATGAAGTATTGATGATGGACTATCCGGGCTATGGAAAAAGCAGAGGTGAAAGATCGGAGTATAAAATTTATCAATGGGCAACCTGGGTCTATCAGTTGGCCAGCAAACAGTTCGACTCCAAAGAGATTATTATTTACGGTAAGAGTTTGGGTACTGGCATTGCCGCTTACCTGGCCTCAAAAAAAGATTGCAGACAGCTTATCCTTGAAACACCTTACACAAATTTTCCAGCGGTATTTTCTTATTATGCCCCCATTTATCCCTATAAAACTTTATTACAGTATCAGTTTCCTACTGAACAATTTTTAGAACAGGTGGAGGCACCTATTCAAATCTTACACGGCACCAATGATTTTGTAATCCCCCACCAACATTCCTTAAGGTTGGCTAAACGGAAGAAAGGAATAACGCTATTGATCATTAAAGGAGGAGCACACAATAACTTATTCAATTTTCAATTAACCAGAACAACGTTGAAAAAATGGCTTTCCCATTGATCACTCGGCAAGCAACGCACCCGTAGCATCTACACGTAAACTATAGGTAGCCCCTACTTTTAATGCAATATTTCTTTCCGAATGACTTACCGGAAAATCAAAGCAAACAGGATAAGCATATTCAGCCACTGCCTCCTGAATTATAGCATAGGCAGATTTGCCAAATGGCCGTTCCGAATCCTTGCAATCCGTAAAACCTCCCACAATGAGTCCGGCAAGTGACTGCAGCTTTCCACTTCTTTTATATTGGTAAAGCATGCGATCAATATTGTACAATTGCTCCCCCACATCCTCGATAAATAGAATTTTTCCGGCAGTATCCAGGTCAGAAGAACTACCAACCAAATGTGCTAACAAAGCTAAGTTTCCCCCCACCAATGATGCCGTTACCGTTCCAAATCGATTAAATGAATGATCGGGAGCTGAGCAGGCAAAACTGATTCCTTCCAATGCTTCCTTTAAAGATTGGACGTATTCACTTTTCCAACCCTCCCCGTTAAAAGTAGTTGCCATAGGGCCGTGTAAAGTAACCACCTGTTGATGGCGATGTATATGCGCATGCAGTATGGTAATATCGCTATACCCAATGATCCATTTCGGGGATTGAACAAACCTTGTAAAATCAATTTGCTCAATGATACGACCAGTTCCGTAGCCACCCCTGCCGAACAAAATTGCTTTCACTGTAGGGTCGTCAAGCATCCGTTGCAAATCGGACAATCGTTCTTGATCAGTTCCGGAAAAATAAGTCTGCGAACTACCGCCAATAGTTGATCCCTGAATAACCCGGTACCCCCATTGTGCAAGTACTTCAACACAAGTTTGCACCGCTGCAGCAGGCAAATAACCAGCTGGACAAACTAATCCTATGGTATCTCCGGGATCTAAGTAATTGGGTGTAATCATACAAGGAATACCATAAAGGTAATACCTGCATTGTATTTTGGGTAAGCCTTGGTTTCCGGTATTTTTGCACCACATGTCTGCCCCCAAACGATATTTAGTTACTTCCGCATTACCCTACGCAAACGGGTTAAAACATATTGGACATCTTGCCGGTGCGTATATTCCAGCAGATATCTATGTCCGTTATTTACGTGCACAAAAAAGAGAGGTTGTTTTTGTATGTGGCAGCGACGAGCACGGCACTGCCATTCCCATCCAGGCAAAGAAAGAAGGCTCAACCCCACAAGCAACAATCGATAAATATCACCAGGCGCTCAAAGAGGATTTTGAGAACCTATCGGTGAGTTTTGATGTTTATCACAGAACCAGTGAGTCGCTGCATCACGAAACAGCCTCCACATTTTTCACCCATCTATTGGAAAAAGGGGCATTGATTACACAAGAAAGCGAACAGTATTACGATACAGTCTCTAAAACATTTTTAGCCGATCGTTACATCAAGGGCACTTGTCCTCATTGCAAAAGTGATCAAGCTTACGGAGATCAATGTGAAACTTGTGGGCGCACCCTAAGTCCCGATGAATTAATCAATCCGGTTAGTACACTCAGCGGAGCAACTCTTCAAAAGAAAAAAACCATGCATTGGTATCTTCCGCTAAATCAACATGAGGATTTTTTAAGAAATTGGATCTTAGGCGAGCATGCCAAGGACTGGCGTCCCACTGTTGTTGGTCAATGCAAAAGTTGGATCGAGGGAGGTTTGCAACCTCGTGCAGTTACCAGGGACTTAGACTGGGGGGTAAAGCTTCCAGATTCAATACCCGGAGGTGCAGGTAAAGTGTTATATGTATGGTTTGACGCGCCCATCGGGTATATCAGTGCAACCAAACAGTGGGCCCTTGATCATGGAAAGGACTGGGCTCCTTTCTGGCAGGATAAGGAAACTAAATTGGTTCATTTTATCGGAAAGGATAACATCGTTTTTCATTGTATCATTTTTCCGGTGATGCTAAAATTACATGGCTATATTTTACCAGAACAGGTTCCTGCCAATGAATTCCTAAACCTCGAAGGAGACAAGATGAGCACCAGTCGTAACTGGAAGCTTGATATGCGAGATTATATCAATGATTTTGTCAAGGCAGCAAATGGAGGAGGGCAATGTGTAGATATGCTTCGATACTACCTGACTCAAATTGCCCCCGAAACAAAAGATAGTGAGTTTACTTGGAAGGGATATCAGGATGCCGTCAATAGCGAGTTGGTTGCCATCTTTGGCAATTTTGTAAATCGCACCTGGGTGTTGAACCATAAACTTTGTAATGGAAAAGTTCCACACCTCCATCCCGCTTTATTTGACGAAAACGAACATTCCCTTATTAAAGATATTCAGGCAGCTACCGCGCATATCGGCACGTTGATTGATCAGTACAAGTTCAAGGATGCTTTGTTTGAAGTAATGAACCTTGCCCGAAAAGGCAATCAATACATGCAGAAGAAAGAGCCGTGGGTACTGGCAAAACATATAGATACAGATCCCAGTGCGCAAAAACAGATTGACAACTGCTTGCACTTGTGTTTGCAACTAACTGCTAATCTGACAATATTATTCAATCCCTTTCTGCCTAACACGTCTCTCACACTTTTAAAAATGATGAAAGTGGTGGACCGAATGCTAAACTGGGAAAATGCGGGAAGTCTTAAATTATTGAATGTCGGATACCCACTTTGTGCTCCTCAACTTCTATTCAGAAAAATCGAAGACACGGAAGTTGCTCAGCAAATTGAAAAACTTCAATAGGGAAAAATGTCATCCGCCACAACCCCTGTCTCTACTGAAAAAAATACTGGTACAACCAGCAAACCCATGATTCAATATGAAGATTTTGCAAAATTAGATTTGCGCTCAGGCATTATTCGAAAGGCTGAAAAAGTCAAAAAAGCAGATAAGCTGCTGAAATTGGAGGTTGAGTTGCAAGAGGGAAATCGTGTGATCGTAAGTGGGATTGCTGAGTACTATCAGCCCTCTGAAATAATTGGAAAACAAGTAACCGTTGTAAGCAACCTGGCCCCTCGAAAAATGAGAGGAATAGAGAGCAACGGGATGATCCTAATGGCAACTGACAAGAACGGGAAACTCCATTTTGTTCAACCGGAGAATCCAATCGAGCCAGGTTCACAAATAAGTTAAGCAATAAAGTTTTGGGCTCACGCTAAATGGGTTAACTTAGCATTAGTAAATTAGTTGCATAACTAACTATTTAACTGTGAGCAAGCGTTTTATTAAAAAAGTAGCCGTGTTGGGAAGTGGGGTAATGGGTTCCCGTATAGCCTGTCATTTTGCAGGCACAGGACATCAGGTGTTATTATTGGATATTGCCCCGGCCAACTTACCGGCAGATGCCCCTACTCCTCTAAAAAATAAAATTGTAAACGATTCGCTTCAGGCAGCCTTAAAGTCCTCTCCGGCTCCTCTGTACGAAAAACATTTTTCAAAAAATATACAGACAGGGAATTTTGACGACAACCTCTCGGACATATCAGCGGCTGACTGGATCATTGAAGTAGTAGTTGAGCAATTGGAAATAAAAAAACAATTATTTGAAAAAGTAGAGAAGTATCGCAAATCCGGAACCCTGATCAGTTCAAACACATCCGGTATTCCTATCCATGCCATGCTGGACGGACGGAGTGAAGATTTTAAAAAACACTTTTGCGGCACACACTTTTTTAATCCCCCACGCTATTTGCGTTTATTAGAAATAATACCCACCGCTCACACCGACCTTGACATAGTAGATTTTTTAATGAGCTATGGCGACAAAAAACTGGGCAAAACCACCGTATTGTGCAAGGACACCCCAGCTTTTATTGCTAACCGTATTGGCGTTTTTAGCCTGATGGCCATCATGCATATAAAAGAAAAGCTACACTTAAGTGTTGATGAAATAGATGCATTAACCGGACCCATTGTTGGCAGGCCAAAATCAGCAACCTTTAGAACAGCAGATGTGGTGGGCATTGATACACTGGTCAAGGTAGCCCAAGGAGTGGTTCAAAATTGTCCTCAAGATGAGTCTCGGCATTTGTTTAAAATACCGGTCTGGCTAGAAAAAATGGTTGCCAATCAATGGCTGGGCGATAAAACCGGAAAGGGATTTTTTCAGAAAACCAAAACAAAAGAAGGAAAAAAAGAAATCCTTACGCTGGACTTGGAAACACTGGAGTATAAACCAAGGCAAAAACCAAAATTCCCTTCTCTAAATGCGGCCAAGCAGCTGGAAGATTTACTAAGCCGTATTAAACTTTTGCACCACGCAACGGATAAAGCGGGCAACTTTTTCCAGCTATTACATGCTCATTTATTTTCTTACATAGGACTTCGCATACCTGAAATTAGCGATAAACTTTATCAGGTTGATGATGCGATGAAAACTGGCTTTGGCTGGGAAATTGGGGCCTTTGAAACCTGGGACCTATTGGGCGTTGAGTCACTGATGAACTGCCTGGAAAAATTCCAACTCCCTGTAGCACCTTGGATCAAGAAAATGGTGGAAACAGGAAACCATCAATTTTATAAAACTGAAAATGGCCAGCGTTATTGCTATGACCCCCTCACGCATGACTACAAAGCATTACCAGGTGCTGAGGAATTTATAATGATTAGTCATCGTCAAGATAAAACAGTATGGAAAAATGCAAGTTGCAAGCTGGTTGATCTGGGCGACGAGGTATTAGGACTGCAGTGGAATACAAAAATGGGAAGTATTGGCGGTGAGGTGCTATCCGGTATTCAAACTGCTATTGAAAAAGCAGAAGCCAACTGCAAAGGGCTTGTTATTGCGAACGAAGGTCCTAATTTTTCTGCAGGTGCCAATGTGGGCATGATCTTTATGCTGGCCACTGAGCAGGAATTCGAAGAGTTGAATTTAGCAATCCGCTTTTTTCAACAGACCATGATGCGTGTACGCTATTCCAATGTACCTGTGGTTGTGGCTCCACATGGATTAACGTTAGGAGGTGGTTGCGAGTTGAATTTACATGCAGACAGGTGCTTTCCATCAGCGGAAACCTATGCGGGACTTGTAGAGTTGGGAGTAGGGCTCATTCCTGGGGGAGGCGGTACAAAAGAATTTGTGGTACGGGCCGGCAAAGAAATGCATATGGACGAACCTGAGATGAATACATTAAAAAACAGGTTCATGACCATTGCAACGGCAAAAGTTGGCACTTCTGCGCAAGAAGCTTTTTCATTAGGGATATATAGACAGGGTATAGATGAAATTGTTTTGAACCCTAACCGCAGAGTAGCCTATGCCAAGCAAGCGGTACTGCAACTACACCAAGCCGGATATATCCGACCCCTCGAAGAAACAGCTATACCTGTGTTGGGACGCGCAGGGCTGGGTCCATTGCTTGCAGGAATTCACGCTATGAAAACGGCCGGTTACGCTACGGATCACGACGCATTAGTGGCTAAAAAATTAGCATCGGTTATGTGCGGAGGTGATTTGAGTGAGCCCACCACCGTTGATGAACAATATTTACTTGACTTGGAAAGAGAAGCTTTTCTTTCCCTTTGTGGGGAGAAGAAAACCTTGGAAAGAATTCAAAGCGTGTTGACAAGTGGACGACCCATTCGCAATTAAAAAAAGGAATGTAAAGCAGCCTGAATAGTTGGATAACGGAATTGAAAGCCAGCGTTCACAATTTTTTTTGCGCTGACGGTTGTACTTTTCAATACTTCGATACTCATCTCACCCATTATAAGCTTTAACAGTAAAGCTGGAACATGAATAGGAATAAAAAAAGACTGCTTACTAGCGGCCAGCGTACGGATCAATACTTGATTGGTCACAGGTGCCGGTGCCACCGCATTATAAACTCCTTGTAAATCATTTTTTACAATCGCATATTCAAAAAGAGCAATCAAATCATTGATATGAATCCAGCTAATTGTTTGTTTCCCATTTCCTAAAATAGTAGCAATACCCCACCGCAAAGGCTTAATAAATTCTCGTAAAGCTCCCCCGGCAGGTGTTAACACGAGGCCAATACGAAGTGTTATAACACGTATACCTAATTTATCAATTGCAAAAGCACTACTCTCCCACTCTTTACAGGTAGAACCTAAATAATCATGACTGGAAGGCGCCTCCTCTGCAAATCCATCAGTCAATGTTGCTGCATCTGGGCCATACCAACCAATAGCAGAGGCATTCACCACTGTTTTAACATGATGCGCTTGTTCCTGAAGTACCTTAACAATACAAGCACCCGCTATTACCCGACTATCTCTAATTTCTTTTTTCCGGCTACTACTCCAACGCTTATCTGCCACTCCTGCACCAGCCAAATTAATAATATGATCAGCTATTTTTAAAATAGCAGGATCGATAAAAGACTTGGCAGGATTCCAAAAAGAATAGGTTAACCGGGAATGGAGGGGAAAAGAAGATTGTGCGGTTAGTATATTTCTTGTCAAAATAATCACCTGGTATCCACGCTCCAGTAAATAGTTAGTTAACGCCTTACCCACTAAACCTGTTCCACCTGCAATTAGAATCGTTTGCATATTCATACACAAAGTTACACCGGTTACTGATCCTGTATAAAAAACCTCCCGGATAAAACCGGGAGGAACAACTAAAAACAGACCAACTTATGTTACTTCACCATTTTGGGTAAAGTGAGCTTCTTTAATCAGGTTTTTTCCCATTCAAGAAACTATTCAAGCTGCTGATGGGCCCTTGCTTATTAGGATCCTCTTTTACTTCGTAGTTATTATAAAAGTTTTCAATCTGAGTTTTGGAATTGTACATTTCCATGTTCTGACGAATGTAAGCAGGAATAGTTTCAAACTCATTATTCGGATCGGAAGCATTGACATTAAAGGACAGATTACGAAGTTTCTGTAATCGCTCAGCTGCACGACGTTGTTGAGCCATTGTTTCGTCCACTTCCGAAAATGCCAATGCATCAGCCGGTGTGGTGCGGTGCAACTCAACTAATAAGGGCGTTGCCGGAGCAGGGTCTTCGTCTTTCTCCACCAATTTCATTTCAAGCAATTCAGCAACTTCCTCAGTCACCAGAGCAACGGACTTCGATTGAGTATCCGTTGCTATTTCTTCCTCAAAATGTATTTGCACAGATTGAACAACAGGAGCAGGAGTAGCTATTTCAGGAGCAGCTTGCTCTTGTTTTGGCACTTCGGTATAAATATTCACCGGCCTAGTCAAATATCCTCCGGAAACAACAGGAGCAGTTGAAGCAGGCTCAGGCATAATAACCGCAGCGGACAAAAAACTTGCTTCTGTTTCCACTATCGGCTTTATTGACTCTTCTTCAATTAATTGGGGAGCAAGCGCTGGTCGCAAAGATTCTTCTATCGGAGCAAATTGCTCAACAGATGAAGCTGGAGCAGCCGTAGTCGCCGGTCTTTCCTTTTCAATTTCAACGTTTGCAACAGGGGAAACGGGCGTACTTGAAATTTCTGGTTGACCTAACACCATTACAATTTTTTCCTCCTCTTGAACTTTTGCCCTGACAGGCGAGGACGGAGTAATTCCATCCTTATGTTCAAATCCGGTTGCAATCAAGGTAATAGCTAATTTCTCACCGAGATTATCGTCATATCCCATGCCTAGTATTACATCCGTATTCTCACCCGCTCTGGTCAATAATAACTGTTGAATAATTTCCACTTCGTCCATGGTATATTCATGTTCCCCACGAGCAGAGTTAATATTTATCAAGATCCATTTTGCACCCAGGATATCATTGTCACTCAGCAAGGGCGAGTTTAAAGCCTCTTCCAAGGCCAGTTGTGCACGATTTTGCCCCGCTACATGAGCATGACCAAGGATGGCTCTTCCCCCGTTACGCATCACCGTGCATACATCAGCAAAGTCAACATTGATTTGACCTGTACTGCTGATAACGTCTGTGATACAACGAGCAGCCGTTGCCAATACATTATCTGCTTTCTCAAATGCCTCTCGCATTTTAAGATTTCCAAACTGATGTCTTAGTTTATCGTTGCTGATGATCAACAAGGTGTCAACCTGTGCGCGTAATTGCCGAACTCCTTCTTCTGCTTGTTGCAATCGCTTCTTACCCTCGTAAGCAAAAGGAGTGGTCACAATACCTACAGTGAGTATACCCATTTCCTTACAAATTTTTGCAATAATGGGAGCCCCGCCGGTGCCTGTACCACCACCCATACCGGCCGTAACAAACACCATTTTAGTATTCACTTCAAGAATACGTCTTACTTCTTCAAGCGATTCTTCCGTGGCCTGTCTGCCAATATCAGGATTGGCACCCGCCCCAAGTCCCTGTGTCAATAAGGGACCCAGTTGAATACGGTTAGGAACACCACTGATGGCCAGGGCTTGCGCATCTGTATTACAAATCACAAAATTGACACCTTCGATGCGTTGGTTAAACATGTAATTGACGGCGTTGCTTCCACCACCGCCTACTCCAATCACTTTAATGATGGATGATTTTTCTATTGGAAGATCAAATTGAATCATTGAAGTTGTTTTTCGAATTGTTAATGGGTTAGTTTAGTTCATTTGTTTAGAGATGCCGGTCTTCTTCCTCCTTGAAGAGGTCAATGATGCGATCCTTAAACTTGCTCCAAAATCCAGTCAGATTTCTACGTTTCCGCATTTGTTCTTCATCAATAGTAGTGAGTTCAGCTGCTTCTGCTACTCCGCCAGCAGCTGTTTTACGTAATGTAGTGGGAACATCCACTTTACAATATCCTTTGTCAAACTCCTTACGATTGTGTTCGAAATCATCATATCCTTTTAAGATCAATCCAATACAGGTGGAGTAAGTTGGTTTGGATAATTCCTCAATATGGCCTGCAGCTAAATGTTCATTTGGAAAACCAATGCGCGCGTTTAGCCCGGTAACATACTCTGTCAATTGAATCAAATGCTTGAGTTGTGATCCTCCACCGGTTAAAACTATACCTCCGTTCAACGCCTTGTTATCTAATCCCACCTGTTTCAAATGGTATGTAACAAAGTCCATGATCTCACTCATTCTGGCCTGGATAATATTGGCCAAATTCTTAACGCTGATTTCTTTGGCAGGCATTCCACGCAACCCGGGTATTGTGATATACGCATTTGATTTTGCGTCATTAGCCAACGCAGATCCAAACTGTACCTTCATTTGTTCTGCTTGAGAGCGCAATACTCCTAATCCTGATTTGATATCATTTGTAATATTCTCTCCTGCAAAAGGAATTACGGCCGTGTGTTTTAAAATCCCCTCATTGAATACGGCTAAGTCGGTGGTACCACCTCCGATGTCCACGATAGCCACGCCTGCTTCCAAATCCTCCTGCGCCATCACTGCAGCGGAAGAAGCCAACGGTTGTAGCACCAGATCTTTTGTGTGCAACCCTGCCTTTTCAACACTTCGATTAATATTCCTGATTGCATTCTTATCTCCGGTAATGATATGAAAATTAGCTCCGATCTTCACACCACCGTATCCGATCGGATTGGCGATATTGGGAATGTTATCCACGGTAAATTCCTGAGGGATAACATCGATGATCTGATCTCCAGCCGGAATATAGGTTTTGTACTGGTCATCAATCAGCTTATCAATTTCATGTTGACAGACTTCCTCATCGGTGCGATGACGAACCATATCCCCACGCGTTTGTAAGCTTTTAATGTGGTGACCGGCAATTCCAACATACACTTCACCAATTTCCAGATTTGGGTTAGACGAAAAACAATTGTCCAATGCCGTGCGGATGGCTTTGATAGTTTCGTCAATGTTGAGCACCTGTCCATGTTTCACGCCATTGGAATTTGCCTTGCCAAATCCTAAAATTTCGAGTTTACCATACTCGTTTTTACGACCGGCAATCACAGCGATCTTGGTGGTACCGATGTCCAGACCGACAATGATGGGGTTTTCGTTGTTCATAGGGATGTTGTTTTAGTTGTTTATGTTTTTAGTGGATTGTTGAAGAGTTGTCAGAGAATCAAGTGGTAAACTATTTTTCATTTCTGTGGTAACAGAAACGGTATCATCGACTAACAGGGGTTGAAGTGGTTTGGGTAAATAGCGAATAGTTGTGTCCAATTCATCAGCACGTGATTGTGCCAATAATTGCTCTACACTGCGACGCAATCGAATAGAATCCACACGGGTTGAGGCAGTATAGGAAGCCACTACTTGGTTATTAAACCGCAAATCAATAAAGCGGTAACGATCAAATCCTGTTTTGACCAATACTTGCTTATAAAAAAGCAATAGTTTTTTTAATTGTACTTGGAAATTTGGGCCATCCTGCAAGCGAATTACATGATTGCCAATTACAGGGATCATTTCCCAACTACCATCGGGTAAATAGTCAAGCTGTGCCGCTTGTGCAGTCCAAAAACTATCCAATACAATTTGTTTGGCCATCTCACCGATTCGTAGGTAGAATAAACTATCGCTGTTGCGGCTACCTGAACTACCAGGTAGTCCTGTAAATACAGACACTTTAACGGTACGATGCGGGGCCAATGGCATCAATTGCCCTAATTCATCTAAGTACATGGATTGTCCAGATTGCATAAAAAGCCTGGCTATCGGTGTCTTTTCAGTGATCCCCACATGCAAAACATCCTTATTGTCAAAATAAAGTTGAGCTGCTCTGATCCATGGGTGTTGTATCAACCGCTGTTCTACTTTTCTTAATTGGAGTACAGCTAACAGCTCGCCCTTAACACCTGCAGTATATTGTCGTAATAAATTTTCCACTGAATCCTCATTAAGGAACGAGCCCCCATACTGCCCTTTTATTTCGATCGTGTAATCACGAAACCGGGCTTGATTTCTTCTTCCTATTGCAGCGCCTAATAGTAAGATCATGCCCGTTCCGATCCCTGCCCAGAACAGAATAAATAAAATACGTTGTATGATTTTCTTTAGTTGCACGATGTATTTAACAGTTGGCACAGTGAGGGTAACAATTGATCAATATCCCCCGCTCCGGCAGTTATATAAATTCTTTTTTGTTTTTCGTTCATCCTCAAATCATTTGCCACCCATGTTGCCACCTGTTCTTTAGGAAGAAGGGATACAGTTGCTTTCTTGATATGGGAGGCTATTAATTCACTACATACACCTTCCATTGGAGTTTCCCTTGCTGGATAGATGGGCAATAAAACAACCTGGTCGGCTGTATCCAATGCAGCGCCAAAGTCCGCGGCCAGGTCACGGGTACGAGAGTACAGATGGGGTTGAAAAAAGATAGTACACGAGATGCTTCCATGAAGTGAACGAACGCCTTCTAATAAAGCGGCTAACTCAGCAGGATGATGCGCATAATCATCGATCAATACTACTTGATCACTTTGCCAAATCAACTCGAAACGTCGTTGCACTCCCTTGAAATTAGCAATAGCCATTTTGACTTTTTCTTCTTCAATTCCCAACAACCATGCCATTGAAATAGCAGCTATGGCATTTTCAACATTATGCAATCCCCCCATGTGTAATTGAAATCCTGTTAATAAGTCTCCAGCCACCACAACATCAAATTGATAAGCGCCGTTTTGTACCGTTAATCCAACCGATCTGCAATCAGCTGTTCCATCTTGCAGGTGGTAACTTAATTGTTGAGTAGCTGCTAACGAAGCGGCTCGGCTTAGTCCTTTTTTATATAGCAATACTCCCTGCGGTGCAATTAATTTACTAAAAGAAATAAACGCCTCTTCCATCATTTCCGGCGTTCCATAAATATCCAAGTGATCGGGATCCATTGCGGTGATCAACGCAATATGCGGGCGTAGTTTCAAAAAACTTCTATCATATTCATCGGCCTCTACTACGCAACAATTGGTGGCGCTGCCCCAATAGTTTGTCCCATAATTACTGGCGATGCCACCCAAAAACGCATTGCATCCCATCCCACTTTGCCTGAGAATATGAGCTACCAGTGTACTGGTAGTAGTTTTCCCATGCGTTCCCGCAATACAGATATTCAAAGAACCGTCCGTAATTCGTTGCAACAGATCACTTCTCTTGTAGAGTGCGTAGCCGTTATTCCTATACCAATTCAATTCAAGATGATCTGCGGGAATAGCAGGTGTGTACACCACTAGATCAGCAGTACCAGACAACTGGTCTATACTGTCTTCATAATGTATGGGTATGCCCGCTCCTTCCAACTGCATCGTAAGCTCCGTGCGTGTTTTATCATATCCTGTTACCGCTATTCCTTTTTCCAGAAAAAAGCGAGCTAACGCACTCATGCCAATACCGCCAATTCCAATAAAGCACACCTCTTTGATACCGACTACCCCTTCAAAAGGTCGGGTCAATAAACGAGTATCAAGTAGCGGTTTTCTCATATCCATTTCATGATTTCAGTGGCAATCCGTTGATCAGCATCCCTTACCCCAAATGTTTTTATTTGCGTTTGCATCTGCAGTAGTTTGGTTTTGTCCATTATCAAATCAAGTACCACAGCTATTAGTTTTTGTTGCGCCTCCCCATCGGTAACCAATAATGCAGCTTGTTGCTCAACCAATTGTTTAGCGTTTGCTGTCTGGTGGTCCTCCGCAGCCAAGGGAAAGGGCACAAAGACCACAGGCTTTTCCGCCACAGCTAATTCGGCAACGGTTAATGCACCTGCCCGCGCAACAACCAAATCCGCAGCGGCATAGGCATATTCCATTTCATTGATAAATGGTGCAACCCAAACTCCTTGGTAGCGTTGTATCAGTTGCCTTAAGCGCAACTCTTCATTTTTTCCAGTTTGCCAAATCAATTGAACACCAGCTTTCACTAATCGATCAAGTCCATGCTCAATCGCCAAGTTGATTGAGTGAGCGCCCAAACTACCTCCTACTACAAACAAAGTGGGGCCTGCAGGATCCAACCCAAAATGCAAACGACCAGCTTCTGCCGGCACGATTGACTGCACAATAGAAGTGCGAACCGGATTTCCTGTAAAACAAACCGTTGCCTGAGCAAAGAATTTTTCCAATCCTTTCACTCCTGCAAAGACCGTTGTTGCTTTTTTAGCTAACAGTTGATTAGTTCGGCCTGCAAAGGAATTAGCCTCATGCAAAAAATTAGGAATTCCAATGGCCTGAGCATAGCGTAAAACGGGAAAACTAGCATACCCTCCAACTCCTAGCACGGCATGCGGACGAAACTGCTTAAATAGTTGTCGAACCTGCCAAAAGCTTTTCAACAGTTTCCAGAGCAACCCAATATTCTTGAGTAATGAACTTCTGTTAAATCCAGCAATGTCCAATCCCACGATGGTATAACCAGCTTGCGGAATTTTCTCCATCTCCATTTTCCCTTTTGCCCCCACAAAAAGCAACTCCAGCGAGGAATCCATTTTTTTTAGGGCACCAGCAATCGCTAATGCCGGAAAAATATGTCCGCCTGTTCCACCTCCTGCTATGATCAAACGTCTACTCATGCACCTACGCTGTTTGCTTGTTCTTCTTTATTTTTTCCTTCCAACTGTTCCACATTTCGCGCCACACTCAAAATGATGCCAATGGCCAAACAAGTAAAAATGAAACTACTCCCTCCCATACTCACCAGAGGAAGCGTTATTCCCGTAACCGGAAATAAATTGACCGTAACCGCCATATTGGCAAGCGCCTGTATTACCAGTGTAAAACTTAGTCCAAGTGCCAGAAAAGCGCCGAATGCAAATGGACATCGCTTGAATATGCGAATACATCTATACAAAAACACCAGGTAAATAAATACCATGAATGCCCCACCTATCAACCCATATTCCTCAATGATTATAGCATAGATAAAATCATTGTACGCTTGCGGTAGAAAGTCTCTTGTTGTACTGTTTCCGGGGCCAACACCTAATAACCCCCCTTTGGAAACTGCAATTTTTGCCTGATTTACCTGATAAGCGTCTGTATTAATATCCTCACTACCGTAAATAAAACTTTCCACGCGATTAATCCAGGTATCCACCCTTCGCGTTAAGGCTCCATCCTCTTTTTTTACAGGCATGACCATTTCCTCGGTCTCACCTTGTTGATGTTGATAAACGGCCGCACCGATCAACATCAAGATCGGGATCATGGCTAGTCCGATAGTCAACAAAAGATGTTTTGTATTAGCTCGTCCAATAAATAAAAGCAACAAGCAACTAGCCCCTAATAATAAGGCCGTGGATAAATTAGCAGGAGCTATCAATAAACAAGTAACAGCAACCGGCCAAATAACCATAAGGTATCCTTGCCGAAAATCCTTGATCATGCCCTGTCGCCTACTGAGTAAACGAGCCAGATACATAAAGAGGGCTAGTTTCGCAAAATCAGAGGTTTGAACGGTCATATTGATCAATGGCAATCGTATCCATCGACTTCCCTCATTCATTTTGACCCCAAAAAATAAAGTATAGATTAATAAGGGTATAGTCAGAAGGAACACAAAGCGTGCTGCTTTAGAATAAAAAGTATAATTAACTAAGTGCGCAAAATAAATAACCAATAAGCCACCCAGAATAAATGCTACTTGCTTAAAAAGATAGACTTCTGTGTTCCCTTTATAGAATTTATAGGCTAAGGATCCGGTTGCACTGTATACGGCCAACAAAGAAACTAAGGTCAACACCACCACCAAGGCCCAGATTACTTTATCTCCCCGTGTTTTTTGTAGTAACCGGTCTGTAGTAAAACTGTTCCTGAGTTCACCAAGTCGTATGTCCTTTGCTGCTTCCATTATTATAAATCGCGAACTGCATTTTTAAATTGTTGACCCCGATCTTCGTAGTTTTTGAAAAGATCAAAACTGGCACAGGCGGGGCTTAACAGCACCGTATCCCCTTTTGCAGCTAATCGAAAAGCCAACTGCACCGCTTCTACTGCATCCTGCGTATCGATTAAAACAGGCACTACTCCCGCAAATGCTTCATGAATTTTTTTAGTGTCGACTCCTAAACAAATTATGGCTTTCACTTTTTCTTTCACCCCCTCAACCAACAATGAATAATCATTCCCTTTATCAACACCTCCTAATATCAAAACAGTTGGACGCGTCATACTCTCAAGCGCATACCAGGTTGAATTGATATTAGTCGCTTTACTGTCGTTGATAAATTCTATACCCCGTACCATAGCCACATGCTCCATTCGGTGTTCAAGCTGTTCAAAATGTTGAACGGCATCACGGATCTTGTCTTTTCGAATGGTCAATGTTGTAGCGGCAACACAAGCGGCCATCGTATTGTACTGATTATGTTTGCCCTTGAGTGCAAAATCAAAGACACTCATTGACATCACTTCATTACCTGTGCGCACGTACATGTCTCCATCTTTAATAAACCCTCCGTTTGGTACTTCTTTTTTCATGCTAATGGGTAGTTGTGTTGATTGAATAAAAAAATCATTTATATGGCTTTCAGTGACCGCATCATCGGCACAATAGATAAAATAATCCTCCGGCCTTTGATTGCTAGTTATCCGAAACTTGCTTTTGATATAGTTCAGAAAAACATATTCGTAGCGGTCCAAGTGATCTTCCGTGATATTAGTAAGGATGGCGATGTTGGGCCTGAATGTTTGTATATCATCCAACTGAAAGCTGCTAACCTCTAACACATAGAGCGGGCGAGGATCCAGTGCCACTTGTCGGGCAAAAGAATACCCGATATTACCTGCCAATGCCACATCAAGCCCTCCTCTCTTGCATAATTGATAGACCAACGAAGCCGTAGTGGTCTTGCCATTGCTACCGGTGATAGCAATAACTCGACTATCTCCTTTGTGACGATAGGCAAACTCCACTTCACTGATTACGGGTATCCCCTGCGCACGGATCGCTTTCATGATTACAGCATTCTCGGGTATACCCGGACTCTTAACTACTTCATCGGCAGTCAAGATTTTATCCAGGCTGTGTACTCCTTCCTCAAAAGGAATTGCTGCATCCTTAAGCTCCTTACGATAGTTTTCCTTCAAAGAACTTCTGTCCGACAAAAACACATCATAACACTTCTGCTTTGCTAACAGCGCAGCACCTACTCCGCTTTCTCCTCCTCCGACAATGACCTGTTTCATCGCAACTTTAATGTTACAATACTCAATACCACCAGCAATACGGTAACGATCCAAAAGCGAGTAACAATTTTCACTTCATGAAAACCCTGCACTTGATAATGATGATGCAGCGGTGCCTTGAAAAAAATACGTCTGCCTTCTCCGTATTTACGTTTAGTATACTTGAAATAGCCTACTTGCAAAATGACACTCAGCGATTCCACCAGGAATACGCCGCAGAAAATTGGAATCAACAATTCCTTATGCACGATAATAGAAAGCGAGGCAATAATGCCCCCCAGCATCAAACTACCCGTATCACCCATAAATAATTGTGCAGGAAAAGAATTGTACCATAGAAATCCAACACAGGCCCCAATCATGGCAGCTATGTACACAGAGAGTTCACCCAGATTGGGGATATACATGATGTTCAGGTAATCCGCAAAGACCAGATTACCACTTGCATAAGCAAAAATTCCCAGTAAAACGCCAATAAGTGCGACCGTGCCGGTTGCAAGCCCATCTAACCCATCGGTGAGGTTGGCGCCATTAGAAACTGCCGTGATGATAAATATCACTATCAATAAATACAGCAACCACGTATACGCTCTCCAAGAAGCTGGTAAGAGTTTTGTATAATTGAATTCGTGATTTTTTACAAATGGTATAGTGGTGATCGGTGTTTTAGTTTCTACATAATAATGCGTTTTACCATTGAATGTTTTGGCAAATACGGTTGAATCAGCAGCGGGATGTTTACCGCGATACTCTCTCCAGATCACTGTTTCCGCATTAAAATAAAGCGTGGCCCCCACGGTAAGTCCTAGCCCAACTTGACCAAGTATTTTAACCCAACCAGCTAACCCATCTGTATTTGACTTTTTGTACTCTTCTCCCTTTTCCTGCATTAAACGCTTACTTCTCAACTTCAGGTAATCATCGATAAACCCAATACCACCCATCCAAATAGTACTTACAATCATTAATTGCACATACACTTTTGTCAAATCAGCAAGTAATAAGGTGGGAATTAATATAGCCAGGATGATGATGATACCTCCCATGGTAGGCGTCCCCTTTTTACTGGCCTGACCTGCCAACCCCTCCTCGCGAATACTTTCTCCAATTTGGTGACGCTGTAAAAAGAGAATAAGTTTCTTGCCATATACCAGCGTAATAAAAAGAGAAAGTAAAATGGCCAGCGCCGTGCGAAACGTGATAAAATCAAAGACACGACTTCCCGGAAATCGAATTCCTTCTTCATTTAGCCAATCAAACAGATGATAGAGCATATTGCTTCTTTTACTTGCTTAGTTTATTAATCCAGTTTCGAACCGTTTCCCGATCATCAAAATATTCCCTGACCCCCTTTACTTCCTGATAGGTCTCATGTCCTTTACCAGCAACCAAAATGATATCCTGCTGGCGGGATAAGACCAAAGCTGTTTTAATCGCTTCTCCCCTATTTAAAATGGGGATATACTTTTTTCGATCTGCAGCAGGAATGCCTAGTTCCATATCCCCTAAAATGGCCGCAGGATCTTCACTGCGTGGATTATCGCTTGTAAAAATCACTCGATCGCTATGCGCGCAAACCACAGCAGCCATTAAGGGTCGCTTGGTTTTATCCCGATCTCCTCCACAACCTGTAACCGTAGTAATGAGCTGATTCGGTTTTCTGAATTGTTTGATAGTGCTCAATACATTCAATAAAGCATCTGGCGTATGAGCATAATCAACTATGACCATTATGTTTTCTATAGGTGAAGCCATACATTCAAACCGTCCTGGTGCACCCATCAACTCGCTTAACGTGGTTAACGCAGCTGTTTTTTCTAAACCAAGTGCAAGTGCTGCAGCATAAACGGCTAACAGATTATAGGCATTGAAACTGCCTATTAATCGAAAATGAACTTGTACATTGTCAATGTCCAGTTGTAATCCAGTCAGGCTATTCTCCAAGATCTTGCCTTTGTGATGGGCCATTGTTTTTAACGCATAGTAAATTTTTTTAGCCGGTGTGTCCTGGAGCATTATCTTGCCACGCTTGTCATCTGCGTTACTTACGGCAAAAGCCTGAGCACTCAAGTGATCAAAGAATGATTTCTTGACCTCTACGTAAGCTTCGAAGGTTTGATGGTAATCCAAATGATCATGGGTTATATTACTAAATACACCCCCGGCAAATAGTAAACCAGCAATTCTGTGTTGATGAATAGCGTGAGAGCTAACTTCCATGAACACATGTGTACATCCTGCTTGCTTCATTTCACTGAGTAATGCTTGCAGCGCAATTGGATCAGGTGTAGTATGCGTGGAGGCAATGCTAACTTTTCCAATTCTATTCTCGACCGTACTGATCAAACCACAGGTATATCCTCGACTTGTAAAAAGTTTGTATAGCAAGGTGGCTATAGTTGTTTTTCCGTTGGTTCCCGTTACGCCAATCACTTTCATAAACGTGCTGGGTTCTCCGAAAAAACAGGCGGCTAATTTTCCGGCTATTATTGCCGTGTTGTCCACCTGCACCCAAGCTGTCGTTGATACAACATTGGGCTTTTCTTCACACAATACGGCAATGGCGCCCGCTTCAATTGCTTTTTCAATGAACGCATGTCCGTCCAGTCGTGTTCCTCGAACGGCTATGAATAATGTCCCCCCTTTCACTTGTCGCGAATCCGTAGTGATCGAACGGATAATGATATCCGTCGATCCCTGCACTGCTATAGTGCTGATCCCCTGCAACAATTGGTTCAGTTTCATGTTCATTTTACTTTCAACTTAATTCCAGCACTATTTGTAAGGGCCTGTCTACGGCAGTCCCTGGCGGAATAGACTGTGTCCTTATTTTTCCTTTCCCGATCACCGATACACGCACACCCATGTTCTCCAATAAGAACAAGGCATCTCGTAATGCCATGCCTTTTACATTCGGCATCACCTTATTTCGTATAGGTTGTGCCTTTACTACGGATCTGCCATTTTCTGCATAAGCCCTGCCCCAATCCTGCTGTTGTATGGAATCAGTGTATCCCATGGAAAGCGTACGATAAATTTTTTGAATATCAGGAGCGTACCCGGCATAATAATAAATGGAACTATCCCGTTTTGTTTCAACTTTAGAAGCATCTTTTCTTTCTACATATAGTGCATATGACTTCAGTGCAATTTCTCGGAATACAGGCGCCGCAACAGTTGCTCCGTAGCGAGAAGCAGCAAAGGGTTTAGTGCGAACCACCACAATGCATGAATATTGAGGCCGATCTGCAGGGAAATATCCTACAAAGGAGGCTTGATATACACGGTCCTTATATTTTATTGGCCCATCTGCTACCAATGCAGTACCTGTTTTACCAGCTACTGAAAAAGGCATTCCTTCAAATGCACGTCGTGCAGTTCCTTCCATAGTCACAGATTCCATTGAAGCTCGCGCGGCAGTTAGCACATCAGGTCTGCAAAGTTGACTTTCCAAAATAGTAGGAGTATGCTCTTTCAAAACAATTCCCCCTTGCTGAATACGACTCACCAAATAAGGCTTCATCATTGTTCCTTCGTTAGCTACTGCGTTATATAAAGTGAGTGTATGTAAGGGGCTTACCTGAAGGGCATAACCAAAACTCATCCACAACATATTGCCCAATGAGCTGCCTTTTTCATTTAGTGGTGCCATTCGAGGACGAGTCACATCATTCAAGTCAATAGAAGAGCGAGTATCCAGTTGATAGCGATGTAAGTACTCTTTTAACTCTGTTGGATTTTTCCCAAAAGCTTTCAACGCCAACTTGCTCATGCCAATGTTTGAACTATGAGAAAAACATTCTTGCACGCTTAAAAAGGGTTTCGGAGAACGCTCTGCGTCATAGACAAGTTTAGGGCCCACCATGGCTTTTCCCGCATTTCCAATTTCCACCTGGTCTGAAATTTTGCTGCTACCCTTTTCCAAAACAGCTAACAAAGTGGCCAACTTAATAGTAGAGCCCGGCTCGGTATTTCGTAAGGCATAATTGTCATCCTCCCAATAACTGCCATCCGAACGGCGGCCTAAGTTGGCAATAGACTTGATCTTACCGGTAGCGGTCTCCATAACAATGGCTGTTCCGTACAACGCTTCGCTTTGCAACATCATCCGCATCAATGCTGTTTCTGTTATTTCCTGCAAGCGCAAATCCAATGTGGTATAAACGTCTTTACCATGTTCGGGTTCTGTTTCATAGCCAGCAATAGGAATGGCCGCTCCGCCTGCCACAAATCGAACCAACTTTTGCCCCTCTCTTCCACTAAGAATGGTATCAAAGCTTTTTTCTATGCCTACATTTTGCTTTTTCACTTTTCCATCACTGGTCAGGTATTCTCTTGAAAGGCCAATGGTGCGTCCAGCTAAAAGTCCAAATGGAACCAAGCGCTTGCTGTTTGTCTCCACGATCACTCCACTCCGGTTAGGCCCTAAACGAACCAAGGGCAACTCTCTGAATAATTTATATTGAGCAAAGCTGAGCTTCTTTTTGAGCGGGTAGTACCTGGATTTCTTTTCCCATGCTTTAACAATATCCTTTCGATAGGTAGCAGCAGATTTATCCTTAAATAAACCCGCTAATGCAAGTGCGAAGGAATCAATATTCTCTTTGAAACGTTTTCCCTTTTTCTCTCTCAAGCCATCTGCGCGGAGATCTAAATAGATATCAAAAGTGGGAATAGAAGTGCTGAGAAACTGTCCATCCTCACTATAGATGGTTCCCCGCTGTGCGTCGAGCGTAACAAAGCGCTGGTGAAGACTGTCACTCATCTTGCGCCAATAAGCGCCCTCAAATCGCTGAATATAAAATGCCCTGCCCATCACCAACCCTCCTAATAGTGTTAGTCCGATGAATGAGAGATACACTCTCCACAATATGTCCCGTTTTACTTCCATTTTTTTTATTCAGCTTTTGATTGACTACTGTCTACCAATATTATTGGAGGCACGATCAATTCCTTCAATCCCAAAGGCTCAACGGCCTTCATTAACTCACTTTGCTTGCTACTTGCAAGCAGTTCACCCTTCATTGTTTTGTATTCATAACTCAACTCCTTCACGGCTCGCTCTGTTTTGTTAATATCCCGAATAGTCTTATTAGCATAATGCCCGTTATAGATGTAGCAAACAGCCAAGATGGCCAGAAACAATAAAAAAGGAACTTGCTGCACAATGGAATGGTAATTCAGCAAGCGTTTCCAGTTGGGTTTATTGGCGTCTATTTTTTTTTCTGTTGACATGTTATGTTTTATCGATACTCAACATTTTTCTGCAACCCGAAGCTTTGCACTACGGGAGCGTAAATTTTGCAGTTGTTCCTCTTTACTGGCCACTAACGGTTTTTTATACGTCAATTTCCATTGTTGTTGCACTGGAGCAGAAATAAAAGGATTGTCAGGTAAATCCTTCAATGAACCCCGTTTAAAAAATTGTTTAACCACTCGATCTTCTCCTGAATGAAAAGTGATAATCACAGCGCGTCCGCCGGTTTTGATAATGGCTGGCAATTGCGTCAACAGCTCTTGAAGTGCTCCCATCTCGTCATTGACCGCTATACGTAAAGCCTGAAATACCTGGGCAAAGTATTTATTTGGATTTCCCTTTACTGCTTCGTGCAGGGCTTGCTTAAACCCCTCAATGGTTTGTAGTGAGTGCGATTGTCTTACGTGTACAATGGTTCGCGCCAGTGTTTTTGCATTGGTCACTTCACCAAACTTTTCAAAAAGTTTATGCAGTGCTTGCTCGCTGTAGGTCTCCACGATTTCATAGGCCGTTAGGGATAAACGACGGTCCATTCGCATATCCAACGCTGCATCATGCCGAGTTGAAAACCCACGCTCCCCTGCATCAAGTTGATGACTGCTAACCCCAAGGTCCGCTAACAACCCATCCACCGCTTTGATCTTGTGCAATCGAAGAAATCGTTGCATATGTCGGAAGTTTTCAGGCACAAACAATACTCTTGCGTCTGTGGGAAGGTTTCTGCGGGCATCTTCATCCTGATCAAAGGCAATCAATTTGCCAGTGGGTCCTAGCTTTTCAAGAATAGCTTTTGCATGTCCTCCACCACCAAACGTGCAATCCACATACACGCCATCAGGTCGGATGTCAAGTGCTTCAATTACTTCACGGAGCAGAACGGGTATGTGATACGCTGACTGCACCGCTTACTATCAATTCAAGTTTCCACCTCCCATCACACCCTTTCCCAAATCACTGAAAGCATCAGAAGAAAAGGAGTCAAAGAACTTTTTGTACTTATTACTATCCCAGATTTCCATTTTGTTGCCGGCAGCTGCAATGACAATGTCTTTCTCAAGTCCAGCATATGCCTTTAGGTTTGGCGGAAGCAGAATTCTTCCAGCCGTGTCTGGTTCCACAAACGTGGCACCATTTAAAAAAGCTCTTCTGAATTCGCGTTGCTTTGGGTCAAACTCATTCAGCCCCTTAATTTTCTCAAAAAGAGGCTCCCACTCTTTTAAAGTGTAGAGAGCCAAACACTGTTCAAAACCACGGTTGATCACAAAGCGGTTCAATTCCTCTTCAGCCACCTGCCTCTTAAAACCGGCAGGAAGAAGAAAACGCCCCTTTGCGTCCAGTGTAGCCTCAAATTCTCCAAGGAAACCTATCATTATCAGTGATTTGAATAGTTTTTTTTCAGTTATTGACACAAAATAACACTTTTTCCCACCTTGAACTAATTTTTTAATATTCTATATTTATCCCCAATACGTAATAAGCTGAAATCCTTTGTAGTAAAGGATTTCATTAGGTGGGAATATATTATCCCAGTTTTAGATGTTAATTACCTGTGGATAGCTGTGGATAAGCAGTGCCTGGCCCAAAAAATGCCAATTTTTCCGACATTTGCAGCCCACAACAGTTAGTTGTATGAGTGCCAATCCCCGCAATCTGCAGATTGCAGCGTTTGATTACCCGCTTCCCGCGGAAAAAATTGCGGCCTATCCCTTGGAGAATAGGGATCAGTCCCGTTTGTTACAATTCAAGAATGAACAAATTTCAGATCATTGTTTTCAAGAGTTGCCCAATGAAATTCCATCCAATACCTGGCTTGTTTTCAATGAAACCAAAGTGGTTCCGGCCAGATTGATTTTTGAAAAAAATACAGGAGGTCGCATTGAAGTTTTTTGTTTGGAACCCATAGCGGAGTTGGGAGATATGCACCAAGCACTTTCCAACACACAGGCTGTTTTGATTCATTGTCTGGTAGGAGGTGCTTCTAAATGGAAAAAGGGAACAGTTCTCACACAAGAAAAAGAGGGTATTCAATTAAATGTGGAACTAAAAAAAAAGGAGCAAGATTCATTTGTGCTTTCTTTTTCCTGGCGGCCTGCGTACTATACGTTTGCTGAAATACTAGCCGTGTTTGGTCAAACGCCATTACCCCCCTACTTAAAAAGAGAAGCTGTTGCAACTGATGCTTCCCGCTATCAAACCGTATATGCAACAAAAGAAGGATCGGTAGCAGCACCCACTGCGGGTTTGCATTTTACACCGGCAATCATGCAAGCGTTAGACAGGCGCTCAATAGCTAGAGCACAAGTGATTTTACATGTGGGATCCGGAACGTTTAAGCCAGTGAAAGCCTTGACACTATCGGAGCACCAGATGCATTATGAGTGGATAGAAGCATCCTTGGAATTTTTAAAGACCTGGCGAATGCGTGTGCATCAACCTTTGTTGGCAGTGGGAACCACCTCGTTACGGACATTAGAGTCGCTGTATTGGATGGGTGTAAAAATAATGAATGCGCATGCTGATTCAGTCCCCACATTATCACAATGGGAACCTTATCATTTGAACACAGCGTCCATTTCAGTTCAAGAAGCACTGGATAACCTCATTCAATGGATGGAAATAAGAAAGCTAGATCGACTGGTTACACAAACTGGTTTATTGGTTGCCCCCGGTTATACTATCAAAACAAGTAGTGGACTAATTACCAATTTTCATCAGCCCCGCTCAACTTTATTATTATTAGTTGCAGCGCTGGTTGGCGATGATTGGAAAAAAATATATAGTCATGCCCTGAAAAACGACTATCGTTTTTTGAGCTATGGAGATAGTAGTTTGCTATGGAGGTATGATCCTATTACTTAACCATATGCAACGGTAGCTCTAAAATAAAGAGACTGCCATTGCCAACTGTGCTCTCCGCATGTATTTTTCCACCCATGGCCTCTGTGACACTTTTCACATAGCTAAGCCCAAGGCCAAAGCCTTTTACATTGTGACGATTGCCGGTATGTGCTCTGTAAAATTTCTCAAAAATTCGTTTTAAAGTATCTCGGTTCATCCCTATGCCATTGTCTTCCACGCGAAGTTGGATAAATCGTCCCCTACAACTAGTTTCAATCTGTATTTGGGGAGGCACTTGCTCCTTGGCAAATTTGATAGCATTGTCTATCAAATTAGTCAGCAAATTGAAAAGATGGACCTCATCCGCCTCTACTTTATCGCTGGTTGCCTTCAGGAATAAATTGATATGCCCCCCGGTGTGGTCAAGTTGTAATTTAAAATTATCTACTACGTTTTGTATTAAGGCATGAACTGCAATGGGTTTTAAATTCAGCTGCACCTCACCTTTATCAAATTTTGAAGCTTTTAAAATAGTTTCCACCTGTTTATTCATTCGCAAGTTCTCTTCCTTGATAATATCACTGAAGTAGCGCATTTTATGTTGATCTTGGACAACCTTTTCATTTTGCATGGCGTCTACCGCTAAGGAAATAGTAGCTAATGGCGTTTTAAATTCGTGCGTCATATTGTTAATGAAATCGGTTTTCATTTCACCGATTTTTTTCTGCCGGATCATCGTGCGAATGGTAAAGTAAAAGACAGCTAAAATAGCCAGGGTAAATAAAATTGAGGCGGCAATATTCCAGCGTAATGAACGAAGTACAATATCCTCGATCCCGGGAACTGCCACAAACAGTAACTCGTTGACCCCAATAGCTTCTCCCATGAGACCCGTTGTAGCAGGTTGACGCAAGCCTCGTATTGTAAAATAGTTATGGATGGTATCCTCAAATACCTGAAAAAACCGGGGAGAGGTTTTTTCAAATAGGTTATTTCCAAGAGGGCCCAATGTAGCAATTCCAAATTCAAAAGAAACACCCTTCAGATCATATTGCCAAAAGGCCTTTTCAAAACGTTTCTGTATTTCAGCGGTAGTGTGTCGACTTGCCACAGTTGGGGATACAAAAAAATCCCATCCCAGGCCTTCAATTAACCCCCTTTTTTTATGTGAAGTACCGGGTATGTAGGAATTAGGAATGTCTACAAGCTGCTCCGCGACCAACATTGCGGCTTCTCCTACCCGGTGCTTGATCTGTTCTTCACGTAATAAAACCATGTTCTTGATCCAGGAAACCTGAATAAGAATGATACCCATTAAAGAAAGGCTGATCAGCAGTGTGATGGGAGCAAATACCTTTTTCACAAGGGATAAAAATACAACCTCCTTGAGCAGTGATCGAAAATATTATCGGGCATTCACATTTTTTTAACGTACAAAAAAACCCCTGTTTTTCAACAAGGGTTCGCAAATTCAATACGGTTATTATTATAATTCCGATCCGCCTTCTACTAATACCGTAACTCGGTTGTTCAACACTTCCACAAATCCGCCATGGATGGAAAATCGAGCCAGATCGTTTTGCTTGTCGCGCAGCACTTTGATGGTTCCTGCTTGAAGGGCACTAATTAGAGGTGCATGTTTTTCCAACACTTCAAATGATCCAGTGAGACCCGGCATTTGCACGCCATAGGCATCGCCACTAAATAATTTTTTTTCAGGTGTCAGAATTTCAACTGTCATATCCGTTCAGTTTACGCGTTTGCTTGTTCCAATAATTTTTTACCCTTTTCAATGGCGTCGTCTATGGTACCTACCAGATTGAAAGCTGCTTCAGGATAACCGTCTACTTCTCCATCCATGATTATGTTAAATCCGCGAATTGTTTCCTCAATGGGTACCAACACTCCTTTCAATCCGGTGAAGGCTTCTGCCACATGGAAAGGCTGGGACAAGAAACGTTGTACTTTACGAGCGCGAGACACGACCATTTTGTCCTCCTCGCTCAACTCATCCATACCCAGGATAGCAATGATATCTTGTAATTCTTTGTAACGCTGTAGCATGGACTTTACACGGTTAGCACAATTGTAGTGTGCGTCACCTACCACTTGTGAAGTAAGAATCCGTGATGTTGAATCCAATGGGTCTACGGCAGGGTATATTCCCAAATCAGCAATTTTACGAGACAATACCGTGGTAGCATCTAAGTGAGCAAAAGTAGTTGCAGGGGCGGGGTCAGTTAAGTCATCCGCGGGTACGTAAACAGCCTGAACGGAAGTAATAGAGCCATTTTTAGTTGAAGTGATTCGCTCTTGCATGATACCCATTTCGGTAGCAAGCGTTGGCTGGTAACCCACCGCAGAGGGCATTCGACCCAATAAAGCAGATACCTCAGAGCCCGCTTGTGTAAAACGGAAGATGTTGTCAACGAAAAATAAGATATCACGCCCTTTCCCTTGCCCATCTCCATCACGGTAATATTCTGCAATGGTCAATCCGGAGAGTGCCACCCGAGCACGAGCCCCCGGGGGTTCATTCATCTGTCCAAACACGAAAGTAGCTTTTGATTCAGCAAGTTCATTCATGTCAACCTTACTCAAATCCCAACCGCCTTCTTTCATACTATGCTTGAATGCATCTCCATATTTCATGATATCAGCCTCAATCATTTCACGCATGAGGTCATTCCCCTCACGTGTACGTTCACCCACACCGGCAAAAACGGATAATCCTGAATAAGCTTTTGCAATATTGTTGATCAATTCCTGGATCAATACCGTTTTACCTACCCCTGCTCCACCAAACAGTCCAATCTTACCCCCTTTTGCGTATGGCTCGATCAAGTCAATTACTTTGATCCCGGTATAAAGCACCTCACTGGCAGTACTTAAATTGTCAAATGGAGGGGGTTGGTTGTGGATTGGGCGTCCGTTTTCCTTGGTCACTGCAGGTAATCCATCGATAGGGTCCCCAGTCACGTTAAACAAACGACCCTTGATTCCTTCGCCGGTTGGCATTGCAATTGCCTTGCCGGTGTCTACCACGGTCATACCTCTTACCAAACCTTCCGTTCCGTCCATTGCGATAGTACGAACACTGTCTTCTCCAAGGTGTTGCTGTACCTCAAGTACCAGCGAATCACCATTCTCTTTTTTTAATTCCAACGCGTTGTAGATCTCAGGAAGTTTGCCATCGAATTGCACGTCGATAACAGCTCCGATTACCTGTTTGACTTTACCAGTTATAGCCATTTTTTAAGATTTTTTTCAGAGTCCGATTGACCCCGCGATTTCAGGCCGCAAAGGTAGGGGCGCGCAGGGAAAAAATGAAAAGAAAAATTGACAAGAACCGACCCATTGAAATCACGATTGGCCGGACCCTCTTTCCTACATTTGCCTCATGCGAATGCGGGAGATAATAAATCGAAGAGACCAGGCGGATTTTTTAAAAGTTAATGCAACCTTGTTCAAGGGCGATCCAAACTACATTCGTCCACTTGACAAAGATGTAAATGAAGTGTTTGATCCGGCTCTAAACAAGGCTTTTCGATTTGGGGAAGCCATTCGCTGGGTGCTGGAAGATCAACAAGGGAATTTAATTGGACGAATTGCAGCATTTATCAATAAAAAATACCGGACAAAAGGCGACCGGTTTCCCGTAGGTGGAATAGGATTTTTTGATTGTATAGAGAGCCAGGCAGCGGCCAACCTGCTATTTGATACAGCACGTAAATGGCTGGTTGCAAAAGGAATGGGCGCCATGGATGGCCCCATCAATTTCGGAGAAAGGGACCGATGGTGGGGATTAATCGTGGAAGGGTTCCAGCCTCCTCTTTATTGCATGAGTTATAGTAAACCTTACTATCGCTGCCTTTTTGAAGGATATGGTTTTCAACCTTTCTTTTACCAATATTGTTATGGGCTAGATCCCACCAGAGAAATCAGTCAAAAACTGATTGAGCGCCATGCGTCAGTAAAATTAGATCCGGGTTTCAAAGCAGTACATGTCACAAAAAAAGCATTAGACAAGTTTGCCGTTGACTTTTCAGTGGTATACAATAGTGCCTGGGCAGGGCATGGTGGACTAAAGGAGATCAGCAAGGATTTTGCCATAGCCATGTTTAGAAAAATGAAACCTGTGATGGACGAAAAAATTGTATGGTTTGCCTATTATCATGATCAGCCCATAGGATTTTTTATAAATATTCCGGACCTGAATCAGTGGTTCAAATACCTAAATGGTCAGTTTGGGTTGTTGAGTAAACTTAAATTTTTATGGATCAGGTGGACAAAGCCCAACAGACGATTTACGGGAATTATTTTTGGCGTTGTACCCGAGTTTCAGAAGAAGGGAATTGATGCGTTCATGATCAATGAGGCCAAGTTTGTTGTGCAGGCCTTACATAAATATAATTATTACGAACTACAGTGGATTGGCGATTTTCATCCAAAAATGATCAATGTTGCAACAGGGCTTGGAGACACCTACATGACCAGGCAGCTGATTACTTGGCGTTATCAATTTGACCCTACGTTGCCTTTTGAAAGACATCCAATTTTATAACCGCTTATTTGACTGTTGAGTTTCTTATCTTGCGAACATGGATCGTTTTATAGTTTCTGCCCGTAAGTACAGGCCACAGCTGTTTGATTCGGTTGTGGGACAGGAGCATGTTACAACCACATTAAAAAATGCAATTCGAAATCAGCAGCTGGCACATGCATTTTTATTTTGCGGACCCCGAGGAGTAGGTAAGACCACCTGTGCCCGTATTATGGCCAAAACGATCAACTGCCAAAATCCCACCAAAGAGGGTGAAGCATGTAATCAATGTAGTAGCTGTGTGTCTTTTAGAGAGAGTGGTTCTATCAATTATTTTGAGCTGGATGCAGCTTCCAATAACTCTGTGGATGATATTCGCACGCTTACCGAACAGGTTCGATTTACCCCGCAAGGAGGTCGATATAAGGTATATGTGATTGACGAGGTACACATGCTCTCTACGCTTGCCTTTAATGCATTCTTAAAAACATTAGAAGAGCCCCCACCCTATGCTATTTTTATTCTGGCTACTACAGAAAAACATAAGATACTTCCTACCATTCTCAGTCGTTGTCAGATTTTTGATTTTAAAAGAATAACCACTGCAGATACCGTAGCACATCTTGAAGGTATTTGCAAAAAAGAAAAAATCAAGGCAGAAAGACCCGCTTTACAGATCATTGCACAAAAAAGTGAAGGGTGCATGCGGGATGCCCTTAGTTTGCTGGATAAAATTGTCAGTTTCACCAATGGATCGGTAGATTACACACAAACAGTAGAACACTTAAATATTTTGGATGAAGATTATTATTTCCGCTTCATTCATTGCCTGCAAACCCAGGATCTTGCGCAGGCACTTTTATTGTACGATCAAATCAATCAAAAAGGATTCGAAGGCGATTTATTTATCAATGGCATGGCTGAGTTTGCACGAAACTTACTGGTTTGTCAGGATGCAAAGACCATAGCTTTATTGGATGTGGTAGAATCCTTCAAAGACAAATACAAGGAAACGGCAAAAGCCTGTTCCCCCCCTGTGTTGGTGAGTTTGTTGAATATATTGAATGAAGCAGCACTAAACTATAAGGCCGCGCGCAATAAAAGATTGTTTGTAGAATTGACGCTGATAAAAATTTGTTACCTGGAGCAGGCCCTGCGCATAACATCAGGAGAGCCAACTCTCTCAAAAAAAAAAATAGTTGAATCCCCTATCGGATTTAGGGTCAGTCCCATTCTTCCTTATTCCCCAGTGTCGTCTACAAAATCTGTAGCCCCCGCTCCGGTTAACCCAATAATCACTACTTCTGCAAGTGCCAAATTGGTGATAGAAACACCTGTTGAGCCAATTCACTCCGTTCCCAATGAAAAAAAAGGCCAACCCGGCTCTCCAAGACTCAGCGCCCTATCCAAAATCCGAGAACAATTCAAGCAAACCGGTGGGCCTGGATCAGTAGAAGAAAAACAGCTTGAGGAATCTTCTTTACAAAAGGCTTGGCAGCTATACACGCAACAGCTTAAAGACGCAAAAAATCCGGCTGCTCAACCTTTTGACTCGGCAAACTTGCTCATTATTGATGCTACCAGTTTTGAAGTAATAACGGCCAATAATATCGAACAGCGGTTTATTGAACAAGAAAGAAATAAACTGTACGCTTTCCTAAAAGAGAGATTGGCAAATAAAAACCTCCAGTTCAGTGTTATTACCGATGAACAAAAAGGGGCCCCCCTTCCCTCTGAGGGAACCCTGAGCTCCAAAGAGCGTTATCAGGAATTGATTAAGCGTTACCCGCTGATCCAGGAATTGAAAGAACGATTGAAGCTTGACCTGGATTACTAATCCCTTATTTTATCTTAATTTCGGCATAAAATTTAGTTGGGAATGGCCGAAGTGATCCTCATGCCGAGACTCAGTGACACGATGACTGAAGGAGTTATCGCTGCCTGGCATAAAAAGGTTGGAGACCAAGTAAAGAAAGGCGATCTGCTCGCAGAAGTAGAAACAGATAAAGCCACCATGGAACTCGAAAGTTACAAAGATGGAGTACTGTTGCATCTTGGTGGCAATAAAGGATCCAAGATCCAGGTTAATGGCTTGCTGGCTATTATTGGAAATGAAAACGAGGATATTTCTTACTTACTGAATACGCCCGTCGCAGCAGCCCCGGTACCTTCCTCTACTACATCAAGTGCTCCCGCTGCTACAACTACTAATTCCCCTGCCCCCTCCAGCACACTGGATTTATCAAAAATGGATGAAGTGGTTTTAATGCCACGCCTGAGCGACACGATGGAGGTGGGAGTAATTGCCGGCACTTCTGCACCCACAACCGCAACTGCACAAACAGCAACAAGTTCGTCTGCTTCTGTGATTTCATCCCCAGTAATCGCAGCAGATGCTACAACAGCTACTCCTAACGGAAGAATAAAAGCCTCCCCATTGGCCAAAAAAATTGCCCAGGACAAAGGAGTAGATCTTTCCTCCCTGCATGGCAGTGGCGATGGGGGTAGAATAATAAAGGCGGATCTGGACAATGTTCAAATGGGTGGACAACCCACGACTATAGCTAGTGTGGCACCCGCATATGCGGGACAAACCAAAGAGGGATATACCGATACGCCTAACTCACAAATGCGTGGCGTGATTGCCCGTCGGTTGGCCGAAAGCAAATTTTCAGCTCCTCATTTTTATCTCAAGATGGAGATAAATATGGACCAGGCTATTGCTGCCCGAACACAATTAAATGAAGTAAGCCCTGTCAAGGTTAGTTTTAACGATTTTGTGATTAAAGCGGTTGCATTGGCGCTTCGTCAACATCCAGCTGTTAACGCTTCCTGGCTTGGCGATAAGATCAGAAGATATCACCATGTGCATGTTGGTGTTGCCGTAGCCCTTGAAGATGGACTTATAGTCCCTGTGGTACGATTTGCGGATAACAAAACATTACCTCAAATTGCGGCAGAGGCAAAGGAACTTGCCGCCAAGGCCAAGAGTAAAAAATTGCAACCCAACGAATTCACGGGAAATACTTTCACCATCTCTAATCTGGGCATGATGGATATTGATGAATTTACCGCCATCATCAATCCACCAGACAGTTGTATGCTGGCAGTAGGTCGTATCAGCGAAAAAGTAATTCGAAAGACAGATGGGTTTGCAGTTACACAAGTCATGAAAGTAACATTGAGTTGCGATCATCGTAGTGTGGATGGGGCATCCGGAGCTGCGTTTTTGCAAACTGTCAAGAAATTTTTGGAGAACCCTATTCAACTTTTTCTTTAAAGTTTAATACAGTAGCAGGGCCTAACAAAGCAGCTGCTATTTCAGCAAAGGATATTGCTAAAGGATTCAACAGGCTTGCATTTCCTTTTTTTGATTGACGTAGCTTTACCCTATGAGCATCTCAAGATCTACCCTTGTATTGGGCGCTTCAGTGAAGGAAGACCGGCATAGTAATCAAGCTATCAAAGACCTCCAATTTTATCAACATCCAGTTTGTGCCATTGGAGCTCGTAAGGGCGTAATAGGTAAGACGCCGATTGAAACAGCATTGATCTATCCAACCGAGCTCCACACTGTTACTTTATATCTCTCTCCTGAGAAACAAAAACCTTATTACAATTACCTGTTAAAGTTGCATCCACAGCGAATCATTTTCAATCCAGGTACAGAAAATAAAGAGCTCCAATTACTGGCCCAAGAAGCAGGAATCGCAACGATGGAAGCTTGTACATTGGTCCTGCTCCGAACTGGCCAGTATTGAATTTGGGTGTTGGCCCATTCACAACCCTTTGCACAGGCTGTGTATATCTTAATGCTTGTTCAGTCAATAAAGATTGATTAAGCGCGTAAATTGGGAAAACAGAAAAAATATGCGATGGAGAAAATTCAACGGCGATCCGGTAGAACTTCCCATTTTTGAAGCCGTAAAAGCCGCTATTCTCAGGGAAACAAAACTTGGATATCGTTTAAAGGTATGTATCGGCTCCGACTCTCAAATAAAAGGAAAAGAAACAGAGTTTGCAACTGTAATTGTTTTTCTCCGAGAGGGGAAAGGTGGTTTTATGTTCATCCATAATGAAAAAACCCGTCAATCTTTCACCATTAAAGAACGAATGTTGGCAGAAGTAACCAAGAGCATCGAAGTGGCACATCTACTGTGTTCGCTCTTTACCCAGTACGATGTTGACATGGAAGTGCATGCTGATATCAATACCAATCCCCAATTCAAAAGCAATGCTGCCCTGCGTGAAGCCATGGGTTATATCCTGGGAATGGGTTTTGCGTTCAAGGCAAAACCTGAGGCCTTTGCCAGCACCAGCTGTGCTAACAAAATGGTGAGCTAACGCCCTTTGCTCTTTGACTGATGCAGGCTGCGTATGTAACGCAGCAACTCAATTCGGCCTTCTTTTGCAACTGCAGAGGTTAGAAAAATCCGAGGGAGGATTTCCCACTCTTCAAGCAAACGACTGGAAAACAAGGCTAGGTTTCGTTGAGTGGCACCCGGTTTATTTTTATCAGTTTTGGTAAAAACAAGACTGAATGGAGCCTGCCACTCCCCCAATTGATGAATAAATTCAAGGTCAATAGCCTGAGGTGTATGCCTACTGTCTATTACTACAAATAAATTTTGCAGATTCTCTCTTTTTCGAATATATGACTCGATCATATTTCCCCAATTGCGTCGCGCTTTTTGAGAAACAGTAGCCGCATATCCATAACCAGGTAAATCGACCAAATACCATTTTGTTTTATCGGTATCTATCACTTCAAAGTGGTTTATCAAACGAGTTTTACCAGGTGTAGCAGAAGTTTTGGCCAACTTTGCCGCACCCGTTAACAAATTGATCAAAGAAGATTTGCCTACATTACTTCTGCCAATGAATGCATACTCCGGTTTATCGGCAATCGGGCATTGCTTATGCGTTTCACTGCTGATTAGGTATTTGGCTTGTAGAGTAGGCTCTTTCATTTGCATACACGAAGTAACCATTTTCATTGCAATCAACAAGGAATCAAGTTCTGCACGGCTCCTCGTACATTTGCGAAATGCCGCTACCCCACGACCCTATTACACCCGAACAGCATTCAATATTGCCCAAAAAAAAGCAAGTAGCGAACATGTTTGACCGGATCGCGGGTCGGTACGACTTCATGAATCGAATTCTTTCCGGCCGAATTGATCGACAATGGAGAAAAGCAGCCTTGCGAAAACTTAAGGCAAAGCAACCAAAATATATCTTGGATGTAGCAACCGGAACCGCAGATTTTGCGCTCATGGCCTCTGCTATGCATAAAGGGGCACATATTACGGGTATTGATATTTCCTCAGGCATGCTCGCAGCGGGAAAAAGAAAAATTTTGCGCAAGGGGCTCCAATCAACAATTGAGCTGCAGGAAGGTGATGCCGAAACAATAAATGCTCCGGCTAACACGTTTGATGCTGTAACGGTAGCTTTCGGTGTCAGAAATTTTGAAAATTTACTGGCAGGACTTTCCGAAATGCATCGTGTACTTAAACCTGATGGACAAGTATTGATCCTCGAATTTTCAACCCCACGAAACCCATTGATTCGTTTTTGCTATAACACATATATGAAAGGAATAGCGCCGATATTGGCAAGATTATTTGGAACAGATCATCATGCCTATACCTATCTTAATCGTTCAACCAATGCTTTTCCCGACAGAGAGCACTTTATTTATTTACTCAAAGAGACTGGCTATACAGACGCGTCTTTTCAACCCCTGACATTTGGAATATGTTGCATCTATACCGCCAGCAAATAATTAGCATCGCCATAGGCATGGCATCACTGTTTGTACAAACGGCGATGGCGCAGTACAATACCAGCAGGATAGAAATAAACCTGAGCGAACATGACAGCAAGCCCTATTATTTTGGCATTACCATAGGTGGAAATAGCTCACGATTTCATACCAGTTTTCATTCTGCTTTTTTACAATCCGACAGTGTATTAGTGGCAGAGCCCAACAATACAGGTGGCGCTTCATTGGGGCTATCCGCAACTGCCCGGCTTTCTGATCATTTTCAATTTCGCTTTAATCCCCAATTATTTTTTGTTGATCGAAGTATTAAATATGTTTTACGTTATCCGGATCCCGCATCCGATAATCAAACAGAAGTAGTAAAGAAAGTGGAATCGGTTACCATGTCTTTTCCCTTGCATATTAAATTTCAGAGTGATCGAATCGGAAATTTTAGGGTCTACACGCTTGCGGGCATTAAGGGAGATATCGATATGGCCAGCAATGCAAGAGCCAAACGAGCCGAACAGCTTGTCAAAATTGAAAAAAATGACTGGGGTCCTGAATTGGGCATTGGTTTCAATTTTTTCTTTCCCACTTTTATTTTCTCCCCAGAAATAAAAATCAGTAATGGTGTCAGAAACATTCATTCACGCGACCAGGATTTACAATTCTCCAATGTCATCGATCGAATTCAAAGTCGCATGATAGTATTTTCCATTCATCTGGAGGGCTAGCCAGTCCCAATCCTGAGTATTTAACGAAAGGAACTGATATTGTTCTTAGCATTTACGTTGTTGAACCGTTTTTTTCTGCTTGACTTAGCCAACTCTATCGCCTATACTCATGCATGTTTGTGACAACCTATGGAAGTGCTTTGATTGGCATTGAAGCTAAAAAAATACATATCGAAGTAAACTGGCTATTGACCGGCAAGGCTTCCACCCTGGTGGGACTACCGGATAGCGCCATAAGAGAAAGTTTAGAACGGATTGAAAGTGCTTTTAAGACCAATGGCTATAAATTTCCCCGAACCAAACTGGTAATCAATCTGGCGCCGGCAGATATTCGAAAAAGCGGAACGGCTTTTGATCTTCCTATTGCCATTGGAATTTTAGCGGCATCAGGTCAATTAAAAAAGGTGGAGGACCTGCAAAAATACCTGCTGATGGGAGAATTAGCATTGGATGGCAGTATTCGATCTATTCGGGGAGCACTGCCCATTGCGCTCCAGGCAAAAAAAGATGGATTTACAGGGGTCATTTTACCTGCTGAAAACACTGCAGAAGCCATCTTAATTCGATCCATTGATATAATTGGAGCGTCACATCTCAATGAAATAGTGGCATTATTTAGTGAGCAACTTGAAATAAAGGCTATAGTAAAAAAAGACAAGCCTCCGGAAAAGGAAAAATTTAACGCAACCACTGAAATAAAAGAAACCGTTATTGGACAGGAGTTGGCAAAAAGGGCATTGGAAATTGCCGCTGCCGGCGGGCATCATCTACTTCTCTATGGCGCACCGGGCGCCGGCAAAACGATGTTGGCAAGACGTTTATCCCTGTTACTTCCCGCGTTATCATACCCGGAGGCCATAGAAACCAGCCTTATTCACTCCGTAACAGGGCATGGCATTCATCCACAATTATTAACCGGAAAGCGCCCTTTTCGCGATCCGCATCATTCTATTTCAGATGCCGGCTTGATAGGTGGAGGCCGAAACTTGCAACCCGGAGAAATTTCGTTAGCACATCATGGTGTATTATTTCTGGACGAACTACCCGAGTTCAAGCGAAATGTTCTGGAAGCACTTCGCCAGCCATTGGAGGAAAGATGTATTGTTTTAGCCAGAGCCGGACATACTTGCCATTATCCTTGTTCATTTTTACTGGTAGCAGCAATGAATCCCTGTCCTTGTGGATATCACGGACATCCCACTATCCCTTGCTCTTGCACAACAGGGATGATCCAACGGTACAAACATCGAATTTCCGGTCCACTACTGGATCGGATCGATCTGCATGTGGAAGTAAAACCGTTAGGGGCTAATGAATTGATTCAAACAGTAAATGCCGATAACAACAAGTTACTCTCCACATTGGATAAAATAAAAAAAGCAAGAGAGATCCAGGCTATACGTTGGAAAACAATACCGCATTTTTATTGCAACGCCCAAGCCAATGGACAATTGATACATACTACATCAAAAATAGAAGAGGAAGGATTAAAAATCTTAGAGAAGGCAGCTATAAAGTTTGGCTACTCAGCGCGTGTATTGGACAGACTGCTAAAGGTGGCAAGGACCATTGCAGATCTGGATCAGCAGGCTAGCATTTTACCCGCCCATTTCGCAGAAGCTATTCAGTTCAGAAACATCATATAAATGATATTTACTTAAAGGCAAAACGATCTCACCAATTTAAACGACCTTTGCATAAAGTGAATAGCAGATATGAAAATTTTATTTCGATATTTAAAACCCCATCGCTGGTTGGTTAGCCTGGTACTGATCCTATCGGCAACCAATATTGGATTTTCACTTTTCGATCCCATAATTTTTGGGAAATTGGTCAACCTTGCCAATCATTTTGCACAACACCGGGATCAATATACCAATCAAAAATTCTTTTTTTCCTTTACTGCAGCACCACACTATGGGGTATTCGCTTTACTGCTGGCTTCTGTTTCCGTGGCAATGGTAAGTCGAATCGCAAAAGCATTTCAGGATTATACATTAAATCTGATTACGCAGAAGTTAGGGGCTGCAGTTTTTACAAAGGGCCTTCAGCATGCCATGAAGTTGCCGTTTCGTGAGTTTGAGGATGCACGCAGCGGAGAAACCTTGAGTATACTTCAAAAAGTGCGTGTAGACATAGAGCGTTTAGTTTCCTCCTTTATCAATGTTTTGTTTCCTGTTCTTATTGGGATAGTATTTGTCGCCATCTATGCCACAGCCATTGATTGGCGTTTACCTTTTTTTTACTTCGGAGGTATTTTTTTTCTAGTGTACTTTTCAAATAAGTTTAGTCAAAAGGTTAAAGTAATTCAGAAAAAAATAATAACCCAAACAACCGCTCTGGCTGGCGCTACCACAGAATCTCTCCGTAATATTGAGTTGGTCAAAAGTTTGGGGTTAACTGAACAGGAAGTAGCCCGACTCAACCGAAATACCTTCAAGATTTTAGGACTGGAACTCACTAAAGTCAAAAAGATCAGAAGCATTAGTTTTCTGCAAGGAACTTTTGTAAATACGCTTCGACAGGTTATACTTTTTATGCTACTTTTTTTGGTGTTTAAAGACGAAATGAATGCTGGCGAGTTAGTAACCATGCAAATTTTCTCCTTTTTTGTATTTGGTCCATTACAAGAAATTGGCAATATCATTTTGACATACCGAGAAGCCCAAACGTCTTTGGAGAATTTTAATCTTTTGATGGAAAAAGCCCCTGAGGCCGTTCCCGCCAACCCTTCTCCATTGGGTAAAATTGAAACACTAGCGTTTGAGTCTGTAGGTTTTCAACACCCGACTGCACTTCAAAAAGCACTAAATGGAATTAGCTTTAAAGTAACTGCTGGAGAAACCATAGCATTTGTTGGGCCCTCTGGCTCAGGTAAAACAACTATGATGAAGTTACTAGTGGGGCTTTACAGACCTGACAGTGGTCAAATTCTTTATAATGGATTAGATGAAAACAGTATTTATTTTGAGGATTTGCGTAATCAAATAGGCTTTGTAACACAGGACACACAACTATTTTCGGGCACCATTCGTGAAAACTTATTCTTTGTAAACCCACAGACTACGGAAGCCATGTTATTGGAGGTGATACAAAAAGCATCCTGTCAAAGCTTACTCCATCGTGCAGAAAATGGTTTGGACACCATGATTGGTGAGGGAGGGCTGAAGCTATCCGGCGGAGAAAAACAGCGCCTGTCAATAGCAAGAGCGCTGTTGCGAGAGCCCAAGCTTCTGCTGTTCGATGAAGCTACTTCAGCCTTGGACTCTCTGACCGAGGAGGAGATCACCTCTACCATCAGGGAGGTTTCAAAAGCAGGTACACAGATAACCATCCTGATCGCTCATCGTCTATCTACGATCATGCACGCAGATCGTATTTATGTTTTGGAAAAGGGAGAAATTGTGGAAACAGGTAAACACGAGGAACTGCTTGCAGAAAAAGGACTCTATTATGCCATGTGGAGGCAGCAGATCGGAGAACGTAAGCAGCCCGTTATTACCTAGTTAATCCTTTACTTCCAAACAAATGGCACCATTACACGCAATGAAAGTGTACGTCCTCTATTGAATACACCCATTAGTCCATTAGCTCCATTTTCTGCCGTATATTTTAAGCGACTGGTGAGCAGTATCTCTGCATTGGGCGGCCAGGGCCATTAGTAATTGTCGGTGATTGATGCGCAGGCTGTAATCGGGCCTTTCCTGATCGCATTGGTCGTTTTTGTTGCCAAAGGTTTCGATCAGCGTACCGGTGCACAAAAGGCCCGCGCGAAATGTTGGTCAAGCTTATTGTTTGTAATTCTGCTGAATGGTATTTCGCCTAAGATTGTGCATAGGCCGTAAAGCAGCCGTTACGAGGGCAGTACTACGATCAGCAGGTTAGTTTTCATAAAATGATTTTAATAAAGTGAAGATAAAAATAAACCTGCGCGAAAGCTAATCAATATATTCAATTACTTTTTACTGCGAGCCGGCAGCATGTACCCAAGGGTAAGCCCAATTACATTGTTTTGCCAATCGAAATTGGGAGCGTTTTGCAACTGGGTCAGTCCTTTGAGGTAACTAACGCTCAGCACCACGCCCTTTTTGGACTGGTATCCACCCGAAGCCATCAAACCCAGGTCAAAACCTTTTACTTCTCCGGCTGCATCGCCAATAGCGATCTCTTCCTTTTCGCCCTCATGAATGTGCTTAGCCGAAAGATTAAAGCCCAGATTAGGCCCGCCGCCAATAAACCACCCTGTCTTTGTTCTATAAATAAGCTGCAGGGGCACATCAAGGGCAGCAAAACGAAATTTATCTACGTGATCATCATGTCGGACAGCTGTTCCCTTTCCTAGAAAAAGAAGCTGTGACTGTAACGAGAGAGAAGAAGAAAGTTTAGTGTCAAAGACAGCACCGAACTGAAAGGAGCCCAAGTTCAATCCATCTTCTTTGATCTCGTCATCGTTGGTAGAGACCGAACCAAGCGCAACACCGCTCTTAAGGCCAAAACGGGTCTGGGCCGATAGACTCAGTCCGGCAAATAACATCAATACAACTAACAGATTTGTTTTCATAAAATTGATTTAATAATACATAGGTTTAGTATTGCACAAAGGTATAAAATGAAACAATGTTGCAAAAAAAATTATTGAAACCGGATGGGCATCGAAAGCTGTATATCGCTATGCCCTACGTTTGGGCTATCGGCAGGCCCCTTGATGCCAGTTTTATGCATCAACTTGATCAGTACACTTCCTATTGCCGGGGGACCTGTCTGCCAAGTGGTACTGACCCCAATAGGAAAACCACTCAGATCTCGATCGGTCTTGGTTACTGTAAGCTGTACCGAAGCGGGGATGTAAAAAACCTCGTGGGAGCGTCCCTGCGCAACGATCTGTGAGGTCAGATCCTTCTCTAACCCATTGACGATATTGATAAAGCGAATTTCGGTGGTATACGTTTGCCCGCCGGCCAGCCGAATGGTGTCGATACGAGAGGGAGGCAGCCCTCCATCTCCATCGGGATCCTCTGCCAAAAAGACCAGGTTGGGTGCACCCGCGCGGCTAAAGGTGAGCATCACCTTGTTGATGGCTTCGTGCTCGTTCTCATCGTTGGCGTTGGAGGGTTTTTTGCAAGAAGTGGTCAGTACCCCGACCAATAATAGCATAACCACCAGTTTACTTATTGTATTCATAATTTCCATTTTAATTGTACCACAACATTTCGCCCCACCTCATCGGTAAAATAGCGGAAACGATTCATATAGTCCCGGTAACGGGTATTGAGCAAATTGTTGACTCCAACTACCAAGCCCAGGCTTCGCTTACCCACCCTGCAGTCTGTACCCATCGAAAGATTGACTAATGTATAGGCCGGTGGTGCCGCCAAATAATCGATGAACGTACCCGGAACTCTTGTCTGGCGAAAGATACGCAATACAGAAGGGCTCACGTAACTATTCTGAAAGCGACTCGTAGCGAACAAATAACTGAGCTGTGTCTCGAATCGATGCGAAGGCATCTGTTGCAGCCAATCTTTTTGCGTAAGATCACGGGCCCAGAGTAATGCGCCCTTTATACCAGCCTTCCACGAGGGACTCCATTGGTGCTCGATTCTAATATCAGAACCATAAATCCATGCATCGATCTGTGCATAGCGAAAGGTAGGATAAGCGCCGCGCAAAGTAAGGGTGGCCGGCACCGTAGGGACCAGATTGATAAAATCAGCGATATAGTTTCCATGCATCGTGAGATCGATGGTCCAGTTACTGTCAGGGCGATAGTCCCATTGCACTAGTTGCTTGAACGAACGCTCGGCCAAAATACTGGAATCACCGATCTCAAAACTCGCTGTTCCATGATGCAGACCATTCACGTATAGTTCATTGACCTGAGGAGCCCGCCAGGCCAAGCTGGTATTGGAGCGTAACTGACTTTGCTCGCTGAATTTCTTGCTTACACTCAGCGTAGCAGAGGGATTAAAGAATTGACGATCGGACTGGGTGGCCATCCCATTTCTATTTCTGAACACCGTCAACGAACGATAATCAACTCGTAATGCCGCTTCTAAAGCGTAAGCGCCCAGTTGCCACCGCTCTACCCCGTACATGCCCACATTGATGGTACGAAAATTGGGAATAAAGAAACGACTGCCTGACCAAACATTTTGCTGGTACATTACTTGCCATCCCACATCGCAACTCCGTGTAGTGCTGCGCGTGGTCTCGCGAAGCAGATCGATACTACTGGTTCCGATACTAAGCGATAACTCAGGACGTTCACTAATGAGCGCACGGTCGTATTCGTGGCGATCATTCTCTTGATGCGCTGCCACTACTTGCCAGCGATGCCCCTCGCTACCGGACCAAAATAATTTAAACTTGGCCAGGTAATGTTGCACCTGCTGATAGGGCCGACCTATGCGGTACGTGAAGCGATCGATATTCTGTAAGGGTTTCTCACTGGCAATGGCGTTTTGCAGGTCGGTAAGATTACCGATGTGCGATCCGGAGAAGATACCGATAGTGGTACTAAATGCGCTCATAAACAGCTCGGCGCGGTAACCCGACTTACGATAGCCCGCCATTGCCGCCACATTAAACTCTTGTAAGCCGGTATTATGCAGCCAGTACGCGGGCGTGCGAGCGTTGCCTCCTCTTTTATAGGTAACATGCGTGCGCCAGCTAAAGGCCGGGTTGGTCTTTGAATTTTGCTCCCATTGTACATTGGCCACGTATTGTCGGTTATTAGAAAAGTAGCCCGTATTGATCTCGGCCCTGCCCCGCAGATCGGTCGGTAAAGGTCTGGGCTCAATCAACACTGCGCCGCCAATGGCATCAGAGCCATAGCGAATGGCACCTGCTCCTTTTACTACTACAAAGCGATCGGCCACGTAGGGATCTATCTCCGGAGCATGTTCGCTTCCCCATTGTTGCCCCTCAAGCCGGACCCCGTTGTTGATTAAAATGATGCGTTGGCTATGCAACCCGTGAATGACCGGTTTAAAGATGGTACTTCCGGTTTGCAATACGGTTACTCCGGTAAGTCGCTTCAAGATCTCACCCAATGTTTGTCCGCGACTCTCGGCCAGGTCGCGGGCCGTAAGAGACTCGCGTACTTGCAGCTCTTGCGATCGACTAGTCGATAGTACTTGAACGGTGCTCAGTTGATTATAATGATGCGGCAACGAAAAATTCTTGACCAAATTCGATTCTATCCTGATCCGGATATTGATCGTATCGCAATCCGCGTGGGTAATAATAAAATTGTAGGTGCCCGGGCAAAGGTTGTAAAAATGATAATGCCCCTCCTTATCGGTCTCTGTACTGCGTTCCAACTCCCTGATCAGAATAATAGCCTTACCAAGGGGGGCTTTTTCGTCGGCATCAGCCACACTTCCAGAAAGGATCAGTGAACAAGGCGATTGCTGGGCAGCTGCTGTAAAGACCCAGCTGTGTAGCAATAGTATGATAAGTAATAAAAAAAAGTGGGTACGCCTCATTAAAAACCTCCGGCTTAATAAAAAGAGATTTTGCAACAATATTGCAAATATATGCAAACAGATTAGAACGGGGTGCACTTATTTTCGCAGCCAAGCCACCCCCGCAAGAAAAACTGCCGAATTTTTTGTACCTTGAAGATGCATGAAACGCTTGTTCATCCTTGCTGGCTTGCTGGTAACACTGCTGGGTGGCTGTTCAAAACTAGACGGCCCGGACCGCTGCGTAGGTACCAACTACGATATTCAGTTTACCAAGAATCCGGCCATCGGAGGGGTGAACAATGGCAGTATCACTGTACTTTACCCAAGAGGTGACACATTAAAATATGCCGTTAATAATGGCACGCCACAACAAAGCCCAAATTTAACCGGATTAGCTCCAGGGAATAATATTGTAAAAGTGATCAATCAAAAGGGATGTTCAGATACTATTCATGTGATGATTGCAGCGTATGGGCCTAAGTATGCTGCCGTTCGTCAGTTAATGATAGGTTATTGCGGGCCCTGTCATCTAAACGGCGGATCCAGTGGCGGTAAGAACCTGGATACAGACTCCAGCATTGTGGCCAGCTGGGATCGGATACGCATACGCTGTGTAAATGGCCTGCCCACCTTCATGCCACAGAATGGACAACTGACTGCAATCGATAAACAAAAAATTACGGATTGGGTGAATGCGGGACACCGGCTCACTGATTAGTGAAGCTGACTAACGAACTTTCATCATAGCTCGCACCTGCTGGGTAATGCCATTTTGGAAACGAGCATAGTACAATCCGACAGGCAATCCTTCACTATCAAAGTCAATCCGATAAGTGCCTGCGGTATATTCTTGATTAGCCAACACCTTAATTAAACGCCCCAACGTATCAAAAACTTGAAGTAAAGTATGTCCGCCTGCAGTGGTGAACTGAACAGTGGTTCGGCTGGTGAATGGGTTAGGAAAGTTGGTGACCAATAAGTCAGTGTTGGTAACTGGAGGAGGTGGTGTAACGCCGGCGCAAGCTCCTGATTTTAGTAACGGAAGAACTTGAAGCTGCGTATTGATATTAGGAGGGAATAAGGATTGAACCACTGATTTATCCAAACAAAACCATTTTTCTAAAATGGTGGCATAAATACTTCTGAAGTCGTACTGCATGGGTACGTTATCATTCACCAAGGCATTGGCAGGAATAGTTGGATTTACACCCAGCATGCCAGCCTCCACTTGATTCCCAAATAAAAACAGCGGCGCAGCAGCACCATGATCGGTACCAATGCTTGAATTAGATTTTACACGACGACCAAACTCACTAAAGGTCATGCCCAGTACCCGATTCTCTACTCCCAAGAATTTTATATCATCTTGGAAGGCCTTGATAGCTGCAGAAACACGACCAAGCAAGGTTGCGTGTGATCCAGTCACTTTATCTGCATTCACCTGATTAGAGTGCGTATCAAATCCACCAGTGCTTACCATATAAACACGCGTTTTCAAACCACCCTTGATCAAGCGTGCTACAATTTTTAATTGATCCGCCAATGAATTTCCTGTGGGATAGGGAGATTGAACGGTCACTGCATTGGCAGCAGCACGAATAACAGTAGCATAACCTTGTGTTTGACGATTGATATTACGAACATAGGTCAGCTCTTTACCGGCACGCGTGTTGGGGGCATAGTCATTGGTGCCCGAAATCAAATTATAAAATGACGTGGGATTGGTAATACTCATTCCCATATTTCGTGTAGGCCCTTGCAATGTAAGGGAAGTTAACCCACCAATTTGAATAGCCAGAGGATCTGGCATATCGGTATTGGGATAGCCGATCGGAAAATTAGGATACTCATAATCCAAATAACGTCCAGCCCATCCACTATTAACCTCCTGGTCACGATTGGATGCACTCATCCAAATATCAGTAGCCCGAAAGTGGGAAAAATTTGGTTGAGGATACCCAACAGACTGTACTACTTTGGCCTTCCCATCAGCAAAAAGACTTTGCAATCCTGTCATTGCCGGATGAAGACCCGTACCTGTTACGCCTGCAATGGAAAGCACTGCGTTTTCAGGTATGGCTACGTTGGCACGTGCATTATAATAATTTGAATAATCTGCTACAGGAATAACCGTGTTCAAACCGTCATTACCTCCGGACAGTTGTACAATTATCAGCACGTGATCGGTGAGCGTATTACCACGCAGCAAGGCCTGCACCAACGGCGAATTCATATTGAATGCCTTAACGGAATAGCCATTGATCAACTCCGGCAGCAGAGCAGCCATTGGTAATGTTCCCGTTAAGAAGTCTCTACGTTGCATACTCAGATCAGCTGGTATTCAGATAGGTTAAACAAATATTGAAAAAGTGATTTCAGACGGTTATTGACAATATTAAAGTTGGCAGTGGTGGGATTTGACTCATAGGCCATCCAGGCATTGGTCCAATAATAATCCCATTGTTGGCCAGTCAAAAGAATCTGCATTTTGATTTGATCCTTTGAAACCTGACTCAACGCATTTTGATAAAGAAAAGCCAATGCCTCGTTTATAAGATCATTGGGGTTGCCCGGGTTACGTAAACTACGCGCCCACTGCACGCAATTAAACTGAACACGGATATTATTTCGTACATAGCCAGCACTAATCATTATATCCGTGAACTGGTTTCTTTTAGGAAGAGAATCGTGAGTAATCCAAAGTTCGTGGTATGAGGGTGGTTGATAAAAGGCAGGGAATCCAGCCACATCGGGAGGATCGTGTAAATTAAGCCCCATATTAACCATCCAGCTGTAAAAGGTATTCCACAAACCGTAATTAGTATCCCAATCGGTGGCAGGAGCAAAGGTTGCATCCATTTCACGAAGTGAACCAACAACGTGGTCGGCAGGTGATTTGATATAACAACCACGGTTCATCTTATCAAAGAAATGCTCACTCTTCAATAAAGCGGAGAGCATAGGTTTGATCTCATAGCCTGAACCACGGAAAATGTCAGCAAGCGGTGTAATTACATTTCGCTCTGCGTCAACATCAATTTCGTAATAAACAAACCAGCGGTAGAGTTGACGGGCAATAAACTTGGCAACTTCCGGCTGTGCAAAAATCATATTCAGCAAATCATCTATTTCCAGCTGACCGGCCGTAGCACCCGTGCGGCCGGTGATAATCGTATTATTGAAAAAGGAAGAAAACGTTTTATTGACGGTGCTATGCCTTCTGGTATCAAAACTGGGCTGATAAGTGTTATAGTTAATAGTCCAACCCGTCAATACCTTGGCAGCTTCCCTCACATCCGTTTCAGTGTACTTAGAATCGGGGCCTTTCCCCAATGTGAAGAGCTCCATCAACTCACGGGCATAGTTCTCATCAGGAGCAGTAGCATTGTTCAAATAACCATTTAAATAGCGAAGCATGGCGGGATCAATAGTAATATCCCTCACCATACTTTTGAAGTTGCCCAACGCATACATGCGAATCAATGCATGCTGTTTATACATCAGATTAGCATTACCAACATCTGTAGACTCATTTCCGAAATGGTTGGTCCAGAATAAAATCATTTTTTCCAACATGCTTCGATCCTGGTTGATCATATTGCCGGTTAACCATTTTTTATAAGATGCTCTGCGTAAGCCCTGGATTGTACCATCATTGTTAACATTATTGATCCAGGTTGTTCCTTGTGTAACCGTGGGATCAGGAACCACACCAAGATTGGTTGGAGTAGCATACTCTTTGACAGGTGGCGGTGAAGCTGGAGTAGCGGGAGTTAATAATTCATCCACAGCTTGGTCCATTGTTCGGCTTTTGAAATAAGCCACATCGTTTCGCTTAGCCCCAAATTGTACACGACGCAATAAATGCAAGATTTCTTCCTCACTCCAAGTACCGGCATAAGGATTCAGGCCCGATTGTGTACGCCCAGTTGCAAATTCCGGGTTAGTTCTTTTCGCCTCAGCTTTCAACTCAGTAAAGAAACCACGGCGGTCCATACTTAAAATTAAAAAAAAATCAAATACCCTGTGGAAAATCGGTAAACAATAAAGAAAAATACCTGAGGGTCATAATCTCTCAATAATTCCAGCTATACCCTGTCCCCCTCCCACACAAGCGGTAATCATGCCATATTTTTTGTTAAGTCGTTGAAGATCATGAAGATTTTGAATTGTTAGCTTACACCCGGTACAACCCAAGGGATGACCCAACGCAATAGCCCCACCGTTGATATTAATTTTTGTTGTATCCAATTTAGCTTCCCGAATAACCGCCAGGGCCTGCGCTGCAAAAGCCTCATTTAGTTCAATCAGATCGATTTGTGATAATTGCAAGCCTGCCTGTTGCAATGCTTTTGGAATGGCCACTACGGGTCCAATACCCATAATTCTGGGATGAACTCCTGCCACAGCACAGGATACTAACCGACCGATGGGTGTAAGACCCAGCTCTTTTACCATTGATTCACTCATGACCACTACAAATGCAGCGCCGTCTGAGGTTTGCGAGGAATTTCCAGCTGTTACCACCCCGTTGGTAGCAAAAGCTGGCTTCAATTTAGATAAAGCCTCCAGCGAAGTGTCGGCACGCGGCCCTTCATCAGTATCCACGACAAAACTCCTTTTTTGTCTTTTTTTCTTTTGATCCAGAAAAATTTCTTCCACCGTAATGGGAAGTATTCCATTTTTAAAGTGCCCTTGTTTGATGGCAGTAGTGGCTTTTAGGTGTGAATCCAATGAAAATTGATCCTGCTCCTCCCGACTAACACCATACTCTTTTGAAACAGCTTCTGCTGTTAATCCCATATTCAAATAATAATCGGGCTCCTCACTTGAGATAGAGTAAGCAGGCGCTGTTTTCCATCCGGTAGCAGGGACCATACTCATACTTTCAACACCACCAGCCACTATGCAAGAGGCCAAACCTGCTCGGATTTTAGCCGTTGCCATGGCAATGGATTCCAATCCGGCAGCACAATAGCGGTTAATAGTAATACCCGGCACCTCAATTCCAAGCGCACGAGCAGCAATGATACGACCCACCTGTAACCCTTGCTCTGCTTCCGGCACTGCATTACCCACTATCACATCATCTACCTGAGCAGGCTTCAACATGGGGATGGAGGCCATCAGTCCCTTGATTACTTCAATGGCCAGATCATCGGGTCTTGTAAAACGAAAGCCTCCTTTTTTGGCTTTGGCTACTGCGGTTCTAAATCCTGCAACGATATATGCTTCTTGCATGAGATATTATTTAGTTGTTAATGCAACCATCTTTTTCAAATTTACAACTGAATTGCCTTTTTCCAAACTAAACAAGGGCCACATTCTTGCAATATATTTGCCAGTCGCATGTATAAGGCAATTCGAAAAATTTTATTTCTACTCCCTCCGGAAGAGGCCCATCATCTTTCGCTTTTTTTACTGCAACTGTTTTGTAGTACTTCTCTCACGCGTAAACTGCTTCGCAAATTTTTTGAACCTGCAAAAGTTTCCCCCATTGTATTAGCCGGTATTCATTTTAGAAATCGTGTGGGATTGGCAGCCGGATTTGATAAGAATGCATTACATCTCCGCGAGTTAAGTTGTTTGGGCTTTGGGCATATAGAAATAGGCACCGTTACTCCACAACCACAGCGCGGAAATGAAAAACCACGCCTATTTCGATTACCTGCAGATCATGCGTTGATCAATAGGATGGGCTTCAACAATGATGGAGTAGTAACCATAGCCAAACGACTAAAACAGTGGAGAGAAGAGGTGCAGCCCTATGTTGATTTGGAAAAACCATTGATCATAGGCGGTAATATCGGGAGGAATAAAAGCACTTCAAATGAAGAGGCTTGGAGAGATTACCAATACTGTTTTGAAAGGTTGCACCCATGGGTGGATTATTTTGTAGTGAATGTTAGTTCTCCGAATACACCTGGCCTACGGGCATTACAAGATCGAAGCTTTTTGGAAAAAATATTAACTGGACTACAAAGGAAAAATCAGGAAACGAATAACCCCAAACCTGTTTTCCTGAAAATTGCCCCTGACTTAGCCTGGTCACAGGTAGATGAAGTCATTGAATTAGTATTAGCCATCGGATTAAACGGGTTAGTGGTCAGTAACACAACCATACAGCGTGACACTTTACAAACTACCCCCAATACAGTAAGCCGAATGGGAGCTGGAGGACTTAGCGGTGCACCGCTCAAAGAAAGAAATACCACCCTACTCCAGTATATTCATCAAAAAACAAATGGGAAGATTCCTTTGATTGCATCTGGAGGAATTTTTAATGCTACAGATGCGGCTGAGAAATTCAATGTAGGCGCTTCACTGGTTCAGGTTTGGACAGGATTTGTGTATGAGGGTCCGGCAATTGCAAAAAATATTTCAGCAGCTAGTCCCCCATAACCAGGGTTAGCAGGTCAATAAGGAAACAGCAGTCACCCCTGCTGTTTCGGTCCTTAAACGTGTATTCCCTAATTGTACAGGAATAAAGTTAGCGGCTAAGGCTTGTTCGATTTCCTGTGGAGTAAAATCACCTTCCGGGCCTATCCCAATCAGTACTTGATCTGGTAATGAAAAAGATAATTGCAAGAGAGAATTACGCAACGTATTCTCACAATGTGCCAATAAATTAATGCCTTGAGTTAATTTCCATTGTTGCAAATCGGCAAATGATCGGGGGGCTAATAACTCGGGCAACCAGGCCTGTCGGCTTTGTAAAAGGGCACTTATTAAAATGGACTCCAATCGATCCATACGAACGGTTTCTTTCTCCGTTCGCTGACACCGTAAAGGTATGATGCTGGTAACTCCCAATTCAGTAACTTTTTCCAAAAGCCATTCAAAGCGATTGCTGTTTTTCAGTAATGAAATAGCAAGTGTGATAGATCTTTTAGGGCGTGCTACCTGATGAACTTCTTGCAAAGCCACCCTACATTTTTTTCGATCCACCATAGCCACGACGGCTTCAGCCCAATTTCCTTTTCCATCTGTAATAGAAAGAGCGCTTCCCTGAATTAATCGTAATACCTGAATGGCATGGCGACTATTATCCTCGTCTAACTCCATCGCCGTTCCTGGCAAACCCAATGTTTGACTGTAAAAAAGCGGAGTGGTCATGATTAAATTGGCAAATCATCAACATCGGAATCCAATTCATTCATCCGACTTCCAGTTTGTACAAAAACGCGCCCACTGCCACTTCCATCTTCGTCCCGAACGGGCTTCCAATTACCAGGGATACCGGTAACACCCAATCCACCTCCATCTTCAACAAATTTTTGAATATTGAGCAAAGCGCGCAACTTGATAGTTTCCAGCGATCCGTTCCGGTGCTTTGCAATTCTAACAAAGGTATCGCCCCGATTATTTTCACCCATTTCATTGGTCGTAATATCGTAATACTCAGGACGGTATAGGAACATGACCATATCCGCGTCCTGTTCAATGGCACCTGACTCACGCAAGTCACTCAACTGGGGCATCTTAGTACCATCCTTACCAGCACCCCGTGTTTCTACCGCACGACTTAATTGCGAGAGCGCAATTATGGGAATACTTAACTCCTTGGCCAATGCTTTTAAGTTTCTTGAAATATTACTGATCTCTTGTTCACGATTACTGTTACGACCATCGCCGGTTCCACTCATTAGTTGTAAGTAATCAACGATCACTAAACCTATATCATGTTTATTTTTTAAACGTCTGCACTTAGCGCGTAATTCAAAAATATTGAGTGCGGGCGTGTCATCAATAAACAGAGGAGCCTGTGCCAAACGTTGAACCCCGCGTGCATACAATTGTTTCATCTCATGCTCTTCCATTTTTCCGCGACTGATTTTTTCCAGCCATATTTCGCTTTCTGCAGAAAGAATACGTTGCACCAACTGACCGGCACTCATTTCCAATGAGAAAAAAGCAACTGCAGTGGGTTTGCCCGCCTGCGTGGCCGCATTTCGGGCAAGATTCAACGCAAATGCTGTTTTACCTACCGCGGGGCGAGCAGCCAGGATAATTAAATCGGTACGTTGCCATCCATAGGTAACACGATCCAACGAGGGAAATCCACTGGCCACACCCGTTAAGTCTTCATTTTTATGTCGCAGATCCTCGATGCGTTTAATAGTATTGACCAATACCGAATCAATTGTTTCAAAATTTTTACGGAGGTTATTATTAATGATCTCAAATAACTTAGTTTCTGCATCATCCAGTAGGTCAAATACATCTGTGGCATCTTCAAAAGCATCATTGATAATTTCTCCACTTACCCGAATCAACTCACGCTGAATAAATTTTTGAAGAATGATTCTGGCATGCGCCTCAATATTCGCAGCAGAAACTACTGCATTGGTAAGACGGGATAGGTAATAAGGGCCCCCTACCAGATCTAATTCTTCTTTGGTGCGCAACTCTTCCGCCACCGTTAGCAGATCCATCGGCTGGCTTTTATTGGCCAGAGATTGCATAGATGCGAAAATGCGTTGATGGGCTTCCACATAAAAACAATTAGGCTTTAGTATTTCCGCCACTATGTCAAAGGCCCCGCGTTCCAACATCATGGCCCCTAACACAGCCTCTTCCAACTCCTTGGCTTGTGGAGGAACTTTACCATAGACAATGGTGCCTAGTTCAACTGCAGATTTACGTTTGCGTTGTCTGTCCTTATTCAAATTAGTTAGTTCCATAGCAGTTGATTTTAACGATTTGGGCTAAACTGGGACAACGAAATAAACCCCAAAAAGAAAATGGAAAAAATTTTTCTTTCTTCACGATTTCTGCACGTAAAATGTGGGGTTATCCACAATTAGTTTAAAAGCTCCCGGGCATTGGTCAAGGCAGCTGGCGTTGGGGCTTCTCCACCAATCATTTGAGCAATGGCCAGCACGCGTTCTTCCTGGCTGAGTAGTCGTAAACTGGTTTGAACAGCGCCCGTACTAGACAGCCCGGCTTGCTTGAAAACAAAAAAATGCGTGCGGGCCTTGCCAGCGATTTGAGGTTGGTGGGTGATACAGATCACCTGCCTATGCTGGGCAAGTTCTTTTAACAAGAGCCCCACTTGCCTGGCTGCTTCCCCTGCAATACCTGTATCAATTTCATCAAAGATCAATGTGGGAAGTTGCATGGATTCTGCAACCAATGATTTGATACAAAGCATTAATCGGCTAAGCTCACCCCCGCTGGCCACCTTGCGTAAAGCATTAAATTGTCCGCTTCTATTGGCATCGAATAAGAAATCAATGTGATCCATTCCTTCGGACCCCAATGAACCTGTTTCAATAGTTACTTTCAATTGTGCAGTAGGCATTCCAACGCGTTGGAGTAGTTGCTGCACATTGGATTCCAAGGATGAAACTTGTTTTTTTCTCCCCTTTGATATTACCCCAGCCAACGCCATGGCCTTTTGCTCCAATAATTCCAGTTGTTGCTGCAGTTCCTGAATGGCCTGGCCTAAATGTTCAATTCCTTTTAAATCTGTTGCCAAATTGGATTGAATTGCCAATAAACCCGCAGTGGAGTTGACCTGATGTTTTTTATAGAGTTTGTACCCTAGTGATAAACGCCCATGTATTTCCTCGAGCCGCTGCGGATCCAACAGTACGGTATCAGCCACTCGTTCGATATCCCTTGCCAATTCTTGTAATTCAATATAGACCGTGCGAAGTCGTTCAGCAAGTCCTGGAAAATCGGAGTGAAAAGATGTAAAAGAACCCCATTCGTTCAACAAAGATTTCAATCGACCAACCATAGGCTCTTCTCCTGCCGATAGTGAAGCTGTGGTTCGTCCTAAAAATTGTTGTACGCTTTCTGCATTGGATAATAACCTCACCTCTTGCTCCAACTCCTCTAGTTCATTTTCACAAAAACCGGCATCTTCCAATTCCTGATATTGAAATTGTATATAGGCGGTTTCCGCCTCCACCCGAGATCGTTTGGTTAGTAGATCAGACAAGGTTGTTTTAGCAAGAACCCACTCTTGATAGGCCAACTTATACAATTCAACCTTATCCAATTGTTGCGCTAAGGCATCCAAAACCTCTCGCTGAAAACTGCTTTGCCCTAATGAAAGTGTGTCAAATTGCTGATGCAGGTCCACCAATAGTGCGGATAATTCCTGCAATTGTGAAAGATTAACGGGTGTATCATTAATAAAGGCGCGAGATTTACCTTGCGGACTAATTTCGCGTCTGACGATCACTATTTCATTTTCCTCAAGTTCTTGGTCTTTCAAAAAAAAAGCAACGCGGCTGTTGTGCGTGCAGTCAAACCTGCCTTCCACAACTAATTTTTTGTCTTTATTGGCCAATACGCTTGTTTCTGCACGCTCCCCCAAAATCAAACCCATTGCTCCCATGAGAATGGACTTACCGGCACCAGTTTCACCGGTAATAACAACAAACCCTGCCGTAAACTCAATTTCAATCTCTTCTATGATTGCATAATTCTGTATAAAAAGACGAAGCAGCATGTGCACAAATTAGCACGATTTACCAGAGTCTCAAAGTGCGCTACCAGAGATTGGAGCCTTTATTCCAAAAAAAATCCCGTTCGAAATTGAACGGGATACAATGACTTGTAGTATCAATTACAACTGCACTGAATTTTTAAGTTCCTCGTCTATCAGAATTCGTCCGCAGTTTTCACAGATCATAATTTTCTTGTGCTGACGGATCTCGCTTTGCTTTTGTGGAGGAATAGCGTTGAAACATCCTCCGCAGGCATCACGCTCAACAGAAACAACAGCCAATCCATTGCGGTAGTTTCCGCGGATTTTTTCATAGCTGGCCAGCAGCCGAGGGTCAACTTTTCCCTTTGCCTCAACAGCCATTTTATTGTACTGCTTTTCCTCCTTTTCGTTAGCAACAATGATTTTTTCTAACTCCTCTTTTTTGCTGGTTAATACGCCTTCTTTAACAGCTATATTTTTCTTGGCCTTATCCAACAATACCGCCTTTTCCGCAATCTCACCAGTAGCGTCCTTCATGTGCTTTTCAGCCAGTTTAATATTCAGCTGGGCCATTTCAATTTCCTTGTTGATGGCTTCGTACTCGCGATTATTCTTTACGTTGTCACTTTGTTTCTCGTACTTTTTAATCTGCGCTTCAGACTCCTTTATGGAGAGTTTGCGTTGCTCAATAAATTCAGTAACGCCATTGATTTCTTCCTCGATTCGGGTTTTGCGGGCAATGAGACCTGTGATTTCGTCCTCCAGATCAGCCACCTCCATAGGAAGCTCCCCTTTCAGAATTTTAATCTCATCCAATTTGCTGTCGACCTGCTGAAGGTTTATCAGGGAGACCAGCTTTTCCTGAATCGAGTAATCTTTTACTTGTGCCATAGATAGTTGACCGGATTGGTGGAAACGCTTGCTTTGAGGACGGCAAAAGTAGGGAATTTTTCGGCTAAACGTTCCTGTAAAAGATCAATCGTAAACTGCTCACTCTCAAAGTGCCCAATGTCCGCAAGAACCAGTTTTCCTGTTGCTTTAAAAAAATCGTGGTATTTCAAATCTGCAGTTATAAATGCTTGAGCACCAGCGCACAAGGCAGCATTGATCAAAAAACCACCAGCTCCTCCACATAGGGCTACTTTTTGAATGGGCTTGTCTAATAAGTTAGTATAACGAACAAGAGGGCTTTTAAAAACCTCACTAACGCGCCTTAAAAACTGAGCTGCATTTTGCGGAGCAGACAACTCTCCGATAACACCTGCACCCACGCCTTGGTAGGCATTAGATAGCGGAATCAGATCGTAAGCTACCTCCTGATAAGGATGAGCACTTTTAAGGGCGTTCAGCAAGTTGCTCTCCAGATAAAAAGGGTAGATCAATTCCAGCTTTACTTCGCTTTCTGTGTGTCTGACCCCTGTTTCACCAACATAAGGAGTGGCGCCCACAGCAGCTTTGAATGTGCCCTCCCCGATGCAGGAAAAGCTACACTCATCGTATTGGCCGATTTGGCCTGCGCCTGCAAAAAAAAGTGCAGCGCGAACCTGCTCCACTTGTGCCAGGGGTATAAATGTGATCAATTTTTTTAAGGCCCCCGGTTTTGGCAACAAAACGCTGCACTGAGTTAGCCCCAACAGCGCTGCCATTTTACCATTCACTCCTTCCAAAACGTTATCCAGGTTGGTATGAATAGCATAGATTGAAATATTATGTTGAATGGCTTTAATGATCAACCTTCCGGTTTGTTCATTGGCATTAATCTGCTTGATGCTATCAAAGATCAACGGATGATGCGCCACGATTAAATTACAACCCTTCTCCAATGACTCATCCAAAATAGCATCCGTTACATCTAAGCAACAAATCACTCCGCTGCAATTGCTTTCTGCATCCCCCACTAGTAATCCAACATTATCATACGACTCCTGTAGCGAAGGAGGCGCCACCGTATCCAAAAAATGTATGATGTCACTTACTTTCATAACAATGCTGTTATAGAATTTCAAATTACGTGCATTTTTCGCATCTTTGCGGGAACTTTTATCAACTAAACCCATTCGCTATGAGCATCCAAATTGGACAAACGGCCCCTGATTTTACTTTGTTTGATTCTGGCAAGAACCCCATACAACTTTCTAGCTTGAAAGGGCAGCATGTGTTGTTGTTATTTTTCCCGCAATCATTCACGGGAGTTTGCACAAAGGAGCTTTGTTCGGTACGAGATAATATTGCCCTTTACCAGGATGTTAACGCTACCGTGTTGGGAATTTCTGTAGACTCTGTATTTACATTGGCTAAATTCAAAGAGGAACAACAGTTGAATTTTCCACTGCTTAGCGATTTCAATAAAAAGGTATCTGAGCTTTACCATGCCATTTATCAGGATTGGATTCTGGATATGAAAGGCGTTTCAAAACGCTCGGCCTTTTTAATTGACAAAAATGGTATTGTTCAATATGCAGAGGTGCTGGAAAATCCGGGAGAGATTCCAAACTTTGAAAAAATAAATGAAACATTGAGCTCACTAACCTAAATGGTTTTGCTTAATGCACTGATCATCAAAGCCGAAGAATACTGTTTCTGGGCTTTTACATTTTGTTAATGCTTGTTTTTATTTTTTAAGGTATATTTGAGTTAATGCGCATGAAGCTTCTACTATCAATTGGACTCTTGGTGCTGTCCTTATCCTTAAAGGCGCAGCAAAATCCGATAGTTGGCACCACTGAAAAATTGGTGAAGCTTTACCCTAATCCCGCTGTTAGCTACGTTGTATTTGAATTAAAGAATGCAGGACGCAAAGACTTAAGCTTGCAGGTTTACAATGGGATTTTGGGTAAAAAAATGATTGATACTAAACTTAACCTTGAACGAATTACATTCTCCCTCAATGAATTTACCCGCGGTATATACGTTTATCACCTGGTAGAAAGCTCAGGCAAGATTATCGAATCCGGTAAATTTCAAGTTACCAAATAGGTTTATAATACCTGGACAATTAAGAATTTAAGGTATTGCGTGTTTTCCATTTCCCAAACAATAGGATGATCTGCTGATTGCGTATTGAAACAAACCTGTCGAATTTTTCTCCTTGCGTCTTTGGCAGCCATAGCTATGATCTCTAAAAAAAGTGTAGCCGGAACAAGATTGGTACAGGAAGAAGTAACCAGGAATCCTCCGGGTTTTACCAATTTCATCCCTCTCAAATTTATTTCCTTGTATCCGGTTATTGCTTTTTGTATTGTTGCACGACTCTTGGTAAACGCAGGGGGATCCAACATTACCACATCGTATTGCTTACCTTCTTTTGTCCATTGCTTTAATAAGTCAAAGGCATTAGCTACCTCAAATGTGCAACGATCCTGTAGCCCATTTAATCTGGCGTTTTCATTGGCTTGCTCAACAGCCGAAGCAGATATATCAAGACCCAATACAGACTTTGCCCCATAATGTGCAGCATGAACTTCAAATGTGCCCGTGTAGGTAAAAACCCCCAAGACAGTTGCATTTTTTACAATAGCGCGTATAGCCCTCCTATTGTCTTGTTGATCTAGAAAGTAACCTGTTTTCTGTCCGTTGGCCAGATCAACATAAAACTGCAAACCATTCTCACGTATAATAATCCTGGTTTCAAACGGAGCACTTAAAAATCCTTTTTGCTGAGGTAGACCTTCCAGTTCGCGAACAGGCACATCGTTTCTTTCATAAATACCTTTGGCCGGAAATATTTCCAATAAGGCATCAACAATTGCTGGCTTCCAACGATCAATACCCAACGCCAAGGTTTGAATAACAAAATAGTCATTGAATTTGTCTATGATCAGTTGTGGTAACCCATCAGCTTCCCCAAAAACCAATCTGCAATTCTCAACATATCCAGTTTGCTTGCGGTATTCCCAGCAGCGTTGAATTTGGTCTTTAAAAAACCCGGCATCAATCACTTGTCCTTTCCTGCGAGAAAGTATTCTAATACTAATTTGAGATCTGGGATTATAATAACCACTTCCTATCCACTTACCCTCATGCGTATACACTTCAACAATATCAGCCGGCTCAGGGGAACCCTCAACTCTATCAACCTCATTCATAAAAATCCAAGGATGGCCATTTTGAACGCGGGGCGCAATTTTTCGACGCAGAAAAACTTGACTCATAGATGACGAAGATAGCTTTAAAGAGACAGACAGAAAGGCGTAACAGCTTGTATTTAAAGCCATTTTGTCCTTAAATCCGCAGAAGCGTCAAGTAGTTTTCGCTTGGTAGTAAAATTGTCGGACTTACCTTTGCAACCAATTTAGAACCATTTATGGAAGAACAAGTTAACAAGCCACAAGAAACAGACCGTACCGAAGAAGAAACGGTGACCAATTCCCCTGTACAAGAGGAAAATGCAATAGAAGAGTCCGAACTGGAAAAGTTAAGTGCAGAATTGGAATCGTATAAAGACAAATACATTCGGACCATTGCTGAGTTTGATAATTTCAAACGCCGTAACGCAAAAGAAAGAATTGAGCTAATGCAAACTGCCGGCAAGGATATTATCACTGAGTTGCTGGATGTGCTGGACGATTGTGAGCGGGCACAACAAACCATAGAAAAAGCCGGATTAGCTGAGGCTGTTGAATGGGAGGGCGTTAAGCTGGTTTTTAATAAACTCAAAACCAAATTGCAAAATAGGGGGTTAAAAGCAATGGAGGTAGTAAACCAGGTGTTTGATGCCGATATACACGAAGCAGTTACCGAAATTCCCGCACCTCAAGAAGAGATGAAAGGAAAAATCATTGATGAAGTGGTCAAAGGATATTTACTCAACGATAAAGTAATCCGTCATCCAAAAGTGGTGATAGGAAAATAAATTATGAGCAAGAGAGATTATTACGAAATATTAGGCGTCAGTAAATCGTCATCCGCCGATGATATAAAAAAATCCTACCGCAAAGTAGCTATGCAATATCACCCGGATAGAAATCCCGGAGACAAAGCAGCGGAAGAAAAATTTAAAGAAGCTGCGGAAGCCTATGAAGTACTAAGCGATGCGGACAAACGCGCACAATACGATCGATTTGGCCATGCGGGAGTAGGCGGTGCCGGAGGAAGAGGATATGGAGGCGGAATGAATATGGAGGATATCTTCAGTCAGTTTGGAGATATTTTCGGAGATGATCTGTTTGGAGGAGTTTTTGGAGGAGGTCAGCGCGGTGGAAATAGTCGCTCCCGTTCTCGGGGTGTTCGAGGAAGTAATCTCAGGATCAAACTAAAACTGAATTACGAGGAGATCGCAAATGGTGTCAGCAAAAACATTAAAGTAAAAAAATACGTTCCTTGTACTACCTGTGGTGGTAGTGGCGCAAAAGACAAAGGCAGCACGCAAACCTGTACAGGCTGTAATGGAAGTGGTCAGGCGAGAAGAGTCCAAAATACTTTTCTCGGGCAAATGCAAACAGTAACTACTTGTCCAACCTGTAATGGAGAAGGCTCTACGATCACTGCAAAATGCACCGCTTGCAAGGGTGAGGGAAGAACCTATGCAGAGGAAACAGTGACCATTGAAATTCCCGCAGGTGTACAAGAGGGAATGCAGCTTAACGTTACCGGCAAAGGGAATGCAGGCGAAAGAGGTGGTTCTCCGGGAGATCTGATCATTCTGATAGAAGAAGAAGCGCATAAGGCATTATACAGAGATGGACTGAATGTGGCTTACGAATTACACCTCTCCTTTACCGATGTTGTGTTTGGCACACAGGTAGAAGTACCTACCATCGATGGAAAGGCAAAAATTAAAATTCCTGCCGGCACACAGAGCGGTAAGATTTTCCGATTAAAGGGTAAAGGCTTTCCAGCAGTGAATTCATACGAAAAAGGAGATCAATTAATTCAGGTTAGCGTTTGGACACCACAGCAATTGAACGACGAGGAAAAAGCAACGTTGGAGAAATTAAACGGATCTCCAAACATGCAACCGCATCCTGATAAATCGGAACGAAACTTTTTTGAAAGGATTAAGGATATTTTTCAATAACTACAGTCATTCGTCTCCAGCTTCTTTTTTTCTTTTTAGCATAAAGTGCTTGACCTTGTTTAATCAAAGCCAACCATTCTACTTGTGCCGGGTTAGTAGTATCGATCACCTGTTCACCCAACTGCACCAAATCATTCCAATTGGATCTATTCAAATACGGAGAGCCCTTCAATAGCATTCCAAATTGTGCTAATGCAGCCATAAACATAGATTGCTTTAGCTCTTTTTCGAGGTAAACATAATAAAGTGGAATACCCATTTGTTCTATACGTTGCACCGTATCGTTTGGCAATCGATACATAAATTGTATTTGTGCTATTGAATCAAGGTCCTTTTTTTTATGGGCAACAGATGTAAACAATGTAGTGGGCTCAATTTCTACTAAAACGGTCAGGGTATGTCCGGATCCCACTTCACCCCCTTCCACTTGTGCCAGTGAATCTATAAAAGCACCTGCCTTATTATCAAATCCTATCAACCGATAACTTTTTATCAGCGATGGATCAAAAGTTACATTCATATGCACATCATCTGCAACGGCATATAACGTTTTTGTAAACTCTGTCATTAATACACGCTCTGCCTCCTTTTCCCGGTCCAGATAAGCAAAGTTGCCATTACCGCGTTCTGCCAATAATTGAATTTTTGAATCCTTATAATTACCCATACCTAATCCCAAACAAGTGAGGTAAATACCCTGCTGGCGTTGAATATTGATCAATTCCTCTAACTCACTTTCCGTTTTTAATCCAACATTGAAATCCCCATCAGTGGCCAGGATCACACGATTGTTTCCTCCTTCAATATAGTGTTGCTTTGCAACCTGGTAAGCCAACCGAATACCTGATTCACCTGGTGTTGCTCCTCCAGGAACCAAACCGTTAATCACATTAGTAAGACTATCCCTTTCACAGCCGCTAAGGGAGCGTACCAACACAGCTGTCATGCCACCATAGACCACAATAGAAACAGAATCCTTCTCTCTCAAATTGGACAGTAACAGGCCAAACCCAGACCGCAGCAAGGGCAATCGATTTGGCATATCCATTGAGGCAGAAATATCAATCAAAAAAACCAGATTCGCTGGGGGTAGTGAGTCTAAGTTTAATTTACGCGCTGATATATTTATTTGTAACAAATGATGATTCCAGTTCCAGGGGCATGGACCCAAGTTAGAGGAAACCGAAAAAGCAGCCGAATCAACGGGAGGCACATAAGCGGGAGGAAAATAATTAAAAATCTCTTCAACCCTTACTGCGTCAGCCGGTACATAAGTGCCGCGAGCAATAAAACGTCGAATATTAGAGTAAGACGCTTGATCAACTGATAATGAAATACCCGTGGTAGGGAACCCAGCGGTGTTTATCCATTTATTCTCAAGCAACTCCGCATAGGTCTCACCACCCGTAAACCAATTTTTGCGCTGGGCCCTGTTCATGTTTGCTGCACCGGAGGATAAGTGTGTGTTTGCCGTTAATCGTTGCCCCAAGGGTATCGGTCCAAGAACAATTTGCAACGGAGTGGCCCCAGTTGTAGTGATTTTTTCAGCACGAAATCCTTTCCCTGAAATCAATAATGTATCCGTAAACCGATTGGAGGAAAATCCAAAACTACCCAAAACCCCTGTTTTAAAAAGTAGCCCTGTTGAAACTTGTAGGATTTGTACATTTTGCAAAGGTTGCCCGGTTGAGTCCTTTATTACTCCTCTCACAAAGTAATCCTGTGCCACACCGGTAGCTGTGTAAAAAAATAAGCAGAGCAGTAAGATGCTTCCAAACCGCATAAGCCACTAAATTGAAACCCATTATAATAAGGACGTTATGCCAACTGGTACAACGCACCAAAATTTCGTCCTAGCCCGTCGTAATCGAGACCGTATCCAACCACAAATTGATTTGGAATAGAAAACCCTACATAATCAATTAGCACCGGAAAAGTAGTAGCCTCAGGCTTGTGCAAAAAGGTAGCAATCCGAATGGAAGCAGGCTCAAGTTGATGAAGAGAAGGAAGAAAATGGTGTAAGGTTTTCCCTGTATCTACAATGTCCTCCACAATAATTACCTCCCGTCCATGTAAATCTTGGTCCATTCCTACCGCTGACATCACTTGACCGGAGGAACGCATTCCTTGATAGGACGCAATTTTAATGAACGAAATTTCAGCATCCAATTTGATTTGTCTGTACAGATCAGCAGCAAACATAAAAGAGCCATTAAGGATAGCCAGAAATAATGGCTGTTTGTTGGCATAATCAGTATTGATCTGTTGCGCTAATTCAGTAACCCGTTGTTGAATCAAAACAGCGGGGAGATATTCTTTAAATTCCTTATCATGCACACGAATTGTTACCATAAAAGAATTATCTAGCTAAGTTACAATCTGGCGCCAAAGGTTGGTATACGAAATAAGCTTTTAATTTTTTTCTCTAGAAATAGCACTTGTGAAAATTTGGCCTCCGTAGTGGGAACCAAATTGTTCCATTCAAAGAGTCGAGCCAGGGGCACATTGTATTGCTGTGCAATCACTAAAAATGGAGTGCCGGCCGTTACATAAATAGCTCGGCTGCCCTTTTCCTTAAACACCCCACTGGGATAGCGATTGTCTGGTATTTGCTTGAGTGAACTATCTGCTGTATTTCCTTCCATTTTAGCGGGATTCATTTCTACTATCACAGCGGCAACCTCCACTGAAGGTTGGGGCACCGTAGGAGTAGTTGACCCTGCTGCTACCGTGAGGCTTGCTTCCGCATCGCCCTCCAATTCATAACCCAATGCTACCATGGTATACTGTTGCAAGTCGTAGTCTTCAATCAATCGAATTAATGTTTGAGCGTAGAGGGGGTTGGTAGCATAGCCTGCCGACTTCAATCCTCTTGCCCAAGCTTCATAATCAGTAGGATCCAATTCAAAAAGAGAAGCATAGCGATTACTCCCTTTTAAAAAGTTTGAATGATCTCGGTAAGACTCCTCAGCCGAGTTATATTTCCGAAAACACTCATTGCGTGCATCATCTGTATGACGGAAAGAAGGGCCGTTCCATCCCGTTTTACATTTAATCCCAAAATGATTATTTGATTTTAATACCAACGGACTTTGCCCAGCCATGGTCTCATGTATGCCCTGTGCTAATTTTATGGAGGCCGGCACTCCGGTTAATTTCATCTCTTTTATAGCCAGACCCTTGTACTGATCAATGTACTCATGTATAGTTGCTGCCGTCTGCGCCAAACCGGTCTTTAAAATAAAACAAAGAAAAACTGAAATATAATAACGCATACTACTTAACTTTTTTAATCACACTTAATCCATCCCGAAGCGGAACAACCATCGCTATTACATCATCTCGGTTTACGATTGCCGTATTAAAGGCTGCAATTGCTTTTGCATTTTCCCCCTGTATAGGCTCTTCAAATACCTGCCCGTGAAAAAAAATATTGTCCGCTAAGATATAACCACCCACTCTAACAGAAGGAAAAACCATGTTAAAATAGTCCAAATAAGAAACCTTATCGGCATCAATAAATACCAGGTCCCAGGTTTTTTGTAAGTCAGGGATAATAGTACGGGCATCCCCGCAATGAAGATGAATCTTAGCTACATGAGAAGAGCGATCAAAAAAAGATTGTGCAACTCTGGCATCCTGTTCCCTCAATTCGATGGTGTGTAATTGGCCAGTGGAAGTTAAACCTGCTGCCAAACACAATGCGCTATAGCCAGTCATTGTTCCAATTTCTAAGATGCACTGTGGTTGTACCAAAGTGCTGAATAATTGAAGAAAGCGGCCTTGCAAAAATCCGCTGATCATATGCGAAGCCTGGTGATGAGCACGTGTAAATAACTCAAGCTCCTGCAGCAAACTGTCCTGTGGAGTGCTATGCTTTTCAGCGTAAACTTGGGCTAGCGGGTGAAAAATGTCCACAAAAATAGTTTAAGGGCAAAGGTACTAAATGTTGATTCAATTGTGGGGCTTCTGCACAGGTCTTGAGATCAACCATAAACCAAAAAATGTAATTATTCCGTTGAGTAAAATCAACTCCGGGCCAATTTTATATCCATTAAATAGCTGTGCGGAAATGGAATCAATTCCTAATGGTGTATGCAACAACCCCTCGTAATAGAGAGGGTTACAAAGTAGGTCCAGCACCAGCGTGAGGAGGGGCCCCGTCAGGCAAATAAGCCAAACCAAAGAGTCGTTCAACACTCGCTTGGTCAAAATGCCAAATGAAAAAAGACCAAGTAAGGGACCGTATGTAATCCCGGCAAATTTGATAATAAACTGAATGATGGTCTTATCATTTATTATTTTAAAGATCAAAACCATGATCAGAAAAATAATGGCAAAACCCAAATGCACTTGCAATCGCCGACGTCTTTTAACGGCCTCCGCAGCAGTACTGCGATTAAAATCTAAAATGTCAATGCAAAAACTAGACGTCAATGAAGTAATGGCTCCATCCACACTAGGAAACAATGCAGAAATCAACGCAATAATAAAAATCACCCCAATTGTGCCCGAAAATGCGTCACTTAACGCAATAGTAGGGAACAAGTCATCTCCCTTAGCCGCCAATCCTGTAGAAGTAGCATACAAATAAAGTACAGCTCCTAAAAAAAGAAACAAGGCATTGACTACCACCAGAATAAAACTCAACGTCATTACATTTTTCTGTGAATCCTTAAGCGTGCGAACACTGATGTTCTTCTGCATCATTTCCTGATCAAGGCCGGTCATTGTAATAGTGATAAACATACCACCGATCAATTGTTTCCAAAAATTGAAAGGACTTTGTATATCCCAGTTCAGTACTTGATTATAATTATTATCGCTGATCAACTGCCAGGTTCCAGACAAATCCGTGCCGAGGGCATTCATCAAAACCAACAAACAGGCCACTAATCCAATTAGCATGCCGGAGGTCTGTAAGGTGTCCGTGAAAATAATGGTACGCACCCCTCCTTCAAACGTATAAAGTAGAATCAGGAATAGAATTACTAAGGCAGTTGCAATAAAGGGAACGCCTAATTTGTCAAGAATAAACAGTTGCAGGATATTAATGACCAGGTAAAGTCGAGCGGTGGCACCCACTGTACGGGATAGAATAAAAAAGAAGGCCCCTGCTTTATGTGCATTCATCCCAAACCTTTTTTCCAGGTAGGTATAGATACTGGTCAAATTCATTTTATAGTAAAGGGGCAATAAGATAAAAGCCACCACAGCGTAGCCAAGTACGTATCCAATAACCAGCTGAAAATAGTTGAATTGAATGGTCCCTACATTGCCAGGGACACTAACAAAAGTGACACCAGAGAGGGAGGTTCCTACCATCCCAAAAGCAACCAACATCCAATTGCTATTTCTATTTCCTATAAAGAAGGACTCATTATTGGCATTGCGCGAAGTATACCAAGCTACTCCCAGTAATAAAAGAAAGTATCCAAAAACAAAAGAAAAAAGAAGAAGTGGCGACATACAATTAGAGTAGATTGAGTTTTGAAGATAACTAAAAAAAGCCTCTCTTTGTCCGACCAATCATCTACAATGGCCATTGAATCCATCGCAGTGTTTTGCGGATCAAAAAAAGGAAATTCTTCATGCTACAGTGACCATGCCAAAGAAGTAGGCCAATTGTTGGCGCAAAGAAAAATCAAGATGATCTATGGGGGCGGCAGTGTAGGATTGATGGGTGTAATAGCAGAGGCAATAATGAGTAACGGAGGATGGGTAACTGGCATTATCCCTAAACTACTGATAGCATGGGAGGTTGGACACCGCTCCATTTCTGAATTGATCATTTGCGATGACATGCATGAGAGAAAACTCAAGATTTATAGCAAAGCGGATGCCGCGCTTGTACTACCCGGCGGTGTAGGTACACTTGATGAGTTATTCGAAGTGCTTACCTGGAATCAATTAACCATTCACGATAAAGAGATCTTTCTATTAAATACCAATCAGTTTTACGATCCGTTACTTCAGCAATTGCATACCATGAAAACAGAAGGATTTCTTGCAGCAACATCACTGGAGAAACTTCACATTCTCCAAAAGCCGGAAGAATTAGCTTTCTTTTTATAGAGACAACTAGATGCCCTTTCCCGCGTTTAAGATATTATTTGGATCAAAAACAGTTTTGATTGCACGCATTAAATCAAGACTTTTCTCCTGAAATACAATGGGCATGAACTCCTTTTGAATCAGTCCAATTCCATGCTCTGCACTGATGGTACCGCCTAGTCGGTAAACGATCTCAAATAACTCCGTCAGTATTTTTTTCATTTCAGGATCCCCGTAACTATTGGGTGTACCTTCTTTACGTAAACGCACATGTAAGTTGCCATCTCCGGCATGGCCATAACAAACCACATCAATCCGATGCTTTTGCCCAAGCACCTTTAATTCACGTATTAATGTAGGTAGCTCAGCCCTTGGCACTACCGTATCTTCCTCGATCGTGTATCCTACTAATTTCACTGCCTCTGCTACTCTTCTTCTAAGTTTCCACAAACGCTCTTTTTGGGTGACATTTTCCGCAAAATAGATTTCACCAATATCATATTGGGTCAATAATTCACCAATGGCTTCCATTTCACGCATGAGCACATCCGGATCATTCCCATCCACTTCTATGATGAGATGCGCTGCAGTATCGTCTGTAATAGGGACAGCGGTGTCGTCTACCATTTTACTTACTATGCGTAAAGCATCTATTTCAATCAACTCTAAGGCGCTGGGAGTAAATCCGGCCCTGAAAATAGCATTAACCGCTTCACCAGCTTGTTCCAGATTTCGAAATGGGACTAACATCAATAAATCATGTGTGGGAAGCGGGATTAGTTTAAGTACAATTTTTGTTACAATGCCTAACGTGCCTTCACTACCTACCAATAACTGCGTAAGATTATAGCCCGTAACGTTTTTGATCACATTAGAACCCGTCCAAATTATTTCACCTGTAGGCAAAACCACCTCCAGGTTTAATACATAATCTTTAACAACGCCGTATTTAACTGCTTTGGGCCCTCCGCTATTCTCTGCCACATTCCCTCCAATAAAACAAGAGCCGCGACTACTGGGGTCAGGCGGGTAAAATAATTTTTTAGCCTTTACTGCGTTTTGTAAAATTTCTGTTATTACACCGGGCTCAGTAATTACTTGCAAATTGCGTTCATCAATTTCAAGGATACAATTCATGCGTTCAGTGCTAAGCAAAACTCCTCCCAAATGTGGTAATGCCCCCCCGCTTAATCCAGTTCCTGCTCCTCTTGGCGTTACGGGGATGAGATCCTGATTACATATTTTCAAAATAGCACTGATCTCTTCTGCCGTCCTAGGTTTTACCACTACCTCAGGTAAAAAGCGGAGGTCCTCAGTTTGATCATGTGAAAAATGTTCGAGCGTTTCTTGGTCCAATAATACAAATTCCGTTCCCAGGATCTCGCAAAATTGATCTACATGTTGATTGGTTAGTTTTCCCGGATTAGGCATACTATTAGGTTGGAGACAAATTTCGGAATAAATAACCAGTATGTAAAGTCAATGGAAGGTTGGACAAAGAGACTGATGTCTGTTTCCCCGATAGGGGTTTGCGATTCCCTGTTTGGTAATTGAAAGTTCAAAGGCACCCCTCCTATCATTAAAATTTTTTAGCGAAGAAGTGGTTACATCGTAGCTAAAAATAAACTGAAGCTGACGGATTCCTAACTCCAGCTGGGGGATCAACGATTCGTTGATCCGATAATAGGCCCCTGCTGAAAGGGTATACTCCCCGTCACCGGAAACATTATAAAAAGCAGCAAGTCCCCCCACCCCTTCCCAGGCACCCGACTGACGGGAATAATAAAAGTTGGGTTTGAGGATTATTTGATCATTAAGCTTGAAGCTGGCATTAATAAAACCATTATACCGAATGGCAACCCGATTGTCTATACCGGTTGCATTAGCCCAAAAACTTTCTATGGGTCTGTTCAAATGCATGGCCGAAAACCCTGCATTAATATATACGGATAAGTTGGGGAAATAGGCATAGTTCATTCCCACCTGCAAGTCCAGATAATTGGTTTGATTAGCCGCCAACAAAGGAGCTTGTGCACTTTGATGTACATCAAAGAACTGACCATTCCATTGTGAAGGAAAGGTAAGATTAGCAGTATTAATTCGTTTATTAGCCCACCCCGCATTAAACCCCATACTGAGCAGACTTCCATTATCAATCATTTGATGGTAAGCCAGTGACCCATATACTTTGGTAGAAGTCAGCACGCTTGTTCCAGCAACGTCCCGCAGTATCACCCCGCCAACACCCAGCCAACCTGTTTCCTCGCTGTTTTGCAACAACTGCAAATCCCCATAAGCACTCATTGTTTTATATGGAAATGCCGATAGGGAAGCCCATTGATTTCTATAATTGAGCCCCATCCGATAATCTCCGTCCGGAATAAATCCGGTATTAGCAGGGTTGATAAGCAGGGGAGTTTGCATAAACTGAGAAAAATGAAGATCCTGTCCTTGTGTTTCCAAGGCCATAATGAAAAAAAGTATGCAAGTAAGGTTTCTTATCACTGCTTAACGAATTAATGTAATATCTCCTTTTTTGTTAAGTATTTTTCCATCAAAAAACTCAACGGATAACGTATACATATACACATCCATAGGTTGCAATACTCCTTTGTATTTACCATCCCATCCAATAGACTGATCACTGGTCTCAAATACTTTTTGTCCCCATCGATTCCAAATCTCCCACTTTAGTTTTATCAAACCAAAACCCTTTACTTGTATCACACTATTTACATCATTGCTTTGAGGCGTAAATGCGGAAGGCACATCAACCAAAGGATTGATAGCGGCATCTACTGACCTGCAAAAAATACCAGGACAATCCAATTGATTATAGGCAGTCAAACAAACCTGAAAAGTTCCAGCAGATTGGTATTGGTATGTAAAGGGTAATCTTGAAGTGGTCAGTAAGCTGTCGCCGTTGCCGAAAGTCCATTTAAAGCGAATGGCATCCGCACTAGATAGATTGGTAAAGGTATGAGGGGTGTTGATTGCGGGTGTGGCAGGTGAAAAACTAAAATTAGATTGTGGGGCAGCTAATACTTGAATGGTAAATCGAGCGGTATCGGTTAGGTTGCACGTATTGGGATTGTTAGCAATTAATAGAACCTGATACGTACCAGGTGTTGTGTACGTATTTGTGGGATTTGCCAAATTTGACAAATTACCATCCCCAAATATCCACTGATATGTTTGTGCAGCAGTAGACAAATTATTGAATGCGGCAGGGTAAGGAGCACAACCTATTGATCCAGTAGTAAAAACCGCTTTCACATTTTCTGCCACCGTTACAGTGATCCGCAAAGAGTCTGGAGCATTGCAATAGGTAGTGTCCACTAAATAAAGTGTAACGGGGTAACTTCCTGGTGCGGAATAGCTATGTAAAACAGGGCCCGAACCTGCTGTGACCAGTGCTGTTCCATCGCCAAAATTCCAGGTAAAGGAATTAGCGCCAAATGGATATCCTGGCGGTGTAGTGGATAAATTATCAAATCGATAACTGAATGAGGTGCAAGGGGCCAACTTGACCGGATTGAAATTCAAATTTGATTCGATATTTCCCACCCGTATCTGTACATACGATGTGTCCCTTACATTGCAGGAGGCCGGATCCGTGGCAATCAACATCGCTCGAAAGGTTCCCACGGTGGTAAATGTGTGCGTGCTGTTAGGTATATTGGTTGTAACACGAGGGGAGCCATCTCCAAAATCCCATTCGTAAGTCTGTGCGTTTCCTACCGTATCCTGGAAAGCAACCGTTAAAGGCACGCAACCCAGTGTATCGCCAGTCACATTATTAATACTTGAGCGAATTGCACTTTGTACACCTGATAAATTCATAGCAATTTTTACCATGGTTAAACTACAACCCGCTCCGCTTGAATTGTTAGTTGTTGACCAGGCTCCTGCCGTAACAGGATAATTTGGACGTGGTCCATTACCAATAGAACAATTTCCGCAAATTGCTTGATAAATAGCCCCGCTACGGTCAAATCGGCTGGTTCCTCCATCCACGTGATCATTTCCGCCATTCACTGAATTGTCCTCTCCAAAAAAACTACCAAAGAGCTGACCACTTGCATCTTTCTTCAATACAAAAAAATAGAAATCTTTACCATCGGTGTTTGATTTAAATGCATCCGGCGTTATCGGCAAGCCTGCCGTACCTGCGCTGGTAAATCCTGACCCAAATCCGGTGCCACCCCATCCAGACATATATACATTCTCGCATCGATCTACTAAAAAAGCAACCGGTGAAATATTTGGAATCACTGAACCAGATCCAAATGCAGTAGAATAAACAAATGCAGAAAGATCTGGTTGGAGTTTGGCAATAAATTGTTTTCCGGAAGGGTTATTATACACCGCGTTTTGAATAGGCCACGTTCCTGTGGTTTGTCCCATTACATAAGGAAATCCATTCACGTCAAACTGAACACCGAAAACCTGATCAATTGCCGGTGTGCCAATATAGCTGGTGCGCAATAGTTGTGAACCATCAGGAGCTATAATAGTCAAGTACCCATCGGTGGTTCCCCCCAAAGAAGGACCAATAACGGTGCCGGTTTGTGAAGCTGGAATTAAATTGGGACTCTCGGTTCCTCCTCCCATATACACATTACCATTACTTGGATTTACAGATAAAACATAACCAGCATCGTTGGCAGATCCGCCAAAAAAACTTGCAAAAAGTAGGCTGGAAAGATTATTAGAAAACTTGAGTACTACAGCATCCTGTAAGCCCCCTCCAAAATTTGTTTGGAATGCACCAGCGGTAACTGGAAACTTAATTGATCCTGGTGCTACTCCGCCTGATTGTGAGTGAGAAGAGATCCAAACATTACCGGCCTGATCTAAAATAATTTCGCCCCGCCCGTCGTCCCCATAATTTCGTTGTAAGGAATTCAAGGCACGTGTGGTTGAAATGTTTACACCATCGGCACTACTGCCTCCAATTTTACGAGAGCCAAGCAATGTGGTACCTGTTGCATTTATTTTGGCAATAACAATATCAAACCCATCTCCGGCCAATGAGCCATTTCCAATCACAGGAAAGCCTGTTGCGCTATTCGGAGAATTAGTTCGTCCGGTTAAATACAAATTTTGTTGCCCATCCACAACTAAACTATGCGGTTGCTCATTTGCAGATCCTCCCAGATAAGTTGCCCACAGCCGGCTTCTTCCATCCGGACTCAGTTTGATCAAACACATATCAGTTTCACCACCCTGAAAGTTGGATTGGATAGCCCCCAATGAAGTAGGAAATCTGCCTGCATCATTAAAAACTATTCCTCCTGCAAACATACTGCCATCAGGACCGTAGGTAGCTGTAAATCCCCAGTTGTCCGCCGTACTACCAGAAAATGAACAAAAAATAATAGAGGGATCAATCACCAATGGTTGTGATCTGTCATAATCCCCAACTTCGAAACGCACTAACTGATTCTTCAAACTATATCTACAGGGAACCACCGCTCTTCCCGCAGCTGTTGGTTGGTACGTAAACGGAGCCGATTCACGAAAATTTCCTAAAGAGGTTTGGACCACCAGCTCTTTATTTTTGACCGCTAAACCATCCACCCCTGCATACTGTATCAAAATATCTTCGACACGTCCTCCAGGTTTTACCAGAAAATCATATTTCAGTGCGCCTCTATCGGTATAATAACGTACGTCAATATTAGGATATACTTCCTGATGTGTAACAACCTGATAAATGGAACAAGCACTTGCCCAATGAGTGGAATCACTGCCGATAAAATAATTATTATAAGTGGGCACTTTCTTTTCTGGAATAAGCGTGGAGCTGGTTTTTTTCTCCCTGCCTTCATTGGTCAGGAAGCTGACTTCCCAAGCATGAGAGCGGATCATAAATGTGTCATTGCCGTGATGTTTTGCCTCTTGCAACCGCTCCATGTCAACCGGGTGGTGTTGCAAAATGGTATGCCCATTCCCCTGAATAAAGAAAACTCCATTGGACACTTCACCTCTATAGCGAACAGTGGCATTCCATTGCCCTTTGTTCTCAACAAATTGAATGGCTTCCTGCGCATGCAAAAAAGAGCAGCATAATTCTATGCAGAGTATGGAAAATAAGCGTCTCAACTGGCGTGTTTACTTTAATTTACCGAATTAACAGGTCAAGGGTTGAGAAAGAAATGTTAAGAAAGGATACTTCCTCTGCCTTTGACCGTTGAAAGACGGAACTGTTTAAGAAACGATTGAAACGCTAAGATATTTTGCTCCAGTTAACAGCTCCCCTATGGTGTTGCAAATAAATCCTCAGCGGTTGATTTTCAGGCTTCTCAAGTGAGGGATCTGCATCTAAGACGCGAGCCGCCTGCTCCCTTGCCCATTCCAATAAAGGACGATCTTGTAGCACATTGGCTAATTTGAAATTTAGTGCCCCGCTCTGTCTGGTTCCTTCAATTTCACCAGGCCCTCTTAATAAGAGGTCTTTTTCAGCTATTTCAAAACCACTTGCCGTTTTTACCATGATCTTCATGCGCTCGCTAGCCTCTTTGCCAATACTAGGCGGGGTAAGCAGTATACAATAACTTTTTTCAGCCCCCCGACCCACTCTTCCTCGAAGCTGATGTAATTGCGATAACCCAAACTTCTCTGCACTTTCGATCAGCATCACCGTGGCATTGGACACATTCACACCCACTTCAATAACGGTAGTGGCCACCATGATCTGTGTATCACCGCTAACAAAGCGCTGCATATTGATTTCTTTTTGTGCAGCAGGCTGCCGACCATGCACCATACTTATCCAATACGTAGGTGCTGGGAAAAAGGCTTTTACCTCCTCATAACCTTTCATTAGATTTTCATAATCCAACTTGGCACTCTCTTCAATCAATGGATAAATAATATAACACTGTCTTCCCTTGGAGATTTCAGTCCGAATAAATTCCATTACCAGACTGCGGTCTTTTTCGTAACGATGCGCTGTTTGAATAGGTTTACGACCAGGAGGTAATTCATCGATTGCGCTATAATCAAGATCGCCATAGGCTGTCATGGCCAACGTACGTGGAATAGGGGTAGCCGTCATTACTAAAATATGAGGGGGGATTACTGCTTTTTTCCACAAGCGAGCCCTTTGCGCAACTCCGAATCGATGTTGTTCGTCAATAACAACCAACCCTAACTGGTTAAATTTTACCGTTTCCTCAATGAGGGCATGGGTGCCCACCAGCAGATAAAGCGATCCTTCTTCTAAGGCAGCCAATATCTTTTTACGTTCAACTTTTTTTGTTGAGCCGGTAATTAAAGCTACTGTCAATCCGATGGTAGAAAGCGAACCTTGAATTGAAGCAAAATGCTGTTGTGCCAATATCTCTGTAGGCGCCATTAGGCAAGCCTGATATCCATTATCTACAGCCAACAACATAGCCAGTAAGGCTACAATTGTTTTGCCACTGCCCACATCCCCCTGCAATAAACGATTCATTTGTCTGCCTTTTGCCGTATCGGTACGAATTTCTTTCAACACCCGTTTCTGTGCATTGGTTAATTCAAAAGGTAAACAAGTGGAATAATAGCGATTAAAGGCATTACCCACCTTTTCAAAGACCACACCCACTGAATGATTATGTCTTTGCGCTCGTATCAACTGCATACGAAGTTGGACAATAAAAAATTCTTCGAACTTTAGTCTTTTCAATGCTCTGGCAGCCAGTTCTGCATTGGCCGGAAAGTGAATTTGTTGATAGGCCTCTCTTCTTCCCATCAAACCAAGCTCATTAAATAAGGATGGAGATAAAAGTTCCGGTAAATCCGCAGTACGTATTTGGCCCAATAACACTTGTGTTAGCTTAGCTAATTGTCTGCCCCCTAAACCCTTTGCCTTTAACTTTTCTGTAGTGGAGTAGACCGGCTCCAGGTAATTTTTTTCTAAAGACCGGGTTGCTTCAATTCTTTCAACTTCCGGATGAACAAACTGCGGACGCCCATTAAAAAATCCCAATCGGCCAAAAACCAAATATGATTGGCCGGGTATAATTGTTTTCTGCATCCAACTGATCCCTTTAAACCAAGTAAGCTCCATGATGCCCGTCTTGTCCTTGAATTGCGCCACTAAACGCCTACCCGCACGTTGCCCAATAATTTCTACGTGTAGTACTACACCAGCCACCTGCGCAAAATCTGCTTCTTGTTTTAATTGGGAAATAGTACTTACTCTGGTCCGGTCAATATGCCTGAAAGGGAAATGATTCAATAAATCTTCAAAGGTAAATATGCCCAGCTCCTTTTTTAGCAAATCGGCTCTTAAAGGACCTACTCCTTTTAAATATTCAATGGGATTTTTTAAAAATCCGTTTACTGCCACGCAGGATTATTTTATGAGTACGTTGACAAAATTACTTTCCGATACAAAAGATAACTAACTTATTTAAAACGCTTATTTACAATATTTTATAAAATATTCATAGTTCCAAGGTACAAATAGGATACAAATTTTACTTAATTGGTATTCAAATTATACGCACATTGAGATGCTGGCTTTTTCGGGAAAAATAACAGCAAAGAGTGTTTTTTCACATTGCAGAGAATAGCACTAAAAGCAATTTTGTGTAATGAAATTTCAAGGATTAGGGTAGATAATCCGAAGCCGGGGACTACACTCCGGCTTTTTTTATAACTTTTCTTCACTAATAACAGTAAATTAAAAGAAATAAAGTCCCCTATGAGGACAGCTATGCGTGCTTGCACTTGGTAATACCAATAAATTTTAAGAGGCAATATGAAATATGCTCTCGTAAATAATATCAAGTCAGAAGCCCTGAAGGGTTTAAAAGGTAAGTGCCAATGCTGTGCATCAGAAGTGATTGCGAAGTGTGGAGCTTACAGAATCCATCATTGGTCGCATAAAAAGACAAAAAGTTGTGACCCTTGGTGGGAAACTGAAACTGAATGGCATAGGCGTTGGAAAAATTGTTACCCTTCAAACTGGCATGAATTTCTATTTGAAGACGCAGAGAATAACGAAAAACATATAGCAGACATACACACAGAACACAACCTTGTTATTGAATTTCAACATTCTCACATTGACCCAAACGAAAGGGTAAGCAGAGAAAAGTTTTATAAAAATATGATTTGGGTTGTAGACGGCACACGCTTACAAAGAGATTACCCCCGCTTCCAAAAATGGGCTAATGGTTATCGAACTGCAATCAAAAAAGATATTTTTATTGTCGATTCTCCTGAAGACGTTTTTCCAAAAAATTGGCTGAATAGTTCAGTTCCGGTAATTTTTGACTTTAAGGGGATGGAAGAATTAGTAGAGAATAATGATTTAAGACACAAATTGTATTGCCTATTTCAGGTAAAAATTAACCATAAGAGTAAGTATTTAATAGCCGTAATTTCAAGAAAAGCTTTCA
>VGGR01000007.1 GCA_016868585.1 Bacteroidota bacterium
CGACCCTCTGATTAACAGTCAGATGCTCTAACCAACTGAGCTAAGGAGGAGTGTTTCTGTAGAAATGCCACTGTGAATATGGAAACCTTTCAGCGGGGGGGCAAAAATAAGGAAAATCGTAATAATTAGCCTCATTTTCGCAGGCCGATATAGAGTCCATCCGGCCTCATTTCCAAGGGGTATGCGCGCATATCGTATCCTTGTCCGGTACAATTTCTACCGTTAGATAGGCAAAATTTATAGTGGTGAAAGGGGCAAACAATATTTCCTTTTGCATCAATATACCCGTCTTTCAAAGGTGCTCCTGCATGGGGGCAACGAGACTGAAAAGCAAAAACCTTTCCCTCGAATTGTGCCAGGCAAATAGAACGATCGTTAATTGTGATTGATAAAATAGGTTGCTGGTCCCAGGGTAAATTACTGGGATCTCCGGTAAGTAAATACCACTCAAGTTCCTTCGGTATAGTCGACATGGGAAAAACAGGCTGTTTTATAGGGATACCGTTGGCTGTAAAGTTTTCTTACGTGCTGTAGTAAGTTAGTTCGTAAGGAATCAATCTCTCTTCTTTCAGTTGCAGATATAAACACACTGGCGCCTAGTGTTTCATTTTCCCAACGGTTTTTTAAATCTTTCAAAATTGATTCTTTTACTTCTTCCTCTATCCATTGATCAAAGGTTTGTTTTTCATACACATCCATCTTATTGAAGATAGTCAACGTAGGCTTTTCGGCACATCCTAATTCTGCCAATGTGGTATCCACTACTTTCATTTGGTCCTCGTAATTGGGATGAGATATATCTACAACGTGTAACAATATATCACTTTCTTTTACCTCGTCAAGTGTACTCTTGAAACTCTCTACTAAGTGGTGGGGGAGTTTTCTAATAAATCCGACCGTATCACTTAACAGGAATGGTGTATTCTCAAACACTACTTTACTAGTGGTGGTATCCAGCGTGGCAAATAACTTATTTTCAGCAAAAACGTCTCGTTTGCTTAACAAATTCATGAGTGTGGATTTGCCCACATTGGTATATCCAACTAAAGCAACACGAATAAATTCCCCTCTTTCTTTTCGCTGTGTAAATGCTTGTTTATCTATCTCCGCAAGTCTTTTTCGTAATAGCGAAATTTTATCCCGAACAATTCGGCGGTCTGTTTCAATTTCTGTTTCACCGGGTCCTCTGGTACCAATACCTCCACCCAGACGCTCAAGGTGTTTCCACATTCCTCGTAAGCGGGGTAATATATATTGATATTGTGCTAATTCTACTTGTGCTTTTGCTTGTGCAGTTTTAGCTCTCCGCGCAAATATGTCCAAAATCAAATCACTTCGATCAATTGTTTTTACTTGTAATACTTTTTCAATGTTGTTGATCTGTGTGCCGCTTAGTTCGTCATCAAAAATAACTACTCGAATGTCTTTTCCTTTCACATAAGTTGCAATCTCTTCTAATTTTCCTTTTCCAATAAATGTTTTGCTATCGGGATGTGGGAGTTTTTGTGTAAAGGTTTTTAGGGTAACGGCTCCAGCGGTACTAGCTAAGAAAGCTAGCTCAGTTAAGTAGTCTGAAACCTGAGTTTCGGTTTGTTCTTTTTGAATAACCCCAACGAGAATGGCCCGTTCCTCTTGTTCAATCTTATTCCGCTTATCAATCATAGCCTATGCTCAAAGACCGCTCAACATCAAGCCAAGGGTAAAGGGCCTTGCGGTAGTGCCTACGCCATCTTTCAGCGTTGGGTTAAGTTGGTAGCTACTAAAAATGGAGAGGTTGCCATAGCCTAAACGAAATGTTCCAACAAACCTTGTTTTATTGAAATAGCGAGTGCTTGATTCTTTTACTGAAAATTCATTTAGGAGGTTCCCATTTCTATTTTCCCAATCCACATTTCTTGTATGTGCATTGATTAACGCACCTACGCGAACACCTAATCCTAACTTCAGCCCTTTTCCAGTTGCTGGATTTGCACTGTATCGAAGCTCAAGTGGAACCTCTACATAGCTGGTTGCCAATTTTGTTTTCTTGTAATGATTGGTATCACGCACATTTGTAAAGCGTAGCGTGCTTCCGATTTCTTTGATACCTATATTAACCTTGGAAAAGCGAAAATGATCAGTTCCCACACCGAGGCCCACGCCCAGACTCATCTTTTGATTACTCTTGAAAGGGAAATCAAACATGAAGTATAGGTTGAAGCTTTTTGAAAACCTTCCCATGGCAATGGTGTCAGGAACTCCTGTCCAACTGGTATGGCCAAGTTGGATTACCAGGTGATCGTTAGCTCGCTTGGACAAATCGATTTTCTTTTTATCTGCGCTTGTACCATTTTGCTGTGCCACTAACCCATTAATCAGTGTGAAGGATAGAAAGAAAAGGAAGTAAATTTTTTTCATTATGTGTAATTAATTGTAAATCAATTATTTATTTATTGATATTACTTTTACTTGTGGACCCTGTAGGATTTGAACCTACGACCCTCTGATTATGAGTCAGATGCTCTAACCGTCTGAGCTAAGGGTCCGGGAGAGCAAAAGTAATTAAAAGATGACAGACGCTTAATTTAGAGTATGAAGAATTCAGTAAAGGCGCTCATCATTGTGATCATTTGCTGTTGCATAGCTTGTCAATTGCCCAAAACTCCTTCAACTACCACCATAGGCATTGGCTCCTGTGCTAACCAGGATGTTCCCCAACCATTATTAGGATTAGCGGCCTCATACAAACCCGATTATTTTATTTTTCTAGGCGATAATATCTATGGCGATACGGATAACATGGATACGCTACGGGCAAAGTATAAACGATGGGGAGCACAACCTTCCTTTCAGGAATTAAAAAGAGCAACTCGTTTTTTTGCAACCTGGGATGATCATGACTTCGGTAGTAATGATGCAGGCCGTCATTATCCATATAAAAAAGAATCCAAGGAGATCTTTCTATCTTTTTTTGAAGAGCCGGATACCAGTTTGCGTAGAAAACATGATGGTATTTATCATGTGGAGTATTTAAAGGAAAAAGAAAAAACCATCCAATTGATCTTGCTGGATAATCGCACATTTAGAGATGACGTTCGACTATTTGATAGTACAGCTCCTACTCCTTGTGAACATTATTTTTATACATTAGATTACAGTGTTCATCAAAATTCCGATAGTACTTTATTGGGAAAGGAGCAGTGGAAATGGTTGGAGGAAATTTTGAGAGTGCCTGCTGACCTTCGATTAGTTTGCAGTGGTACGCAGTTTGGTATTGAGTATAATGGTTATGAAGCATGGGCCAATTATCCGAACGAACAGCAACGGTTTATTGACTTAATAAAAAAAACTCGTGCAAGTGGAGTGCTGTTTTTAACAGGTGATGTACATTATGGTGAGCTATCTAAGTTGAACGTTTCTGATCTTTATCCATTGTATGATTTTACGTCAAGTGGTATCACCTCTACGTGGAGCTTTGCCACGCCTAATAGTAATCGAATTGAAGGGCCCATCATGGACAATAATTTTGGACTTATTACTATTCGCTGGGAAAAAGATCCTGTAATCGATTTGCAGTTAATCGATGCAGCCAACAACAGCAGGGTGCAGTATCAATTTCGATTAAGTGAGATCTCATTTAATTAATATGAAAGCAGTAAAATTATTATCAGTCGTATTGACAATTTTGTTGGCAGGAGGCTGTGTGACCACTCGTGTAAAATCTTCTTCTATGCATTTTGCAGCTAATAATGTAATTGCTCATCGGGGGGCTTTTAAAAAAAATAGTTTTCCTGAAAATTCTATCGCTTCTTTACGGGAAGCTATTCGATTAGGTTGTACGGGTTCAGAGTTTGATGTTAGAATGACCGCCGATGAGGTATTAGTAGTTAATCATGATCCACATCACGGTGGGATGGATATTGAAAGTACCTTTTATGCAAAACTGCGAACTAAGTTACTTTCGAACGGTGAGGAAATTCCAACATTGGAAGCGTACTTGAAGGAGGGTATGGTTAATAATAAATCTACCCGGCTTGTTTTGGAAATAAAACCCTCTCCTTCAGGCAAAGAGCGGGGACAGCTATTGGCACAACGTGTTTGGGAGCAGGTTAAAAAAGCTAAAGCGAGTGCCTGGCTGGAGTACATCAGTTTTGACTATGCCATTCTTACTAAATTGCTTTCACTGAATGCTAACTTGGTAACACATTACCTTAATGGCGATAAATCACCGATGGAGCTGAAATCTGCCGGCATCAAAGGCCTTGATTATAATTACAAAGTTTATCAACAAAATCCGCAATGGATATCGGAAGCTAAAGCGCAAGGTCTGGTACTGAATGTGTGGACAGTGAATGAGCCTGCTCAGCTAGAGTGGTGTAATGGTAAGGGGTTTGATTTTATTACTACCAACGAACCGGAGTATTTGCTGCAAATCAAAAGATGATCACCCTTCTTTGATCTCTTCAAAATCCAAATAGTCCTCCTTTCGGCTATTAGCGGTAGGGTTGGTTTTGGCAGCTGAGGGGGACCCACCAGATCTTGAATCGGCTTGCCTATTTGTAAAACCCCCTTGTTGACTGGCCTGCTGTTCCATCTGTTCCTTCATCTGCCGAAAGCCCTTTCTGAGTGTTTTTCCGGTCAGGAAAAGGGGTACTACCAGCTTGAAAATGAAGTCAAAAGCAAAATAAGCCAGTAAAAAATAAAAGAAGTATTTCATAGACCGGCAAATATATGAAAGGGACCTCTATTGTTTTTTGGTCAAAACGGGAGGATTGCTTAAATTTGCACCCTGAAGGTGATTGAAGGGAACGAATTCGTTCCCTTCTTCTTTTTAGCTATATGGATAACAGCGCCCTGATAAGGAATTTGACAGAGAAGGTAAAACGCCTGATTGAGGTGGAAAACGACCTCTTTTTGGTAGAAATTCGGATTAAACCCACGAACAATATAAAAGTGTATATCGATGGGGATCAAGGAGTTAGCGTGGATAAACTGGTTGCGTATAACCGGAAATTCTATCGCCAACTGGAAGAGGAGGCACTATTTCCGGAGGGGGATTTTTCACTGGAGTTATCCTCCCCTGGTTTGGACGAACCGCTAAAACTTCATCGACAGTACGTTAAAAATGTGGGCCGGCCTGTTGAAGTAGTTCAGGAAGATGGCAGAAAAGTAGAAGGGGTGTTGAAAGCTGCTTGTGAAACAACAATAGAGCTGGAGATTACAAAAGGAAAAGGGAAAAAGGCGATTGTCAGCTTGTTGACAATTCCTTTACCAAGTATAAAAACAACAAAAGTTCAAATCAGATTTTAAAAACGAAACGGTTCAAAAATTTGCAGTATGGCCAGTATTAATCTTATCGATGCATTCCAGGATTTTAAAGATGCCGAGAATATCGATCGTCCGACCATGATGAAGGTGGTTGAGGACGTTTTCAAAACATTGTTACGCAAAAAGTACGGAAGCGACGAAAGCTTTGACGTGATCGTAAACGCAGAAAAAGGCGACTTGGAAATTATCCGTCGGAGGATGATTGTTGAAGATGGAGAAGTGGAGGATCCCTTAGCGCAAATTGCGTATTCTGATGCTGTTAAAATTGAGCCGGACTTTGAAGTAGGTGAGGAATTATATCAAGAGATTGACCTGCTTGACTTTGGTCGTCGTGCAATTTTGGCAGCAAAACAAACCTTAGCCAGTCGCATAGGCGATATCAAGAAAAATGTATTGGCAAAAAAATATGGAGATCGTGTTGGGGATATCATCAGTGCGGAAGTTTACCAGGTCTGGAAAAAAGAGATCTTATTACTGGATGAAGAAGGCAATGAACTTATTCTTCCCAAGAGCGAACAAATTCCTCAGGACTATTTCAAAAAAGGCGAATCTATCCGCGCTGTAATCAGAAGGGTAGACATGAAAAATAATAATCCCGTTATCATTCTTTCACGCACCGCTCCGGATTTTTTAGCCAAGTTGCTGGAAATTGAAGTGCCTGAGATCTTTGACGGTTTGATTGTAATCAAAAAGATAGTACGTGATCCGGGAGAGCGTGCTAAGGTGGCGGTGGAGTCCTATGATGATCGGATTGATCCAGTAGGTGCTTGCGTAGGTATGAAAGGTAGCCGTATTCACGGCATTGTGCGCGAATTGAAAAATGAAAATATTGATGTGATTAACTTCACTACCAATATCCAGCTATTGATTCAGCGCTCACTCACACCGGCTCGTATTACCAGCATGGAGTTAGATACTGAAAACAAACACGCCAATGTATATCTGGCTCCTGATCAGGTATCGCTGGCAATCGGACGCAGAGGTGTCAACATTAAATTGGCCTCTGAGTTAACCGGGTATGAGTTGGATGTATACAGAGATAATTTGGATGAAGAGGAAGAAGAGTTTGATATAGATCTGGAAGAGTTTACCGACGAGATCGATGAGTGGGTAATTGACGAACTGAAGCGTGTGGGCTGTGATACAGCACGCAGTGTGCTCAAATTATCTGCAGATGAATTGGAGCGCCGTACGGATTTGGAGAAGGAAACCATTAACGAGGTTCGTCGGGTGCTCCAAACCGAATTTGAAAATGAATAATAAGTTTTTTAAAACAACTGAATGTCAGCATTAAAACTTCCTCGATTACTGGCAGCGGCCAAAGAGTTCAATATTGGACAAGAAACCCTCATTGATTTTTTGGTAGGAAAGGGTTTTGCCAAGGACGAGCTGAAGCCAACCTCCAAACTATCGGAGGATATGTACCTTTCGCTCCAACAGGAATTCCAGAGCGACAAGGCCGCTAAAATGAAGAGTGACCAACTGGAACTTCCTAAAACGGCACTGGGCGATGTGCGTAAGAAAAAAGAGGACGAGGAAATTTCATTTAAGTCTGGAAAAATTGCCAAGAAAAAAGAGGAGCCTGCCCCAGCTCCGGAAAAGGAAGAGGAAGGGAAAGAGGAGGATGGGGAAGAAGCGTCTATAGTTGAAGGCCCAAAAGTGGTAAAGAAGATTGATCTGGATGCTATTGATTCGTCGGTTAGACCTAAGAAAAGAGCAAAAGCCAAAAAAGAAGAACCTGCGGCCGTAGCTGAAAAGCCTGCAAAAAAGAAAAAGGAAGCAGCGGCAGCACCAACAAAACAAGAAACTACACCAGCAGCTGTTGAACCTGTAAAACCTGTTGAAGTAGCTCCGCCAACAATCGAAAATATTGAGGTAGCTAAACTGTCGGGTCCAATAATTCTTGGGAAAATTGAACTTCCGGTCAACAATAATACACGTCCTGTACGAGAAGAAAAAAGGCCACGCAAACGTATTCCCATCACCAAAAAGGATGGAACGCATCGGGAAGTATTTATCAATAAAGACGATAACAACAGAACTGATGGTGGTTTTAACAGAGGTCGTGCGGGTAGTCAGCGTCCGCCGCAACAACGTGGTAATGTTCGCCGGGAAGACAAACTGATTGACGAAAAAGAAATTCAACGTAAGATCCAGGAAACACAAGCCAAGCTGGCGGGTGGTACGGGGAAAGGTAAGGGGGTAAAAACAAAACTTCGTCGTGCCAAACGTGAGGAAATGGCGGAATCCATGGGCGAAGAAACAACAGATAATAAGTTACAATTAACAGAGTTTATCAGTGTGAGTGAATTAGCGAGTTTGATGGATGTAAACTTTGCGGATGTGATCAGCAAGTGTATGAGTTTGGGGATCATGGTATCGATTAATCAGCGCTTAGATGCTGAAGTAATTGAACTGGTTGCCAGTGAATTTGGCTTTGTGGTGGAATTCATTGATATGGAAAAACAGGTGGAGATGGAAGAGGAAGGAGAAGAGGAGGATGGGGAAGAAGAGTTAAAACATCGTTCTCCCATTGTTACTATCATGGGTCACGTTGACCATGGTAAAACTTCCTTACTTGACCATATCCGTAATGCCAACGTGGTAGCTGGTGAGGCTGGTGGAATTACCCAGCACATTGGCGCCTATTGTGTGGAGATATCAGGGGGAAAAGAAATTACTTTCTTGGATACACCCGGTCACGAAGCGTTTACTGCCATGCGTGCTCGTGGTGCTAAGGTTACGGATATTGCTGTAATTGTAGTAGCAGCAGACGATGCCATCATGCCTCAAACGCGTGAAGCCATCAGCCACGCGCAAGCGGCGGGGGTGCCTATGATCTTTGCGGTCAATAAGATCGATAAGGATGGGGCTAATCCGCAAAAAATATATGAGCAATTATCGCAGATGAATATTTTAGTAGAGGAATGGGGTGGTAAGTTTCAGAGTCAGGAAATTTCTGCTAAAAAAGGACTGAACATCGATAAATTATTGGAGAAGATTTTGCTCGAAGCGGAGATGCTTGATCTCAAAGCTAATCCGGATCGTGGCGCGATGGGTACCATCATTGAAGCTTCTCTGGATAAGGGTCGCGGATTTGTGGCAACACTATTGGTGGAAAACGGAACCTTGCGCCCAGGAGATCTGGTAGTGAGTGGTCAATATTACGGCAGGGTGAAGGCCATGTTCAATGAGCGGAATAAAAAAGAAAAAGAGGCAGGTCCTTCAGCACCGGCTTTGATATTGGGATTGAATGGTGCACCGCAGGCCGGTGAAAAGTTCAAAGTGTATGAAGATGAGTCGGAGGCAAAAGAGATTGCTAATCGTCGGGCACAAATTTTACGTGAACAAGGTATTCGTACCAAGAAACATATTACCCTTGATGAGATTGGTCGTCGATTGGCATTGGGAAGCTTCAAGGAGCTGAATGTAATTATCAAAGGTGATGTGGATGGTTCCGTAGAGGCCTTAAGCGACTCTTTACAGAAACTTTCTACCGATGAAATTATCGTGAAGGTGATCCACAAAGGAGTGGGTCAAATCAACGAAAGCGATATTGTGTTGGCCGAAGCATCGGATGCGATTGTTATTGCATTTAACGTTCGTCCTTCACTTCAGGCTACTAAACTGGCAGAGAATGCGGGTATTGAGATCAAGATGTACTCCATTATCTATAATGCCATTGAAGAAGTCAAGAGTGCCATGGAGGGGATGCTGGAGCCAAAAACACAGGAGAAGATTGTGGCCAATGTGGAAATTCGTGAAGTGTTCAAATTTGATAAAGCTACCGTGGCAGGTTGTGCTGTACGCGATGGTAAAATCAAACGGGACTCTAAGATTCGTTTGATTCGGGATGGCATTGTGGTGTATCCTACCGCAGAAGGGGTGGTGGCCGAGCTGGCATCCTTGAAACGGTTTAAAGATGATGCCAAAGAAGTGGTATCCGGTATGGAGTGCGGGTTGACGATTAAAAACTTTACGGATATCAAAGTGGGGGATGTGGTTGAGGCATATGAATTGGAGGAAGTAAAGAGAACGCTCTAACTTTTTGTTAAACTCAAGTTGTTTTTGCATACTACTGTAAAGGCCACTTACTTTTGAGAACTATGTATAGTGTAATTAGAACCTCATTCCTTTTTTCATCGATCTTGATGGTTTTCACCCTCTGTGCACAACCCAAGAAAGTAGTGGCAGATAAAATAGCGGCTGTGGTGGGCGATCGGATCATTCTGCAATCTGATATAAAGAACTCCGTAGCGGATATGGTACGCCGGGGCGAAAGTTTGCCTCCGAATGCCGAATGCATGATCATGGAGCAGGCGGTGGTCTCCAAAGTAATGATGTTACAGGCTGAAAAGGATTCGTTGCCTGTTACCGACGAGGATGTGGAGGCAGATTTGGATAATCGCATTCGTACGTACATCAACCAGTTTGGCAGTCAAGAGGCAGTGGAAGAGATAGCGGGCAAAACCATTTATCAAATAAAGGATGATGCGCGTGAGTCGGTGCGTGAGCAAAAACTGGCTGCCTCCATGCAACGTAAAATTGTGGAGCATGTACGCATCACACCGGTGGAGGTGAAGGCCTGGTTTGATAAAATTCCAAAGGATAGTTTGCCTTTTTACGAATCTGAACTAGAAATAGGACAGATTGTAATTTATCCAAAAGCCTCGCGTGATCTGGAGCAATATATAGTAGGGGAAATGAACAACTACCGCCGGCAGATCGAATTGAAACTGACCACCTTTGATCAATTAGCCAAGCGTGTTTCTGAAGATCCGGGAAGTAAGGATCGCGGAGGTCAGTATCAACTAAATCGTAATGAAAAAACCTGGGACCCCGTATTTCTTTCTACCTCATTCCGATTAAAAGAGGGGGAGGTCTCTCCGCCTGTTAAATCAAAATTTGGATTTCATATTATCCAAATGGTCCAGCGTAATGGGGATGATGCTATTGTTCGACATATCCTTCGCATACCTCCTGTAACATTGGATGAATTGGATCAGGCCAGGCGTAAACTGGATACCGTTCGTTCTAAAATTATTGCCGGAACACTTACTTTCAGCGGGGCAGCTACCAAGTATAGCGATGAGGAGTCAGCTAAATACACGGGCCCTTACTTGACCAATCGTGATGGTTCAACATTTGTAACTATCGATCAATTGGATAAAGATATGGTCAACTTGCTGGCAAAGTTGAAAACGGGCGATTACTCAATGCCCGCTGCCTACGAAAATGAACAAGGTAAAAAAGGTGTTCGTATTGTACATCTTAAATCTCGTTCAGTTCCGCATCGGATGAACCTGCACGATGATTATAGCAAGATTGCACAATTTGCGCTGGACGAGAAAAAAGCTAAATTGATGGAGAAGTGGATCCTGGATAAATTGGAAACCTATTACGTGAACATTGATCCGGCTACGGCCGAAGAGTGCCCCCAGTTGAAAAAATTCTCAGCTGATAATTGATCCTCTATGAGTGACTCAATCAAACATGAATGCGGACTGGCTTTGATTCGTCTGCGTAAATCCTTTTCTTATTATCAGCAACAATACGGCACGTCTCTTTGGGGGTTGAATAAGTTGTACCTCCTTATGGAAAAGCAGCACAATCGCGGACAGGATGGTGCAGGTGTGGTAGCTGTGAAACTTCACACAGAGCCGGGGTATCCGTTCATGAATCGGATTCGTAGTAACGCCCCCCAGGCTATTGCTGATATTTTTCATCGCATAGGGGAGCAGATCAATGAATTTGAAAAATACAATCCAGGCGTGCGTAACCATCCTGGATTATTAAAAGGGCATATTGATTTCATGGGAGAGATCTTGTTGGGTCATCTCCGGTATGGAACGCAGGGGAAAAATAAGTTGGAGTATTGTCATCCTTTTATCAACCGGCACATTATGCCTGCAAGAAATTTGGCGCTGGCCGGAAACTTTAATATTATTAATGCAGAGGAATTATACGCACACATTGGAAAGCAACCAAAGGAGGATCTTCGTTCCAGTGATTTAGCTGCCTTGCTAGAACTGATCTACCAATTTCTAAATGAGGCGGATGAGAAAGCCCCAGATCAATTGGACATCAAATCGGTATTGCAGAAAACAATTCCTTTATTGGATGGTGGTTATAATGTAGGTGGTGTAACAGGGAATGGAATTGCATTTGTATTTCGTGATCCTCATGGCATTCGTCCTTCCTATTATTATATCAACGAGGAAGTAATAGTAGCGGCTTCAGAGCGTGCTGCCATTCGTACTACATTTAATGTTCCGGAGAATCAGGTTCAGGAGTTAATGCCAGGACAGGGGCTGATTGTGTATGAGGATGGGCGTGTGGCAATTGAACAACTGGTACCGCCTAAGGAAAGAAAGGCCTGTAGTTTTGAACGAATATATTTTTCAAGAGGCAGTGACGAAAAAATTTATCGCGAACGTAACCAACTGGGCTTTAGATTGAGCGAGTCCGTATTGGAAGCTATCCAGCATGATTTGCGCAATACTATCTTTTCCTTTATCCCTAACACTGCTGAAACGGCTTTCTATGGCATGCTCAAAGGAATGGAGCAATACCTTAACCGCATTAAGATAGAACGAATATTAAGTTGGGGTAAGGATTTTGATGAAGAGAAGTTGCGGGAGATGATTAACCGCACTATTCGTATCGAAAAGATTGCCATCAAGGATGTAAAAATGCGTACGTTCATTACGGAGGATGTGAATCGAAATGAAATGGTACAGCACGTGTACGATATTACCTACGGTACCGTACGCCCGGATGAGGACACTTTGGTAGTCATTGATGATTCAATTGTACGTGGTACCACACTTAAGGAGAGTATTATTCGAATGTTGGGACGTTTGCGCCCCAAAAAGATCATTGTGGTTTCTTCTTCTCCACAGATCCGTTATCCGGATTGTTATGGAATTGATATGAGCAAGATGGGTGATTTTATTGCCTTTAACGCGGCGGTTTCTTTGTTGAAAGACGCAGGGCGAACTGCTTTTCTGCAAGAGTTGATGGATCATTGCCAAAGGATGGAAAAAGAAGGCAGGTTACAAGAGGAAAATGTAGTTCGACAACTCTATAAACAATTCACTACTGAACAAATTGCCGCTAAAATTGCTTCGTTAATAACACCGCCTGAATTGAATATTCCGGTGGAAGTGATTTTCCAGCGTATTGAAGACCTGCACGCTTCTTGTCCTAACAATTTAGGGGATTGGTATTTTACAGGAAATTATCCAACTCCGGGAGGTAATCGGGTTGTCAACAAAGCCTTCATGAATTACATGGAAGGGAAAAATGTCAGAGGGTATTAAAGGGGGTGCCTTTATTTATTTTTTACTTACCAGGTAAACGCCACTAAATATAAGCAAGGCAGCTACTGCCTTCTCAACACTGAATTGTTCTGGCAAGAACAAGGTTGCAATGATGGCAGCAAATACGGGTTGTGTATAGATATAACCTCCGGTGATACTTGCTCCCAGGTGTTTAAGTCCATAGGTAGTGAAGGAGTACGTAAGAAAAGTTCCAAAGAAAATAAGCACTCCCAATGACACTAGTTGAGAAAAAAGGGCTTGTTCCCAATTGATGCGCACTACATCGGACCAACAAAAAGGAAGGATAAGTATAAATCCAAATGTAAATACCCAGCGAATCACATGTAAGGGTGGGTAACGTGTCATCAATGGTTTAGCCAAAATAAAATAGACGGCATAAGAAATGGCGTTTATCAGGATCAGGACATCACCTGTGATGGAAGAAATGCCACTGCCATCTTTTGATAGAATTAATAATATGGCACCTGCCATTCCCAGTGTCAATCCGATCCCTTTAAACCAGGTAAAGGATTCCTGCAGCCAAAGTAGTGCAAACAACGTTATTAGCATGGGCGTGCTAAGCATTAATAAAGCTGCATGAATCGTTGAGGTGAGGGTAAGTCCCTTGATAAATAACATTTGATTGATAACCACACCCGTCAACGCACATCCTACAAAACGAGGGATATCTTTTTTATCAATCCCGGCATTTCTGCTTGAGAAAACCCACAGTATCCAAAATAATAATAAGGTGATCCCAACTCGAAAAAAGTTAACACCAAAGACACCGATCAGAGAAGGTGAAATATGTTTTACCAACCCTAGATTGACGGCAAAGAAAAGATTAGTGAGTAATACGGCAATATGTGCTTTTCGGGTTGCTGACATGGTACGCAAATTACTAGTTGTTTTTCCCTTGTATGGTTTTAAGCCAGGGACCTAAGGTTTGTTGCAAAGTAAGGGAAGGAGGCGTATAAGGGTGGTAAGAAAAATGTTCCGCCATCACTATGGCGTTTTTTATTGAAAAATGTTTTTGCGCTAATAGAGGAGCCCAACCTTTTTGTTGGCAATAGCTAGCTAAATATTCTTGTTCGGGTTGTCCGGGGGTTGGAACACATACCAGCTTTTTTTGCAGTGGCAACAATTCCATCAACGATGTATATCCGCTCCTGCAAATAATTAGTGATGCTTTTTCAATTTCGGCCAACAAATCCTCGCTATTCAGGTGTTCATGTACACTACCGCTTGATTTACCATAGAGCAACCGGAGCAAATCGCCGGTGTCACCGGTACTTCCCTGAAAGATTTCCGGCCTGCCTTTTACCAAGGTAAACGAACCTGTATAGTTGGATAAGGAACGAACTATTAATGCTTCAAAGATCTCTCGCTGTGGTTCGGGCCCCGAGATTAATAAAAGTATATGTGTTGCAGGAGTGCCTGCACTAATACTACGATTGAATCGATTTAGTATTCCTGTATATCGGATGGTAGTAGCTGGCAATTGTATGGGATTGGATAATTCTCCGGCTAAGGCCCAGTTACCCTTATGATCAGGCACCCATAGCTCATCAAATTTTTTGACTAATCGATACACAATCTGTTGTAACAATCGATCTACCCATATTCCTTGACCTGTTTTAATTAGCAACTGATGCGTGATCAATACGGAGGATATGCCCGGGTGGTTCAACCCGTATCTGTTATCAGCAATGACCGCATTCAATTTCCATTGCGCTATTTGTGTTGCCAACCATTTTTTTTCGTCCCTGATCTGTTTTAACAAGCTTGGCATTTGCCAGAGTAATAGCAGGAGGAGGAGAGCTTTGTTTTGTGAATAGCGCACCTCTGTTCCCGGAGTTTCAACAAAGGGGAGGTCAGGGAATTCTTGTTGCAACAACTTTCCTGACCTTCCATTGACCCCTATGATAACCTGGCAATTTTGCTCCAATAGCCAGTTGATGATGGGGATACAGCGGGTAGCATGTCCCAATCCCCAGTTTAGAGGCGCTACCAGTACGCGAGGCCATGAAGAATTCAAGAAATTTTATTTAGGATTGGGCAATAAATTGCTTGTAAAATAGTTTTTATTGAGGACTTTTAAGTTATGAAGCAACTTGTTTTAGGAATCTGTCTGCTGGTTTTGTTGAGCTCACTGAGCGCATGTGCACGCAACTACTATTCCAGCAAAGCCTCAAAAAATTGTGGTTGTCCCGGTCAACATGTTCGCTAAGCCCTGACCAAACCATAAAAGTTAATTGCTTACCGAAGTTTTTCAATAGCCTGCTGCAATTTGCACAGGAACACAGGGATCTCTTCTTCTTTACATGTACCTACACTTAATCTGTACCAGGGAGAGTCAGTTCCGGTTCCAAATGCATAGAAGGGAACTAAGGCAAGACAGGCTTGATCCAACAAATACCTGGTAACGGCCGATTGGGAATCTAAGATTGTATTTTCTGCTGTTCGCTTTCCTTTTAAATCAATACGGACAGTGAGGTAAATTGCTGCTTCTGGTGCTATGGAGTCCACTGCTAAACCTGCCTCCTTCATTTTTTGAAATCCATTATGAATGGAGCGTAATCTTTTCTCAATTTCTGCCTTAAATCCAATCAAGTAAGTATCGATGGCAGCGGTATTGGCTAAAAATCCTGTTAATGCTTTTTGCTCTGCCATAGGTGCCCAAGCTCCGACATGGGAAAGAATCATTTTCATTTTTTGGATCAGGCCAGCGGGGCCCATTGACCAACCCACACGTACTCCGGTAGCGGCAAACACCTTGCTGATGGCATCAATGAAAACGGTATACTCCTTCATGGCTGGGCAAATAGAAACGGGATCGTGATGCTGAATGGATCCGTAGGTCAGATGCCAGTACATCTGGTCATACATCACATATAGTTTTTTCTTCAGGGGGCCTCTACGTTTATTTTCCTCCAGCACTAACTCGCATATGGCCGCCAACTCTTCTTTTGTAAAAGTGGTACCCGTTGGATTCTGTGGTGAACACAACGCGAGTAAACTGGCATCTTGAATATGCGGCCGAATCATATCGGCCGTAGGCATAAAATTGGTATCGGCTGTGGTTTCAATCAATACGTGTTGGCCCTCTACAAAATGGGAGTAGTGATGATTATTCCAGGAAGGGGCTGCATAAATTATTTTATCGCCTTTATCACATATGGCTCTGAACAAAGTGTAGATGAGCGGTCTTCCACCGGAAGCAATCAATATCTCGCTGGTGTTATAAGAGAGGCCTTGTTTTTGTTGGATGAAAGTAACCAGCTGTTCTCTTAGATCAAGATTTCCTTCAGCCGCAGGATAGTTGGTATGGTGTTGACGATAAGCTTCAATAATTCCTTGCTCCAATGCCGCAGGTATGGGAAAAATGGAGGGATCAAAATCACCGACGGTAAAATTATAAATATGAGTTCCTTGTTTGATCTTTTCTTTGATCTCAGCGCCTAGTCGGACGATCTCGGAGCCAATAAGGGTCTCTGCTAGTTGGGAAAAAAGCATCGGTGTTTTTGCTGCTGCGAATGTAGCTTATTTCTTGGGCAGCTTGGGAGTAAATTGAAATATTGTTTTGATCAAATGCCATACTGCGGGCTTAACTTTGCACTTGCTGCAAAACAACTGTTTATGTTCAATTTAATATTGTTTGGGCCTCCGGGGAGCGGTAAAGGGACGCAATCTGATCGGTTGGGTGAAAAATATGGGCTCAAACACTTGTCAACAGGCAATTTGTTGCGACAAGAGATTAATGACAAAACTGAGTTGGGGCTTTCTGCCAAAAGCTATATTGACTCCGGGAAATTGGTGCCTGACCAAGTGGTAATTGGCATGGTCGATTCTTTTTTTGAACAACATAAGCAGGCCAGTGGATTTTTATTTGACGGATTCCCGCGCACGGCGGCACAAGCGGAGGCATTGGACAATTTATTGGCCAGCAAACAAACGTCTATTGCTACAGTTATTGCGTTGGATGTGAGTGAAGAAGAAGTGGTGAAGCGTTTGCTCAATCGTGGAAAATTGTCTGGCAGAAGCGATGATGCTGACGAAACTGTGATCCGGAAACGTTTTGCCGTTTATTTAGCAGAAACAAGTCCTGTGGCAGCGCACTATAAGAATGCAGGAAAATTTGAATTGATCCCGGGCGAAGGCACAGTTGATCAAATCTTTGAATCACTGTGTTTGATCATCGACGCTAAAATCTAATTATTACCGGCCCTGTTCAAGATCTCCAGCTCTTCTTCATTGAGCGAACCCATTCCTTTTGCATTGATCTTATCAAGAATGATATCAATACGATCCTCTGATAAATGCGGTGTTCTCTTAAAAAGTCTTCGTGTTGCTTTATAAAATAACTGTTCTTTTAAAGGAAGTCTAATTTTTTTAGGACTATTAGGATTGAAAAGTTGACCGGCCCAATCAAATAAGCTACTCATCCAGGCACTGGTATCAATTCCACGGCCAATTAAACGCATAAAAATAAATCCTGTCAACCCTCCTGCCAGGAGTGGTAAATAGCTTAGCGGTTGATCCAAAGGTCGAGTAGTCAGAGTAATAAGGATGTATAAACTACTCAATGCCCATAATGGGAACCCACCCAACAGGCTTGGCATTATTCTATACTCAGGTGTAAGTAGCGTCGTTGCCACTGCAATGGCCATAACTGCGGCCGTAGATCCCATATCACTACTGGTGCTACCCACAGACGGAAAAAACAGTGATGCTACTACATAAGTGAGACCACCCGCCCAAGCTCCATAGAGATATAGTGGAATGATTTTTCGATTGCCACTGAGGTCTTGAAAAATAAAACCAAAGGCCCAAAGCCAGAGCATATTGCCTATGACCATCCAAATACCCAGATTAGCAAATGGAAATGTAAAAAGGGTCCACCAGTGCGTAAGGATCTCTCCGGCGGAAGAGGGTAGTAAAAACCAGGGAAGAATAGAAGTACGAAAGGTTGCTTCCAATACAGCTCTGTCCTGATAAAAGAAAAAGAGATAGGCTTTACATAAGGAAAGTGTTATAAATACAATCAGATTGGCTGCTACCAGCTTAATCAATGCGTTGCTGGCATCTCCCAACGTTAATCTTCGGCTAGAGGAGTAGTTCATACTATCAATACAACGAACGGCGATTAGTTTTGTTCCAATAATACACAATCAAAAATCCGGTAATAGCACCACCCAGGTGAGCAAAATGAGCAATATTATCTCCGGGTATGGAAGTAACACCTCCGAACAGATCAATGGCTGCTAAACCCAACATGGCCCATTTGGCTTTAACGGGAAAAGGGATGAACATGATAAATAATTCAGTGTTGGGGAATACGAAGGCAAAAGCTGCCATCACACCCATCACAGCCCCACTGGCGCCCAAGGCGGGCGAGATGGCGCCAATATTATCTTGAATTGCCTTATAATTATTAGCTTGAAAAAAAGAAAGTAATTCCTCGCAACGAACATACTGCATACCCAAGTGTAGTGCTGCTGCTCCTAATCCACATGCCAGATAGAAAAATAAAAAACGCTCTCCTCCCCAAACATTCTCCAACACACGTCCAAACATCCAAAGAGTAAACATATTGAAGAGAATATGAAAAAAAGTACTGGGCGAATGCGAAAACATGTGTGTTACAATTTGATAGGGCTTGAACTGCTGCCCAGCTTCCGGGGCGCCTGATTCCACTAATAGTTTATGCAGCTGATCTGGCATGATTGGCCAGAGCATAAACCACTCAGTAATCGAAAAGCGATTTGCCAATGTTAATTGTGCAATAAAAACCAGGGCATTGATGATGATCAGGTTTTTTACGATCGGGGGAAACCCATTGGGCCTCGTGAATCGAAAGTCACTCATGGTGCAAAAGTACGCGAATAGCGCTATCGTCTTTTTAATTGTACAATATTCTCAATATGATGGGTGTGTGGGAACATGTCCACGGGTTGCACTTTTGTTAATTGGTAGTGCGCATCCAATAACTGTAAGTCCCTTGCTTGTGTAGCCGGGTTACAACTAACATAAACAAGGGTGGGTGCACCGATTTCAATCAATTTCTCAATTAATTTAGGATGCATGCCGGCACGCGGGGGATCTGTTACCACTACATCAGCTTGTCCTTGTGCTTCAAAAAAATCACTGGTACAGATATCAATCACATCGCCTGCAAAAAAAGAAGTGTTATCCAAATTGTTTAACCGTGCATTTTCTCGAGCATCTTCAATGGCGGCTGCCACCTGTTCCACACCAATAATTTTTTTAGCACCTGGGCTCATAAAAATGCCAATACTACCTGTTCCGCAATAGAGGTCGTATAAAGTTTCTTGACCGGTTAATCCGGTAGCTTCTTCGGTTAACTGATATAATCTTTCCGCCTGCTTAGTGTTGGTTTGAAAAAATGAACGGGGTCCAATCTTGAATCGAAATTTTTTTTGGTAACGCGTGTTGCATAACTCTTCCTCAATAAATCCCTGACCGGTGAATGGGATTGATTCGAGATCAAAAATGCTATCGTTCCATTTTAGGTTAACAGTATACAAAAGCGTAGTGATCAAAGGAAATTCTTTTTGTAAACTCTCCAGCAACGGAAATAGGCGTGTTGGATCATCTTCGCCTACTATCAAATTGACCATTACTTGCCCTGTTTCGCAAATTCGAATCTGCAGGTTGCGTAAAAAGCCGGTATGCAAACGATAATCATAAAAACTTAACTGGTGCTGTTGTGCGTAGGACTTAATAAATAATCGAAGTTGGTTGGTGGGTTCGGCTTGTAAATGACAAGTAGTGATATCCACCACCTTATCAAAAAAACCCCGAGCATGAAAACCCACTGCATTGGTGGTAGCGGCAATGGCAGAGTTACTTAACTCGCTGGGTAATAAAAAACGTTTACTGCTAAAGGTGTATTCTATTTTATTACGGTATTGAAATGTATGTTGACTTCCTACGATAGGATCCAATGTAGGTAGTTCAATCTTTCCGATCCGTTTTAAGGTTTGTTCTACTTGTTGTTGTTTGTAGCGCAATTGCCACTCGTAGGGAAGTTCCTGCCACTGACAACCGCCACAAATACCTGTGTGTGCACAACGTGCAACAACCCGATGAGGTGCGTAGGCATGAAAATGGTAGGCCGTTCCCTCTGCCCAGTCTTTTGTACTCTTATGTATCCGTACGTCTACCCGATCTCCGGGAACTGCACCCTCTATGAAAATAACTTTACCATCGATTCTGGCCAGGCATTTTCCTTCCGCTGCGTAATCCTCTACCAATACCTGAGTAATGATCTTTGGTTTTTTTATTCGCCGCATTTGACAAAGATAAAGGCGCTGTCCTCTTGATTTTTAATAACTTTATCCTTCTATATGCGTATTAAAAATTGGTTGACTAGTTGCTTTTGTTTGCTGGGCTTTTATGGGTTGGCACAAACCGGGTATGAGATCAAGGTCACTTTCAGACCCTATAAAAATCAATACATCTACCTGGGGCATTATTTTGGCAAAACCTATCCTATCATTGACTCTGTCCAGTTAGATAACAATAGTACCGGTATTTTTAAAGGAACAAAGGCATTGCAAGGCGGGATCTATTTGATAGGATATCCCAATCGATCCGGTTTTTTTGAAATCTTATTAGATAAACAGCAACGTTTTTCAGTGGTAGCGGATTCTGCTACAGTGCCCACCGGTATTCAATTTATTGGTTCGCCTGATAATGAGTTGTTCAATACATATCAACGTTCAATGGGAGAAAAAGGGTCGCAGATTAATGTGGTACGCGAATCACTGAAGAGTGCCAGCAGCACTGACTCTGTGCACCTAAACCAAGAGTTGATCCGATTGGATCAGGATCTACGTTCTTACAGAGAAAAAATGATTGTCGAGCACCCGAATACCATACTCAGTGCCCTATTGCTTGCTATGAAAGAGCCTGTGCTTCCGGTTAATTTACAAAAGCCGGCTACACGGGAAGATTCTGTAGCTGCTTTTCGCTACTACAAAGAAAATTACTGGGCGGGGGTTAATTTTTGGGATGGTCGTTTAGCCTACACCACTTTTTTTGAGGATAAATTGGATCGTTACTTTACCCAACTGGTAGCCCCACATTCAGACTCAGTAAATAAGGAGATGGACTACATGCTGAGTTTTGCAAAAGCTAATGCAGAAATGGAGCGATTTTTATTACTTCGTTTTGTCAACCGCTACTATTCTCAGCGATACATGTGGGAGGATGCGGTATTTGTTCATCTCTATGAAAAATATTTTGCTACCAACCCCCCTTCCTGGCTTAGCGAGCAAGGCAAGAAAACTATTACGGATCGCGCATATAGCTTAATGGCTAATATTTTTGGAAGCCCGGCCGCTGAAATTCAACTTCCCGATTCCACAGGAAAATCTACATCACTCTATGGGTTGAACAATGAATATACATTGGTGGTGTTTTGGGATCCACTTTGTGGGCACTGTAAGGAAACCCTGCCTAAAATTGATTCCATCTATCAATTACGCTGGAAAACCCAACACTTGGGTATTTATGCGGTTGCCAAAGAAAACGATGGAACACGCAAGGATTGGTTGAAATTTATAGGAGATATGAATTTAGGTCACTGGAGTCACGTTTATTATTCAAAGGACGCGGAAAAAGAACGTGTGAATAATAATGTGCCAGGGTATTCGCAGCTCTATGATGTACAATCCTTTCCTACGCTCTACCTTCTGGATAAGGACAAACGAATTGTCGCAAAGAAACTGTCGGTTGAACAGATCGACGAAATATTGCAATTGAAGTTGCAGGGAAAGAAGTAGAAAGCTTAAATGTCTTTTATCACATCCGCTATCAACAGTGGTCTTCCCAGTGTATAGTAGTGCAATGCAGGCACTCCCGCCTTTTTTAGTTCACGAGACTGCATCAGCAACCACTCACGTCCTACTTTTTCTACGTCCAGATCTGTTTTGCATCGAAGCACTTCATTAGACAAGTCGGTGGGCAGGTCGATATTAAATGTTTTAGGAAGATGGGTCAGTTGTTTTTGGGTATAAATGGGCTTTAGGCCTGGAATAATAGGTACCGTTATGCCAATATCCCTGCAGTCTTTTACAAATGCATGGTACTTGGCATTGTCAAAAAACATTTGCGTAATGATATAGTCGGCACCGGCATCCACTTTTTGTTTCAAATGCTGCAAATCAATTTCTTTATTGGGAGCCTCAAAGTGTTTTTCGGGGTAGCCGGCTACCCCGATACAGAACTTTGTTTTTTGTGTATCTCTTAGTTCTTCCTCTAAGTAAATACCATCGTTGAGCGCCACAACCTGGCGAAGCAGGTCCACAGCGTAATTATGTCCGTCTGGTTCCGGCTCAAATACACTTTCATTTTTTGCGGCATCGCCTCTTAACACCAACACATTATCTATACCCAGGTAATTTAAATTGATCAGGGCATCTTCCGTGTCGTTGACACTAAATCCACCGCAAATCAAATGGGGAACGGTGTCTACATTGTATTTGTTCATGATGGCCGCACAAATACTTTCCGTGCCGGGCCGTTTACGTACCACTATTTTTTCAAAACTGCCATCTGTTTTTTTTTTAAACACATGTTCGCTACGATGGTATGTAACATTGATAAAGGAAGGGTTGAAAACCATCAATGGATCCAAGTGTTTGTATAACGCATCAATACCCCTGCCTTTTAATGGGGGCAATACTTCAAAGGAAATAAGCGTATGTTTGGCTTGATTAATGTGATCGATGACTTTCATGGGTATGTAATGTACAAACTTACATACTTTTGCTTTATGCAGTTGAAGATTCGCACAGAAAACCTCATCAAACAATATGGTACACGAACAGTTGTTAATCAGGTTTCTTTTGAAGTAGGACAGGGCGAAATTGTTGGTTTGTTGGGTCCCAATGGGGCTGGTAAAACCACGTCCTTTTATCAAGTGGTAGGCTTGATCAAGCCTGATGCTGGTAAAGTGTTTATCAATGAGCAGGATATTACCACCTTGCCTATGTATAAAAGAGCGCAAATGGGTATTGGTTACCTGCCCCAAGAGGCCTCGGTATTTCGAAAACTTACCGTTGAGGATAATATTGCAGCGGTATTAGAGATGACTCAACTTAGTAAAACTCAACAACGGGAAAGACTCGAATCTTTATTACAGGAGTTTCGGCTCCAGCACGTAAGAAAAAGTAATGGCGATGTATTGAGTGGTGGAGAAAGGCGCCGTACAGAAATTGCAAGGGCATTGGCTGTGGATCCCAAGTTTATCTTATTGGATGAACCCTTTGCCGGTATCGATCCTATTGCCGTAGAGGATATTCAAGCTATTGTGGCAAAATTGAAATACAAGAATATTGGGATCTTGATCACTGACCATAATGTAACAGAGACCTTGTCTATCTGCGATCGTGCATATCTGTTGATTGAGGGGCGTATTTTTAAACAGGGTACTGCCGAAGAATTGGCCGAGGATGAGCAGGTGCGTCACTTATACCTCGGACGCAACTTTGAATTAAAAAGAAAAGATTGGTTGCATGAAGAGGCGGCTCAGTCTTCCTCCATTACTAATTGATTTCCTTTTTTGCTAATGGACTATCGTCAACTTCCCAAAATTGAATTGCATCTGCATCTGGATTGTAGCTTGAGTTATGAGGTGGTGCAACAATTGGATCCGGCCGTAACACGTTTGCAGTTCGAGAATGAATTTATTGCTCCACTTCCTGCCATTAATTTAGTTGAGTATATCAATCGCTCTGCTCGCGGGTTTCTTTTGATGCAAACGGCTGCTCAACTTCGTTTAGTTACATTAGATGTGTTACGTCAATTAGATTCCGATGGTGTTATTTACACAGAACTTCGCTTTGCTCCACTTTTGCATACGCAACAAGGACTTACGCCTACGCAGGTAATAGAAGCTGTACAAGAAGCGTTGATCGAAGCAACCTCTTTATATCGGGTTATTCCCCGGTTGATACTTTGTACACTTCGGCATTTCTCTGAGATGCAGAGTATGGAAACCGTTCACTTGGTAGAAAACTTTATGGCGCAGGGCTGGGTGGTTGGGTTTGATATTGCCGGGGATGAAGCCGGATATCCTGTTGTTACCCATCAACAGGCCTTTGATTATGCGCATGCCAAGACTATTCCTGTTACGGCACATGCTGGTGAAGCATGCGGTCCTTCCAGCATACGGGAAGTATTAAAACATTTCAAGCCCTCGAGAATAGGACATGGCGTTCGTTCAATCGAAGATCCCCAATTGTTGGATCAATTAAAATTGCAACGTATTCATTTGGAGGTTTGTCCCAGCAGTAACCTGCGCACAAATATCTATCCCTGCTATGCGGAGCATGTTATTGATCAGCTGTACAGAAATGGGGTATCCCTTAGTGTAAATACCGATGCCAGAACGGTTACTCCTGTTACATTGAGCGAAGAGTACCAGCAATTGTCAGCAACTTTTGGATGGACTTTGTCGGATTTTTTACATTGTAATCTGCAAGCCCTAAACTGTTCGTTTGCCACCCCTTCAGTCAAAGATTCCTTACGACCCATTCTGCAATTGGCGTATAGCTAACCGATTTTGATTAATTTTCCCTACCAATGAATCTGCTTTCCCCCGCCATATCCTCATTGGCCCGGATGCGTTCCTGGCGGATAAATGCATGGCGAGACAATCCGTTGAATGCACAACGAGAGGTTTTGCAGGACCTGGTTACCTCAGCTCAGTATACAGAATTTGGTCGTAGGTATAATTTTGGATCGCTTTTTAATGTTCATTCATTCAAAAAAGCCATACCCATTCATACCTATGAGGATCTAAAGCCCTATATCGATCGAATTGTGGCGGGTGAACAAAATATATTATGGGACACACCCATCAATTGGTTTGCTAAAAGTAGCGGTACTACCAGCGAGAGGAGCAAGTTTATTCCTGTTAGTGAGGAGGCTTTACAGGAAGGGCACTATAAAGCTTCCAAAGATGTACTCACGCTTTATTACTGTCATCGTCCAGATTCGGCCTTGTTAACCGGCAAAGCATTGGTCATTGGAGGAAGTCATACATTGAGTCCGCTCAATCCGGAAGCGCAGGTGGGGGATCTAAGTGCCGTATTGCTACAAAATTCTCCCTTTTGGGGGCATTGGTTTCGCACTCCTGATTTGCAGGTGGCGCTTATGGACGAATGGGAGGCAAAAATTGAGAAACTGGCCGAGCAAACTGTTTTAGAAAATGTTACTTCCATATCCGGTGTGCCTACCTGGACCATGGTATTGTTCAGAAAAATTCTTGCGCTAACCGGAAAGTCAACAATTGCAGAAGTATGGCCTTCGCTTGAATTATATCTACACGGGGGTGTTTCATTTGCGCCTTACAAGCAACAATTTTCTGCCTTATTGGGAAAAGAAGTGACTTACCTGAATATGTACAATGCCAGTGAAGGATTTTTTGCTGCACAAGACGATCCTGCTCAGAATGGAATGTTACTATTTACAGATCATGGAATTTTTATGGAATTTATGCCAGTTGGTGAATATGGATCTGCCAGTCCAAGAACTATTGGCTTACAAGACGTGGAAATTGGGCAGCGCTATGCATTGGTGATTAGCACTAATTCAGGTCTATGGCGTTATTTGGTAGGAGATACCATTGAGTTTGTTTCATTGCATCCATTTCGCATACATGTAGTAGGTCGGTTAAAACATTATATCAATGCATTTGGCGAAGAAGTGATTGTTGACAATACGGACAATGCCATTGCAGCTGCCTGTGCTCAAACGGGGGCTGCTGTAGTTGATTATACGGCCGCCCCGATCTATTTTGGAGAACACTCTAACGGCGCTCACGAGTGGCTGATAGAGTTTGAACAACCGCCTTCCTCATTGGAACTTTTTGCTACCATCCTGGATCAGTCCTTGCAGAAACTCAACAGTGACTACGAAGCAAAGCGATATCGCAGTATTGCGTTGCGTGAGCCCGTGGTTTGTCAAGTAGCAAGAGGAACCTTTGCCGCCTGGCTTAAACAAAAGGGAAAATTGGGCGGACAACATAAGGTTCCCCGTTTAAGTAATGATAGAACTGTTTTGGAGCAAATCTTGCAGCTGAATAACCCTACTTTTGTGACAACTTAATTAATAAAAAGGATGAAACTACTCGAGAATAAAGTGGCTATCATTACAGGAGCCGCACGTGGTATTGGCGAGGGCATCGCCTTACTTTTTGCAGAACAGGGAGCGCATGTTGCTTTTACCTATGTGAGTGAAGGAAGTGCCGATAAAGCAAAGCAATTAGAGAGTCGTTTACAGGGAATGGGTGTTAAGGCTAAAGCCTGGAAAAGTAATGCGGGCGATGCGGCGCAATGCGAACAATTGGTGAGTGAGGTATTGCAGGAGTTTGGCACCATTGATGTTTGTGTAAATAATGCCGGGATCTCAAAAGATAATTTAATAATGCGTCTTACGCCTGATCAGTGGAATGAGGTCATTCAAGTTAATCTGAACAGTGTTTTCTATATGACCAAGCAAGTAATTAAACCTATGATGAAAGCACGTAGGGGTTCAATTATCAATATGAGCTCGGTAATTGGTGAGATGGGCAATGCGGGACAAAGTAGTTATGCGGCCAGCAAGGCTGGTATAATTGGGTTTACCAAATCGGTAGCTAAGGAATTAGGCAGTAGAAATATTCGTTGTAATGCTATTGCCCCAGGATTTGTAGAAACGGATATGACCAGTTATCTCAAAGAAGGGGAAGCCGGCGAAAAGTACAAAGCCGGAATTCCGCTGGGGCGTTTTGCATCTGCACGGGATATTGCTAATGTTACTTTGTTCTTGGCTAGCGATCTTTCCTCTTATGTAACAGGGCAAACCATCAGCGCCTGCGGAGGATTGAATATCTAATCATTTTTTATCAGCCAATCACAAATTCCGGCGCAATTATCAGGGTCTAACTGCCAGGGTTGATTCACCCCTTTTTGAATGATACCATGGCTTTTTTGCTTGCCTCACTTACTATTAATTTTCCGCTGATGGCGGCACGTTCAATAAATAATTGATCCCAATGTTCCGTGTTTTGCCAGAAAACCGTTTTGAGTGCACAAAGCGCTTCTTCGCTACTATTTAACAACTGCGTTACTAACCGATTGATGCCTTCGTCCAATCCAATTGAATCAGTGTATAACTCTGCAAACAATCCTCTCTCATGGGCCCAGCTGGCACTACGCCATCCCGTTGCGTCTATTGCTAATTGAGAAAATGCAGAAAGTCCAATTTTTCGTTCTACGGCGGGTCCCACCACAAAGGGGCCAATCCCAACGGCCAACTCACTCAATTTTACTGCAGCGTCTTCTGTGGCCAGGGCATAGTCCACTGCTGCGGCAAGACCCACGCCTCCTCCCACACATTTTCCCTGAATGCGGCCCACAATAATTTTACCGCAGGTGCGCATGGCATTGATCACCTCCGCAAATCCACTGAAAAACTGCAGTCCTTCCTGTTGGTTATTCAATTGGGATAATTCATCAAAAGAGGCACCGGCACAAAAAGCTTTTTGTCCCTGACTGCGTAAAAGAATAAGTCTGCAATCCGCGTTTGTGCCCGCTTCCCGAATGGCCATTGCCAATTCTTGCAATAAGGCACCGGGCAGGGAATTGCTTTGTGGATGAAAAAATTCAATACTACAAAGTCCGTGTTGCACACTTGATTTTACATAAGCCTTTTCCATAAAACCTATTTAGACAGTTTGTTCTTTTTTAGCAACCATGGTTAGAATGGTGGCAATACCGGTGATCTCGTTGCTTTCATCTAAAATTTCTACTAACCATTTTACGATTCCTTTATCAATTTCATCTCCGCGTTTGGCATCGGCCGGATTTTCCACCACTCTTTTATCCTGAATCAATTTTTCCTTACAAGTAAATCTAATTTTTATTTCACTGCCAGGATAAACGGGTTTGGTAAAGCGAAGCTCATCTATTCCATAATTTAGCAGCACAGGATTTTTTTCGTAACTGTCTACAAATAATCCGGCAGCTAAGCTCATGATCAGATAACCATGTGCTACTTGATTTTCAAACATGGTTCCGGAAAAATCGGTTTCACGCAAGTGCGCATAGAAGTGATCGCCACTTAAATCCGCAAATCGGTCAATATCTGCTGTGGTGATGGTTCTGGGTGCAGTAAGAAACTGGTCGCCGATCTGTAATTCTTCAAAGTATTTTTTAAAGGGATGCTTGCCCGGATCTTTTCCTTGCGCGTGTGGCTGATAGACATTGGTGATGGCGGTAATCATTGTTGGGGATCCCTGTAAGGCGGTACGTTGCAAATAATGTTTTACTCCTCTGATTCCTCCCATTTCTTCTCCTCCTCCTGCTCTTCCGGGGCCTCCGTGCACTAACAAGGGAAGAGGAGAGCCATGCCCCGTACTTTCCTTTGCGCAATCGCTGTTTAAAATAAGTATACGTCCATGATGAGAGGCTGTCCCTAACACATATTTTTTTGCCTCCGACTCCTGATTGGTTACAATGGTGGTTACCAGACTTCCCTTTCCCATTTTACTCAGCGAAATAACTTCTTCAATTCCCTTGTATGGCATCAACGTGCTCACAGGTCCAAAGGCTTCGATTTCGTGGGAGACTGTTTGCGAAAAAGGTTTTGTGTTCAATAAAAGCAGCGGGGAAATAAATGCACCCTTTTCCCAATCTGCATCGACCAATTCCACGCTTTCCAAAGATCCGTAGATCAATTGCGAACTGGCTAATAGCTTAGTTACTTGTTCTATCACTTCTTTACGTTGTGTTTGTCCTGCCAAACTTCCCATGCGTACTTTTTCATGAAGTGGAGAACCGATTATAGTTTGTGACAGCGCTTTTTGTAGCGAAGCAGCCATGGCTTCAAGATGACGCTCTGGTACAAAAATTCTTCGTACTCCTGTGCATCGCTGACCTGCTTTGAGGGTCATCTCTTTGCGCACTTCTTTTACAAATAAATCCCATTCCGGATCGCCGGGTTGAACAGTTTCGCCTAAAACAATACAGTTTAGACTGTCTGCCTCCATGGTAAAGGGTACATTATTTGCTAAGATTGCAGGTGTTTTCTTGAGTAAAGCTCCCGTATGCGCGCTTCCGGTAAAAGTTACAATATCCTGGCTGTCTGTCCAATCCAGCAAGTTGCCCGCACTACCACAGATTAACTGCAGGGAGCCGGCAGGGAAAAGATTACTTGCTATAATCTCTTTGAATACCGCTTCTGTTAAATATGAGGTTACGGTAGCAGGTTTTACGATGGCGGGCACTCCGGCCAATAAATTAACAGCAATTTTTTCAAGCATTCCCCAGACGGGAAAATTGAATGCGTTGATATGAATAGCCACTCCTTCTTTGGGAACCAACAAGTGTGTTCCCATAAATGTGTGCTGTTTACCAAGGTTGTGTGATTCTCCGTCAATACAAAAGGTTTCATTGGGAAAACGTCTGCGCAATGAGGCATTTGCAAATAAATTTCCAATTCCTCCTTCAATGTCTACCCAACTATCTGCCTTGGTAGCGCCGGTTTTGTAACTCAAGGAATAAAAAGCAGGCAAATGCTTTAGCAAATGAAGAGCCAAAGCCTTCAGACGCAGACCCCGTTCATGAAAAGTGAGAGAACGTAGCGCCGGATTACCCGTATTACGGGCGTATTCGATCATCGATTTAAAATCAATGCCTTTTGTGCTGGTGGAAGCAATAGGATGGCCAGTTACCGCATCGGTCAATACCTGTCCGGTTTCAGTACCACTAACCCATTGGCCCCGGACATAATGTTCAAGTAATTTCATAGGGAAAGCTTGCTTGGCGAAGTTACCGTTTCTAATCTTGAAATCACGCTTACCTTTGCTTTTGCAATATTAATCTATGCGATCAAATTTGCTTGTATTATTGGCTATGTCGGTTGTTTTATTAGGATGCCAGTCTACCACTGAACATCAACATGAAGGGCATAGTGGTCATAGCAAAATGAATACACCTAAAACACCAGCGGATAGCTTATTTAAGCAAGTAATGGATATCCACGACCAGGTAATGCCCAAATTAGGTAAGATTCGTGGGGCACAAAAACGGGCGCAACAAGTTCTTGATTCGCTCAGTACACTGTCTGCCCGGCACGCCAAGGAGCTGACTACTTATAAACAGGATGTAGAAACATTGATCAATAGTCTTGATTACGCCGATTTTGCAATGGACAAATGGATGATTGAATTTAATATGGACTCTGCCAAGGACAATCAGGAGTTACGTGTGGCTTATCTCAGGGCTGAACTGGATAAGGTGTCCAACGTAAAAAAGGCCATTTTGGGTAGTTTGTCCAAGGTAGACAGCCTCCTGAAAGAGTAAAGAAATTCCTTTCTTATATTGCAGCAATGGCAAGCCGGCTTAGACTTTTTACCAAGCGTTTTTTCATCTATCTCAACTGGCTGGTGGTTTTATTATTTCTACTGTCTTGCATGATTCCTCTTTTACACCCACAACAATGGTGGTGGGTATCGATGCTGGGACTTAGCTTTCCTATTTTATTGCTGTTGGTGATAGGTTTTTTCTTTGGCTGGTTGTTGCTGTTAAAGTTCAGGCTCATATTTATTTCATTGCTGGCCTTGCTAATGGGGTATAAAAGTATCGCTGTTTTTGTAGGGTTTAATGCTCCTGTGGCTTTTACCACACAAAAGCAAACGGGTACCATTCGGGTGGTTAGCTGGAATGTGGCTCGCTTCATTGAATTAGCCCGTAACAACAATGACGGTAGCAACACACGTAAAAAAATGTTGGCTTTGCTTAACGCGCAAAAGGCCGACATACTTTGTTTACAAGAGTTTCATACTTCCGAAAACCCCGGCTTCTATAATAATATTAGCGCTATACGAGAAAAATTAGGGCTATCCTATCATTATTTCCCTTATGATAAGGATGGAGACAGAAACTACTATAGCTCTGTTATTTTCTCCCGTTTCCCAATAGTGGATAGCGCATTATTACGATTTCCCAGGCCTTCCCAACCGGAAGCGTTAGTGCAAGCGGATATACAAATCAACAAGGATACTATTCGTGTGTTTACCACGCACCTACAGTCCCAACGATTTGATAAGGCAGACTATATCCGAATGCAAAAAATCAAGAGTCGGGAGGATAGTTTGGTTTATCATTCTATTCCCATTCTGGCCAAACTCAAAAGAGCCATAGTTATTCGTAGTTTACAGGCAGACATCATTGATGAAGTGCGAAATAACTCGCCCTATCCGGTTCTTTTTACAGGAGACCTCAACGATGTGCCCAATTCTTACACTTATTTTAAAGTGAGGGGAAACATGCGCGATGCCTTCTTAGAAAAAGGGTATGGCCTTGGTAGCACTTTTCTTGGATTATCCCCCACGCTTCGAATCGACTATATTTTTACGGATCCACGCCTAGCAGTGACGCAGTATAAGCGTGAAAAGAAAAATTACTCAGATCATTACATGTTGGTTGCGGATTTACAACTGAATTATCCGTAATGATATTTTGTTCATCTTTGCAGCATGCAGTCCCTTTATATTTATAATTCGCTGACTCGACAAAAAGAAAAGTTTGTTCCTTTAGTGCCAGGATATGTGGGGATGTATGTTTGTGGGCCTACGGTGAGTGGGGAGAGTCATCTGGGACATGCAAGACCTTATATAACATTTGATGTAGTTTACCGGTATTTACAGCATGCGGGGTATAAAGTGCGTTACGTGCGGAACATTACAGATGCCGGACATTTTGAAGAAGAGGGAAGAGACGCAACTGATAAGATTGCCGAGAAAGCACAGTTGGAAAAACTCGAGCCCATGGAGTTGGTTCAGAAGTATACCAATCTTTTCCATTGGACTATGGAGCAGTTTAATACGCTGCCTCCCTCCATCGAGCCAACCGCCACGGGACATATTATAGAGCAGATTGCAATGATTGAAGAAATCATAAAAGCTGGCTATGCGTATGAGGTCAATGGCTCTGTTTACTTTGATGTAAAAAAATATGCCTCTAATTATGAGTATGGTAAACTAAGTGGCCGGGTAATTGACGAACTGCTCACCACAACACGTGAACTGGAAGGGCAGGAAGAAAAAAGAGATCGCGCTGATTTTGCTTTATGGAAAGCAGCGGCTCCCGAGCATATCATGCGTTGGAAAAGTCCCTGGGGGGTAGGATATCCAGGTTGGCATATTGAATGCTCGGCCATGGCTACAAAATACTTAGGGGGGCAATTTGATATTCATGGCGGAGGTATGGACCTATTATTTCCGCACCATGAAAGTGAAATTGCACAAAGCACTATTTGCAACCATCAGGCTCCGGTTTGTTATTGGATGCACAATAATATGATCACCATCAACGGCCGAAAGATGGGAAAGAGTTATAATAATGTAATTAAGTTAACAGAACTCTTTAGCGGACAGCATCCTTTGTTAACAAAGGCCTTTCATCCGATGACCATTCGCTTTTTTATTTTACAAACGCATTATAGCAGTACACTTGATTTTAGTAATGAAGCGTTGTTAGCTGCTGAAAAAGGATTGAAGCGATTGATGGATGCCGTGGAAAGTTTTTATAAAATAGACCCCATACTGGTTGGTGCAAAAGAAATAGGTGCCGATCCCAACTTGGAAGCTAAAGTCAATGGGTGGTTAGCGCAATTACCAGTTTTAATGAATGACGATTTCAGTACAGCGCGTGTACTGGCCACGATCTTTGAACTTGTCCCTGTGCTTAATTCCATCAAAGATGGAATTACTCCAGCCGGTGCTTTATCTGCTTCTATCATTTTGCAAACGCAAGCCACCCTGCGCTTATGGCTGGAAACTATTTTAGGATTAAGGCTAGTACAAGCAGCTGATCAAGAAAAACTACAGGGTGTTATGGAGCTATTGATCGATATTAGAAAAGAAGCAAAGGGCAGACGTGATTTCATAACCTCTGATAAGATCCGCGATGGGCTTGCTGCTTTAGGCATTCAACTCAAAGATGAGAAGGGGGGTGGAATGAGTTGGACGCATGATTAGACTCTTATAATGTAAAAGGTCTCTTTTTAATCAGACCTCCTTTGATTTCTTTAACCGGGTTCATCACTACAAATGCCTCGGGAGCAATTTTTTCAATTTCAGTTTTGAGTTTTCCAATCTCAAGTCTGGTGATTACAGTGTAAATTATTTCAACTTCGCGGGTTCCACCTCTTTTCCCGTATCCGCTTTTGCCTTCATAAACAGTTACGCCTCTGCCCATTATACGAGTTATCATTTCTAGCATCTCTTGCCTATGCGAAGTAATAATGGTTACCCCAATGTATTCCTCGATTCCCTCTACTACAAAATCCAACATTCGGGAGGCTACCATGTAAGTGATTATTGAATATAGTGCAGTTTCTACGCTCAACAAGTAGGCCGCCAGCGAAAAAATTATGCAATTGATAGCTAGCACAATGTCTCCGATGGTAATACTTGCCTTGCGACTTAAGTAAATGGCTAATACCTCTGTTCCGTCAATCACAGATCCTCCACGTATGGCCAGCCCAATTCCCGCCCCCAGAAATATGCCTCCAAAAACAGCAATCAGCACTTTCTCATTGGTTACCATTGGGAAATTGACAAGAGCAAGGCACAAGGACAATCCTGTTATTGCCATAGTGGATTTAGCAGCAAAGGGTAGTCCCATGATTTGATAGCCTAGAAATATAAATGGAATATTAACCAGTAAAATAATTTGCCACAGGGGCACCCCGCTTAGTGAAGTGATAAGCAGCGAAATCCCGGTTACACCTCCATCAATGAACTGATTAGCCAGTAAAAACCCTTTTAAACCAAATCCCGCTGCAAATATTCCTGCCGTAATTAGTAAAAAATCTTTGAAAAAATTCTTTAAAATAATTTTTCGGATCCGAAAAAGTTTTGCTTTTGTATATCGGGATTGACTGATTTGTTCAGCAAAAAGATCAAGTCGAAATTGGTAGATGATTTTTTGAATAAAAGTTTTGAGTTTAAACGCCATTGTACATAGGTTCTACCAATAAAATTACATCTAATTTGCGCTTGTTATGAAAAATGGATTTGCTCCATTTGTGCAAGCCAACCTTCTCGAATTCGTGCCCCTAGTCCTGGTGCAGTGGGAACCTGGATCTGTCCATTTGTAGCATATTGTATTCCCCCTTCAACCGGATCCTCCCGTAACATCAGGGCTGTATCAAAATCGTAGTGTAGAATAGAGGGGCTGCAACAGGCAAAATGTGCAAAAGCGGTCATAGCCAACCGGGATTCGATCATGGCTCCTACTTGCAATTGTAAATTTGCTTTTTCAGCCAATGCTACAATTTTGAGTCCGGTAAATATTCCTCCTGATTTTCCCAACTTAATATTAAAATAATCACAGGCTTGCAGCGAAATCAGCCGAGCTGCATCATGATCAGTGCCACAGGATTCATCGGCCATGATGGGTATGGGACTTTGCTGGCGAACTTTTGGTAAATCCATGTAGAAATGACGTGAGATGGGTTCTTCGCAATGTTGAATGTCAAAAGGGGCCAGTGCTTGTAGGGTTTCAATAGCCTCTTGCAGGGTCCATCCTTGATTGGCATCGATACGCAAAGGAATTTGATTCCCCACTGCCTGCCTAATTGATGCAATCCTTCTTACATCTTCTTCTCCTTTTTTACCCAGTTTAACTTTTATTGCTAGATACCCTTGGTCCTGAATTTTTTTTGCATCCAGGGCCATTTTTTCTGGTGTTCCGATACTAACCGTGTAATCGGTGTAAATATCTTGCTTATGTTGACCTCCTAAGTATTTCCAAAGCGGTTGATTAGCCTCCTGTGCTGCCAGGTCATATAACGCCATATCAAAGGCGCTTTTGATACTATAGTTGGCATAGATAACTTTTTCCATTTCAAGGATGCAAGCTTCTATTTGCAAAGGATCTTTATGTAGCAATACTTGTGCAAAGTATTGGCCTACCTGATAACAGGTATCCTGACTTTCGCCATTGATAGGCATATAGGGACTGCATTCCCCAAAACCAATAAGGCCCGAATCAGTCTCTAATTTAACTACAACATTAAGGGCACCCGTCTCCACACCTAATGAAGTACTAAAAGGTTCCTTGAGCGGGATCTTTAGTTTATAGAGACTGATTCGGCAAATTCTCATTTAGCAAGCGTCAATTCGTTAATCAAGTGTGGAGCGCCACCTAATTTATCTATACACCATAACACATAACGAATATCCACGCAAATGGTACGATTTAAATCCTTATCAAAAGCCAGTTTGTGGCTAAGTGCTTCATAATTTCCGTCAAAAGCCAGTCCAATTAGTTCGCCCTTGTTGTTTATTACTGGCGAACCGGAATTGCCCCCTGTGATATCGTTGGTGGTTATAAAACCAATCACCAGGTCCTTACGAGAAGGGTCCACATATTGGCCAAAATCTTTTTTCTGTAATAACTCCACCTGTTTTGCAGGTAGATCAAATTCATAATCACCGGCTTTATATTTTTCCAGCAGACCCCGTGAGGTAGTTACAAAATCGTATTTGACTGCATCGCGTGGCTGATAACTTTTTACGTTTCCATAACTTACACGCATTGTAAAAGTGGCATCCGGATACATCTTTTTAGCTTTTATGGTATCCATTTCGATCACCCCTTTCAAATAAATTCTGCCAAACTCAGCATTCTTGGCATTGAATTGCTGTGAAAATATCCCATACTTCGAATTATAATTGGTAATAAAAGTGCTGGCATAAGCAAAAGCGGGATCAGCTTGTAGCGTAGCCGCATCCGGTTGTGCAATAAAGGCCGCCCATCGTGTATCGTCAAAAATGATGGTCTTGGCAAATACATCTGCAGCATAGCGACGATACGTTTCATCGTCTTCAAGGCTACCGTATTGTTGTGTTAGGGTAGGGAAAAAGGTAGCAGGCTGTTGTTGTTTATCGATTTGCTGGAAATACATCTTAGTAACGGCACCCAGGATCTTTTGGTCTGATACTTTGTTTTCGTGTTCTAAAAATGCTTTTCGACCTTGGTTAACCGCATCCGCTGCTTTCAGCACGTCTGCTGCCGGAGTGCCCGGGCGGGTAAGCACTGCCTCGAGTTGTAATAAGGAACTTGCAAATGCAATGAGAGGCGAACCTAAAATTCCCTCGCGCATGAACATTTGATGTTTGGTATAAGGCCTCCAGGCATCATAAGCTTTACCCCAATCAGCAAATAAATGCTCATAAGCCGGTTTGCCCTTGGCCCATTGATTGAATTTTTCTTCGTCTTTCTTTTTTTGTCCTATTACATCATACTTCAGTAACTGTTTGGTTTCGCCATCAAAAAATTTCCAATAGTTGGCAATACTAGCGTAAGAGGAAGCCAACTGTAATTTTACAGCGGGATCATTCTTCATCTCTTCAAACATATACTTTAACCTAACATCTCTTAATTCAACCAGCGTTGGGTTATTGATGTCAATGGCCAATCGTATTCCGTAGCTGCTTTCATACCGATTAGTACCTCCCGGATAACCCCAGATCATTGCAAAGTCATCGTTTTTCAGCGGCTTTAGTGAAACGGGTAAATACCATTTTGGTTTCAAAGGGATATTAGATGCGTTATATTTTGCAGGTTTGCCCGTTGCGTCCGTGTATACACGGAATACAGAAAAGTCTCCCGTGTGTCTAGGCCATTCCCAATTGTCTGTATCGCCGCCAAATTTTCCAACGCTCTCAGGAGGCGTACCCACCAACCTGATATCCGAGTAACGCTGATAAAAAAAGGCCAGAAATTGATTGCCCTTGAAAAGCGAACTTACTCTGGTTTCAATGCTCTCAGCTGCATTACTCATTCTTTTATTGATTGCTGCTAATACGGCCGCTTGCTTTTGTATCCGCTCTGTTCCGGTAAGACCTTGTAGGGAATCCAGCACTTCTTTGGTCACCTCTTCAATACGCAATAGAAACTGCACAGAAAGAGAAGTCTGAATCTCCTCCGCTGTTGATTTTGCATAAAATCCATCACGCAGGTAGTTTTTTTCTACACTACTGGCGCTGGCAATTGCATCATAACCGCAGTGATGATTGGTAAATATGAGCCCTTTTGAACTTACAATTTCTCCTGTGCAACCGCCACCAAAAATGATGATGGCATCTTTAAGAGAGGGTTTGTTGATCTGATATAATTGCTCCTTGGTCAACTTTAATCCTTTCTTGACCATATCGTCATATACTTGTTTGCCCAACAATAGTGGTAGCCACATTCCTTCTTCAGCCATTGTCCGGCCCACTACACTGATCAGCAGTACCGCCGCAAAAAATAGTTTTCTCATGGATTAAAAATTTAGAGGTCAAACCTACGAAAAACGAGTTATTGCCCCTTTACCATTTATCGATAAATTTGAGTACCAACTGTAGTAATGAGAGTTAATCGATTGCTTATTATCGGGTTTGTCCTTATTTTTTTTAGTACCTGCCGAAAAAAGGACTCCGTTCCTCCGCCACCCACCCCTTCAGTTCCGGGTTGCGCAAATCCTGTGGCACCAGCCAATGGCGCTTTTGTAACAAATACAAGCGTGCAATTGTCCTGGTCCGCTGTGAGCACGGCCAGTAGTTATGATATTTATCTGGGCACCACGCCTTCTCCCACCACCTTAGTGGCTAACGCAGTTATGGGCACTTTTCATACTGTTACGATTCCTGCTACCCCTAATATTACTTATTTCTGGTATGTAGTGCCCCGTAATACAACTGGTTTCGCTACGGGATGTGAACCAACGGCCCGTTCTTTCACCTATATTGTTATTAGCAATCCCACTTCTCTTGGTTATCATGTAGCGGGGTATTTCCCATACTACAGGCCTATTGCTGATGTGCCCGATGTAAAATTTAGAATGACTAACGTAGTGATATATGCATTCTATCAGGTCAATGCGGCCGGGACTTTGGTTCCCCCTGGCTCTTCCACTTCAAGTTTAGCTGCCGTGGCTGGCAAAGCGCGTTCCAATAATGCAAAGATTTTACTAGGGATCAACGATGGGGCGGGAGACGGCAAAACCAATTTTAAGAATATGGCCTCTAGTCCACAGGGGCGTACCAATTTTATTCGGGATATTATGAATGTAGTGCGAACGCAGCAACTAGATGGGGTGGATGTGGATTGGGAATTTCCAACTACTTCAGATGGATCGGATGTAACCTTTACCGCATTGATGAGAGAATTAGCTGATTCTTTGCATCGGGATGGTCGTTATTATTTATCCTGTGCTATTACCGCAGGTAAATACGCCGGTGGTATTCGTGATGCCATACGCAATGAATTATTTCCCATAGTTGATTTTTTCAACATTATGGCCTATGATGATTTTAGCACTTCGGTGCCTTATCGTCATCATAGCGATTATGCCCTCGCATCACTTTGTTTGAATTACTGGATTAATACCAGAGGTATGCCAGCTTCAAAAGCAGTTTTGGGTATTCCCGCTTATGGCAGGCCTTCAGGAATGACACAAACAAATACGGTGCTTTCTTATCGAAATATTCTTGCTCAGGGCGGAAACGCTCAATTAGATTCAGCCATTGTGAGTGCAGGTAGTTTTACCAATTACACCATCTACTACAACGGGCAATATACGGTAAAGCGTAAGGCAAAATTGTCAAAGGATATTGCTGCCGGAGTTATGTTTTGGGAAAAGTGGCAAGATGCGCCTGATGCTAATTCGCTCCTCAAAGCTGCTTGTGATACAGTCGGCAGAAGTTATTGATGGATCGGTTCATTCAAAAGAGTCCACAGCTTGTCTTTTAGTGCCGTGATGCCTTGATGGGTTACCGAGGAAATAAATAGCAGCGGTACAGTTTTGGGCATCTCATTTTCGATTGCTTTTTTAAGTTCCTCATCCAACATATCCGCTTTGCTGATAGCAATCAAAAATTGTTTGTGCAATAATTCAGGGTTGTATTGTTCCAACTCATTGACCAAGATCTGGTATTCCTTGCTATGATCTTTGCTGTCGGCAGGAATTAAAAAAAGCAGAGCTGCATTACGCTCGATATGTCGAAGAAAGCGATGTCCTAGCCCACGGCCTTCTGCTGCTCCTTCAATGATCCCCGGTAAATCGGCCATACAAAAACTGCGGCCATCCCGGTAATCTACAATACCCAAATTTGGGGTGACTGTTGTAAAAGCATAGTCTGCAATTTTGGGTTTTGCAGCCGTAATTACAGACAAAAGAGTAGACTTACCTGCGTTGGGAAATCCTACCAAACCAACATCTGCGAGTACCTTCAACTCCAACACTTTCCATCCATCCACTCCTGGCAGACCCGGTTGAGCATGCTCAGGTGTCTGATTGGTAGGTGTAGCAAAATGCGAATTACCTAATCCTCCTTTACCACCTAGTAACCAAACGATCTCCTGCCCATCTTCTAATATTTCTATTTCCTGCTTGCCGGTTTCTTCGTCCCTTGCAATGGTTCCCAGTGGAACTTCAATGATAATATCTTTTCCATCACGTCCATGACAATTGTTGGCACCTCCCTTTTCTCCATCCTCTGCCAACACATTTTTATAATACCGAAGATGTAAAAGAGTCCAAAGGTTTCTATTTCCTTTTAAGATGATATGCGCTCCTCTTCCTCCATCACCGCCATCGGGCCCACCCATGGCCGTAAATTTATTACGCATGAAATGTTTATTGCCCGCACCCCCGTGGCCACTACGGCAATAAATTCTGATTTGATCTACAAAATTGGATTTTTCCACAGGTGGTGTTTATGCCTGGCAAAGATAACCGGATCAGGATTTCTTCTTGGTACTTGATGTAAGGAGTAATGCGGGTAATAAAATAAGGTTAGTGAGTGTTGCGGTTATCAGCGTTAATGAAGTTAACCAACCCAATGCCATGGTGCCACCGAATTTACTGAAACAGAAAATGACAAATCCGGCTATCAACACCAATGAGGTGTAGAGGATACTGATACCGGTACTATAAATAGTTTGAATAACCGTCCTGCTCACATCCTGCTGATAGTGGGGCAGTTCTTGTTTATAGTTAACCAAAAAACGAATAGTAACATCAATAGCAATTCCTAATGCTACGCTAAACACCAATACGGTGGATGGTTTAAGTGGCACACCTGTCCAACCCATTACTCCTGCTGTAATAACCAAGGGAATAATATTGGGGATTAATGAACACAACAGGATCCGCGCTGAACGAAACAGGTACAACATACAAAGACAGATCAGCAAGAATGCCCAAAAAATACTTTCCTTGAGTCCGTTGATGATAAATCGGCTTCCCTCTAAAAAGGTAACGCTGGTCCCTGTTAATTCAATAGCCAGTTTTTTCTCTTGCCCCTCATTGAAAATTAAATCGGCCTGTTGCTGGATGCTATCCAACAGTCCAGGTAGCCTATAGCTTCCAATATCTGCCATGCTCACGCTTATTCGTGCCTGCTGTTTGTTTTGGTCCATAAAAGAACCTATTAGTTTACCCAATGAATTTTTTTGTGCGGTGGTGTCTTTGAAACTGAGATATTGGGCCAGCGCAGGTAAGTCATAACTACTTGGTAGTGCGTAACTGGCGGGATCTCCGTCAAAAAAAGCTTGCCTGGCAAACTTTAACCCTTCGGCTACACTCAGCGGACGTGCAATACCTGGTACAGAAGCCAGATACTTGGATAAGGAGTCTATACCTTCCAGATTACGCAGATTGCGAGTAACACCTTGCTTCTTTTTGGTATCAATCACTATTTCTAGTGGCATAACGCCTTTGAAGTGAGTTTCAAAAAATTTCAAATCGGAATAAACTGTATTGGATTTTGGCAAATCATCCACTATAAAAGCTTCGCTCTTTAATTTGAATATTCCGGTAATTGCCGCCACTACACAAATAGTGGAGATACCATAAATAAAATTCCTGTGATTCAAAGACCAGTTTTCCATTTTGGTTAGCCACCTGTTTAATCTTGGATTTTCAAGGTAACGGGTATGCCTTGTTTTAGGAGGAGGTAAATAACTAAGAACAGTTGGAATAAAAAGCAATGAAATAAAAAATAAGGCCATGATATTGATGCCGGCTACCAACCCAAATTCTTTCAGCATTTGACTACTGGTTAGGGCAAACACCGCAAATCCTATTGCAGCGGAGACATTGCAAAACAAGGTTACCACCCCCATTTTGTCTACCATGGTTACCAAGGCACGATTCTTATCTCCCGTTTGATTCCAGGCCACATGAAATTTATTCAGGAAATAGATACAATTGGGAATTCCTATCACCACTACCAACGGCGGAATCAGGGCCGTGAGTAAGCTGATTTTAAATCCAAACAACTCTAATGTGCCTACACTCCAAATAACGCCGATGCCCACCACCGCAATAGACAATAACATGGCGCTCACGGAACGGAAAAAGAGTAAAAGTATCAGCGCGGAAAGCACTACGGAAGCAATCAGGAAAAATTGCATTTCGTCCTGGATCATAAGGGCTACTTTGCTCCGGATGTAGGGTAGTCCGCTCAAATGAATAGTTATCCCTGATTGGTTTTCGAAATTTTTAGCAATAGATTCTACTTGCTTTACTACTATCTCTCTTTTTTTGGAATTCATCAGATCTTTATTGATCCGAACTCCCATGAGGTAGGCGTTTGTCTCAGGATTGTACAATAATCCCTGATAAAAAGGGAGCTTTCGAAAACGAAGTATGCTGCTATCAATTTTATCCTGCGCAAAGTTTTGGGTATCAAATAAGGGGATTACTTTCAGGCGCTCGGTAGCCGCATCTTTGATCAATTCCACAGCTGCAGGAACAGAAAGAATATCCTCTACACCATTCACTTTTTTCAAGTCCTCTTGTAACTGTACATAGGATTGAAAAGTGCTTGATTCAAAAAGTTGCTCTGTTTGAATACCGATCACCAGCAGATTTCCATCTTCCCCGAATTTTTCACGAAAAGCCTGGTAGGATTTGTATTTGGGATTATCCAGCGGAATAGCCCGAGTGAACTCATAACTTAGCTCAACCTTACTTGCCAGGTAGCCCATTCCGACGGTGATCGCTAATAGGATTATCAGGGGCGATAGTCGGTATTTTAGAATTAATTGTCCTATCCGTTGCCACATAAAAGAAATTTAATCCCGTGCAAAGAAAAGCAAAATTGATCGGGTTCGATTTAATAGGTTTGCTTTCCAAGAAATATGTCTTCTAAACTATTTAAAACCAAGGGAATTGTATTGCGAACGGTAAAATATGGGGAAACTTCCCTGGTTGTAACCGTCTATACCGAATTATTTGGACTACAATCCTATTTGGTAAATGGCGTTAGGACTGCAACGGGTCGCAACCAAGGGAGGGCTAATTTGTTTCAACCGGCAGCTTTATTAGATTTAGTCGTGTACCACCAGGATGGGCGCTCGCTTAATAGGATTCGCGAATTTCAGTGGGGGCATTTGTATGGGCATATTTTTCAACATGTTACTAAAAATGCAGTAGCCCTATTTATGGTGGAATTGCTCACGCATTGTTTAAAACAGCCCGAGAAAAATCAATCCTTATTCCAATTCACCGAGGACTGTTTGCTTCAGTTGGATCAGGCTTCGCCTGCCGTAACGGCCAATCTATCTCTGTTTTTTGCCTTGCACCTCACCCATTTCTTTGGTGTTTCTCCGCGAATTGCCGAAACCAAGGAAGGCCCGCTTTATTTTGATTTAATCGATTCTGTAATTACGCATACTTCTCCCTTACACGAAAATTATCTGGAAGGCAAAATGGCAAGTAGTTGCGTTGAATTGTTAAGAACAAGGCAATTGGAGGAACTGGAAGAAATAAAAATGAATCAGGAAATGCGTCGTCAGTTACTTCAACATCTGGAAACCTATTTTTTATATCATCTTCAAGACTTTCGGCCATTAAAATCCTTACCCGTTCTGTCTGCCTTACTGCAGTAGGTTAGACAATACGTTTAGAGAGGCCTGATTCAATATTCAACAAAGTAACTCCGGGTTGTTTCCCTTTTGTAAAGCTTCCCAATTGATCATCCCATTGTAGCGCCCGGGCACCTGCCGAAGTAGCCCATTGTAAAACTTTTTCAAGCGGCAGGTTTGGAAAATGCTGGCATACCGATTGTATTTCTTTGGCAATACTCAACTGCCAATTACTGCTATAACTGTCTGTGCCTAACACGATCTCACACTGGTGCGCGTGCAGCAATTCTATGGGGGGAACTTTATTCTCGATATACAAATTTGCATTGATACAAAGACAATAGACCAATCGAATGTGGTGTTGGGCCGCCCACTTGTTTGCCCAGCTGATATCTGGATCGGTCATGCAGGTGTTATGAACCAAAAAAATAGTTTGGCCCTGATTAAAATAAGGTAAAACAGATTGGATGCTATTGAGCCCCGTTATGGGAAAGGGCGAAGAGTCGATCCCAAAAATTTTGAATAAACGCAAATAATCTCCACCTCCCGTTTGGTAAAGTTCATTTTCGGCAGCATGTTCCTGATTGTGAATGGAAATAATTTGTCCGGCTGTATGTTGATTGATCAACTCGAATGTTTTAGGTGAGATACTATAAGGAGCGTGGGGAACTAATGTGGTTCTGGAGGGAGTGGAACGTTGCTCCAATGCTTTTTGCAGGAGCGCTTGTTGCTTTTGATAGTGCGTGAACTGCTCGGAAGCTGTTTGGTCTGTAAAACTGAGTACTTCCACAAAATTTTGCCAATAAATTTTACTGTTTGCTTTGGTGGCGGCTGTATCAGCCGTATTCCCAATATCTCCTACGGCCACAATGCCATTTTCCCACATTTCTTTTTCTGCTGCCGCAATACAGGTTTGAACAATGGCCGGATCAAATCCTCTCTTAGTAACCACTGAACAAAGAAACTCGATCAAACCAGTATGAGGAGGGGTCACTTCTTTTAAGTGGCTCAATTCAAGATGACAATGACAATTGATCAATCCGGGCATTAAAATACCATCCAGCCATTCTATTTCTTCCCCGGCTTCCTCGGTTGCAACGATGGCTTCGATGGTGCCATCCTGTTTTGTAATTAAAACACTATTGTCAATAAATTGTGTGCCATCAAACAGGCGCGAAGCTTTGAATTTGGAAAAGGCCATGTTCCAAAATTATTCTTATTACTTTTGCGCTCCTAATAACTATGCTAGACCGCCTCGAAGCCATAAAAGCCAGATTTGATCAATTGGGTGTAGCCCTGACTAATCCTGAGATTGTAGGGAGCAATAAAAAATTTGCCGAAACCAGCAAGGAATACCGAAGTCTGGAAAAAATTGTAAACGCCTATCTATCCTATAAGCTTGTGTTGGAAGACATTGAATTTTATAAGGAAGCAGTGGCGGGCAGTGATGAAGAGTTACGTGAATTGGCTAAAGAAGAAGCGCCAGGACTGGAAACTAAAAAGGAAGAACTGGAGGCTCAAATTCGTCAGTTACTGATTCCAAAGGATCCTCAAGACGAGAAGAACGCTATTCTTGAAATCAGAGCCGGTACGGGGGGAGATGAGGCCAGTCTTTTTGCGGGAGACCTGTTACGTATGTATATGCGTTATTGCGAAAGAAGAGGATGGAAAACAGCTGTGCTAAGTGAAAACGAAGGCACCGTTGGAGGTTGCAAAGAGGTTCAGCTTGAGGTGGTAGGGGAGGATGTTTATGGTGTCATGAAATTTGAAAGCGGGGTGCATCGCGTACAACGAGTGCCTGATACCGAAGCTAGTGGGCGTGTACATACATCAGCGGCTACTGTTGCTGTAATGCCTGAGGCTGAGGAAGTCGATTTTGAGTTAAACCCGGCAGACGTAAAAATGGAAACAGCCCGAAGCGGAGGAGCTGGGGGTCAGAACGTAAATAAAGTGGAAACCAAGGTAATGTTAACCCATATCCCCACGGGAACAGTAGTAATCTGTCAAACTGAGCGTTCACAATTGGGTAATCGGGAAAAAGCCATGCAAATGCTGCGGACAAAGCTTTATGAAGAACAGGTTCGCAAGCAGGAGGACGAAATATCCCTTCATCGTAAAAGCTTGGTTAGCACGGGTGATCGTAGTGCTAAAATTCGTACCTATAATTTTCCGCAGGGACGCGTAACCGATCATCGGATAGGGTTAACGCTTTATAATCTGGATGCTGTTTTGAATGGGGATATTCAGGAACTATTAGAAGCACTGCAATTTGCCGAGAATGCAGAAAAGCTTAGCCGGCAGCAATAACTTTTCATTTCTTTAACACTTAACCCGCAACCTGCATCGTAAATTCACGTTATATGAGTGAACGCGATAAATAACGTTCATTTTCTCATAAGCAGTTAGTTTTGGTTGCGATCCCTGTTTCCACAGGGATCGCTTTTTTTACTGTGGGCCTGTCGATTGCATACGACGAGTAAAGAGCAAAGATGCTAATAAAGCCAGACCGCATCCAATGCCATCGGCAATCATATCCTTGACGTCATAGGATCTTCCATTTTGCAAATACTCTTGGACAAACTCCATGGCAATTCCGTAGAAAAACCAGGTTTGCGCCACAATGATAAAGAGCAAGAACTGGCTGAGGTAAGAAATTTTTAGTTCAGCTACTGCCCAACACCAAAGGGCCACCAGCACAAAAAAAAGTCCTACATGAATAATTTTATCAGCTTCCAAATCTTTTAAATACTCTTCGAGACCAAGGCGATGTAGCCAATGCATTAGTTTTCCAACTTCTCCATCCGAGGGCATTACCAAAAGATAGGTGGTCAAAAATAGCCAGCTGAGACTCAGCGAAAATGAAATGATCAGTCTTTTCAAAGCAAAAAATTATCCAACCAGCGACTTGTAGCCGGCAGCATCCAATAAGGCTTCTACATCAGCAGGGTTATTGACGGTCATTTTGATCATCCAACCCTCATCATATGGAGAACTGTTTACCAGTTCGGGAGCACCATTTAGTGCGGCATTTAGCTCAATAACAGTTCCACTAACGGGCAGGAAAAGATCAGAAACAGTTTTAACAGCCTCAACCGTGCCAAATATGGCGCCAGCTTCCAGATTTTTTCCAATGGTGTCAACTTCCACAAATACTATATCACCCAGTTCCCGCTGGGCGTACTCGGTTATGCCAACAGTGGCCACATTGCCATCCGGGCTGATCCATTCATGTTCTTTTGTATAGCGAAGGTTAGAGGGGTAACTCATAGGATGATTTTTTGGGAGCACAAACCTACAAATTATGCAGGATATCTATCTAGTGTTTCTTTCGTGTTGTCAATTTGGCTTTAATGATAGCAACGTCTTGAATAGGACGGTCTTTATCCTGTCCTTTACTGGTCGGAACAGCTGCAATTTTATCAACCACTTCCAGCCCTTTTACAATCTCTCCATACACCGTATAGTGCTGATCTAAATGCGGAACACCGCCCAGGGTAGTATACACTTTTCGTTGCTCAAGAGGTATTTTACGTTTGAGCCGATAGGTTTCTACCGAATCAAGTCCTGCTTCTGAAAAAACTTTTCCTTGTGTCAGATAAAACTGACTGGCACTGCTGGCTTTCTCGGGATTACTATCTCTGGCAGCTGCAATCACCCCTTTTTTATGAAAAAGAGTAGAACGAAATTCGGCAGGCACTACATAATTAGGGCCGCCTTCTCCCAACGGAGTGCCAGGAGCTGCACCTCGACTGTCAGGATCGCCCGATTGGATCATGAAATTCTTTATAACTCTATGAAACAGGAGGCCATCGTAGTAATGCATTTTTACCAGCTTAAGAAAATTATCCCGGTGTAGTGGAGTGGAATCAGAAAGCCTGATCCAGATATTGCCCATTGCAGTTTCGAGCAGAACATCTTTTTTCCGATCTCGCTTTGTAACGGCACTGTCTTTTTGGGCTATGGCATGCAAGGCTAGCGAGCAAGTGAGTGCCAGCAGTAGAACGTGTTTCATGGTCTAGTATTCATTTTTTTCAAAATAGAGTAACACATGGTCCTTGATAAAATTTTCCTGCTCCATCATATTCAACGCTGGTAACGCTTTCAATTGTTTAAAATGCGGCCAGCCATCCTCGTCTACTTTTTCTAGTTCGTAATACCCACTTGCTGACAACAATTGACATACCGCAATATGCATCAGCTCTTGCTTTTGTTCTTTGGTGAACTTTTCACGGATATCGCCAAATTCCTGCACTCCAACCAGAAATAAAATAGTTTCCAGGTCTGGTTTTTTACCAAACCGTTCTATCAATTTGTTCTCTAATTGCCACCACCTGGATTGTAAATCGTCTGTTGCCTGCATGGAACAAAGATAAGTAAGGGCCGATCCCAACTGACTTTGACATTCAGCCATCAATTATCTTTGCGCAAATTCTCTTCATGCTTACGTTACGGCAGATTCGACAAAACCCCGAAGCAGTAAAAGCCGGTCTGCTCAAAAAATATTTTGGGCAACCCGAGCTAGTGGATGTAATTATTGGGCTGGACGAGCAGCGAAAAAAATTACAACTGGAGTCGGATAATCTGCAAGCGAAGATTAACAGCGCTTCCAAAGAAATTGGCCTATTAATGGGGAAGGGACAAAAAAAGGAAGCTGAACAAAAAAAACAAGAGGTAGCCTCTTACAAAGCGGCCTTACAGCCCTTGGCAGAACAACTAGCAAATAGGGAGCAGGAATTGCATCAGGAATTGGTGCGTTTGCCCAATTTGCCTGCCGCGGAGGTTCCCCATGGAAAAACTGCAGCTGATAATGTAGTGGTTCGTGAAGGAGGCAATAAACCCAGCCTGGCTGCTGACGCCGTTCCACATTGGGACTTGATCAAAAAATATCAGTTGGTAGATTTTGAAACAGGTGCAAAAATTACAGGAAGTGGTTTTCCACTTTACAAAGAGAAGGGTGCCAAACTTCAACGTGCCCTGGTACAATATTTTTTAGATTTCAATACGACGTCGGGTTATACGGAATACCTGCCACCCTTATTGGTCAATGAGGCTTCTGCCTATGGAACGGGTCAACTTCCTGATAAAGAAGGGCAGATGTATCATATGCCTTTGGATAATTTGTATTTGATTCCCACCTCGGAAGTACCCGTTACCAATATTTACCGGGACGAGATTGTTCCGCTTGCTTCACTTCCCATCCGGATGACCGCTTTTTCGGCTTGTTTTCGAAGAGAGGCCGGAAGTTTTGGCGCAGATGTTCGTGGCTTAAATCGTGTTCATCAATTTGATAAAGTTGAAATAGTCCAAATTGTGGATCCTGAAAAAAGTTATGCCGTGTTGGAAGAAATGGTGGCACATGTAGAGCAGTTATTGAAATCGCTGGAATTACCCTACCGAATTCTTCGGTTATGTGGAGGCGATATGAGTTTTGCCTCCGCGCTGACCTATGATTTTGAGGTGTATAGTGCAGCGCAGCAAAAATGGTTGGAGGTAAGTTCGGTCAGCAACTTTGAGTCCTTTCAGGCCAATCGATTAAAACTTAGATTTAAGGACGAAAAAGGCAAGTCGCAATTAGCCCACACGCTCAATGGCAGTTCGTTGGCATTGCCTCGAATCATGGCTTCTTTATTGGAGAATAACCAGCAGGCTGATGGCATAAAGCTACCGGCTTGTTTACATTCCTACATGGGCACGGATAAGATAAGCTAGCTATCTGCTTTAGCTACCTGCTTTTCAATAAGGCCATTCATGATGGAAAACCACAAAGGTGGAATCAAAGACAGCAACATCATGCCCGGATAACCCGTTGGCATTTGAGGCGCATTATCATGATGACGTAACACTTGATATTTACGACTAGCTAAATAGTGATGATCAGAGTGTCGGCTCAGTTCAAATAACATTAACCGACCCACTACATGATTGCTATTCCAAGAATGTGCGGGCATGGCGCGTTCGTATCGGCCATTTTCTAGTTGTTCACGCTGCAAGCCATAATGCTCAATATAGTTGACAGTCTCTAAGAGTAAGATACCCATCAAGGCAGCACTTAAAAAACAAGTCAACACAAAAAATCCAAAAAACCAATAGATCAGCAATAGAAAGGCTGCCTGTATCAATTGAAATTGAATCATTTCATTTTTCCAAGATAAAGCCGTTCCATTTTTTTTACGTGATTCATTATTGGCAATTTCCCAGGCACTGACAAATCCCATGAAAATAGTGCGGAAATAAAACAGATAAACCCATTCTCCCTTCCGCGCACTGCTGGGATCTTCGTGCGTAGCCACACGGGTATGATGTCCTTTATTATGCTCTGTAAAAAAGTGCATGTAGAGTGAGGTGAGTAGTAAAAATTTTGCGAGCGTTTGCTCATACCTATTTACTCGATGCCCCAACTCATGCGCCACGTTGATACCAAAACTGCCACAGAGAATGCCCATCACGGCGATTCTTCCCACACGATCCCAGGTGTCAAGTGTAGGATCTAGCATGGATACCAAAAATAGGTATAGCAGCGTGTATTGAAGTGGCACTACCAGATGTAAAATCCAATCGTAAAAACAATCCTTTTTCACTAACTCCTCCTCGGCAGTCTCCAAATTAGAGGGGTTGGGTTTGAACACCAATTCCAATGCCGGCACCAGTATCCAGGCAATAATCATATTAATCCAAACGGTCCATCCTGTTGTGTTGAATGAAATACTGGCTCCAATGAAAAGAATAAAGGGGGTCAGATATTTCAATGCTTTAATACGATGGTACATAGCATAAAGTTTCAAACCTTTTACTTCTTGTTGGGTTGCATGGCCACACGATACAGCAATAAAGCCATCAGTGCAAAAAAGCCAACGCCCAGCCATTTGTATCCTTCCCCACCTAATTGCTCAACAAGGCCGTGTTCTGCATTCCAGTTGCCAATGGTTGTGCTAACACTCTCCTTCGAAGACAGGATCGCTACCAATACGCCGGCTAAGGCTCCTCCCGCCACCAGACCTGTGGCAAATAAATTCCCTTTTCCAAGATCTTCTTCCTCGGCGCTCACTACAATATTTTTTTGTTTGTGACGCCATTCAACCAGCCCCCGCACGGCTCCACCAATAAAAATAGGGAAGGTAGTAGAGAGCGGTAAGTAAATTCCAATGGCAAAACTGAGGGCTTTGATACCGCATAGTTCCATTACAATGGCAATGAACACGCCAACTAAAACAAATTGCCAATCGAGGTTGAAGGATAAAATTCCTTTGATCAGTGTAGCCATCAAGGTTCCCTGTGGTGCCGGATATTTATCAGTTCCAATTGCATGCTGAATTCCTTGTGCCGCCATCTCTGCTGTTGGTTGATCCAACACCTTAATTGTTGCACCAATGGCTATGGACGAAACAATAGCACCAATAAATAAAGAGAGCTGTTGAAATTTAGGGGTAGCGCCTACAATGTAACCGGTTTTTAAATCTTGTGAGGTAGCGCCCGCGTTGGCTGCGGCAATACAGATCATACCACCTACCACCAATGCCATGGGCTCATAAAAATGCCCCGTCCATTTTACGGCAATAAAAATCAAGCAGGTTCCCATCAGGGTGGCAATGGTCATTCCGGAAATTGGATTATTGGACGATCCGATCAGTCCAACAATCCGGGAGGACACCGTTACAAAAAAGGCACCAAAAATTATCACCAGTAAACCCAGCATAAGTTTACTTCCCAAATTGGCGCCAGGGATTAGTGTATTTGGCATTAAGGCAATAATAGCAATGAGCATGAAGCTACCAATTCCTACTACTTTGATGGAAAGGTCTTGCTCTGTGCGGACAGTAGTTGCGGCTACGCCTTCTGATTGTTTAAGTGAACCAATGCTTCCTTTGAAAGAAGAGATTATTGTAGGAATGGTTTTAATAAGCGTTATAAATCCACCCGCTGCAACCGCACCAGCACCAATTTGCCGGATATAAGCACGGTAAATAGCCGTGGACCAATCTGCAAATTGTCCGGTTGCCGGATCCCAGCCGCCTGGTCCTCCTGCAATGGTTACATCCTTCAGGTAACCCAGCTTTGCTAATTGCGTGGCAATAATTATTCCATTTTCATTGAGTAAACTGGCTAGTAAAGGAGTAAATACAAACCAGCTGAGCACTCCGCCCGCTACCAACACACCGGCAATTTTTGGTCCGATTATATATCCTACCCCCAGGTATTCGGGCGTAATTTCTCCACTCACTTTTGCGGAAGGAAAAAACTTTTGCGTTTGCTTGGTCATGAATGAAGGCGCTTCAGCGATCACATGAAAAATTTTCTGCAAAAGCGCATAACCAAAGGCAACACGCAATCCCAAAAATGCGGTGCGTGCAAAATCACCTCCTTTCTCTCCTGCTTTTAACACCGAGGCACAAGCCGTTCCTTCCGGGTAAGGCAAGGTTTTGTGCTCCTGTACAATCAGCGAACGTCTCAGCGGGATCATCATCATTGTTCCTAACATCCCTCCAATGATAGCCAAGGTAAGGATGGTGAAATAGTTAAAGTAGCTGGCGCTTCCTGCTTCGCTCAAAAACAAAAAACCGGGAAGTGTAAACACAACACCGGCCGCAATACTTTCACCTGCAGAACCCGTTGTTTGAATGATATTATTTTCTAGTATGGTTGTCTTTAAAAACTTTCTTCCCAGGGTGATGGCTAATACGGCAATGGGGATCGAGGCGGAAACCGTTAAGCCGGCTTTGAGTGCGAGGTAAACAGTGGAGGCGCCGAAAATAATTCCAAATGCAGCGCCCGTTAAAATAGATTTAAGGGTGAACTCAGCCATTTTTGTTTCCGGGGAAACAAAGGGTTTGAAGGATTGATCAGACATAGTTTACTTTTTGTATAGGCAATTAATACAAGTTATTAACTGTTCATCAGTTTTTGAAGTTTGCGTGTTAGTATTAATAACATACCCGCAGCAATACCGGACATGACCACAAACAAAAGGAAGAAGTCGTAAAGATTATTCATTTCATAGCCCATGAACGTGGTGGTTTTACCATCGGGGTATAAGGCACTAAGTAATCCGGCCAGTTTGTTGGAACCGGCATTTGCTAAAAACCAAATAGCCATTAATAAGGACGCAAATTTCAACGGCGCCAGTTTATTGACCAGGGAAAGTCCAATTGGAGACAAACAGAGTTCGCCCCAGGTATGTAAGGCATACATGCCCAATAACCAGATCATACTCACTTTTGTTCCCACAGCAACATCTTTTACGCCCAAGGCGATCCATAAATAGCCAAGGGAAAGTAGTAAGAGTCCCAATGACATTTTGGTAGGGGAGGAAGGCTCTTTTTTCCCCAACTTAAGCCATAACCAGGCAAAAATCGGCGCAAACAAGACCACATAAATGGAGTTTAGCGCAGCAAAGAAACTGGCCGGCACTGTATAAAAGCCCAGATCACGCTGGGTTTGTTCTTCTGCAAAAAAGGTAAGAGAGGCGCCGGCTTGTTCAAATGCACTCCAGAAAAATACTACAAAGAAGGAAACGCTGAATATCACGGCAACACGCTGTTTTTCGATTGTGTTCAAGGTCTTATCTGAAAAAATGATATATCCAATCAATACAGGGGAGGCCACTAAAACATAGGCTAAGTAATCCACTACGCGGGTATCAATATAGAATGCTGCAATCATGATGGCGGATAGCAAGGTTAAGCCACCTATCATATTTAATGGACGAACCCAGGCAGCGGGTGCATTGGCAGGCGTAAGTCCCAATATGTTATTGTCCGGGTCCAACACATATTTTTTATGATACACTAGTTGAACCAATACGCTGATCAACATGGCAATTCCTCCAGTTAGGAATGCCCATTTGAAATCCTCGGGATTGTCGGTGTCTCCTACCAATCCACAAATAATGGGACCCAGGGCTCCTCCTACATTTATTCCCATATAGAAGATGGTGTAGGCCGAATCAGTTCTTCTATCTCCTTTTGGATACAGTTGTCCTACCAGTGCTGAAATATTGGGTTTGAAAAACCCGTTACCCGTGATCATCAATCCCAGTCCTGTAAAAAACAATAGTGTGGAAAGTTCTGATGAGGTTTGGTAAACAGAGGCGCAGAAAAAAAGCACAAATTCGCCCAATGCCATCAAGATACCTCCGGCTATAATCGAACGCTGATTACCCCAATACCTGTCCGCAATATAACCGCCCAACAAAGGGGTCAGATAGATCAGGCTGGTATAACTTCCATAAAGATGAGAGGCAAAGACTTTGTCAAAAAGCAGGGCCTTTGTTAAAAACAAAACCAAGATGGCTCTCATGCCATAATAGTTAAAGCGTTCCCACATCTCAGTGACAAATAAAACGGCTAGTCCTTTTGGGTGACCCGTAGCGGTAGTGTTGGCAGGCATAGGGTTATACTCGTTTAAGAGACTCAAAATAAAGATTATTATCTAACCCTCAATTAACCGAAGGCTAATTACTTTCGCAACTGACTTTTCTGCCCTGTAACATGAGAATACTTTTATTAGGTTCCGGAGGGAGGGAGCATGCATTTGCCTGGAAAATCAGTCAAAGCCCCCTTTGCACAGCCTTATTTATTGCGCCGGGTAATGCAGGTACAAAAGGGTTGGGGCAACATTTTTCATTTAGTGTTACTGATTTTGAAGCGATCAAAGCTTGTTGTATGCAGCAAGCAATTGATATGGTGATAGTGGGCCCGGAGGAACCACTGGTCAAGGGTCTGGTTGAATTTTTACGGGCCGAACCACTTCTCCGATCATTATTCATTATTGGTCCCGGGCAACAGGGTGCCGCACTAGAAGGGAGCAAGGCATTTGCCAAAGCTTTTATGCAGCGGCATGGAATTCCAACCGCTTCTTACCGGGAGTTTACTCAAGAAAATTATCAGGCGGGGTTAGATTATTTACAAATACATTCCTTACCCATTGTATTGAAAGCCGATGGGCTGGCAGCGGGTAAGGGGGTTTTAATTTGTGCTACGCATCAAGAAGCCATATTGAGATTTGAAGAAATGATACAGTCTTCCAAATTTGGAGAAGCCGGAAAAAAAGTAGTAGTAGAAGAATTTTTACAGGGTATAGAGATCTCTGTGTTTGCGCTTACTGATGGCAAAAATTATGTGCTATTGCCCGAGGCAAAAGATTACAAACGAATTGGGGAGGGCGATTGCGGCTTGAACACAGGCGGAATGGGTGCGGTAAGTCCCGTGCCGTTTGTAGATGCCATTCTCTGGGAAAAAATAAAATCTCTGGTAGTGGATCCTACCATCATGGGGTTGCAAAAAGATGGTATTCCTTACTGTGGTTTTGTTTTTTTCGGGTTTATGATAGTTAAAGGCGAACCCTTTGTGATCGAGTATAACTGTAGAATGGGCGACCCTGAAACAGAAGCAGTAATGCCCCGTCTGCAATCTGATCTGGTGGAGCTATTGGCAGCAGCAGCCACAGGGGAATTGAAAAATTACGTTATTGAAACAGATCCAAGAACTGCATGCACGGTGGTGGCTGTTAGCGGAGGGTATCCCGAAGATTATAAAAAAGGATTTTCCATTCAAGGACTGGATCAATTACCAGACTCTGCATTGGTGTTTCATATGGGTACGCAGCAAGAAGGAGATCAGATCATTACCAGTGGTGGCCGAGTTCTTGCCGTAACCGCATTTGGTAATTCAGTTACTGAAGCAGCTGAGGCCGCTAGCACAACTCAGTCTGTCCTTCAGTTTGAAGGAAAGTACTATCGACGAGATATAGGATTTGAATTCAAATAAACCCCTATCCACCCCGCTGCTACTATTGCAGCGAACGATGTGGTAATAAAGGTGGCTATAGCGCCCCAGGTGACCCAAATAAACCCGGCAAGTATACTTGCTACTAATGCCCCGATACTTTCAGTTGAGCTAAAAAAACCAAGTGCAGTTCCCCGTTCTTCAGGGGCCGATTGATTACTGACCCACGCTTTGATCAATCCTTCTGTAGCCCCTGCGTAAAGTCCATAACAGCCAAATAAAAAAAGTAACCCATTTATACCCGGACTGCTTGCCAATCCGGCATAAACCATTGCATAGAGAAAAAAGCCTCCAATCAGCACCGGTTTGTATCCCAGTTTATCCGCAAGCGTACCTAAAAAAGGAGCACTGCCAGCATAGACCAGATTGTAAAAAATATATATGGCAAGTGTAGCCGTATCCGCATCCAGTAAAACTTGCCCCCACTTGAAATGTTGCCCATCCAGCAGCGTTCTGGTAAATAAAATCAGAAATAAGTCAGCACTGTTGAACAGTAGAAAGATCCAAAAACCAGGCATGACCTTTTTAAAAGTAGGGCTGGCTCTTTTCCAGTAATGGAAATAGGCAAAGAATCCCTTTTGTTGTGCCATCAATGGAACAAATTTTTTCTCACGGATAAAAAAAGTCATTAACACTGAAAGAATTCCGGGAATAAAAGCCAGCAGGAACAACGCGCGAAATTCCCCAGGATGGGTAGATAGAAAGGCCAAGGCCAGCAAGGGTCCCAAAGCTGCCCCGAATGTGTCCATTCCTCGATGAAATCCAAAAACCTGTCCTCGATTTTCAGCCCTAACCTCTTGTGCCAACATAGCATCCCGGGCTGCCGTACGTACCCCTTTCCCCAACCGATCCGTGGTTCGTGCTAAAAATACTCCAATGACACTACTGGTTAGACCCATGACTGGTTTGGAAACGGCGCTCAATAAGTATCCCCATTGTACAAAGGGTAGTCGGGAGCCTTTGCGGTCGCTCCAGGCGCCAAAACTTCCCTTGCTGATTCCTGCTATAAAATTTACCACTCCTTCCAAAGTGCCAATCAAAAACACGCTGAATCCTATTTGTTTCAGGTAAACCGGGATCACCGGATATAACATTTCGCTGGCCACATCTGCTAACAGACTGACCAGCGATAAGATCCAAATGGTTCGGGTTAAGATCCGCATGCTTGAAGTTACAATGAAACGGCTTTGAGAAGTTCTCAATTTCCCGCACCTTTGTCTCTCTAAAAAAGTGCGGTAGCATATGGGACTTTTTAATTGGTTTACGCAAGAGATTGCTATTGATTTGGGCACAGCTAATACGCTGATCATTCACAATGACGAAGTGGTGGTGAACGAGCCTAGTATAGTTGCTTTGAATAGAAATAATCCAAAGGAAGTATTAGCCGTAGGAAAGAAGGCATTGATGATGCATGAAAAAACTCACGAGAGTATACGCACGGTACGTCCGTTACGTGATGGAGTAATTGCTGATTTCAACGCAGCAGAGTTAATGATTCGTGAGATGATCAAATTGGTGTATCCTAAACGACCGTTATTGCCGCCAAGTTGGAGAATGATGATTTGTATTCCTTCTTCCATTACCGAAGTAGAAAAGCGTGCGGTTAGAGACAGCGCAGAACAAGCTGGTGCTAAAGAGGTATACTTGATTCATGAACCTATGGCTGCTGCATTGGGTATTGGTATTGATGTGGAAGAACCCGTGGGCAATATGATCATTGATATTGGAGGCGGAACAACAGGGATCTCGGTAATTGCATTGGCGGGTATAGTTTGCGATCAGTCAATTCGTATTGCAGGAGACGAATTCACTGCAGACATTATGGAAGCCTTGCGTCGTTATCACTCTCTGTTGATTGGTGAACGTACGGCTGAGCAAATTAAAATTCAAGTGGGAGCTGCTTTAAAAGATATAGATAATCCTCCGGATGATTTTGCGGTAAATGGTCGCGACTTGGTTACCGGTATCCCTAAACAAATCATGGTGAGTTACCAGGAGATTGCTGAGGCGCTGGATAAAAGCATCTTTAAAGTTGAAGAAGCGATCTTGAAAGCACTTGAGCAAACGCCTCCTGAATTAGCCGCAGATATTTATCGACGTGGTTTATACATCACAGGTGGAGGAGCCTTACTACGTGGTTTAGATCGAAGACTGAGTAGCAAGATCAAACTTCCTGTACATATTGCAGACGATCCATTGAAAAGCGTAGTGCGCGGCACTGGGATCGGATTGAAAAATTACGATCGGTATCCATTTATTATGCGTTAAAGGGCGCAATTAAAACGGAACTACGTTGCGTAACGTCATCCTATTTATTGGTCGCTATCTAACCTTTTTTACCTTTCTGTTTTTGCAGACCGTATCACTTTGGTTTTTGTTTAGTTTCAACAAGTTTCATCAAGCGATGTTTTTGCAAACCGCAAATGAAGTAACCGGCGGGATCAATAAGCGGTATAAAAATCTGGAGAACTTTTTTTTACAAGGGGAGGAGAATCGTCGTTTACATCTCATGAACGATTCTTTATTAAATCTCTTGTTGCAGCAAATAACTTCGCCAGATACTACACGTCAATTAGTAACTGACACCTTATTGATTGATTCCTCCCGTCAATACAGACGCTATTATTTTAGACCGGCCGGCGTTGTTTATAATTCTACTAATAGTGAAAAGAATTATATCCAGTTAGATCGTGGTTCCATACATGGCGTAGCAGAAAACATGGCTGTGTTAAATGCTGATGGGAGTGCCGTTGGCATTGTGGTACATGTAAGTCCGCGCTTTTCACAAGTCATGAGTTTACTGCACGTACGTCAAAAAGTAAACGTGTCGCTTCAGAAAACCGGCGATTTTGGTACGCTGGAATGGGATGGTAAAGATCCGGGCTTATTATTGTTGAAAGGACTGCCCAAGAGTGTTCCGATCAAATTGGGCGACCCTGTGGTAGTTAGTCGGTACTCTTTTAATTTTCCTCCCGGTTATCCCGTAGGCACAGTTGCTGAGATTATCAGTGATAAGCGTACAAATTTTTATTTATTGAAAGTAAAGCCGGCGGCTCGGTTTAATCACCTGCAACATGTATTTGTGGTGGAGAACCTGCAGTTTGCAGAGCAAGCCACCTTGGATCGGGAAACGCGAAAAAAAATTGATGATGCTAAAAGGAGTAGTCAATGAGAGAGATAGTTAGAAACCTGCTTCGGGTAGTCCTTTTTTTATTTATTGAAGTATATATACTTCAGCAAATACCCCATTTGCATCGTTTTATCTCTCCCTCTCTTTATTTCCTGTTTCTGCTTTGGCTGCCTTTTTCGGTTACCCCTCGCACTTTGCTTTGGATAGGCCTTGCAACAGGGCTGGTGGTTGACTACTTCTTACAAAGTCCGGGGCTACATGCTTCTGCTTGTCTTTGGCTTTGCTTATTTCGCCCTTTTATGATCGGGATTTTGACTCCCCGGGTAAGCAGCGAGTTCAATTATCGTGAACCCTCTCCTCAATCCTTGCTTTGGGCTCCCTACCTTATTTATATATCCCTATTAACGCTGGTGCACCATACCTGGTTGGTATTTTTGGAGTGGTTGAGCTTTGGATCTTTCGATGATTTTCTGATCAAAATATTTGCCTCCACGGTCATTTCTCTTTTACTGGTCATCCCCATTGAATTGCTATTTCCCCGCAACCTTTCTTTTCGAACCAATGCGGGTCGTTGATTTTGAAGCAAATTTGGAAAGCCGTTGCAGCCAACTTATTTTGCAATTGGTATAGTGATCCATGGCTATCTATAATCAACCCCGAAGCAATACAATACGCCTAATTGTAATTATCACTTTCTTGATAATTGCACTGCAGTTGTTCTATTTACAATTAGTGGATCGTCGATATGAGCAGCTGGCAATGGATAATGCGGTATATCCTAAAGTCATTTATCCTGAACGCGGAATTATTTATGATCGAAAGGGGAAAGCTATTTTAAATAATACTATCATTTTTGATCTGATGGTAACGCCCGCTGAAGCAAAGGGAATTGGTACGCTTGATTTTTGCAGACTGCTAAAAATGGACACCAGTGAATTTAGAAAGCGAATGGTGGACGCCATTATTAAAAACACCAGTGTTAGACCTTCCGTTTTTAAAGCCATGCTTACCAAAGAACTTCAGGCAAGATTTGAAGAAAATAGCTGGCGTTTTCCCGGATTCAATTTGATGGAACGCCCGCTGCGCACCTATCCTTATCATGCAGCTGCTCATATTCTAGGTTATATCCGTGAGGCAGATAAACGTGACATTGAACGTTCCAATAATTTTTACAGACAAGGGGACTATGTAGGCAAAACCGGTCTGGAGGCGTACTACGAATCGGTGTTGATGGGGCAGCGGGGAGTGCAGTATATGATTAAGGATAATAAAAACAGAATAGTGGGTGCGTATGAAGGGGGCGAATATGATACGGCTGCTATCGCAGGAAGAAGTTTGCATACGCATATCGATATTGAATTACAACAATTGGCAGAGGCATTGATGAGCAATAAAGTGGGTGGTTTGGTTGCCATTGACCCCAATACAGGAGGGATACTTTCTATGGTATCTGGGCCTAATTACGATCCTAACGATCTATCTGGTTCGGAGGGGAGCAGGAATTTTAGCAGAATGCAATTAGACGTTTCGGGACCCATGCTCAATCGTGCCATTGCAGGACGTTACGAACCTGGTTCTACTTATAAGCCCTTAGGTGCGTTAATTGCACTAAACGAAAAAGTAGTGAATGCTGCTTATGGTTATCCTTGTGGAGGCAGATATACCTTGTGTGGACATGGTAAACCAGAGTGTACGCATGCGGGTGGTGGACACGCAGCTAGTTTACGTTTAGCTATTGCCAATTCCTGTAATGCATACTTTGCGCACATTTATCGGCTGACGGTAGACAATCCAAAGTATACAAATGTCTGCGATGGGTATATGCATTGGAAGGAATATATGAATGCATTTGGGCTAGGAGTACGATTGGGGGTAGATCTTCCCAACGAGAGCACTGGCGGTATTCCAGACACCATGGTTTATAACCGGGAAAATGCAGGACGATGGACTTCTTGCACAAATCTAACGTTAGGGATCGGGCAGGATAAAATGCAAACAACGCCTTTGCAAATGGCCAATGCCATGTGTATTATTGCTAATAAAGGATTTTATTATACACCCCATTTTGTAAAGGAGATCGAGGGAGAGGGGCCCGCTGATCAAATCCGGTTAAATCGGTTTCAAAAAAAACATAATGTATTGGCCAATATTCCTGACGCAGTATTCAATGAAGTGATAGAGGGCATGAGTGATGTGGTAAAGGTTGGAACGGCCAGAGGTGCCCAAATTGAAGGAATAGAAGTGTGTGCCAAAACAGGTACGGCAGAAAATTATACCATACTGGACCGACGTAGGATTAAGCTGCCAGATAATTCAATGTTTGTTTGCTTTGCCCCCAAAGAAAATCCAAAGATTGCCATAGCGGTATTTGTGCAGAATGCAGGCTTCGGGGCAACTTGGGCTGCTCCTATTGCTCGAATGATGATGGAAAAATATTTGGTGGATACGTTAACGGCTAACAGCAAATTGGATTCAGCAAGAATTGCTTCTACCAATTTAATGCCCAGTTATTATAAACGCTTACAGTATAAGGAAGATTCTATTCGGGCCTTCAAGTGGTTTCAGGTTACTAAAGACAGTTCTTATATTGATCGATTCTCCATGCAAGATCCGGCAATGGGGCCGCAATCTCCATTCCGAAAGAATCCCGCTGAACAGCGGTTGCCTAACTGGGTTATCCTTTTATCAAATAGTAGCTTACCGGAACGGGCACTAAAGCAAATAAAAATATTTTCGGCATGAGGAACAATGCTGCGATATCAAAGGGAATTGACTGGAGCTTGGTTTGGATCTATTTTGTTTTAATGGTAATAGGATTGTCTGCCATCTTTGCGGCTACTTACCAGGAAGGTGATCCCGTTTTGCAAAGTTTTATTGCTTTTAAAACCGACTATAGTAAGCAGTTTTATTTCTGGGGTATGGCCTTGATGGTTGGTTTTATTATTCTATTGACCGATAGTAAATTTTTCCCTACCACGGCCAATTTCTGGTATGCAGTAGGGATTATATTATTGCTCCTGGTATTTCCCTTCCACTCCAGAATTAAAGGAACAGAATCGATCATTCGAATAGGGGCATTTAATTTTCAGCCAGCTGAGTTTTGTAAAATAGTTGTAGCCTTGGCACTGGCAAAATATTTTTCACGTCCTGAAACAGATTTCAATCGTGCGGGCAGTCAGTTTACTGCAGCGTTACTTGTGTTGATTCCGGCTGGCTTAGCTATACTACAACGCGAAACGGGATTGGCATTGGTCTATTTCTCCTTTTTCCTTATGATGTATCGAGAAGGATTGCCATCCATCATCCCCACCATTGGCTTTTCTTTTGCTATATTAATTATTGCCAGCATTCTTATTCCTCCCAATATATTGGCCGTACTGCTATCGGTCATTGCCATACTGTTGATTTATTTTTCCCGAAGACAGATTCGGAGACGTCGCCAGATTTTAACCTCGGTACTGTTTATCTGGGCCATTGCAGTTGGTATACAGCGATTTGCAGTGCCTTTTATTTTTGAAAAAGTTTTACAAAAGCATCAGGTAGAACGTATCTACAATCTGTTTGGGAAAGACAATCCTTACGATCCCCAACAACGTGTGTTGTCGGAGGATGCTTCCAAAAAAAAGAAGGAAAGAGGTAGCAGTTATAATGTTCGTCAGTCCAAGATTGCCATTGGGAGTGGAGGATTTTTTGGAAAAGGGATCTTTAGTGCCACACAAACACGTTATGATTTTGTACCTGAACAACGAACCGATTTTATTTTTTGTACCGTTGGTGAAGGATTTGGTTTTCTAGGCAGCATGCTGTTATTGGGTCTTTATCTAACGCTATTATTAAAAATGATCAATATCGCGGAGCGGCAACGCAGTACATATAGTCGTGTATATGCTTATGGTGTTTTATCTGTTTTCTTTTTTCACATCGTGGTTAATATGGCCATGACAATTGGATTGGCCCCTGTTATTGGAATACCCCTCCCTTTTATTAGTTATGGGGGCACTGCTCTGCTAACTTTTACCGTGTTGCTTGCCATATTAATTCGTCTTGATGCAGATCGTCAGATGGTAATTCGCTAATCCTACCTTTGCCGCATGAAAGTTATTCCCCTGTCAGAAGGTTGGTTTATTGTTGACAAGACCAAACAATTTGTTCCCTTTCATTCAACGCAGGATCAATTACAGGATTTTCCGGCCGGTAGTTTGTTAGTAGAGATCCAGCCTTTTGTAGTGTGTACTGCCAGGGAAGTTATTTTACTGGATACCGGGCCGGGTTATCGTGTAGAGGGAATGCTGCAGTTGCATGTTAATTTAGGCAAAGCGGGCATTGATCCACTTTCGGTTACGAAGGTTATACTTTCTCACTTACATAAGGATCACTGTGGCGGTATGATCGAGATAGAAGGGGATTTAATTAAACCAGCTTTCCCCAATGCTACTTATTATGTGCAGGAAGCTGAATTGCAATATGCCGCACAGCATATGGGTTCCTCTTATCCTGCAACCCCCGTTGAATGGATATCCGCTTATAGCAATGTGGTTCGGTTACAGGGAGATCAACAAATAGATGATTTAATAACCTGTGCGCTATCTGGCGGACATGCCCGTTTCCACCAAAGTATTTTGATCAGTGAGAACAATAATATAGTTTTTTACGGGGGCGATGAAGCTCCTCAGTTACAACAGATGCGTCATCGGTTTGTGGCTAAGTACGACTTTGATGGCAGGCGTGCTATGGAGTTGAGACAGCAATGGTGGATGCAGGGCCAACAAGAAGGTTGGACCTTCCTCTTTTATCACGATGTAAAAAATCCTACTTTTTCTTTTCAGTTGCCTTAAAATCTTCGCGCCGGTGGGGGTGGCCCCATTTTGCGAGGACCGCTCCTGCCACGCAGCCGTTCTTCCTGTACATCTCGCAGAATGTTGATAAAATCCTCCTGCAAATCATAGATCTGTATAGCTCTATTTTCTCCAACGATTGGACTAAATTCTTTTCGATATTTTAGTTGCAATTCAATTAACTGATGGCGGGCCAGCAATTTATCCTTCCGATTTTTTACCAAGGTTTCTCTCCATTCTTTTTGATAGCGTGCAAAAATGGGTCCGAATGCTTCTCGCTCCTCCTGGGTCATCCGCATTCTTTTTTGAATGAACAGATTCATTTTCTCAGGAATTCTATCACCAAGCGGTGGCTGGGCCTGAATGAGCCCTAGCGGAAGTAAACTGATTAGTGGAAGAAAAAAACATTTCATGGCATTTCAGTTATGGGAAGATCATTAAGCAATCGTTGAATTTCCTCCTGCCGAATATCCTGAACCAATAAAGCTACATCTTTGTTTTCCATTTCCTCTGCAGTAGTTTTCTGTGAAAATGCAGGTGTATGGTCTATGTACACGGAGATATGTTCTGCTGGAACTCCGTTTATCTCTTGTTTAGCCCATTGGTTAATGGAGTCAACCCCTTCACCGGGTGTAAGGTCAGCAAAATAGTAAAAACTGAAAAAAAGAATACCAATTGTAACAGCAGCTGCTACAAAAAATTTCAATTTATGGGGTTGTAATTGAAATAAAGTGGCTCTTTTTTCCGGCGTTGCTTTTGCGATCACAAGTAATTGCGCAGGTAGTTGTTCAAAATACCCATTGGGTACTTGAATGGTTGGTTGCTGCTGCAGGGGTAGTTCTGGTATTAGCCGCTTAAGTTCGTTCTGAATTTCCTCTTTGATTTCCATGTGTCCTTGTTATGATAAGTTAGGTGGGTAGGGGTTTAATGATTCAAGATATATTGTTCAATTTTTTTAGCGGCGTGGTGATAGCTGGCTTTGAGTGCTCCTTCACTGGTTTCCAACAACTTACTCATTTGTTCGTAGGGCATTTCCTGATAGTATCGCAGTATAAAGACCAATCGTTGTCTTTCCGGCAATTGCTGAATGGCCAACTCTAGTTTCCATTCCAGTTTTTGTGCATTAAAATGTGCATCCGCTTTTACGCTCTCTGCCCTTTCCTGGTCCTGCTCGCTCAGCGAAGTCAGCGATTTTCTTTTTTGTTGTTCCAGAAAGCTTAGGCATTCATTTGTTGCAATGCGGTAGATCCAAGTATACAACTGGCTGTCCTCTCTGAATTTTCCTAACCCGTTCCATATTCTTACAAATGTATTTTGAACCACATCGTTAGCATCTTCATGTGATACCACCATTCTTCTTGCCAACCAGTAAATTTTTTGCTGATATTTTTTTACCAATGCAGTAAAAGCTACATCTTTCGTGTTAGGATCACGAAACTCAAGTAAAAGTTGTTGGTCTGTGCAGGGTGTCATGTACCGGTTTACGGTTGAACCTTGAAGATACGCTGAGGTTTAACCTTTGCGTTGTAAAGCACGCGCTGCTGCTGCTGCAATATCGGGAATATCCAGTTGGTATTTTTTTAACAACTGTGCCGGGGTGCCACTTTCGCCGAATGTATCCTTAGTGCCTACGTATTCAATGGGCACCGGACAATGTTTGGCTGCCACTTGCGCAATGGAGTCGCCAAGTCCGCCAATAATATTGTGCTCCTCGGCGGTAACCGCACAGCCTGTTTTTTGAAGAGAGGCAATAACAGCTGCTTCATCCAGTGGTTTGATAGTATGGATATTAATTACCTCCACGCTGATCCCTTTTTCTTCCAGTTGTGCACCGGCTTGAATGGCATTCCATACCATATGGCCACAGGCAAAAATGCTGATGTCTTTCCCGGTAGAAAACTGTTGCACTTTTCCGATCTCAAAAGGACGCTCTGTGGTGAAGATGGACCAGGCCGGACGACCAAACCGTAAGTAAACCGGTCCCTGATAATCCGCTATTGCTTCAGTAGCCGCTTTGGTTTGTTCATAATCACAGGGAACAATCACCGTCATGCCTGGTAGCATTTTCATCAGACCAATATCTTCCAGGATCTGGTGTGTTGCCCCATCTTCTCCCAAGGTAAGCCCGGCATGGGAGGCACAAATCTTTACATTTTTATTGCTGTAAGCAACGCTTTGCCGAATCTGATCATATACCCTTCCGGTAGAAAAATTAGCAAAAGTGGTTGTATACGGAATCTTTCCTCCAATTGTAAGCCCTGCGGCTACCCCAATCATATTAGCTTCTGCAACGCCACATTGAATAAAGCGCTCAGGAAACTCTTTCATGAATTGATTGAGTTTTAGAGAACCAGCCAGGTCGGCTGTCAATGCTACTATATTGGAATTTTTTCTGGCAGCGGCCACAATGCCATCGCCAAATCCACTTCGGGTATCTTTTGATCCGGTTGATTGTATGTCTTTAAGCATGGTCACAAAAGTTTGGGTTAAGCAATCAATTGAAAACTGTCTGTCCGGCTTTTAATTCTTGTTCCCATTTCCAGGCTGTGGCCATGATATCCACCAGCTGATATTTGGTTTTCCATCCCAGCACTTGTTGTGCTTTGTCCTTATTGGCAAAGATGGCAATTACATCTCCGGAACGTCGGGGACCTATTTTGTAATTAAGTGCAATGCCACTAGCTTTCTCAAAAGCGCTGATGACTTCTAACACGGTGTTTCCATTTCCGGTGCCCAGGTTAAATATTTCGCAAGATTCTTTGTTGCGTTCTTGTTCCAGATAGCGCAAGGCCAGAGTATGGGCGTGGGCCAGGTCGCAAACATGGATATAATCCCGGATACAAGAGCCGTCACGAGTGGGGTAATCTGCACCGTGTACCCAGAATTTTTCCAATTTTCCAATGGCTGTTTGTGTAATAGCAGGTACCAAGTTCTGTGGCTTACCCAAGGGTAATTCTCCTATCAATGCGGACGGGTGGGCGCCAGCCGGATTAAAATAACGAAGTAAAACATGCTCTGCTGCAGAATTTTTGGCGTAGTCCTGAATAATTTGTTCGCTGATCTGCTTGGTAGAACCGTAAGGAGATTCTGCGGTTTTGGTTGGTGTTTGCTCCGTTACCGGTATTTTATCGGGGTTGCCATAAACGGCGCAGGAGGAAGAAAACACAAAATGAGAAACCCCATACTCGTCCACACACTTTAAAAGATTAATTAGCGAAAACAAATTGTTTTCAAAATAAAGAAGGGGTTGTTCCACCGATTCGCCCACTTCCTTGTATGCGGCGAAATGAATTACGCCACTGATATCTGTGTGCTCTTCAAATACGGCACAGGTGTCCTCGTAATTGCAGAGATCTATTTTATAATGTTGAACTTTTTTCCCGGTGATTTTTTGAACGGCATCTAACGCGGCAGCATGAGAACGGGAATTATTATCTACACAGATTACTTCATAACCGTTTTCCAACAAGTCAATGATGGTATGCGAGCCAATATATCCACAACCACCTGTTACTACAATTTTTACCATAGGATTAGTTACCCGGCAAAACTCTGCAATTCTGTGGCTGTTTGCAAGAAAAAATTAAAAGAAACGGAGTGTCCAGTAAATAAATCCGGCCAATAATGCGCTTACCGGGATGGTAAGGATCCAGGCCCATATTAAATTAATGGTTACCCCCCAACGAACGGCGGATAAACGCTTGGTGGCGCCCACGCCCATAATAGCTCCTGTGATAGTATGGGTGGTGCTTACCGGAATTTTTAATGCTTCTGTAAGAAAAAGTGTAAGGGCACCAGCTGTTTCCGCTGCCACGCCTTCAAAGGGATTTACTTTGGTAATCCGTGTTCCCATTGTTTTTACAATTTTCCAGCCCCCACTCATAGTTCCCATACCAATGGCTGCATAGCAGGCTATTGGAACCCAATTGGGCATTTCCTCAAAATTACCGATCTGTCCTCCTGCAATTAATGCAGCGGTAATAATTCCCATAACTTTTTGCGCGTCATTTCCTCCATGTCCAATACTGAAAGCCGCAGAAGAGACCAGCTGCAATTTTTTAAACCACAAATTTGAACGATGCGCATTTAGTTTATTAAGATAAAGCGCAAAAAAAGCCATGGTTAGCAGGATGAACGCCACCAGGATCCATTTGAAATTTTTAGTATAGAAAATGACTTGTGCGTAATAATTAGTGTAAACCGTTTTCCCGGCTAGTTTTTCAGGATCCACCTCTAAACTGCTTTGTAAAAAGTAAATAACATAAGCAATCACCAGGTATGAAAATATTTTGGATTGCCAACCTTTCCCGAATGAACTTAAAAACCATAGGGACATAATAAAAGCCATTAGCATTCCAATTATAGGCGCCAGAAAAATGAAACTTGCCGTTTTAAGGATAACAGCGGAGTTTACAGCATCAAACCCTGCCGCGGCAATTCCTGCTCCGGCAAATCCACCTATAAGCGTATGGGAGGAGGAAGAGGGAATGCCAAGCCACCAAGTCAATAGATTCCAGGCAATTGCCGCAATTAAACCGGCAAAAATCACCTTCATCATGTTGGCACCACTCACCGCATCGGCATTTACTGTTTTAGCCACTGTGTTGGCCACTCCATGATCTTTGAAAATAAAATAAGCCACTGAATTGAATATGGCAGCCCAAAGTACAGCCTGCAAAGGGGTAAGCACCTTAGTTGAAACTACCGTAGCAATTGAGTTGGCTGCATCATGAAAACCATTGATGAAGTCAAATAGCAGTGCAAGAACAATAATGGAAATTAAGAAAGTTGTCATGAGAAGTTTATGCGTATTTGAGTACAATCGATTCAATCGCATTACTGGCATCCTCACACTTATCGGTGGCCAGTTCCATTACCTGGTAAATTTCACGGATCTTGATCACCTCCTTAGCATCTGCTTCGGTAGCAAACAAGCGTTCTATACTCATGTCAAATACATCGTCTGCCTGATTTTCAATGTTATTGATCTTTATCATCGATTCCGTGATCGCCTTGATATTTTTCAAATCACGAAGTTGCGTAACAGCTATCTTCACTTGCTGACATCCCTGCTCAATTAATTCTGCAAATTTTTGCATTCCCATGTCATTGGTGTTGACACGATAAAAGTTCATTTTTTTTGCAGACCCGTAGATATAGTCAGCAATATCATCCAGCGAAGTGGCTAAGTAGTGAATGTCTTCCCGATCAAATGGGGTAATGAAATTTCTGCCCAATTCGGTAAATAGTCTATGCGTGAGGTCATCATTTTGATGCTCCAGATCTTCAATTAGGGCAATTAGCTTGGCTCTTTTGTCGATATCTGTTTCTGCTACTGCTGCTTTTAGCTGAGTTCCCATTTTGGTGAGATTCTCTGCAACACTTTCAAAAAGCTCAAAGAATACCGTATTCTTTGGTATAAAAATCTTTAAAAAGGAAGAAAGTACTGACATATCGGTAGTTTAATTTTTCAAAATGTGAGACGAAGATAAAGTCCATGTACAAGCAGTAGACAATATTAAAAGACTTAATAATTAATTAATATTCGGGATTAAAATCTGCCTCAACTTTGCCCAGCATTTGGGAATCATTATTTAATTATTATCAAATCATTATCAGACCCTTGAAAAAGCACCTGCCACCACATTTACCCCAGCTTCTTGTGCTCGTCTTATTAATTTGTTGCGAGACAAGCATTTATGGACAAACTGCCTTAGAGGAAAAACCCAAAAAATGGTTTGAGTCAATTAATCTCAGAGGATACGTCCAGGCCCGTTATAATAGACTTTTTGAAACTAATTCTCAATTAAAGTGTGAGCAATGTGATCGCAGTTGGGGAGATAATGGTGGATTTTTTATGCGTCGGATTCGGTTGATTTTTTTCGGACAAATAAGTCAACGGGTATACTTTTATATTCAGCCTGATTACGCAAGCAACGCTGCTTCCTCTTCTTTGCATTTTGGTCAAATTCGAGATGCCTACTTTGATTTGGGGTTAGACAAGGAAAATACATTTAGGATTCGCGTAGGTCAGAGTAAGGTCCCTTTTGGTTTTGAAAATATGCAATCCAGTCAAAATCGTTTGCCACTAGACCGTGCAGACGCACTTAATAGTGCTGTATCAAACGAAAGAGATATGGGAGCTTTTTTCTATTGGGCACCAGCTGCACAACGTAAATTATTTGCCGATCTGGTACGTGATGGGTTAAAGGGAAGCGGGGATTATGGAATTGTTGGATTTGGATTATATAATGGCCAAACCGCAAATCGTCCAGAAGCAAATAATAATCTTCATAAAGTAATACGATTGACCTGGCCTTTTCAGTCTGGGAATCAAATCATTGAAACAAGCATACAGGCTTATTCAGGTAAATACACTTTTTCCAAAGATCAACTCTCTTCCGGAGTTAAGGCAAACCCCAAGTTGACTTATACAGACCAACGTGCCGCTGCTTCTTTTATTTTATATCCTAAACCACTTGGAATCCAGGCTGAGTATAATATAGGACGGGGCCCTCAATTTGATAAGATCAGCGATTCTGTATCTACAATGCCTTTATCGGGGGGCTATGTTACACTTTCGCATTTCAATAAACTACCCAAAGGGAAAATGCTAATCCCTTTCACGCGCTACCATTTTTATGATGGAGGCAAGAAGCACGAACTAGATGCAAGAAGTTATAAAGTACGCGAACTAGAAATTGGGTTTGAATGGCAGCCTGTTAAGCAGTTTGAACTGGTGTTGATGTACACTATTTCTGCACGCCGTTTTGAAGATTATATTAAGCAGGAAAACCTACAAAGAGGGAGGTTGCTAAGGGTTCAGGCGCAGATCAATTTCTGATCACTTACTTAACATTTCGGTAATAGCAGATCACCCTTATTCCGATCAATATCAAAAAAAAATTAATGCAAGGGGAGGGTAAATCCAATAGTTGTTCCAACCTGTGCTGTACTCCTGACATGGATCGTTTCTTCGTGTGCCTCAATAAGATGCTTGCAAATAGCAAGACCTAGACCACTGCCTGTGGTATCCCGGCTACGCCCGGTATCTGTTCTGTAGAAGCGTTCAAAAATTCTGGAGAGATCCTTTTCGGGAATTCCAATCCCATCATCAGAAACCTCAATAAGCGCACGTTGTCCTTCAATTTTATAGATACTGGCAATAATTTTCCCCTGCTGTTTTCCATACTTAATGGCGTTTTCTACCAAGTTTAGTAGTACTTGTTTGATTTTGACTTCGTCAGCATATACCATCAATGGCGATGTTGAACCTTTTTTTATTTCACAATGAATTGCCGCGGAATTCGCCTTGTCGCTAAGTGCATTGAATACGGCAAGTATTAATTCTTGAATAATAAAAGGTTTTTTCGCGAGAGGAAGTTCTCCGCGTTCTAATTTTGAAATTTGTTCAAGGTCCGCTAAGAGGTTAGAAAGTCTTTCCACATTCCTCGAAGCATTTTCTAAATATCGCTTTGCAAAAGCGGGGTCCTGCATAGCCCCTCCTAATAGCGTTTCAATATAACCTTGTATGGCAAAAATGGGCGTTCTGAATTCGTGTGATAAATTCTGAAGAAATTCTTTTCTGAACTGTTCATTCTGTCTCAGTAACTCCACTTCTTTTTGATTCTCCGTTGCCCAATCCTCTACATCCTTGCTGACTTCTTCAATTGTTTTTTTCGGTAGTAAATATTTATAGTATATCTCCTCCTTTTTTGTGGCTTTGGTTTTATAGATGAACTTATAGATCAGTTTTATTTTTCGATCGATAAATCGTTCCCATAAAGTAGCTATAACCATGTAGCTGATGCCGAATATTACGATAAATGAGAACAAGCCTAATTCCCATTTTCCGGAGGCCCATATGACCAACAAACTTTCAGGTGCTGATAGGATCAGTGCTGCTAACAGGGAGAGTTGTCGAGGGGTGATATTCCTTTCTGTACTTGCCATAAATTAGCTATCCTAAAGATAAGACGGATCGAGGGCCTATAAAGAAAACTTATAACCAACCCCTTTAATAGTTTTAATACAGTCGACACCCAACTTCTGCCTAATTTTTCTGATGTGTACGTCAATGGTCCTATCTCCTACTATCACCTCGTTGCCCCAAATTTGTGAGAGCATTTCATTTCGTATAAAAACACGATCCGGTTTTTGGGCTAAGAGGAACAAAAGCTCAAATTCTTTTTTTGCCAGCGTAATGGTGTTGCCTTGAACCGTTACTAAATACTTTTCCCGATCAATACGGATGGCACCAATTTCCAGCGGGCTGTTTGATGCGGTATGCTGTCTTCTGAACAACGCTTGTAATCGACTCAGTAATACTTTAGGGCTTATTGGTTTTCCTACATAATCATCAGCACCGGTTTCAAGTCCTTTAATGACCGATCCATCATCATTGAGTGCGGTTAACATCACAATTAAGGTATCGTTAAATTGTTGTTGAGACCGAAGCAACTGACACACTTCAACGCCTGATTTTTTTGGCATCATTACATCCAGCAAAATAAGATCCGGTTTATTTTTTTTAGCCTTATCAAGCGCCTCATCGCCATCTTTTGCCAGTATTACTTCATAGCCATCGGCGGCTAGGTTATAGTGCAATAACTCACGGATATCGGGCTCGTCGTCAACAATAAGAACTTTACGGACCTTGTTTTCCATGAATGACGTTTGGGCAAATTTACCCCATATTTCTTCCAAACATTTAATAATAATTTAAAGGCGAACAAGAGCTGATGATAACTTATTATAATGGCTGAACAGTAACTTTGTGCCCGAATGCCAATCTTATTTAGAATAGTTATTTTCTTGCTTTTTTTGGGCTTTGCATCTCCCGAAGCAATTGCCCAACCCGGTAATGGCTCATTCCCAATACCTGCCGGTTATAAACCAGAATTTCGGAGAGAACGCAATCATGAGCTAATTCAATTGGAACAGCGGCTGATTATGGATAGTGACGGAAGCAAAGACAATCGATTTACCCCTGGGGAACATGAAGCGCTCAATACGGCGCTGACGCATGCGCTCCGGCAAGAGGTCAATCGGATTGCCTATCAGATTGAAACAGATCCGGTTTTTGATCATCGTCTTAAGGTAAACTTTCTGGTAGGGTTAGAAAGTTTGTTGAAGTATTTCAGGGAGCATTGGAAACGTAGTGGCATAGAAGCTGTAAACCCACAATACCTATCACTCTTAGTTGCTAATTACGAAGCTTGCGTTACCAGTGATAAGAACGGAATCAGTATTGCGCCCCTGGTGGCGCGTCTTCCCTATGATGTTGGCACTAACTTGTTGGCCGCAGGTATATTTGAGAGAAATCCGGGCTACCAAATTTGTCGGGAGAACTTATTGCTAAAATATTGCACGCTATTACCCGAAAGAACATTTTTGGTGTTGCAGAAAAATCCAGACGTACAATTTGCCGATAGTTTAATAAAAGCAGTAGCTCGAAAATTTGCGCATCAGTTGTATGATTATGCAGCAGCCGGTGATCGCTTGGGACAACGGATACGAGCTATCCAGGATGATGCATTTGTAGTCTTGATTGCCCGAATGTCACTGAGTAAAAGCGGGCAACAGTATTTCCCTTTTGTAGACCATATTTTACAAGGAAAAACTACGCTGGAGCAGATCGATGCGGTAACAGAGGATACACTTGGCTATTATCGGTTATTAGTAGCTACGCAACAGGATTATGTCAAACGTGCTATCCAAGGCGATACGGCCATGGAATCAAGGGCATTGGCCCGTCGTTTAGAGGATAAGGCACGTTCACATTTTGTTACGGTTATAAATGCATTGCATAATGAGAAGGATTTACAGGTTCGTTTTAAAATAATACAACCGCTGAGTGCAACTGAGCTTTACTATTTAGCAGTTTCATCGGATGGCACCATTTATACTTCCAGCTTTGTGCGGGGTATATATCCGTTGATGATGTCGCGTATTGGTAATCGAGGCGATTCCTTGCTGAAAGAGGTACGCTTTGATCGATATCGCAAGTTTATCAAGATGGCAGCAGCCTTCAACACATTGGACAAATTCTTAGCTTCTTTCCCAGCTGCTTCCAGAAATGGTATCGAGGATCCCGCCAATACACTGATGCGCGCCTTTGTAAAAAATCTGGATAAAGCAGATGGGTTGGAGGATGGCGCTGATGTGGCAGACTCTTATGCCAGTATTGCGGAAAACTTGCAAAATGTTGCCAGTCGAATGCTGGAAAATATTCGTGAAAATCAACAAGAGGCAGCCAGGCAGGGAAGCCGTAAAGGAGTAGTGATCTATTCAATTCTTGAGAAATTATTTTTATCGGCCGATAGCACACAAGAAATTGACCTGACTAAAGAATTAGGCATTCCTCCCGTTTATAAAGTCCCTTTCAGGGATCTGGCTGATGATAGCGGTCGTGTGCATGTACAATTATTTATTTATGGTGATAAGGATGGGATTGGCGTATTCCCCGGACTGGTCAATATGTTTAATAATAGCAATTGGAAAATTGATCCTTCCAATAAATATTGGGTTCGTGTTACGGCAGCTAAAGGGAAACCTGTTACATTATATATGAATCGGCCCTTGCCAGAGGAGCAAAATGAGGATACAAAAGCACAAAAGGAGTTAAATAACTATCTCCAACAACAGGGAATTACTCCACGCATTACCATAAACAGAGGGCATAGCTACAATGCACCTTATACGATTGCGCAGATGTCTCCTGCATCCAAAATTGTATTTATGGGTTCTTGCGGAGGCTACAATATGATACATGATATTTTAGAAAAAGCACCCGATGCCCATATTATCGGAACCAAGCAGATCGCAGATGCACCCGTTAACAACCCTTTTCTGCGTCTGCTCATGGAAAAATTACGCTCCGGAAATGATATCGAATGGATTGGCTTCTGGAAAGAACTTGACCATATTGTAACCGATAAGATCTTTGAGGATTATGTTCCCCCGCATAAAAATCTTGGTGCCTTATTTATCAAGGCTTATACCAAAGCCATGACTTCTTCTTCAACTTATTGATACATCTGCTTTAATTGCTCCTTTTTTTATGGGCAGGTGTTGAAAATGGGAGTCAGTCCGGAGTTGATGGCAAAAAACGGGCAAGCATCCAGTTTTGCAGGGCGTAATTTCCCCAGATCAAGGGGGTCTGATTCAGGCCTGAAATACCCTGTTCAATTTGCCTGTTTTTCTTCGGTTTTTCCGCCCACCATCCCTATCTTTGCGCAAAATTTCGAGGCAGGTATGTGCTGTAGCCCCCAAAACAACTTAAAAGCCCTTCTTTTTATACTGGTTTTTGCCTTTTCACCATTGGTATTTAAGGCACAGGATCATGCGCAAAACAATGCACAACATGATACGCATGCCACCGAAACCGATACCACTCA
>VGGR01000008.1 GCA_016868585.1 Bacteroidota bacterium
AGAAAAAATGGGATTTGCGGGCAGAGAAGAAGGATTGATGGCAATGGCAACCGTTCTCTTACAGCAATCCTGATAATCCCAACCTATCTTTGCGCGATGCCTGTTTTGTCTATTAAGATTGTTAATCGTTCGTCCAACCCCATACCCTCATATGCTACCGAGGCTGCTGCGGGCATGGATATACGGGCAGCACTTCCCAATCCTGTTCAATTAGCTCCTGGAGAAAGAAGATTAATTCCAACTGGCCTTTTCATTGAGTTGCCAATCGGTTATGAAGCGCAGGTGCGGCCTCGTAGTGGTTTAGCGCTCAAGCAAGGTATTACCTGTTTGAATGCCCCTGGTACGATTGATGCTGATTATCGTGGTGAAATTGGTGTGATCCTTATCAATCACTCGAATGAAACCCAAGTCATACAACCTGGCGATCGCATTGCCCAACTGGTAGTACAGCCTGTGGTAAGCTGTAGTTGGATCTTTGTATCTGAATTACCTGATTCCACACGTGGCCAGGGTGGTTTTGGCCACACGGGATTAAAATGAATCGTATCTATGCGAATTGTAGTGATACTATTAACGCTGGGTGTATTTTTTACTTCCTGCAGGAGCACAAAAAAAATTCAGACAGCCCTGGTTAAAAGAGACACAATTCAAACGAACATGCTCTCTGATTTGGAGCGTGCCCGATTGGATTCTATTGCATTTATCCAAGAACAGTATGCACAACTTCAGTCTAAGCGTATACAGTATACCACCTTCAATGCAAAACTGGATGTGAATTATGAGGATGGGACGGGCCAGCAAGTAAATTTAAATGCCCAGTTACGTATGTATAAGGACAGTGTGATTTGGGCCTCGATCACTGCTATTTTGGGCATAGAGGGATTACGTGCTTACATAACCCGTGACTCAGTTAAGTTGTTAGATAAACAAAATAAAATTTACATAGCGCGTAGTGTGGTTTATTTGACTGAGGTAACAGCATTGCCGCTGGATCTGCGCTCGCTGCAAGACTTGTTGATTGGTAATCCTGTTTTTTTAGATTCATCCTTACACGCTTATAGCAAGGGCAATGGAACTATTTCTTTACAAGGGGCCAATTCCTTTTTCCGCCTTTTATTTACAATTGCCGAACAAGAGAAAGTGTTGCTTAGCTCTAAATTGGACGATTTGGATTTGACACGTAACCGTACCAGTTTTTTAGGTTATGCAGACTACGATAATCGTACGGGGGTATACTTTTCCCAACGCAGGAATATTGCCGTATCTGAGAAAAAGAAATTGAATGTAGAATTACGGTTCAAACACTATGCCTTTAATGAAACGTTAAGTTTTCCATTTAATATCCCCAAAAATTATCGCCGCGGTTGATGAATAAAATTTATTTTGCACGGAATCGTTATAGTAAATCCATGCGGCTTAGCTTTTTAGTTTTTTTATTGTTAGTGATTACTTGCGCTGTCCAGGCCCAACCTGGTGCCGAAAAAGGGCAGTTAGAGAAAGAAAGACAGGAGATACAAAAAGAACTTAAGGAAATTCAAACCTTATATGAATCTGTTAAAGGGCAGACTAAGAAAACATTGAGTCAACTCAATGTATTGAATCGAAAAATCTCTTTGCAGGAACGCTATATCAATAGTATCAGCCGAGAAATTCGTTCTATTGATGATGATATTTATCTGAGTGAACTTGAAATTTATCGGCTAAACCGACAGTTGGATACATTAAAAGTGCAGTATGCCCGCTCGGTGGCCTATGCCTATAAAAACAGAAGTAATTACGATTATGTCAGTTTTATCTTTTCAGCCAGCAGCTTTAATGATGCAGTAAAAAGAATTTCTTATCTCAAGAGTTACCGGGATTATCGAGAGAAACAAGTGGGTACCATTTATAAAACCCAGGAGTTGATTTTGCAACGACGTAAACAGCAGCTCGTTCGTAAAGAACAAAAGCATGTGGCGCTGGAAACACAAACCAAACAAGTGCAAGAGTTGGCCGTACAGAAAAAGGAAAAAAACGCGGTAGTAGCACAATTGAAGAGTAAGGAAAAGGAATTGTCCAGACAAATTGCTGAGAAAAAGAAAAAAGATCGTGATCTGCAAAAAGCCGTTTTAGTAATTGTTCGTCGGGAAATTGAATTGGCAAAAAAAGAAGCCGAGGACCGTCGGAAAAAAGAGGAGGAAGAAAAGAAACAATCAAGTGCCAGTACGGGTTCAACAATTGTCAAAACGGAAACAGCAAAAACTACCGCTCTTACTCCTGCTCCAAGTAATGAGGAGCTGAACGCAGCAGCAAAACGCACGGACCCCACGCGTAATCCAACAAGTTATTTAGACCTTAATGCCAAGGACATTGCGCTAAACAGCAGTTTTGAAGCTAACCGCTACAAGCTTCCCTGGCCTGTTGATAATGGAATAGTGGTATTGAAATTTGGTGATAATAAAATTGAAAACACTTTCTTGACCATCGATAATCCAGGTTTAACCATTGCTACACCCAATGCGGGATCTAATGTAAAATCCATTTTTGAAGGAGAAGTGCGTGGGGTGTATAATTTGGGAGATGGCATGGCAGTTACCATTCGGCATGGGAAATACTTTACCACCTATAGTAATTTATCTACTGTCAGTGTTGCCAAGGGGGCCATGGTAAAAACGGGTCAGGTGATTGGTAAAACCGGTAAGGACGATGAGGGAAATGGAGGTCAGATTGATTTTATCATGACCATGGAGACAAAGAAAATCGATCCGCAAGGTTGGTTACGTCGGTAGTCAATTTTTTACAAAACGACTATAGAGTTTCTCGTATTGAGGAACAATATGATGAATGTCAAACTTACAAGCCTGTTTGTAGGCATTGTTGCGAAATGACAGGTGCGTGCTTTCACTTTGGAGTAGTTGCATCACTTGCTGGCTCATGGTATTGATATCTCCTACTTGGCTGAGAAAGCCTGTTTGACCATGTATATTGATTTCAGCAAGTCCTCCTGCATCGGTAGATACCACCGGAACTTTTGCAGCCATAGCTTCCAGTGCAGCCAATCCAAAACTTTCGTATTCAGAGGTAAGTAAAAATACATCGGCAATAGCCAAAATATCCTCCATCTGCTCTTGCTTGCCTACAAACAACACGTTTTCGCTCACGCCTAATTCGCGGCTTAGATCTTCAGCCACACTACGCTCCGGGCCATCTCCAACAAATAAAAGTTTGCTGGGAATTTTAGCATGAACATTGGCAAAAATCCGAACCACATCGGGTACACGTTTTATTTTTCGGAAGTTGGAAGCGTGGAGCAGAATACGTTCGCCCGAAGGGGCAATTGCTTTTCTAAAGGCATCGATAGGTTTACGGTTAAAACGGGTTACATCCACAAAATTCATGATCACCTCTATTTCTTTGTTAATCTTGAAGTGTCTGAAGGTCTCCTCTCGGAGGTTGTGAGAGACCGCTGTGATGGCATCGCTCTCATTGATAGAAAAAGTAACAACCGGTGCATAGGTTTTGTCACGACCCACCAGTGTAATATCCGTTCCATGAAGGGTTGTAATAAATGGGATCTGAATTTTTTCATTAGCCAAAATTTGTTTTGCTAAATATGCGGCAGAGGCATGTGGAATGGCATAATGAACATGCAATAAATCCAAACGATGGTTTTTTATCACATCCACCAGCGTACTGGCTAAGGCTGTTTCGTATGGGGGGAAATCAAATAAGGGGTAGGTAGGTACCTGCACTTCATGATAAAAAATATTGGGAACAAAACGTTCCAGCCGAACGGGTTGCTGATAAGTTACAAAATGAACCTCATGATTTTTTTGAGCCAACGCTTTCCCCAGCTCTGTGGCTAATACGCCTGAGCCACCAAAAGTCGGATAACAAACTATACCTATTTTCATACATGTAACGGGTTTGCAAAGGTAGGTTATTTAAAAGGAGCATCTGCCTGCACAGGATTCTTTACCTTCAGGAATCAAAACAAGTAAGCTATGCTTCTGTTCAATCGACTAGTACTTTTAGTAAGCCTTATTTGCACGGGAGTGGTGCAGGCGCAATCTGTGGATTCTATTTTTATTCGTCAATTAGCCGATGAAATTTTCTTACGTTCCAAGGCCTACGAGAATCTTCGCGTATTGACCAAAAATATCGGACCTCGTTTAGCGGGCTCTTCCGGAATGGTCAAGGCTGAAAAATGGGGCTTGGCTGCCATGCAAGCGGCTGGTGCGGATCAAGCATGGATGCAAGAATCTATGGTCCCACATTGGGTGCGGGGTGGAACAGACAAAGCAACAACGATGGTGAATACGGTTGCTGGAAAACGAGGAGTTTCCTTGGATGTGGTAGCGTTGGGTAATTCAATTGGGTCAGGACCAAAGGGGATTACGGCGGAAGTTGTGGAGGTAAAATCCTTTGAGGAATTGGAATTGAAAAAGGAGCAGGTTAAAGGGAAAATTGTTTTTTACAACTATCCTTTCAATGCCACTTTTGTAAAAACCTTTCAAGCATACGGAGATGCCAGTAAATACAGGGGACAGGGTCCTTCACAGGCTGCAAAATATGGAGCTGTGGGAACCATTGTGAGAAGTATGAGTCATGGTGCCAATAATCATCCGCATACGGGCTCCACTCGATACGATAGTTTGTATGCTAAAATTCCAGCGGTGGCAATTGGGTTGGTAGATGCAGATCAATTAAGTCAGTGGCTTGAAAAACAAACCGTAAAGGTTAAGCTTGAAACACATGGTTATTTTTTACCAGACACCATTGGGCATAATATCATTGGAGAATTAAAGGGAACAGCATTTCCTGATCAGATCATTACAGTAGGTGGGCATTTGGATAGCTGGGATAATTGTGAAGGGGCACATGATGATGGGGCAGGTTGTGTACAAACAATTGAGATACTGCGCGCCTTCAAGGCAATTGGGTATCAACCAAGACATACTATTCGTTTTGTGCTTTTTGCCAATGAGGAAAATGGATTACGTGGTGGAACCAAATATGCGGAGGAAGCAAAGGAGAAAAATGAAAAACACATTTTTGCATTAGAAAGTGATGCGGGTGGCTTTACTCCGAGGGGTTTTGGATTTTCAGTTTCTGATGAACAGTTTCAAAAGATAATGCAGTGGCAACCCTTGATTTCGCCGTATGGTTGTTCGGAGTTTTCTCGAGGAGGCGGCGGTGCCGACATAGGGCCGTTGAGGCGCCTATTCAATACGCCGGTGGCTGGCTTGCAACCCGATTCGCAGCGGTATTTTGATTACCACCACGCACGCAATGATGTCTTTGAGGCGGTCAATAAGCGAGAGTTGGAGTTAGGTGCAATAAATATGGCGGCCCTGCTATACCTGATAGACCGGTATGGATTATGATCAGCAAGCGTGTTCTAATGGTTAGACCCCATGCCTTTGGGCATAACCCGCAAACGGCGGTCAATAATCTTTTTCAGCTCAAGACGACAAGGGATGCTGTTCCTGAGAAAGCACTGCATGAATTTGACACGCTGGTCACAGTTCTACAAACTAGAGGGGTAGAGGTTCATGTGGTGCAGGACACTGAAGATCCACATACCCCGGATGCTCTCTTTCCCAACAATTGGATTTCTTTTCACGAAACGGGTCAGTTTTTTTTATATCCGATGTTTGCGGCGAACAGGCGTGCCGAGCGCAAGGCTTCGGTGCTAAAATATGTGGCGCAGCAATTTTCTTCTTTTCAGAGGGTCGATCTCTCTTTTTATGAGCAAGAAGATTTTTTTTTAGAGGGAACGGGTAGTATGGTGCTTGATCGTGATGCTAAAATTGCCTATGCGTGCCGCAGTCCTCGAACTCACGAAAGAGTACTAAGGGATTTTTGTACGCTTGCCGGTTACACACCATGTATTTTTGACGCCACCGATCTCTTAGGCTATCCTTATTATCATACCAATGTAATGATGACCGTAACAAGGCGCCATGTTATTGTATGTTTGGACAGTATTGTAAACGAGGTGCAACGGCAACAATTGAAGTCCTTTATTCAAGAATCAAAAAAGCAATTATTAGTGATTACACGCAAGCAGGTTACTTCGTTTGCAGGTAACATGCTCGAACTTCAGGGTCATGATGTCCTGCCATTACTGGTCATGAGTACGCAAGCCTTTCTGTCGTTGACCCCCTTGCAATGTGAGCAAATAAGCTGCTATAACGAAATAGTGCACTGTTCGCTTTCCACGATAGAAGAAGCCGGGGGTGGCAGCGCTCGTTGTATGCTCACTGAGATACCGGGCTAATCAGCGATCGGGGAGCACTAAAAAAATAACGGGACGATTGTGCAGGTTTGGCAGGCGTTTTTCCCACTCGGCCACCGTTCGGGTACGAACCCACTCAGCGGGTCCTGTCAGCTCTACTGCCAGACAAAGAAGCGTAGATGGCTGCAGATGCCTGAGCAGCGCTCTAAACAATTGATCATTTCGGTAAGGGGTTTCAATAAAAAGTTGTGTGGTATTTTCTTTTTTGGCAGCGGACTCTATATGTCGAATCATTTTTTCTCTCGCTTTCTCTTCTATCGGCAAATAACCAATAAAATGAAACTGTTGCCCATTGCCTCCACTGGCCATTAAAGCAAGTAAGATCGAACTGGGTCCAACGAGGGGTTTAATTGTGGCACCGTGTCGGTGTGCAAGTGCGATCAGCTCTTGCCCCGGATCGGCAACACCCGGACAACCGGCTTCGCTGACAATACCGATAATATCGTTGGTCTGGAGTATATTTAAGAAAGCAGCTGTGGTAGCGGGCTCACCGATCGTATGCCATGTATATTCATCGATGACCATTTCTTTCCAGCACTTCTTGAAATAACGACGGCAGGTTCGTTTGTTTTCGACAAAAAACACCTTGCATTCTTTAATGGCCTCCATTACATAGCCGGGTAGCACCTGCGTGACCTCGGGATGTAGCGGGGAGGGTATCAGATAAACGGTGGTCATACTTTTTTTATCTGTCGTACACTAAATGTAGCTGCAATTATTGCATAAGCGGGCGCGAGCAACACAAATAAATGCATCGCAAAAAATAATAGTCCGTTTCCAATGGCCAGTCCTTTATGGTGGCTGCAAAAAACGGCACTTTGCGAGGGGGTTAATTGACTGCGCGCAAAAGAATAGTCCAGCATTGCGAATCCAAAGTAATAACCTTGCATCAATAGCCCGATCAATGGGGTAATCCATCCTGCAACAGGAATCAGTGCCAGTAAAATCAATCCCCCAAAATAGAGCGCTTCCAGCCCGGTATTTTTTATTGCTAACCGAATTCCTCGTTGAGCGTCTTTCCAAACAACATCCCAGTAAAACCGATGTTGGTTATTTTCAAGCAATGCTTCTGTCTTTTCACTCAGATAGGCAAAGGCTGGAGCACCCACAACCAGAATTAGGTTTTTAAAAAGGGCAAAATAAAATAGAAGCAGTACTAGTCTCAACATCATCCCGTTCATCACAAACAAAAAACTGAGCCATTCACTTCTTTCTTTTTGCAACCATTGTTCAATTCCCAGCGTGGCACTCATCCAGCTGACCGCATCATTGGAAGAAATAACAAAGAGGATCAATCCAATGACGGCAAATAAGGAGTACAAGATCCCCGGCCAAAGAACTCCTCGCAGCAGATTTTGTTGCTGAATAAAATGGCGTGCCTCCTGCCAGGAGCGAAATGCAATTACAATCTCTTTCAAAACTGTATTTTAATAGTAACCGTTAGAAAGTGGGACAGTTGAGTCTTTTGAGACTGGGGTCAGACGGCTTTTTGATATAGATCAGTGAGATTTCTAAACCACCTCTTGCGTTAGAGGCAGGTTTTAAAATGGACGTGTTGGCATCGTAACTAGCACCCAATCTGAGTCCACTAAACTCAAGACCAATGTATGGGATCACCGCATCATTCAATCGGTACCAGCTACCCAAGTATACATTCACAGGGTTATCCTCATTTCTGTTGACGCTGTAGGAGAACGCTGCCCCTAGGATAGTGTTTGTTGCTTTTGATTGCATGCTATGATTAGCTGCCAGGTGGATATAGTGGTAACCACCAACGGGAATCCTACCACCAGCTTGAAGCGTGGTACGTGTGTTGAGAATATACTGACCACCTTGAAAACTTTCTTTAGGGCGGTTGAGATGATACATAGAAGCCCCCAGATAAAAATTGTTATACCCATTGGTAGTGCCACTATATAGTAATCCGGCACTTAGATCAAAGTAGCCAAGGCTAAGTTGACGACTATCAAAAATTTCGCTGGTTACCCCTGTGAATCCAAGCGGCGTTAACTGATCGGCAAAAACTACTTTGCTGACATCCAATCGTTTATTTACAAATGCACCTTGAAATCCAACACCAATTTGATGAAAACCATCTTCGTCCAATCCTTTATGGTAAGAAAAAGAAGCCCCTGCATAGTTGGAAACAAGAATTCCATCACCTGCCACATCTGTCATCCCCAATAAACCCACTCCCATATTATCAGAGCTGATCAATCGGTTTCTCATCATCCCAAAGTCAACGGAAACGGTTTTGGTGACAAATGCATTTTCAATTGTTGGCCACTGGTTACGATAATTACCTGCTACCCGAACTGCGCCATCAAATTTTCCGGTAAGGGCAGGGTTGAGGGTTAAGGGCGAAGCAAAAAATTGTGAAAAATTAGGATCCTGAGCCTTGATTATCAAGACTTGAGCAATAATGAGGGTCAGGCTAAGGATAATTCTTCGCATAGGTCTTTAAAAAACGGGCAAACAGGATCTTTAATTGTGAGACTGGCAAGTTACGATTTTTAGGGCAAAATCACTGTTGAAGCTTGGTTCCAAATGCCAGGTCCCCGGCATCCCCTAATCCAGGTACAATATAGCTTTTAGCCGTTAGTTCCTCGTCTATATCACCGCACCAGATATGGGCATGTGGGGCATGGCGCTGTACATATTCAATACCCGTTGTGCATGCAATGGCCACCACCAGGTGAATCGAGCTGGGTTTACCCTGTGCCTCTAACTCATGAATTGTTTTAATAAGCGAGGCACCGGTTGCTAACATGGGGTCCGCAATGATAAGCACTCGATTAGTTAAGTCCGGGCAAGAAACATATTCCAGGCTAATCTCAAATGTGCCATCCTTGTTATGCTTGCGATAGGCACCGATAAAGGCATTATCCGCTTTGTCAAAGTAGTTGAGTAACCCTTGGTGTAAGGGTAAGCCGGCTCTTAAAATAGTTGCCAACACGGGCTGTGTTTGCAAAACCTGATGTGTAGCCACTCCCAACGGAGTTTCAACTTTTTTTTGAACCGACAGAAGCATTTTGCTGATTTCATAGGCCGCCACTTCGCCTATGCGTTCTAAATTTCTTCGAAATCGCATCCGATCTTCTTGTATGGTGATATCTCTGATTTCACTAATCCAATTACTGACCAAGGAGTGGTTTTTACAAAGATTAACTAGCATGCGATTTGTTTCGGGTGAACACTTTACTTTTACCCGCCGAAATTAATTTGTTTTTATGGTTTATCACGCATTGGGAATCATGAGTGGCAGTTCGCTGGATGGGCTGGACCTTGTTTTTGCTCATTTTCATGAGCAGGGGGGGCAATGGTCATTTGAAATAGAAGCAACTGCCTGCTACAAGTATACTGCCGATTGGGAGAATCTTCTTAAAGAGGCAACCAAATTAGACGCACGGGCGTATTGTCAGCTTCATGTTGATTATGGTCATTACCTCGGAAAAGAAGTAAACCGGTTTATTGAAGAACATCAGCTTACTTATAAAGTCAGTTTGATTGGGAGCCATGGACATACAGTTTTTCATTCACCCTCTGCCGGTTTGACCACACAAATAGGGGAAGGAGCTGCTTTGGCTGCAACAACAGAATTACCAGTTGTAACGGACCTGCGTACCATGGACCTGGCATGGGGGGGACAGGGAGCACCTTTGGTTCCCATTGGAGAATTACAACTATTTCCCGGTCACTCATTTTTTTTGAATTTAGGAGGCATTGCCAACATCACACATGCCGCTGATCCAATTGTGGCTTTTGACTGTTGTCCGGCTAATCGGGTACTCAATTTATTGGCTTCACAATTAGGTCAACCATATGATCAGGATGGACTGATAGCTGCCAGGGGACAAACAAATACTGCTTTGCTCACAGTGCTGAATGACCACCCGTACTACAAGAAACCCTATCCCAAATCACTGGCCAATGAAATAGGTACCGACCATCATTTTCCTTTGTTGATGGCAAGCGGCTCCTCCATTCCTGATCTATTAGCTACCTATACACAGCATATTATTGACCAGATTGGTCAGTCTGCTCAACTATTGGTTTCTCAAGCAGCGGGGGCAGAAAAAAAGTGTTTGGTTACCGGTGGTGGCGCCTTTAATGCACATCTGATCAAAGGCTTAGAAAGTGCTTTTCACAAACTGGGAATTTCGCTGGAACTGCCAAGCCCAGACTTGATTAATTATAAGGAAGCCTTGATCATGGCTTTTCTGGCCGTACTACGCTGGAGACAAGAATACACGGTAATTCCATCAGTAACGGGTGCTCGCAAAGCCAGTATTGGTGGTGCGCTTTGGAATGGTCAGGAAGCTTGAGTGAATAAAGGCCGCGTGCGTGATTTCAATAGTGTTATCGCTTCCTCCTTGCTTGTAAACATATGATCAATATTGACCAATCGGTCCGCCAGCTTATCGTACCGTTTTGTCATTAACCAAATGAAAATATGCAGATAGTGTATGCCTTCAAATGTGAAAATTTTCTTTTCGGCTAAATCACTTTTTACACGTAAAAACTCATTTGGCAGATCGGTATAGTGCATTGCGGGACGGTCATGATGAATGACATGATACCCATCGTTCCAGCAAATATGGTTGTAGTTGGTGTTAATACAGTTGATCGTATTTTTCTCAAAATCCTGAGGATCCACAAATGCATGTTGAGCCCAATTGCCAAGCATCATCACTACGCGAGCAAAGAAAAATGGAATGACAAATACAAACAGGGCAGCTTTTGCATTGAGGTTATAGAGTACAATACAGGCAATATAAAACGCAAATTCTCCAGCGGTCAAGCGCATGTAGAAGCGTTTTCTGTTTCTGGAAAAAAAATACAGAAACGTATCTCGGAAGCCCAGAAATAAAAAGCGGGATACATAGCAAATAAAACCCCATAGCGAATCGCGGCGATAACGTAAGGTGCTGCTGGCATCGTTCTCCATATTATTTTCCACATGATGCATCCCCATATGATGTGCAAAATAGGTTTCAGGCGTATGACCAAAAAACGGACAAACCACCCAAATGACCCAGTGCTGCAAAAAAGCAACTTCTTTTTTGAATAAACGGCGATGAACAATACAATGAAGCATCAGTCCAAACCGACCTTTAAAATAAAGTTGAGAAATATAGAAGTAGGGAATGTAGGCCAACCACCAATAGACTCCTTGTAAAAGGGGAGTAAAAAGTAGAACAGCTACAGGTAGAACCAACAGATGAATGCCAGTTAGCAAATGAATAAAGGGTAGATCTCTTTTATCATTAATGTAAGACAGCCAGCATTTTTCGTAAGCAGTCAAGCGTTCAGGCAACCGATAAACGGGGTCGTTGATGACTGTTAGTTTTCGCATAATAACAATCATTAAAGTTACACCCTTCTTCCTACATCTTTAGCGTAGGTTTGCTAGTGCGCACACCTGTAGTGGCCCCACCCTCCAGCGTAAGATTGACCGGTTGATTTTTTTTCCAATTACCTCTTGTAAAATCGGGAATGTCTACAGTGCGTGATCTTTTCTGCGTGGAAAGAACACTTAAGGGAACAATACTGCTCCAAGATGCGGCATCATAAACATCCTGATCAAGGGGTAGGCCGTTTCTTAAGCAATCGATCAATCTCCAATCCATAATAAAGTCCATACCCCCATGTCCGCCTACTTCTTTGGCAATAGCACCAATATGTTTGACAATAGGAAGCGTATATTTTTCTTCCAATGATTTCAGTTCTTCCGGTTTAACCCAGTTATGTCCAAAAGCAATTTTCGCAGGGCCAGGCCATTTTTGCGCCACTCCTTTGGTTCCGCTAACAAGATGAATTCGGGAGTAGGGGCGGGGTGTTGATACATCGTGTTGGATCAAAATAGTTTTTCCTTTCACTGTACGGATCGCCGTGTTGTTCATATTTCCACGATAGGTTTTCCCCACATACGGTTCAAAGAAATGGTCTTTGGCTGCCATCTCTGCAGCTAAGGGAGCCAGGCTAAAATCTCCAGTACTCATACTAACCAGATGCTCCATCAGGTCACCGCGATTGATATTCATGCATTGCGCAACAGGGCCCAATCCGTGCGTGGGGTAAAGACTTCCATTCTTCCCCATATTCTCTTTGAGGCGCCACATATCTGCATAAGCCTTTTTGTTAAAAAGCCATCCGGTAGAAAGATCATGTATGTAAGCGCCTTCTGCATGTACAATATCGCCAAACAAGCCTTGTCGGCTCATATTTAAAGTGAGCAACTCAAAAAAGTCATAGCAGCAGTTCTCGAGCATCATGCAGTGACGCTTTGTTTTTTCCGAAGTGGCAACGAGTTCCCAGCACTGTTCCAGAGTTAACGCAGCAGGTACCTCAGTGGCTGCATGTTTGCCATTTTTCATTGCATACACGGCCATGGGCGTATGCAAGGACCAAGGGGTAACGATGTATACCAGATCAACATCGTTGGATTCGCAAAGCGCTTTCCATCCTTCCTCTCCGCTATATTCTTGTGCTTTTGGTCGATTGACGGCTGCCAAAGTTTTTTGTGCTCCCGCAATCTTATCCGAATATTTATCACAGACCGCTACGATCTCAACCCCATCGATATAAGCTAATCTTCCAACTGCATCAGATCCTCGCATGCCTAACCCCACGATTCCAATACGTACTAAATCCAACTTTGGTGCAGCGTAACCACTCATATTAAAACCGGGTGGTTGTTCAAGCATTTGTGCGGAACGGGCCAACGCTTCCTTGGTGGGGGCAGTAGCAAAAGCAGGTAAGCCCGTAACTAATGCAGAACCACCAAGGGCCATCTTGCGAATAAAATCTCTTCTGGGCGTAGACATACTTCTAAATTTAATCTTTCAATAGATCAGGTCTTCTTTCTTTTGTTCTTCTCAACGCTTCTTCATAGCGCCATTCTTCAATTTTTTTATGGTTGCCACTTAATAAAATATCAGGTACTCTCCAACCTCTGAACTCTTCTGGTCGGGTATAAACGGGAGGAGATAGTAGATTATCCTGGAACGAATCTGTTAGCGCCGAAGTTTCGTCATTCAATACTCCTGGAATTAACCTTCCAATGGCATCTACTAAGATGGCTGCGGGCAACTCACCTCCGCTTAATACGTAATCTCCAATTGAGATTTCGCGTGTCACATATTGTGCTCTGATTCGTTCGTCAATCCCTTTGTAGTGACCGCAGATCAATAAAAGATTTTGTTGTAACGAAAGTTGGTTGACGCGAGATTGCGTTAACCTTTCTCCATCGGGGGTTAAGTAAATGATCTCGTCGTATTTTCTATTGGCTGCCAATGCATCAATGGCATTAGCCAATGGTTGGCACATCATGACCATGCCGGCGCCTCCGCCATATTGGTAATCATCTACCTGGCCATATTCATTTACAGCCCATTGTCTGAGTGAGTGCACTTCAATAGCGAGCAGGCCTTTTTCTTGTGCCCGTTTCATCATACTATGTTGCAAGGGACCTTCCAGCAGTCCGGGCAGTAGGGTTATAATGTCAATGTGCATGGTACAAATATAACCTACTCTTTTTTTAACAAGGATCAGAAAAGTGCAGCAAAATACTGGTGGAAGTAGGGAATGGTTTCAATGCCTTTAAAATAATGCTCAATATTATACTTCTCATTGGGGCTATGTAAATTATCGTTATCTAATCCAAAGCCCATAAAAACTATTTTGATGCCCAGCTCTTTCTCCAGAATGGAACAGATAGGAATACTGCCCCCACACCGAACAGGAATGGGCGTTTTTCCAAAGGTGGTTTGAATTGCTTTTGCTGCAGCCTGGTACCCCTTACTATCAATGGGAGTCATATAAGGTTCGCCACCATGATGGAGGGATGCTTTTACTTGCACACTTGCCGGAGCAATGGATTGGAAATACTGGATTAATTTTTGTGTAATGGTTGCTGCGGATTGATTAGGGACCAATCGAGCAGAAATTTTTGCATAGGCCTTTGAGGGTAATACTGTTTTTGCTCCTTCTCCCGTATATCCACCCCAAATTCCATTTACTTCAATTGTGGGTCGGATGCCGGTGCGTTCATATGTCGAAAAACCCTTTTCGCCCCATAATTCTTGAATACCTAATTCTTCTTTATATGCCTTTTCATCAAAGGGTGCTTTATTAATTAACGCACGCTCCGCGGCACTGGCTTCTATTACATCATCATAAAAACCTGGTATGGTGATGTGATTGTTATGGTCGTGGCAACTGGCAATCATTTTGGCCAATATGGTTATGGGATTAGCAACAGCTCCTCCATAGGTGCCACTATGTAAATCCCGATTAGCACCCGTGACTTCTATCTCAATATAACTAAGTCCTCGTACGCCGGTATCCAGGGAAGGGGTATCAAAACTTAGCATGGCAGAATCACTGATCAATATCACATCCGCTTTTAATAGTTCTTTATGTTTTACCACAAAATTGCCCAGATTGGGAGATCCCACTTCTTCTTCGCCCTCAATTAAAAATTTGATATTGGTGCATAGTGTTTGTGTCTGGTTCATCAATTCTAATGCTTTCACATGCATATAGAATTGGCCTTTGTCGTCTGCCGAGCCGCGTGCAAATACTTTTCCGTCTTTGATCACTGGTTCAAAGGGTCCGCTATGCCATAATTCCAATGGATCGGCAGGTTGAACGTCGTAATGGCCATATACCAAAACAGTAGGTGCTTGTTGGGCGATTATTTTTTCTCCGTAAACAACGGGGTAACCTTCGGTTGGCATCACGGCTGCATGGTCACATCCGGCATCCAACAAACTTTTTTTAACGGCGTCGGCGCAATGAAACATGTCTGCTTTGTGTGTTGATTTTGCGCTGATCGATGGTATTTTCAAGAGGTCGATCATCTCATGCAAAAAGCGTTCTTGATTTTTTTCCTGATAAGATTTCCAGACAGCAGACATGGTATTTATTTGTTGATAATTGAAAAGCAAAAATACTAATTGTTTGGAGTCTTACCCTCTGCTGTTTTACCTTCCTGAAGGGGTAAAATGCCAGCCTTTGTAAGGGTGTTTTTCCCAAATCGATTATTCAATTGATCAACCGCTTGATAGAGTTGAAGTTTTTCTGCAGCCTGGTCAAACAAACTCATCTGTAGCGAGAGCGGAACCAGTTGACTGCACCTCACACCAAGCAGTCTTACTTTTCTTCCCTTTTGATAAAGTTCCGTAAATAATTGTTTTGCTTTTTCAGCGAAAACATCATCCAGCGCAGTATAGTCAAATGTTCCCTGTTTAGCGTTTACCTCAAAGTCCTGGTATTTTATTTTTACCGCTATACACCCGGACATTTTTTCCTCTGCGCGCACTGCAGCCGCAGTTTCTTCCACCAACTGAAGCAGCTGTTGCGTCAAGAAATTGAGATCCTGGCTATCCTCCTCAAATGTTCTTTCGTGACTCACACTTTTTTGTTCCCAATCTGTACTTATGGTAGTACTTCCAATGCCTTGCGCTTTTTCCCATAGTGATTCTCCCCACTTTCCAAGATACGAGACTAACAACTCTACGGGCGTTTTGGCAAGGTCCTCAATATAGTACAAGCCCTTGCTTCTTAACAACACCGCAGTTTGTTGACCCACTCCGTTTATTTTATCAATGGGTAATGGCCACAAAAATTCTTTTTCTTTTCCGGGAGGCACCGCTAAAAATCCATTTGGTTTGGCTTCGTTGGTGGCCATCTTAGCAATGTATCGTGCAGTAGCCAGCCCACAGGAAATGGGGAGCCCTGTTTTTTCAGTAATATGTTGTCTTAAGGATTGGGCAAATGCAGTCACTCCAAAAAATCGGTCCATGCCTGTGAGGTCTATATAAAATTCATCTATGCTGGCTTTTTCGAACAAAGGAACTTTTGCGGCAATTAAATCGGTAACCCATCTTGAATAATGGCTGTATTGTTTTGGGCTGGCATTGGTGATGATGGCTTGCGGGCAAAGTTTCAATGCTTGTTTGGTGGGCATGGCCGAATGAATACCAAACTTTCTGGCCTCATAACTACAAGCAGCCACTACGCCTCGATCACCCCCGCCAACAATTACTGGTTTTCCTTTTAGGGATGGATTGTGAATCATTTCAACAGAAACAAAAAAGGAATCCAGATCTAAGTGTGCAATATGACTAACGGGGGCTGACATGAATAAATCAGGACAAGTAGATGTCTAATAAGCCATCTGGAAGCCGTACAATTACTTTTTTTGCAGCATGATCAATTGAAAGTAAAGTATCCTCGTGCAAGGGTATCAGTACTTCCTGTTCTTGAATAAATACTTTGCAAAGGAGTTGTTGTGGCTGCTCAATCACCTCAGTAATGGCGCCAATTTCTTTTCCATTCTCCACAATCTGATACCCCAATAAATTTGCAGGTGCATTTTTACTGGCCAATTGATGGTAGCGTCCCTCAGGTATCCAAACTGCTTGGGATACAAGTTGCTGCGCTCTTTCTCTGGTTTTAATACCTTCCAAGGTAATAAAAACGGAGTTGGCTGTTTTTTTTCTGCTGGTTGATATAAAATAGGGTAGCATTGCTTTTTTATGATCTTCTATAAAAAGCATCTCCACTTTTTTAAGCGATGTTGCTTTGCCTAATGTATGCTCAAGTAGCAGCTCACCTGTTAACCCGTGTGCACTGATGATTTTACCCAATTTTAAATATGCGCCCATCAGTTGCAAAGCAAATCAATAAAGTGGAGCAAAAAAAATCCCGATGCGAGTTACATCGGGACCCTAATAAAATCATTAACAAAGTTATGCTTCTTCTCCACCAGCTTCTTCAGCGGCAGGAGCCTCTTCTTGGGCAGGGGCAGCATTGGCCGCTTTTTTAGCTGCGACTTCAGCAAGAACTGCCTGACGATTTTCTTGGCGTTTGCGCTGGTTATTTTGGTTTCTTTTTATGAGTTGCTGATCATGTTGAGCGGTCCACTCGGTGAATTTCTGCATAGCGACAGCTTCGTCAAATAGTCCCAGACTTACTCCACGGAGCAAATGCTTGAGATAGAGTACTCCTTTGAAACTGAGGATACGACGTACCGTATCAGTTGGGGTAGCACCTTTGTTAAGCCATTCCAATGCTTTTTGACGATCTAACTGGACGGTAGCCGGAATTGTAAGTGGGTTGTAAGTGCCCAACTTTTGAATGAACTTACCATCGCGGGGAGAACGGGAATCGGCTACTACGATAAAATAGAATGGTCTTTTTTTAGACCCTTGTCTTTGAAGACGAATTTTGGCTGACATAAATAAAAATTTAACAGCGTTAAACAATACCCGGTAAAAACCGGGTTGCAAACATAGGGCAAAATTCTTGTTTTTCCCGTATTTATCGACGCATTCCCGGCATCATTTTCCCCAAAGCTCCCAACTTGTTCATATTCCTCATCATATCACGCATTTGGGCAAATTGTTTTAGGAAATTATTAACCTCCTGAATGTCTTTTCCGCTCCCCTTGGCTATCCTTTTTTTTCGACTCATATCAAGTAGATCGGGGTCTGCCCTTTCGGCCGGGGTCATGGAGTTGATCATGGCTTCTATCCCCTTGAAAGAATTTTCATCCATGTCAAGGTCCCTGATCTTGCTACCCATACCGGGGATCATGGAAAGCATTTCCTTCATGTTCCCCATTTTTTTCAGCTGTTCAAGCTGGAGCTTAAAATCCGCAAAGTCAAATTTGTTTTTACGGAGTCTGGCTTCTAGTTTCTTCGTTTCTTCCTCATTGAATTGCTCCTGTGCTCTCTCCACCAGCGTGGTGATGTCTCCCATGCCCAAAATCCGTTGCGCCATTCTTTCCGGATAAAAAATATCCAGTGTTTCTAGTTTCTCGCCACTACTAATGAATTTGACGGGCTTATTCACGGTGTAGGTAACTGATAGGGCAGCACCTCCACGGGTATCTCCATCCAATTTTGTGAGGACCACTCCGGTAAAATCTAGCCGATCATTAAATGCCTTTGCTGTATTGACAGCATCTTGTCCAGTCATGCTGTCTACAACAAAAAGGATTTCCTGGGGTTGAACCGCAGTACGTATAGCTGCCACTTCACTCATCATCTCTTCATCAACGGCCAAACGACCCGCCGTGTCGATGATCACAACATTTTTATTTTTACTTCTGGCACTAACCACTGCTTGAGTAACTATTTGTACGGGATCTTTTTCCTCCGCCTCAATCTGTACATCTACTCCAATTTGCTGGCCAAGGATCCGAAGTTGCTCCATTGCTGCAGGACGATATACGTCTGCAGCTACTAACAGGGGAGATAGTCCTTGTTTATTTCTTAAGTAGTTAGCAAGCTTGGCACTAAAGGTGGTTTTACCGCTACCTTGTAATCCGGCGATTAATATAACAGCCGGGTTTCCTTTGGCATTAAGGGAGGCTTCCTTCCCACCCATCAAGGCGGTTAATTGATCCTTGACAATCTTCACCATCAATTGTCCTGGAGAAACCGCTTGAATTACTTTTTCCCCAATTGCCTTTTCTTTTATGCGGTCCGTAAATTCTTTGGCAATTTTAAAATTGACGTCCGCCTCTACCAAGGCTCTCCGAATTTCTTTGACCGTAGTAGCTACGTTTATTTCGGTGATACGTCCCTGGCCTTTGATGTGTTTAAAGGCGGATTCTAATTTTTCCTGTAATCTGCTAAACATAGAAGGGCGCAAAGATAAGAAGCCTATTCCTTATGCCCTCCCAGGTAGGAACGTAAATGCTGCGTTCGATGCCCATGCTGAAGACGTGCAATTGCCTTTTCTTTGATTTGACGAACCCGTTCCCGACTTATTCCCAGCAATTTCCCGATCTCCTCCAGGCTTTTCCCTTGTGGCTGTTCTATGCCAAAATAGGAAGTAAGCACAAATTGTTGACGTTGAGACAGCGTAGAAAAAGATCTTTTGATTTCTATTTGAAGTGAAGTCACTTCCTCCAGGTATTGATCCGCCCTTCTGGTGTAATGATCCGCCAATGTTTCTGAAAGATGTAGGTTTTCTTCTTCCGCTAACGGCGCCTCTAATCGATAATGTTTCACATTTACAAACAGACTGGTTTTAACCTCTTCTTTGGAAAATCCAGTGGTGGTAGCCAGTTCCTCATAAGTGGCTTCCCGCTCCAGTTGTTGTTCCAATAAGGATTGTGCTTTATAAACCTGTTGTGTAATTCCCACTTTGCTTAATGGAATGCGAACAACCCTCCCATGATCGGCCAGCGCTTGTAAAATGGCTTGTCGGATCCACCAAACTGCATAAGAGATAAATTTAAAACCTTTGGTCCCATCGAATCTACTTGCCGCTTTCAATAATCCGCAATTGCCTTCATTAATTAAGTCGCTCAGGGGGAGGCCCTGGTATTGATACTGTTTGCAAACTGAAATGACAAACCTAAGATTGGCCAGCACCAACTGGTGCAGGGATGCCTGGCATCCCATTTTGATTTTTTCAGCAAGCAAGAGTTCTTCCTCCGCACTTATTCTTTTAATCCTGGATATTTCCATAAGATATCTTTCCATACTTGCGGTGTCTCTGAACGTGATGGAAGTCCCAATTTTTATTTGTCTCATTCGCATTGCGTTGGTTTTAGATTAAATTACTTTCTTAGCAGGGGGCTAAACAAGGGGATTAAACAAATCTGTGGTGTAAAAACCCCTTTTTTGGGGATGATGTTATTTTCTCTATTATTGCAACTGTTATAATTAATTTAAAGAATGGCAAAGCAGCTTTACACATTGGAATTTCCCGTACGATGTTCTCCCTCTATACTTTATGATTTTCTGGCAACTCCCACTGGGTTAAGTGAGTGGTTCGCAGATAAGGCGGACGAAAGAGACGGCACCTTTTATTTTGCTTGGGACGGAAATGTGGAGCAGGCCGAAGTAGTGGAAATGGTGGAGGACAAACTAATTCGTTATCGCTGGCAAGGAGCCCCCGCAACCGAGTATTTTGAATTTGCCATTGAAAAATCAGAGATCACCAATCAGACAATTCTTGTAATCAAGGATTTTGCTGAAAAAAAGGATATCAAGGATCAAACGCTTCTTTGGGATCATCAGGTGAAAGACTTGTTCCATCGGTTGGGTAATTAAGATTCTCCCTGTTGGAATAACCTACTTTTGCAGGACTTCATTTACCGTGTTTAAAAAACTAGATAAGTTGGTGGTTAGGGCCTTTTTGGGTCCTTTTATGGCTACGTTCTTTGTTACGTTGTTGGTGCTTGTTATTCAGTTTTTCTGGCTTTACATTGATGATTTTGTGGGCAAGGGATTAGGCCCTAGCGTAATTCTGGAGTTCATTACCTATCAAAGTGCCGTACTAGTGCCATTGGCACTTCCACTTGCTGTGTTGCTGTCTTCCTTAATGACATTTGGGAGTTTGGGAGAAAGTTTTGAATTAGTGGCCATCAAATCGGCAGGAATTTCACTGCTTAGGTTTATGCGTCCCCTTTTTTTTATTAGCCTACTGGTTGGTTTTATTGCTTTTCTCTTTTCTAATTATGTGATCCCTGTTGCAAATCTCAAATCGCGCACTTTACTGGCAGATATCGTGTATGCAAAACCTGCTTTTGATATTAAAGAGGGTGTCTTTTACGATCGCATCAACGGGTATGCCATAAAAATTGGCAGTAAAGAGCCTAACGACAGCATCATCCGCGACGTGATTATTTATGAGCAAGGCAACTTATTGCAGGATAATTTTATCATGGCAAAATCCGGTGTGATGCGCGTTACTCCGGATAAACGTATTCTTGAATTTTATTTACAGGATGGCTGGCGATATCAGGAACGAGGTAATCCCTATGAGGGAACCGGAAGTGAATACATACGAGTTGGGTTTAAAACATACAATAAGCAATTTGATTTAGGGAGTCTTGGATTTTCCAATAGAACTGCAGACAGTGTGAACAAGAATAATGAACGCATGTTCAGCATTCGACAGCTCAACAAAGCGCTGGACTCCCTGGAAAAAGAAACTACTGCAGTTAAGGATCGGATGTCCACGGATATGGCTTATTTATTTCCTTTTTCAACCGTGTTGAAAATGCCCTGGAAAACTGATCGGCTAAGCGCAACGGAAAAAAAGCAAATTAGAGCTGTCAAACATTTTAAACAATTGCTTCCCGATACGGCAATTATCAATGTTGGTTTGGCTGCAAAAAGTACAGCTTCAGCTGTTCGTATGAACGCGGAATCGCTCCGCTTGGTGTTGGAAGAAAAGAACAGGACCATAAGCAGACATGCCATTGAATGGCATCGAAAGATTACCCTTTCGTTGGCTTGTATTATCCTTTTTTTAATTGGAGCGCCTCTGGGTGCCATCATAAGAAAGGGGGGGCTGGGTACTCCTTTGATCTTTGCCATCGTCTTTTTTATGCTCTTTTATTTTTCAAGTACTATCGGTGAAAAATTTGCAAAGGAAAATAAGCTGACACCTTGGCTTGGGATGTGGATGGCCACTTTGGTGCTGTTGCCCGTTGGGTTATTTTTAACTTATAAGGCCATGAGGGATTCTAAGTTGTTGAACAAAGAAACCTACACGCCAGTGCTTCGATTAATTTCAAGAATTTCTTTTTTGAAAAAAAATTCAATCATCTCTGCATGAGTAGCATTGCTTCGCAAGCCAAGCCGCAGCAGCATTTACGCGTTCAACAATGGGGGGCTGGAGAGTATTGTTAACGTAGCGGCCGGATTTGTTGGACTTTACAGCCTTTATATTGCTGCTCAACCTGCCGATCAGGATCATCCCTATGGTCATGGGAAAGCCGAATTTATTTCTGCGGCGCGAATCGCTTGAGATATTTGTACATAGCGACGGGTGTTTGCCTTTTTCCTGTCCGATCTGTGCAAAAGAAGTTTGCCAGGAACGTCAGCAAACCTGCGAGAAAAAAGTGGTGTGGACCTTGGATAGTATCTTAGCTGATCAACAACACAAGTTAACATGAAAACCATTACTACCTGGAAAGGTGATCTTGTTTTTGAATCCATGCAAGAGGAGGGGGGCTCACTTTTAATGGATGGGAATTTAAAAAAAGGATTAAGTCCTAAGGCTTTGTTGTTAGCGGGTTTGTCTGGTTGCTCTGCTGTGGATGTGGTTGAAATCCTTCATAAGATGCGCATTAACTTTACTTCATTGCAAGTGGTTAGCGAAGCGGATCAGACGGATCAACATCCACGCGTCTTCAAAGACATCACGCTCACCTTTATACTAAAGGCGGAGCAGGCTGATCTGGAAAAGATCCAAAAAGCAGTGGATCTTTCGATGGAAAAATACTGTGGAGTAGCCGCTATGCTTCGAAAAAACAGTCTCATTCACGCAAAACTGCAACTTACCTGAAGCGGGGCGATGTTTGCCGCGAATATTTTCGTAATTGCAATAGGGTTACTTGTAATTCTTTGGGAAGCTCAGCTTGAATTTTTATTTTTTCTCCTGTTAAATCGGGGAAGCTTAATTCCATGGCATGAAGAGCCAGTCTGTTTAATAAGGGGGTTTCCTCTTCCTGGTGCTTGCTGATCTTATAACCCGGTTTTAACCTGGACAGGTATAAAGGCTGTGCGTCTCCATACAAATTATCGCAGACCAAGGGAAAGCCAATGGACTGCATGTGCACACGAATTTGGTGTGTTCGTCCGGTGATGGGTTCAAATAATACCCAGCTGTAAGGTGCAAACTGCTCTGCAACAATGTAGTTTGTCTGAGAAGATTTCCCGTTTCGGTGGGTAGTCATTTTGCCCACAATAGCATGATGCTCTTTGATAGGACTGGTAATACTTCCCTCCAAGGGGAGCGGTTTGCCAATAACAAGTCCTCCGTATCTCTTCCGGACATCGCGTTGTTCAAACTGCATAGAGAGATAACGATGTGCTTCTTCATTTTTTGCAAAAAGAATCACACCACTGGTATCACGATCCAACCGGTGCACCGGCCAGATCTTCCCATACTGTTTTTGAAGCAGAGATTTTAGTGACTCTTCTTTGCCTTCTCTGTCAGGGACGGAAAGTAAACCAGCGGGTTTGTTTAGTGCAACCCAATGATCAGTTTCTGCTAGGAGGGGCAACCCTTTTTTCATCTTTCTTATTATTTCCAAAATGCTTGAGCAGGCGAACTTCTTTTTCGGTTAAAAAGCGCCATTTGCCACGGTCTACATTTTTTTTAGTGAGTCCCGCAAACAATACCCGATCCAGATTTTTGACATCATAACCTACATGTTCAAATAACCTTCGAACAATACGATTGCGTCCGCTGTGCATCTCTACACCTAGCTGTCTTTTATCTTTGGGATCTGAATAAGCTATGGCATCTATTGTTACTGGTCCATCCTCTAACACCACGCCTTTTGCCAGTTGAGCAAAATGATTTTTTTCCAGAGGTTTATCCAGTGTTACCTGATAAATTTTACGAACCTGGTGGCTGGGATGTGTCAATTGCTGTGCCAGGTCTCCATCATTTGTCAGTAGTAAAACACCCGTTGTATTTCTGTCTAAGCGTCCTACAGGATATATTCTTTCCTTGGTTGCTTTTCCCAGCAAATCAATGACCGTTTTTCTTTTTTGTGGATCATCGGTAGTAGTGATGTAGTCCTTGGGTTTGTTCATTAAAATGTATACCAGGGAACGTTGCGGTTGCACTTTTTTGCCATTCACGGTAACTATGTCGGCTGGAGAAACCTTGTAACCGGGTTCGTTCACCACAGCGCCATTAACTTTTACCAGTCCATTTTTGACCAGCTCAGCGGCTTCTCGTCTTGCAGCAATACCGCCATGCGCAATAAATTTATTTAAAGGCATTTTTTCTGTGAACGGTTTTGCGTTAGTCGGGGCTGCAGGTTGTTGCTGTGGATTGCGGAGCGCGACTTTTTTCTTTTCAAAATATTGCTCTCGCTCCTTCTTGGCTTTTTTCTTTTCTTGACGAAACTGCTCCTTAATGGCAGCGTTGGATTTGCGCGGGGCAAATTTGGCAAAGGGGTTGCCGGTAGATTTTTTCATATTGAGCGTGCTGTTTTACAACAGGATGTTACAAAGGTACCATAAAAGAAAGCAGCACTAAAAAGCCCCCAATGCGGGGGCTGTTAAATTTTATTACTCACTCCATTCGGCTGTAGTCTTGGAATGTGGTGGTGGAGGCGGTGGTGGCGACCCCTTTCTCTCACCCAAACCCCTTAGTCTGGTTTCTATTTTATTACGAAAGCCTTGCACACGGTCCCGCATCAGTTGTTTGTACTTCTCTATTTGATCGGCATTTAATAATTGATTCAAATTATTTTTCTGCTCTTCCATTAAGTTGCGGAGCTGTTCTCTATGACTATCCCGAAAAGAATCTGCCTTCTTCTGCAAGGCTCTCATAGATTGTTGAAACTTCTCTTGTTGTGCTTGTAGCTTCACTACCTGCTCATCAGACAGGGACAAGGCCTCTTTTAATCGAGCAGCTTGTCTTTTTTTAGCACTGTCTTTTCTGGCCGTTTGTTTTTCTTTTAATTCCTTTAATTGTTTTTTTTGCTCTGGTGTTAAAACCTTTTCAAGTGCTTTCTCTTGCTCTTTTTTTAATTGCTCCCGTTGTGTTTTACTGAGATTTAATTGTTCACTGAGTTGTTGTTTTCTTTCTTCACGCATCCTTGATAATTGCTCGTGAGGAGCCGCTTTACGTTCTTGTACAGGTTGTGCGTTGGCCCCTGTGCCCCACACAAGCAATGTGAAAATAAAAATTGCATTTTTCATAAAATGGTTACTTTAAGATCAGCAAAAACTAATACTAAGAAGTCTACGGAGCGTTAAGGTTTAATGCAGGGACCAAAACTATCCTTTATTGGCTAACTGTCCACAAGCCGCGTCTATATCCTTACCCCGACTTCTGCGTAACCGCGCGTTGACCCTGTTTTTACTCAAGTGATTCATAAATTGGTCCACCTTCACGGCATCGGGTTTTTCAAATTTGGCTTTATCGATCGGATTGTATTCGATAATATTTACCAGGTCTGCAGGCACCTGTCTGTATAATTTCACCAGCTCGTCAGCATCACGTTGCCCATCATTAAAATCTTTGAATAAGATGTATTCAAAGGTGATCTCGTTTCCGGTTTCCTGATAAAAATAGTTTAGGGCATCAACCAGTGATTTAATATTATTGGAATCATTGATTGGCATGATCTGCTTTCTCTTGGCATCATTGGCCGCATGCAGGGAGAGCGCCAGTTTGAATCGTACCCGATCGTCTGCCAACTGTCGGATGCCTCTGGCTACACCCGCAGTGGAAACAGTGATCCTTCGGGGGCTCATACCCATTGCCTCGGGCGAACTGATGGTTTGAATAGCACGTAAAACCTGTTTATAGTTCAGCAAGGGTTCGCCCATGCCCATAAAAACTATGTTGGTAATTTTTTTATCCAAGATTCGCTCTGCTTGCCGGTTTAATAAAACAACCTGATCTACGATCTCGTCGAACTGTAGATTTCTTTTACGTTCCATGTACCCTGTAGCGCAAAATTTACAGGTAAGCGAGCATCCTACCTGGGAGGATACGCAAGCAGTAATTCTTTTATCGGTGGGAATTAACACGCTCTCAATGGCATGACCATCCCATGTCTTGAAGCGGGATTTGATGGTCCCGTCTGAGGAGTATTGGGTGGTTTCCACCTGTAATGCAGGAAGGCTAAATTGCTCTCCTAATTGTTGGCGCAATAGTTTGCTGAGGTTTGTCATATCAGCAAAACTCATGGCCTGTTTTTTCCATAGCCATTCATGAATCTGTTGGGCCCTGAATTTCTTTTCGCCGGATTGTTCTACAAATTGCTCAAGCTCACCTAAGCTTAACTCACGGATGTTGCGGGTTTGTTTGATCACGATGCAAAGATAAAGGCCCGTGAACCGATTTGAGGAATTAACGGATATTTGTGCAAAGCATGCTATGAAACCAGTTTACGTAATTGATGCGGTACGAACACCAATTGGCAGATATGGTGGAATATTAAGCGGTGTGCGTCCTGACGATTTATTGGCCACTGTGCTTCGTGCCTTGTTAAATCGAAATGAATCAATTGACCCATCTGCTATAGGAGATGTGATTGCCGGTGCAGCGAATCAAGCAGGTGAGGATAATCGAAATCTAGCCAGAATGGCCGCATTACTAGCCGGGCTTCCTGTAACTGTTCCTGGAACCACCGTAAATCGGCTTTGCGCATCGGGGCTGCAGGCAATCATGGATGGAAGTCGTCAAATTGCCTGTGGCGATGCCTCACTTATTTTAGCAGGAGGTGCGGAGAGTATGACGCGGGCACCTTTTGTGATGGCCAAATCAACCAGTGCTTATGATCGTACGGCTACTGTATTTGATACCACTATGGGTTGGCGATTTATTAATCCTTTACTGGCGCAGCAATATCCTCCGTTTACCATGGGTGAAACAGCGGAAAATGTGGCAACACGATGGAATATTAGTCGGGACCAACAAGATGTTTTTGCATTGCAATCGCAAACTAAATATGCGGCCGCTAAATCAGCCGGAAAATGGGAGAACGAACTTGTTGCAGTTGAATTAAGCAATAAAGGATTATTGAGTTGGGTGGTTGATGATGAACATCCACGTCAAACTTCATTGAAAAAATTAGCTGCTTTACAACCGGCATTCAAAAAAGGCGGAACGGTCACCGCTGGAAATTCTTCCGGTATCAATGACGGGGCAGCCGCTTTATTATTGGCCAATGAGGAAAGCATCAAGTTATTCTCCTTACAGCCTCTGGCGCGTGTGGTTGCAATGGCGGTTACCGGTGTTGATCCATCAATTATGGGAATTGGTCCTGTTACAGCAACAAAACTTGTGTTGGAGCGCGCCGGCTTAGCGTTAAAAGAAATTGGTCTATTTGAGTTGAATGAGGCTTTTGCGTCTCAGTCGCTGGCTTGTATAAAAGAGTTAGGATTGGATCCCGAACGGGTTAATGTCAATGGGGGTGCCATTGCAATTGGCCATCCTTTAGGTTGTAGTGGGGCCAGGATTTCTGCCACGCTCCTCTACGAAATGAAGCGTCAAAACGTTAAATACGGAATAGCTACAATGTGCGTGGGAGTGGGGCAGGGAGCCGCAGTGTTATATGAATTAGCTTAACAGTTGCTTGCTTAAGGCTGTCCAGGCAACTGTTTCCTGATTTCCTGTTTGTAAGTTTTTAATGGTTGCGGATTGTGCCGCAATTTCTTTTTGGCCCAGTATAATTACGGTGGTAATTTTTTTTCTTTCGGCATATTTAAACTGCTTATCGAACTTGACGGCCTCGGGATAAAGTTCGCAGGATATTCCGGATTGTCTTAATTGTTGCATCTGCTGAAAGGCCACGTTTGCTTCCTCTTCCCCCAAATTGAAAAATAATACTTGCGTACTTGTTTGTGTAGTGGCCGGAAAAAGATCCAACTCTTCCAATACATCATAAATCCGATCAACACCAAAAGAGATGCCTACACCGGGCATGTTCGGTACCCCAAAAAGCCCGGTTAGATCATCGTAACGACCACCCCCTCCAATGCTACCGATTTTAACCGTCTTTGGTACCTGCAATTCAAAAATCACACCGGTATAATAATTTAACCCGCGTGCCAATGTGGGATCGATTTGTACAGTAACCCCTTGCGCTTGTAAGGAATTAAATAAATTGGTTAGGTCTTTAAAACCATCTTGTGCAGCTTTTTCATTGCCAAGTAACAGGCTTAATTCCTGTAGTAAATCAAGTCCATTTCCTTTTGCCTGAAGGTATTTTGCAACGATGTCTATTGCGGACTCGGCAAGTCCTCTTAACCGAAGTTCGTCCTTGACCTTATCAAGCCCGATCTTATCAAGTTTGTCAATTGCCACGGTAATGGGCAACAGCCAATTGATCCCCCCACAGTTTTCCGCCAGCGCCACCAACAATTTCCGGTGGTTGATCCGCAATGTGTACCCGGGTAATCCAAGCTTAGTAAATACCTGATGGGCAATGCAACCCAATTCAATCTCATTGAACAGCGAACTACTGCCTACAACATCTACATCACATTGGTAGAATTCTCTGTAACGTCCTTTTTGTGGTCTGTCTGCACGCCATACCGGTTGAATCTGGTATCGCTTAAAAGGAATGGGAAGCTGCTGGTGCCAAGTGGCCACATAACGTGCAAGGGGGATGGTTAAATCATAACGCAAGGCTCGTTCTGTGATTTGCTTACTTGATTTTCCGGTAAGCACTTTTTCCCATTCTTCTCGAATACTTTTTTCTTTTTCCGGATTATCCAATCCGTTATTGAGAATTTTAAAAATCAATTTGTCTCCTTCTTCACCATATTTACCCAGCAAGGTGTCCAGATTTTCCATAGCCGGTGTTTCAAGTGGCTCAAATCCATAGCACTCAAAAACGGAACGAATCGTATCCAGTATATAGCGTCTTTTCCGGACAGTGTCCGCACAAAAATCTCTGGTTCCTGGTGGAAGGCTGGGTTTTGACATGTTATTTGAAGGCGCTATTGATGGTTTGATACTTTAAAATTAACTGATCGCATACTTCATCCAATAAATTATATACTTCCTGAAAATCTGGCTCTCCACCGTAGTAGGGGTCAGGTACATCCAGGTTTTTGCCCGGATATTGTTCATTCATCAGCAAATCTACCTTTGAATTGTCGAAATTATTACCCGTTATTCTTTGTATAGCGTTCAACACATCTCCGGCAAGGGCATATATTTTGTCAAACTGATGTAAATCCTCCGTGGTAAACCTTCGGGCGCGTTGGTGTGTGATATCGATCCCATTATTCAAAGCAACCTTTTGCGATAGGGGATGTGGTGGGTCGCCGGTGTGGTAATGGTTAGTGCCGGCACTGTCAACCAGCCAGTTAAGCCCGGCTTTTTTTACCTTCTCCTGAAGAATACCCTCTGCAAGTGGGCTTCGGCAAATATTACCCAAACATACCATTAGAATTCTCATTGGTGCAAATATAGTTAGCTGTCTTTACCTATTGGTGATTCTACTAGAGCCAAAATTTACTAATTTGCCACCATGCAGGCCGATTTTCGAAAAAAAATAAATAAACAACAAAAGCAATTGCTAATGCTTCGTGATGTGGGCATGGGAATTGTAATCATTGGTGCAGGTTTTTTCTTTCTGCTTCGCTCCTGGTTTGTGTTGGATTTTAATCAACGATATCCACCAGACCAATTGGATAAATTATTTGGCATTGCTTGTTTATTATACGGCGGCTGGCGTGGGTATCGGGGCTATTTACACACCCGTCAGTCCTCAACTTCTTAGCGTGAAGTATAAAATCACTACTTGTGTTTTCCTCTTGTTGGTCGTTGGCATTGGATGTACTACCTATGAGGAGCAACGTGATCGATTGCCAGACACACCGAACAGAGGTCAGATCAGGATATCGGTAGATGAAACGTTTAAACCCCTCATGGACGAACTGGTACAGGTGTATCAATCCAATCATCCGCAGGCAAAAATTGAAGTGGATTACAAGACCGAGGCAGATTGTTTACGGGATGCACTCAGCGACAGCGTTCGCCTACTTTTTATAACCCGTCGTTTATCTATTGAGGAAAAGGCGCTACTGGCGGACTCGCTCCGACTCAACGCGCGAAGTCTGGTAGTAGCCCGTGATGCTATTGCTGTTATTGTTCATCCTAATTCCCCGGATACTATTTTTTCCATGGAGGAGATCAAGGCAATTCTCACAGGGAATTACAAGAAAAAGTTAATTCCTGTTTTTGATGGAATAAAGGCAACCAGCACGGTCCGATTTATTGTAGATTCAATCTTGAAAGGAAACTCTCCAACTCCTGATGCAATGGCTGCCAGAAATAGTGAGGGGGTAGTTGATTATGTAGCTGCACATCAGGAGGTGATTGGATTTGTTGGGGTGGGGTGGGTAGGTAATCCGGAAGATTCCTTACAAATGAGTTTCCTAAAAAAAGTTAAAGTGGCGCACCTGGAAAGCGCGGATAAAAAAGGAGCCTATGTTAAGGCATACCAGGCCAATATTTATGCAAAACGCTACCCCATGGTTAGGGATTTGGTGTACATACTCAAAGAAAAACACCGGGGACTGGCCACGGGCTTTGCTCACTTTGTCAGTGGAGAATTGGGGCAACTTATTATTAGACGAGCCTATCTGGCACCTGCCCAAAAAAGGCTGGGAATACGCCCTGTTAAACTCAACGGGTAATTCCACTATATTTACAACCTTTTTAATGTAAAAGGCTATGACTAATCGGGTCCTTGTTTTGATTTTGTGTGTTGCACTGAATGATTTTATTGCGGGTGCCCAGACTATCCAGGAAGGTAAAGCGCATTTTTTTGCGCAGCGGTTTCAATTGGCCAATACAGTTTTTCAGCAATTATTAAAGAACAATCCGGCAGATGCTGAAGCCTTATACTGGGGTGGTCAATCCGCCATCAGTCTTGAATTGGATTCAGCAAGCAAACCTGCTGTGGCCAGGGCTTGGTATGCAAAAGCATTGCAAACCGCGGCCGCTTCTCCAATTGTGCAAGTGGGGGCCGGGCAGGCTGATCTCTATGAAAATAAGCTCAATGAGGCACGTCAAAAGTTTGAGTTTGCTTTAACACAAACACGGACCCGTAAGGGAGATAACGCTGACATTTTAATTGCCATTGCTCGTGCTAATATTGATGCACCGTTTCATGAGTTGGAGACTATCATAGCAAAAATCAACATGCAGCTGGAAAAGGGCGAAAAAAATGCGGAGTTGTATCTGATGCAAGGGGATGCCATACGAAAGGCCAGACCGGGTGAAGGAGGAGGAGAAGCTTTCAGAAATTATCAGGAAGCACTTAAGTTAAATCCAGGTTACGCATTGGCAAGCTACCGATTAGCTCGTTTATTCGATTCTCAGAAAAACTGGGAAATGGTATATCAATACTTGAATGAGTGCGTACAAAAAGATCCCAGCTTTACACCTGCTTATTACGAACTATTCTATTATTACTTCTATCGCCGGGATTTTTCCACAGCAGAAGAGCAGCTCAAAAAATTCATAGCCACCAAACAACGGCAGAAAAATTTTCAGGACGAATTTCTTTATGCTCAATTGTGTTGGGCTCGTGGTGATTTTGATTGTGCCATCACAAAAGCGGAGTCAGTATTTGCGGCGCTTGAAGATAATACCAAGCCACGCGTCTTTCGGTTGTTGTCCGATGCTTATTTCCAAGTAGGGGATACCTTACAAAAACAGGGTAATACTGATGGGGCTTCTACTTCATTTGCCAATGCAAAAAAGTACAGTGATCGTTTTTTTGGTAAAACTGGTGAGGAAAGTGATGCCGTAATCCTATATGATTATCAATTACGTGCTGATATTTTGGATAAAACCGGAGGAACGCCAGAGGAAATTTCGGCTACTTATTTGCGTGCAACCCGAGTGGATACACTGTACAACCTCAAGGTGGATCTCTTAAAGAGAGGGGCAGAGAGATTCAAGGCAAAAGGTGATAGCCTTAGCCGGATAATGGAAGGGATACTTCTTACAGAAGTGATAAAAATTAAGCCAACACCCATTAATCGCGATTACTTTGATGCTGGTTTTGCCTTCTATCAAGGAAAAGATTTCATGCATGCTGACAGTATTTTCTCAATTTATGTTACCCATTATCCCGACGAACCATTTGGATACATGATGCAGTACAATATTCAACGGGCAGTGGATACAGCAATGGAGAAAGGAGCTGCTGTACCCTGGGCTATCAAATACCTGGAAATTCTGGAGCGGGATACCGTGAAAAACAAAAAGACCATAATCGGGGTGGCTGGCTACCTGGCAGCATACAATGCTAACATACTCAAGGATAAAGAAAAAGCCCTTCAATATTTACGTCGAATGTTAGCATTAGACCCAACCAATGTGGCCATTCAACAGAATATTTCCGTGCTGGAAAAGGCATCAACCAACAAACAGGAGCCTACAAAAGATACGGTTCCTTCCAACCAACCGGCAAAGCCTGTCGGAAATATGCCCAAACCGCTGAAAACATAAGATTTTCTCCTGCCCTCATCCTACCTTTGCGGCCAATAAGAAAGGGCTATGTCTTATTTGCTTCAAGCTGGTGCAACTTCGTCGAGTGCAACCACTTATTTGCCCCTTGCCTTACAAGTGCTGATTGTGATCGTCAACCATCTTCTCGAAACGCAAATCAACCTATAGCATGAGTATATCCGCCATTTTGTTTTGGGTGCTGTCGATAGCCGCACTTTTTAGTGCACTCATGGTGGTGACCAGCCGCAACCCCATCTACAGCGTAATCTGGCTAATTGTTACCTTTTTTACGATCTCTGGCCACTATATCCTTTTAAATGCCCAGTTTCTGGCGGTGGTTAATATCATTATTTATGCTGGGGCAATTATGGTGCTTTTATTATTTGTTATCATGTTGATGAATTTGAATAAGGAAAGTGAACCCGCGCGCCATCGCTGGTTGCAATTGGCTGGTGCAGCAAGTGGGGGTGCATTCATGTTGGTGTTAGTGGCAGCACTCAAGGACACCGAGTTAAAATCACAGCAATCCTTATTGTTGGAAGGACATATCGGCTTGATCAAAACGTTGGGACGGGAATTGTTTTCCACCTATGTAGTCCCATTTGAGTTGAGTAGCATTTTGTTTTTAAGTGCTATGATAGGGGCCGTATTAATTGGTAAAAAAGATTAATCAGGAAAACATGCCAATCAATTATTATTTATTCTTAGCAATCGCACTGTTCTCCATCGGAGTGGTTGGGGTGTTAACAAGAAGAAATGCCATCATCATATTCATGTGCATTGAATTAATGTTGAATGCGGTTAATCTGTTGCTGGTGGCGTTTTCAAAGATGCACTACAATCAGGCTGCAGCCACTGCTATTCCTGTTGCCAATCCGGGTATTGATGGACAGCTTTTTGTTTTTTTTATTATGGTCGCAGCGGCTGCTGAGGTAAGTGTGGGTTTAGCCATTATTGTTATGTTGTATAGAAATATTCACTCGGTGGATATTAATTTTTTAAACCGATTGAAACATTGATCAAACTGTACGCTTTTATGCACTCCTCTTTTCAACTTGCCTTTTTAATTCCCCTACTGCCTTTGATCGGATGCTTGATCAATGGGCTGGGGCGTAATTGGCTCTCTAAGCAATGGTCAGGGCTGATTGGATCCGGCACTGTATTAGGCTCTTTTCTGATCAGTTTATTGGTGTTCCAAACCGTTGAAACCGGTCAGGATGCCGTGATCGCTTATTTTGATTTTATTCGTGTGGAGGGATTGCATATTCCATTTGCCTTTCAATTGGATGCATTATCCTCACTGTTCCTGCTTATTATTACCTCCATTGGATTCCTGATTCATGTTTACTCTATCGCGTACATGCACCAGGAATCTTCCTCCTCATTTGCGCGTTATTTCTCTTATTTGAACTTGTTTGTGTTTTCCATGCTGTTGCTGGTATTAGGTGGCAATTATGTGGTGATGTTTATTGGTTGGGAGGGCGTAGGCCTTTGTTCGTATTTACTCATTGGATTTTGGTTTAAAAACCTGGAATCTACAAAGGCGGCCAATAAAGCCTTTATTATGAACCGTATTGGTGATCTGGCTTTTCTGCTGGCTATTTTTTGGCTGATTATTAAAACGGGGTCCGCTTCATTTTTGGAAGTTTTTGACTTTATACAGGCCAACGGGGGAACTGTCAAATTCTCCGCAACAGACATCACTGTGGTTACCCTATTATTATTTATTGGCGCAACCGGTAAGAGTGCTCAGCTTCCACTTTATACCTGGTTACCCGATGCTATGGCAGGACCAACGCCAGTTTCTGCATTGATCCACGCTGCAACCATGGTTACAGCGGGTATTTATATGATTGCACGCAGTAATGTTATTTATTCATTGGCTCCTTTTACGATGTCGCTGATTAGTTGGGTGGGATTGGCAACCGCTTTTCTGGCAGCTACCATCGCATTACAACAATTTGATATTAAGAAAGTGTTGGCCTATTCGATCGTGAGTCAGTTAGGTTTTATTTTTCTGGCACTGGGAAGTGGCGCCTATATCGCTGCCGTATTTCATGTATTCACGCAGGCATTCTTCAATGCCCTTCTTTTCTTGGGCAGTGGAAGTGTAATTCATGCTATGGGGGGCGAACAAGACATTCGCAAGATGGGTGGACTCTCAGGTAAATTAAAGATTACTTACTTCACGTTTATGATTGGTTGTTTAGCTATAGCCGGGCTCCCTCCTTTAAGCGGGTTCTTTTCCAAGGATGCTATTTTGCTAAGCGCCTTTCTACACCAGCCTCTGCAATATGGCCTTGCTTTATTTACCGCTTTTTTGACCGCTTTCTATATGTTTCGTTTGTTATTCCTGACCTTTCATGGTTCGTTCCGCGGTACAGCAGCGCAACAAGCTCACTTGCATGAGAGCCCTGCATTGATGACGGTGCCACTTATATTGTTGGCCTTGCTTTCTGTAGTGGGAGGATGGATTGGTATTCCATCCGTGCTGATCCATGACGCAGATCGGTTAGGCACTTTTCTTTCTCCTGTTGTTGGACCCATGTTGCACGAAGTTTCTCATGCCACCAAGTGGGTGTTGATGACTGTTTCTGCGGGAGGGGTGTTACTGACCCTAGGATTTGCCGGGTATCGTTTTAGTAATTATTCCGCGACCGAATCAAAAGGGATCTTTCGGTTTTTTGAACATAAATGGTATGTGGACCAATTATACGAGCATGTGGTGGGTAAACCAATTACGTACATGAGCCGGCTGTTAAATGAATGGGTTGAGCCAAGGCTTATTGACGCATTAGTCAATAGAGTGGGTAGATCAGTGCAGTTAGCCGGAAAACAAATTCGATTTTTACAAAGTGGAAAAATTGGGAGTTATGTGTTGTTAATGGTGCTTGCTATGGTAACTGTCCTTCTGGTTCAATTTTTTATCAGAAAGTAAAAGCGTAAGACGCAAAAAATATGGTTGTTTTATTATTACTCTTGATTCCGTTGATTGGTGCCAGTTTTCTTTTTTTGTATAAGGGGGATCATCAATTTGCATCAACTGCCAGTCTTAAGCTTTCCCTTGTATCATTGCTGGTCATGTGTCTCCGGCTATTTTGTTGGCATACACCTGAACAGCTTTCCTTCACGGCCCCCTGGCTTACCTCACTGGGTAGTTCATTTTCCTTGCGGATGGATGGCTTGGGCACTATACTCAGCCTACTAACTACTACTGCTTATTTTCTGCTTTTCTGGTATATGAGAAGCAGAACAATAGAGAGACCAGCTGCTTTTTTTGCCTGGTTGCTATTGGCGCAAGTAGGCATGTTGGGAGTTTTTTTAGCGATGGACTCTTTGTTGTTTTATTTCTTTTGGGAGCTGGCATTGATCCCCATGTATTTTTTGGCCTCTCAGTGGGGTGGAGCCAGAAGCGTTTCGGTAACATTTAAATTTTTCATTTATACATTCTTAGGGTCGGTGTTTATGTTGATCGGGATCTTATACTTACAATCAAAAACAGCCGATCATTCATTTGCATTGGAAAGCATTAAGAAAATCAAATTGACCAGTGATCAACAATCCTGGTTATTCTGGTTCTTTTTTATTGCATTTGCTATAAAGCTTCCTGTTTTTCCTTTTCATACTTGGCAGCCGGACACGTATGAGGAATCTGCCACACCTGTAACGGCTATTTTGAGTGCGATCATGGTAAAAATGGGAGTCCTGGGGTTGTTACGTTGGGTATTGCCACTATTTCCTATCGCTTCGTATATGTGGGGTGATGTTGTAATGTCAATGGCTGTGGCAGGCATTGTATATGCCTCATTTTTAGCCATGCAACAAGTTGACTTGAAACGGTTAATTGCTTACTCTTCTATTGCACACATTGGTCTAATGACGGCAGGGGCATTTGCGTTGAATCAGCTCGCATATCAAGGACTATTAATTCAATTGTTTACGCATGGTATCAATATCCTTGGCATGTGGATACTTGCCGATATTATTGAGCGCAAAACGGGAACACGTTCGATCGATTCCTTAGGAGGAATTGCACAACATTCACCCACCTTGACCATTTTCTTTGTGATCATTGCTCTTGCCAACATAGCATTACCCCTTACCAATGCTTTTGTGGGTGAGTTTCTTCTTTTCGCTGGCGTATTAGCCACCCCTTCAACTTACTATTGGGCATTTGCTGTAGCGGTTGGGCTGGGCATTATTCTCTCGGCTGTTTATACGCTTCGAATGATTCGGGCTGTTTTTTATGGCCAACCCAGCGCAAGAACCTCAATGGCCATTCGATTAGCGTTGCATGAGGTTGGGGCACTAGTTTTTATAGTAGGACTGATACTTTTCTTTGGTATCTGTCCGCAGCCTCTCATAGACATGACAGCAGATTTTTCCAAAGACCTATTTGGTCAAACCGATATAACCTCCTTATTCCGCAAATCCTAAGCATCCTTTATGAACGCCTTATTTGTATCTGCAATCCTGGGAGTTTTGTTAATGCTCAGCAGTCTTTTTATCAAGGATAGAAATTATATACATGCGTTGGCATTGGCAGGTTTAGCAGTATTATTTGCAATCAATTTGGCCGAATTCGATGGATGGTTGCTTTTTGAAATGGACCTATCGGGGATGCTTCGTTTTGATCGGTATGCATTAGTCATGAATGCCATTGGGCTGGCTTCATTTTTCTTTTACTTACTTCTCAGCGGGAGCGCTATGGAAAAAGTGGGGCCTCATCATGCAGATTACCTTGCTTTACTGTTTTTTATCTGTGCAGGACTTTTTATGGTTACCGGTTTTGAGTCCTTACTGATCCTATTCCTGGGTATTGAAGTGGTTTCAATTCCCTTATATATTCTTACGGGTAGTGACAAACGAAATTTAAAAAGCAATGAAGCTGCCTTGAAATATTTTCTATTGGGATCATTCTCAACCGGTTTATTATTACTTGGCATTGCCTTCTTTTATGGGGCAAGGGGCAACTTCATGGCCACCGTTTCAGTTGACCCCACGGTGGTTGGTTCTTCGCTACAGCTTGCTGCAGTTTTGCTCTTATTATTTGCGATGTCATTCAAAGTTTCAGTAGCCCCTTTTCACTTTTGGACGCCGGATGTTTATGACGGAGCACCAACAGTTTTTACTTCTTTCATGGCCACCATTGTTAAAGTGGCATTGTTTGCAGCGTTTGTTCGTCTTTTTGAAGATACATTCAGCCTTCAATTCTCATTATGGCAACCCTGGGTGGCTGGTTTTGTGGTAGTAACCTTACTCATAGGAAACCTTACGGCCGTTTTTCAGCAAAGTGTAAAACGAATGCTTGCTTATTCAAGCATTGCACAGGCAGGATTTATGTTGTTGGCTGTTTATACGATCAATGGGGATAGTAAAGAGGGATTGTTATTATATGCTGCATCCTATTCGCTGGCAACCATTGGCATATTTGCCGTACTTGTCTACTTGCAGGATCATACATTTGAAGGATTCAACGGACTTGCAAAAAAACAACCCATTGTGGCTGCTTCACTGGTCATTTTTTCCCTTTCCCTGGCGGGTATCCCGCTTACCGGAGGCTTCCTGGCCAAACTTTTTATGATCAAAGCTGCTTTAGCTTATCAGCCCTGGTTGGCTATTGTGTCGGTGGTCATGGCAGTTGTTTCAGTTTTCTATTATTTCCGGTTAATCCAAGCCATGTACTTTCGCAAAGACGCGCAATCCATTTCAATTGAATTTCCAAAGTCATTTCCAATAGGATTACTGGTTACGGCATTGATTGTTGTATTGCTGGGCATTTTCCCTGAGGCCATCTTAGGGCTCCTTTATTTTTGATAGCGCCCACAAACCGTTCATCAAGCTTTTCTTGATATGGAGTTTTTCGGCAGTACCTTCAATTGCTCATGATGCAATTTGCTGATATTTTTTCATTGGCTTTTAGAGCTATTCGCGGTAATAAACTTCGAACAGGCCTTACGGTATGCATCATTGCTTTTGGAATAATGGCCTTGATTGGAATTATCACCGCCATCGAAGCCATGAATCAAAAGCTGACGGAAAGCTTCTCTACTATGGGGGCCAATGGTTTTACTATCCGTTACAAACAACGAGATATTCGATTTGGAAACGTTGAGAACAACAACTCCGAGGTAAAGGTTACCCAAAAAGGACTACGTAAGGAACGCCGTTCCAATCTCGATAAAAAAATTACTATTAAACAAGCGGAATTGTTTGTGGACAGCTTTCAATTTCCCGCCACCATCGGGATTGGAATTAGTGGAGGAAGAAATAGTATTATTTCTTATAAAACTCGGAAAACCAGCCCCAATATCTTTTTGCTTGGGGGAGATGAAAATTACCTGACATTGAATGGTTTTGCAGTAGAGCTGGGACGAAATTTCAATCGATTGGATATTCAGTCGGCCCGAAATGTGTGCTTGTTGGGTTACGATGTGGCCAATAAATTATTCAAGCAGGATCTTCAGGGTGCCGTCAATAAAATTGTTCGTATTAACTCCATACCTTATCGTGTACTTGGCGTGCTGGAGAGTAGGGGTTCTACATTTGGATTTAGTCGAGATAATGTTGTGTTGACCAGCTATACAAACATGGAGCGTAATTTTAATTCGGGGGGGTCTTACAATATAGCCATTCAAACAACAGCAATTGATCAAGTGCCTGCTGTAATGGGAGAAGCAGAAGGGTTGTTCCGGTCCATACGTAGATTGAGCACTACGGAGCAAAGTAATTTTGTGTTGGATCGTGCGGATAGTATAGCAGAAAAAGCAATGAACAGTCTTGGATTTTTAACAATATCTGCAACAGTAATAGGGTTGATTACCTTAATTGGGGCAGCAATTGGCTTAATGAATATTATGCTGGTCTCCGTATCCGAACGTACCCGGGAAGTAGGATTGATAAAAGCAATTGGCGGAAAACGTAAATCAGTAAGTCAGCAATTTTTATTAGAAGCAATAATTATTAGCATACTAGGTGCTTTTTTTGGAATTATTCTGGGTATTGCCGTTGGCAACCTTTTTTCCTTTGTGCTTAAAACGGGATTTGTGCTTCCCTGGAACTGGGTTTTTTATGGGATAGCGATCTGCACCGGGGTGGGGTTAACCGCTGGTATCTATCCAGCCCGAAAGGCCGGAAAGTTAAACCCTATAGAAGCATTGCAATACGAGTAGTTTTCCCACATATTACCTGGTTTTTGTGACTTACGGATCAGGCAGTTATGAATTTCTGCTTCAAAGAATTATTACTTTTAAAAAATTCCTTACCTTGACCACCCTTCTGATGGGAAGGATGATAAAAATTTATTTAAACATTTATAACTCAACAAAAAACAACGACAATGGCAGAGACTAAACCAACTGCAACAGCTACTCCAAAGGCAACTTCCGTTCAGGCGAAACATGACAATAATATTATTTCATGGCTTGCACCATTATTTTGTACACTAGCTGGCTATGCAATCTGGCGTTTTATGATGGGGAGCGAAAGTGGATTTGCTGAACCCGATAAAAGTGGAGGATTTTGGCCATCCCACACAGGGCCTAAAGATGCTTTTCATCGTATTTACGAAGGAGGTATCATTGTTCCACTATTGATTGGTATGTTTTTGATGGTGGTTGTTTTCTCTATTGAGCGTTATCTGACCATTCGTCGTACATTAGGAAATGGAGCTATAGCTGATTTTATCCGCAAAGTGCAATTTCATTTGGCAAGCCGTAATGTAGATGCTGCTATCGCTGAGTGCGATAAACAACGTGGTTCAGTAGGTAATGTAATGAAGGCTGGCCTTCGTCGTTACAAGGAAATGATTGCTGAAGGCAGCATGTCTACCGATCAAAAAGTGGTTGCTATTCAAAAGGAAGTGGAAGAAGCAACAGCATTGGAATTACCTATGATGCAAAAGAACCTGGTGTTCCTATCTACGATCACCTCTGTAGGTACCTTGATTGCCCTTTTGGGAACTGTATTGGGTATGATCCGTTCATTCGCTGCCTTAGGTGAAGAAGGGGGTGGAGGCGCTGCAGCTGATTTAGCTGTGGGTATCTCTGAGGCCCTTTATAATACCGCATTGGGTATTGGTACTTCTGCTATTGCATTGATTCTTTACAATGTATTTACTACTAAGATTGACTCAATCACGCACGGTATAGATGAATCTGGTTTCACTTTGACACAAAGTTTTGCTTCTTTGTATAAATAAGCATCACTGCAATTACATGTGTGCAACTGTTTCTTCACGAAAAAACTAATTCATCATGCCCAGTGCCAAGATACCCAGGAAAAGTACGGATACCGATATGACCCCATTTGTGGACATCGCGTTTCTGATCCTTTCCTTTTTCATCATGGCCACCAAATTCAAGCCACCTGATCCTATAGAGATTACTACACCCGGCTCGGTGCTTTCTCAGAAACTTCCTGAGAATAATGCTGTGATGATCACCATAGACTCTTCTAACAAAGTTTACTTTTCCGTAATGTCTTATCGCGATCCTTCTAAATACGACGCGATCATTCAAGGATTAAACTCCAGTCAAAACCTGAGGTTGAGCCCTGCTGAAATGGCTAATTTCAGAAAGACATTTGTGGTAGGGGTTGCCTTTGCTAACCTCAAAGAGCTACTGGCTACTGATTTTCACGATCAGTCAAAAATCAAACAGCCGGGAATACCTGTTGCAGATACTTTGAACAACCAGCTTGTCTGGTGGATCAAGGAAGCGAAAATAGCTTTTGCCGGTGAAAAGCTGAATTATCTGATTAAAGGGGATGGACTTTCCAAGTATCCCACTTTTGCTGCAGTTGTGTATGCCTTGAAAAAGAATGAGGAGTTCAAGTACAATCTGGTTACTTCCCTTGACGATATTCCTCCCGGAACAGAATTGTACAAGAAGGAGCAAAACAAGCAATAAATTATAACCACTAACGACACTTAATTATGGCAAGTATAGATACCGGTGCGGAACAGGGTGGCAAAAAAGGCCCGGGCGTCAAGAAGGCCAAAAAACTTTCTACCCGTGTGGATATGACCCCCATGGTGGACCTTGGCTTTTTGTTGATCACCTTCTTCGTTTTCACCGCTACGATGAGCTCGCCCACTACCTTAGACCTGAACATGCCTAAGGATATTAAGAAGCAGGAAGACCAAACTGAAGTAAAAGAATCCTCTGTGTTGACTGTCATGCTTGGGAAGGCAAATCAGGTATATTATTACGAAGGAAAACTGGTGGTTGATGCCGCAGGTAATAATTTCAAGCAAACCACGTTCAAAGGAATAAGAGACATCATTGTCAATAAAAAGAAAGAGGTGATTGATCGTTATTACCAGCGCCCTGATAAAGAATGCGAGGATAAAGCCACCGCAGCAGGGAAACCAGTAAGCAATTGCGCTGACAAGGATTTCGTGGTAATTATTAAACCTAGCAATGATGCCACCTATCGAAATACAGTAGATATTTTGGATGAGATGACAATTAATCAGGTTCGAACTTACGCAATGGTAAAAATTGGGGATGTGGAATACGAATTAATTAAGAAAACCGAAGCATTCAGAGGCATCAAATAGTAAACGACAAAACAGCAAGCATGGAAGTCAACAACATACTATCAGCAGATCTGCTGGAAATCATATTCGAAGGAAGAAATAAAGAATATGGAGCCTACTATCTGCGTAAAACTTACAATCAAAGAATCAAGCGCGCCTTGATTATTACTGCGTCAATTACCGGAATGATTCTTTTGATCTCTTTCCTGAATCAAACGCTGAGCAATAAGAACGACTCCAAATTAAAGATCAATGAGATGACTTTACAGGATGTAAAGCAGGAGGAAAATGAACCTCCGCCGCCACCTCCGCCACCTCCAAAGCAGGAGCCGCCCAAAGTGGAAATGAAGCAGTTTACCCCTCCTGTAATTAAAAAGGATGAGGAAGTTGAAAAACCCCCGCCACCACAGGAAGAATTGAAAGAAGCAAAAATCGATGTGGTTAACGTGGAGGGTATCAAAGACGAAGGTTTAGCTACTCCGGTTGATATCGATCAGGGACGTCAGATAGTTGAAGAAAAAATTGACGATAACAAGATCTTCGATAAGGTGGAGATTGAAGCTAGTTTCCCTGGAGGCGACAGCAAATGGCGTATGTATCTCGAACGCAATGCCAATGGACAGGTTGCCACCGATAATAATGCTCCTGAAGGCTCCTATACCGTAGTAGTGCAGTTTGTGGTAGATAAGGATGGAAATATCTCAGACGTTCGCACACTTACTAATCATGGTTATGGAATGGAGGAAGAAGCTTCGCGTGTAATACGTAAAGGACCAAGATGGAATCCTGCCATACAGAACGGGCGTCAGGTAAAAGCGTATCGTAAACAACCTATCACATTCCGCGTTGAGTCCGATTACTAATGCTTACAATCATTTTAGATGTCCCCTCCTTTGGAGGGGACATTTTTTTATACCCCCCGATCCCTTTGTGTTAATTTTGTGAAATGCATCAATTGTCGGGTTGGGATGATACTATTGTAGCCTTAGCTACTCCTCCAGGAGTGGGAGCAATTGGTGTAATTCGAGTAAGCGGTCAGCAGGCACTTGCCATTGTTGGCCAACTATTTCCCGCAAAAGATCTAAGGAGTCTTCCCAGCCATACGGTTCATGTGGGTTTGCTGCAAGCGGGTAATAAAGTTTTGGATGAAGTAATAATAACACTTTTCAAATCTCCTCGCTCTTACACCGGAGAGGAAGTGGTAGAAATTAGTTGTCATGGTTCGCCCTTGGTACAACGTGAGGTTCTTGATGCTATTGTTCAATTAGGAGCACGTTTAGCCCGTCCCGGTGAATTTACACAGCGTGCTTTTTTAAAAGGGAAACTTGATTTGACACAAGCAGAGGCCGTTGCAGATCTTATTGCTGCTGGAACCGAAGCTGCACAACGTGCCGCTTTACAAGGTTTGCGCGGTGGTTTTTCAGCCGAGTTGAAACAATTACGCGAACAGCTCATTCAGTTTTCATCTCTTTTGGAATTAGAACTTGATTTTTCCCAAGAGAATGTAACGTTTGCCGACCGTACGCAATTAAAAGAACTATTGAATCGTCTTGCGGCTACCACCCAAACCTTGCTTCAATCTTTTAAGTTGGGTAATGTAATTAAAAATGGTGTTAGTGTAGCAATAGTAGGAAAGCCAAATGCTGGGAAAAGTACGCTGCTGAATAGTTTGTTGAATGAGAATAGAGCCATTGTCAGTGAAATTGCCGGCACTACCCGAGACACTATAGAAGAAGTAGTAAATATCGAAGGAGTATTATTCCGATTAATTGATACAGCAGGCCTTCGTGCAAATACCATTGATCAAATAGAGCAAGTAGGTATCGAAAGGAGCTTTGAAAAAATGAGTGCAGCTGATCTGGTGCTATATTTATTTGACGTAGCCGATCCTTACGAAGAAGTTATGCAATGGGCTGAAGAGGCAAGAGAACAGGGGTTACGTTTTCTGTTGGTTGGAAATAAAATAGATTTGGCTAGTGCACAATCACTGGATGAACGTTCCTCTCAGTTGCCTGTGGTCCCGCTCCTAATTGCCGCAAAAGACAAAACAAATCTAGAGGCATTAAAAGCAGCCATTTTAAAGGAAGTTTTGAGTGGGCAGGTTTTATCTGAAAATATAGTTGTAACCAACGAGCGTCATTACCAAGCTTTGCAACAAGTGAGTCATGCACTTGAAGATACTCGAAAAGGAATCGAGGAGGGGCTGGCTAGTGATTTAGTAGCCCTTGAGATAAGAAGATGTTTGCAATATCTTGGAGAAATTACAGGTGAGATTACTAACGAGGAACAACTCGATTTTATATTTAGTAAGTTTTGTATCGGAAAGTAATAGGTTGAAGTAAAGAGGTAGCAAACGTATAATAACATTACACAAATAATTGAAAATCAATTCAATAAATCTTATTACTCTCTTGTAAATCGTCAGCATAAAGTGGACTTGTTTATTTCTTTATCATTTCCTGATTCTTTATGAACCAGATCAGTCAGCCCGATTTTATAATTATTAATCTGGTAACATTGCTCTGGAGTTAGCTTATCAGATGTAAATCCAGCTTCGAAAAGTATAGAATAAAACTTATTTCGTTTATGAGCGTAATAAAAACCTGATTGTGCGGATTTCTTGCCCTTTGCTGTGCCACAAAACACAACTTTTAGATTATATGTTAGTACATCTCTCAGCAAATCCTTTACAGGCTATTTAATGATACCCCAATTATTTAAATAATAGCTCATTTCATGTTCACGGTTTCCAAGGTATATTTTATCCTCTCTCACATCAATTTTTACACGATACTTTTCATAGCTTTAGGGGGAAGATTACAAGTTATACATCTTTATTATTTTATGGAATAACGTGTAGTATTTGGCTCAATTAACCGATCTAAAGACACAAAACATTTTCGTTCATATGCTTTATAGATTTTGCCTTTCCCTGGTATTTTCTGCATGTTGTTTCACCGTATACGCGCAACCGGCCCAAAAGGGACGTTTTGTAAAGAAATCTTAAAAAAAGTCGGTATTAATTTGGCCATTAGTTGATTAATTAGTCCATTTATTAAGGTTGCAGGCGCTTATTTAGGTTCATTTTACTTGAATGCTTGTTTTTATGAACTACCTGCCTGAATCTAAAATGGAGTCGAAGCGTCTTTTTATAGATTCACACTCCCTGTTTGTTTGTTTCTTTCCGAAGATTGCAAGAAAAATTCTTAAAGTATTGATTATCAGTTGTTTTGTCAATATCGGACAAGCACAAAACAGAAATACGCAGGTTTCAAACATTGATTATATAGACCCTACAATTGGAAATGTAGGCCTGATATTGGAGCCCACCAGGCCAACCGTACAGCTTCCAAATCAACTTATTAGGTTTACGCCGCAAAGAAAAGATTACCTGGACGACCAAATTTCAAGTTTTCCTTTAACGATCGTTTCTCACCGTTTAGGCCAGGTTTTTTCTTTAAAACCTGTTGCCGGTAACATTAGCAATCATAGCTGGAAAGCAAAGATGGCTTATGACCATAATCTTGAAGTTAACAAACCGTGGTTTTATTCTACCTATTTAATTGATGATGAGGTTACTGTGGACTATACGGCCGCTAAAAAGTCGGGGATTTATCGGTTTTCATTTCCTGCAGGAAAAGAAAAGTCAATATTACTGGGAGTGTATAATGATGGGAAAGCGGCCTTCAATTTTTTGTCATCCACAGAAGTTACAGGCATGGAAACCTATCATGGTGATATAAAGGTATTTATGTATGGCATTTTTAGTATAGCAGGAGTTCCGGGCTTTGTTATGAATAGTCAATTACAACAAGGCTCGGCTATTGAAGGTCAGGATGCCAGGGCGTATATTACTTTTCCACCGGCAGCCACTCAGGTTACTTTTAAATATGCCATCAGCTATGTTAGTGCAGAACAGGCCAGAAGAAATTATGAAAAGGAATTGAGAGGTGAGAGTTTTCAATCGGTAGCAGATGAAGGGAAAAAGGCATGGAATATTGTCATGTCGCAAATAAAAGTTGAAGGCGGTACAGAGGCTCAAAAACGTTCCTTTTACACGGCTTTGTACCGTTGTTATGAGAGGATGGTAAACATATCTGAAGACTCATTTTATTACAGCGGGTTTGATAAAAAAGTACATAAAGAAAGCCGTCCTTTTTATGTGGATGATTGGTCATGGGATACATACCTGGCTTTACATCCTTTAAGAACAATTTTAAACCCTTCACAGGAAGAGGATATGCTTCACTCATATGTTCGTATGTATGAACAAAGCGGATGGATGCCTACTTTTCCTGTACTCTTCGGCGATCATGCCTGCATGAATGGATTTCATTCATCCGTTACTTTATTAGATGCACACAGAAAGGGGCTGAAAAATTTTGATATAGAAAAAGCATATGAAGGCATGCGTAAAAATGCAACGGATGCCACTATGCTGCCTTGGAGAAATGGTAAAAAAACAGTTTTGGATGATATCTATCATCAAAAGGGTTTTTTCCCGGCATTACCTTCTGGAGAAAAAGAAACAGTAGCACAAGTTCATCATTTTGAAAAAAGACAATCTGTTGCAGTAACATTAGGTCACAGCTATGACGATTGGGCTTTAGGACAGTTGGGTAAAAATCTTGGTAAAAAAGATGCAGCTATTTTTGTTTCTAGAGGACTTAATTATAAAAATCTGTGGCACAATGAAAAGCAATTTTTTCTCCCAAAAGACGACAAAGGGAACTGGATTCTTATAGATCCAAAATTCGATGGAGGGATGGGTGGTCGTGAGTTTTACGACGAAAATAATGGGTACACTTATTTGTGGCAGGTGCAACAGGATATTCCCGGGCTGATTCAATTGATGGGAGGAAGCGATTCTTTTGAACACAGGCTTGATCAGTTGTTTCGTGAAGGTCTTGGCCGTTCTAAATATGAATTCTGGAGCAAGTTTCCTGATGCAACCGGCTTGGTAGGCCAGTTCTCGATGGGCAATGAACCCAGTTTTCATATTCCTTACCTGTATAATTTTACCAAATCTCCATGGAAATCTCAAAAGAGAATAAGGTTTCTGCTGGATGCCTGGTTTAAGGATAGTATTTATGGAATTCCCGGAGATGAAGATGGCGGAGGAATGTCAGCGTTCGTTGTATTTTCTTCAATGGGTTTCTATCCGGTTACACCGGGTCTGCCTGTTTATACCATTGGAAGCCCTGTGTTTTCAAAAGTCACCATTGACTTACCCAATAAAAAGCAATTCCGGTTAACGGCAAATAATTGCTCCGTTACTAATAAATATATACAAAGTGCAAAGCTTAACGGTAAGTTGTTAGATTCTCCCTGGTTTACGCATGAACAATTAATTTCGGGAGGGCACCTTGAATTGGAAATGGGATCAAAGCCAAATAAAAAATGGGGTGTTCAGGGCAATACTATTAACGACCTTACAATAAAGTAAATGAGTAGTTGAAATGGAATATGTAAACAATAATAACTTTTTAACTATGCGAAACAAACAATCATTTTCTCCCTGATACAAATAGCAAACCTTGGTTTTGAAATATAAATCCTGGTTATAAATATTTCATGCTAAAAAAATGTATAGTAGTATAATTTTATAACAATCAATAAAACTGCCAAATGTATGAGTAAATTATTTATGCTGTTCTTTATGGTACTCACGGTAACCGTAAGCAATGCACAATCCAAAACAATAAAAGGAGTTTTGACGGATGAAAAAGGAATTCCTGTGGTTGGTGCATCAGTCTCAGTAAAAGGTAAGCCGAACCTGGGAACTGTATCAAATGAACAGGGAGCTTACCAGATTTCTATAACGGATCCTGCAAAAGACATACTTGTCTTTTCTCATGTGGAGTTTGCAACGGAGGAAATTCCAGTAAACAATCAAACTGTAATCAACCTGAAATTTAAAGATTCCCAGGGTCAGCAGATGGGTGATGTGGTGGTTGTTTCTGCACTTGGTGTCACCCGGAAACAGAAATCACTAACCTATGCTTCTCAAAACATCGATCCCAAATCAATTACGGAAGCTAGGGATGTTAGTTTTCTAAATGCACTGCAAGGCAAAGTAGCTGGTCTGCAAATTACAGGTACAGGGCAACCCGGAGGAAGTGTTAGGATTACTCTGCGGGGAGACAATTCACTGTCTTCCTCCAATCAGCCATTAATAGTTATTGATGGTGTTCCCATTGAAAATTCTCCCGGAGAGGTTGGTAACATTGACTATGGAAATGCAGCAGCGAACATAAATCCTGATGATATAGAATCAATCACTGTATTGAAGGGGCCAAATGGTGCTGCTCTATATGGGGCAAAAGCAGCTAACGGGGCAATTTTGATTACAATGAAAAAGGGAAAACCTGGAGGTAATGGCTCCCTTGGAATTGAAGTGAATCAAAATTTACAGCTATACAAAGTTACTGCCTTCCCTGAGTACCAGAATGTTTATGGTGAGGGCAGCGCATTCAGGCTTTCCGGTGGCAATGTAAATAATATAAATAGAGCTAATGGCGGTGTTAATATGGGAACCAGTAACCAAAGCTGGGGTGCTCCAATGCTGGGCCAACCTTACAATACTTATGGTGGAGTACCCATAGCGGGTGGGTATTTGCCTCAAACAAATAATGTTACCGGTCTTTACCAGACTGCTTTTACCAATACTTCCAATGTGGCTGTCAGTAAATCAGATGCCAATGGAGGTTTCAGGATGTCATATGGGTTTACGAAAGGCAATGATGTAATCGACAACTTAAATCTGATGAATAAGCACAACATAAGCCTTTCGGCCACCAGAAATTTAAGCAAACTGATTAAGATTGAATCAAGGTTAAATTATACCAATTGGAACACAAAAAACAGGATGATAAAGAACCTGGATCCGACAAACCCATTGGCTACATATGTATACATGGGCAGAAGTACAAGATTGGATGGGTTTTTACCATATAGAAATGCTGAAGGGAATTCAATTGCTACAGGGCAGGTAAATAATACGGAAAATCCCTATTGGTCCATTTATGCCAATTCAAATGAAGATACCCGTTCGGCCATGAACGGGGCTATAGTAGCTACTATAAATCTATCACCTGCCTTAAAAGTGAGGGGGCAGGTTGTTGCAGATTTGGCAACCACAGAAAACTATATTTATAGAGAAAAAGGCAGCAGACTAACTCCGCTTGGATATTATTCAAACAGTTTAACAAGACAAAACAATATGTTTTATGAGGTGATGGCAACATATTCAAAGCAATTAAATAAGAACATAAGTCTTGATGGATTGGCGGGGTTTAGTATAAGTGATGTAAATATTTTGGGCAGGGCAGCTAGAATTGAAGCTTTACTGGTACATAACATGCCTAGCATTGGTAATGCAAATGCTGTACCGGTAGCTACTGAATTTCTTACCCGGTCAAGACAGCAATCTGCCTTTGCAAGGGCGGTTGTTGGCTATAAAGAAATGGTTTATTTAGAAGTATCAGGACGGAAAGAATGGTCATCAACCTTGCCAATAAAAAACAATACTTTTTTCTATCCTGGTATAGGAGCTAATTTCAATTTTGGCAAATTCATTAGTAATAAAAACATACTAAGCTCTGGCAAGTTGAGTGTTAACTATGCCAGGGTTGGTAATAGCACTAATCCGTATCAATTGGTAAATACTTTTTCGCCTCAGGGATTATACATGGGTAATCCCTACCTTTCCTATACAACATCGTTAAGAAATCCAGATTTAAAACCTGAGCAGCAAATTTCAAAAGAAATCGGCCTGGAGTTTTCTTCGCTTAAAGGTAAAGTAGATGTTAGTCTTACCTATTATAAGAACAGTACTATTAATCAGATCGTAAGTGTGCAAACACCTTTTGAAACCGGATTTCTAAACAGGATAATAAATGCAGGGGAAATTCAGAATAAAGGAGTTGAAATGACTGTCGCTGCTACAATCATAAGAAACAAAAAGATTACATGGAAGTCAAGTTTAAATTATGCATCTAACAGAAGTGAGGTGGTTTCCTTGTTACCCAATGTGACACGAATTCAGTTAGGAAACAGATTGGGAATGACGGTTAATGCAGTGGTTGGCCAACCCTATGGTGTTCATATGGGATTTGCCCCGTATCGGGTTGGTGATACTATTCTTGTGGCAGCTACCGGAAGAGTTATTGCGGAACCGAATGTAATTACCGGTAATCCCCGGCCTAAGTGGATTGGTGGTTTTACCAATTCTGTTTCCTATAAAGGCTTTACGCTTCAGGTGGTAGCCACTGTTAAAGTGGGGGGTGTAATATTTTCTGAGTCTTATGGAAGAGGAATGTTTGCAGGGAGCACTGTAAAAAGCCTTGAAGGCAGAGACAGTTATTTCTTCAGCAGTTTTATATTGGGTGAAACGGATAACGAAAGAAGAAATATCGGCCAGACAATTGGTCCTAATAGAACCCGTTATCTTGATTCTCTCCGGATTAAAGGAATGGCTTATCCCAATGCATATTTAGCAAGAACAGGACCTGGTGGCGTAGTGCTGACTGATTCCAAAGGAAGGTTACTGGTTGGCGATAAATTTTTGGGTTGGGTATATCCACAATTAGTAAATGGAAATGATAAAGTGGTCAATGATGTTCCATTCCTCACATTTGATGCTACTTCTGTAAGGATCAGTGAAATTGTATTAGGTTATACAGTTCCAAGTAAAGTGTTTGGAAAGAAAAGTTTTGTACGGGGAGCGTATGTGGCTTTAACAGGAAGAAATGTCTGGCAGATATTCCAAAAAACTCCTTATGGAATTGATCCGGAATCAACTACCGGAACTTCAAATGGTACCATGGGGATTGAATCAGGCGGTTCATTTCCATATGCTATAATGGGTTTGAATATAAAACTGACTTTCTAATACAAATATTTTAAAAAGATAAAAAATGAAAAGAATAATATATTTATTTATAGCAAGCCTTGCAACAATTTGCCTGGCTTCCTGTACCAAAAAATTTGAAGAACTTAATACTGATCCTACTCAGTTTATCAAAGTTACCCCAGAGTCTTTGATTGCAACAGCCGTGAAAAGAACAGGTGACATGATAGGTGCAAACGGACTGAACAGTGGCATTAATATCAGCATGTGGGAAATTGCCAATTATGCAGAACCAGGTGCAAGATATACTGCGGATGACCGGAACGTTTGGCGGGACAGCTATGTAAATATTTTGGAAAACTTAGTACAGGTTGAAAAAGATTATGCTGCGGATTCAGCTTTTAACAACCGTGTTCAAATTGTCAGAATTTGGAAAGCATATGTTTATTCTATCCTTGTTGGTTATTTTGGGCCGATCCCAATAGCGGAAGCAAATAACCTGAATAATCTTAATGTAGTAAAATTTGAGTCTGAAGACACCGCTTACGCCAAGATACTGGTGATGCTCAAAGAGGCCAGTGACAAAATTGATTTAAACAAACCAAACGACAAATTAACGTACGATGCCATATATGGTGCAACAGCAAATCCGTTATTGAGTTGGAAAAAATTTGCCAACACGCTACGGTTAAAGGTTGCATTACGTTGCAGAAGAGTACTCCCCGGATCAGCCAATGCCAATATACAGGAGCTGATGGCAAATGAAGCAAACCTGATAGGTGCTGAAGCAGAAACAGCAAAAGTGCCTTATGAAAATATTATTGGGAATGAAAACCCATATTACAAAACATATATCAGGGGAGTTTTCACAGGGGCTTTTCCAAGAATGACAGATATGATGTTTATGTATCTCCGGTCATATAAAGATCCCAGAATAAACTACTATTTCGATAGTGTGAAACTGGCCAGCAGATTTCGGGTAACCGATACAGTTTCCAGTACGGCAGATGATTCATTAAGAGTGATAACATATCCTATACCGCATTATGGACTTGTAAAATCAAATACCAAGCTTGCAGGTTGGTTACCCACATTGGCTGGCGGAGTAGATCCCCAAAATCAGGTGAATATGCCTGGTATCAATGGAAATAGTGCTTATTCAATGGTTTCGATGAATATCCTTAATAATCCTGCCCGGCCTATTATTATTCTGAGTTTTGCAGAAGCACAGCTATTAAAGGCATGGGCAGCTTCATTAGGACTGGGGGGAGCACAAAGTGCTGAGTCGTATTATAATTCTGGTATTGATGCCAATTTTGCTTTTTGGGGAATTCCCGCTTCTTTAAGGGATACCTATAAGGCAGGTAACGGAGTAAAATTTGGTACAACAGGTATTGGCTTATGGAACTATCTGCATATTGTAAATGCTAATATTCCTGCAGGGGACATAAACAAGATCTATCATCAGTTATGGCTAAATTATTATCCCGATCAGCCTTTTGATGCATGGTGTCTGCAACGTCAAACCCGGGTTTGTAATTTTTCACCTCATACCAATCCCGGATTTTCCGCACAGGTATACCAGGACATACCATCCCGTGGAATTTATCCATCAGCGGTCAGCACGCAAAACTCGGTTGGTTACCAGGGGGCATTGCAACTTCTTGGCATAAATAGTATTTCAGTCGAAACAACAAATCCATATATAGATTTAAAATTTGCCATACCTTATACAGTGCCGAATTATGACGCCATACCGGCGTATTACGATCAATCAGGAATGAATAAATGGTATGGCAACACCATTCAATCTGTAAGAGCTGCCGGAACGGCAATAGGGTTTACAGTAATTGTTACAAGAACCTATAAACCATAAATAAATTGAACCACTCTAACGGCCTGCGGGGTAACATAGCCTGACCTAGCCAAAGTGGAGACAAAATCTAAAAAAAATTACGCATGAAAAAGATAAAATTCTCAATACTTATTCTGACTGCAGTAAGTGTTTTTTCATCTTGTACCAAAGAAAATGATGCACCTAAAGCGGAAGATAATATTTTAGCATATAGTATTAATGAGGTGCCAGTAACGGCCGACTACAATGTAGGTGCATTTTATTATAATTTCTCAACATTTAATACTGCCATAACCGAAGTTCCGGTTGTAGGTAAGTACGCAATGACAAACGGAGTGGTTTCGCCTGCAATAATGACCGAGCATATACAGCAGGCCAAAAGAGGTGGAATTGATTATTTCCTTTTTCAATTCAGGTCAAACAGTAGAGACAAGAATAATTATAAGTTAGATTCGGCTTTAATCAAATCATTTCTGGATGTGAATACTGCAAATCTGCAATTTGCATTGGCATATAATTTTTCTAGTTCAACCTTTGCTATAAACAATAATACGACCAATCCAGCCTATCTTGAAAATGATCCGGTTAAACTTGAGCAGTTTTTTCAGGATATTCTAAAAATGACAACGTTGATGGGAAATACAAATTATGCGAAAGTGAATGGAAAAACACTCTTGTATATAATGAACGCACAAACAATTTTTTCCGGTAATAACCCTGGTATTTATACTACCTTAAGGAATCGTCTGTCGGCGTTGGGTATTCAGCTTTATATAGTTGGAATGCAGGAAAGATGGTCTCCGCCTGCAAGATATCCACACAGGTATCAGGGTTGTGTAGATGCTATTTACCATCAGTCTTACAGTGCGCAGTTGAATGACTGGGACCGCTGGTGGTTGCTTCCTCAGGCCATGGATCAAAACTGGAAGTATTCAAAAAATTATTTTGCAAACAACATGGGAGGTATTGATTATGTACCCAATATTACTCCGGCTTATAATTGGAAAATTCTTGCACCTACCAGTGCAAATCCAAATTATCCAAGAACAGACAGTGGTGCTGTGTATAAGAAGCTGTGCAACGTAGCTAAAATGAATGCCAGTGCAACTACCCGCATGATATTAATTGATTCATGGAATAAATGGGATGAGGACATGCAACTTGAACCTGCTTTATCTTACGGCGACCTGTATCTTAATATTACAAAACAGCAATTCAAGAAACCTTAATAGAAGAAAAGTGAAAATTATTGTTTCAGCTATTTGCTTATCTCAGGCACATTAAGAACTAGTATAATTTTTAATGTGCCCAAATAAGCTCTGGTTTATTACTGATTCTTTGGCCTGACTTTCTAAACCCGGATTTTGCAGTTCGCTGCAAAATTTGGGTTTATCCAGTAAACAATCAGTTTTTATGGATAAATATTCAACATCATTTTTATTATTTATTTTTTTAGACTCAACCGGCAATTGCCGCAAAAACTGCAAAAAAAGAACACATAGTAAACTCAAAATATTTAATTATGAATAGATTTAATCAAATACTGCTAGTCAATCTTTTATTTTTAGCAATTAGTTGCTCAAATAAAGGCGGGACAAACATTGATCCTTTAATACCACCACCGGGTGTTACAGAAGTTATATATAACGAAACAGGGTGTAATTATACTTCTTATAAAAATATGGTGATGGCCGGATACCAGGGTTGGTTTGGAGCAGAGGGTGATGGCTCTGACAGGGGCTGGGCCCATTATAAGAATACTAGCTGCGGAGGTTTTTTCCCGGGTTGTGCTTCCGTTGATTTTTGGCCTGACATAAGCGAATACACAAAAAAGTACCAGTCTCCGTTTAGTTTTGCGAATGGAACTAACGCCAATCTCTTTAGCCCTTATGATGAAGAAACAGTGGACCTTCATTTCAAATGGATGAAAGATTATGGTATCGATGGCGTATTTATGCAACGGTTTGTTGTTGAAGTAAAACAGTCTAATCCAAAAGGCAAAGCTCATTTTAATAAGGTTTTACAAAATGCTTTAAAGGCGGCAAATAAATACCAAAGGGCCATTTGCATCATGTACGATTTAAGCGGCTGTACCAGCGCCGATGTGGCCTATGTTGAACAAGACTGGAATGAATTGCAGTCTCTTTTCTCACTTTTTAGTAATACGCTGCAGCCAAATTATTTGCGGCATAATAAAAAGCCCCTTGTCGCAATCTGGGGTGTTGGTTTTAGTAATGGCAGAGCGTATTCAGTTGCTGATGTAGAGAATCTTGTTAATAGAATTAAAGGCCCTACAAAAAAAGTTTCAGTTATGCTGGGCTTGCCATATTATTGGAGGACATTGGATCGTGACACTGAAAACAATCCTTTACTGCATTTGCTTATTAAAAAAGCAGATATTATTATGCCATGGGCAGTAGGAAGGTATAACGCTGGAAGTTACAATAATGTAGCAGCGGCATTGCCGTTGGATATCCAATGGTGTAATAGCAATAAAGTTGATTATGTACCCTTGGCTTTTCCGGGATTTAGCTGGGGAAATCTTAAAAACAACGTTGCACAGTACAATCTGATACCAAGAAATGGTGGTGATTTTTTGTGGCAGCAAGTAGCCGGGGCAAAGTCAGCAGGAGCCAAATCTTTATATGTGGCCATGTTTGATGAAATAGATGAGGGCACCGCCATTTTTAAATGCCAACGGGAATCAGAACTTCCCTTAAATGGCAATAAGATTTTTGTGGGCATTGAAAATCACCTTGCTTCTGATTACTATTTGTGGTTAACCGGAAAAGCGGGCAATTGGTTTCATGGAGAGAGCGGTTACAGTAATGTAAAGCCAATTCGATAGAATAATAAGATAAACATGATTAATCATGAAAAAGTGTTTTCAATTTGCTTTACTCAAAATCATTTTTTATTTATCAGTTTGTGCAGGAACCTATGACCATTTAAATGCACAAAATCTTACCAAATATGTTAACCCATTAATTGGCTCCGGAGGTCACGGGCATGTATTTGTTGGGGCTAGTGTACCATTTGGTGCGGTACAAATTGGCCCTAATAATATTTATAAAGGCTGGGACTGGTGTTCGGGGTATCATTATTCCGACAGCCTTATTATTGGCTTCTCGCAATTGCATCTAAGTGGCACTGGAATCGGCGATCTGGCAGATGTGTTAATGATGCCAATTACCGGAGAAGTAAAGCTTGATAAAGGTCGGCAGGAATATCCGCACAATGGATATCTAAGCACTTTCAGCCATAAGAATGAAATTTCAAAACCCGGGTTTTATTCAGTAAAACTTGATAATGGTGTGGCTGTTGAACTTACTGCTACAGAACGGGTAGGGTTTCATCAACACCGTTTTCCCAAAAGCAAGGACGCACATGTAATGATTGACCTGAAAGAGGGAATCAATGACCAGAGTACAGACACTTACCTGGAGCAAACAGATGAATACACATTAAAAGGATATCGGTTTTCATCGGGCTGGGCCAAAGTACAAAAAGTGTTTTTTGCTATTCGTTCTTCAAAGCCAATTAACAAACTGCTCTTGTATGATGATGTAAAATCATTATCGGGTAATAAAGGGAAGGGCAAAGCTGTAAAGGGAGTCATTAAATTTAATCAGGGTGATTTTGTACAATTAAAAGTAGGCATTTCACCAGTTAGTGCAGACAATGCGCTTGCCAATATCAATGCAGAAGTTCCTGCCTGGAACTTCAATGAAATAGTGAAACAAGCCGATACAAGGTGGAACAAGGAACTTTCAAGAATTAAAATTGAAACTAAAAACGAAGCCGACAAACGAATTTTTTATACGGCAATGTTTCACTCTTTAATTCACCCATCACTTTTCAATGATCACAATGGTGATTTTCCGGGTACGAATAATAAAATTAATAACAAACAAAATTTTAATAATTATTCGGTATTCTCAACATGGGATACTTACCGTGCAGAGCATTCGCTTTTAACATTGATTGCACCTGACAGGGTAAACGATTTTATTAATAGCATCTTAGCTATTAATGATGAGCAGGGACACATGCCCATCTGGCACCTGAATGGTTTTGAAACAGAGTGTATGCCTGGCATCAGCAGCATGCAAATTGTGGCTGAAGCATATCTGAAAGGATTTCGGGGTTTTGATGCAGAAAAGGCTTATCAGTCACTCAAAAAAACAGCAATGTCAGATTTGCGAGGGCTCAACTATCTCAGAGATTTTAAAGCTATTCCATCTGATGTTAAGTTATTGAGCTCGGTTCCGTCAGCAGCTAATTCAACAAGAACAGTAGCCCAGACCATGGAACTTTCCATTTCTGATGGCAGCCTTGCATTAATGGCAAAGGCTTTGGGAAAGAATGATGATTATACTTATTTCAGCAAGCGGGCTAAAAACTATCAGCTTTTTTATGATCCTGCTGTTGGTTTCTTCAGGGGTATCAAAAGCGATGGTACCCGCAACCCCGTATTTGATCCCATAAAATCAAAAAAGCCCTGGTCAGCTGATTATGCTGAAGGCAATGCGTGGCAATACTTGTGGATGGCGCCACACGATGTTCCGGGATTAATAAATTTCTTGGGAGGCAACGACAAATTCAACGCCAGGCTAGATAGTTTTTTTGTCATTACTGCGCCAGATACCGCTGATGTTTTGGTTGATCTTACTGGAAATATCGGGCAGTATGCACATGGTAATGAACCTAGCCACCACAATGCCTATATGTATGCCTATTCCGGGCAGCAATGGAAAACTGCGGAAAAAGTGCGCTTCATCATGAAGGAATTTTATCATGATGATCCCGATGGTATAATTGGTAATGAAGATTGTGGGCAGATGTCAGCATGGTACATCTTTTCATCGCTTGGATTTTACCCGGTATTTCCAGCCTCAGGAGAATATGTAATGGGAAGTCCACTTTTTGATAAAGCGACGATCAATTTACCCAATGGGAAAAAATTCTCAGTGGAGGTTGTAAACAACAACGCTAAAAATATCAATATCCAACAAGTTGAACTGAACGGACAGAAGTCAGCAAAAGGTACCATTAGCCATGAGGACATTTTAAAAGGTGGTGTTTTGAAAATTAGTATGGGTAATAGTCCTAATCGAAACTTTAGTTCACCCATGTAATAAGGGTGAATGACCAGTTCAGTTTTCAAAAAGAAGCAAATGATGCGCAAAATGTTTTAAAGCACTAATGATGAGCAACTCTAAAAGGCAAATATTAACTTTCCTAACTCTATTCGTCTTTAGTATTAGTACAATAGCTCAAAGCAGGCATGCTAAGGTTACAAAATACCCTGCATATAAGGGATTGGTGATGGCTGGTTACCAGGGATGGTTCCGTGCTCCCAAAACTGGGGTAATGTATCCTGATGACAACAAGATTCGTATTGACATGTGGCCGGAAGTGACCGAATATAAAAATGTCTATCCTACCGGTTTAAAGTTAGCCGACGGCAGCAAGGCTCTTTTCTTTAGTTCCGATGATAAAAGTACAGTGGACCTGCACTTTAGTTGGATGAAGCAATATGGCTTAGATGGTGTGTTTATGCAGCGATTTTTTGATGCTGCTAAACCTGAACGACGTCATAGCGATGCTACCAATGTACTGCGCAATGCTTTGCAGGCTGCATCAGCAAACGAAAGGGCCATTGGCGTGATGTATGATCTTTCGGGATTGAAAGGTGTTGGTCAGGATTGTTCATCATTAATTGATGATTGGAAATACCTTGTAGATTCATTGCGTGTAACCAATCAGAGCGGAACTAAAACCTACATTTTCCATAACGGTAAACCCCTAGTTACTATTTGGGGTCTTGGTTTTCCTGACCGTCCCTATAATATTCGAAATATTGGTATTGCGAGGTTTATTGATTTTCTTAAGAATGATCCTGAATATGGCGGTTGTAGTGTAATGCTAGGGGTGCCTACATTCTGGCGTGAATTGAATGCTGACTGTAATGCAGATCCATATTTGCATGAGTTGATAAAGCAGGCGGATATTGTATTGCCATGGACGGTTCAACGATTTTCGCCACTGCTCCATAATGATATGGATCGATATCGTGATGTGATGTTGGCAGATATAAAATGGTGCAAAGAGAATGGAGTGGATTATGTTCCCTGTGTTTACCCGGGCTTTAGCTGGCATAATCTTAGCCGTTTTGAATTTCCTGATGATGTAAAGCCGGTGGGTTCAATTCCACGCCAGGGGGGTAGATTTTATTGGCAGCAAATTGCAACTGCAATCAATGCAGGAGCCACCATGCTATATGTTGCCATGTTCGACGAAGTAAATGAAGGCACTGCCATATTCAAATGCAGCGATAATCCACCAGTAAGCAATATTGCTAAGTTTATCGGTATGGATGGTATGCCAAGCGATCATTATTTATGGCTCACTGGAGAAGCGGGGAAAATGCTTAGAAAAGAAAAGCCATTGAGTTTGACAATTCCTAAAAAGTAAACGAAATGAATAAGATGTATCAGGTAGGAGGGAAAGTGATGAAAAAAGGCATTAACGTAAGCGTTGGTTTATTGTTTGCTTTTTTCTTTTTGCAGGTTAGTGTTTTTGCACAGTCATTCAGCTTGAAAACTGATTTTTCAGATTCTGCTGCTAATCTCAAAAAAATTGGCAGGGGTACTTGTACAATTGCTGACGGTGTTTTTAAGTCAAAAGATGCGTATGCCTGTTTTGGAAATGTAGAATGGAAGAACTATGTACTACAGTTTAAGGCAAGAGCTCCTCAATATGCTGATCAGGTTCAGATATGGGCGGGATTCAGGGCTTACAATAGAAACGATAGATACATAGTAGGTTTAAGAGGAGGCATCCAAAATACTCTGTACCTGAGCAGGATGGGCTACATGGGTACCGATGAATTTATTGGTATCCGACAACTATCTTTTGACCCAAAGCCTGGTGTATGGTATGATGTAAAAATTGAGGTATGTGGTGATCGTATCAGGATATTCCTGAACAATGAGGCCATACCCTTGATGGATGTTGAAGATAAGAATGCAAACCTGGCTCCTAGTGGTGAAGTCACATTGGGAGGTAGCTGGATTGAAACTGAATTTGATAATTTATCGATAACAGCACTGAAGGAAAATCACCTGCAAGGAATTGCCAAACAAGAAATCGAAGTAAAAATTGATCCTGTTGATAAGGAGAAGAAAAGAGTAGTAGAAAGAGAAGCGTATAAGCCAGTTACTATTGCAGGACTTAATAGTGGCCGTTCAGAAATTTCATTGGATGGACAGTGGTTGTTTATGCCGGAACATGAGTTCAATGGCGGAAAAAAGGCCTCTGATGTAAGTGTTGATGATAAAAATTGGCACACCATGTCAGTGCCTAACTTTTGGAACCCATCACGGATATGGCTTCACGGCGAATCATTTGAAGGACATCCCAAAGGGGTGTCAGACAATTATTTTCAAATGGAAACAGACAGGTGTACGAACTATACTTTCGATTACACCAAGACCAAAGTAGCCTGGTACAGGCATTGGATTGAACTTCCTGTTGATATAAAATCGAAGCAACTAACACTGCATTTCGATGCCGTTTCAAAAGTGGCCGAAGTTTATATCAATGGACAACTGGCAGGTTCGCATATTGGTATGTTTGGCGATTTTTCAGTGGATGGAACTTCATTATTGAAGCCCGGGAAAAACCTGGTTGCTGTTCGGGTGGTGCGTGATTTTATCAAAAACATTGAAGACGGTGAAAAAATTGTTGATGTGGCTGTAACTGTACCTGTCACCAACAACATGCTAAAAGATATTGCTCACGGATTTTACAAAGATGATCCTGCGGGTATTTGGCAGCCAGTAAAACTGGTAATAACTGATAAGGTAAAAATTGAAGACGTATTCATTAAGCCAACACTTCAGGGTGCAAGCTTTGATGTAACCTTAAAAAACTATTCTACTAAGCCTGTTACCTATGATGTATCAACTGATATTCTTGAAAAAGCGACAGGTAATCAATTGTATGCAGGCGTTTCAATAAAGCAGGTTGTACTGAATGCAGGTGAAGAGCGAAAGGTTTCATTCGCCATTTCAAATTTGAAGCCACAACTATGGACGCCCAATCATCCCAATCTCTACGATTTTACATTCAAACTACTGTCAGGTAACAGTGAGGTCGATAGCAAAGTAATCACTTCAGGATTCAGAACATTTGAAGCCAAGAATGGATTTTTCTACCTCAATGGCAAGCAATACTGGCTGAGAGGTGCTAACCATACGCCGTTTGCATTAGCACCCAACGATAAAGACTTAGCCAACTCTTTCTATCAGATAATGAAGGCTGGGAATATTGATATTACCCGAACCCATACAGCGCCTTACAATGAGTTATGGATGGATGCTGCTGATGAGAATGGTATAGGAGTAAGCTTTGAAGGCACCTGGCCCTGGTTAATGATAAGTTCTTCGATGCCCGACATGAGTTTGATTGATCTATGGGCAGATGAATTCATCGGGTTGTTGAAGAAATATAGAAATCATCCTTCTCTATTGTTTTGGACCGTAAACAATGAAATGAAGTTCTACGACAATGAACCTGATTTTGAGGTCGCGAAGAAAAAAATGAAAATCATTTCAGATGTGGTGAAAAGGATGCGTGCCGTTGACTCGACTCGTCCTATTTGTTTTGATTCGAATTACAAGCGTAATAAGAAAAAATACGGGGAAGCTTTTTTTGAAACAATTGATGATGGTGATATCGATGATGATCATAAATATATTAACTGGTACGACTACACTGTCTTTAAGCAATTCAAAGGAGAGTTTCAAAAAAATGCCCGCAATGAAGGCAGACCGTTGATCAGCCAGGAAATGTCTACTGGTTACCCGAATGCCGAAACAGGACATGCCACCCGCTTCTACAACCTTGTTCACCAGAATCCGCAGACACTGATTGGATATCAATCGTATGAATATGCCAACCCTCAGGCATTTTTAGATGTCCATTCTTTTATTACAGGTGAATTGGCTGAGGCTTTGCGTCGCTCCAACGATAAAGCATCAGGTATTTTGCATTTCGCCTTATTAACCTGGTTTAGAAATGTATATGATGTAAAAAACATCGAGCCGTATCCAACCTATTTCGCCATTAAGAGAGCCTTGCAACCTGTACTGGTAAGCGCAGAAATATGGGGGCGTAATTTGTACGCTGGCGAAAAACTACCTGCAAAAATTTGTGTGGTAAACGATAAAGAGAATGGTACAGACTTAAAAGAAACAAAGCTGTATTGGGAACTCGTTACGGAAACTGGAGAAAGATTGGCTAGAGGGACTGAGAATGTACCGGCTGTAAAACATTCAACCAGGCAATGGATTACACCCACTATTCAAATTCCTGAGGTGCTGCCTACTTTGAAAGTAGCTGCCAAATTGAAACTGAAACTTACCGAAAACGGTATCCCTGTTTCTGAAAATGAATACAAAATCAACATTGCACAGAAGAGCTGGAGCAGATCTTCAGTTGATCAGCGTAAGAAAATTGCGGTTGTTGATTTTAATGAAACTTCTAAGGCTTTAAGTTTTCTGAAAGTAAACTATACTTCTTATGCCAGCATCGCACAAGGGATTCAATCAAAATCGGATATCCTTATTGTTGCTGGTCTTGATACGGCTAAGAATTGCTCAAAGCAGGACTTGATGGATTTGCGAGCCAGCATTGATGGTGGCGCAAAAGTGTTGGTACTAAATTCTCCTGCCGTATCCATGAATTTGTATCCGGAGTACATCAACGGATGGATTGTTCCTACTGAAGGTGACATTGTAAACATGGAGATACCAGAGTCAAAGGTGTTTGATGGTATCGGGCTATTCGATGTTCGGTGCTTCAATAATAATAAGCCGGAAATTCCTACTGTTTGTGAAGTGGCGTTCAAGTTGAAGCGAGACAAGAATGTAATTGAAATTGCCAACCAGACTAAAATACACGGATACATTAACGGAGCAATGTTAGCCCGGTCGGATTATGTGAAAACTATTAAGGGATTTCCAATTTTTCGTATTAACAAAGGAGGTTCTGCATTAATTTCTGGCATGAGGACTGAAAAAGCTACTACTGATCCAATTGCAGGTCGTTTGCTTGTAAATATGATCAATGAATTATTGAATAGAGACAGTAAGTAATCATTCAGAGAATTTAAGTTCAACGACGATTGCTGCTAGAAATTGAGATATTCTAATTGCGTGCTTCCATTCAATAATAAACTGAAAACAGATTTTAATATGCTTACCAAAAATGTTCGACTCCTGATTGTTTTTCTTCTTTCAGTAGGAAGCCTTCAAGCCAAAGTAAAATTGCCGGCTATTCTTGGCGATGGTATGATATTGCAGCAAAAAACGACTGCTAAGATTTGGGGATGGTCGAAAGAGAATACAAAGATCAAAGTTGTTACCTCATGGGATAAGAAGACCTATGCCGCGACCTCTGATAGCAAAGGAAGTTGGCTGCTCGTTGTTAACACCCCCGATGCCGGCGGGCCTTATCAAATCAGTATTTCAGATGGTGAAGTCCTTACGCTGAATAATATCCTGATCGGAGAAGTTTGGTTTTGTTCGGGTCAATCGAATATGGAAATGCCCATGAGGGGATTTGATAGACAGCCGCTAAAAGGAACCAACAATATAATTGCAAAAGCCAAAGCGGTAACTCCTATTCGCATGTTTACCACTGATTCGAAAGATGGAAAATGGGTAAGACAGTTTAATAAAAAACCACAAGAGGACTGCGAGGGACAGTGGCTTGAAAACAGCTCCGAAAATGTTGCCAATATTAGTGCAACAGCCTATTATTTTGCCCGCTATGTGCAGGAGGTATTAGATGTGCCTGTTGGCATTATTGTATCATCGTGGGGAGGGTCCATTGTAGAATCCTGGATGAGCAGGGAGGCTATTGAACCATTTAAGGAAGTAAACCTTTCCATACTTGATAATGATTCTGTAGTTAAAGCTCCCAATAGCACTCCTTGTGTTTTGTACAATGCGAAAATTGCTCCCCTCACAAACTTTACCATAAAGGGAATGCTTTGGTACCAGGGGGAGAGTAACCGAAAAAATGCAGATCTGTATGCCAAGTTGATGCCTGCATTTGTGAAAGACTTGCGTGCCAAATGGAACGTTGGCGAATTTCCTTTTTATTTTGTACAGATAGCACCTTTTAATTATGAAGGAGCTGATAGTACATCTGCTGCCCGTCTTCGGGAAGTACAACTGCAAAATATGAATGACATTCCCAATTCGGGTATGGCAATAACAATGGATATTGGTCATCCAAAATTTATTCATCCGGTTGACAAAGAAACGGTAGGGGAAAGACTGGCTTTGTGGGCCCTGGGAGCAACATATGGCAGGAAAGGTTTTTCATATTCCCCCGTGGTGTATAAATCAATGGAGGTAAAAGGCCAGAAGGTTTACATCAACTTCAAGAATGCTGAACGAGGCATTAGTCCCATGTGGACAGATTTAAAAGGTTTTGAAATTGCCGGAGCCGATAAAGTTTTTTATGCTGCAAAAGCAGAAATAGAAACATCAACAACCAGGCTTGCTGTTTCGAGTGATAAAGTTCCGGAACCGGTAGCCGTCAGGTATGCATATAAAAATTATGTGGAACCAAGCATTTTCAGTTTGTCGGGAATTCCAGTTGTTCCTTTCAGAACAGATAACTGGTAGAATTGAAAGTGAATTTGTGATATTAATAAATACATTGAAGAGAAGGTATAAAAATGAAAAAGATTGAAAATATTTTTTCGATGGTGCCGGGAAGTTTTAGATTTTTATTACTGGTATTAATGCTTGGAATTGGCGGGAATGCATTTGCGCAGAAACAGGATCCGAAAACTCCCTGGTTTTTTATACAGATAACAGATCCACAGTTAGGCATGTTTGATAACAATGCAAGTTTCGAAAAAGAAACAAAACTTTATGAAGCTGCTGTAGAAAAGATAAATAAATTAAATCCTGACTTTGTAGTAATTACGGGCGACTTTGTTCATAATCCAAATTCAGATGCACAGATTCTGGAGTTTAAAAGGATTACTGCAAAAATTAATCCTGGCATTCCGGTTTATCTTACTCCGGGGAACCATGACCTGGGGCAAATACCCAACAAAGAAAGCCTTGAGAAGTACAAGAAGAACTACGGGAATGATAAATTTTCATTCAAACATAAAGGATCCTCATTTATAGGATTTAATACCAGCTTTATCAAGGCTAAAATGGTAGAACAGGAAAAGAAACAATACAAATGGCTTACCAAAAAGCTCAAGAAAAGCCAAAAGGCAGATCACCTGATACTGTTCTGCCATTATCCTTTTTTTAATAAATCGGTTGATGAACCAACAGGGTACTCAAACATTGATCTGGACTACCGCGAAAAATACCTCACCCTTTTTACCAAAAATAGGGTGGATGCACTGTTTTCGGGTCACTTACACAATAACAAACTGCTGAAGATTGGGCAGACGCAATATGTTACAACAAGTGCAGTTGGTAAACCCCTTGGCGAAGCTCCTTCAGGGATGCGGATTATTAAGGTATACAGTGACAAAATTGAGCATGCCTATTATGGTTTGGGTGAGGCTCCTGATTCGGTTCAGTTTTAGTAGATTATTGTATAGAAAAACTAAGAGGCATATAATTATTTAAATAAATATAAGATGTAGTTATAAAAACATTTACATCAATGAGATTAAAAAATTTTCTGATTATCGCTGGAATAGTACTCCCACTTCACTGTTTTTCGTTCGGGGGAAGAACCACAAAAGAACCACCGGTGAAACCCAATGTCATTGTCATTTTAACCGATGATATGGGTTATGGCGAAATTTCATGCTATAACAATAAACAGATCAGCACACCGAATATAGACAGGTTAGCAAATGAAGGAATCAGGTTTACCGATTTCTATGTACCAACTCCTTATTGTGCACCTTCAAGAGCCACTCTACTTACCGGACGATTCCCGCTTCGTCATGGTATGATAGAAAATCCTGCACCAGATGCAGGTATAAATGATATTGGATTGAATTCATCCGAAGTTACGATGGGTGAAATTTTTCAAAAAGAGGGTTATCGTACCAAATGCATAGGCAAATGGCACTTGGGCCATAAGCCAGAGTACAACCCTTTGAAACATGGCTTCAATGAATACTATGGAATACTTTATTCAAACGATATGAGGCCGGTTCAGCTCATTGAAAATAATGAAGTAGCTGAGAATCCTGTTGACCAACGTTTACTTACTCAAAAATATACATCAAGAGCTTTGGATTTTATAGAAAGAAATCGTAGGTCGCCTTTCTTTCTTTACCTGGCGCATGCGATGCCTCACAAACCACTGGCGGCCTCAGAAAAGTTCTATACTGATGGAAATGCTCAGGCTTTGTATCAAAGCGTACTCAAAGAATTGGATTGGTCAACGGGTGAAGTAATCAATAAACTAAAGGAATTAAATATCCTGGATAATACAATTATCATTTTTATGTCGGATAATGGCCCCTGGTACGGCGGCAACTCTGGTGGATTGAAAGGAATGAAAGCTACTAACTGGGAAGGTGGAACCAGGGTTCCTTTTATCATCAGGTATACCAAAAAGTTTAATCAACCGAAAATTATCAGCACTCCTTGCTGGTCTCCTGATATTCTCCCAACCATTATGAAATTAGCAGGTATCAAAACAGATCCTTCAATAAAATTGGATGGACAGGATATTTCGCCTATAATAAGGGGTACATCAAAAAAGCATCCACCAATCTTTACAATGAAAAATTCAACTATACGAACGATCCGTGATGGGAAATGGAAGCTTTTCCTTTCTAAACCAGACTTCTATAAAGAAGCAGATATTAAACACTGGCATGACGAAAGAGGACCGGACGGGACTACCATTCTTGCTCCGGTTCAACAAGCCACTCCGGCTAATTACCCGGGTGTTAAACCTGAATTTATGAACGGAGAAATGATGTTGTTTGATCTTGAGAAAGATCCAACTGAAAGTACGGATGTTGCCGGCAAATATCCTGAGGTATTGGATGCTTTGGTTCAGAAGTATAAAAAGTATCTATATTCTTTTTCTGAACAGAAGAGTAAAACAAAAACAAGTCATACAAACAATTAGAAATGAAAACAGTAAATAATTTTTGGAAAGTATTTATGTTGATTGCTTTTGTTCTTTTAACATCAAACCTTTTGGCACAGAAGAAGAAGCCCAATTTACTTTTTATTATAACTGATCAGCAACGGTTTGATGCAATGAGTATTGCAGGTAACAAAGTGTTAAAAACACCCAATATGGACCGCCTTGCAAAACAGGGCGCGAGGTTCAAAAATGCTTATACACCCTGTGCGGTTTGCGGTCCGGCAAGATCATCCATACTTACCGGAACAACTGTTGAAAATAATGGAATGAAAGTAAATGAGTATGCGTATGGTTTTAAAAAAGATGGCTTAATGCCGATGCCAACTTTTGATGAAATTCTTACGGGCAAAGGATATCATTGTGAGTACTACGGAAAATGGCATACCCGAACTTCGCATGCTGGTGTATATAAGAATCCACAAGTAACCGCAAACAATGGAAAATCAGTATTCGGACCCGAAGGCCAATCGCATATTTACATGGATTTTCTCGATAAAAATTCACCAAAAAGAGAATTAAAAGAAGGAGAACTTTATGATCAATTTTCAAAAAGGCCCTATAAAACAAATATTTTAGATAAGGCTCATGGAATGACAGATGCTGAAATAAAGGAAAAGCAATTAAAATTTATTCAGCCTGATTTAAACGGGGAATTGCTGATAGATAAAGAATACAGCATGACAGCATTTCAGGCAAAACAGACGATAGAAGCACTTGAAAGATTAAAAGACTCAACATTTAGTATAACATGTTCTTTTCATTCGCCGCATGCCCCAATGTTACCTACTGCGCCGTATTACAATATGTATCCTATAAAGAACATGAAGGCTCCTGTGAGTATTGCAGACGAGATGTTAAATTCTCCCTACAGAAGGACAAATGGCAGATTAGAACATACTGTATATGCCGACCCTGAGAAAGTAAAATACATGATATCAGCTTACTATGGCCTGGTAAAAGAAGTAGACGATTGGGTTGGTAAAATTCTGGACAAGGTGGAAGAACTTGGACTGGCAGAAAATACATTGGTAATATTTACGAGTGACCATGGTGAAATGCTGGGTTCCCATGGAATGCGGGAAAAAAATGTTTTTTATGAGGAGTCTGCACATATTCCATTAATCATTCGTTATCCGGAGCAAATAAAGAAAGGGGAAGTTGTAAAAGGATACATGTCAACCATAGATTTATTCGCAACGATACTTGATTATTTAAATATAGAGGAGCATAAGTCAGATGGAAAAAGTCTTCGGGGGTTAATTGAAAGATCTGATCCCGGGCATGGCGAATATGTTGTCACGGAATGGGATTATCGTGGAGACACGGAGCCCAATTACATGATTGTAAAAGATGGATGGAAATTGATCATTCCATATACAGAAAGTTCGAAAGTTATCAATGTACTATACAACCTTAACAAAGATCCATATGAAATGAATAACCTTCTTGGTGATAATCCGGAGAGGCAAAAATATGCGGGAAGAGCAGAAGATCTTCGTAAAAGCCTGCTTGAATGGTTAAGGAAAAATAAGTCAGCCCATGTAGAGGGTGTAGAAAAACGGAAACTGTATTAGTAGTTGACAACTAAAAAAGAAGCTTATGAAATGTCCTGACTTTTTAAAATTAATTATTGTGATGGTTTTTATTTTTGCAACGTTTGCAGCAGAAGCTCAGAAACCTGAACGACCAAATATTTTAATTATTCTGGCTGATGATTTGGGTCATGGTGATTTTTTAGAATATGCACAGTTCGCAGGAATGGCATTGTTACTTTCCCTGATGATCTACGCAAATGCCAACGATTGGTTGGGATGGGGAAAATAAGCGAACTTCGCATGATAATTGGGGGCGTTTGGTTTTGACAGCATAGCTCTTTGAAAGTAATTATTCATTCTGATAACGGCCCATTAGTGGAAAAATATCCTGAACTAGAAGATAGCTACGGAAAATTTGGATCAGTAGACACCAGTTTGCAACATGTGTTGCGCGATGGAAAATACCAACAACG
>VGGR01000009.1 GCA_016868585.1 Bacteroidota bacterium
GTGCCCGAGATCGGAGTCGAACCGATACATCCTTGCGAACGGCAGATTTTGAGTCTGCTGCGTCTACCAATTCCGCCACCCGGGCGAGGTTTGCAAAATTAGGGGAATTTGCTGTTTAACTGAAGGCTGCCTTTATTTGTTAACTCTTTGTAAGTCCAAATCATGGAAGTCAAAACTAAAATCAATATTTGGAGAAATGCCCTTCATTTTTATTGATTGTGCTTTACCTGTTTCGTCAAGTGAAAACATGACAAATGCATCAGCGTTCATTGCCTGGTATTCCCATTTTATAGCAAAGGTATTAGCATTATAAAAAGCCATTGGGCCATTTAATTTCGGGGAACGGTGACATTTTATCCAAAGTTGCTTGTCTTTCATAAACACTTCTACATTTCCAAACCATTTGTCCTCATAAATTCCGATGAAGTCTTCATTTTTTATTGGAGTATTTTTTGAAGCTTTGACTTTTTCCCAAACCCTTGTTGTTACTGAATCGCTTGAACCTTTCGATTCATTCATCCATCCGACAACTTTGTCTGTCCAACCAAAATCGTCCAAACCTAAGTAACTATCGGCAATGGTGTTTCCAACTGAATACGTAAGTCCACCACCACCACTCTCAGTATTGGTTAAAATTACAATGCCTAAATTCAAATCGGGATACATCGTAACATGCGAGAGCATTCCAGGTAAACCGCCACCGTGCTCAACTTTCAAATTCCCTTTAGCATCGGATAAATCCCATCCTAAACCATACCCCGCAAAATGAGTATTATATCTTGGACCGGCTTTGGCTGGTAGGGCGGTATGAATACGCCACATTTCTTTGTGGTTCCTCGATGAAAACAAAGACATTTTCAAATCAGGTCCATATTTTCCTTTATTCAAACGCACAATCATCCATTTTGCCATATCTGCTACGTTTGAATAAATACCGCCGGCAGCACTTCCCATTCCTATGCTGTAAGCGTCAATCGTTTTTATAGTTCCCGATTCCGATGAGTGCGGAGTTGCATCATTGCTTTTGTCTTTCAGCAAACTTCCAACATAAGAATTATTCATTTGCAAAGGTTCAATAATTCCTTTTTGTACAAACAGCTCATAACTGATGCCGCTGGTTCTGGCAATTACTTCACCTGCCACTATGTACAATAAATTGTCGTAATCAAATTGAGTTCTAAAAGCCGATGTTGGTTTAAAATGTTGAAAGCTGGAAACAACATCCATAATCGTAAAGTCTGACCCATCAGGGAAAAACATCAAATCACCAACACCTAATCCAAGACCGCTTCGATGTGTTAATAAATCCTGGATATTAAAATTCTCAGTTACATACTCATTATACATTTTGAATTCTGGAATATGGTCTTTCACTTTATCCGTCCATTTTAGTTTTCCTTCTTCTTCCAAAATGGCAAGTGCCGTCGCAGTAAATGCTTTGGTATTTGACGCAATCTGAAAATTGGTGTTTTCATTCACTGGTTTTTTAGTGTTAATATCTGCTACGCCATATCCTTTTGAATGAATCACTTTTCCATCTTTCACAATGGCTATTGATGCTCCTGCTACCTTGAATTTTATCAATGATTCAGCCATTAATGAATCAATTTTTTGCGAAGATATTTGAGCAAAGGTTGTAGTCGCTACTAAACAAATTAAAAGCTGTGATGTTAAAATTGTTGTTATTTTTTTCATATTTATCAATTGATTGTCTATTTTCTGTTTTTAATATTGTACAGAGAACATGTTGTCCTCGGCTGATTCAATTCTCTTTTGAATCCTATCCAAGTATTTGCTTTTGTAATAATATTCTTTAATTCTTTCAAATTCTATCTCAGCGGTAGCGGCAGGTGATTTTACAAGTAAACTCTTGACGCCTTCATAAAGTTCTTTTTTGTATTGATGCAATTTTTCTTGCAGGACTGCACATTGATTTGAATTTTTCTCTACCAGCTGTTCATTTAGCTCCATCATTTCCATTAAAAAATCAGCAGATAAAGTAGGATTATCCTGCTCAGTAATTTTGCCAGAAAGTTGTAGCGCATAATACAGGGTTGCTAAGGGTTCTTGAAATACTTGCCAGCCCTTGTTTACTGCTGCGCAAATTTCAATCAGTTTTTCCTGGTTGATTTCGTTTTCATGCGAGTGAAAGTCGGGATGGTATTTACGGCTTAGCTCCAAAAATTTGGGTCTGATTTTTATTGCATCGACCTCAAATTGAAGTGGTATTTCAAACAGTTCAAAATAGTTCATAGGTAAGCCCTAAAGTGGGTTAACTTTGCTTAATCGATTGCAAAGGTACATGCCTATGATTACTATTGGTATTATTCGGGAGGGTAAAACACCGGCAGATAATCGGGTAGCTTTTACACCTGCTCAGTGTAAATGGCTTCTTAAGAACTTTCCCTCAGTATGCGTGCTTGTTCAACCCTCTGAAAACCGATGTTTCTCCGATCGAGAATATGAACGGGCGGGTGCTATATTAACTGAGGACCTTTCCAGTGCTACATATTTGTTTGGGATCAAAGAGGTGCCCATTCAATGCTTGTTGGAGGATAAAACTTATTTATTTTTCTCTCACACTAAAAAGCTGCAATCCTATAATCAGCTGTTATTTCACACACTGATGAAAAAGAGGATCACCTTGATTGATTATGAATGTTTAGAGCACGATGATGGTCAGCGAATTATTGGATTTGGATTTTTCGCAGGTGTAGTAGGCGCGCACAATGGACTTATGGCCTATGGGGTAAGAACCGGATTATTTAATTTAGAAAGAGTTTATAAACAAAAGAATTTCAATGAGTTAATTCATAGTTATTTTGAAATAAAGTTACCTCCAATAAAAATTGCCGTTACGGGTTCTGGGCGAGTGGCCCATGGAGTCATGGAAGTTTTGAACCTGATGGGAGTAAGGGAAGTAGAACCAGATGAATATCGCTCAATAATATTTAGTTATCCTGTTTATACACAACTAAAAGGCGGCGATTTATTTAGGAACAGGATTACGGGGGGCTATAACCGTGAGGAATTTCATTCCAAACACCAAGACTATTACTGCCTTTTTGGGCCCTATATTTCTTGTACTGATATTTTACTAAACGGCATTTATTGGGAGGAGGGTATGGAAAGGTTATTTGAAGCAGCTGCCATAAAGCAACCTGAATTTAGGATCGCTACCATTGCTGATATCACCGATGATGCGTTTGGCTCCATTCCGATTAATTTTGGAGATCAAACAATTGAGGACCCTGTATATGGGGTTGATAAAACTAGTTTGCAAAAAACAGCACCCTATCTCTCAAATGCTGTGGACGTAATAGCGGTAGGCAATCTGCCTAATGAACTACCCAAGGATGCCAGTCGTTACTTTGGCGAACAACTAATTAAGTTCATTCTGGAGGATCTGCTTGTGCAGGGTAGTTCACCTCTATTGAAACGTGCCACTATATTGAGGGGGGGCATACTAACAGATGACTATCAATATATGCGGGATTACGCTACCCAAAAATAGTTGTTACAAATACAGATAATAATCTTTTAGTAGCGAAATGGCATCCGGACTATAGTCATTATGGTCCCCCTGGACGATAAGATCAGTTTGTTTGCAGGCTGGTGTACTTGACCCATTATTTCTTCGGCATACAACCAGAATCCTTGAAATTATTTTATTGGGGCCAGGTCTAACATAGCAGCAATCTGTTATACAAAGATGCAACGACTCGCAATCCTTGACCAACTCATTTTTTCTGCTTACCGGTAATAGTAAAAAGATATATCCAGTTGCATTGAGTAAGCGGCAGCTTGCCATCAATAGCTCAGGAAGGGTGAGACTTGTGTCGTGGAAAGCAAGGTTTTTTGCTCTTGAATTTGCCAGAAGGTCTCTTTCAAAAAATGGGGGATTGCTGATAATTACATCAAACCCATATTGATCATCGTATTGTTTAATATCTCCTTGCTGTACCTGAATGTTTTTACACCAAGGCGAATGTTGAATATTTTCTGTGGCCTGCTGCGCAGCTGCTTCATCGATCTCCATAGCTGTGATAGTGCAACTGGTCAATTGCTGCGCTGTCATCAGCGAAAGAAGTCCGGTTCCTGTTCCGATGTCTAGTATACGGGGTGATGGTAAACCTGATTCAACAATTTTCTGCGCTACCCAAGCGCCAAAAATACAAGCATCAGTGCTCACTTTCATTGCGCATTGATCTTGCTTAACGGAAAACTGTTTGCAGGTAAAAGTAGCTTGTCCCATTTACCAGTTTGCTCTTGCCGAGGAGGAGAGTGTAAGATCGCTACGCTGATTGTCCAAGTATTTATAGTAGGCTGTAATGGCAATCATCCCTGCGTTGTCGGTGGAATATTCAAAAAGAGGTATAGATGCTTTCCATCCTTTTTGTTGGGCCAATGTTAAGAACTCCTTTCGTAGTCCTCTATTGGCAGATACACCTCCTGCCAGGCAAACAGATCGAATTCCCGTTTGGTGTACGGCTTTTTCTAATTTGTCCAGCAAAATTGATATGATACGTTGCTGGATGGAAGCGCATATATCTGATAAGTTGTCTGCGATAAATTTATCTTGTTCTATTTTGGAAATCTGCTGTCCTTGTTTGTAAGATACTGATTTACCTGCCTGTTGAAGAAAATATAAAATAGCAGTTTTTAGTCCGCTAAAACTAAAATCCAGTCCCGCTATCTGGGGCTTAGGAAAATTAAAGCGTTTGCCATCACCAGCCTGAGCATAATGATCTATAAGCGGCCCTCCCGGGTAAGGGAGCCCAAGTAATTTTGCCGATTTGTCAAAGGCTTCTCCAGCGGCATCATCAATTGTTTCTCCAAGTACTTTCATGGTGAGCGGGGAATCACACTGTATTAATTGTGTATGCCCCCCACTTACCGTTAGGCATAAAAAAGGAAACGATGGTTTGGGTGAATCGATCAGGTTGGCCAATACATGCGCCTGCATATGATGAACTGCGATCAGAGGAATTTTTTGTGATAACGCCAGTGATTTGGCAAATTGCCCGCCTACTAACAAGGATCCAATGAGTCCAGGACTCTGTGTATATCCCACGGCGTTAATTTCAGCCATGCGCACTCCTGCTTTTTTTATCGCAGCATCAACTACTGGAACAATATGTTGCATATGTGCTCTGGAGGCTAATTCCGGCACCACCCCCCCATATTGTTCATGTACTTTTTGACCTGCAACAATATTGGACACTATACAGCCATCGACACAAACTGCAGCAGCGGTTTCGTCACAGGAGGATTCTATAGCTAGAATTCGTACAGGCATTATAGCAAAAATAGGAAAGTCCCTTTGCTACCTAAGTTATTTACTTCTAATAGCAACAACCGGGTCCATTCGAGCGGCCTGGCGTGCAGGCACAAACCCTGCAATTACCCCCACTGCTATGCAGATACCGATTGCCAAAAACATATTTGCGGTGGAAATGGAAACGGGAAAATTCAATGTTTTGGTTAATACCTGCGTGAGTAAAAAAACAAGTGAAAGCCCAATCAGTCCGCCGATAATGCACAGAAAGGAGGACTCCAGTAAAAACTCGGTTAAGATAATGTGATTTTTTGCACCAATTGCTTTTTTTAGGCCAATTTGACTGGTTCTTTCACGAACGGTTACGAACATAATATTAGCCACGCCAAACATTCCTACAATCAAGGACAGTGTGGCAATTGCCCAACCTCCAATATTTACATTGACAAATATGTCGCCAATCGCCTTACTAAAGTCATTGATATCGTTCAGGGAAAAATTGTCTTCCTGAGTGGGGGAAAGTTTTCGAATGGCACGCATAGTGCCAGCCAATTCGTCTTTCACCGCTTTACTAGTCAAGTTGGGTTTTCCCTGAACCATGATAAGCGGGTCTGCTCTCAGCTCGTTCATAATGGTACGTCCAAAGCGATAGGGTACCATAAGACTATTATCAAATTTCCAACCTTCATCCCCCAACATACTCTTACCTTGTTTCTTGATCACTCCTATGATTAAAACCTTTTTACCTCTCACTTCCACATATTTATCTGCTGCCAGTTCAGGTTTACCAAAAAGTTTTTCAGCCGCCTCGTGTCCAATCAGTCCAACATTAGCTGCATTATCAAACTCGCGTTCTAAAAATGAACGTCCATTTGCAATCTCTATCATACGAATTTTTTCAAAATCCTGACTGATGCCCTGTATATATGTTCCACTTAATTGCTTGCCTCCAAATTCTATGGGATAATTTGATCCAATGTGAAAGGCAACATATTGAGTTGTAGAGGTTCTTTTTCGAATCTCTTCCGTTTCCAGGTAACGAGGTGAGGGTCTTTTTACGAACTTCCACCAGGGATAATCTGGACCGCCTCCACTATACTCCCATTTGTCTATGTAAATGGTGTTATTGCCAAGTGATTTGATCTCGTTCTGAATATTTTGTTCCAGACTGTTTACGGTAGCTAACACTCCGATTATGCAAAAAATTCCAATGGTAATGCCAAAAAGTGAGAGGAATGTTCTTAGCTTATTTTTCCAACATTCCTGAGCTGCCATTTTAAAGCTGCTGGAAAGGATTTCTAATGTTCGCCGAAGCATAGTGCAAATGTAGAGTCTAATGTGCTGGTATTTCCAATAAATTGACAGGCGGTGAATAGCAATGCTGACTTACCTTTGCGCCGCAACATGAAATACCAGGAACCCATATCTCGCAGGAGAACCTTTGCCATCATTTCTCACCCCGACGCGGGAAAGACTACGCTTACTGAAAAATTTTTACTTTTTGGAGGTGCCATTCAGGTGGCCGGAGCTGTAAAAAGTAACAAGATAAAGAAGCATGCTACCAGTGACTTCATGGAAATTGAACGACAGCGTGGGATCTCGGTGGCTACTTCGGTAATGAGTTTTGAGTACAAAGGGACGTTGATCAATCTGTTGGATACACCCGGGCATAAGGATTTTGCTGAAGATACATACCGTACACTTACCGCTGTGGACAGCGTTATTTTGGTTGTGGATAGTGTTAATGGCGTAGAGGAACAAACCCGTCGTCTGATGGGAGTATGTAGAATGCGAGATACCCCGGTAATTCTTTTTATCAACAAAATGGATCGGGATGGTAAAAATCGGTTTGATTTACTGGAGGAGGTAGAGAAAGAGCTATCTATTGAGTTACACCCGATGACATGGCCTATTAATAGCGGAAAGGAGTTTAAAGGGGTGTACAATATCGCAGAAAAAAATTTATTGTTATTTCAAGCCGGCACCAAGGGAAATGAGGACATATTAACGGTGGATAATCTTTTTAGTGCCATCTTGGATGAACGGCTGGGAGAAAAAGATGCAACAACACTCCGCGAGGATGTTGAATTGATTGATGGGGTGCATGGGACCTTATCTGTTGAACGATATTTAGCCGGTAAAGTGGCTCCGGTTTTTTTCGGAAGTGCCATCAACAATTTTGGTGTACGTGAAATGCTGAATACGTTTATCCGTATTGCCCCCGCTCCCCAATCAAGAGCCACCTCCACTCGACAGGTAGATCCTCATGAAGATAAAATGACGGGATTTGTTTTTAAAATTCACGCCAATTTAGATCCCAAGCATCGGGACAGAATTGCTTTCATGCGCATTTGCTCCGGTAAGTTTGAACGTAGTAAATATTTCCATCACGTTCGGCTCGGCAAGGATATACGGTTCACCAATCCTTATTCGTTTATGGCGCGCGACAAAAACATCATTGAAGATGCTTTCGCGGGGGACGTTGTAGGTTTATTTGATACTGGAAACTTTAAGATTGGAGATACACTTACGGAGGGAGAGAAATTTTATTTCACCGGTATTCCTTCTTTTTCACCTGAAATATTCAAAGAGGTGGTCAACAAGGATCCTCTAAAGACTAAGCAATTGGAAAAGGGCTTATTGCAATTAACGGAGGAGGGAGTGGCGCAGCTGTTTACGCAGTTTGGGGGTACAAAAAAGATTATTGGATGTGTAGGAGAGCTACAGTTTGAAGTAATCCAATATAGACTGCTGCACGAATATGGGGCCTCGGTTGTATTTAACCCACTTTCTTTTTACAAGGCATGTTGGCTAAGGGGGGCTGATGGGAAAAAACTAGAAGATTTTCTTCGCTTTAAACAAGCTAATGCGGGGGTAGACAAAGATGGGAATCCGGTGTATTTGACACAGAGTGAATGGTTCTTGAATACTGAAATTTCTAATAACCCTGACATCCAGTTTCACTTTACAAGCGAAATCCATCGCAGCTGATCAATGAGGAATAGGGGCTTGCATCCCTGTGTAATTATGGGGGGTGATCTTTTTTATTTCCTTTTTTACGGCAGCAGTCACGGCAAGTTTATCAATAAATTGATGAAGGGTTTTTTGATCAATTTTTTGTTTGCCTCTTGTCAGTTCTTTTAGCGCCTCATAGGGATTAGGGTATTTTTCTCTTCTTAGAATAGTTTGGACAGCTTCTGCAACTACGGCCCAATTTGAATTCAGGTCGCTATAGATCTTTGTATCATTAAGAAGCAATTTGTTTAACCCCTTTTCTATAGACCGAAATGCAATGAGTGTGTGCGCTACCGGCACCCCTAAATTTCTCAATACCGTGGAATCGGTAAGGTCTCGCTGCAGTCTGGAAATGGGAAGTTTGTCTGCTAAATGGGAAAGTAAGGCATTGGCTACGCCCAGATTGCCCTCGGCATTCTCAAAATCGATAGGGTTTACCTTATGTGGCATTGCAGAGGATCCTACTTCTCCCTTTTTGGTTTTTTGTAAAAAATATTCGAGGGAGATGTAAGTCCACATATCTCGGCAAAAATCTGTTAGTATTGTATTGATGCGTTTGAGGGTATCCAGTTGAGCAGCCAATTGATCATAATGCTCAATTTGCGTAGTGTGTTGTTGACGAACCAGTCCAAGATTATTTAAAAATTCATTAGCAAACCTTATCCAGTTTATAGTAGGAAAAGCTACGTGATGGGCGTTGAAATTTCCGGTAGCGCCCCCAAACTTACCGGTAAAAGGAATTCCTATAAGCTGTTCTATTTGACCTTGTAGTCGTTCCACAAAAACGGCAATTTCCTTGCCCAGTTTGGTAGGGGAAGCGGGTTGTCCGTGCGTTCGGGCCAGCATTGGAATTTCACTCCATTTTTTTGCCAAAAGGGATAGTTCCGTTTTTAAATTGAGCAAGTTTGGAAGATATTCATATTCCAAAGCATGCTTCCAGGCAAGGGGGATAGCGGTGTTGTTAATATCTTGGGAAGTTAACCCAAAATGCACCCACTCAACGCAGCTTTCAGCACCCCATTCTTGTAACTTTTTTTTAATAAAATATTCGACAGCTTTTACATCGTGATTAGTGGTTTTTTCGATGTTTTTAATAGCAATCGCGTCCTGCAGGCTGAATGCTTCAACTAATTTTTTTAATTGTTTTCGGGCTGCGGGGGTCAGCGAAAAAAGCTTTTTTTGTTCTAAAGCAAGCAAGTATTCAATTTCAACACGTACACGATATTTGTGGAGTCCAAATTCTGAAAAAAATTCATCCAATTGGTGAACTTGGCTGCGGTAGCGGCCATCAATTGCAGCTAAGGCGGTTAGTGTGTTTAGTTCCATACTGAGGAGGAGGGGCAGCCTTGAAATACTACCTTTGCACTGGCAAAATTAAACGAATTGGATAAGATACGGGTTGGAATCGTTAACTATTTAAACACCCGCCCTCTTTTAAAGGGCTTAACGCAATTGGCCCTTGACGGAGATATACTCTTGACGCAGAATTATCCCGCTCAAATTGCCGAAGATTTAATGCTTGGAAAAATCGATGTTGGGCTAGTGCCCGTAGCTATAATTCCGCAACTAAAGGAGGGTAGGATTATCGGCTCGCATTGCATTGCATCCTCCGGCACTGTAGCTTCGGTTTGTTTATTCAGTGAGCAACCAATTGAAAAGTTGGATACTATCTTTCTGGATTATCAAAGCCGCACTTCTGTGCTATTGCTGCAAATTCTTTTACGTGATTTTTGGAAGAAGGAGGTCAGATTTATTCCCTCCACCTCTTCCTCCTACATTGATAGTATTAGTGGCGGTTGTGGGGGTTTGGTAATTGGCGATCGAGCTCTTTATGCTTATGACCGCTTCCGTTTTAGATATGACTTGGGAGAAGCCTGGCAACACCTTACGGGCTTACCTTTTGTATTTGCTGTTTGGGTTGCTGTTTCTCCATTACCAGGTAATTTTGTTGCCAAATTTATCCAGGCAAATGAGTCAGGCCTGCGTTCAAGAGCCGCTATAGCTATTGAAAATGCTAGTTTGATCACTTATGATCTACACCAATACTTCACCAATAATATTGATTACCACTTGACCGACGATAAGCGAAAGGCGCTTGATTATTTTCTATCACTTTGTTCAACCTTATCACCTTTATCATTGATCCCTGAATCCAAAAATGTTTAATTGAATCTGGTAGGGGTGCAGGCAAATTTTATTGCGATAAAATGGGGTGGGATAAATGGGTGCCGCTTCTCGAATATAGAATTGAAACCCAGCTATGTTAAGTGTTTCTAGTATTTGTATTAATTTGTTCTGCTCGTTAAATTGTCCATGGTATTCTATAAAAATCTTTTTGACCGTTCCCAGACTTCCCGCACAATCAATTAATACCTCCCATTCGGCCCCCTCGATATCTAGTTTTAAAAAATCAATAGGTTGATCAAGAAATTTCTTGAGTTGCAGGCAGATAACGTCAATAGAATCCTTTGATTTGGCAGTTGTCAAGGTGCTTGCCATACCTTTTGCCGCAGAAAAAGAAAGTATGGTGTCTTCTTTCCAAACGGCTGCAGGATGGCAAGTAATATTATCCAGAGCAAAGGAATCTATATTTTTTTGCAGCAATAAAAAATTGGCAGGATCCGGTTCAAAGGCTATGATCCTTGCAGCTGGGTATGATTGTTTAAACCAGATTAGGCTGAGTCCAATATTTGCACCGCAATCCAGGATCAAGGCGTTAGGAGGCAGGGTTTGTTTATAAATTTGATTAACAAATATTTCCTGCAATCCATGTAAAAGTTCCTGTGGCGCATTATAAAACAGGGTTTTTCCGTGTAACTTGATTGTCCTAGTTTTTCCTGCTGGCAGGTGTTTTAAGTATTTTTGTTGAAACCAACCTAAAGAAAGTGTGCGTAAACCTGTTGACTTTTCCTGTACTAGTCGAGTAGCAATACCCCTGTATATGTTTTGTAAGAATGCGTGGGATAACATTTTATCAATCTGTGCCATAAAATTACGAATTTAGTTCTGATGGCCCCTTTGATATCTATATGTATTCCAGCTTATGAGCGTCCTGCGTTGCTAAAACGATTGTTGGACAGCATAGCCAAACAGGTGTTCAAGGACTTTGAGGTTATTATTACAGATGATTCAAGTTCTCGGGATAATGAGGAATTACTATTCAATACGCAGTATAAGTTTCCCATTCACTATCAAAAGAATTCACGCCCTCTGGGGACACCGGGCAATTGGCTCGAAGGAATTCAACACGCGTCCGGAAATTGGATTAAGATCATGCATGATGATGACTGGTTCACGAACCAATATGCACTTGAATATTTTGCGGCACAGCTTGATGAGGGAGCTGATGTTCTTTTTTCAGGGTATTACGCACATGACGAACGTAATGGCCAAGTAAAAAATAAAACAATTACGCCAGGGCGCTATCAGTCTGTCAAAAAAGACCCCTTTCGTTTGTTTGCCAATAATTTAATTGGCCCCCCCAGTGTTGTCCTTTTTAGAAAGCGGATGCATGAATTGTACGATCCTCGTTTAAAATGGTTGGTAGATCTGGAGGCCTATATCAGGATGATGCGTCGTTATTCCTGTCGGTACATACCTCTCCCCCTTATTACAATGAGTTACAATAGCTCGCAGGTCACCAATTATTGTTTTCGTAATCCGGAGGTGGAAATTCCTGAGGCACTATACTTTTATAAAAAGCATGGCAACGCTTGCATTCGAAGTATTCATAGCTATGATGGTTGGTGGCGGTTGATTCGAAATTTGAATATTAGGAAGGAATCTCAACTGCGTGTACATGCCGAAGGGTCCCAGGTTCCGGCTTTTTTAATTTCTATGGTGCGTTTTCAACAAAAGTTCCCTGTATCCTTACTTCGTAAGGGAGTGTTCTCGAAATTATTGATGTTCCTCTCTTATGAAATTAACCGGTAATATGGTTTCAGTTATTATCATCAATTACAATACTTTTCAACTTACGGCAGATTGCATTAAGTCCGTTCTCCACTATACCAAAGAGACTCCGATTGAAATAATAGTGGTTGATAATGCCTCTACTGAAAAAGATCCTTGTGAATTTTCAAAACTATTTCCTACTATAAAATTGATATGTAGTGAAAGGAATCTCGGCTTTGCGGGAGGAAACAATCTAGGCATACAAGCAGCCAAAGGTGACTTCATTTTATTATTGAATAGTGACACCTACTTACTGGAAGATAGTATTAGCTTGTCAGTAGCTGCCATGCAGCAGCATACTCAAGTCGGAGTTTTGGGATGCAGGCAGGTATTTCCTGATGGCGCTGTTCAATTTTCTGCAAGGCGTTTTCGTACAATCAGCTGGGAACTTTTTGATCTATTTCGGTTTTTACTTTATTTACTTCCTCCTGCTACGCGAAGTGTGAAAATGTTGGGGCAATATTTTAAGCATGATCAATCCATCGAAGTTGACTGGGTAAATGGTGCTTTTTTTATGATCAGGCGTTCAGCCCTTGCGCAACTTCCTCATCAGCAGCTGGATAATCTTTTTTTTATGTACGGGGAAGATGTGCTCTGGTGTGAACGGTTCAGGGCATTAGGCTTTTCTGTGTATTTCTTAGCCTCAACTACCATTGTACATATCGCTGGTGCAAGTACGGTTATTCAGAAGCAGCTGCAACTACGTCGTGTGATGATGCAAAATGAATTACTGATTATGCAACGGCGTAAAGGGAAAGGGCTCTACTTTTATTGTTTTGCCTGCCTGTTCATGGCTAAAGAATATTTACGCCTCTCGATTAAATGGATAGTGTTCAAGACTAGCGGAAAACTAATTCGGTAACCGCTTTAGCACTCTTTCAATAATTTTTGCCCAATTGTAATGGTCAAAAAATGCTGCCAATGATTCCTCTTGAAAAGAAGGGTTGTGTAGCAGGCTAGCAATTTTCAAAGCCCATTGATCCCAAGCTCTTTCCTGCAGCACGTGCATATAATTTCCGGTAATCTTGTTGTCAATACCCATGGCACCCGAAGGAGTGGTTAGTACGGGAGTGCCCAGAGAGATCGATTCTATTATTTTTGTTTTGATTCCCCCTCCTTTTTGTACTGGATTTAAAAGCAAATCGGCGGCCATTACATGATTGTTGATGTCATCTACAAAGCCAGCCTCGATATAGGGGTTGTTTTGAATCCTCTTTTGATATTTCCATCCCTTAGGTGCAGGGCCTCCGCAAATTATTATCTTATAGGCTCCAACCTGATCCCGCAGAGGAGGTTCCATGCATTCAATAATAGACTCCAGGGCTTCCCGGTTAGGCGCATAGTTGAGTGGGCCATTAAATAGAAGAACTTGCTCATTTTGGGCAATCCCATATCGCTCTCTGATCAGCTGCCTAGCCTGAGCTTTATTTGCTGGAATTTTATCATGCTGGATGCCGTAAGGGATCTCCATACAACGGCTAGGTTCAATATGCCAAGCAGTGGTTGCAAAATTTTTATCATTGTCACTGATGAAACTTATGAAGTCTGCTTGTTGAAATCCCCATTTTTCATATGGTTCAAGCAATGGCCACCAAAATTTATGGAGCGACCTAAAGCGTTGGTATTCTATATTGTGTGTTCGAAGTAAATAAGGAGTACCCGTGTCCTTTTTGATCAAATTAGCCAGCCAGGCAAAGTAGGGGTGCTCCCACACAAATAAATCATATTGGTTGCGCCGTACTAAATCACCAATAGTGCCACGTAATGTTAAATCTGCGTAACGAAAAAATGAATTTGATAGCAAAGGGAGTATGCGATATGTGCATTGCCCGTCTATTGTGTTATCTGCAGTACTGACAACAGTTAACTGCGTATGTAAGGAGAGTGCTTGATACATGCCTTCAATGTAGCGATGCCCGCCTGAACATGCCGGTAAAAACCGATAGGGAGCTATCGCCAATACTTTTTTCATTTGGTATGCCTTTTTAGTTTGGCTCTCCATCCCATTGCAAGTCCACCAATCACTACCAGTAGAATCAAGTACGAACTGGCATTCATTATTGCAGTACCTTTTTTATAAGACTCAGGCTCAAAGATAAACTGAACGGCATGTTCCCCGGCAGGCAATTCTACACCTCGCAAAATATGATTGACTGCGTGATGGGAAATTAGCTTTTGATCCAGATAGGCATTCCAGCCCTTTGGGTAGTAAATCTCGCTAAAAACCGCAAACTGAGGGGAGTTGCATTTTATTGCATAGGTAAGCGTATCGTTATCAAATTTGGTCAGCGCAATTGTTGCACTACTGTCTCTTTGATAATTTAGCGGCCCCTTATAATGAGCTTGCTCAATAACTGCCGTATCGCTAAGAGTTATAGTTCCAATTTTTTTCAACACTTCTGCCTTGTTTGGTGCAGTTACTAACTGACTCACCAGCCAGCAATTTCCATAGGCTTGATCATTGTTTAATAATGACTGTTGACCTGAATTAGGGTCGCTCACAATAATATAGCGCGTGTTGAGCATGTTTAAAATTCCTTGATTCAGTCCGGCGTTGAAATACTTTTCAATCACGTCTTGATAGATTCTAAGTTTTGCGGCATGATATCCGCCAACTGATTTGTGGAAGAACGACGTTTTAGCATCGTTGAATGTACTTGTGGCTAAGTTTAGCACCCTGTAGTTGGGATCTTTATCCTTTAAAATTTCTTGATCTATTTGGCTTGGTGTAAAATTGGATGCGCCATACTCCTCAGCCGACAGGTACAGACTTTGGTCTAGGTAATCATGACTCACTGCTAAAATTTCAGCCGTTGAAATTAATAGTATCAGACCCATAGCCCCGGTTGTGGAAAGCCATTTTTTTGTAAAAGCCCAAAGCAGACCTCCCAGCAGCCCAGTTAACAAAATGGCACGCAATAACGCTTCACCAAATAAATTGCTTCTGGTTTCTTGAAGTCCTGCAATAATAGATCGAGCAAGTTGGTCAGATCCATTTTTATCAGTATAGGCATTCAATAGTTGTTCATCAATAGGGGCGGAATAATCTTGTAGTAGCCATAATAGGAATAAGCATCCAAAAAGACTTCCAACTATTGTCATAGTTTTTTTAGTGAATAGCGAGATTTTCTCTTGTATGATATTGTTCAACAAGAGTAGTGAGGAAACGGCTAGTCCCAGTTGTGGAATGACCTGTGCCATGGAAGGAGCCCGAAATTTGTTGAAGAGTGGGAGATATTCGAAAAGAAACAGATTAAAGACAGGAAAATTCTTTCCCCAGGAAATAAATACGCCCATTAGGGTAATTGCTAACATGCTTGTGGAAATTGCCCCCCGGTTGATAAAAAACCCCAGCGTGCCCAATACAAATAACAATACGCCAACATAAGCAGGCCCTGCCGTGTAGGGTAGTTTGCCCCAGTATTGAGGCAAGCTTTGAGAAAGTTGTTCTGCACTTCCTTCATCAATGCCAGCTGCTATTAATTTATGGGCTACTGGAGATCCCTCCTCCAGATTACGACTATGCCCACCGCCAAATGCGTTTGGCAGCAATAATGTCAACGATTCACGGTTGCCAAGGCTATACTCAAAAGCGTAACTGGTGTCAAGCCCTGCTGTTTGGGTACTTTTTACGGCGTCTGCGGTGATGCTAACCTCCTTGCCACCCCGCATCGTATACTTGCTGTACTCAGCGGATGTCCAAAGTATAAGCGCATTGCCACCGATGGCAAGAAAAGCTGAAACTAATGTGAAGAAAGCTGCTAGGCCCAGGTGTCTCCACTCTTTATTGTTGATCCAACTAAATGCAAATGAAAGGGTAAGTATGATAGCTATTAACAAAAAGTAATAAGTTATTTGTAAATGATTTGCTGCAATTAGCAAGTATGCCCCTAAGGTGGTCACCGACAAGCCAATCCAGTAGGACTTATTATAAAGTAATATTAAGCCAGCCAATAACAAGGGCATACAGGCAGTAGCAATCATTTGTGTGTCATGGCCTGCTGCAATGATTACGGGATTGTATGTTGAAAATGCATAAGCCAGTGAGAGGGTTGCCCCAATCAATGGACTTGCACCTAAGCTGAGGGATAAAAAATAAAAGAAAAGACAAGCGAGAAAAAAGAAATTCATTGGTTTGGGTAGTCCCAGAGAAAACAGCTGAATCAAGTCAGGTAGGATTGACTTTCCTTCCATCGCAATTTGATAGTTAGGCATGCCCCCGAATAGGTTGGGGTTCCAAAGAGGAAAATGTCCCTTTGCTGCTTTGTATTCAAACGCATTTTGTGCCATTCCTTTCCAACTGACATTGTCATGTTGGTTAAGTTGCTCTCCTTCAAGAGCCGGGCGACAAAAAATTGCTACCGTTAGCAGAAATACGGCAAGCACTCCCACATGTGGGAGGATTTTTTTAAATAATTCACGAGGCATAGGCCAAAGTTTGGTCTCAAAATAATGCTATTTTCATGGAACCTAAAAACAACTATGATTCACACTATACTGCGGGAAAAAAGTACCCGCTTATTTTTGGTGCTGGCAGGCTTTTTTGTTGCTAATGCCTTGATTGCTGAGATAATTGGTGTCAAAATATTTTCCCTTGAAAAAACACTTGGGTTTGAGCCGCTTCAGTTACGAGTTTTGGGTAATGATCTTTCTTTCAATCTTACTGCAGGGGTATTATTATGGCCCCTGGTCTTTATTTTAACAGATATCATCAATGAGTATTACGGACAACAAGGAGTTCGTTTTTTGTCATGGATGACTGCCGGATTAATTGCCCTCACTTTTATCTATTTCTCAGGGGCCATTTGGTTAACTCCTGCCGATTTTTTTGTATCCGGAAAGTTAGGGAGTGGTGTTCCCAATATGCAACTGGCCTATCAAATGGTGTTAGGTCAAAGTAATTTTATCATTATCGGCTCGCTGACTGCTTTTTTGGCAGGACAGCTTGTTGACGTGTATATTTTTCATCGCATCAAGAAAAGGACAGGGGAGAAATACATCTGGCTGCGGGCAACAGGTTCCACATTGGTGTCACAGTTTCTGGATAGTTTTGTTGTATTGTTCATAGCCTTTTATTTGGGTACCCGATTTAATCAGCATCGGGATGATTTTGTTTGGCCATTTTCACTTGTGCTAGCAGTTGGGTCTGTAAATTATCTGTACAAATTTGTGATTGCCCTGCTTATGACACCTGTGGTTTACCTGGTGCATAGTCTTATTGAACGTTACCTTGGTAAGGAAAAAGCTGATTCGATGAAAAAGGCAGCCATGCAGGATTAGTAGCGGCTTTTTAGCAAGGCAGCTACCACTTTGTCTATGGGCAGACTCATTACGTCAGGGTTGAATTGATTCCAGGGAATAAGCCTGAAAGATTCCATTTGTTCAGTTTTCTGATAAGCAGCTATAGCCTCTTCGCTAAACGTAAAGGGTTGTTTGTTCAGGTTTATGTGAAACGGCTCCAATGCAGTCAATTTATAATAAACAGAGAGTACCTGATGCGCTGGATTAAATGCAGAACGTTGAAAAAAATCGGTGGTATAAATATGTTCATCCACCTGTACGTTGAGGTTTAGCTCCTCCTTGATTTCTCTAATCAAACAGTCATGTATTCCTTCCCCAAATTCAAGCCCTCCTCCCGGGAATTTGGTAAAAGAAGCACCGTTGATTATTTCGTCACTGACCAGAATCCGGCCATCGTGATCCCTCAAAATACCATAAACCCGAACGATAATTTTATTCATGGTTTAATGTTGCAAGATCAATAGATCCTTCAAACACAAAATGGACCGACCCGCATAGCCAGATGTTATTGAATTGATGCTTTTCCATTTTGATGTATTCGATCTGGAGATTTCCCCCTCTGGTTTTTACTGTAAGGTTATTGAGTCCGTTTTCGTTATGGAAACAGACCAATGCTGCTGCCGTTGCACCTGTGCCGCAGGAAAGGGTTTCGTTTTCAACCCCTCTTTCATAGGTTCTAAGTTGTATTGAGCCTTCGCCCTTTTTTGTTTCAACAAAATTGACATTGATCCCCTCTGCCTCAAATGCTTTGCTGAATCGAATAGCGCGACCCTCTTTGACAACGTCGATCTGTTCAATGTCTTGAACAAACCGAATTATATGAGGGGACCCTGTGTTTAACATAAAGTCTCCTTGTTGTTCCTGTATACAGTTGACATCTTTCATGCGGAGCGCAACAACATGGGCAGATCGAATATGCGCTTCATGGGGGCCATCGATTGCCAGGAAATGGAAATGTTGTTTTTGGATGCCAGCTTTTTTGGCAAACAGCGCGATACAGCGCCCTCCATTTCCGCACATGCTGCCTTCTCTACCGTCCGCATTAAAATACTTCATCTCAAAATCATACCCCTCTTTTTCTTGTAACAACATCAAGCCGTCTGCTCCAATGCCCCGGTGCCGATCGCAAAGAAATTGAATAGTGGATTCCGGTAGTGCATCTAAGGATCTATCGCGGTTATCGGCAATGATAAAGTCATTCCCAGTGCCCTGATACTTTTTAAAATTTAGGATCATGGAAATGATGCTGAAAATGTAGTTAAGAACTGTTGAATCAGCTTGTCAATATACAAAGGGGCGTTATCACTAAAAGTTTGTGTAACGCGATTAGCTACTATAACGTTCAAGGCAAGACATTGGTGTCCCATTAACCGACCTAATCCGTAAATGGCTGCCGTTTCCATTTCAAAATTTGTAATTCGATGTGCGCCAAAACTAAAGTCAGTTAACCTATTTATTAGATGAGGATTGTTCAAGCCAAGACGCAACACCCTGCCTTGGGGGCCATAAAATCCAGGACAGGTGACTGTAATGCCATGATGGAAATTTTGTACAAAATGTTTGAGCAGGGAAGACGCTGCAGTGCTCAGGTAAGGTAATCCGGTTTGATGTTGAAGTTGTGTTTGTGTCAAGAAGGATTGGATGAGTAAAGATTCCTCTTCGTTTTGGCTAAACCGATAAAAGTGCAAGAGGTTATCAATGCCTAATCCGTGAGTTGAGGCTACAAAACTGTTTACAGGTATATCTGCTTGCAGCGAACCTGATGTGCCTAACCGAATTATTTGAAGGCTAGTAGCTTTTTCTTTTGGGCAACGCGTTACCAAATCAATATTTGCTAAGGCATCCAGTTCATTTAATACTATGTCAATATTGTCCGGTCCAATTCCTGAGGATAGAACGGTAATCCTTTTGGATCCTACATAACCGGTATGTGTAATAAATTCTCTATGCTGGCACGTAAATTCTATCCGATCAAAATAACGACTAACTGCTTTTACACGATCTGGATCTCCTACGGTTATGACAGTGGGAGCTAATTCCTCTGGACGAAGGTTCAGATGGTATAGGGCACCTCTGCTATTTACGATTAACTCAGATGCGGCTATTGGATTCATATGGATTCAAAAATACTGCTTATTTTCGCAGTCCTCCAAAGGGTCCTGTGGCCGAGTGGCTAGGCAGAGCTCTGCAAAAGCTCCTACAGCGGTTCGAATCCGCTCGGGACCTCCAAACCCCGCTACTGCGGGGTTTTCTTTTTATCATCGTAAAGGTTGACCTAACTTTGCAGGCCATGTTAACTGAACAGGAAAAGGACTTTATTATTTTTTGGGAAAAAAACAGCGCCACAAAGAAGCGATGGATCCGTCAATTATCGGTGGGTTTACCCATGGGGGTTAGCTTAGTTTTGGCCATTGCAGTTAACCTTTTTGCTGGTTGGTATAGTCGTGCTCAAATGATTTTATTCAGAGAACAATCTTCTTTAATCCTTATTCTTCTGATTGCAGCAATTGCAATAGTGTTATTTGTCGTAATTTTTTCAGCTCGCCACCGATGGGAAATGAATGAGCAACGATACCGAGAACTTATTAATCGATGATCCCCTTAAATTGCAAGTATGCGTAATTTACTTTTTATTCTTTTTGTTGGATTGATGTCTGCCCTTATGCCTGGATGTAGTAAGGGAACAACTGCCTGCACACCTAAAACAGTAGCCAGTGAATTGGCTTCCATGCAAAATTTTGCTACTGTAAATGGGATGAGTGTTCAGTCGCATAGTAGTGGTATGTTATATCAAATTGTAAATCCTGGCAGTGGCCTCACACCCGCACTGACCTCTCGAATTGCTGTTCGGTATACAGGTAAATTGATGAATGGAACAATTTTTGATTCAAACACGGGAGTACCTGTTCAGTTTTTATTAGGCCAGGTAATACTAGGCTGGCAGCTAGGACTTCCTCTAATTAAGCAAGGCGGGGTGATTCGTCTCATTATTCCTTCTTCACTTGCCTATGGATGCAATGCCGCCGGATCAATCCCTGGTGATTCAGTATTATATTTTGAAGTAGAACTTGTTGATGTTCTTTAAAGCTCGAAAGTATGTCAATGGAAGCCATATCAGCTTTTGACATTTTTAAAATTGGAATAGGGCCCTCCAGTTCTCATACGTTAGGGCCTTGGCGTGCCGCGCTTCTACTGCTTGAACAATTACGGACTCAACAACAGCTCTCGGCTGTTAGTGCTGTTCGTGTGCTGCTCTACGGTTCTCTAGCTAAAACCGGAAGAGGGCATGGCACGGATATCGCTGTGCAAATGGGATTGTTGGGTGCCGATCCGGTTATATTCCCAACAGCTCAAATTCCCTCTCAGTTAAAGACTATTGCGGTGCAGCAATCGCTTTTACTGGGGGGTGTGCATGAAATTTCTTTTGATCCACAAGCAGATATTGAGTACTTGATCACCGAGTCTCTGCCTTTTCACTCTAATGCGCTTTCATTTTTAGTGACGCTTGCCGGTGGTGTTAATTTTTCACGAACATTTTACTCAGTGGGAGGAGGATTTGTTGTGCAGGAAGGTGAAAGTGCAACTATTGCAAAGAAGGTTGAGTTGTCTTTTCCGTTTTCCACGGCCCAGGAGCTTCAACACTGGTGTATGAAAACGGGTCTGTCCATCTTTGAGATAATGATGGAAAACGAGTTGGCTTGGCGTAATGAACAACAAACCAGTGATCAGTCTGATCGGATTTGGGCAGTAATGAGTGAAAGTATTTTTAAGGGTTGTCACACACGCGGTATTCTGCCTGGAGGATTGGAGGTTGTGCGTAGAGCTGCCGAGTTGAATAAAAAGCTACTTAAGGGACGTTCTTACTCAACAGTTGAAGAGTGGACAGCTTGTGTTAAAGCTGGAGGACATGGCTTCAATTACACCTTGGACTGGGTGAGCTGCTTTGCTCTGGCAGTAAATGAAGAGAATGCGTCATTTGGAAGAGTGGTTACAGCTCCCACGAATGGGGCAGCTGGAGTGGTGCCTGCTGTTTTACAATATTATTTATCATTTTGCGAGGCCAATAATAAGCAATCGATAACCTCTTTTTTATTGACTGCGGCAGCAATCGGTATTATTTTCAAACAGGGGGCCACGCTATCTGCAGCAATGGGGGGGTGTCAGGCTGAGATAGGTGTTTCAGCTGCCATGGCAGCGGCTGGTCTTACCGAAGTCATGGGGGGCACCCAACGACAGGTTTTAATGGCTGCAGAGATTGCCATGGAACATCACCTCGGTTTAACCTGTGATCCTATTGGCGGACTTGTTCAGGTTCCCTGTATTGAAAGAAATACAATGGGGGCTATTAAAGCAATTATGGCATCACAATTAGCCCTTCAAAGCTCACCTGATTTAGCAAAGGTTTCGTTGGATGCCGTAGTTAAAACCATGTGGGAAACGGCAAAAGATATGAATCATAAGTATAAGGAAACTGCAGATGGAGGATTAGCCATCAATGTTCCGCTTAGTTTGCCAGAGTGCTAAAATCTTCTAATACGTTGTAGAGCGAATCTCTCTCAATGGGCGTTCGGCCTGTTTGTTTGATCAAGTTTACTAATTCAGTGATAGTCAAAGTTGGACTTTGTTCCTCCGACCCGGCCATACTATAGATTTTTGTAGAGTCATCGATTGTGCCATCAATATCATCTACGCCAAAACTTAAAGCCAATTGAGCGTTTTGACGACCCAACATAGGCCAATAGGCTTTAAGGTGAGGGAAATTATCCAGGTATATTCGAGCAATTGCATACATCCGCATATCCTCAATGAGAGTGCTTTCAGTAACATGACTCATGTCATTGTCCTTGTTCCTGAATTTGAGTGGAATAAATGTGTTAAATCCACCGCTTCTGTCTTGTAAGGATCGTAATCTACTCATGTGGTCAACTCGGTGTGCGTAGGATTCTATATGTCCATAAAGCATGGTGGCATTGGAGGGTATGCCTAACCGATGCGCCGTCTCATGGATGCTAAGCCACCCATCCCCATCTACTTTGTCCTTACATATTTTTTCACGGATCTCCGGATGAAAAATCTCTGCGCCTCCGCCAGGTATCGATTCCAACCCGGCTTCTATTAAACTCTTTAGTCCATCCTCAACGGATAAACCTGCCTTTCTAAACATGTAATCAAATTCTACTGCGGTGAATGCTTTGATATGTAATTCCGGGCGATGTGATTTAATGGCGGCTATCAAATCTTTAAAAAATTTAAGATTCATTTTAGGATGAACTCCACCTACAATATGAACTTCAGTAACGGGATTGCCGTCATATTTTTTTACCAGTTCAAGCATTTGCTCAATGCTATACTCCCAACCCTTCTCTCTATTTGCATACAGCCGGCTATATGCGCAAAACTGACAACTGAAAACACAAACATTGGTTGGTTCTATATGAAAATTACGATTAAAATAAACTCGGTTTCCATGTTTGCGCTCACGAATTTTATTGGCAAGTGTGCCAACAAACCCCAAACTGGCCTCCTCAAATAGCCGCATACAATCCTGATCTGTGATACGGATTTGATTAGCTATTTTTTGAGCAATTGCTTGCAGCTTGGGGGATGTTCGAGGCGTAGGTTTCATGCGGGGTTAATAGGATGACGCAAAGATATTAATTCCTTATCTTTCTGCTATGACACCAAGAATCAAACTTACCATTTTAAGCTTTTTAGAATTTTTTATTTGGGGGTCCTGGCTTATTACAGTTGGTGCCTATTGGTTTCAGAATCGCCAGTGGAGTGGAGCGGAATTCGGTGCTATTTTTTCTACCATGGGACTCTCTGCTATTTTTATGCCCGCCTTGGCAGGTATTGTAGCAGACCGGTATCTAAATGCAGAACGCTTGTTGGGTATCTGTCATTTGATAGGGGCTGTTGTGCTGTTCTATTTGCCCCGGGTAAATGACCCCGGTCAATTCTATTGGGTGCTGTTATTTTATATGTTGTTCTATATGCCTACCATATCCTTGGCCAATACAGTCTCCTATACAGTATTAGTGGGTGCCGGGAAAGATATTGTCAAGGAGTTTCCTCCTATACGTGTCTGGGGTACCGTTGGATTTATTGTGGCCATGTGGATAGTAAGCTTATTGCATCTGGAAACATCCGCTTTTCAATTTTATGTTGCAGGATCTGCTTCTATACTTTTAGGAGTTTATTCTTTTTCCTTACCCAATTGTCCTCCCAAATCTGCCACCACAACATCCACTTCATTGACTTCATTATTGGGATTACAGGCTTTTTCGCTTTTTCGCAATTACAAGATGGCTCTATTTTTCATATTTGCTATGTTGCTGGGTGCTGCTTTACAATTGACCAATGCTTATGGCGATACTTTTTTGCACGATTTTGATAAGGTGGATGCATTCAAGAACAGTATCGCTGTGCAATATCCCGCAATAATTATGTCAATTTCTCAGATGTCTGAAACTCTCTTTATTCTTGCCATCCCATTTTTCTTACGTCGGTTTGGGATAAAAAAAGTGATGTTGTTTAGTATGATTGCCTGGGTTTTCCGCTTTGGTCTTTTTGCATTTGGAGATCCCGGCGAAGGGCTATGGATGATCATATTATCCTGTATCGTTTATGGTATGGCATTTGATTTTTTTAATATATCAGGGTCACTTTTTGTAGATACGCAAGTCTCTCCCTCTATTCGTGCTTCCGCTCAAGGGATTTTTATGATGATGTCAAATGGTTTCGGTGCTTGGTTAGGAAGTACCATAAGCGGGTTAGTGATTCAATACTATTTTACAAATCCGGATCAATCTATGAACTGGCGGGAGATTTGGTTATCCTTTGCAGGATATTCCTTGGTAGTTGCCGTATTATTTGCGCTATTATTCAGACACCGCCACCTGCCAAGCGAAACATCATCCCGCTAATTGAGGGATGGTGAGTATAAAGGAAAAAGCCCGCTTTTTGAGCAGGCTTTTTTAATATGTAGTTTGCGCCTTACGCGTGCGTTTCTATTTTTTTTACAAAGTTAGCTTTAGGTTGTGCGCCTACTAACTTGTCTACCACCTGGCCATTTTTAATAAACAGGATAGCCGGGATAGAGGTAATTCCGTAATTCATAGACACAGAGGGGTTATGATCCACGTTTAATTTCCCAATGTTTACTTTGCCGTTATACTCTTTTGCAAGTTCCTCAATTACGGGTCCAATAGCGCGGCAGGGTCCACACCATTCAGCCCAGAAGTCCACTACACAAAGTTTATCGGATTCCAGGACATCTGTTTTAAAATTGTCGTCGGTAAATTCTTTAGCCATTTTGTATTATTTAAATATGCATTGCAAATTTAGTTCCAGCGCTATTCTTCTTGACCCATTGGCATTAGTTGTGTAAAACTTGTCAGGCTACAGGGTCTGTACCGAAACTTGTAGCGCAGGGTTCTTATTAAAAAAGTTTGTGAGCTCTGAACTCATTTCAATTCCTGAGGAAGTAGTTATAAGACTGGTATGTAATTTATTGTACTGATCTGTTAGAGTTAATTTAAAGATTGTTTTTCCTGGATTGTTCTTGAAGTACTTGCCTAAAAATTCAATTATTTCATCATTGATATCCTGCGGTTTAGCATCCACTTGCAACATGCTTGTCAGACTACCCATCATTGTTTCAGCCAATGTAACCCCCATCACTTTAAATTGAAATTCGTCATGATTGTAGCGTTGCTTTAAAAATCCATTTATTAATACGGTACTGCCTGTTTGCAGGAGGGGTGAGATTTTCATGTAATCGTCACTGAATAGTGGAAACTCCATTTTGCCTGTATAATCCTCTATAATAAAATTGCCATACTTATTTCCGCTTTTAGCGATACGATGCTGTGCGTCGGTCACTAAACCAATAATCCGAAAGGGCCTGCCTGGGTTTGACTGTTCACGTATAGCGTCTCTGAAGTAAAGAAAATCACGAATGGTGGTAACGCGGTAATGCTGAATTTCGAACTTGTAATTGTCCAAGGGATGACCACTTAGGTAAATGCCTGCCACTTCTTTTTCATGGTCCAGTTGAACCATCAATGGCCAGGGGGCCACATTCAGCATACGGGGAGGGGGGATCTCCATAGTCACAGGCAAATCTCCAAACAAGGTATTAGCGGTGCTTGCTTGCTGTTGTCCCATCAATTGACCGTAACGGATAATCTTTTCGAGTCCAGTAACATCCTCCCCTTGAGCCACTGTAAAATATTGTGCTCGATGTAGTGATGGGAAACAATCAAAGCTCCCTGCATAAGCTAAACTCTCTAATGTTTTCTTGTTTACAGAGCGTTGGTTGACTCTTTTAATAAAATCAAAGATGTCTTTGAATGGTCCTTTTTTATTTCGGTCTTCAATGATATTTTCTACTGCAGCTTCACCTACTCCTTTCAGACCACCTAACCCAAACCGGATCTCCCTTTTGTTATTCACCGCAAATCCTTTGAGGGATTCATTGATATCAGGGCCAAGCACATTAATTCCCATACGCCGGCATTCTTCCATAAAAAAGGTGATCTTTTCTATGCTGCCGGCATTGTTAAGTACGGCAGACATATATTCTGCCGGATAGTGAGTCTTTAAATAAGCCGTTTGATAAGCTAACAATGCATAGCAAGTTGAGTGCGATTTGTTGAACGCATATTGTGCAAAGGCCTCCCAATCAGACCAGATTTTTTCTAATCGTTCAGGCGGCAATAAGTTAGCGGTGGCGCCTTTGATAAACTGCTTTTTCATCTTGTCCAATGTCTCCCTGTTCTTCTTCCCCATTGCTTTTCGAAGAACGTCGGCATCTCCTTTACTAAATCCGGCAAGTTTTTGCGCCAATAACATCACCTGTTCTTGATACACGGTGATGCCATGGGTTTCTTCCAAAAATTCCTGCATTTCTGGCAAGTCATAACTAATGGATTCCCGTCCATGTTTACGATCGATGTAATTGGGTATATAAGCCATTGGGCCAGGGCGATACAAGGCGTTCATTGCAATCAGATCCTCAAATTGATCCGGCTTTAGTTCCCGTAAGTACTTTTGCATTCCCGGGCTTTCAAACTGGAAGGTGCCAACCGTAGAACCGTGTTGATAGAGTGCATAAGTTTTGGGGTCGTCCAATGGGATCTTATCGATATCAATTTCTAGCTGGTGTAATTGTTTGATCAGGGATAATGCATTTTTGATGATGGAAAGGGTTTTCAACCCAAGGAAGTCCATCTTAATGATGCCGGCATTTTCGATATCAGTCCCTTCAATTTGTGTAACCCATAGTGGAGAATCCTTGGTGGTAGCAATGGGGATCAATTCTGTTAAATCGGTAGGGGCTATGATAATACCCGCCGCATGAATACCTGTATTACGAACAGAACCCTCGAGCCTTTCTGCCTCCCGTAGTACCCGGCCTGCAGGAATTGCGGTTTGTTTGTACAGCTCTCTTAATTTTTTTACGTTCTCTAGTTCGTCATTGGAAAGGGCTTCCTTTTCTTCCAATGACCTTTCGCCTTCTTTTGATTTTAAAGGAGCGTGCAGCATTCTTCTGAGCTCTATACCCTGTTTTTCCGGCACTAATTTGGCAAGTGCATTTGACTCCGGCAATGGCAGATCCATGACGCGCGCAACATCCTTGATGCTCATTTTTGCCGCCATCGTTCCATAAGTAATGATCTGCGCTACTTGATTCTTGCCATATTTTTCTACAACGTAGTCAATGACTTTCTGTCTGCCTTCATCATCAAAGTCTGTATCGATATCCGGCATAGACTTTCGATCCGGGTTTAAGAAACGTTCAAATAGCAAATTGTACTTGATAGGGTCTATATTGGTGATACCAATGCAGTAGGCTACCACTGAACCCGCTGCAGATCCCCGTCCTGGTCCAATGAAAACTCCTTTCTCGCGACCTGCTTTGATAAAATCACTTACAATCAGAAAGTACCCGGCAAAGCCCATTGTCTTGATCGTGAACAACTCAAATTCAATTCTCTCCTTTAGCGTAGGCGTTACCGAGGTATATCTTTTATTGGCCCCTTCATAAGTAATATGCTTCAGGTATTCCCATTGGTTATTGGCATCTGGTGAAATTTTATTTTTTCCAATGACCTCTTCCTTGCTGTGAATTTGAAATTGCTTTTCAACTGGAAAATTTGGAAGTAAAATATCCCGGGTCAGGTTAAGGGGAACCACCTTGTCTACGATCTCATTGGTGTTATCTAATGCTTCGGGTAAATCGGCAAATACCTTTGCCATTTCCTCTTTTGTTTTGAAAAAGAACTGATCGTTTGGGAAGGCAAATCGTTTGTCTTTAACATGGATATCATCGTCCGCAAAATCACGAATGGCGGGTGTGGCCAGCAGTGCCCCCGTGTTGATGCAAAGGAGAATATCGTGGGCGGTAAAATCATCTTGCTCCACGTAATGACTGTCGTTGCTGGCAATTACTTTAACCTTGTATTTCTTGGCAAAGTGCAGCAACACTTCATTCACCTTATCCTGTTCAGGCAAACCATGCCGTTGGAGCTCAACATAAAAGTCCTCCTGAAATAAATGCAACCACCATTTAAATTCATTTTCAGCTTCGTCTTGACCTTTGCGAAGGATGGCTTGTGGTACGGATGCCCCCAGGCAGCAGGTGGTTGCAATAAGTCCTTGATGATATTTTTGGATAAGCTCCTTGTCAATTCGGGGATATTTTCCATATAGGCCTTCTACAAAACCCAATGAGGTAAGCTTGATGAGATTTCGATAGCCTTCTTCATTCTTTGCCAATAAAATCTGATGCATCCTTTTATCCCGCTGTTCCTTTGTGAAGGTTTTTTGATGCCTGTTCTCAGTAAGGTAAAATTCGCATCCTACAATAGGTTTCACTTTTAACTTACCATTAGCCTCTTTATTTTTGTAAGCTTCTGCTACAAATTCAAAGACACCAAACATATTGCCATGGTCACTGATGGCCAGTGCAGGCATTTGATTAGCAATAGCTTTTTTATAAAGCAAGGGGATGGATGCGGCACCATCCAACAAGGAATATTGTGTGTGAACATGAAGGTGTGAAAACTGCATAGCGGATCGGCAAAGTAGCTAAGTTAGTTACCTTTGCAAAATCTTCACTAAACCAACTTTGCGACCGTTTTCATATACTATTCTGCCGGGGTTCTTTTTGATGGGACTGCTACTATCTGGGTGCTCCATAATTCAGCACCTAGGCGCCAAACTGCCTGAGGTAAAGCGTTCTTCAGTTAACAGGTCCACCTCGTTGGTGGTGGCTTCAGTTAATCCTCCCCTTGCTTTTATGGATCCATTGCCCATCAAACAAGAGGAGAAAATTGTTCAACAACCCCTATGGGTGCTTTCCGGTTCTTCTCATTCCATCTCAACTGACAGCATTGTAGAAAAGTTGGATGAACTTGCCCTATCCCCTGGTGCTATAAACACGGCAGTCTTTTCAAAAGAGGGTGAAACCGCTGCCTTACAGCTTAAATATGCTGTACTGTTGGAACAAGACTTGCTGTTGCTTCCAGACTCCAAACTTTTAGCGGCAATTGATCCTTGGATGGGGGTTCGTTATAGAAAAGGGGGTACTACTGCACAAGGGATAGATTGTTCCGCTTTTACAGCTTCCGTGCTTTCCGCATATGCTGGAATTCACCTTCCTCGTACCTGCCGCGAACAATATCAACAATACCCAAAGGTTAACAAGTCCGAAATTCAGATAGGTGATTTACTATTTTTTCGAACAAGAGGTCGTGCTGTCTCTCATGTTGGCATTTATCTTGGGAACAATAAGTTTGTTCATGCCTCTTCCAGCAATGGAGTGGTAGTGAGTAGTCGAAGTGAACCTTATTTTTCAACCCGCTTTGCGGGGGCTAGGAGAGTGCCAAAGTCCTCTCAATAGGTATCAGCTTTTAAATAACCTTTTTTTCAGGGTATTAAAAACCGGCTTCATATCTGGTGTCAGATTAAGGTAGTAAACTCCGGATACGGCCCCTATCAGGTAGAAAAAGCTTCTTCCTGTTAAGGATAGCCAGCCAAGATGTTCAGCAAAAAGAAAATACGTAATTAGGGTCAACAGACTAAATAATACCAGCGCCTTAATGGTTTCAATTGAGAAAGGCTGAAGTTTGAAATTATACCAGAGAAATAGCACTCTTAAGCAGTTGTACATAGCAATTGAAAGTAGTTGCGCAATTGCGGTGCCCACAATGCCATAGGATTTAGTCATGTAATAACTCAGGGGAAGGATACAAAGCAACAGCGCGATTCCGCTGATAAATTCAAATCGCCAGCGCGGAGAGGTGATAATAATCTGCGAATTGATGCCTGTACCCATATCGATTATGCGCGTTAGCCCCAGAATAATAAATACAGCGAAACCGCTTAAAAATGCAGGATTTATTCCAAGTGTAATGATGGCGTCCTTATAATTGATCGCAAATAAACCAAAGAAGCATATGCCGAATAAAAAAAGATTGATGGATGATTGTTTATAGATGCGTTGAAGGACTTGATGGTCTTTTTGTTTCCAGGCGCTGGTAAGCGGTTCCATTGCAGCTGCGATAATACCGCGCTGTGGAGCCTGAAGCATAGAAGCCATGTTTTGTGCTAAGGAATATATGGCTAGTTGTGCTAATGCATTTTCGAGCACTGCGGGAATTAATATTGAATCAAACACTTGGGCAATAACAAAAATCAGTGTGCCTGCATAGGTAAAGCCTGTGTAATTGAAAATTGGCTTTCTAAGTCGTCTGGAAAGTGAGCTAACTTGAAAAGGTACAGATAACTTTCTCTTATGATGGAGATGAGCTAGTAATAACAGGCCAATAGTCAAATAACTAAATGAGAAGATCTTGACAAAATGAGCAAAGTTGTTTATCCACCCGGCGATATAAAAAAGGATCAAGAATAGAATGAGCAAACGCCAAAATCCCTCTTTCAGAAAGTTACTTACTACTGACCCTTTTTGTTGCCATCCCCACGCTTCTAAAATATTGAAGAGGAGCAGCCCGCCAGCCAATAGATACACCCAATTGAAATACTCAATTAACAGAGGAGAATGGGTAGCGTATTTCCGAATAATCAGTGGCGCTATTAACTGACCGGCAAAAATTAATAACACAAACCCAGCCATTCCTAAAGTAATTGCAATGGTTAGTTGATCATTCTTTTCTGGTACTGACCGGTCCCTGTAGTACGGAAAGAATTTATAAATAAAGTAGGGGGCACCTAAGTTACCGATGGCTACCAGCAGCAAGGTGATTGCGATCAAGGCGTTGTAAAGCCCAAATTCCTCCTGCGTAAAAAACTCTTTTCGAGTAAAAAGGTATGTATTAAGCAGGCCGATACCAAAACCTCCATAAATCACCAAGGTGGATAGAATGCTTTGTTTCCTTATACTACTCATGCGATGGCGTTATAACTCAACTCTTTTTTTTGTAAAATAATAATTTTCGGAAATTGAATCTGCTGAGAAATTGTGATCGATCAAGATCTGCTTCCATCCTGTGTTAACGAGTATTTCTTGCATGGGTTTATTATCCAGTAATACGGGCATTGCAAACTCAGGATCGCAGTTAGTGAAGCGATAATGAAGCGCTCCCTCTCGAACAGCATATTCCAACACGGGAATTTTAGTCGTACGCAGATACTGATCAAATACCGGGGAAAGCGGCAACGCTGTTTTTTTAATGAAATAGTCCTCAATCTCTTTTGAATCCACTGTTTTATGATAGAACTCCTCATTCATCCCTTGTAAAATTGCCCGAAATAAGCTGTCGTTATTGATCATGGTACGAATATGGTGAATCAGGCCTGCTCCCTTGTTGTACATATCGCCACTGCCCGCATGATTAACACCGTAGCTCCCCACTATGGGTCGGTCATTTCTGATCTTAGAACGAATGCCATGGCAATAGGCATCCGCTGCTTTTTTGCCATAGTGATATTCAATAAAAAGGACCTCGCTGTACATCGTAAAACCTTCGTGAACCCACATGTCTGCGATATCCTTTGTTGTGATATTGTTGGCAAACCACTCATGTCCGCTTTCGTGAATAATGATATAGTCCCAATCTTTGCCCCAACCCGTACCAGAAAGATCACGGCCTCTGTATCCGTTACCAAACCCATTTCCATAGGCAATTGCGCTCTGGTGTTCCATTCCCAAGTGTGGAGATTCTACCAACTTGAAACCGTCAACTTGAAAAGGGTAGGGGCCAAACCAATATTCAAAGGCAGCTAACATTCTCTTTGTATCCCTGTTAAACTGAGGCGTTGCCTTCTCCAAATTGTAGTCGAGAACCCAATAGGATAAAGCAAGGGGATTTCCGCTACTACTACTATAATTGTCCGTCCAACTGGTGTAGGCACCTATGTATGGAACAATATTGTAATTATTGATAGGATTTACAACGCTCCAGGTTGTTGCTGTTTTGCCAGCAGCTAGTTTTTCAACTGCTTGCCTTCTGCCATTTGCAACAGCGGTTAAGCTATCTGCGGCAATTACTTTTATGCTTGCACCCTGGTCAGGCTCGTCGCTCTGGTGGTCCTTGCAGGGGTACCAAACGCTGGCACCCAAGCCTTGGCAGGCAACGGTCATCCAGGGTCTACCTTTTTTGTCAGTAGTAAAAATCCAGCCGCCATCCCAGGGTGGGTTTTTTGCAACTTTTGGTTTGCCACTGTAATAAATCTCCAACGAGTCCGTATTGCTTTTTTTGTGTCTATCAGTTTTGATGAGCCAGGTGTTTTTTCCTTTTTTAATAAACGAAACAGCTTTTCCGTGTTGAATTACACTATCGATCGTGAGCGGACTCTGCAAATCAATTTGCATCATTTTTGAGTTAGTTCTTCCAGTTGATGCATAGCGAATTTTATTAGTGCCTTTGAGTTCCTTGCGGAGAAAATCAGGGGTTATGGTGATATAATAATGAAGCACGTTCCACCAACTTCTATCCTTGTTAATTGTTCCTCGCAGCGTATCATCAAAATTGAACGGCGATGGGGTTGGCTGTGCTGCAGCTGTTGTAGTTGCTACAGCAATAAACACATATATACAAACTAAAACCCACGAAATACTTTTTATTAGCATGGCGGTAACTTGTTGGTAGGCTAATTTACCCCACTCTTAGTTATTCTGCGCCTGAATCTTCCTTTTATCAGCAAAAACCTTTCTAAATTTTTCCAATTTTGGCTGGATTACAAACTGGCAATATGGATTGGCATCACCATTTACTTCAAAATATTGTTGATGATAATTTTCCGCAGGATAAAAAATAGTAAAGGGTGAGATCTCTGTCACAATTGGATTTGCCCAGGCGCCGCTCTCATTTAGTTCCTTTTTGTATTGTGTGGCTTTTTGTTTTTGTTCTTCGGTGTGATAAAAAATTGCACTTCTGTATTGCGTGCCTATATCGTTGCCTTGTCTGTTCAGCGAAGTGGGGTCATGCGTTTTCCAGAAAACCTCCAAGAGTTCATCGTAACTGATTGCGCTGGGGTTGAAAGTGATTTGTACGCACTCGGCATGCCCCGTTGTGCCAGCGCAGACTTCTTTATAAGTTGGGTTTTTCGTTTGCCCTCCCGAGTATCCTGATACAACGTTTATCACTCCTTTTAGTTCCTCAAAAATTACTTCGGTGCACCAAAAACATCCATTTGCAAAAGTTGCCGTTTCCATGTTGTTATTTGTTTTAGCGAGAAATTCATTCTCGAAATGTCCAAGACCATTTTGTTGCGTACAGGTTCCTAATTGTAAGGAAATGCTCAACAATAAAGTCTGAAGAATTCTAACGATCATTGCTTCAAAGTTAACCCAATCACACTCAGGGGGGCATGTTTGTGCTGTGTAAATAGATTTAATGTATTATTTTTACAAAAATATTTAATGATGGTACACGCTAACAAAATTTCTGGAACCCTTTTAGTTTCCGTTTTAGTTCAACTCTTATCCTTCGGTTATAGTCAAGCACAACAAACTGCCGATATGCTGGGTCGTCAACAGGAAAGCTTGTTATTCAAGGCGGCCAGGGTGGCGAGTCCGCAACAGGAAGTTTATGAGGTAGTAGGACTGGGTTTGCCCAGTTTCACTGTATCAAACATTGCGGATGGTTCATTTGAAAGTTATGTTCACAGTCTCCGAGTAACTTATCCGCTGCAGCTTGGAGGTGGTCGTACTGGATTTCAGTTGATATTTTATGGTCTTAACGATAAAATTCAGTACGCTGTAGCACAGGAAGGGAACAGCACATCCATCTACATGCCTTACGCTTTGCATGATAACCTTAAAGGGAAAATTGAGCAGACTTTGTCCGCTCGCCGAAAAGTGCAGTTAAAAATAAATCTTCTACCCTCCGGTCTTAGAGAGGCATCTTGGATTATTCACTAAATCAGCACTAAGTGGATAGAATAAATTCAGTAAATGAAATACTCGCCAATGTTCCGGCGGATAGGATATGTTGTGCCGCATTCTCTTTACCCTAATGGCTATCATTGCAAGCCAATTGAGCCATTGCCATTCGCCGGAATTGCTTCGCAAAAGCACTCCATAAACTTTTACCATATGGGTCTGTATTCAGACCCCAACTTGTTCGACTGGTTTGTCAGGGAATACCCCACATACACCAATCAAAAATTGGATATGGGTAAGAGTTGTATACGGTTTAAAAAAATTACCGACATTCCCTACAAACTCATTGGAGAATTAATGAAAAAAATGACTGTGAAGGAATGGATAAGTGCTTACGAAAGCCGCTTAAAGAAATAAGTGTTAAGATAAACGGAAAGAGAGTAGGGTGAAGTGCCTATCCTGCAACTCATCACCGTTCTTGACGCTAATATCCCCGCTTGGCGGAGAGAGAGGGATTCGAACCCCCGGAGGTGTTACCCTCAACGGTTTTCAAGACCGCCGCAATCGACCGCTCTGCCATCTCTCCGGCGCGAATGTAAGACAAGGTCAATTTTTAACCAAATCAATGAGTATGATTAGCTTGAGTGCCTTTTCATCAATAAATCGATAGGCGCATTACAACCCATTATTTTGGGTGTATTCCAAAGATTTTTATATTTGTAGTACACCAAAAATTAATATTTAAACGGCAAAATTTACCACTGTGAATTACGAGAATAACGAAAGGAAAATGGATAGCATTTATAGCAAACGCCTGAGGGCGGGGAAAAGGCGAACTTATTTTTTTGATGTACGCGCCACTAAGGGTAACGATTACTACTTAACCATTACAGAGAGCAGAAAGCGTTTTGATGATAATGGTTATGATCGTCATAAAATCTTTCTCTACAAAGAAGACTTCAACAAATTTGTAAAGGCATTAGGGGAAGTCGTTGATTATGTGAAAACGGAGTTGATGCCCAATTTTGATTTTGATGCATTTGATCATGTTGAAACGGAGGAAGAAAGTTCAACTCCTGTTCCTCCCCAAGAAAACGCCGAATTGCCTAAATCAAATACAGAAATTAGCTCAGGTCAAATTAACTCCGAGGGCGTTGATAAATGGTAGCTATTTAAGACACTAATAATCATTGTTTTATGGCTGACTTATGACTTTTTTTGCATTTGTTAAAAGTTTTAAAAAAAATCGTTTATCTTCCGCATCTAAATTTATAGTTTCTTGATGCAGAGTGTTCTAATAACCAAAACAGTATCTATGCAACCAAACTTTACTTATCTAAAAAAGACAAGTTCTTTAATGTTGAGCCTTTTCTTTTCACTACTGTTCGTACTTCTTTCGTTTGTGACATTTGCGCAAACCTACAGCAATGGTCCGCTCTCTACTGGTACAACCTCTTCAAACGGTGCCGCTGCCCCAACTGGGTTTGCTTGGAGTGAAGTACAAACTGGTAACACCATAGCGGGATACGGTGCTAACATTGCTACTGGGTTTTCAGTAGCAGATAATTTTTCTGTGATTGGCTCCTGGGCCGTAAGCAAAATGACTTTCTTTGCATATTCAACTGGATATGCAGGGACTACATCCCCTTTTAATAACGTCAGGGTTGCTATCTACAACACAGATCCATCTGTTGGCAACCCAACTCCGGTTTTTGGTGATAGAACTACCAACCGCTTTTTAGCCAGTTCTTCCGCTTCCATGTACCGCATTTTTAATGCACAACCAGGTACCACACGGCATATTTTCGCGATTGAAGCGACTGTTTCAGTTACACTGACTACGGGGAATTATTGGGTTGAGTGGAGTGTAGGTGGGCCGGCCTCTAATTTTTGTCCTAATGTAACTATTGTTGGTTCTCAGTTTCCTCCTGGCGGAAATGCAAAGCAAAGAAGTGCCGCCGGCGCTTGGACTTCTTTACTTGATGGTGTTAACCCTCAAGAAATGCCTTTTATTATTAATTATTTCACTACTCCATGCGCTGGTACACCTGCACCCGGAAATACAGTTTCTTCCGTTACTACTGTTTGCCCTGCAATAAATTTCAATTTGTCCTTACAGAATCCTACCATCGGTTCAGGTGTGACTTATCAATGGCAGTCTTCTGCTGATGGAACCACCTGGACAACTGTTACTGGAGCAACAAACTCAACTTATTCGACTAATCAAACAGCAGCAAGATATTACCGTTGCCAAGTAACTTGCTCCGGAAATACAGGCACATCAACGCCTGTTCTAGTTGCACTTTCGCCTCCCACTTCTTGTTATTGTCTAGCGGGAGCAACCAGCATTGCTTTTGAAAAAATCTCAAATGTTACATTTGGAACTATTAATAATAACTCAACTTCAACAGCTGGGTATGAAAACTTTACTTCACTATCCACAAACGTGATTGCTGGTCAAACTTTACCCATCTCAGTTTCTATATCAGGCGCATTCTCATCAGATGAAGTTCGTGTATGGATTGATTTCAATCAGGATGGCGACTTCTTTGATGCAGGTGAAGCAGTGTATGTCTCTGCACGTGGATTTGGGCCTCATGTAGGTAACATAACCATTTCTGGTTCTGCTACATTGGGTGCCACACGCATGCGTGTACGCATGCATGATGCGGCTGCTGGTCCGAACATTACACCCTGTGGAAATTCTACCTACGGTCAGGTTGAAGATTATACGGTTAACATTCAACCCTGTGTGCAGAATGCTTTCACCGTACAGCCTGCTAATGCAACGACTACCTGTGGTGGTAATGCCACTTTCACAGTTGCGGCCTCTGGCTCAGTACCTCTCTTCACTTGGCAGTTCAGAACTAGCCCAACTGCTGCATGGCAGGAATTGCCAAATGGCGGTGTGGTAAGTGGTGCCACAACTTCAACATTAACATTTACAAACGTACCGACTACCTGGAGCGGTTACGAAATCAGAAGTATTCTCCGCGGACCTTGCACAGGTGTAACGCCTAGCAACAGCGCAACGTTTACAGTTAACCCTGTTCAGACAAATGTTAGCCCTGCTTCTGCCACCATTTGCCGTGGCGATCTTCAGCGTTTGACCATCACCAACTTTGCTTCCACATCCGCGCCAATGACCTCTACATTTACATCAACGGATGTGCCTAAGGCAATACCTGACGCAAATGCTGCTGGAAATTCAAGTAATATTACTGTTGCCGGTCTTCCTGCCGGTGCAACAATCACTAACCTGGCTGTTAAATTCAGCATACCTGATCACACATGGCCTGGTGACTTGGCAATTGCTTTGCGTGCTCCTAATGGACAAGTATTAAATCTTGATTATTACATTAGTAATACAGGATATGGTCCTGGAAACGGAATGGTCAATACCGTGATTAGTTCATTGGGTACCGCAGCATTATCATCAGCTGTTTCTCCGTTTACGGGCACGTTCCGTGCGGATCGTTATGCTACTGCTCAGGCATCTACTTCTGGTATGCCAGTTACAACAACAAGCTGGGCTGCTTTATACGGGCCTGCTGCTGGTACTTATACACTAGCCCTGCGTGATAGTTATGGTGGTGACATTGGTACATTGACTGCATGGTCAGTTGCTGTTACGTATGTGATCCCAAGCTATGGTGAGGGTGTATGGACAGCTACTCCTGCAGCAGTAGGGACCATGTTCTTGGATGCTGCTGGTTTAGTGGCTTACAATGGTACTCGTGAGGATACCATTTATGTTCGTCCTAATGTTAACACGTCTTACTCAGTATTCTTTAACTCTACCATATCACCTTGTACATCAACGCCTGCTCAAGTGCCTGTTAATGTAGGGTTGCCAATCAGCAATCTGTCAGTACCTGCCACAGTTGCAACATGCGTTGGAAGCGGGTTTACAATTACCGCTACACATGATGCAATTCCTGCAACTAATGCAGCACCTATTTACCAGTGGCAGCAAAGTGCCGATGGTGGTGTAACTTGGAGCAGCATCTCCGGAGCAACTACCCCAGTATTAGCTTTGGCTTCAACCACTCAAGCGATGAATGGCATACGTTATCGTATCCTTTCACGTTCTGGCTCTTGTGTTATTGCGGCATCCGGTAGCACTACTTTGGTAGTAAATGCATTGCCATCCATTACACTTACTTCACCAACCACTAACCTGACTCCTGGTAAAACCACTACAATCACAGGAATCAGCACTCCTGCTGCTGCAACATGGAGCTGGTCATTGAATGGTGCTACCATTGGTGGTACTGGAAACACGCAGGTAGTTAATATTGACGGATTGGGCAATTATCAAGCAACAGTTCGCGACGTGAACGGTTGTGTGAACCGCTCTAATGTGCTCGCTATCGGTGCTGAGGCCTCTGACAAATTGTGGATCTATCCGAACCCAACCGCGGGTGCCTTCCAAGTTCGATATTACCATGCTGGTGATATGAATGAAAAGCGCATTATCTCCATATATAACGCTATTGGTCAGTTGGTGGCTAGTAAAACTTTTGATCTTACTTACACTTCATCTCCATACCTGAGAATGGATGTGGATCTGAGTGGTGCTGCCCGTGGAACTTACGTTGTAAAAGTTGCACATGCGTACAGCGGAAAGATTGTTGCCGGTCTTGTTCTGGTGCAGTAATCTTTCTGCAGTAAACTAAAACCAAAAGCCCCTGGAAAACCAGGGGCTTTTTTTGGCCTATAGGAGAACACGTTAAAGTAATCGTGTAAATGGCAAGGGTAAGTTAGCAGGGGATCTGAAGCCGCTGGAATTATCGCATTTTTTTATAGGCATTAATAAGCCCATTAGTAGAGGAGTCATGACTCTTTATTGGCTTATCGTCTTGCAACTCAGGAAGGATTTTATTGGCTAATTGTTTGCCAAGTTCTACTCCCCATTGGTCAAAACTATAGATGTTCCAAATAACGCCCTGTGTAAAAATTTTATGTTCATACAGGGCTATTAACTCTCCCAAAGTAAAGGGGGTTAATTTTTTAACCAGTATTGAGTTGGTGGGTTTATTTCCTTTAAAAACTTTAAAGGGTGTCAACTTTTGTATGGCCGCTGAGCTAATCCCTTGCTTCATCAGTTCCTGCTTTACTGCCGAAGCTGATTTTCCATGCAACAGTGCCGCTGTTTGCGCAAAAAAATTGCTCATCAATTTTTGATGATGGTCCCCAATGGGATTATGCGATTGCGCAGCAGCAATAAAGTCGCAAGGGATTAGCGGGGTTCCTTGATGAATCAGTTGGTAAAAGGCATGTTGCCCGTTGGTGCCTGGCTCTCCCCAAATGATAGGGCCCGTTGCGTAAGAAACAGGCTTGCCGCTTCGGTCAATTTGTTTTCCATTACTTTCCATATTTCCTTGTTGGAAATAGGCAGGAAATCGATGAAGGTATTGGTCATAAGGCAGGATGGCTTCGGTCTGTGCACCAAAAAAATTGGTATACCATATTCCCAGCAAGGCCATAATTACCGGCATATTTTCTTTTAGAGGAGCATTCTTAAAGTGATTATCCATATGATGTGCCCCCTTAAGAAGCTCAGCAAAGGAATCAAAACCAATGGAAAGTGCAATGGAAAGGCCTATGGCACTCCAAAGTGAGTAGCGTCCTCCCACCCAATCCCAAAAAGTAAACCTATTTCTACTATCAATACCAAACCTTAACACTTCCTTCTCATTTGTGCTCAATGCCACAAAATGTTTGGCTATATGAGTTTCCTTTTTTGCTTTCTTCAAAAACCATTCCCTTGCTGTAAATGCATTGGTCATGGTCTCTTGTGTGGTAAATGTTTTTGATGCAATTAGAAAAAGTGTCTCAGCAGGGTCGAGTTTTTTCAAGGTTTCGGCTATATGGCTTCCATCCACATTAGAAACAAAAAAGGTCTCGATTCCCTTTTTCCAATAGGGTTTAAGTGCTTCGGTAACCATTAGTGGCCCTAAGTCGCTACCCCCGATTCCAATGTTTACAATATACTTGATCCGCTTACCTGTATAGCCCCGGTGCTTGCCCAGATGGATACGATCGCAAAAAATTTTCATCTGACGTAGCACTTTCTTTACCTCGGGCATTACATTTTTTCCTTCCACCAATACGGGTTGCTTGCTAAAATTCCGAAGTGCAGTATGCAGCACGGCTCTATGTTCAGTTGCATTAATGGCAGCACCTGAAAACAACAAGGACCTGGATGCTTCCAGCTGGCACTCGGTTGCCAACGCCACCAGTAAGTCCATGGTTGTCTCTGTAATCCTGTTTTTAGAATAATCTAACACCAAGTCTTTTGCCGAGCAGGAGAATTTGTTAAATCGGTTCGGGTCATTTGCAAAAAGATGCTGCAGCGTTTTGTGCTTATGCTGCTTATAATGAACCCGTAATTTTTCCCAAGCAATGGTTTTTGCTGGATTAATGGCCGGCAACATGGTTCAATCTTTTTAATTCTTCTACAGTTTTATCAATCATAGCGGGTGTAATATCCAGGTGTGTGACAAGCCTAACTCGATTGGGGGCTATCGCGTAAGCTAAAATACTTTTTTCCTTCATGCTACTCACTAGTGCAGGGGCTGGCAGCTCATCTTGTAATTCAAAAATTACAATATTTGTTTCAACAGGTAAAACGGTCTTTACAAAGGGCAATGTTAACAGAGTGGACTCAAGCACTGTTGCGTGTATATGATCGGTCCTAAGGCGTTCCAAATGGTTATCCAATGCGTAAATCCCTGCTGCGGCCAGATAACCAGCCTGCCGCATCCCCCCACCAAAAACCTTACGAATTCTTCGGGCCTTTTTTATGAAACTACTGTTACCCACCAATAAACTTCCAACGGGACAACCTAGGCTTTTGCTGAGACAAACTGAAATACTGTCAAAAACCTGACCATATTGTAGGGCTGATTCATTTTTTGCAATTAGCGCATTCCAAAGTCTGGCTCCATCCAAGTGCAAAGCCAATTGATTTTTATTGCATACTGTGCGAATTTGCTGAATTTCGGCAAAATCGTAGCAGCTTCCGCCTCCACGATTGCTGGTGTTTTCCAGCGACACCAGTCTGCTAATTGGACGATGCACATCGTCAGGTTGAATGGCAGATTCAATTTGTGATGCGGTTATTCGTCCGTAATTTCCTGCCAAGAGTTTTACAGAACAAAGCGCATTGAAAGCAATACCACCCCCCTCGTATTGATAAATGTGCGAGGTTTCGTCACAAATGATTTCATCGCCAGGCTGAGTATGGCATTTAATGGAAATTTGGTTTGTCATGGTGCCTGAGGGGCAAAAAATGGCTGCCTGCATTCCAAATAATTCAGCTGTTTTTCTTTCTAATGCATTGATCGAGGGGTCCTCTCCAAACACGTCATCGCCAACCGCTGCTTGTTGCATGGCTGCTTCCATACCAGGTGTGGGTTTAGTGACGGTGTCGGACCTGAAATCAATTCTCAAATCTTGCATATCCGCAAGTTAGTAATCGGGCAGTTATCTTTGCTATAAATTCAGCATATGCCATCATTTGACATCGTTAGCAAAGTGGAGTTACAGGCATTGGATAATGCGGTAAATGTTACCACTCGCGAAATTTCTAATCGCTTCGATTTTAAAGGGACCCATGTGGTAGTGGAACTCGATAAAAAGACATTCCAGCTAAAATTAGAGGCAGAGGGCGATATGAAAATACGTCAGCTAATTGATGTGTTGATAAGCCGAGCCAACAAACAAGGTATTGCTCCTGAAGCTTTTGATCTCTCCAAGGAGGGGGTGCAAAGCGGAAGGATATGGCGGAAGGACGTGAAAGTTCGAAATGGGCTGGCGCAGGAAGACGCTAAAAAGATTGTCAAATTGGTGAAAGATGCAGGTTTGAAAGTGCAAGCTGCTATTCAGGATGATTTAGTAAGGGTGACGGGTAAGAAAATTGATGACTTACAGTCTGTCATTCAGCTGTGCAGGACCACTGATCTGGGCTTGCCTATGCAGTTTGTGAATATGAGGGATTGATTTGGCTATTGTGCCTTTGCATTGTAAATTTGCATCCCGCAATTAATTCATCTTACGGCAAAATCCGTAAGGCCTTAAAAATCATAGTTTTATGAAACAAGGAATTCACCCTGAGAGCTATCGTCTGGTGGTTTTCAAAGACATGAGTAACGGTCATACTTTTCTTAGTCGCTCCACTGCTGCCTCTAAAGAGATGGTAAAATGGGAGGATGGAAATGAATATCCACTCATTAAGTTGGAGATTTCCAACATGTCTCACCCCTTCTTTACTGGTAAGAATATGTTGGTAGATTCGGCAGGTCGTATTGATAAGTTCAAAAAGAAATACGCTGCCAAAAAAATAAACAAGTAGTAAGTATTGAAAACGCCCTGCTCCTGTGGGGCGTTTTTATTTAATAGACTATCCGCATTCTCATTATTTTTACTGTTGTGGGAAATAAGTACATCATTTTCACAGAAGAGTTTTGTCAGCCAGTTCTGCTGTATCCCTTTTCCCTAACCCGTCAACTTCAAGATATTCGGGTTGGCATATTAACCATTCGTGAAAAATGGGAGCGGTCCTTAAAATGGACATCTTTTGATAAAGCATTGGACAGCTACAAGGATAATTCCAGAAGTGTGCAACTAAGTCAAATCAAAAAAGGGGATACCTGGTTTTTACTTCATGCCAATATTTTGCCCACCTCAGCTTTGGTAAATGGAATTAAAAAAATGCATCCGGGAGATTGTTTGCTGGACCAACAGGGTAGTCCATTTATGTATTGCTTTACGCATCAGCAGTTGGATAAAAATCAGCGTATCCAAATCAAGCGAACAATTGCATTTAAAAAACCTATTAAACAGTTAATGTATCCTTGGGATTTGGTTAGCATAAATGCAACTGCCGTTCAAGATGATTTCCGGTTGCTTACGAAAGGCCGAAATTCTGCGCCTATTTCAACATCTAATCGAATTTGGAATGCAAAAATGATATTTGTTGAAAAAGGGGCAAAGGTAGAGGGAGCCTTTATTAACGCAACCGAGGGTCCTGTTTATATTGGAGCTAATGCCGTAGTCATGGAAGGCGCCATGTTAAGGGGCCCCTTGGCCGTTGGAGAAGGGGCTTGCATTAAGATGGGGACAAAGATCTATGGGGCTACCACTATTGGTCCTCATTGCGTGGTGGGGGGGGAGATAAAAAATAGTATTTTTTTAGGGTACAGCAATAAAGCACATGATGGATACATTGGAGATGCCGTGATAGGGGAGTGGTGCAATTTGGGTGCCGGTACTACAAACTCCAATATCAAAAACAATGCAGGTCCCATACGCATTGCCACACCTCATGGAGAAGTTAATGTTGGAAGAAAATGCGGAGTGATGATGGGAGATTACGTTCGCACCAGCATCAATACTTCCATCAATTCTGGCACCTTAATTGGGCCATGCTCCGTTTTATTGGAACCCGGGTTGTCCCCACGGATCATACCCTCTTTTTCTTGGGGACAGGATGGTATAACACCATACAAGTGGCCTAAAGCACTGGAGGATATTAAGCATTGGAAGGCACTCAAAGAACATACGGTCAGCAGCTGGGAAGAAAAGATGTTGGAAACTATTTATTCAATCAATTAACAATCTGTAATGAGAAAAAAAATCGCAGCAGCCAATTGGAAAATGCATTTAAATTGGGATGAAGCGAAAGAGTTGATCAAACAATTGCTGGATCAAAATCCAGCAATTCCTCCATTACATCAAGTTATTATTGCAGTTCCTTTTCCCTACCTTGGCATGGCCGCCCAATTAATTTCGGGACGATCAGGTTTTGCCATAGCGGCGCAGAATTGCTATCATAAGTCTTCTGGCGCCTACACGGGAGAAGTATCCTCTTCTATGCTTGCCTCCATGGCTATTCGGTATTGCATTATAGGTCATAGCGAACGCAGAAAATATCAACAAGAAACCCCTGCCCAGTTATCGGAAAAATTACAGCTATGTTTTAGTCAGGCCATTACCCCCATTTTTTGTTGTGGCGAACCATTGACCATTAGAGAGAACGGAGATCCTTGTGATTATGTAAGAAGCCAACTAAGTGACTCTTTATTTCCATTAACTCCCGAACAGATAGCCCAACTCATTATTGCATATGAACCAATTTGGGCCATTGGGACTGGCAAAACCGCATCTTCAGCGCAGGCGCAGGAAATGCACCTGGCAATTCGTAATTATCTTACCTCAACTTATGGGAGTGTCATTGCCGAAGCCATTCCCATTTTGTACGGGGGAAGTGTAAAGGGGAATAATGCGGATGCTATTTTTACCAATCCCGATATTGATGGTGGATTGGTGGGTGGGGCTTCTCTGAATGCCGTAGAATTTACTGCTATTATCAATGCATTGCCTCAGTAAGGTTACTTTATCACTTCTTTAATGGCACTACCAATATTGCCGCTTGGCATTTGAATGCGGAGCAAAGTGGCCAGGGTGGGGGCAATGTCAGACATACTGGTTTCACGGATCGTTTTTCCTTTTTGTATTCCCCAGCCGAACCATAATAGTGGAATATGTGTGTCATAAGGATTCCATAGCCCATGTGTAGTGCCGGTAGTACCACTGGCATCAATGTATCCTGGTTTTAAAATTAGTTGGACTTCGCCACTCCGACGCGGATGATAACCTAAGTTAATTGCTTTTTTTATCGTTGGCGGTAGCGGAATGGTGTTGGTTTCTGTTAATGCAAATAAGCGGTCAATTCCCGGTTCATTAGCGCACTCTTTTTTTAACCAGTTGATAATCTCACTTACGGCTATTCCTGCGGAATCAAGTTTATGCAGATTTAAATGATACTGATAATTATGGTCGCTCAAAATGATTTTTTTGATCTTGTAGATCTTTTCCAGTGATGCATTGAGGCGATCCATCAACTTAATCGTAAAAACGCGCCCGGCAGGTAATCTATTTTCTTGCATGAACTCAGGAATATGTGCTACTCCATGATCTGCTGTGAGAAACAGGGTATATTGATTTTTTCCAATCTTCTGGTCCAGTAGAGCTAAAAACTTGCCAAGCGCCAAATCAAACCGAAGCATGGCATCCTCCGCCTCCATAGAATTAGGACCGAAGCTGTGTCCGATATAATCGGGGGAATCAAAACTAACGGCTAATAAATCAGTGACGGCATCCTGTCCCAGGCTTTCGTTTTCAAGGGCAGCTTTGGCAAATTCAAACGTCAATTCATTGCCGAAATACGTAGTGGATAGTTTACCATAATCCTTTCCTATGAATTGTTTTAGGTCATAAGGGAAGCCCATTCCAAGGGGTTTGGCCTCATATGTTTTGTTATCTGAGGTGCTTTGTATGTATGTGGTACTGTCAAATAGCAATGACCAACCTTTTTCATAATATTGGTCAGGGAATTTTTGATCATTGAATTGAGTTACCCAATCAGGGAGGGCGGGCATATAGTAGGTAGAAGTAATCCATTTGCCTACCGAATTATCATACCAGTAGGCCGCATTGGCACTATGCCCTACTGGGAAAATAGCGCCACGATCCTTTATGGCTATTCCTATTACTTTACTTTTAAAATTGGTAGCCAGCCTTATTTCATCTGAGATAGAAGTGACAAGCATGTTTTTAGGGCTCATTTTGCCTTTAGAAGAGTTGCTTCCTACTGTTGCTACATTTTTATCTTCGGTACAATAAACAGTTCTATTTTGGTCCTTGTCCCACCAGGCGTTACCCGTAATGCCCGTGATGGCAGGCGCGCTTCCCGTATAAACAACGCTATGCCCACAGGCCGTAACCGAAGGGGCATAAGGGATCAAGGTGTTTTCGCAGGTGTTTCCTTCTTTTAGCAATCTTTTAAAACCGCCTTTGTCGCTATAACGATCATAGTAACGATACAAATAATCCCACCGCATTTGATCAAGCATTAATCCTACAACTAATTTTGGTCTTTCCAATAGAGTTTGGCTAGATACGGCACTGGAGAATAAAAGAAATAAAAGGATGGATGACAGAATGCGATTCATGCTATTATTTTAAGTATGTAAAGGTAGGAAATTGAAAAATGGCTGGTGAAGTAAGCCATTATTTGATCGGAGTGCAGTGTTCGGCTAAAATTTTCACTTTCCCGTTCCATTTAGTAATGGTAACGCTGCAGCGTTGTCGATCGTCAAAGGACTCCCCATGGTAAATGCCCTTGCCTTTCCATATGGTATTCACTACTGCTGTATTCCCTTCAATTTGGATGGTGAGATAGTCTCGCTCCATGGTTTGCAATGTATATACTTGCGAGCCGGCTGTAGCAATAAGCGAGGCGCGATCAAAGGTTCTTCCGGATTGTGTAAAATAGAGGTATTGTGGGGAAAGGACTGAGTCAACAAGGGCGGCGTTCTTGGTTTCCCATCCCCGGTCAAATGTTTTCATAACGGCATTGACCTCATCTTTGGAAAGCGGTGTTGCTTGTTGAGAGGCACAGGCCATAAGCAGCATTAATATCAGGGTAGCGAAAAGTTGTTTATTCATTTTTTAGCAATAATTCGTATAATTCTTTGGTCCAGGCTGTCCGGTGAACTTGGGTTCGGCATCCTTTATTTACTTCATGGATTTCAACCAGTAATTGATCTTCAAATTTGCTAATCCATTGATTTTCGTTTATGCGTATCCAACCGTAGGAAGCAGCACTGGTTAATTGGCTGGCTACTTTTTCACAATCACCCATTTCTTTTCTCCAATAAATTTCTCGGATACAAATTTTTTCTTTGTCGTATACAAGCTCTGGTCTTAGTGCATTGAGCGGACGGTTTTCTTTACACCAAGTTGCAGATTTGCCGACAAAGTATTGGCCATAACTTGAACCAGTAAAAACAAAAAAACTTAGGGCAATAGCAAGTAGTTTCTTTTTTTTAACCATTGCAGAAAGTTAAATTCTTTTTCGTTCAACCAGCCATTGCTCAAGTTGATTTCTGGTAAAGCTACTCAGATTCTCAGCAGGAGTCAAACGTGTTTTTTGCGCAACCAGCACTCCATATTTAACATCCGTAAGCCCGGAGCGGGCGTGTGCATCTGGATTGATTGAAATGAGCACGCCGCGGTCAATGGCGTAATCTATCCATTGCCAGTCAAGATCCAATCTTCTGGGATGCGCATTAATTTCTATGGCTACGCGGTAAAGGGCGCAAGTGTCAATGATTTTTTTATGGTCAATCGGATACCCTTCTCTGGACAATAATAACCTACCCGTAGGATGGCCCAGAATGCTGGTAAAAGGGTTTTCTATGGCGCTGAGCAGCCGTTTTGTAGCAACTTCTTCAGCCATTCTAAGGTTGCTGTGAATGGAGGCAATAACGATGTCAAATCTGGCAAGGACTTCCGGCTCATAGTCCAGCGATCCATCTGTTAGGATATCTGATTCTATTGATTTAAAAATCCGAAAGGGAGCCAGCTTATTATTTAGCGCATCAATTTGTTGATGTTGTGCAAGCACCCGATCCGCTTTTAGCCCGTTGGCATAGAATGCACTGGCCGAGTGGTCTGACAATACCATATACTCCCAACCTTTTTCCATGCAGGAATGGGCCATTTCTTCAATGGTGTTAGCTCCGTCGCTCCAATTGCTATGACAATGTATTAGTCCTTTGATGTCATTCTCTTGCAGGGGGGTGGATCGATAAGCTTCTTCCAATTGTATTTTGGATTCTCTTCGGGCAGGGTGGGAAACAGGAATTTTCCTTTTTAAAAAAAAGGGGTCATCGGGAGCGCCGTGAGCAGGTGTAATCATGTCTCCAAGTTCGGGTATCGATAACAAGCATTCATGAAAATCCGGGGTAGAAGATGTTTTTAATAAATCCAACGGGAGATCAGTTGATGCAAATAGACGAATGGCCAATCCATTTTTTAATTTATAGCAAAGAGATTGATCCGTTTCGTCAACGAGTTCCGGGGGTTGTGCCGTTAAAAATTTTTCCTTGATGGTTTCCTTTGAAGCCACTATTACAAACGCAAGTTCGTCCAGGGTGGGTAATTGTCTTCTAAAGCTTCCGGTTACGGCTACCTGTTCTTTCCCAAACTGAAGCTGTAAAAACGAATCAATTGTAGGCAATAATGCCTCAATCTCAGCATAAAGAAAATGACCTTTGTGCTGCAATAAAAAATGGATTGCCTTTTCGATGGCCTGTTGAGTTTTTTCACCAAAACCTTTGAAATGGAGTAATCTGTTTTCCTGACATGCGTATAAGAGCTCTCCTATGGATTCTATTCCCATCTCTTTCCAGATCGTATGAATTTTTTTAGGCCCCACGCCCTTTATTTGAAGCATTTCAGCTACTCCAACCGGGGTGTTGCGGAGAAGTTCTTCTAGTGGGCCCAGCTGCTTGGTCTCTAAAAGCTCGGTAATTGCTCCGGCTACGCTGTTTCCAATTCCCCGTATGGTCATCCATTTTTCTTTTGGGGAGCCAACTAACAGAAAAGGAAGTTTTTCAATTGTAAGGGCTGCTGCGGCATAAGATTTTGATTTGAAAGGATTGGCCCCATGTATATCCAATAGTTTTGCATACAGTTCTAATTGTTCCGCAAGCTGTACATTCTCCATAAGCACAAGGTAAGAAGGGATAGGATAAAATGAGAAAGTCCCCCGTAATCGGAGGACTTTCTATCAATTGGAAGAGAAGTGTTACTTCTTCTTCTTCTTAGCAGCTTTTTTCTTAGCGGCTTTCTTTTTTGGAGCGGCTTTTTTCTTAGCAGCTTTTTTCTTAGTAGCCATTGTTTTGAATTTAATGGTGTTAGGAAAATGGGTTATCGTTAGTAAAAATAATCATATTTTTTTACTAACCAAATTTTTTTGAAAAAAATTATAAGCTGTCCGAAAAGTTTCTTTAAGCTTCTGCCGGAGCTACAGAAACAAATGTTCTGTTGTTGCGTCCTTTTTTGAATTCAACAACACCATCGGTCAATGCAAACAAAGAAAAGTCTCTGCCAACGCCAACATTTTTTCCAGGATGATAAACAGTCCCGCGTTGACGTACGATGATGTTTCCAGAAACGGCAGGCTGACCACCGAATATTTTTACGCCGAGGCGTTTGCTTTGTGAGTCGCGGTTATTCTTTACACTACCTTCACCTTTCTTATGTGCCATGGATGTGTTTTTTTAACTGGATAATAATATTTAAGCGATGCTTACTACTTTGATTTTAGTGTAGGTGGTACGATGTCCTTTCTTTTTGTGAAATCCTTTTCTTCTTTTCTGTTTGTAGGCAATTACCGTATCGCCTTTAACTTGATCAAGTATTTCAGCTTGAACTGCTACTCCATGGTTAGTCCCAATGGACAATTTACCGTTAGCGTCAACTAGTAAAACTTCAAGGTTAAGCTTGTCGCCTGCGTTGCCTTCAACATGGGGAACGTACAGGGTTTGATCTTTTTCGACCTTGAATTGCTGACCGGCCACTTTTACTATAGCTATCATACACTAAAAATTAGGACGGCAAAGCTAAAGGAAAAAGGTGAATCTGCCAACGGAAAATACAACTCATTCAAAGCCAATAGGACAGGATAATTGATTGTGGATACATTCAATTTATCTTTCTTAATTTTGATCCTGTTTTCTGATTGGCCTCAGCCCATGAAAATAAAGTCATTTTTCGCCAAGCCTTTTGCAGCCTATATCCATCGGACAATCCGCAAAGAAATGCGTGATGCATTGAGCAATCAGCAGCGTATTCTACGCCAACTAATCGACACTGGTAAGAAAACCCAATACGGGAAGTTCGTTAAAATGGCAGATATTAATGATTATCAGTCTTTTAAGGAATCTGTTTGCGTTCAGGATTATGAAGGACTAAGACCGTGGATTGAAAAGATAAAGGAAGGGGGACAGAACGTATTGTGGAAGGGGCAACCTATGTATTTTGCTAAGACCTCCGGCACTACCAGTGGCATTAAATACATTCCGATTACCAAGGAGTCTATCCCCAACCATATCAATACTGCTCGTAATGCCTTATTATGTTATATGGCTGAAAGCGGCAACACCAGGTTTGCAGATGGAAAACTGATTTTCCTGTCTGGATCTCCTGAGTTGGAAAGAGTAGGGGGTATTCCAACCGGACGTCTCAGTGGTATTGTCAATCACCATGTGCCAAGTTATTTAAGGTCCAATCAGCTTCCTTCATTTGAAACCAATTGCATAGAAGAATGGGAAGCAAAGCTTTCAAAAATTGTAGAGGAGACGCTTAATGAGAATATGACATTGATAAGCGGTATTCCACCGTGGATGCAAATGTATTTCGATGCCCTAATCGCAAAAAGTGGCAAACTGGTAGGAGAACTCTTTCCGAATTTTAGTGTAATGGTACAGGGAGGGGTCAATTTTGAACCCTATCGAACAAAACTATTGGAAAGCGTAGGACGAAGGGTGGACACTATAGAGTTATTTCCCGCCAGTGAAGGATTTTTTGCTTTTCAGGATACGCTCGATCAGCAAGGGCTGTTGCTCAACACCAATAGCGGGATATTCTATGAATTTGTACCGGCATCCGAAGTTGGAAAGCATAATCCCAAACGACTTTCATTGGCTGATGTGCAAGTCGGCGAAAATTATTCACTCATCATTAACAGTAATGCAGGTTTATGGGGATATGAAATAGGGGATGTAGTCCGTTTTGTTTCCGTGGATCCGTACCGGTTAATTGTAGTGGGACGAACTAAACATTTTATCTCAGCATTTGGCGAGCATGTTATTGGGGAAGAGGTAGAATATAGCCTTCAAAAAGCCTGTCAAGAATTTTCCGTTTCTGTAACTGAATTTACTGTAGCCCCTCGTGTAAGTAAAGACCAGGAAGAATCCTGTCACGAGTGGTTTATTGAATTTGACCAACCGCCCGCAGACATTAAAGCCTTTGCAAAATGCATAGATAGCCATCTGCAGCAGAAAAATGTATATTATAAGGATTTGATCACAGGCTCCATATTAAGCCCCCTTCAAATACAGGTTATTTCCAAGGGCGGATTTATTAATTATATGCGTTCTATTGGCAAATTGGGTGGACAAAATAAAGTTCCCCGCTTAAGTAACGATCGAGTTATTGCCGATGTTTTACTTTCATTTATCATTATCATTTGACTACTTTCATGCATCAACCTTCCATGCAAAAACGTATTGCAATTTTTGGGTCAACCGGTTCTATCGGTACACAGGCGCTGGATGTAATAGCCGCCAACCCAACTTTGTTCTCCGCCGAAATCTTAACGGCACAACAAAACGAGCAGTTGCTCATTGAACAGGCAAAACGATTCAGGCCAAATATGGTGGTGATTGGTGATCCCAATAAATATACGATAGTGAAAGAGGCGTTGGACCCTTTAGCTATTAAAGTTTTTGCCGGAGTGGCTGCATTGGAAGAAGTGGCGGCACTGGATTGTTACGACCAAATGTTGGCTGCCATTGTGGGATATGCGGGTCTCCGACCTACTCTTGCCGCTATTAGAAATAGGAAAAGCATAGCACTGGCAAATAAAGAAACCTTGGTAATTGCGGGTGATATTGTGATGCAAACTGCTTTTGAAAATAAAGTGCCCATTATTCCCGTTGACTCTGAGCATTCTGCAATTTTCCAATGTTTGGTAGGAGAAGTGCATAACAAGATTGAAAAAGTTATTTTGACAGCATCTGGAGGTCCATTTTTAGGCAAGAAAACAAATTATTTAGTGAATGTAAAAAAAGAACATGCTTTGCAACATCCCAATTGGTCAATGGGAGCAAAGATTACAATCGATTCTGCCACATTGATGAATAAGGGATTGGAAATGATTGAAGCACGTTGGCTTTTTAATTTAAAACCCAGTGAGATTCAAGTGGTCATTCACCCGCAAAGTATTATTCATAGCCTGGTGCAATTTCATGATGGAAGCATAAAAGCGCAAATGAGTTTACCCGATATGAAATTGCCTATACAATATGCATTGGCATTCCCCAATCGCATTGGCAATCAGTTTCCTCGTTATGATTTCAAATCCGTACGCCATCTTACATTTGAAGATCCTGATGTAAAAACATTCAGAAACTTGGCTTTGGCAATGGAGGCGCTGGAGAAGGGGGGAAATCTGGCTTGTGTGATGAATGCTGCCAATGAAATTGTGGTCTTTGCTTTTTTAAAAAACCGCATTAACTTCTTAGATATGACCACTATTATCGAGAAGACCATGCAGCGGATACCTTTTATTCAACATCCCACACTTGAGGATTATTTTGAAAGCGATGCGGCTGCGCGTAACTTCGCGGCTGATCAAATAAATCTATAACTGACTTTCTTTGAAAAGGCAGTTTCTAAACCTATGATACTTCTTGCAATCGATTGGTCCGCTGTTGGACTTCAGGCTTCACAGCTTCTACTTTCTCTTTCCATTTTAGTTATTCTGCATGAGTTTGGACATTTTATTCCGGCCCGTTGGTTTGGATGTAGGGTAGAAAAGTTTTATTTATTTTTTGATCCCTGGTTTTCTTTATTCAAGAAGAAAAAAGGAGAAACGGAGTATGGGATAGGCTGGCTTCCATTGGGGGGCTATGTAAAAATCGCCGGAATGATCGATGAAAGCATGGATAAAGAGGCACTCAGAAAGCCTGCGCAGTCATGGGAGTTTAGAAGTAAACCAGCGTGGCAACGACTTATTATTTTGATTGGTGGAGTGGTGATGAATGTACTGGTCGCATTTATTATTTACGCTTTTATTCTGATGATCTGGGGGGATAAAAAAATTCCTACCTCTTCTATGAAGTACGGGGTACATGTAGTGGATAGCACCTTGTACAAAATGGGTATTCGAAATGGCGATCGTATCATCTCGGTAGATAACCAGCCCGTTAAAGATTTTGAGCAATTGCGTCGTAAGTTGATCCTTGGTGAAAAAGTACAACTGCAACGTGGTCAGGAGTTGATCACCATAAACCTTGACAAGGATCTTATAGGTCAGCTGATTGAAAACAGGGACAAGGGTCGTAGAGGATTTTTAGAGGCACGTAGACCAGCCATTGCCTATTTTGTTCCAGATACTGGTGTTGCATTTAAAGCTGGGCTTCGGGCTGGGGATAAAATGCTTGCTATCGACAACAAGCGGTTTGATTTCTATGACCAACTTCAGGCACAACTGCCCATGTATAAAGGTGATACAGTAAGTTTAATAGTGGAGAGGAGTGGCCAAGAACTTGCCTTGCATTTACCAATAAGTGAAGAAGGCAAAATTGGATTTCTGGCTTATGGGTATAATTATCAGCATATGGACAGTCTGGGCTGGATTAAACTAGAGGTGAACCGACTCTCATTCTTAGCAGCCATACCAGGAGGAATCAATAAAGCAAAAACTGAATTGCAAGACTATATTGATCAGTTCAAAAAGATCCTTGATCCTGATACAGGCGCCTACAAAGGAGTAGGTGGTTTTAAGTCGATGGGTTCTATTTTCCCTGGCTCTGTTTGGGATTGGGAGTCCTTTTGGAGAATTACTGCATTCCTTTCTATCGTGCTGGCTTTTATGAACCTCTTGCCTATTCCTGCGTTAGACGGGGGCCATGTACTTTTTGCCCTTTATGAGATGATTAGCGGGCGTAAGCCTAGTGATAAATTTTTAGAATATGCACAGTTCGCAGGAATGGCATTGTTACTTTCCCTGATGATCTACGCAAATGCCAACGATTGGTTGGGATGGGGAAAATAAGCGAACTTTGCATGATAATTGGGGGCGTTTGGTTTTGACAGCATAGCTCTTTGAAAGTATAAGCATGTACTGCGTTGCGTAATTAGCAGTTTAATCTGAATACGAGACTATAAATGGCAATACTCAGTATGCCATGGCTGCCTAATCAGTGATCAGGTAGTCATTTGGGCCGCCGGGCCGGTTTATCTGTTACCAAGCCCCGCCGCCGACTCAACCAATAATACAGGTTGCAAAAAGCTGGTCTCTTGCAAAAGGGACGGTCGTGCTGCTTTTCCAAGATAATTACGACTACGGGGTGGATTGGTTTGCCCGGTTCCTGTCTACCCCCGACAATTAATTCCGGAATAAACATGTAGAAGGCTTTCGACGAATATGTTTGGACACCGGTTCGAATCCGGTCGCCTCCACTCCCAAGCTCAGAAAGAGCATAATGGTTTAAAATAATACTATTTAAAACCATTAGGACTACGATTAGGTCTCCGGTTTTTCTGGAGACCTTTTTAATTCTTATAACATGCATTTGGAGATATTGATCCACTACTCTCGCTCCACCGGTATTAGAAATGGTTTGATTCATGATTTCGTTAGAATCAATAAAATCAAGGAAGTCTTGTTTTGCCTTGTTTAATTCATCAAAGAGGTAAGATTTAGATTTATCCAAATGTGGTTTGCCTTTGAAATAAGCAGCAAGCGATCCATTTTTTCATACGCAATTTTGATTCAGTATAACCAAAAAAAGAGTAGAAAAAAATAGAACCGTTATAGGGGTGTGTGATTGATAAAATAATACACTAACTGGTGAAGATGCTATTATTTTTTTTCAGATGACGCATCTGTTACACATCTAAATCCAGTATGCTCGAGTCCGGTGTCGGTAGCCGTTTTCATACGCGCTGATACACGGTAACTTGCACAGTAAGAATCGTGACATAAAAAAGATCCACCGCGCACTACTTTTTTAGGAATGGTAGGTTCGTCGGGGTCAAAACTTTTATTGCTACCTGTAGGATTTATCAATTGTTTTTTTGCTGCTTCTGCATAATAATTGGCGTCATACCAATCGGAACACCATTCCCAAACATTACCACTCATATCATACAAGCCGTATGCATTGGGCGGATACTTCGCAACGGGTGCTATACCTAAGTATCCGTCAGCACCTGTATTGGTATTTGGAAATTTTCCTTGCCAAGTGTTTGCTTTTGTAGCACCTTTTTCTAAGGGTTCATTACCCCAAGGAAATGTTTGATTTTTTAAACCGCCTCTTGCAGCATATTCCCATTCTGCTTCTGTGGGTAAACGCTTGCCTGCCCAGCGGGCATAAGCATTTGCATCATCCCAGGAAACCTGTGTAACGGGCTCATTATCCTTTCCTTTAATAGAACTTCCCGGTCCACGCGGATGTTTCCAATTAGCCCCTTTTGTCCAGGCCCACCAAGATGCGGGATTGTTCATGTCTACGGGTATGGTAGGCATTACAAATACAAGGGATGAAGCTACAAGTAATTCAGGTGCCGGCTTTGGTGTACCCGGAGGTAATTGTTTTTTTATTTCATTCCAGTCCGGATTTTTTTCAGCAGTTGTAACATAACCCGTTGCTGCTACAAATTTTGCAAACTGCGCATTGGTTACTTCGGTGGTATCCATCCAAAAAATAGAAACTGTTACACTATGTTGTGGATACTCATCGGCACGACCAGTTTTGTCTGAACATCCCATTATAAATTGTCCGCCATTAATAAGTACCATACCGGCTTTATCTGCAACGCCTTTTACATTTGATGTCGTATCAGTTGTGGAGCCAGAACCAAAACGCTGAGGAATATTACTGGTACAGCGTAATGCCGAATCTTTTTTTGCGGTAATAGAATCTTGGATGGCTTTTGTTGTAGAATCGCCAGAAGCACATGCCCAAAATAAAGGAAAGCAAAAAAATAAAAAACGATATAAAGGAGTTTGTTTTTTCAACACTAAAAATTAAATGAATTGATTTCAGATAGTGGTTTGTTTTCTTCAACTGCTTTTTGTGCTTGTAAAGCTAAAGCATATAATGTATCCACAATGTGCTGATTGTTACTTGCAATATTATTTTTTT
>VGGR01000010.1 GCA_016868585.1 Bacteroidota bacterium
GTAGCCCCGACGAGAATCGAACTCATATCAAGCGTTTAGGAAACGCTCGTTTTATCCATTAAACTACAGGGCCATATTTGATAAACTTCGGTTATTGTTTAACCAAACTGAGTGGTGCACGGTTACAATCACTGCTCACTTCACTGCTCAGTTGGGAATATAAAAATCTGTAAACCATTGGTATTGTTGAGGTTAATCATTCAAAGAACTTGATTCTTTAAGAACCCGATATTCTATCCATTGAACTACGGGACCGATAATCCAGCACAGCGGCTGTTTATCAAAGGGGTCAAAGATAACACCAAAAACCACCTTAAATTGTATAGCAAAGGATGATACACCAGGAAGAATTGGCATTAATTGAGCAGCTTAAACAGGGGGATGAGACAGCTTTCCGAACACTCGTAGAGCAATATCAGGACCTTGTGTATAATACGGCTTTGGGGATTGTACAAAACGAGTCCGATGCCGAAGATGTGGCCCAAGAGGTTTTTATTCAGGTATATCGATCCATTGGAAGCTTCAAATCGGTAGCTAAACTTTCCACCTGGATCTATCGGATTACCACCACACGCTCATTGGACTTGCTGAGAGCCCGGAAAAGTAAAAAACGATTTGGATTGTTAAAAAGATTGTGGGAAACAGAACAGGAAAGCCCAGTTGAAAATATCTCCGACTTTAATCACCCGGGGGTGTCCTTGGAGCGTAAGGAGGAGGCTGCACAACTTATGGCTGCCATTGCTCAACTTTCTAAAAATCAGAAAGTTGCTTTTGTGCTTCACAAATTGGAAGGGCTTTCTTATTTGGATATTGCGGAGGTTATGAGAATCTCCCTCCCGGCTGTTGAATCGTTAATTCATCGGGCTCGGTTAAATCTTCGAAAAATTTTAGCAAAAAAGATAGCTGCACCCTAATCGAGAAAGTTTTATTTTGATAAAACGTCAAATCTCTGTTTTATGAAACAAGGCGTAACAAACCAGATTGAAAAGATACTTGGCAGTCTTGATCAGGTAAATCGGGCTACCCTACCCCCTTATTTCTATTCCCGTTTAAGAACCAGAATGGAAGCGGGCAAACAACCTTCTCCAGAAGGGTTTACGCTGCGACCGGCTTTCGCTATTCTGGTGTTATCAGTTATGTTGGCAATAAACATATACCTCCTTGTAAATCAATCGGGCACTCATGAACCAAAATGGACTGAATTGAACGATCAGTCTCAATGGGAAAAGGAATACGTTCTACAAGAATCCACTCCCTATCAGGAAATTTCTTATGAATGGGACCTTGCTAAATAAATAGCTATGCACACAAGTTCTTCCCGCTTTTTGACCACTGCCGTAATCTTGTTGTTGTTAATCAATACAGGGTTGGTTATATATTTAGTGTTAGATAGGAACAGATCGCACCGATCTTATAATCGTGAAAGGCCGGATATCTCTGCCTTATTTGCCAAAGAGATGGATCTTTCTGTAGCGCAGGCGCAGCAACATCGAATATTACACGAGGCGCATTTTAAGCGCGTAGGGGTGCTCTATGATTCAATTCGTTTGGTCAAAATAGCCCTGTTTACCACGGCCACTTTAAGTACTGCAGATTCCTTACTGTTGCTAAGCAATCAAAAAATCAATAATTGGCATGTTGCTATTAATGCACAAACAGTTAGTCATATGCAAAAAGTCAAGGATATGCTAACTGATGAACAAAAAAAGAAATATGACCAGTTTATTATTAAAATGATGCAACGGGGTCATCGTGATTCGAACAGAGGGCATTAGGCATAAATCTGTTCAATCGATTCTTTATATTTTTCTAAGATCACTTTTCGCTTTAAGGAAAGCTTTGGTGTTAGTTCTCCGCTGTCCACTCCCCAGTCGTTGGGTAGTAATGCAAATTTTTTCACTTGCTCCACCGGATTAAAAAATTTATTAAAGCTCTCTACCAGTTCCTGGTAGTGTTCGATTACGCGAGGATGTTTACAGAGTGCAGCCGGATTGGTTTCTGTAATTTTTTGCTGACGACACCAGTCAAGTAAATTAGGGAAGGAGGGTACAATTAGTGCGCTTACAAATCTTCGGTCAGCTCCAATCACCATCATTTGCTCGATAAAGATTGATTCCTTCAACCGGCTTTCAATGGGAAGGGGAGCCACGTATTTTCCGCTGCTGGTTTTAAAAAGTTCTTTTTTACGATCTGTTATTTTCAAGTGTCCTCTTCCAGAGAAAGTGCCAATATCACCTGTCATAAACCAGTCTCCTTGCATAACCTCCGCGGTCAGGTCGGGGCGCTTATAATAACCCATCATGATATTTGGCCCTTTGCAAAGGATCTCACCGTCCTCTGCTATTTTTACTTCTACTCCCTCAATAAATGGCCCCACCGATCCAAACTCACGCCCATCTTCATCAAATCGATTTACGCTGATCACAGGCGAAGTTTCAGTTAGTCCGTACCCTTCCATAATTACAATGCGTGCCGCGGTAAAAATTCGGATCAATCGTACCTGACAGGCAGCTCCTCCACTGATAATGGCTTTTACATTGCCACCAAGCGCCTCTCTCCATTTGCTAAAAATCAATTTATTGGCCAGGGCCAGCTGAAATTGATAAATGGAACTGAGACTGGTATTGATCTCAAATTTCTCGGCCAGGGAATGTGCCCAAAAGAAAAGTTTACGCTTAGTTCCGGTTAGCTCATTCCCCTTCAGCATGATCTTATCATATACTTTTTCCAATAAGCGGGGAACGGTTGTAAACAAATGTGGTTTAACTTCTTTTAGGTTGTCTCCGATGGTATCCATACTTTCTGCATAGTAGATAGCAATTCCCTTATAGAGGTATAGATAAGTAACCATGCGTTCTAAAATATGATTGAGCGGTAGGAAACTAAGCGCTCGCATATTTTCTCCCGGAGGAAAGCAGGGTAAGGAAGACTTTACATTGGTCATTACATTTCTATGGGAGAGCATCACTCCTTTGGGAGTACCTGTGGTTCCGGATGTGTAAATAATGGTTGCCAAATCCTCTCCGCCAATTTTTGCGCTGATAGCAGGAATTGACTCTATAAGTGAAGGGGTAGCTGCTTGTAGCAACTCCTTCCAATGTGTGGCATTGGCTACATGTTCAAAGGTGTAAATGAATTTTAGATGCGGTAATCGATCTTTAAGGCTTATTACTTTTAAATAAAGGCCCTGATCATTTACAAAAGCAACTTTTGCCTGCGCATCATTCAATACAAATTCAAGTTCGTTTACATTTATGGTAGGATAGAGCGGTGTAAGGATAGCGCCAATTTGTTGTACTGCCAGATCCAACATGATCCACTCCGGCCGATTTTTAGAAAGAATGGCTACTTTATCCCTCCTCTCCGGACTCATATCTCCACAGCCCACCCCAACGGAAAGTAAACCGGCACTCAGTTTATTCACTGTTTCTATTACGGTGGTTGTGCTATATTTTTTCCACTGACCTCCCTCTTTGGCAGCCAGCATATCCTCCAATGGATTTTCTTTTACATTAATGGCAAGACAGTCAAATAGACGGGTAGCTTGACGCATAGCAAATCGTTGAACTGCTAATATATTAAATTATCCGACTCAACGATTTCTGTAGTATTGTCCGACTGGAATTTTAAATACACGGTTGAATAAAAACGCTCGGAGGTGTGTATATGTAGCCGCATGCTGTAAAGACCATTGTGCAAATCCTTCCGGGTCAATGCCATCAGCAAAAAGCCACTGATCATAGGCTTCAAAAAGTCCGGATTGCAATAATTGTCGCTGGTGTTCAAAAAGTTTAAATGGATAAGCCGATCCGTTTTTAGTAAACCAGTCTAACACAAATCGTGTTCTTATCATAGTTAAGGTTTCCCGGTTTAACCCTTGTCGAGAAGGTCCGGATGCGTTATCAAGCAGCTGAAATACTTGTTGTGTGAATGCGCCGGTTTTTTCCCCGGGCCTGTAAGTTTGCTTAGAGAGCAGTTGTTGATACTGTTCAAAAAGAATTTTTTTCATGTTGCGCGCACGATCACTACGGCTCTCCATGTTGATATAAATCTCTGCATATAACAAGGCCCAGATGGGTTCATTATTTTTTGAATAATGCAAGGCCGCATTATAGTAGTTGCCTGCATAGGATGGATCCGCTTGAATACCCGATTCCCAACAAACAATAGCTCTTCCGTCTTTATTGGAGGAGCGGAGTTCGCCCCATTCACTATATAAGGGGCCACTGGCCGGAAACTTCTTGATGCCTTTTTGATATAATTGCTCACACTCTTTTACTTCTTCTAATGCTTTGAACACATTACCTGCCAATTGAAAACAAACCACATCGGCATCCGTGCGTTGTGTGAGTGCTAGTGCCAATTCTTTTGCACTGGCGTAGTCGCGTTGCAAGGTTAAAGAAAGAACAAGGTCTTTCTCCAACTCTAGTGCCTTGGGAAAATCTCTAAGCCCCTGACGAAGTACAATCACTGCATTGGCGTGATCGCTTCTGTTGTTAAAGTCGCGAGCGGCTTGTTGTAATTGTTTGATAGAAGATTGTGATAAACCAACCAGGCTGATCATGCCTGACAGCAAGAGCAAATAAATCTGCTTGATCATACCGGGTATTACTTAAATCAAGTGTGTTAATAATCCATCACGCAATTTTGGTTCAAACCAAGTGCTTTTGGGGGGCATCACATTTCCACTATCGGCAATGGCAAATAATTGTTCGATGCTTACAGGATAAAAACTAAAAGCAATTTTCATCTCTCCGCTGTCCACTCTTTTTTCCAACTCGCTTAACCCCCGAATGCCCCCTACAAAATCAATGCGTTTATCTGTTCGTTGATCTTCAATATCCAGGTGCTTCTCTAAGATCAGCTTAGTGAAAATGGTTATGTCCAATACGCCAATGGGATCTGTTCCATAGGTGCCTTCCTTTGCTTCAAGTTGATACCACTTCCCTTCGAGATACATACCAAGCTGATGTAAATGTGTTGGGCTAACGGCCACGGCCGAGGGCGATATGATAAAATCTTTTTTTAGGATTGCCAGTAAAGAATCAACGCTATGTCCATTCAGCTCCTTGATTACACGGTTGTAATCCAAAATGGCTAATTGACTGGCCGGAAAAATAGTGGTTAGAAAAAATCGGGCGTTCTGACTATCTGGAAATGCCGTTGCTGCTTTGGCCGCAGAAGCAGCCCGATGATGTCCATCCGCAATATAAGTGCAAGGAACCTGCTCCGCAAAGATTGTGGTCATTCGCTGAACTGTATCCGGATCGTTCACGCGCCAAATGGTGTGTTGAATACCATCGCCAGCCGTAAAATCAAAAAGCGGGGCATGTGAACTACGCCAATCTTCAATGCATTGGTGCATGGCCTCTACATCACGGTACGCTAAAAAAACATTTCCGGTTTGCGCACCAATCGTACACATATGGTCAATGCGATCTTTTTCTTTTTCAGGACGGGTAAACTCGTGTTTTTTAATTAAATCATTTTCATAATCGTCCACGGAAGAAACACAAACTAATCCCGTTTGACTGCGCCCCTTCATCACTAATGTATAGATGTAATAGCAAGCATTTTCCTCTTCTAGCAATATGCCTTCATGCCGCAGGCGAGTTAAATTCTCCAATGCTTTATCATAAACTGCCTGACTATGGGTATCTATCGAAGGGTCCAGATTAATTTCTGATTTGGTCACTTGTAAAAAAGAAAGACCATTTCCCTTGGCTTCCACTCTTGCTTCTTCGCTATTTAAAACATCATAAGGCCTGGATGCAACTGCAGCTGCATGAATGGGCAAGGGGCGTAGTGCTTTGAAGGGTTGGATAACAGACATATTAGCCTTTTTTAGTTGAGAAGGCGTGCATGAACGATGTAATCGCCTGAACCGATTCAATGGGTAATGCGTTATAAAGAGAAACCCGGAAGCCTCCTACACTGCGGTGTCCTTTTATTCCCACCATGCCTTCTTGTTCTGCTGCTGTCAAAAATTCTTTTTCCAATTTTGGCTCTTGCAGTAAGAACACCGCATTCATCATACTTCGATCTTCCTTGGCAACCCGCCCTTGAAACAGCGGCAACGCATCCAATGTGTCGTAAAATAATTTAGCCTTTGCCTTATTTTTCTGTTCCATAACAGCTATACCGCCCTGGGCCTTTAACCAGCGAAGGGTAAGCAGCACGACATACACGGCAAACACCGGTGGGGTGTTAAGCATGCTTGCTTCCTGAATATGTAAGCGATAATCCATAAAGGCAGGGATAGGACTACCAATTTTACCAAGACAATTTTTATTGACTACTACTAGCGACACACCGGCAGGCCCCATATTTTTTTGTGCACCTGCATAGATCACATCAAATTGATTGAAGTCAAGTACGCGGCTCATAATATCACTACTCATGTCTGCCACCAAAGGCATTCCAATAGTAGTGGGAAACTGGTGCCACTGCGTGCCAGCGGTGGTTTCATTAGTAGTCAAATGCAGGTAGGTGCCTGATGGATTCAGGTCCAGTTTCTTTGGAATGGTAGTATGTCCGGTGTGTAAGGACGAACCGGCAACGTGAACATCCCCAAATAAACGAGCTTCCTTTATTGCTTTTTCAGACCAGGTTCCTGTTTCGGTGTAATTGGCAACTTGATTAGCGCCTAATAAATTCATGGGCACTTGTACAAATTGAAGCGTTGCCCCACCATGAAGAAAAAGAACCTCATGCGCATCGTCAAGCTGCATCAACTCTCGCACCAATGCTCTTGCTTCTTCCATCACGGAAATAAATAGTGGAGTTCGGTGACCAATTTCTAAAATAGAAAGACCCGATCCATTGAAATCCAGTAGAGCGTTGCTTGCCTCCGATAAAACTGTTTTAGGAAGAATGGAAGGGCCTGCGTTAAAATTATGGAGCGTCATCGGGGCAAATGTAAGCCAACCTGTCCTTGTTCCATCCTTGTTGCAGTAGTTCAAAAGCAGCCATTTCCTCCGACGTAAATTGTTGTTGTGTTAACAGCTCCAATGAAGGTTGTCCGGCCTGCACCCAGGCGGTGATCCAAATGGAGGCAACAGCCTTAATGGATTCCTGCATTCTTCTTTCAATCATCCCACGCAATAAACGATCATAGGCAAGAGAGTAGGCATATGCATATTGCTTGACCAGTACACCATTTCGTTCTTCAAAACTATACTGTTGAGCCAATGGAAACCTTCTCGCTAACCATTTTTCTGTTTTCAATACGGTGTCGGCAGCGGCTGCGCTTTGCAAAACTCGCTCCCAGATAAATGATAAAGGATCAGCGATCCAATTTGCTTTTCCCACCATAAAATTCCAGTTTGATTCGGCCAGTAACTCCGGAATTCTGCTCTCCCAAAAACCATGAATACCCCTTTGTCCTGTTTTTTGTCCATTATGATTGCTGCAGGCGTGCAGGGGAACATGCGCATCTGCGATGTAATGCCCCAGCTCTGCCGATAATTTAAGGATGGAAAAAAGGTCTCTTTTAATAAAAGCGTTAATCAATCGGTAATGCATGGTTTCTATCCACCAGGGAACTATGCCGTAGCGGTTTAAACTATCTTCCCCACACTCCGCTACCGCTTGCTTCCAGCTCCTGGGTAAGGACAGGTAGGGAGCCGGACCATATTGGTCCATATCAATATAATGTCTGGGGCCTTCTTCCTTTACCAGGTATCTTCTTTTATCGGGATCAACAGCATGTTCTTCAATAAATACCAAGTGTTTTTTGTAAAGCACCAACATTTCCGGAGGCAGGAGAAAAACGGCAATCCGATTTATTTTTTTATGGGCATAAAACCCCCAACACCATCCGGTCAAGGGAATAAGCAGACAGGCAGGAATTAAAATCCAACGAAACATACACAAGGTTTTTTTGAGAAATCTATACCTGCGAGGAACGCTCGGCGCCCAGATCAACAACACCCCCGGTTACTGCGTATTTCATAGCCTCTCCCGAGGAGATTTTATCTATTTTTCTAACTTTTTCTCGAGGCAGAATATATAATTGACCGGCAAAATTGTAACCCTGCGGAACATAGACAGCTACTTTATCGGTCCCCATCTCAAATTTCTCCATTTCCTCGTCAGTCAGAAATCCCACGATCCATACATCGGGCCCAAATACGTTGGCCAGGACGGCCCGATTAAACCTGGGTTTATTCCCTACAAAAGCTTCAAAAAAATCACGAGTGGAGGTATAAATTAATTTGACTCCCGGCGTTCGTTCTAGCCAATGGTTAAATAACCGGAACATGCCCCCCATTAAAAAATTAGAGCTAATCCAACCCACCAGTATTACCCCGAAAATAATTAATAGAAAACCCAGCCCTGGCTCGTTTAAATATGGTCTTAGGATATTGTCCACTTTTTCGAATAACCAGTAAATAAAATACCCGGTTATGGTAATGGGGGCTAGTGCTACCAGTCCATTGATAAAGTAGCCTGCCGCGCGTTTAAAGAGGTTTCGAAACGATATTCTGGATTCCATAGGACATATTTGAGGCTAATTTACTATAATTCAAGCCCATGCCGCCCCCTGTTTTTAACCAAAATTCATCGGATTTTAAAATGGAAACTTTGAAAACGTTTAAAGTTTCCTTTATTTTGTGTTTCCAATTCACCGTATGGAACCCAAAAACCGAATAGTCAGGAAGGCCGATGAGCTGTTTATGCGTTATGGGATCCGCTCTATTTCCATGGAAAACATAGCCGAAGCGTTGGGTATGAGTAAAAAAACACTCTACCAATATTTTTCCGACAAGGACCATTTAGTGGCTGAAGTGGTCAAGTTGCACACAGATGCGGTTTTTCAACAATGCGAAAATATTGCTTTGGAAGCCCGGGATGCGATACATGAGATTTTTTTGATCATGGAACATGTTATGGAGGATTTCCGCAATATGAGCCCGATGGTTTTATTTGACCTTCAAAAATATCATCCATTGGGATTTCAGCTATTCAGTGAATATAAAAATCAATTCCTGCTAGGTCATATTCGTTGCAATATTCAGCGCGGTATTCGGGAAGGGCTGTTTCGTGACAATATCCAATTAGAAATTATCAGCCGTTATCGCTTGCAATCCATGATGATACCATTCGATATAAATGTATATCAACCTGACAAGTTTAATCTGGCGGAAACGTCTCAATGGGTTGCAGAAAATTATGTTTATGGCCTGGCTACTATAAAAGGGCATCAGTTAATTCAGGATTACCAGGAAAAAAGAAAAAATAAATGAAGATGAATAAATCAAAAGCCATTTTGGTGGTGTTCTTGTTTGCGTTGGGTACTTATCAAGTGCAGGCGATTGACACACTTCGTGTGGTGGAACACGTTTTTACTGCACAACAGGCAGTGGATTATGCCATGAAAAATAATGTACAGGTAAAAAATGCATTATTGGGGATCAAATTGCAACAAGAAACCAATCGTCAGGTTACGTCGGCAGCTTTTCCTCATATCAACGGAAGTATCAGTACTACCGTAAATCCAAATGTGGCAACACAGGTAATTCCCAACTTTATTTCACCCACAGCTTATCAGGTATTGATTGATAGAGGGGTAAAAGATGGCAATGGCAATCCCATTACCATGCCTTCGGATTTTGGATTTATCGTCGCTCAGTTCGGCACCCGCTACAGCGCAAATGCAGCAGTAAGTCTCAATCAAATCCTTTTTGACGGACAGGTTTTTGTGGGACTGCAAGCCAGTAAAACCGCTATAGAATTTGCAGGAAAGAGTGCTGAATTAACTGCTGAAATTATCAAGGCCAATGTTTTGAAGGTTTACTATCAATTGGTGGTTAGCCATACACAATTGGAATTATTGGATTCTACAATTGCCTTTGTGCAAAAAAACTTAGCGGACACTCGGGTGCTTTATCAGAATGGATTTCGCGAAAAACTGGATATCGATCGTGTAGCCGTTCAACTGGCCAATTTACAAACGGAAAAAAATAAAGCGCTTGCCCTGGTGTCCAATGGATACTATGGATTGAAAGTATTGATGGGCATGCCGGTTGCAGATCAGTTGACGCTAGCTGACTCATTGACACCGGAGAAGATCAAGGACGGTATGTTGGAGTCTGCTTCGTATGATTATAAGGATCGTAAGGAATTTCAATATGCAGACATGGGTAGAAAACTGGGAGAGTATAACGTACGCAGGTATAAGCTCAGTCAAATTCCAACCCTGGCTCTTAATGGTTTGTATGCAAAAAATGCACAACGAAACACCTGGAATTTTTTAAATCAACACCAACCTTGGTTTGCCATTTCTAATGTGAGCGTAGGACTCAGTCTACCCCTTTTCAATGGCTTTGTGACCCGTTCAAAAATTGCACAAACTAAAATTGAATTAGCGCGTGCGCATAATGAAATTGAAGGCCTCAAGCGCAACATGGAGAGTGAAGTAGCCAGCGCAAAAAATAATTTTCAATCTGCTATCAGCCGAATGGATTTTCAGCAACAAAATGTTGCATTAGCCGCCAACGTATACCAACAAACCAAGAAAAAGTACGAACTGGGTCTGGGTTCACAAACTGAGATCAATTTGGCGCAGAACGAATGGAAAGCGGCGCAAACCAATTACACCACTGCACTTGCTGATGCCATCATTGCACGAATTGATTGGCTTAAGGCAATTGGAAAATTATAATCACCGAAAATAAAAACCATGAATACGCTATCAACCAGATTTCTTTTAATGTTACCACTGACCTTATTAGTTGCCTGTGGAGGTTCGCAGGAAAAGCAGGGAGACGCTGCTCAACTTCGTAACAAAATCGAGGAAATAAAAAAAGAGAAAGCCGCATTGGATAATACCCTTCGGGAATTGGAACAGCAATTGGCCATTGCAGATCCAAGCACAACACGGTCTGCCTTTTTAGTTGCTGTGGATACCTTAGAAAAAAGGGCATTTGCGCACTACATCGATTTGCAAGGTAGTGTGGAGGCAGAAGAAATGGCCTATGTAGCTCCTTCCGGCATGGGCGGTGTGGTCAAAGCTGTCTATGTAAAATTCGGACAGCGGGTCAGTAAAGGGCAGACCTTATTGAAACTGGACGATGCCGTAGCCAAACAGCAGTTGACGGCTGCTCAACAACAAACCGGGATGCTGAAAACAAGATTGGAACAGGCGCAAACAATTTTACAGCGCTTTGAAAACTTGTGGAAGCAAAATATCGGCGCAGAGATCAGTGTGGTAAATGCCAGAGCAGATGTGGAAGCTTTAGCTGCTCAATTACGTGCGGCACAAGCACAGGTAGGCATGGCGCAGGAACAAGTGAATATGGCCAGTGTAAAAGCAGAAATCAGTGGCGTCATCGATGAGTTGAATGTAAAAGTGGGCGAACTCTATACCCCACAAGCGGCTGCAACACCCGGCATGGGGATTCGTATTGTGAACAATAGCCGTTTAAAAGTCGTAACTCATGTTCCTGAAAATTATATTGGACGTGTTAAAAGAGGAGCCCGTGTGGATGTAAAAGTATTGGAAAGCGGAAAAGAAAACTTTACCACAACGCTTGATGTAGTGGGGGAGTCAATCAATGCAATAACCCGTTCATTCAATGCGGAAGCCAGTATTCCTACCCATGCAGCCTATAAGCCCAATCAAACGGCAAATGTTCGTTTCCTTGATTATAAGACAGACAGTACTATTGTGGTGCCCGTAAACACCGTGCAGCGCGATGAGAAAAACAGGTTTGTATACGTGGTAGAGCAAAATGGGAACAGTTTACTTGCTCGGAAAAAGATTGTTACTACCGGTGAAGCCTATGGAGGTCAAATTGAAATCAGGTCCGGATTGGATCAGGGGCAGGTATTGATTACCCGTGGTTTTCAAAATGTATATGATGGACAAACTGTAAAGGTTGTTCAATAATCGCTACAACATAAAAAATTCATTATGTCAAGTTTTCAAGGAAAGATCGTCAATAAGATAAAAGAGTTTGGACCTACCAGTTGGTCAATTGACAATCGCACCAGCATTTACATTATTGCCATTTTAATTTCACTTTTCGGATATATCAAGTTCACTACGCTACCAAAGGAACAGTTTCCTGATGTGGTCATTCCTACCATTTCAGTAACTACGGTGTATGTGGGCAATTCGCCCAAGGATATAGAAAACTTAGTTACCCGTCCTATTGAAAAGCAATTGAAGGGGATCAGTGGCGTTAAGGTCAATAAAATTACCAGTACTTCACAAACAGATTTTTCGCTAATTGTTGTAGAGTTTGATACGGATGTAAAAAGTGAAGTGGCAAAACAAAAAGTAAAGGATGCCGTAGATAAATCTACCAAGGATTTACCAACTGATTTAACCAGTCAGCCTGATGTACAGGAATTTTCGTTCAGTGAAATGCCCATTTTGTTTGTGAACATCAGTGGTGATTTTGACCCCACCAAACTCAAGGAGTACGCGGATAAGATCCAAGATAAGGCAGAGGAGTTGCCTTCGATTACACGTGCTGAGATCGTAGGTGCTCCTGAGCGCGAAATTCAGGTTAACGTGGATCCCTATCGCATGACTACCGCTAAGGTCAGCTTTATGGATATTGAAAACGCCATAGTTCGCGAGAATATGGATATTACCAGCGGACAGGTGGATGCGGGCAACATGAAAAGAACGTTACGCGTCAAGGGACAGTTCCGTGAAGCTGCAGATATGGAAAATATTGTGGTGCGTAGCTCGGCTCGTGGCGCCGCTGTTTATTTACGCGATGTGGCGGATATCCGAGATACGGTTAAACAATATGAAAGTTTTGCGCGCTTAAATGGGAAGAATGTAATAACGCTCAATATTGTAAAGCGAGCAGGAGAAAACTTGATCACCACGGCAGATGGTGTCAAAGCTCTTCTTGCGGAAATGCGGGAGAAACAGGAATTGCCGCAGCGTTTAAAAGTGGATTTTACCGGGGATCAAAGCAAGGGTTCAAAAAAATCTTTCAATGAATTGATCAATACGATTATCATCGGTTTCATTCTGGTATTAGTGATACTGATGTTTTTCATGGGCATTACCAATTCCTTCTTTGTAGCCTTAAGCGTTCCATTGAGCGTATTTGTGGCCTTTATGTTTCTCCCGGTTGCTGATGCTATTGTAGGAGGAAGTGTTACGCTCAACTTCATTGTATTATTTGCCTTATTATTTGGACTTGGGATTATTGTAGACGATGCGATAGTGGTCATTGAAAACACACACCGCATTTTTAACAACGGCAAGGTTCCTGTTATCAAGAGTGCCAAGGAAGCGGCCGGAGAAGTATTTATTCCAGTGCTGGCGGGTACGGCAACCACCTTGGCTCCGTTCTTCCCTTTATTATTCTGGAAAGGAGTTATCGGAAAGTTCATGATCTACCTGCCCACGATGTTGATCCTGACACTGGCGGCATCATTGGTGGTAGCGTTTATTTTTAATCCGGTATTTGCGGTGAGTTTTATGAAACCTGAGGTTAAGGATGGTGCCCGACACAAGTCAATGGTTTTTCGTCAGAAATGGTTTTGGGTATTTGTGATAGCGGGCCTGCTATTGCATGTAATTGGTTTTACCGGAACAGCCAATATGTTATTAGTCCTGGCTATTTTAATGGTCTTGCATGTTTATTTCTTGCAAGAACTAATTTGGAAGTTCCAACATAGCACGCTTCCTGGACTTATGAATCAGTATGAAAAACTGTTGCGTTGGATCTTGGGGGGTAAACGTCCTGTAAAAACATTTGCCTCACTGTTCCTCCTCTTTATTTTATCAATAGTCCTGCTGGGATTACGGGGCAATAAAATGACCTTCTTCCCAAGTGGAGATCCCAATTTTGTCTATGTATATGCCAAGTTACCGGTGGGCACTGCAGTAGAATATACCGATAGCGTAACCCGGGTGCTGGAAAATCGTGTCATGACTGCGTTAGCAGATCAACAACCTGGCAAGGAGGGCAGTATTGTAGAAAGTGTGATCAGTAATGTGGCGGTTAGTGCAAACAATCCACGCGATAATAATCGAAGTGTGCAACCGCACTTGGGACGTATTCAAGTGTCGTTTGTTGAATTTGAAAAGAGACATGGAAAATCCTCGACTCTCTTATTAACGGCTATTCGTGAGGCCGTGCAGGGAATTCCGGGTGTTGATGTAGAAGTAGATCAGGAAACCACTGGGCCGCCTACAGAACCACCGGTGAACATTGAAATTGCCGGAGATGATTTTGATCAACTCACTAAAGTGGCTACGCAATTGCTGCAATATATTGATGCCAATCCGGTAAATGGCATCCAGAGTTTAAAAGCTGACGTGGACCTTAATAATCCCGAAATCACGGTTAATGTGGATCGTAGCAAAGCCACGATGGAAGGCGTAAGCACGGCACAAATCGGAATGGCCTTACGCACCGCGCAATTTGGTAAAGAGGTAAGCAAAATAAAAGATGGAGAGAACGAATATAAAATTCAACTTCGTTATCAAGCTGATCGCCGTACCAGTGTAGATGATTTATTGAACACTCGCATTGTTTTCATGGATATGAATACCATGCAGGTAAAATCAATACCATTAGGTGCGGTAGCTGCTGTGGAATATACCAATACGGCCGGTGGGGTCAAACGAAAAAACACCCGCAGGACAATCCAGTTACAAAGTAGTGTGGCAAATCCTACTTTAGTTGCCGGTATCAACGCCGCACTCAAAGAAAAAATAGAGGCATTTCAATCCATTACCAGCATACCTGCTGATATTACCATCCGTCAACAAGGACAAAGTGAACAGGAAAAAGAAACGCAAGCCTTCCTGGGTAGCGCACTGTTGATGGCTATTGGCATTATTTTTCTGATCCTGGTATTACAGTTCAACAGCATGAGCAAGCCATTTATTGTAATCACAGAAATTTTCTTTTCAGTAATTGGCGTATTAATCGGGTATGCACTCAGCGGGATTACTCTTTCTACCATCATGGTGGGCACAGGAGTGGTTGGCCTGGCCGGAATTGTGATCAAGAATGGAATTCTGTTGATTGAATTCACCGACCGGCTACGCACGCGCGGCTATCGTACCCGTGAAGCCGCTATCCAGGCCTGCAAGATCCGTATCATACCTGTATTGCTCACTGCCGTTGCCACTATTATGGGGTTACTGCCATTGGCGGTTGGATTCAACATAGACTTTGCAGGGCTCCTCCAACACCTTCGTCCCAATATTTTCTTTGGTGGAGATAGCGTGGTATTTTGGGGGCCGCTCAGCTGGACCATTATCTTCGGGTTGATCTTTTCGTTCTTCCTTACCTTGCTGATGGTTCCCGGAATGTATTTGATTGCCGAGCGTTTACGCCGTCCCATGGAACAATTCTATGGTACCCGCTATATTGCTTTGTTGGGATTTGCCGGACCCTTCTTTTTCCTATTTGTAGGGGTGATGTTTATTGTTCGCCGTATACAAGGAAGAAAAGTATGGTTAGGTCATCCGGGAAAATTGAGTCAATAATTATTAAATTCATAGTTGAACAAAATAATAATCATGGTCCGCAAACAGGAAATACTGCAAGATGTAGTGATCAAATTCGCCGGCGATAGTGGTGATGGAATGCAACTGACCGGTAATCAGTTTACCAACAATACGGCGCTGTTAGGTATTGATCTGGCTACATTCCCCGATTTTCCGGCAGAGATTCGTGCGCCACAGGGTACCCTTCCCGGAGTCAGTGGGTTTCAGTTACGATTTTCCTCCGATCGTGTATTTACACCCGGAGATGCCTGTGATGTGTTGGTAGCCATGAATGCGGCGGCTTTGAAAGTTAATCTGAAAACGCTGAAGAAAGGGGGTAAGATCCTTGTTAATACAGATGGTTTTGATGCCAAAAATTTACGTCTGGCTAATTATCCGGAAGGAGTGCATCCACTGGAAGATGGAAGTCTGAGCAATTATGAGGTGTTCAAAATGGATGTAACAAAAATGACGCGCGAGGCGCTCAAGGATGTTGCGCTCGGAATGAAGGAGAAAGATCGTGCAAAGAACATGTTTATGCTTGGGTTTTTGTATTGGATGTACGGCAGGGACATGGAAAATTCCATCAACTTTATCAAAGAAAAGTTTTCCAAGAAACCTGATATCATGAACAGCAACATTGCTGTTTTAAAAGCAGGTTATAATTACGGAGACACTACAGAAACATTTACCACCACTTTTTCAGTGGAACGTGCTAAAATGGAGCCAGGCTCTTATCGTTCCATCATGGGTAACCAGGCGGTTTCACTTGGATTAATAGCAGCTTCGCAAAAAAGCGGATTGCCATTATTTTTAGGATCATATCCGATCACACCCGCATCTGATATTCTACATGATCTTTCCAAGTTTAAAAACTTTGGGGTTCGTACTTTCCAAGCCGAGGACGAAATTGCAGCAATTACCTCTGCCATAGGAGCTTCCTACGGAGGTGCATTGGGTATAACCACTTCCAGCGGTCCGGGTATAGCATTGAAAGGCGAAGCCATGGGTTTGGCTGTGATGTTGGAAATTCCACTTTTAATCATCAATATTCAACGTGGTGGTCCTTCTACCGGTCTTCCCACTAAAACCGAGCAGAGTGATTTGATGCAGGCCTATTATGGACGAAATGGAGAATGCCCAATGCCCATACTGTCTGCTTCCACACCTGCTGATTGTTTTGATGCTATATATGAGGCTGCCGGTATTTCTATTCAACATATGACGCCTGTCCTGTTTTTAAGTGATGGGTATATTGCCAATGGTGCGGAACCATGGCGATACCCACAATCAAAAGATCTGCCTGCTATTGAAGTAAAATTCAAAACCACATTGGATGAGGGCGAAGAAATGTATAAACCCTATGCGCGTAATCAAAAACTAGCGCGTCCATGGGCTGTGCCCGGAACAGCCGGTTTGGAACATCGAATAGGTGGATTGGAAAAGCAAAATATTACCGGTAATGTCAACTACGAACCGGAGAATCATCAGCTGATGATAAAACTCAGGCAGGAAAAAATAGATAAGATCGCGGAATATATTCCGGAACAAAAATTAGATAGCGGTCCTGAGAAAGGAAAAATATTGGTGCTGGGTTGGGGCTCCACTTATGGTGCCATTAAATCTGCCGTAGCTGAATTGCAAGCCCGAGGTCAGGCTGTTAGTCATGCTCACCTTCGTTATGTACGGCCCTTCCCGCGTAACCTCGGACAATTGATCAAGAATTTTGATCAGGTATTGATTCCTGAAATTAACAATGGGCAGCTGATCAAAATAATTCGTGATACTTATTTAGTGGATGCCAAGGGGTATAACAAGATCATGGGAGTTCCCATTACTACAACTGAATTAGTGCATTGCTTGGAAGAAATGTTGTGTGGTAAAAACTAAAAGGCTTTTCGTTTGAAAGCAACGCACACCTCTTGCAATCCACATTTTTCACAAGCAGGACCACGGGCCACACAAGTATATCGACCATGCAAGATCAGCCAGTGATGTGCCTTATGAATTAGCTTGGCAGGAAAATTTTTAATTAATATTTTTTCTACGAAAAGCGGGGTGGTTGCGGTGGAAGGAACCAATCCAATTCTTCTGCTTACCCGAAACACATGGGTATCCACTGCCATGTTTGGCTGTTTATCGATTACAGAAGTAATTACATTAGCTGTTTTGCGTCCCACTCCGGGCAGTTGAATCAACTCCTCTACGGTCATGGGTACTTTTCCTTCAAAATCCTTGATCAGCTTTTGTGCCATTCCAATCAAGTGTTTGGATTTGTTATTGGGATAGGATATGCTTTGAATCAAGGGAAATACTTGCTCAAAACCGGCCTTGGCCAAAGCGTGTATGCTGGGAAATTTCTTAAAAAAGGCAGGAGTGGTTTGGTTGACCCGCTTATCTGTGCATTGCGCGGAAAGAATTACAGCCACCAATAACTGATAAGGGTTATCATAGAATAACTCAGTTTCTGCATCGGGGGCGTGGGTAAGAAAATAATCAGTTACAAATTGGTACCTCTGCTGGCGGGTCATAGCCGCAAGTTACGGATCAGGGAACGGTCTGGACCTGAGTGTTGGAGGCATATCGAAGTATATTCAGAATTACCTCCGTGCGGGGCGATTCCAACCTGCGGTCCAGTCTTTCTAAAGTAGTTTTTAATACCCCCATTTTTTCACGAAGGGTCCAGTCAGTCTCCAATGCTTCCTCCAGGACTTGACGTTGAGAGGTCTCCATTTCGTGATAGAGGTAAAGGACCAGATCTTCGGGGGTGTAGGCTTTCATGGGATCAAACAGCAGTTGTTGCCTCTTAAAAACGAGAAAGGTATTTTCTTATTGTGCAAGGGGGCAAAAAGGACTATTTTTTTGGGGAGGCAGGCTTCTCCGAGATCAGGAACAGGTCTTCGTTGTCTTTTTTCATCAGATATTTTTCCCGGGCATACTTTTCAATGGTAGCGGGATTTTTCTTCAAGGACTCTAACTCCTTGCGTTCCAATTCTATTTGGTCAGTGTAATACTTTTTGGTTGTCTCCAATTTCCGCAATTCTTTTTTTCGGCCTAGTTGCGTAAACAGGTCATTTTTATCCAGGAACAATACAATCACTATAAAAATGGCAGCGGCAATAAAATATTTATTGCGAATCCAGGGCGGAATGGTAGAGAGAAATTGGTTCATGTATTCCTCAAAGTTAAAGAGGGGCTTGATTTGCCCCCCTGATCATTTTCCAAATTTGATTTTTCCCTTGGGATAGATCGCTGAACTTCCCAACAGTTCTTCAATACGTAAGAGTTGATTATACTTGGCCATTCGATCTGTACGGGAGGCACTACCCATTTTGATTTGTCCGCAGTTCAGGGCCACTGCCAAGTCGGCAATAGTGGTATCCTCTGTTTCGCCGCTTCGATGACTCATGATGGTGTTGTACCCATTATGCTGTGCCAGCGAAACAGCGTTGATGGTCTCGGTGATGGTGCCGATCTGATTTACTTTTACCAGCAACGCATTGCCGATTCCTTTATCAATACCCTGTTGTAAGCGCTCTACATTTGTTACAAAAAGATCATCTCCTACCAGTTGACACTTAGTACCTACGGCTTCGGTGAGTATTTTCCATCCTGCCCAGTCGTCCTCGGCCATACCATCCTCGATACTGCAGATTGGATATTTTTTAACCCAGCTTTCCCAGTACCTGGCCATTTGCTCGCTGTTCATTTCTTTTCCACTGCTCTTATGAAAAACATATTTCTTTTTCTTACTATCCCAAAGCTCACTGTTGGCGGCATCCATGGCAATTTTAATTTGAGAGCCAGCTTTGTAACCTGCTGCATCGATAGCAGTCAATACAGTTTCAATGGCTTCTTCATTACTTTGAATATCAGGGGCAAAACCTCCCTCATCTCCCACGTTGGTACTATAGCCTTTTTTCTTGAGTACTGTTTTAAGCGCATGAAAAATTTCAACACCCCAACGCAGACCTTCGCTGAAATTGGGAGCACCTACCGGCAGGACCATAAATTCCTGAAAATCGATCTTATTATCCGCATGCGCTCCGCCATTGAGAATATTCATCATGGGCATGGGCAATACCTTGGCATTGGTACCGCCTATGTAACGAAATAAGGGAAGACCCGCTTCCGCGGCAGCAGCTTTTGCCACAGCCATACTCACCGCAAGCATGGCATTGGCCCCTAATTTATTTTTGTTGGGAGTGCCGTCTAATTGAATCATGACCTGGTCTATACCGGTTTGAGCGGCTATATCATAACCTAATAGCAGGGGAGCAATTTTTATATTGACATTGTCAACAGCCTTCAAGGTTCCTTTACCCAGATATTTCTTTTTATCTCCATCTCTTAATTCAACCGCTTCGTGGATACCCGTGCTTGCACCACTGGGAACAGCGGCACGACCCAAGGTCCCGTTTTCAGTGATCACGTCAACCTCAACGGTTGGGTTTCCTCGGGAGTCCAAAATCTGTCGGGCAAAGATTTCAGCAATGTAACTCATGGTTATATAGGTATTGTTTGTTTATGATTCACCGGTCAGATAACGAAATATTTCTTCCAGTTTCATGTCCCGGCGTGGCAAAGATACTTCCTCAGCCAATTTTGTTAAAGGACTATCTGCTACAATGGTCCCTTTATTAATAATAATTACACGATCACAAAGCGCCTCTACTTCCTGTAAAATATGGGTAGAGAATAAAACAGTTTTTGTTTTACCCTGTTGCTTGATCAATTCGCGAATTTCTGCCAATTGGTTGGGGTCCAGCCCTGAGGTGGGTTCGTCCAAGATCAACACTTCCGGGTTGTGAATCAAAGCAGCAGCCAAACCTACTCGTTGCTTATACCCCTTGGATAGTTGACCAATGGTTTTGTGTGCTTCTGATTCAAGTTTTGTCAGGGATAAAGCCTGCTCTACTGCAGCTGTATAAGTATTTACTTGATGAACCCGTGCAATAAAAGAAAGATACTCCCGTACATAAAGATCAGGGTATAGCGCATTTTGCTCGGCGAGATAGCCTATTTTTTTTCGAACGGAAACGGCACCTACAGCCAGATCCCATCCGCAAACCTTGGCTTGTCCTGAAGTGGGCTGCAGATAACCTGTTAAGATTTTAAAGGTGGTGGATTTTCCGGCTCCATTGGGCCCCAAAAAACCAACAATTTCCCCTTGTTTAACCTGAAAGGAAATATCGTTTACTGCGCGCTGAGTACCATATTCTTTAACAAGACCATTTACCTCGATGGACATGCCACAAAGGTAACTCAGAGATCGTCAAATTTGTACAAGGGGCCAATAGGTGTACCCGCAGCCATTTCAAAAATCGGCTGGATCAAACCGTTGTCAATTCCATAAACCCACCCATGTAAATGGGGATAATGCCTTTGTTTCCAGGCTTTTTGAATTATGGAGGTTTTTGCCAAGTTCATCACTTGCTCCTGTACGTTTAATTCTACCATGCGAGCTAAGCGGCTTTCTTCATCGTTAATCTTGTCCACCTCCTCCTGGTGAATGCGATGAACATCTTTGATACTACGGATCCATTTATTGATGATACCAAAATTATGTTGTGTCATGGCAGCTTTTACTCCTCCACATCCATAATGACCACATACAATTACGTGCTTAACTTTTAAGTATTGAACAGCGTACTCCAATACAGTTAGCAGATTCAAATCTGTATGAATCACCAGGTTTGCCACATTGCGATGTACAAAGATTTCTCCGGGTTTTGTACCTGTAATTAGATTGGCTGGTACGCGGCTATCACTACAACCAATCCAGAGAAATTCTGGTTCTTGAATCTCTGCCATCCGATTAAAATAATCAGGGTCTTCGCTTATTTGTTTAGCAGCCCAGGCTTTATTATAAGAAAGTATTTTTTCGTATGGTTGCATAAAATTGTATTAAACGTTATTGAAGATTGATCTCTGTGAATAAGGGTGCATTAACACCCAAGAACTGCTACAGGCACATTCAATCAACAATAGTTTGGTGGAGGAGTGGATTTTTTCAAAAGGGGAGCAGTAGGTATGTTATAATGCAACAGCCAAAATAAATGAATCGATGCTATAGGCTGTGTTGCAATTGTAGAAAAGTAATATTGGTTAGAGATATCTTTTTTTTCTTCCTTAATTTCGTTCAATTGATTCGAGCTGCTTTTTTCCTCGTCTACCACAAAAAGGGTTACCTGATTTTTTGCCAGCAACGATTGTGTCAACGGGGGCGTAACCGTAAGGGAAAAAACAAAGAGAAGTATGGAAGCTATTAATTTCATACTGAGCCACAAATTTATAAGCAATCCAATTTATTTGCCTATGGTCTTTGTAAAAAATTGGTAAATAATTAACTTGAGCCTTACATACAGCCCTCTAAGGCACTGAATTTCAATTTATGTCTAAAAATCCCTCCGTTACTACCCACAATCTGGTTATAACAGGGCTGTTTTTGGACTTTTTTAAAAGTGAAAAATTTTCAGGGTTTTTACTGATTGGGTGTACAGGGCTATCTCTCTTATTGGCTAACTTTTCATGGGGGGATGACTATGCACATTTTTGGCATCAACCGTTGGCTGATTTAACGGTAGAGCCTCCTTAGTCTCAGCGATCATCGGACTTTTCACTTTTAGACTCTTTGGTACAAGATCCATTCCATAATTTATTCCCTGCAAAAAAATACTATGTCTTACCCCTATCAACTACGCACCGAAGCTGCTTATCGAGCTGCTTACAAACAAAGTGTAGAAGATCCCGAAAAATTCTGGGCCGCTGTAGCTGAAAATTTTTCCTGGAAAAAGAAATGGGATAAGGTCTTGAACTGGAATTTTGAAGAACCCAAGATAGAGTGGTTTGCAGGAGCTAAACTTAATATTACGGAGAATTGTATCGACAGACATGTAGCAACCTTAGGCGACAAGCCTGCTATCATCTGGGAGCCCAATGATCCTAACGAACGCGTGCGTGTGGTAACGTACAACCGATTACACAAACGTGTTTGTCAATTTGCACAAGTGCTATTGAATAATGGAGTAAAAAAAGGGGATCGTGTTTGTATTTATATGGGCATGGTCCCTGAGTTAGCTTACGCTGTGTTGGGTTGTGCGCGTATTGGCGCCATTCATAGCGTAGTATTCGGAGGATTTTCTGCACAAAGCATTGCAGATCGATTAGAGGATGCCAAGGCAACATGTATTGTAACCTGCGATGGGGCTTATAGAGGTAATAAAGACATTCCGCTAAAATCAGTGATTGATGATGCGCTGATTGGAAATAAATTAGTGAAGAAAATAATTGTCTATAAACGTACCCGCACGCCCGTATCGATGTTGAAGGGCCGCGATGTGTGGTGGGAGGACGAAATGGAACATGCCGAATCACAGGTTGAAGTAAATGGAGTAGTACATCAAGAAGTTGCAGCGATGGATGCAGAGGATCCGCTGTTTATACTTTACACATCGGGAAGTACCGGTAAGCCCAAGGGAGTGGTACATACTACAGCAGGTTATATGGTGTGGACTAATTACACGTTTGTAAATGCTTTTCAATACCAGCCCGGCGATATTCATTTTTGTACAGCCGATATTGGTTGGATTACCGGGCATAGCTATATCCTCTATGGTCCCCTAAGTGCGGGCGCCACCTGTGTGTTGTTCGAAGGAATTCCCACCTGGCCCGATGCAGGACGTTTTTGGGATATTATTGAAAAACACCGGGTGAACATATTGTATACAGCTCCAACTGCCATTCGTAGTTTGATGGGTTTTGGTACAACACCATTGGAAGGAAAAGATCTTTCTTCTCTCAAGGTGCTGGGAACTGTGGGGGAACCCATCAACGAAGAAGCCTGGCATTGGTACAATAAAAATGTAGGTAAAGAAAAATGTCCCATTGTGGATACGTGGTGGCAAACAGAAACAGGAGGTTGTATGATCTCCAATATGGCGGGTGTAACACCGGGTATTCCTTCCTGGGCATCTCTACCTATGCCCGGTATTCAACCCATATTGGTGGATGAAGCAGGGAAAGAAATAACAGTGAAGGACCAACATGGACATTATAAAGGCAACCTCTGTATCAAAGCACCGTGGCCTGGTATATTACGAACTACTTATGGCGATCATGAACGTTGTCGTCAAAATTATTTCTCCACGTATCCCGGTCTCTATTTTACCGGAGACGGCGCTTTGAGGGACCAACATGGCAATTTCAGAATTACCGGTCGGGTGGATGATGTATTGAATGTTAGCGGACACAGACTGGGAACGGCCGAAGTAGAGAACGCTATCAATATGCATGCAGGTGTGGTAGAGAGTGCAGTGGTAGGTTATCCGCATGATATCAAAGGGCAGGGCATCTATGCGTATGTTATCATGGCGCACCTTCATGGTGATGTGCAACTGATGCGCAAGGATATTTTACAAACAGTGACCCGTCAAATCGGACCCATAGCAAAGCCAGATAAAATACAATTTGTAAAAGGACTTCCCAAAACGCGCAGTGGGAAAATCATGCGTCGAATACTTCGAAAAATAGCAGAGGGGGAAACTAAAAATTTAGGAGATACTACCACCCTGCTGGATCCCGCCATCGTAGACGAGATCGCAGCAGGGCGAATAGCAGATTAAAGTTTTCTTTCAGACCAGTTGAAGGAGCTGGGCTTTTTAGTGGCAGTAATAGTCTTAGTTTTTGCTTTTTCAGGACGTGCTCCCAAGCGAATACCTACACTATACGGACGCATATCCAATCCTTTGTTCCACATATTATTCATCGCAAAGCTGGTATAAAGCGTAATGGGGCCTGCGCCAACTTCACCCACCCATGAAAACTTGAAAGGCTCTAAATCAAAGTCGCTTCTAAGTTTGTCAACGTCGCCACGCTCTTTTGTTTTGAATCGGGAAGAGTATAAAAATCCGGCACTAACACCTGCAGAAAGTCTTAGTCCATTACTTTTTTCTGGCGACGTATTCAGATGCAGCATCATGGGAACTGTTATGTAGTCTGCCGCCAATTTTACTTTATTATACTCAACCATTCCCAAATAGATAGCGGTAGGATTTTTTTGGAACTGAATGTTTCCCTGTTCAAAGCGATAATTATTCATCTCAAGCCCAATTCCATATTTAAGATTCAATATATTTTTGGCTAAGTTTACCCGCTGCATCAAAATCCAGAGGTTTACATTTCGGGAGGCCGCTACATTTAGTTTTAACTGGTCTTTGCCAATGTTTGGTGCCACAAAGCCAGTAGTTCTTGCGGCTGCGTAATTACTCTGGTCATTGTATTGAGAAAATCCAAGGTCCATCACCCACCAGAAGTTTTCAAGGTTTTTCAGTACTTTTTTCTTTTCTGTTTTGAATAAATCAAATCCCTCTACTTTCTTCAATGGCTTTTTTTTGCGGTTAGTAAAGAAATCGATTTGTTTTTCGATCATCTCACCCAGTCCCTCACCCGAAACTGAAATCTCAACCGTTTTCTGTTGTTTTCCACCCACTGTATCTATTTTAGTTAAAATGGTGGTTTTGCCCATCACAATCTTATCGGTTTTGAAAATAAAGCTGTCCTTTTGATTGTTAGTGAGTGTATCTATGGTTTTACCACGGTTGATAATGATGGTGTCTTTCTGCGCTACAGCAGTAAGGGATAGCAGCAGCGTAATTGCTAAAAGGCCTGAACGAAAAGCAGTCATGGGATTTTTGTTTAGGGCCGTAAAAGTAGTTGTTTAAACTTCAAAATTATGTTAAAGACGGCAAAAGATTCCAGTAATTACACCAATGGCAAGGGCTCCTATCTTTGTGGCAAATAAAGGGTATGAACAAGAAATTAGTGCAACGTGTAGGCGCTGAGTTGGAAGAAATTAAACAGGCAGGACTTTTTAAAACAGAACGTGTAATTGAAAGTCCACAGGGGGCGGTGATTAAAGTTGCTGGCCGTGAAGTGCTCAATTTCTGTGCAAATAATTACCTGGGGCTTTCTTCTCATCCCCGAGTAATAGAAGCGGCACACCACGCTATCGATCAACGCGGTTATGGAATGAGTAGTGTACGTTTTATTTGTGGAACACAGGATCTACATAAAGAACTGGAAACAAAAATTTCAACTTTTCTCGGCACAGAGGATACTATTTTGTATGCAGCCGCATTTGATGCAAATGGCGGAGTTTTTGAGCCTTTATTCAATGAGGAAGATGCGTTAATATCTGATGCGTTAAATCATGCTTCAATAATTGATGGCGTTCGTCTTTGTAAGGCACAGCGTTTTAGGTATGAGCATAACAATATGGAAGATCTGGAGCGCAAACTTCAGGAAGCCGCTTCTTGCCGAAGCCGGATCATTATCACTGACGGATCTTTTAGTATGGATGGTACTATTGCACAGCTCGACAAGATTGTTACACTCGCAGAAAAATACGATGCCGCGGTTATGATCGATGAATGTCACTCCTCTGGTTTTCTTGGTAAAACAGGAAGGGGCACACATGAGTATCGTGGGGTGATGGGTAAGATCGATATCATTACCGGTACCTTGGGTAAAGCACTTGGAGGTGCTTCCGGTGGGTTTACCAGCGGACGGAAAGAAGTCATTGAAATGCTGCGTCAGCGTTCAAGACCGTATTTGTTTAGTAACACCCTGGCTCCTTCGATTGTAGGCGCTTCAATTGCGGTATTGGATATGCTCACAGAAACCACTGCATTGCGAGATAAGTTAGAGTATAATACACGCTATTTCAGAAGAAAGATTACAGAAGCTGGATTTGACATCAAGTCAGGCGATCATCCAATTGTGCCCATTATGTTATACGATGCGGTGCTGGCACAGAAGATGGCCGCTCGTCTACTTGAGGAAGGAATCTATGTTATTGGATTTTTCTACCCGGTGGTGGCCAGAGGGCAAGCCAGAATCCGAGTGCAAATAAGTGCCGCTCATGAGCAAGCGCATCTTGACAGGGCTATTGCCGCCTTTATTAAAGCAGGTAAAGAGCTGGGCGTACTAAAGTAGGGTGGTTACCTTTGCTCGAAAGATCATCGGGATGCGTAACCTTTCTTCCATAGCCTTACTACTTATCCTAAGTGCCTGCACTTTCAATACAGTTGAGCAGGACTCCAAGCTGGAAACTTATTTCCGGGAAAATAATCTCAAGGGCAGTTTTGCCATTATGGATAATGGAACGGGAAGGTTTACCGTTCATGACCTCAAACGTTTTAGAGACAGCGGTTATTCACCGGCAGGTACATTTGCTGTGGTCCAGGCACTGATTGGTCTGCAAACCGGACAGATTACGGGTGTAACATATGTGGATACGGATAGTTTACCCGTGTTGGAGAAAAAAGGAGCGCAGGCCTGGATGGATTCATTAGGTTATGGCGCTCGTAATGATAATGAACTGTTCAAGATCAACAAGGTTGATTCTTTCTGGGTGGACAATTCATTAAAAGTTACACCGGATGCACAATTAGGATTAGTAAAGCAATTGTACTTCGGACAGCTTCCCTTTTTTAAAGTCTATCAGGAAATGGTTAAAAGAGTATTGTCCAGGGAGGAAAATACGCTTTATCGATTGGGGTATACTACAGGGGTGGGAACTGAACCAGGAGGGAATCAAATTGGGTGGGTGCTGGGTTGGATCGAAGAGAACAATCACGCTTACTTTTTTGTTTTAAATTGTGAGTCAGCCACAGCTGAGGAAAATTGGTCAGCTCAGTTAGTAAGTCATGTGAAGAATATCTTAAAGGGTCAGGGCTTTTTTGAAGGGAACAGATAACTAATGTAATTGTCATGCAAGGCTATTGTCAGTCACAAACTCAATACAGACGGTTACTCACGCGAGAGGTTCGTATTGGTAATTTGCTGTTGGGAAATGGACATCCAATTCGGGTGCAAACCATGACCACAACTAACACCATGGACACCATGGCAACGGTGGAGCAAGCCATTCGATGCATTGAAGCAGGTGCGGAACTGGTTCGTATTACCGCACCTTCTATCAAAGAAGCCAATCAGCTGCAGGTAATTAAGGACCAACTTAGGAAACGCGGGTATGATACACCATTGATTGCCGATATTCATTTTACTCCCAATGCTGCTGAGATTGCAGCACGCATCGTAGAAAAAGTGCGTGTCAATCCGGGCAACTATGTTGATAAGAAAAAGTTTGTGCAACTTGAATATACTGATACGGAATACGCAGAAGAGATTGATCGGATTCGGGAACGATTTACTCCCTTGGTGAAAATTTGTCGCGAACATGGCACAGCTATGCGAATTGGAACCAATCATGGTTCGCTCAGTGATCGTATCATGAGTCGATATGGGGATACGCCCATTGGGATGGTCGAAAGTGCCATGGAGTTTTTACGCATTGCGCGTAACGAAGATTTTCACAATATTATTTTGAGTATGAAGAGCAGCAACCCGCAAGTGATGGTGCAGGCTTATCGGTTGCTGGTTAGAACCATGTATGACGAATTTGGAGAAGTCTATCCATTGCATCTGGGTGTTACAGAAGCAGGAGATGGAGAGGACGGACGAATTAAAAGTGCTGTGGGTATCGGTACTTTATTAGAAGATGGCATTGGCGACACTATCCGAGTTTCATTGACAGAGGATCCTGAATTAGAAATTCCTGTTTGCAAGGATATCGTGAAGCGCTACGATTATAATTTTTTTCCAAGCAATATTCCTCCCATTGAAACACTTCCCTATAATCCTTTTGCTTACACAAGGAGAGAAAGTTTTCCGGTAGAAAGGATTGGTGGAGCGCAGGTGCCCGTTGTGATTGCAGATCTAAGTTCCATTGAAGAAATTACACCAGCGCATTTGCAAAGTGTTGGGTACACTTACGATGAGAAAACAGATAAATGGTCTATTGGCGATACGGCTGCTGATTTTATTTTCACTGGCACACAGCTACTCAATTTTGAATTGCCCGGAACACTTCGTGTTTTGGTTTATCCGGCAACCTGGAAAGCGGCTAACTCCGCTTCCTATCTGCCCTTGTTTGAGTACAAGCAATTTGTGGAAACTGAATTGCGTAGCGATACCCTCAATTTTGTAATGATGGATTGTTATAGCAATGAGGATCGAAAAGTGCTCCCACTTTATTTAAACGTCATACCCCGAGACAAAACAGCTGTACTTTGTTTGAGTAGTTTGAACAAAAATGCCATGCAGTCGGTACGTCGCATGGTCTCTGAATTACACATGAACCAGGTCAACAATCCTTTGATATTGATCTGTGATAGTCCCGCTCAATCTCCAAACCAGCACCTGATTCATTTTGCCATAGAAACAGGTGGGTTATTGTTAGATGGTATGGGAGACGGAATTTGTTTAGGCTATAAGCCAGAGGCTAATACAGAGCTGTTGCCCGCAGCAGAATCAACCGATTTGCCCGGCGAAGATATTTACCAGTTTACCAACAATACGGCATTTAGTATTCTGCAAGCCACGCGTACCCGTATTTCAAAAACGGAATACATCAGCTGCCCCAGTTGCGGCCGTACATTATTTGACTTGCAGGAAGTTACGGCTCGTATCCGAGCGGCAACCCATCACTTGAAAGGCGTCAAGATCGCCATCATGGGTTGCATTGTAAATGGTCCCGGCGAAATGGCCGACGCTGATTTTGGTTATGTGGGAAGCGGTCCCGGGAAAATTACCTTGTATAAGGGTAAGGAAATTGTAAAAAGAAATGTGGACAGTGCCGTAGCGGTGGATCAATTGATCGAGTTGCTCAAAGAGAGTGGAGTCTGGATCGAAAAATAATGACATGCGTAAAATAATTTGGATCCTATTTTTTGCAATAATCTTTTTGCTGCATCTCGCAGGTGTCATTCACGAAATTCCCTGGTTGGCTAAACTAACCAAGCTCTTGTTGATCCCTGCATTAGGGTTTTCCCTGTGGGATCAGACCCTGGGGATCAAGAACAGATTGATTACGCTATTCCTGGCTGCCCTGTTATTTTCCTGGTTTGGTGATCTGTTACTGATGAACACGGCCGATCCTTCCTTTTTTCTGTATGGATTAGTTTGCTTTCTAATAGCGCAACTCTGTTACAGTTATTTTTTCTATACTATCATGGGGCAAGAGAAGATAAGCTTCAGTTGGCTGTTGTTTTTCCCGGTTGTTATTTACTATGCTGTATTAATTAGCTGGTTGGGCCCCCAATTGGGAGGAATGAAAATACCCGTGATGGTCTATGGGGCTATCATTAGTGTAATGCTACTGCTGGCGCTTCATCAATTGTATATGCCTGCTGTTTGCGCAGGTCGCTTGTTTGTTTTAGGCGCAGTATTTTTTGTAATCTCCGACACGACGCTTGCTATCAATAAATTTAGTGCGCCCTTTCCTCATGCTGTATTGATCATCATACTCACCTATGGGTTGGCACAGTTTTTTCTAACCCATGGAGCCTTGCAATATATTCTAAGGGAAAAATCACGTCATTCTCTTTTTTAACTATGCGGGAAACAGATTTTTTAGTGATAGGTTCCGGTATTGCCGGATTGACATTTGCCCTAAAATGTGCCAAGGAATTTCCTGACCGAAAAGTATTGGTCATTACGAAAGCTAAGGCCGACGAAACCAATACCAAATATGCACAAGGAGGTGTTGCTGTTGTCAGCGATACGCTTCACGACAGTATTGAGCAGCATGTACGGGATACCTTGATTGCAGGCGATGGACTTTGCGACCAAAAAATGGTGCGATTGCTGGTGACCGAAGGGCCTGCACGCGTGGAGGAGATCATTGAATGGGGCGCGCGTTTTGATAAGGATGCGGCAGGAGAATTTAAAAAAGGAAAAGAAGGGGGGCATTCGGCGCATCGAATTTTACATCACAAGGATGTAACCGGATTAGAAATGGAAAGGGCCTTGCTGGAAGCGGTTAAATCTTTTTCCAATATTGAGTTGATCAAACATTGTTTTGTCATTGATCTGATCACGCAGCACCACGAGGGGTACCTGGTTACCAAGTCAACCCCAAATATTACCTGTTTTGGGGTGTATGTACTGAATCGAGAAACCAATGCCATTGATAAGATCCTCTCCCGCGTTACTTTATTAGCCAGTGGAGGTGTAGGTCAGGTGTACAGAACCACCACCAATCCCTCAATTGCCACGGGTGATGGAGTGGCCATGGTGTATCGGGCCAAAGGCAAAATTGAAAACATGGAGTTCATCCAGTTTCATCCAACGGCGCTATATGAACCAGGTTTGCGTGGGCAAGCCTTTTTAATCACTGAGGCCGTGCGTGGAGAAGGGGCCATCCTTCGTAATCATCAAGGGGATGATTTTATGAAACAGGTTGATGCACGAAAAGATCTTGCTCCGCGCGATATAGTGGCAAGAGCCATCGACGCTGAAATGAAAAAATCAGGAACGGAATTTGTTTGGTTGGATTGCACGCAGATCGATCCCGTGCAGTTCAAGTCTCATTTTCCTACTATCTATGAAAAGTGTTTGTCGATGGGCATTGATGTGACCAAGCAATTTATACCTGTGGCCCCTGCGGCCCATTATAGTTGTGGCGGTATTCAAACCAATGAGTGGGGTGTTAGTTCCATTCAACGATTGTATGCCTGTGGCGAATGTGCCAGTACCGGTGTTCATGGTGCCAACCGCTTAGCCAGTAATTCTTTGTTAGAAGCAATGGTATTTGCACATCGTTGTTTTGATCATGCACGCACTTGTATTGACACCTTATCCTACAATTACGCTATTCCGGAGTGGAGTGCAACAGGCACCACCGATCCCAAAGAAATGATTCTGATCACACAAAGTTTAAAAGAACTGCAACAGATCATGAGTGATTATGTGGGTATTGTCAGAAATGATATTCGCTTGCAAAGAGCTTCCCGTCGGCTGGATTTATTATTTGAAGAAACCGAACAATTGTATCAAAACACAACGGTCTCCCCGCAATTACTAGAACTCCGGAATATGATCACCATTGGTTATTTGATAGTGAAAAGCGCCAGTTTTAGAAAAGAGAGTCGCGGCTTACATTACAATACCGATTATCCGCAACCAGCCGCATTGATTCAAAATATTGTGCTTTAACACAGCTGGTGCAAATCAGCCATTATCTTTGGCATATGTACCGTTTGGTTTTTTTGCTTTTCCGAGGGGTCTCATTATTGCCCATGTCTTTTTTTCATGCGTTAAGTGAGCTGGTTGTGGTTATCCTGTCAAAAATTATGCGCTATCGCCGGGATGTGGTGGAGCAAAATATCCGTACTGTTTTCCCCAACCATTCTACCAAAGAGGTCAATCAACTGATCCATCAGTTTTACCGCAACTTTGCAGATACTTTTACAGAGTCCATCAAATTATTCTCACTTTCCAAAGCCCAAATTGATAAACGATGCACTATAGATTTTACCATAGTGCGCCAATTGATGCAGGAAGGAAAATCCGTGCAGTTGATGGCGGCTCACCAGTTCAATTGGGAGTTTGTGAATCAGGTAATTCCCGGCCAATTACCCGGACCCTACTATTTTGTTTACCGAACAATTCAATCTCCAATTTTCAATCGGTTGTTTTTGTTTCTTAGGTGTAAACAAGGAGGTAAGCCCGTAGCCGCAGAGGCATTTGCTGCGGCCCGCGATCAGTTATTTGCACAACCTGCTGCCTTGATCCTGGGGGCAGACCAAAATCCCAGCAATCCGCAACGCGCACTCTGGATCGATTTTTTTGGAAAAGCTACTCCCTTTCACCCCGGACCTGCCAAAGGGGCTATTGCCAAAAACACAGCCATGGTCATGTTGAATTTGATCCGAAAAAAAAGAGGATATTATCATTTGGATGCAAGGCTTATTGCTCCTGAATGTGCACAATACAGTCCGAAGCAATTAACCTGGCTGTATAAAAAAGAAACGGAAAAATTGATCCTTGAAAATCCCGCTAATTATTTGTGGAGTCATCGTCGCTGGCGTCATCAATGGCAGCCGGCTTATGGTCCGGTTTACAAGGGAGAATAGGGCTTCGGGAAATTAGCCAAGCAATTGTTCCATAAATCCGGACAAGGCTTGGATGCGGTCAATATTTACCGAATAGTAAATATTTTTTCCTGCACGTGTTGTTTTTACAAAACCGGCTTTACGCAGTATCGCTAAATGTTGAGAGGCTACGGATTGTTCAAGTCTTAGTTGAACATATAGTTCAGTAACCGTAACGCTGCCTTTTTGGTTGATCCATAATAGAATTTCTTGCCGTAATTTATGGTTGATGGCACGAAGCAGGATGGCTGATTTTTTCAATTGAAGTAAATCCAGCCGGACCAATTGCTCTGGGTTTTGATTATCCTGTAGGGTAAGTCTATAAGCATGCATAACCCCTTAAAGGTATATCCAAAAAGCAAGATATATTATGATTTTTATTTATGTGTAGGAGACCGAGGAGTATAAAACTCTTTTACATAGAGTGGAGCCGAATAAGCAAGATCTGCAAAGTTGGAAGCTGTGAATCTTTTTACGGCTAAGGCAATCTGGTTTTTGGCCGTAGCTATGTTATCTAAAAAGCGGGCATTGGGGTGCGTGCAAATCGATTTGAATTTAATGGAACCATCCCCGCAAAACAGCACGGGTTCTGTGTGCAGGTAGGCTTCAAAACAATTCGCTTCCAAGATCAATGCATGAGCAGGTTGTATTTCATTGTAGGTGGCGTCATATAAGGCTGTGTAAACCTCCATACGACGGGCGTCGATCATGGGACAAATTAATTCTCCAGTAGTGACGGGTATTACCGTGGCCATTAATTCCAGTGTGGGAATAGTGATCAAAGGTTTTTGTAAGGCATAGCAAAATCCCTTTGCCGTGGAAAGACCCACGCGCAAACCGGTATAAGAACCCGGGCCGATTGTAACACTGATCCCATCCAGTGCTGTTAGCGAAATACCACAAACATCGGCTGCTTCTTGTATGGCACTATGTATCCAACTGGCATGGTCTTGTTGTCGATCATTTGTTTTTTCGATCACGCAATCCCAGTCCTGTGAAAATGCAATAGAGGCCAGCGTTCCGGATGTATCGATATGAAGTAGTTTTTTCATAGGGAGTTTGCTTCCTCGCAAAGAGTAGCCGCCGGTTTATATCGTGGAAATTCGTTGGATAGCGCTGTTAGCAATGCAACTATTTTTTTCTTTCCGATTTTATCAGCCCATGCAAAGGGTCCCAGCGGATAATTAGTTCCCAGTTGCATGGCCAGATCAATTTGATCCTTGGTGCTCACGCCTTCTTGTAAGGCCAGGTAGGCTTCGTTGATCATACAAGCAATTACCCGCGGCGCAATAAATCCAGCCTGATCTGTAACCCAGTCCGGGGTTCGCCCTGAGTTTATAATAAATAGTGCTACTTGTTCTTGTGCAGTTTGCGTGCCGCCAGCCAGTTCCACACAAGGTTTATTTAAAAATCCCGGCCAAGCGTTAATACGCATAAATCCCGCAGGTAAATCCATACAGGTTTTTACTGTTGCGGCCACTACCACAATACCTCCTTGCTGTTGAAATTTTTCAAGTGAAGCCAGGTGTCCCGGTTGTTCCTCAAAGCTAAGATCCATGCAAATTGTCTGGCCACTCAATGAGGCAGGGTGGGTTAGCCAGGTTTCCGAAACAATTGCTGATTGTTCAGACAGCGGTTGCTGAAAGGAGCACCATTCTTGTTTTTGTTCATCCCTTGCAATCCATGCCACCGTCATACAAGCTGTTTTTGCAAAGAAAGCGTATAAAGCTAAATTCGCCCTGTAAATCAAACACTATGTCAAAAACCATTCTCAACACCAAACAGGCTCCGGCGCCTATTGGCCCCTACAATCAGGCAATTAGCCATAACGGCGTTTTATATATTTCCGGACAAATTTGTTTGGCCCCTGCGAGCGGCCAGCTAAATAATGCCGATCTGGCAACTGAAACCCGGCAGGTGATGGAAAATCTCCAAGCTATCCTTAAGGAGGCAGGACTTGATTTTACTAAAGTGTTGAAGACTACTATTTTTCTTACCGATATGAACCGTTTTGCAGAAGTAAATACCATCTATGGCAGTTATTTTACCGGAGATTATCCGGCCCGCGAAACGGTTCAGGTTTCTGCCTTACCCAAATTTGTGAATGTGGAGATCAGTATGATAGCTGCCGAATAAACGATTTACTTAATTTTAGCAACTTCAACTTACCTCATGCAATTATCATTTCCTCGCTTGCCGCTTGCATTTTTTGGATTGTTAGCGGTTACAATATTATTGGTAACCTGTCAGCAGCCCTCGCCCTCTAACCATAGAGACAAAAAAGATCATTACGATGGGCCTGCAGAAATGTGGGAACAGGAATTGGAAATGATCCGAGACCCCCGCACCGGTCAGGTGCCCTGGCCAAAATTATTCGAAGCAAAGCTGGCTACCGAAACAGCGCGTGAGGCCGCAAGTCAAAATCGTATCAATGCACTCAATTGGGAAGAACGTGGCCCGAATGCAGATGTGGTAGGACCCAGCAATGGAAATTCCAGGGCCAATGGTGGAATCACTGCCGGGCGTGTTCGTGCATTGATGGTGGATTCCCTGGATCCCAATAAAAAAACAGTATTTGCAGGTAGTGTTTCCGGTGGACTTTGGAAAACAACTGATATCACGGCCACTCCGGCCATCTGGATTCCCGTGAATGATTTCTTATCTAACCTGGCAATTTCTTCTATTTGTCAGGACCCTCGTCCGGGTTTTAGAAATAATATGTATCTGTGTACTGGTGAATCTTATTATAATCAGGATGCAGCACAAGGCGTGGGCGTATTTAAAAGTACCAATGGCGGAACAAGCTGGACCCATCTGGCCAGTACAACTTCTTTTACATTTTCTACCCGCATTCTCTGCGACTTTCAGGGTAATGTTTATCTCGGAACACGAAGCGGACTCTATCGTTCTGCAGATGGCGGAGGCAGCTGGAGCAATATTACTCCCTCTGGTTTAGCTTCGAGTCGTATATGTGATCTGGAAATTTCTTCCACTGCAACACAAGGGCGTTTGCATGTGGTAACGGGCATCAATAATTCCCAGGCTTATCGATATACGGACGATCCCGCTGGCGTAAGTACAGCTACAGGTTGGAATGCACCTGCTACCCCTTTTCCTTCCTATAATAATCGTGCAGAAATTGCCGTATCGGGCAATGTGCTTTATGCATTGCCTGTAAATAATTCCAGTCAGGTTCCCGAAGTGTATAAATCTGCAGATGGAGGGGCTACCTGGACTATTACACCCGGTGCGCCCCCCAACTCTCAAGGCATGAGTTCGTTTACCAATGGGCAGGGTTGGTATGATGTTTCAGTTGGAATCAATCCGGCCAATTCGGATGAATGTATCATTGGAGGCGTGGACTGTGCACGCACACTGGATGGAGGAACAACCTGGACAAGAATCTCAGCCTGGGTGGGCACGTCAAGCTTATATCAATATGTACATGCCGATCAACATGATATTCAATGGTGGGATGGGGGCAATAAATTAATTTTTGGTTGCGACGGTGGAGTGCATTACTCTGCAAATAAAGGAACAACCATTCGGGATCGTAACACAGGATTAAGAGTTAAACAATTCTATGCAGTTGCGGTTCATCCGACCCAAACTAATTATTTCTTAGCCGGCGCTCAGGACAATGGGGTGCATCAATTAAACAATCCCGGACTCGGTGCTTCTGTAGAGGTAACGGGTGGTGATGGAGCTTTTGTTGCCGTCGATCAGAACGAAGCAAACTATCAGTTTGGATCTTACGTATATAATGTTTACCGCAGAAGTACTAACAACGGGGCTAATTGGAGTTCGTTCTCCATCAGCAGCAGTAGCGGCCGATTTATCAATCCCTGGGATTATGACAATCAGGAGAACATGATCTATGCCTGCACAAGTCCGGGTAATTATATGCGTTGGGAAAACCCACAAACTGCTGCCAGTGCTACCGCTGCAATTACCTCTATTGTTCCGATCAGTGAATTTGGAGGACAGAATGTTTCTGCCGTGCATGTTTCGCCTTTCACCGCCAACCGAGTTTTCTTTGGTATGGGGGCAGGTAAAGTAGTACGTGTGTCTGATGCGCATTCAACAACGCCTACAGCTGTTGATATTACTCCGGCTGGTGCTACTGGTTATGTGAGTTCTGTGAATACGGGTTCGTCCGAATCAAAACTTATTGCAACATACTCCAGCTATAATGTAAATAATGTATGGGTTAGTCAGGATGCGGGTGTTACCTGGACACAGTGTGATGGTAACCTGCCTAATATGCCTGTTCGCTGGGCCATCTTTCATCCGGATGCTGATACCAAGGCAATTATTGCTACTGAAACCGGTGTTTGGGAAACTGATCTGCTGAGCGGAACTAACACGGTATGGGAAGCCACTCCAAGTTTCCCTAATGTACGCGTATCAATGCTCAAGTACCGAGCATCAGATCGTACATTGGTTGCTGCAACCCATGGTCGTGGGGTATGGTCTGCTACGGTGCCCGCACCTACCGGATTTAGTTTTAATACACCTGCCCCTGCAACGGCTGCTTGTCCGGCTCCACAGAATATGAGCATCACGTTAAATACCATTTCCAATGGTGGATTTACAGGAGCTATCAATTTATCAGCAACCGGATACCCTGCAGGAACCGCCGTTTCATTTACTACAAATCCTGTTACTGCGGGTAATAGCACTATTGTAATATTGAATGGGACCAATACTTTATTACCCGGTACTTATACCGTAATTGTAAACGGAACTGCAACGGGAGTGGTTTCACAATCACGCACGCTTACATTTACCATCACGGCAGGTACCGCACCAATTATTGCTTCGCAGCCTTCGGATATTACCGTGTGTAGCGGTAATAATGCTTCTTTTACTGTGTTGGTAAATGAAGGAACCTACCAATGGCAGCTTAGTACTAATGGAGGAACCAGCTTCTCCAATATCTCCGGCGCAACCGCTGCTACCTATACCGTGGCTAATGCCACTGTAACAGAATCTGGTAATCTCTATCGGTGTGTGATCTCCAATACATGCGGCAATAGTGTAACCACTACTACGGCTCTTTTAACTGTTGCCAATGGCACCACTATTACCACGCAACCAGCAAATGCTTCATTATGTGTGGGTGGTTCCAATATATTCCGTGTGGTTGCTGTGGGTGCCGGATTAACATATCAATGGCAGATCAGTACCAATGGCGGAACCAGTTTCTCCAATATAACCGGGGCTATTTCTTCCCAATACACACTTTCGGGAGCCACATTAGGGATGAACGGCGACCAGTACAGATGTATTGTTGCCGGTACTTGTATACCTACTACGGCTACTTCAACGGTAGCTACTTTATCTGTAGTGAGTGCACTGAGTATTACACAACAACCACAATCGCAAACTGTTTGTGCGGGAACCAATGCCAGCTTTAGCGTTGCGGCACAAGGCGTGAGTACCTATCAATGGCAGCTAAGTACCGATGGCGGTGTAAGCTGGTCTGGTATTACCGGTGCAAGCAATACATCATATACTGTACCAAGTCCTGGCATATCATTAAATGGTAATCAATATCGTTGTGTAGTTAGCGGATCCTGTGGAACGGCTAATACCAATGCGGCTACCTTAACAGTGAATCCAATTACAGCAATCACGCAACAACCCAATGCACAAATTATCTGTGCCGGTACGGATGTTAGTTTCTCTGTTACAGCAACTGGTGCAGCTATCACTTACCAATGGCAACAAAGTTTGAACGGTTGCAATGGTCCATGGGCAAATATTTCCGGTGCAACAAATGCTACCTACACTATCACTAACACAGGACTATCATTAAATAACACGGCCTATCGTTGTGTGGTAAATGGAACATGTACTACAGGGTTAACATCCGGATGCGGATTACTGACTGTTGTGGCTCCTGCCACAGTGATAGCGCCTCCTGTTTCTCAATCGGTTTGTGATGGTGCCAGTGTAAGTTTTGCAATCACCGGGGGTGGAGCCAACATAATTTATCAATGGCAGGTCAATACCGGTTCCGGATTTGTTAATCTTAGTAATGGTGGTATTTATAGTGGAGCCAACACAGCCAGTTTACTTATTGCAAGCACTACTCCTTCAATGAGTGGTTATCAATATCGTTGTTTGGTTTCTAATACAGTTTGTACTACACCTACTGCTTCTGCCGCTGCTACCTTGACAGTAAATACACTCCCTGCCATCAGTACACAACCACAGTCACAAACTATTTGTGAGGGCAGTACTTTATTATTTACTATCACCGCTAGTGGAACAGGCGTGCAATACCAGTGGCAGGTCAATACCGGCACAGGCTTTACTAATTTGAATAATAGTGGTGATTATACGGGAGTTACCACCAATGCATTAACTATTATCAACCCAGTGGTGGCAATGAATGGTTATCAATATCGCTGTGTGGTAAGCGGTACTTGTTCACCCACTGTGCTATCTGCGGTTGCAACTTTAACAGTGCACGCACCGGTGGTGATCAACCGTTCACCTGCCAGTACTGAAGTTTGTGCGGGAACAACCGCTAACTTTTTAATTGCAGCCAGCAGCGTACCTGCTATCAATTACCAATGGCAGGTAAGCACCAATGGCGGAACCTCATGGACTGATTTACCCGGTGCCACTGCTTCTAATTTGTCATTGTCTTCGGTGATTATTGTCATGAATGGAAATCGTTACCGTTGTTTGGTATCCAATAATACCTGTTCCCGACCTCTTGTATCAGCTGTTGCATTATTGACCGTGCGCTTGGTTCCTACCATTGGATTAAGCGCTGCGCCGCTGACTTCTCTCTTACCCGGACAGACTACTACTTTAACGGCAACCCCAAGCAGCAGTAGTGGTGGAGTGGTCACTACCAATTGGACACAGGATAATTTATCATTAACGCCTACCACAGCAACAACCTTTATAGCAAACATAAATGCACTGGGTGTTTATCAAACTGGCATCCGCGAAACCTGGCCCAGTGGTTTATTCTGTTCTGCTCTATCTTCCACAGTAACCTTAACGGCCAATATAAGCAGCCGATTATTTATTTTCCCTTCACCCAATGATGGCAACTTTACCGTTTCCTATTACTATGGAGGCAGTAGTAGTGCTAAACGTCAGTTAGTGATCATAGATGGAAAAGGAGCCCGCGTTTACCGGGAAGCCTTTACCGTTTCCGGTCCTTATACCTTGCTACCCGTAAATCTGCAGCATATAGCCAGAGGGATCTACTATGTAGTAATTGGGGATGCAAATGGAAATAAATTGATCGAAGGCAAAGTGCATGTGCGATAATCCCCTGCATTAATACTAATTAAAAAGCCGTCTCTTTTGAGGCGGCTTTTTTTATCAATTCCCTTTTTTCCAGGTATTATTATTCCGATCCCAGTCAGGGAGTTTTTTATCGGGGTCCAGCACTACTTGTTTGATTTCGGATGTAGTGGGCACACTAAAAGTCCATTGAGAACCCCGCTGCCAAATTTCCACAGGCAAATTGAGTTTATGCTCGGCACCATTTGTTTCTACCACACGAACGGTAACAGGCATGGGCATTTTTTCCAGAGTTTCAATGGTGATCTCCGCTCCCTTGGCATAATCCCCTTTTTTATAACGAACCTCTTTCACTGCAAAGTCTAGTTTCCACGCATTGAGTACCCAGCTTCTCCAAAACCAACCGAGGTCCTCACCACTTACGTTTTCCATGGTATGAAAAAAGTCCCAGGGTGTAGGATGTTTGAAGGCCCAGCGACGGATATACTCATGAAAAGCCCTGTCGAACCTTTCTTCGCCAAGTACCAGCTCACGTAACGCATGTAACATCTGTGCCGGTTTCATATAAGCGGTAATCGCCAAATTGTTTTGCTGTACTACATCGGGAATATTGTAGAGCCCATCCATTTTTTCACCAAAGGTCATGCGTACCATAAAAGGCGCAGAAGGGTCAGGGAAAAAACTGGATTTAAATTCCCCTTTATTGAAAGCCGCCGTCGATAAATCATTAATAAAGGTGTTGAACCCTTCATCCATCCACGCATATTTACGTTCGTTGCTACCCACTATCATGGGGAACCAGGTGTGGCCGAATTCATGGTCAGTAACACCCCAGAGATCTTCGCCCATACTACGCGCACTGCAAAAAACAATGCCCGGATATTCCATACCGCCCACTATACCCGCTACATTGGTAGCAGCAGGGTAGGGAAACTCAAGCCATTTCTTGGAATAATGTTCAATGGATCCTTTGACCATTTCAGTGGAACGCTGCCATCCATTTTTACCTATGCTCTCCTCAGGATAGGCACTGATGGCCATACATTTTTTTCCGCTTGGCAAATCAATTTTTGCCGCATCAACAATAAATGCTTTTGATGCAGCCCAAGCCGCATCGCGGGTGTTGTTGATCTTAAATTTCCAGGTTATTGCTGCCGTCATTGGGCGTGAGGCAGGGTTGCCCACTTCCTCCTCACTTTGAATGGCAACGGTGGTATTGCTTTTTGCAGCTGCCTCCCAGCGTTTTACTTGTTCGGCCGTGTAACAATCTTTTGTGTTTAGTAATTCACCCGACCCTACAATGATTAAATCGGAAGGAGCCGTGATAGAAAATTCAATATCGCCATACTCAAGATAAAACTCTCCCGCTCCGAGGTAGGGCATGGTGTTCCAACCCTGCACATCGTCATAGACAGCCATCCGCGGAAACCACTGCGCTATTTCATAGACCCAACCATTTTTTGTGTTGAGCCTTCCCATACGATCGGTTCCATATTCAGGTATGACAAACTGATAGTTCATTTTCAATCGCAGGCTTGCTCCTTTTGCCAATGGGTTTTTTAACCACACTTGCATCCGGGTATCGGTGGTTATCAGATTGGGCGCCGCGCCAAACACACCCGCCGTTTCCACTTGCAGGTTGTTTATCTCATAGCCATTGGTAAATCCCCCATTGGCCCAGCGGCCTCCGGTTTCAGTAGTGGTAGCAGAAGCACGCGAATCTTTTTTATAAATATGCTGATCAAGTTGCAACCAAATAAAACGTAATGCATCTGCACTATTATTGGTGTAGGTGATCATTAGATCGCCGCTAACGGTATGCGTACCTGTATCCAATTTGCAGTTGATGGCATAATCCGCACGGTTCTGCCAATAGCGTGGTCCAGGTTCTCCGCTGGCACTTCTAAAATCATTACCGGGGTAAGGGTAGAACTGCGGATTGAATGCCTCGCGATGGTCGTAGTTGGATTGCGCACCAATTAAAAGAGTAGATACCAGCGAAAAAATTAATAGAATGCTTTTTTTCATGTGGGTGGTTTGGTTAAATACAGGATTGGTTGTTGGTCAGTAGTATCATGGAAACATCCCCTCAGCAATAGCCACGCTTTCGGGTTTACCCACATCTACAAAGCGGTCGCCGGAGTGGTCGTAGCCGAGTATCAAGTGATTGGCAGCGAGTTTGAGATATACTTCGGTGAGTGAAAATTTTCCGGCAAAGCCATAAGCTGCCATCAGATTAAAGATGGAAGATTCAAACACCACTACGCAACTATACGCTTTGGCAATAAGGCCCCGACTGGAAATAGGCGCCGAAACATTGCCATTGACCGGTGCCGACATTTTTTCCTCCCCGGTTTCTACATTTCTCCAGCCAAATAGCCGATCGGCGGAATCAAAAAGCAATACCCGGGAACTATTCCGATCAGTAACGCCAAATGAGATCAGGGGTTGATGACGTTCGTGAAACTCGATCAATTTTCCTAAATGTAAATCAGTGAGAATATCGGCATTGAGCGTAATAAAACGTTGGTCATTGGAAAAGAACGGTTCTGCTTTGAGTAGTCCGCCACCGGAATCTAGTAAAGCCTCACGTTCGTAACTAATTAAAACATCGGAACCCCACCCGTGATTATTTTTTACCGCTTCTTTAATTTGATCGGCAAAATGATGCACGTTGATCACTACTTCAAAAATGCCATACTGCTGAAGGTGTTCTATGTTGCGCTGCAAAAGGGTTTTCCCATTCACTACCGCCAAGGCCTTGGGGTGCTTGTCGGTCCAGGGCTTGAAGCGAGTGCCGAGGCCGGCACAAAATATCATGGCACGTGTAATCACAGTGGCAAATTAATCCAGTTCTAAGCGTCTTGTACGGTATGCGCCAACTCCACTTTTACCTTGAATTTATTCCGTAGATGACGGGCCATCTCATCGGCGGCATACACGCTCCGATGCTGCCCGCCGGTGCAACCAAAACCCACCATCAAACTACCAAAGCCGCGTTTGATATAATCCTCCACGGTCATGTCCACAATATCAAATACAGAATTTAAAAACTCCGGCATCTTGGTACGCTGCTCCAAAAAATCACGCACCGGTTTATCGCGGCCCGTGAGTGTTTTCATTTCTTCCAAACGTCCCGGATTTAAAATACCGCGGCAATCAAACGTAAAGCCACCGCCATTACCAGACTCATCGGGGATATGTCCATTATGATATGAAAAACTATACACTTTCACCACCAGCGGTGTTTCCGCAGTGGCTTGCGTTGGGGTGAACTGTGCTATTACCTGGTCACTCACGCAGATATCCAGTACTTTTCTAAATTCAGGGACGGCAATTCCCACACTATGCTGATTAAAAAAATCACGGAGGTTGCGAAGCGCTAGCGGAATACTGGTTAAAAACTGCGCCTTGCGTTCAAAGAGCCCACGAAAACCATAGGCCCCCAATACTTGCAATAAACGAATCAGCACATAGCCATTGTACTGGCTGCGAAACAAATTTCTGTCGATGCGCTCGCCAATCGTGGATTCAAAGGCATCCATATAATCCTTGAGTAGTTGTTGCTTCCACTCATCCGTAAGCCCTGCACGCGCCTGCCATAGTAAAGAAGCCAGGTCGTATTGCGGAGCGCCCTTCATTCCGCCCTGATAATCTATAAAATGAATAGCACCCTCAGGCGTTACCATAATATTGCGGCTCTGAAAATCGCGGAACAAAAAATATTTATACTCCGTGTGCACGAGATAATTGCTCAGTGCATCAAAATCCTCAATCAGTTGTTGTTTATCGTAGGGGCGGCGCAATGCATCCAGAAAATAATACTTGAAATACAATAGATCCGCAAGAATGGCCTGCTTGCCAAATTCTTTATTGGTAAGACAGTGATTGTAATCCAGTCCCTGATCGCCACTCACCTGCAAGGCCACAAGTGCCTGTGTGGTTTTTTTAAATAGCTCGTATGCTTCGGGTGTTTGCCCCTTGGATTCCAGGTGCCATAGCAGGGATTCATCGCCAAAATCCTCCTGCAAATAAAACTGTCTATCCTCACTGATGGCAAATATTTCAGGAACCGCCAATCCCTTTTCCCGAAAATGCCGGGAGAAATAAAAAAAAGTTTCGTTTTCGCGGGTGTTATTGCCGTAGGTGCCGATCACCGACCGCGCGCCACCGCCATCGGCACCAGTCTCCCCATGCAACCTAAAATACCTGCGCTCACTCCCACCTTGCGGAAGCACATCCAGGGAAACAGGCGCTACACCTTTCCATTGCGTATACAGGGCGGTTACTGCATCAATCCAATGCTGCATTGAACAAAAGTAGGCAACCACCTGCATTTCTGTCTTTTTTGAAAACTAACACTCATTCGTTTTTTGTTAATTTTGCACCGCAACCAGCCGATGCAAGAACAAAATGCCCTCCAACGCGCACCCTGCCATCCGAATCGTAACCGCGGCCAGTCTCTTTGACGGCCACGATGCCGCCATTAATATTATGCGCCGGATCCTGCAACAACAGGGCGCCGAGATCATCCACCTTGGGCATAACCGCAGCGTCAGAGAAATTGTAGAAACCGCTATTGAAGAAGACGCGCAGGGTATTGCCATTACCAGCTACCAGGGCGGGCACGTGGAGTATTTTAAATACATGAAAGACCTGCTGGACCAAAGCGGCTGCGGGCATATCAAAATAGTAGGCGGCGGCGGCGGCACCATTTTACCCAAGGAAATTGAAGAGCTCCATGCCTACGGCATCGCCAAAATCTATTCGCCCGACGATGGCCGCCATCAAGGACTCGAGGGCATGATTAGCGAAGTGATCCAAATTTGCCGCAGCAGTAAGTGGTCAGCACCGCCGCAAGCCGGTACCCCCCCCTATGTACTTGGAGAATCCAAAGACATCATTGCCATTGCACGCGCTATTACACTGGCTGAGCAAGGAGCCCCCTACGAAGGACTACTTCCCAAGACCAATGCCACAAAAAAAGCACCCGTCTTTGGCATTACCGGAACCGGAGGCGCGGGAAAAAGCAGTGTTACGGACGAACTGGTGCGTCGCTATCTCAACAACTTTATCGACAAGACCGTGGCCGTGATTTCGGTGGACCCGTCTCGTAAAAAAACCGGTGGTGCCTTACTCGGCGATCGGATACGGATGAATGCCATCAATCATCCCAGGGCCTATATGCGTTCACTCGCTACGCGCGATGACAATACCGCGCTCAGCGCTGCGCTCCGTGATGCAGTGGCCATTTGTCAAGCCGCCACATTTGATTTGATCATCATAGAAACCGCCGGTGTAGGACAAAGTGATGCGAGTATTTTGGATCATTGTGACTTGAGCATGTATGTGATGACGCCCGAGTACGGCGCGGCCACGCAATTAGAGAAGATCAATATGCTGGACTATGCCGATCTGATTTGTCTCAACAAATTTGATAAGGCCGGAGCCAAAGACGCGTTGAACGATGTGCGCAAGCAATACAAACGCAATCATACTTTATTTACCGCTAAGGACGATGAGATCCCGGTGGTAGGCGCCATGGCCAGTAAGTTTAATGACGAAGGGGTCAACAAACTTTTTCAATTACTCTTACAAAAAATCGAAGCCAAAACCGGCGTGCAGTATGGATCGACAAAATTTGAAGCCACAGCAGAACTGAGTTCTTCCATTATTCCACCCAACCGGGTGCGCTATCTCGCAGAGATCGCTACCAATAATCGCGAGTACGATCAATTGGTCCACACGCAAAGCGAACTTGCCACACGTTGGTATCAATTACAAGGAGCGTTACAAACGGAGGCGGTAAAAAATAATCAAGTACTTACCGCGGCGCTCCAACAAGAGATTGACAAGATCACGGAGCAGCTCACGCCGGTCAGTCGCAAACTCATTACCAACTGGCCGCAAAAAATAAAAGCCTATCAGGAGGATTTTTACAAGTATACCGTTCGGGATAAAACCATTCGGCAACCCATGACCAGTACCAGCCTTAGCGGTACACGTATTCCCAAAGTGGTGCTGCCCAAATTCAAGGACTGGGGAGATCTGCTCCGCTGGCAGGCGCAGGAAAACGTACCCGGTCATTTCCCCTATACCGCCGGGGTATTCCCACTCAAGCGCGAAGGCGAGGAGCCCACGCGGATGTTTGCAGGAGAGGGTGGGCCCGAGCGAACCAACAAACGCTTTCATTATGTAAGCACCGGCCAGCCGGCCAAGCGCTTGTCTACGGCATTTGATTCGGTTACATTATACGGCGAGGATCCCGATCACCGTCCGGATATCTATGGAAAAGTGGGAAACAGCGGCGTGAGCATTGCTACCGTAGACGATGCCAAAAAATTGTATAGCGGATTTGATCTCTGTGATCCCAAGACCTCGGTATCGATGACCATCAATGGCCCGGCGCCCATTATCCTCGCTTTTTTTATGAATGCCGCGATTGATCAGCAATGCGAAAAGCGCATCAAGGAATTGGGTCTTGAAAACCGGGTACAGGAGGTATTGCAACAAAAATATGCTGATGGTGCTGCACCTCGCTATCGTAATCCTCTCTCTCCGGGCGAACTTCCTCCCGGACATAATTCACTTGGTTTGCAATTACTGGGCCTGAGTGGTGATGAAGTATTACCGGCTGATGAATATGCGCGTTGTAAAGCCCATGCACTCCAACAGGTGCGTGGTACGGTGCAAGCGGATATTTTAAAAGAGGATCAGGCGCAGAACACCTGTATTTTTTCAACCGAGTTTGCCCTCAAACTAATGGGCGATGTGCAGGAATATTTTACGCAAGAGCAGGTGCGTAATTTTTATTCCGTGTCTATTAGCGGCTATCATATTGCAGAAGCCGGCGCCAATCCCATTACGCAGTTAGCCTTTACACTGGCCAATGGCTTTACGTTTGTGGAGTATTATTTAAGCCGAGGGATGAACGTCGATGATTTTGCGCAGAACCTTTCTTTCTTTTTCAGCAACGGTATGGATCCGGAGTATAGTGTAATTGGTCGGGTGGCGCGACGCATCTGGGCCAAGGCCATGAAATATAAATACAAGGCCAACAAGCGGAGCCAGATGCTCAAGTATCATATTCAAACCTCCGGCCGCTCACTACATGCGCAGGAGATTGACTTTAATGATATCCGCACCACGCTGCAAGCACTCTATGCGATCTATGATAATTGCAATTCACTTCACACCAATGCCTATGACGAAGCCATCACTACCCCCACCGAGGAAAGTGTTCGCCGCGCCATGGCCATACAACTCATCATTAACCGCGAACTGGGCTCTGCCAAGACCGAGAACATGGTACAAGGTTCTTTTGCGGTGGAAGAATTAACGGACCTTGTAGAGGAAGCGGTGCTCACTGAATTTGACCGACTCACTGAACGTGGCGGCGTACTGGGTGCCATGGAAAGGATGTATCAGCGCAATAAGATCCAGGAAGAAAGTTTGTATTACGAACATCAAAAACATACGGGAGAGCTTTCCATTATAGGCGTGAATACATTTTTGAATAAAAAAGGATCGCCCACGGTGATCCCCGGCGAAGTGATCCGAAGCAGCACCAAAGAAAAAGAACAACAGATCAATAATCTCCGTGCTTTTCAAACCCGTAATGAAGCGACTGCTGCAAACAGTTTACGAAGCTTGCAAGAAGTAGCCATCCGCAACGGAAACCTTTTTGAAGAGCTGATGGAAACCGTCAAAACCTGTTCGCTCGGACAGATCACCCAAGCCCTGTATCAGGTGGGCGGGCAGTATCGGAGAAACATGTAGTGCGTTTTATTCTGTATCTTTCCTTTTTATTATGAAAATTTCTCTCGTTGCGTTTTACTGATTTTAATTTTGTTGATGCCCTGTTGGAGGGCATCGCAGCTTCCAATTACCAAACCCCCACTCCCGTACAAGAACAAGTGATTCCGCCCATATTGTCGGGAAGAGATGTGATTGCTTCTGCGCAAACCGGTACGGGCAAGACCGCTGCTTTTTTATTGCCGGTGATGAATCAATTGCTGCTGCATCCGGTTACGGATTCGGTCGGTACTTTGATATTGGTGCCTACCCGCGAACTGGCTATTCAGATCGCTCAGCATGTGGAAGGGCTCTCTTATTTTACCCATCTGAGTTCTATTGCTATTTATGGCGGTAGCGATGCACAGAATTTTGTGGCCGAGAAAAAAGCTTTACAATTAGGAGCAGATATAGTAGTGTGCACGCCGGGCCGTTTGATCGCGCATTTAAATATGGGCTATGTAAATTTTAAGCAATTAAAATTTTTGATCCTGGACGAAGCCGATCGCATGCTGGATATGGGCTTTCAGGATGACATCAATAAAATCTTAGCACATTTACCAGCCAACCGGCAGAGTTTATTATTCTCCGCTACCATGCCGGAGAAGATCTGCGCACTGGCCAGAAAAATTTTAAAGAACCCGGCAGAGATCAATATTGCTATTTCCAAGCCGCCGGAAAAAATTATCCAAAAAGCCTATGTGGTGCATGAGCCACAGAAGATGCCGCTAATTAGTTACCTGCTCAAGCAAACACCGTATAAAAATGCCGTGCTGTTTTGTAGTCGTAAACAAACGGTGAAAGAGCTTACCCGCAGTCTGAAACGTACGGGTTTTACTGTAGAAGAGATACATAGTGACCTGGAACAAACCGTTCGGGAAAATACACTCAGTGCATTTGCCAGCGGACGCGTGCCCCTATTAGTAGCTACGGATATTATCAGCCGGGGTATTGATATTGATACTATCGATCTGGTTGTGAATTGGGATGTGCCCGACGATGGCGAAGATTATGTGCACCGCATTGGAAGAACCGCACGCGCCGAAGCAGATGGCACAGCCTATACCTTAGTGAGCAAAGCAGATCAACGAAAGTTTGGGGCTATTGAAGCATTATTAGAAAAGCAAGTGGAAAAAGCACCGGTACCCGCAGAACTTGGGCCCACACCCGCCTATGAACCCAATAAAAGACAAGCTGGGGGTGGGAGATTCAAGCGCGGAGGCTCCTCTCGTGGAGGAAGGCCAGGACATGGGCATAGAGGTGGAAATGCCCATCGAGACCCCTCAAACCGTAAGTGAATTCTCTTTAATTTTCTGGCATGAAAAAGTTTTTAGCTTTTGCTGTTGCCACTGCGTTTATTGTTGCGGCGTGTGCTCCTAATAAATATGCCGCAACTAACAGGGTGTATAAAAAACAGGTAAGGTCCTTTGCAAAACTTCTGCGCGAGTATCCGGTAAAAGACTCTTTTACTACTGCCAGCCCTTGGGTGGGCACCACTAATTTTTCAATGCGTAAGCCCAGCTTGGTAGTCATTCATCATACGGCGCAAAAAAGCTGCGATCAAACGCTTCGCACGTTTACCCTGCCACGCACTGCGGTGAGTTCTCATTATGTGATCTGCAAAGACGGAACCGTGCATCATATGCTCAATGATCTTTTGCGCGGGCATCATGCCGGCGTAAGCAAGTGGGGTGGTGCTACCGATCTAAACTCCTCCAGCATCGGTATTGAAATTGATAATGATGGCTACGAAATATTTACACCCGATCAGGTAAACAGTTTGCTAAATGTGTTGGGTAATTTAAAAAGAGCCTATAATATTCCCCAAGCCAATTTTGTGGGACATGCGGACATTGCCCCAGGCCGGAAAGTAGATCCCAATCGAAACTTTCCCTGGGAGGAACTCGCCAAAAACGGATTTGGATATTGGTATGATACGACCAATGTTACCGTGCCTGATAATTTTGATGCGGTACAAGCACTACGCGTCATTGGATATAATACCTCCAATGAAAAAAATGCGATTCAGTCGTTTAAGATCCACTTTGTACAAAAGGATACTACTAAAGTAATTACGGAAGCGGATCGGAAGATCTTAGCGGATTTGGTGAGGAAGTATCAGTAGTTACTTCACTACTTATCTCGCTCTTGGCATCTCCCGCCATTTAGTAGTATACCGTGGCGAACGAAATTCCTGTTTCATTTTCCAACCCCGGTTAGTGCCCGCAGCGGCAAAGCGCAGGATACTGTCGTGTTGGGGTTGGTGTGCGGGCGGACAGCTGAAATTAATATTATCAATGGCCAGCATTAAGGGCAGGTTGTCGTTGGTGTTGTTTGTATCAAAGAGCGAACCTTGCCGGGCAGCTGCCGGAACAATATCACCAAGCACTACGCCTGCTTTTTTATAGACCAGTCCGGGTTTGAAAATAGCATTGACCAGCTTTAGCGCCGCACGAATTAACACACTGGAATCGGAACTGGGTTTATCTAAGATGCAGTGATTGTCATAGGCCATGCCGTGCCTTTGTCCGGGCGCGTGGCTAATAATAAAAACAGATAGATAACCTGCTGCGCTAAATTGCCGGCGAAGTTTTTCTGCGGCGCGTGCGGTGTAACTAGCAATGGCTTCGCGGATCTCCTGGAGTTCGTAGACTTTACGGCCGAACATCCGGGTGGTGGCAATCATTTTTTTCCGGGTACGTTCATCCTCCATTTCCCTGGACGGGATTCCTTTTAGCTCGCGTACCAGCCTTGTGCCTACTACGCCACCCAAATATTTAGTGGCAAAGGTTTCGCTGACCTTTGCTAATTGCCAGCCATCATAAATGCCCCAGCGTTCGCGGAGTTGCTTCCCATAACGCCCGCCGATGCCCCATAAATCAGCTACGGCAGTGCAGCGCAGGGCCTCTTCAATTTCCGAGTCAGTAGATAGCACCACCACGCAGTTAGTGGCTGTTTTATTTTTCTTGGCAAGCCGGTTGGCCAGTTTAGCGAGCGTTTTAGTGGGCCCCACACCAACGGATACCCGAATACCGGTCCACTGCTCTACCTGATTCCGAATGGAGAGGGCCAGCTTTTCCAGTTGTTCCCTACCCAACTCATCAAGCTCTAAAAAAGCCTCGTCTACGGAGTACACTTCCACACGTTCCTTACCAAGTATTTCACGTAATACTTGCATCACGCGCCAGCTGCAATCTCCATATAAGGCATAGTTGGAAGAAAAAACAGCTACCTGTTGCGCATGCAATAATGAGCGCACTTCAAACAGCGGCACTCCCATGTCAATGCCAAGTTTTTTGGCCTCATCACTGCGCGAGATCACACAGCCATCATTATTGCTGAGTACCACTACGGGCCTCCCCTCCAACCTGGGTTGAAAGAGCCGCTCGCAGGAGCAGTAAAAATTATTACAGTCCACAATTGCTTTCATAGGCACTATTCAATAATCACGTGCGTGCAATAATTATTAATTCTGCTGATGAATAGTATAGGTAACCACTCCCCAAACGGTAAAGTCACTGAACTC
>VGGR01000011.1 GCA_016868585.1 Bacteroidota bacterium
AAAAAGAGCACTCATTAAACAGCAGTCCCTAAAAAGACGAAAACAACTATTTTTAAAAGAAAAAATCCTACATTTAAACAACGAAACTCTCTACAACTAAATCGTCCACTTTCTTTGACGACATACACCGAGCCAGAAGGGCCTAAAGGAAATTTTCCTTGGTCTGGAGTTTGTTTATTTACTAATTCTTTATCACTTTAGTGGTGGATTGAAATTGCTATGAAAAGTGTTACCAAAATATCGATTCTTAACGGACTAATTTTACTAGGCTTGTCCTTAGCTGAATTTTTTGGTGTGCTAAAATTTGATTTACTCTTTTCATACCAATGGCACAAACTACTTCATATCATTGGAGTGGTATTATTGATGGGAAATATGATTGTTGGACCGATTTGGTTTATGTATGCGTACAATTCAAAAGACAAACACCTACTGAAATTTGCTGGAAAGTTATTAGCGTTAACTGACCTTTATATTACTATACCCGGTATAGCACTAACTGTTATTAATGGATTGTTTCTTGCCTCAGCTTACGGGGGAACAAAAAATCAACCTTGGCTTTTTTATTCCATTATCTTATTATTTGTAATGTGGGTTTTATCAATTCCATTAATCTATATACAGGAAAAGATATATCAATCATTAAGCAAGGATTTTGACATCACTACCCTTTCTTCTCTTTTACTCCGCTGGGGTATCATGGGAACTATTATCATGATACCACCTGTTGTAATGTTTTACTTAATGGTTGTTAAGGCAGTTTGAATTACTATTTTATTTATTCCAATTAACAACTCCTTTTTTCAAGTCTGCTGAATTGGCTCCGATCATGATCTCAAACTCTCCGGACTCCCACGTGTGTTTCAGCTCATAATTATAAAACTTCAGGTCTTCGATGGTAATAGGAAAGGTAACTACTTTAGATTCGCCAGCCCTTAAGGCAATCTTTTCAAATCCTTTTAGTTCCTTCACCGGACGGGTAACAGACCCTACCAGATCACGGATATACAACTGTACCGTTTCTTTTCCATAACGATCTCCAGTATTAGTAACAGTTACGGAAGCAAACAAAGTGTCTGCCGACTGTAGTGATTTTTTACTGAGTTGTAATTCGCCGTAATTAAATGTGGTATAGCTTAACCCATATCCAAAGGGATACAGGGGATTATTACTTACATCCAAATAGTTAGATCGAAATTTTGAGAACCAAGGTGAATTTAGCGGACGACCGGTATTTTTTTGCCCATAGAAAAGAGGTACCTGTCCTACATGTTGGGGGAAACTGGTGGTCAATTTACCTGAGGGGTTTACTTCCCCGAATAGCACATCTGCAATAGCATACCCTGCTTCACTTCCGGCAAACCAAACATTAAGAATAGCTGGGATATTAGCATGTTCCCAAGTGAGCGTTAGCGGGCGACCGGTAAAAAGAACTAATACAATTGGTTTCCCGGTTGTCACCAACGCTTTTAATAAATCTTGCTGTGCCTTTGGAATCCCGATATCCGCACGGCTGCTGCTCTCTCCACTCATTTCAGCAGATTCTCCTAGAGCCGCAACGATCACATCTGCTTGTTTGGCTATTTCCAACGCCTCTGCAATCATGACTTCCGCAGGACGCGAATCTCTGTGTAACGATCTGCCAAACATTCCTGCACGCTCTTCAAACAAACTGTCATAATCCAGATTAGCACCTCTGGCAATAAGAATGTTTGCCTTATTGCCTACAACCTCTTTTAATCCTGCGTATAACGAAACAGCGTTATCTAAATTAGCAGCTACACTCCAGGTGCCAGGCATATTCTTTTTGTTATTAGCCAAGGGCCCTACCAAAGCAATGGTTCCTTTTTGTTGAAGAGGTAGCACTGTTTGTTTTTTTTCAATTCCCATTGGGGCATTGCGCAATAACACAAAACTTTCTGCCGCAATAGCGCGAGCTTCACTGCGATGCGCGCTAGAAAACACTTCTTTTTGTACTCGATCGGCACTTCCATAACGGTAAGGGTTATTAAAAAGACCCAGTTTATATTTGGCTTCTAGTATACGCCTACATGCAGCATCTATTTCTGCCTGCGTAATTTTTCCTTCTTTTAACGATTGAGGAATTGTAGTTAACAGTCCTTCTCCCACCATATCCATATCAATGCCAGCACGTAATGCCATAGCAGAAACATGTTGCAAATTTCCCACTCCATGATCAATCATCTCATTAATACCGGTATAGTCGGTAACTATAAAACCCTTGAATCCCCATTGCTTACGTAGCACATTGGTAAGCAACCACCGGTTTCCGGTAGCAGGAATTCCTTCTACTTCATTGAAAGAAGCCATCACCGAAGCAGCACCCGCATCAACCGCCGCTTTATAAGGAGGAAAATAATCATTATACATTCGTTGACGACTCATATCTACCGTATGATAATCGCGTCCGGACTCAGCAGCTCCATATAATGCGTAGTGCTTGACGCAAGACAAGATTTGATTTGCACTAGTAAGGTCCCCCTGATAACCACGTACCATTGCTTTTGCTACCATAGACCCTAGAAAAGGATCTTCACCGCTTCCCTCTGCAATTCTTCCCCATCTTGCGTCTCGAGCAATATCTACCATAGGAGAAAATGTCCAGTTAATTCCGTCGGCGCTTGCTTCTATAGCGGCAATTCTGGCTGTTCGTTCGATCAAGGGCATATTCCAAGTGCAACTAAGTCCTAAAGGAATTGGAAACACCGTTTCATATCCATGTATTACATCCATGCCAAACAGTAAAGGGATTTTCAACCTGCTTTGCTCCACCGCAATCCGCTGTACATCATGAATCTTTGCTACCGATTTAATATTGAAGAGTCCTCCCACTTTTCCCGCTCGGATTTTGGCAGCAATATCTGAACTCTGCGCTTGACCGGTAACAATATCGCCACTGCCCGGCAAATTCAATTGACCCAATTTTTCTTCCAAAGTCATTTTTCGCATCAGCCCATCAATAAACAACTTCATAGTTGCGTCAGGAGTGGTCTGTGCAGTTACTAACAAAGAAAAAAATAGGGAACCAAGCAGAGAAAAGAATAGTTTCATAATACGCGGATTAATAAATAAAGTTATGTAAGTAAGTGTGTTTGTTAAAAAAACATAGTACTGCTAAATTTTTCATGATAATCTATTCAGCTTTGATAATTGGAGATCGGCTACTCACCCCATTTTCGTTGATAGATTCGATAGTATAATAATAAGTTTTTTGGCTGTCCATGGCTTTCATCCAGTACTCATTATTGGAATGCACCATAATACAGGTATACAGTTTTTCGGGATGTGTACCATAATGAATATTATAAGCAAAAGCATGGTCAACGGGCTTCCATTTGATAAAGGCACTACGTTTATCTTTCTCGGTTCGAAGTACAATAAATTGTTGAACAGGATCGGGCTTTGCTCCATTCCCATTGCCAAAAACCCGCAATCCACTAATAGCAAATTTGCCAGTGGGCATATGCACATTCAATAGTTTAATATAGCGTGCTTGAATCGGTGCGGTTAGTTCCACATAATCGTGGGGCACATCGGTAGTATTTTGACTCTTGTCAACCAGTACATTCCATTTTTCGCCATTCAAAGAATAATATAAAATGTATTGATGGTATTGTCCTGTTACTTTTCCCAAACAATTGCTATCTACTTCTTGATCGGCATAATTTAATTGAATGGCATTGACTGTTGACACCTGCCCAAGGTCAGTCTGTATCCATTCCCCTTTGTTGCCTGAAGCTGCACTCCAATAAGTTTTAATCAATTCATCCACTGCCCCATTAGGCAAGTAGCCTCCATAAGTAGAAGATACCTGCACGGGCTTATTATAATTAAGCAACATCCATCCCGTAAACCAATCAGGTCTGTCGCTACTCTCTTGTAGGCCCGGACGCTTACCTGGCAAATAATGCGGATAATCTCCAAAAGTGGTATTACAATACATCACATCGTCCTTATCAAAGCCCGTGGGCCAGATTCCTAGCCTTCTTTCAAAAGTGTTCTTCACCGATACCACCGTAGTAGATATGTGCCAATAGTTTTGTTGATTATCCTGAAAAGTAGCTCCATGTCCGGCACCGCGTACAAAGCCGCCAAGCTTCATGCTAAGCGGATCCGACTGGGGTGTAAAATAACCTAATGGATTATCCCCCACCAATAAGCCATCCGCATAGCCACTAAACTCTGTGCCTGGTGCTCCATACTGTAAATAATACTTGTTCTTATACTTGGTCATATGAGACCCTTCAATAAAAGGATCCAGAAAAGTATTATCCATATGTTCTCCAAAACGTTGCCACCCATATCGCCAAGGTTCCAGCGCATACATTTCTTTTCGGGTGTCGATCGGCTGAAATGATTTACGATTCAATTCAATTCCATACATAGGAAATTTATTACTACTTCCGTTGTACATATATAATCGGCCGTTATCATCGGTGAAAAAGGAAGGATCCCATCCACCAATATTAAAAGAGTCTACCAATGGTTTCCATTGATTATTCTTTGGGTCGGTACTCATCCAAATAGAAAACTTACTGGTATAGGTAGAACCAAATACAATCATGGTATCTCCTATAACGCCCACGGCTGGTGCACAGAGTTCGTCATAACCCTCATTCCAAGGTCGAAGAAATTTTCGGGAATGAAATGTCCATTTAGCTAGATCTGAACTATGCCAATATCCCCATTGGTTGGTGCTAAATAAATAAAAGTCTCCTTTATAATTGACAATAACAGGATCTGCGGTGGTACGATGCCGGCCCCAGGTAGAAAAATTAGGAATGGGCGTATAGCCATAATCAATATTAATTGGATTGCAATACGTTGTTGGTGTTGGAGCAATTGCTACCTGCGCCTGTATAGTCTGCAAAACGAATATGGCAATTGTTAACCCTATTATTTTTTTCATATTCGTGATTATTAATTATAAATAGGGAGCCGTAAAGCCCAGATTGCGCATTCCTGCTTTCACTTCAGGACAACTGGTGAATAAATTCCAAAGCAATCCACTTCGGTAATTTTCAATCATAATAATAATTGGACCTTGGTCGATGGCCAGAAAAGAAGAAGCAAACCAAGGAGTACCTAAAGAAAAGGCATCCACAAAGCCATAGCTCTTCCAGATCTTGTCACCTAACACATAATAAAAGAATTGAAGAGCTGCCATAGACTCTGCAGGAGTATAAGGAAAAGACGATAAGGCGGCAGTAGGGGCAATCACTCCTCTGTCATTAGTGGGAGAGCTGGCTGTATAGCCATCTTGAATATCGCTGGCTGTTAGTCCCCAAACAGAATCGCTGTACCCGGAGGCTCCATTTTGATTTGCCATACAATAACCTTGGTTGATCAAAGTGTGATTTCGGGTTTGAGTCTGATAATTAGCATAGGTATCACTAAGTCCATTTGGATTGATCCCTAAAAAAGAATAATGGGAAAAAAATAAAGGCCCCCCGGCTGTTTCACCCAATGGGAGAGTGTGTCCGTAATAAGTATTGCCGTTGACTATAGCTCCATTTCTTGCCCATCCATTATGATAAACAGTAGCGGGAATACCATAGGTTGTAGAAGAAGCCGCTAATACGTAGGTGATCAAGCATTCATTCCATCCGCGAATTGGCATATTCATATCCCAATTATAATTGGGACTCCAATGCCAATAGAGCACTTGTTCGTTGTTTTTTCTAAACCAATTCCACTCTACTCGTTCAGCAATGGTATTGATATCATTACGCAAAGTAAGCTCCGCAGTTCCGGGATCATTAAAAAATTGCCTAACCGTTAACAATCCTTGTATCAAATAGGAAGTTTCCACCAAGTCTGCCCCATTATCTTTTGCGCTAAACGGAACCACTATTCCTGTAGTTCCATTTAACCAATGCGGATAAGCTCCATGAAATGTTTGTGCGGTATTTTTCAGGAAACCAACAATCGTTTGCAATCGTGCCAAGCCCTGTGCACGAGTAATAAATCCTCTATTGATAGCCGTAACTATTGCCATCAATCCAAAACCGGATCCTCCTGAAGTAACAATCTCTCCTGAAGTATTGCGTTCTCTGGCTAACCCACTTACCGGATGTGCAAAGTCCCAAAAGTATTTAAAGGTTTGTTGTTGTACGCGATCTAATAATTGTTCATTGGTCAACGTTGGAAATTTTCTGGAGGAGTCAATGGCTGTAATAAAACTTTTGTCAAACCCTGCCGTAAAACTTCCTCCATTGACAGACTTCAATGTGGTTAGCACTTTGAACTTATGTAGAGAAATTCCTGCTAAAGCCGCAGAAGGCTGAATCAATAATTGTGAATCTCCTCGTTCATAATTCAATGAGAAAGGAATTGCATCGCCAATCCCATCCGTATAAATCAGTGTATTGGAAGTAGTGGCTCTGTTAACAGGCGCTGAGAAAAGTAAGCGAATCACACCTGCTCTTCCCACGTTATGTTTACCCTCATAAAAATCTTGCCCCATTAATGTAGCGGAACGCAGCGTTAGTGCCAGTACAGGAGGAGGTGGTGGTGGAACTGGATTGGGTTTGTTACAATTTCCACCAGTGAAAATTCCAAACAATAATAATAATGCAATGAATAATCTCATTATCGAATGATATAACTATTGATGGAGTGAGGACGGGCTGTGCTTTGCACCGCCTGGCCGTCGATCCAGAGGTACATCGGGGTGTTATTGGAAGTTTCATTCATCACCACTACCACAACCGAGTAATCAGGATTAATAAAAGCTGTAGAAAGTAGTTGGCTGCGACTAGGCGCTGTAGCAATGCGCTTGGCTCCTGGCTGAATGAACTTGGAGAAGTGCCCAATATAATAATAGGCATTTGTGTAGATCAATATTCCGTTCTCTGTATCTCCATGGACAGGTGCAAAACAAAAATTGCCTACATGATTAGGACCACCCGTTTCATCCAATAAAATATTCCAGTCCGTAAATCCTGTCATCCCATTATTAAAATCGTTGATCATGCTGCGTCCATACTCTTCTCCCAACACCCAAGCCTTATATCGGGTAACATCAAAACTTTCTGCACAGCCTTCAGTAAATAATAAAGGTTTATTGGGCCATGCCTCATGCACTCTTTTGATATTATCGTACATGGGTTTTCCGCCACTCCAATCTTCGTACCAGTGATAACCGATCCCCCAAGCATATTTTTCAATTTCAGGATCTTTAAAATAAGTTTGAGCTCGTTGGTAGATCAAATCCCGATTATGATCCCATAAAATAATTTTTTTATCCTTCAATCCTTCACGATGCATGGTAGGGCCCAGACACTTCACTAAAAAATCTCTTTCTTCCTCGGCTTCATATATGCAACTTTCCCAACGCTGCGTAGCCATTGGTTCATTTTGAACGGAAATCCCCCAAACCGGAATTCCTTCTTGTTCATAAGCCTTGATAAACTTTGTATAATAAAGCGCCCAACTATCATAAAATGCTGGCAATAATTTTCCACCATGCAGCATATCGTTATTAGATTTCATCCATGCGGGAGGGCTCCAGGGGCTACCATAAAAAGTAAGCGCTCCACCGGCCGCTTTCATGGCCTCCTTGATAAAAGGAATTTTGTAGCGTCGATCTGGCGCAATATCAAAACTGGATAATGAAGTGTCACCGTTCTTTACATACGTGTAAGAACCACTACTAAAGTCGCAGCTATTAATATTAGTTCTGGCAATGGTGTATCCTAACCCTTTTTCTTTATCAAAGTGTGCAGTTAAGAATTCCTGTTGTGTTTCCTTGGGAAGTTTGTAAAATGTTTCTGCGGCCGCATCTGTTAAAGCCGCCCCTACGCCCATATAAGATTGAAATGTTTTGGTGGGATCTACAAAGATCATCACTTCTGTTTCAAGGGGCTGCCCTTTTTTAGCAAAAGACAAAGAATCGGTTAGCGTTAATCGTAGATCGGTACTATCCGCGGTCGAATACACCCATACTTTTTTACCATCTGTATTGTAAGAGGCGGTTGTAGCTGCCTGGTGGGGAGTAGAGGTGCAGGAATTCAACAAACCCGCTACGATCCATGCTGCAAATAATTTTTTCATAAAGATTTATTTTATTGCTCACCAGCTATAAGTAGCCACGGACTGAGCTGATAGTGTGTGAATAGCGGTTTGATTTTTATATCCAATAGCAAAAGTGATAGGATTATCTCCTTCATTGAGCGCAATCATTACTTTTTTCCCATCTGGTCTTTTAAATGTTACTTGATGCACTCCCTCAATAACATCGGAACCAATACGAACGGAACCTGGAATTACCAGTTTGCTGGCTTGTGCAATAATATAATAGCTAACGTTACGTGTATACGTTGACCCATCAATAGTAACCGCGCCCTTGCATTCTGTACATCCTCCGGGAGTGTGAGGGCCATAGGTTGGATCGTTTGCCAAATTCCATTCCAAGGCAATTCGACTCCAATTACGCATGGCGCCAATAATCACGTTTTTAGTATGCCAAATTAAATCACCACCAAAATTTCCATTGGCACCGGTCCACTGCTCGGTGAAGTATAAATTTTTATCAGGATGTGCAGCATGTACACCCGATAAGGCTCCTATATTCCCCGCGTATAAATGAAAAGCAGCGCCATTAACGTATGCTTTAGCAGCAGGATCGTTCATTATACTGATGGGATAATTTGGGTTATCGCAGTTGTGATCCCACACGATGATTTTAGTGGTTATTCCTGCTGCACCAAAAGCAGGGCCTAAATGATTTTTAATAAAATCAGTTTGTTGCGCAGCGGTCATCAACATGCTGGGATTATTGCCCCCATGCTCCGGTTCATTTTGCACCGTAACCGCATCTATGGTAATCCCTTTACTCTTCATCAATTGTATGTACTTCACAAAATATTGGGCATAACTACTGTAATAAGTTGGTAACAAATTGCCTCCAATTGAACTGCCATTGGACTTCATCCAGGCAGGTGCACTCCAAGGCGAGCCCATGATTTTAATAGAGGGATTCAGTTGTAAAATTTCTTTGAGCACCGGAATCAAATCAACCGTATCAGCCGCTAAGGTAAATTGCGTTAAGGAAGGATCTGTTTGACCTGATGGAAGATCGTTATAACTAAATACCGACGGGCTAAGATCAGAAGCTCCAATACTAATACGCAAATAACTAACCCCTAAATCCGTTGGACCATTTCCAAAAAATTCTTTTAACACAGTTGCTCGAGCCGGTGCTACCATACGATTTAACAAGTAAGCACTGCCTCCCGTTAATGTATATCCAAAACCATCTATCGTTTGCAAAGTGGTAGTAGTGTCAATATTGATCACCGGAACAGTTACTGACCCTGCGTTAAATTGAATCGCAGGCGTTTGTTTTTCAAATAGTACAGTTCCATTGGCTTTAGTTATCCAAGCTTCTACCGATCCAACACTGGCAGGAAGAGTGCTATCCTTTTCCTTTTTTTTACAAACACCAAAAACAAAAAACAGAAAAGATAGTGACGCAATTAATTTAATGTTGCTCATTCTTTATTTAGCCTTGATTTTATTTACCACCAACTCCCCCACTTTCTTGCCATATTCAGTACTGACCAAACAGGAAAAATGATAATGAATGCCCCCATAAAAACGAGCCCAGTTGTTTTCAAGAGCAGCAGCACGGAAAGAACTAAAAGAACGGTTCTTAATTCCAAATTCCAGTTCTGAAGTATCCGTGTACACAAAATTGTCGCCAAATACGCTGGTCAACACTTCTGCTGCTGAAGCAGACACCGTACTATGACCACAAGTATATTCAGGGAAAGGAGGAGTTTGCAAATAAGGCCTCCACTCCGGATCAATGTGCTTGTTGATTACTGTTTCCGGACGAACCAAATTACTGCGAAACTTCTCGTCCCAACATTGAATAAAGGCATCAAACATAGCTATAGCCGTTTTGGCATAGGCAAAAACAGTGGTGTTAAAATCGGCCTTTGCTTGTTGTGCGGCGATGCCTACGATGTTCATCCAGTGACCGGGCGGGGAAAATTTTTTGGTGACGAACATGACGTGTCCGGTTACGTTCATACGGGTGCTGAGGTCGTCCCAGAATTCTGCGATGTGTTTTTGTTCTTCGGTAAGACTATCCCCGGCATTTTTAACCGCCAACACTTCCTTATAAAAAGGACTATTGGGATCTTTCATTTCATATGCCAGCGGTCGAGGAGGAGTAAACTGGCTAGCACTGTCCATCACCATCGGGCGTATTTCATTCCAATGTGGTTCCAAGGCTTGTTGGTAAGCAGGGGGTGTAGGCACCCAGCGACCTTCTTCTGCTAATTTGATCTGATATCGTTCAGCCGTTCTGGTTTCTGCGTAATTATCCTTTTTACTCCAATCAAGAATATGTGCCCCTACTTTTTGTGCTAGTTCTTCAGAAGCATTTTTAACTTGATCAGACATCCCCGATGCACTGGCCATTGAGTCGAGTGATTGAACAAAGGCATTCATACTGCCCTCCGGAAAAGTAACCGCCTGCCCCACTTTGCAATAGGCTAATAAAGCGGCATACTGGTGATTTACATTTGCTGTATCTAGTTCAGGCAATGCAGGCAAATGTGTAATTGTTCCAGCCATGGAAGTATATCTGGAATCGAACAATGCCACCACCTCATAGGCAGCAATAGCCGCATAAGTATAATTACGGCTGGCAATGATTGGAGGAAAATTATTTTGCAAGACCACGTTATTTAATTCCTTTACCGTTTTTGCAAAAAGAATCGCATCGTCAAATGGATTTTTATCCGACGAGGCCTGTTGTTTGCAAGAAGCACCGATCAGTGATACTAGCAGCAAGGAAATAAAAAGCTTTTTCATATTGTTTATTTTTTGCGTAAGAATTGTAAGGGAGCATTATTTGAGGCAACCACCAGCGTGTTTCTTCCCCCAGCCGTTTGGATCCATTGCAAGTTACGTACTTCTGAGGTTACATTATAGAATTGTTGAGTTTCCTGCAAACTACCTGCCTTATAAGAAAACAATACTGGTACCTGCGCATCATAGCGTCCTTCATAAGGTATTACACCGTAGAAATTTCCTGCTCCAATGAAAGCATGCTCATAAGTTGTAAATGCCATTAGAGGAGATTGCTGCAAAGCGGCAGGAAGTTCACTGCGTGTAAAAGCTCCTTTCCCATTATTAGTAAATAGACTGGACCCCAACACTTCTGCTTTTAATTCTAAGCATCCTTGAAATAAATCATCAAAAATATATTGTACGGTTTTACCTGCTACTTCCCCGTATTTAAGATACCCTTTCTTTAAAACCGGTAGCGGCCTTTCCAATTCGTCTTTCGCTAAAAAGGGATACTCTTTATTATTAATGGTGTAGCACATCACCTGCTCAATAGAACCGTTATTGTCAAAGTCTTTCACATATAGTTTTAAAGGCGAGGCCTTTCCATGCTGGATCATTATTATATGTTTGCCAAGGGGCTGCAGGCATCTCAACTGGCTTAGTAACTATGCCATCTATTTTATTTTTAACCCATTTATTAAATTTTGACTGAGATGTAATTTTGCCTTTTGTGTGGTTTTTAATAAACTTTTTTGCATCACTTAGGGAGAAGAAGTTTTTTGAAATGTCCAAATTACCTTCTATTTTGGAACCTATCCAATCAGACCATCCTGCCCAACCATCTTTTGCATATTTTTGATCTGGTTTAGCAGGTATCTGAGGTCTAATAGTTTTACCTTTATTTCTCCACCAAACTGTGTAATCTAATCTTTTTTTAAGTTTTAAATTTCTGACAGTTTTTCTAGCATCTTTAAAAGCTTTGCATGATCATCTTAAAGGAAAAATTGAACAGACATTGTCCGCTCGCCGAAAAGTACAATTAAAAATAAATCTTCTACCCTCCGGCCTTAGAGAGGCATCTTGGATTATTAACTAATCTTACAAGAAAGGAAGTTTACGCTTTGTGTTGTGGTGTTCACTAATTTTTTTATTAATGTAAGCCATTCATTATCAATTGCTGAGGTTTATTTCAATAATTCATTGTCTGGTATTCCCCTAAATAAACAGTAAATTTGATTTCCTGTTATTATGAAAAAGTTTGTGATTTCCATACTTGCTGTTCTTTACCTCGGCACTTCTACCGGGACTACGGTGCAGATGCATTATTGTATGGGCAAACTGGCAGATTGGAGTTTGGCGCATAATACAACTGATACCTGTGACAATTGCGGCATGGGAAAAACTGAGGGAAATGATAATGGCTGTTGTAAGGATGAACAAAAGGTTATAAAGAATGACAACGATCAAAAAACTACAGAGTCAATCCATTTCAAATTTACCCTTCCAGTCATTGATTTACCGATAGCTTTTTTCTCCTCATCCGATTTTCAGCGTTCTTCGCTCACCGAGCAACAACCAGTTGGTAACGCACCACCCCCAGGCAGAGATGTTGCGGTGTACATACGCAATTGCATTTTCCTTATCTAAGTATTTTTTGTTTTGTGAGCCAGGCATAATCAAGCCTGGCTATGGGCATTATTGTATGCCCCTGCTTCTGAATTTGTCAAAGAAAAAATGTAATGATGAAACAACATCTTTTTTATATAGCACTGATGGTCACCTTTCTTTTTCCCGGGAGTGTGGAAGAAATAATTCAATAAAGCTTAATCAAACACTATGGTTCGAAAACTGATTGAACTGGCTTTGCGCAACAGGCTGATTGTACTCCTACTTGCAGGTGGTTTGTTTGCCTATGGTCTCTATTCAGTAAAGGAAAACCCTATTGATGCCATTCCTGACCTGAGCGAAAACCAGGTAATTGTATTTACAGAATGGATGGGTCGTAGTCCACAGGTAATAGAAGACCAAGTAACCTACCCGCTGGTGAGTAATTTACAAGGTATTCCAAAAATTAAAAACATTCGGGGTTCGTCCATGTTCGGGATGAGTTTTGTATATGTGATTTTCGAAGACAATGTGGACATCTATTGGGCAAGGACCAGAGTTTTGGAAAGATTAAATTTTGCTCAACGACTGTTACCTCAGGGGGTAACACCATCACTTGGGCCTGATGGTACCGGGGTGGGTCATATTTATTGGTATCATTTAGATGCGCCCAAAATGGATTTGGGCCAACAAAGGGCTTTGCAAGATTGGTACATCAAGTTTGCCTTGCAAACGGTTCCAGGAGTAGCGGAAGTGGCCTCTTTTGGTGGCTTTGAAAAGCAGTACCAACTAGTGGTTGACCCGGTGAAGCTACAATTTTACAATATCTCCTTGATGGATGTGATGAACAAAGTAAAGGCCAACAACAATGATATAGGCGGAAGAAAATTTGAGATGGCAGATATGGCCTATATCATTCGTGGTTTGGGTTATATCAAAAGCAAAGAAGATGTGGAGAATATTGCCTTAGCCAATAATAATGGGATTCCAGTGAGAGTAAAAGATATCGGCTCTATTCAATTGGGCGGCGATTTGCGTCTGGGTATTTTTGATATGGATGGAAAAGGTGAAGTCGTTGGTGGCATCGTGGTAATGCGTTATAATGAAAATGCAAACAAAGTAATAGCAGCCGTTAAGGCAAAAATGAAAGAAGTAGAGAAAGGGCTACCTGAAGGGGTAAAGTTTACAACTTCCTACGATCGCAGCACAATGATACAGGAAGCTATTGATTCGGTAAGCGGAACATTAGTCGAAGAAATGATTGCCGTATCATTGGTGGTACTCATATTTCTATTTCATTGGAGAAGTGCAGTGATCATTCTGATTCAATTGCCCATTTCGGTAGCGGCCGGTTTTATTTTCCTTGAACTCTTTGATATTTCTTCTAATATCATGTCTTTGACAGGTATTGCGCTGGCCATCGGCGTGGTAGTAGACGATGGCATTGTAATGGTGGAAAATGCGTATCGTCATATCAGCGAAGCACAAGCTTCCACAATTAGCTCATCTGATAAAGTTTAAAACATGGCAAAATGGTTTAACCGAAATATAGACCCGCTGACAACAATGGAAAGAAACGACATCATTGAAAAATCATCCAAGCAGGTTGGTCCAGGTGTGTTTTATTCGACTATCATTGTTGTCACTTCCTTTCTCCCCGTATTTCTGCTCACGGGTATGGAAGGCAAACTTTTTCATCCGTTGGCCTGGACAAAAACGTTTATCCTGCTGATAGACGCTTTCCTGGCCATTACATTAACTCCTGTACTGATTTCTTTTTTGCTGAAAGGCAGATTGAAACCTGAAAATGCCAACCCTTTTACCAGAAGAATGGAAAGGATTTATACTCCGGTTTTAGCCTGGTGTTTAAAATGGCGCAAGACCACCGTGGCCGTAAATATCATTGCGCTGGCAACTGGCATTATCATAATGACTCGCTTAGGCGCTGAATTTATGCCTCCGCTTGATGAAGGATCTTTACTTTTTATGCCCGTCACTTTACCGGACGTTTCCAATTCAGAAGCCAAACGATTATTACAGGTTCAGGATAAAATCATACGTACAGTACCTGAAGTTTCACATGTATTGGGTAAGGCTGGTAGAGCAAACACGGCAACGGATAATTCGCCTATCAGTATGATAGAAACTATCATTCTGCTCAAACCAAAAAACGAATGGAGGGTGGGCATGACTAAGGATGGTATCATCAATGAATTGAATTCCAAAATGCAAATACCGGGCGTTACCAATGGATGGACACAGCCTATCATCAACCGCATCAATATGTTGTCAACAGGTATTCGTACCGATGTGGGTTTGAAAGTGTATGGACAAAATTTAGATAGTATTTATGCTTTTGCTCAAATCATCAAAAAACAGTTGGAAGGTATAGATGGGGTGAAAGATTTATATGTGGAAACCATCACCGGGGGCAAGTATATTGATATTATCATCAAGCGAAATGAAATCGGACGCTATGGGTTAAGTGTGGATGATGTAAACGCAGTTGTAGAAAGTGCTTTGGGAGGAATGAAGCTGACCACTACTATTGAAGGACGTCAGCGGTTTTCTGTAAATGCAAGGTATGGTCAGGATTTCAGAAATAACCTCGAAGCGTTAAGGCGCTTACAAGTACAGACAATGGACTTTGGTCCTGTTCCTTTGGAAGCCATAGCGGATATTAAATTGAGCGATGGCCCGCCAATGATCAACTCGGAAAACGCCATGTTGAGGGGAACCGTTTTATTCAATGTTCGTGAAAGAGATCTTGGCAGTACTGTAATGGAAGCTCAAGAGCGGCTCAACCAAATGATGGCAAAACTCCCCAAAGGATATTTTTTAGAATGGAGCGGTCAGTGGGAAAACCAGATTAGGGCCAATCATACTTTGAAAATGATACTACCCATAGTGCTCATTATCATTTTCATGGTATTGTATTTTACCTATCATTCATTTAAAGAAGCTGCCATTACCATGATAACGGTTCCCTTTGCTTTAGTAGGTGGTGTGTACATGGTATATTTCTATGGCATTAACTTATCGGTAGCAGTGGTAGTTGGCTTTATTGCGCTTTTCGGCATGGCCATAGAAACAGCCATGCTCATGACGATTTATCTCAATGAGGCCATGCAAAACATGGTAGCTAAGCATGGCAATAGCAAAGCCTCTCTTTCTCCTGCCATCATAAGGGAATTTGTAATAGAAGGCGCCGTAAAAAGGCTAAGGCCTAAGCTCATGACGGTGTCTGTAGGATTGTTTGGATTGATTCCTATTCTTTGGGCTACAGGCATAGGCAGTGATATTATGCAGCCTATTACTATTCCATTAATTGGAGGCACTATTTCATCCACCATTTATGTACTGCTTATCACTCCGGTCATTTTTGAAATGAGTAAAGAGGCAGAATTAAAACGCAAAGGCAAAATTGAATTAATCGATGTTAAAGAGTAAACAATCCCTATTGGTATTAGCGGTAGTGCTAATGCCAATGATGACCACCAAAATCCAGGCGCAAACCATAACACTAGAGAATATTGTGGATAGCATCAAATCATCACATCCCATGTTAAAGATGTATGACCATGAAATCCGCTCCATGGATGAAGCCGCAAAAGGTGCAACTAGTTGGATGCCACCCCAAGTAGGTTTTGGTCAGTTTATGACACCATACGATGTGCGGTTATGGCATCGGGAAGGTGATATACCCGGCATGGGTTCCGTGATGTTCTCCGGGGAACAAATGTTTCCCAATCGGAAAAAACTTGACGCAGAGGAACGATATATGAAAGCGATGTCGTCCGTGGAAAGAGAAAAAAAGAATGCAACGTTGAATGAATTAATCCATGACGCTAAACAATACTACTATGATTGGATCATGCTGAAAAAGAAATTAGTGATAGTTGGTGAGAATGAAAAAATTCTTGATTTTATGATAACGAATGCAGCGATTCGTTACAAGAACGGAATAGAGAAAATCAGTGCATACTACAAGGCTAAAGCGGCATTGGGCGAGGTAAAGAGTATGCGGCTTATGTTTGAAAGTGACATCATTGAAAAGCGCATCCGTCTGAATGCATTAATGGGAAGAAATGCGATGACCGCTTTTGATATTGACACCGCCTTTACATTGGATGATTATTCATCCATGGTTTTTGATAGTTCCTTGTTCAATGCCAACAGGAGTGACCTGAAGTCTTTAGAACGGGAAATCGATCTTACAAGGTTAAGGCAGGAAACAGAAAAAGCTGCACTAAAACCTCAATTTGGAATTCGGTATGATAATATGATTGGCTTCGGGGGCCAGCCGATGCAATATACCATTATGGGTATGGTGCGCATACCTATGGCTAAATGGTCTGCTAAAATGAATAAAGCAACTATTGAAAGCCTCAAATGGAAAACCTATGCAATACAGTCGCAAAAAGAAATGATAGTAAATGAATACAGTGGCATGGCGTACGGAATGCGCAATGAGCTTGAGCTAAAAAAGAAGCAGCTAAAACTGTATGAAGAAAATATCATCCCGTCATTACGCAACAACTATAAAACTATGCAGTTGGCTTACGAACAAAACACCGAGGAGTTATTCATGCTGTACGACGCTTGGGAGGTCTTGAATATGAAGCAGCTAGAATATGTGGAACTATTAAACCAGTCGTTACGACTTCAAGTAACTATTGCAAGAATTATTGAAAAACAGTAAACACAACTAATCAATTGAGTTAACCAATAGAGGCCATGAAAAAAATATATTTATTCAGCAGCGTAGTTTTGATGGTGTTACTGTTTGCCTGTAACAACAGAAAAAACGTCCAGGCAGTAGACCCAAGTACTGCAACACTGGAAATGTACACCTGCCCCATGCCAGAGGATTCTGTTTACGGTAGCGAACCCGGTAGTTGTCCAAAATGCGGAATGCGTCTGGTAAAGATTCAATTCGACAATAATCAAGTTGGTGAATTGGAGATGAAGTCTTTACTAAAACCAGCAAATGAATTTGTTCTTTCCACTATTCCTGTTACTACTATGGAAAAAAGAACTATGCAAATTGAGGTTGATGCACTAGGTAATGTAGTCTATGATACCAGGCAGGCAGGAAGTGTTTCTGCAAGGGTGTCAGGGCGAATTGAAAAACTCTATGTTCGTTACCGCTATCAAAAAATCAGTAAGGGGCAACACCTGCTTGACCTTTATAGTCCTGAATTATTGACTGCACAACAGCAACTGTTATTCCTCTTAAAAAATGATTCAGCTAACACAGCATTTATTGAGGCAGCAAAAGAAAAGCTGCTGTTATTAGGCATGAGTAACGAACAGTTGAAACAAGTTATTAAGACAGGCCACCCTTCGTTAACCATTGCAGTGTATAGTGATTACGGCGGACATATACATGAAAATGCCGGAAGTGGCTCTATGTATGAAAACCCTGGTAGCATGAAAGAAGCTCCTCTGATTACCGAGGAATTGACGTTGAAGGAAGGAATGTATATACAGAAGGGGCAATCCATTTTTACTGTGTTCAACCCGGACAGGGCCTGGGCGGTATTAAACATATATGGAGAAAATCAATCGCAGGTACAGGAGGGAAATATTGTTCGGATAGTGTCTGAAGCTGAACCCGGTAAGGATTTCCGAGCAAGCATTGATGTTATTGAGCCCTTTTATCGTAATGGAAGCAAAACATTGACCGCAAGAGTATATTTTAATAACAGCCATATTAAAATTCCTATTGGTAGCCAGGTAAAAGCAACTGTTTTCGGGAACTCCAAAGTAGGATATTGGTTGCCGAAGGAAGCGGTCCTTTCATTAGGGTTGGATAAAGTAGTATTTGAAAAGACTGCCATAGGATTTGTAGCAAAGAAAATAAGTACAGGATTTGCTTATAAAAAACACCTATTGGTACTCGATGGATTAACTACATCCGATTCTGTGGCAATCAATGCGCAGTTTCTGATGGACAGCGAAAGTTTTATCAAAACAAAAAACTGATTATGCGTGTAATTGCCATGAAAATATTTTTATTAGTTGTGCTGACTTCCTGCAACAGCGATAGTAAAACAACTACAGACCCCGACACTTACTACACCTGTTCTATGGACCCGCAGGTGGTGGAGTATAAAAAAGGGAAATGCCCTATTTGTAAAATGGACTTGACCCCAGTAAAGAAAAAAAACGGTGAGCATAAGGATGAATTACTATTAAGCGACCAACAAATTCAATTAGGAAATATTCAAACAGACACCATCAAAAAAAACAAAATTGGCGATCAATTGGTTTTGCCTGCAACATTAACTATTGACCAAACTAAAACTAACTCCGTTAGTTCAAGGGTGATGGGCAGAGTGGTGCGGTTGTTTCATAAGAACATGGGCGACTATGTCCAGAAAGGTTCACCTTTATATGAAATATACAGCGAAGATCTCAACAATGCCAAACAGGAGTTTATCTTAGCATTGGACAAGAAAAAAATATTTGAAAAGGAATCGGTTATTGATTTTGATCAGTTGATACTAAGCGCCAAAAACAAACTGGTGCTTTGGGGAATGAATGAAACGCAAATAATGACTTTGGCACAATCCGGAAAAACTTCGCCCACAACTACTATTTACAGTACAGTAAGTGGCTACATCACTCAATTTGACCTTCGAGAAGGTGATTATGTTATGGAAGGGGGCCGAGTTATAAATCTAGCGGACCTTTCCACGCTTTGGGTCGAAGCACAGGTATATGCTTCGCAAATGAGGCAAATGGACATTAACAGCTTGGCTGTTGTGTATTTGCCTGATTTTGAAAACAAAGAAATCTATGGAAAAATTGAATTTGTAAATCCTGAAATCAATTTGGATTCAAGGATCAATCTTATTCGGGTATCCATCCCAAATCCCGGCAAACAGTTTAAGCCTGGAATGTCTGCCTATGTAAAGCTGAAGAGTCCGCAACGCAAGACTTTAACGCTTCCCATTGACGCAGTTATTCGAGACGGCAAAGGTGCTACTGTATGGGTGCAGTCTGGGAAAAACACTTTTAAAAGCATAATGGTACAGGTTGGTTTGGAAAGCGGGGATCGGATCGAAATAACATCAGGGTTAAATGAGGGCGATATAGTTGTATTAAGTGGCGCCTATATGCTACATAGCGAGTATGTATTTAAAAAAGGGACAAACACAATGGCTGAGCATAGTCATTAATCGACAAAAAAATCAATTTAGTTTATGGTAAAAAGTAAACACTTCCTTATTCGAAAAACACATCGTTGGCTGGGGTTTCTCTTGGGTATTCAGTTTTTATTATGGACTATTGGCGGATTGTACTTCAGTTGGAGCAACATAGATGAAATACATGGTGATTTTCAAAAGAAAAATGTGCCGTTGCTTTCATCAGCTATTGTTTTGGTTAGTCCTACCGCAATACTGGAAAAAATAAAAAGAATGCATCAAATTGATTCTGTAGTAGCTATTGCTCACCATCCGCTCCTCTTTCATCCACATTTCGGGCGGACAGGTGAGTCCCGTGAACACATCTTTGCGCTGTGCTCGGTAAATGACTCGGAAGACGATGGGGGACTCTCCATTGTGGTATGCTCGGCTGGCCTTGAGCATGAAATTAAAGTGGATCTCGGTGGGGCCTTTTTTGTTTGTGCTCATATTTCTGCTGTTTAAAGGTGTAAAAATCAGATAGTTACAACCAACTCAGCGATGCTATATGAAGCAGAAAACGGCAAAATGGAACGGGGTACAGAGATCCCTTTTTGTGCTCCGCAAGTGCTCGGCAACCGTGCATTATCGTGCACTTATTTGCTTTTTATTGCAAACAAAAAAGCCTGATAATCAACAATGTTCTTGATTATCAGGCTTTAACTGTGGTGTGGGGCGGAATCGAACCGCCGACACAAGGATTTTCAGTCCTTTGCTCTACCGACTGAGCTACCGCACCATCCAGACTCATTTTCGGAGCGGATTGCAAATATAGGCGCATAAAACAACCTGAACAAGCAAAGCAGTAGCTCTTTGTCTCTTACTTTTGAGTTCCCAATCTTTTCAAAATGCGGAAATTTCTCTTGCTTCCCCTGTTTTTTTCTCTTGTTTTTTTGACGGCTTGTAAAAAAGATGTACCGGATAATGGCAATACCAATCCGCCTGTTCCTACATTAACCGATAACGATCATATCCTTCTGGGCAACCCAACCAATGCGCAAACCAGTGCAACCTACAGCACCAATTATTTCAAGGATTACGGGTACTATAAAATCAGTTACAATAGTGTCATGGGAACACCTAACTGGGTGGCCTGGCATTTGCAAAGCGAGGATTTGGGCTCTGCTCCTCGGCAAGATGATTTTCGTTCGGATAATACGTTACCAAGCGCTTGGTATCGAGTAACCAGCACCAGTTATTCGGGTTCTGGTTTTGATCGCGGGCATAACTGTCCTTCTGCGGATCGCACTTCCACCATTGCGGCTAATTCGTCTACTTTTTATATGACCAATATGATTCCACAGGCTCCTACACTCAATCAAGGACCCTGGGCGGGACTAGAGGATCATATTCGCGCTAACATGGTGGGTAATTCCAATGAGGCTTGGATTTACATGGGTAATTACGGCAATGCAGGAGGCGTGGGAAGCAACGGACATTTTACGGTGATTGATAATGGTAAAGTTCGTGTTCCCTCTAAAGTTTGGAAACTGGTAGTTGTCATTCCCAAAGGCAACAGTGATATTAGTCGAATGGATCGAAACGCAACAGTGCTTTGTGTAAGTATGCCAAACGATAATAGTTTGTATACAGCGGGCAATAAAACCGCTTGGCGCAATTATATTATTTCAGTGAGCGCACTTGAGATTGAATCAACCGCTAATGGTACAGCGCTTTCGCTTTTCTCCAATATTCCCGAAGTAGAGCGTACGGTGCTCAAGTCAAAGATTTACCAATAGTGATCAACTGATTTCTTCAAACAATCCTGTTTGTTTGTTCTTGCGGACATTGTTGCCATAAAACCATCTTCCGTTCATGGCTACATAAACTCCGGCAGGAAGTGATTGTGCAAAGGCAAGCGCACTGCCCAAATTGAACAAGCCGTCCGAGCTACCAAACTTTATTGGAATCATGGCACCGGTTAGCACTATTGTTTTCCCTTTTACTTTTTCTGCTAATAAAAGGGCTGTTTCTGTCATGGTATCGGTACCATGTGTAATTACTATTTGTTCTTCCTCACAGTTTAAACACTGACGAACAATTAGCTCGCGGTCCTCGTTAGTCATTTCAAGACTATCGATCATCATCAGGGTGCGAATTTCAACTGGTACTTTGCTGCGACCCATCTCCAGTAGGTCATGCATATGGGTGTCCTTGAAAAACAGTTGCCCGGTTATTTCGTTATACTCTTTATCGAATGTGCCACCTGTAATAAAAATGCGAACGACCATGTAAAAATTTATAGTGAAGATAGGGCAAGGCGCGGAGAGATCATTTGGTAACTTCGTGAAACAAAAAAATCCTTTCGTAGAAACGGACTGATCTCTAACGATTGCTTGCCATATGAAAATCTTACGCCGGAGCGAAAGCGAAAATTCAATTAATAAGAACTGACACAAAAATAGCCCTGGAGCTAAGGTTTGTCAAATCAACTAATGGGATTTGATCGCATGGCTAACAAAGGGGTAACCGGTCAAACCCCTTGTCCCACAAGAATTTTGACATAATCAATTTATGATGTCCAACCGCGGAGCAGACATATTATTTCAATTGATCAAGTCCCTTGAAAAAGCAGGGGGAAGTCTGGATACGCATCATGAGATGGTTTTGAACTATAAGTTTACCATGCTTTATTTCGAATCTGGCGATTTTGGACGCTGTATCGATCATCTTCAACCCATAATCAACAGTAACAGTTCGCTCCGTTATGATCTGTAGTGTTATGCACGGCTATTGCATTTGATTGCCCATTATGAACTAAGTAACGATATACTAATGGAATCGCTTACTAAATCGGTGTATCGATTCATGTCTCGTTTAAAAACGTTACAGCGGTAGAAGAAGCTATGTTAAACTTTCTGCGCCGTTCCATCAGACTTCGGTCACAAGAACTTGGTGCTGCATTCAGGGATTTATGGGATCAGATCAAACACTTGGGAAAAAATCGTTTTCAAACCAGAGCCTTCGTTTACCCGGACGTTATATTCTGGCTGGAAGCCAAACTCAGCGGAAAATCCATGAGTGAGGTGATTCATGAAAAATATCTGTCCAGTAAGCACCGCTAAATTATTCCACAACCCCACGTAGGGTTCTTTTTCCCTTTAACTTGCGCGCATGCAGGAATATCTTCAGGGGTTGAATGAAAAACAGCGGGAAGCCGTACTACACAAGGACGGTCCCATTATGATTGTGGCGGGTGCCGGAAGCGGTAAAACCAAAGTTTTAACAACACGTATTACACACCTCATGGCGGCACATCAGGTGGATGCCTTCAATATATTGGCGCTCACTTTTACCAATAAAGCGGCGCATGAAATGAAAGAACGTGTAGAACGAGTTTTGGGGAATGGTGAAGCGCGCAATCTGTATATCGGCACTTTTCACTCCGTATTTGCCCGTATCCTCCGATTTGAAGCAGATAAAATTGGATATCCCCGACACTTTACCATTTATGATACCGATGATGCTAAGAGCGTACTCAAAGCGGTTATCCATGATCTCCATCTTGACGATAAACAGTATAAACCCAATTTGGTTTATAACCGTATTTCATCAGCTAAAAACGCATTGATTGGACCGGAAGCATACAAAGCGGATTACGCCATTCAACAGGAGGATGTTCGGGCTAACCGTCCTGCCATTGGGCAGATCTATGATAACTATGTAAAACGCTGCTTCCGTAATGGTGCCATGGATTTTGACGACCTCCTACTTAAGTTTTATGAACTGCTCCGCACTATTCCTGAATGTTTATCCCGCTACCAGCATAAGTTTAAATACATCCTGATTGATGAGTACCAGGATACCAACCCGGCTCAATATGAGATAATAAAATTATTAGGGGCGCTTCATGAAAATGTATGCGTGGTGGGAGACGACGCGCAGAGCATCTATAGTTTTCGTGGTGCCACCATTCAAAATATTTTGCAGTTTCAAAAGAACTACGACAATGTAACCGTGGTAAAGCTGGAGCAGAATTATCGTTCTACGCGCAGCATTTTAGAGGTGGCCAATGAGGTAATCAGTCATAATAAAGGGCAGATCGAAAAAGTCCTGTTCACGGAAAATCCGGAAGGAGAGAAAATCAAAATTGTACGCACGCTCACCGATAACGATGAAGGAAAGTTTATTGCTGATTCCATTCAAGAACAAAAGCTTCGGCATCATTTTGCCAATAAGGAGTTTGCAATTTTGTATCGGACCAATGCGCAGAGCCGTGCTTTTGAGGAATCGCTTCGCCGCATGGCTATTCCTTATACCATTTACGGAGGTATCAGTTTCTATCAGCGTAAGGAAGTCAAGGATATGGTGGCCTATCTGCGTTTAATTGTAAATCCGCGCGATGAAGAAGCGCTCAAACGGATCATCAATTATCCTACCCGGGGTATAGGCAAAACCTCTCTCGACAAATTGCTATTACTCTCCAACGAAAAAGATTGCTCTACCTGGGCAATTCTATTACAAGCGCGGGAGTATGGATTTAGAGCCGGTACCTTAATGGTGCTTGAGAATTTTGTGACGATGGTCAAAAGTTTTGCCAGCATGCTAGAAAAAAGCAACGCCTATGATGTGGCGTTTTATGTGGGCAAGCAAACAGGCTTGGTAAAAGAATTGTTCAACGATAAAAGCACGGAGGGCATTCAACGCTATGAGAATATCCAGGAATTACTCAACTCTATTAAGGAGTGGACAGAAAGTCCGGATAATGAGGAGGGCGAACTCGTGGATAAAAGCTTAGGCGCTTATCTTCAGCAAATCACCTTGCTAACCGATGCAGATGAAAAGGATGTGGACGCCGATACGGTCAAATTAATGACCATACACGCGGCAAAGGGCCTTGAATTTTCCTGTGTGTTTGCGGCGGGTCTTGAGGAATTACTGTTCCCCAATGCCATGGCCATTAACACGCGCGAGGAACTAGAGGAGGAGCGCAGATTATTTTATGTGGTGATTACCCGTGCTAAGCAAAAACTTTGGATTACCTACGCCAACACACGTTATCGGTTTGGTCAATTGGTGCAAAACGAACCCAGTCGGTTTTTAGCGGAAATCCCTCCTGCTGCATTGGACAAAAGTTTTGCGGGAACAAAAACCATTTCCGGCAATCCATTGCGCGCAGGATGGGGTGGATACGGACCAGGATCGAGTCGTGAAAGCAAGCCTGAACGCACCACAGGCAATGGTTTATCTGAAAAACCTAGTTACCTGGCCCCTAAACCTACTGTCAATAAAACTGGTGAACACGTACCCACTCCAGGGTTTGCCCCTAGTGATATGTCCGAACTGGAAGCGGGTCAACGTGTGGAACACATGAAATTTGGCTATGGTGAGGTCATTAAAGTGGAGGGTTCTGCACATAATCCAATTGCCACGGTTCGTTTTGAAAATAATGGAGAAAAAAAAATAATGCTCAACTATGCTCGCCTTCGCATTGTAAGCCCTTAATCTGCTTTAACTGCTATGATCAGCAACTATAACCCAGTTTCCTTTGATTTTCCGAAGCAATAAGGTATAGTGACCGCTGGCATCTCCGATACTTCTTTTCAAATACCATTTCCCCACAACCTCGTAATAACGCAGAGATAATCTTTTCACTACCAGAATTGTAAAATGCAGTTTACCCATAGCGGCGGTATCCGGGTAACCACGTTTGTAGTTTGCCAGTGTATTATTCCAACCATAAGTGATGCCGGATTTTCCAATGAAACGCAGGGAGTCATTTTCCCAATAACCTTTCATAAATCCTTGCAGGTCTCCTTTGTTCCAGGCGGCTGTTTGGGTGTCGAGTAAAGCCAGGATTGCACGCACATTTTTGTCTTGGGCAAAAACAGCAGAAACCCACATGCCTGCAACAAATAGAAGTAGTGGAATACGCATCCCCTAAGGTAAGATGCTTGGGGCAGTTATTATCAATGATCGCAATCGTCGTGGTGCGCGTGGTTGTGCACCCGGCAGGAGCGATGATTTTGAATGTGCGCCCCTATGATAAGTAGTACAGCGGGAATCAGTAGCCAAAATTCAAGGGTCAGGAACACTTGTTTTAATGTCAATAATGCAATTCCTGCACTGAATAGCAACCAGGGTTGCAGACGGTGATGATGTTTTTTGTAACCATGGTACATCGCATAACTCCCAATACCAAATGCCAGCACGATCATTCCAATTTCAAACCTCAGATTATGAATAATGTTAATTCCAAACAGGGGTAAACTGGTCAGAAAAAGAGGCAGTAGGGCGCAATGCACAGCACAAGCAATGGAAGCGCCAATACCCCAAACATCCCAGTTAACGCGGGCTCTCATACAAGACAAATTTACAAAAAAGCAACAAAGTTGCAAAAATCTATTCAGTGACAGGTACAGCAAAAATGAGTTCGTACTTTTGCATCATAATTTTGTCTATGTCCAGAAAAGGTTGGCTATACACACTGTTTTTTGTTTGCCTCCCACTGGTTTTTTATGCCATGCTGGCTATTAATATTCCTGGGTTTTCCAAAGGAGGTTTTCCTCCCATAAGCTATATCCGCCCCTTTCGGTTTACCACGCAAAATGGAGAGCCTTTTACGCAGGAGGCTGTAAAAGGGAAAGTATTTGTGGCTACTTATTTTTTTACAACCTGTAAAGGGATATGCCCAAGGATGAACCACAACCTCAAGTCCGTGTATGATCAACTAAAGGATCAACCGGATTTTTTATTGTTGACGCACACCTGTGATCCGGAAACGGATTCGGTGCCACAACTAAAAAAGTATACAGACTCATTAGGGATCGATACGCACAAATGGATTTTTTTAACAGGACGGAAGGACAGCTTGTATAATATGGCACGACACAGTTACACCATTGATGACCCGGCTAATAACGTAAACTCCATCGAGGACGATTTTTTACATACACAGTTCTGGGCGCTGGTGGACGCCAATGGCGATGTAAGAAAAATCTACGATGGACTGGATGATCGCGAGGTAAAAGCATTGGTTAATGATGTTCGCAAATTATTGAAGGACGGCACTAATTCTAAATAATGGCGGATAGGAAACCAATAGAATCAACATCAACGGCACAGGATCCCTTGAAACAAAAGGGACTCAGTGTTACGGGTAGTCGCAGAAAGATTCTGCAATTATTTATGCAACAGAAAGGGGCGCTTTCCCACCGAGATATAGAAAAAAAAGCGGGCGCCGTTTTTGACCGGGTTACTATCTATCGCACGCTTCAAACTTTTTTAGATAAAGGGATCATTCATGCAATTCCCAGCGCGGGCAACGCTGTTCGGTATGCTTTATGTCAGGGCCAATGCGGTCCCGGCCATCACGATCATCAGCATATTCATTTTATCTGCAGCCGCTGTAAACACACTTTTTGTCTGGATCATAGTGTGACGCCTGATCTTCATTTACCAAAGGGCTATCAAGCACAGGATATTGATGTACTGGTGAAAGGAGTATGTCAACAATGTAGTACTACTTCAAAGTAACCCCTTTGATTAAATCACGAATTACCACCGAGGCAGCAATGGATCCAAATATAGCTGGCAGGTAGGAGATGGCCCCGTAAGCTGATTTTTTAAAATTGCGCCCATCTGTTAGCATCAGACTTTCCCGTATAGGATCCTCTGGAGAAAACACCACTTTTAGACCTTTGCGAATACCAAAACGAGTTTTCAGTTGTTTACGAATCTGCTGCGCAAACGGGTAGTTATGTGTTTGGGGTATATCCACTATACGTAGTTGAGTAGGGGCAAGTTTTGCACCGGCCCCCATGCTGCTTACCATGGGAATTCCACTTTCCATGGCCATTTTGATAAAAGTGAGTTTTGGTGTAATACTGTCAATTGCGTCAATGCTGTAATCAGGTTGATTAGCTAATTGTGCCAATACCATTTCCGGGTTTACAAAATCCTGCACTACATTAAGTTGCAACTCAGGGTTAATAGCCAATAAGCGCTCCTTCATGAGCAATGCCTTTGGTACTCCGTGGTTGGTTGCCAAAGCAGGTAATTGCCGCCACGCGCAATAAACTCCGCTGCATAGGAGCCTAAGCCCCCGAGTCCAACGATCATCACCTGACAGTTATTCAGGTGCAAAACAGCCTTTTCTCCTATGAGAAGCGTAGTACGGGATAGCCAGGATCGGCCCAGACTGCAAAGCAAGTGAATTGCGGCTAAGCAGAGAAATCAACATAGGTGGAAATAAATTTTCTCAATGAAATTTTTGGTAGCGGATAAAAAATCTATATTTGGTATCGAAATATTTCCTAACCCCTTAACATTCTAAATTTAGAAAAATGGCAACTAAGAAGAAAGCTAAAAAAGCTGCAAAAAAGCCTGCTAAAAAAGCCGCCAAGAAAAAGGCAGCTAAGAAAGCAGCAAAAAAGCCTGCTAAAAAGGCTGCAAAGAAAAAACCCGCTAAGAAAAAGGCTGCAAAGAAAAAATCCGCTAAGAAAAAGTCTGCGCGTAAGCCTAATGCGGCTTTCATGAAGGCTATGACTCCTAGTGCGGCACTTGCTGCTGTAGTAGGTCCTAAAGCTCTTGCTCGTACAGAAGCTGTTAAGAAAATTTGGGGCTACATCATGTCTAACAAACTTCAAGACAGCAAAAACAGACGTATGGTTAACGCGGATGCTAATCTGAAAGCTGTATTCGGTGGTAAAGACCAGGTGTCTATGTTTGAAATTGCCAAGTATCTCGGTAAGAACCTGAGCTAAGCTATTCAACACAATTTTGAGAAAGCCATTCAGCAGTGAGTGGCTTTTTCATTGGGGCACAAATCAATGCAAAACGCTTACAATGCCCGTATGGATAAAATGAGGTTTATACTTTATTTTGGTAGTTTGTTTTTTTTGACGAACGGCTTTGCAATTTCAAGCCGGGCTCAATACAAGAACAGCGAAGTACTAACCGCAATTTTATCGCAAGCAAGCGTTGGCCCGGCACAACAGGTGTTGAAAGATCCTGAGACTTATCGCTTGCAGATTATCTACACGCAGATCGATAGAAATAAGAAAGGAAAGCCAACATTTACACATCACGCTTACTTAGTTAACCCCAACAACTATTTCAACCCGGCTTCTATGGTTAAAATGCCATTAGCTTTTTTAGCGATGGAAAAATTACATCAATTCAGTAATCCGGGTAAGAACAAACCCCGTGTACCCGGGTTGAATCGGGATACGCATGTAGCATTCGACAGCAGTTATCCGCGTCAGACAGCCATGCGTAAAGAGGCTTCAGCGCCTGCAGAAATCCCTACTATTGGACATCTGATCAAACGTGCTTTATTAATTAGCGAAAACGACCCTTATAATCGACTCTATCAATTTGTAGGGCAGGGACCAGCCAATAAGCTGCTACAAGCAAAAGGATATTCTTCAGTTAGGATTACCCGTCAATTCATGGGGTTTACGGACCTGGAAAATAGACATACCAATGCGGTAAGATTCTATAATGCTAAAGGGCAGGAAATTTACTCGCAAGAACCCGGTTTTAACCGGGATAGTTTTTCATTTCCTTCCCCCATTCTAATTGGAGAAGCACATATCAACAGAAAGGAAGAACTGGTGCAAGGCCCATTCGACTTTACTCGCCATAATTCAATTTCACTGGCCGATATGCAAAAAATGTTGCAAGCTGTGGTATTCCCCACTTCGGTACCCAAACAAAATAGATTCTATCTTTCGGAATCGGATCGTTTATTCCTTTTACAATTCTTATCACAGTATCCGTCAGAAACTAACTACCCTAAATATGATACCGCTGTATTTTTCGATAGCTATGTGAAATTCTTTTTTCAGGACTCCGGCCATCGTATGCCAACGGGAGTGCGTGTATTTAATAAAGTGGGTTGGGCGTATGGTTTTTTAACGGATGTCTCTTATGTGGTAGATACCATCAACCGGGTGGATTATTTCTTATCAGCCACACTTTATGTAAATAGCGATGGGGTGGTGAACGATTCCAAGTATGATGAAGAAACCGTGGGTTTCCCCTTTTTGAGAGAGCTTGGCAGGCTGGTTTACAACTACGAATTAACCCGTCATAGAGCCTTTAAGCCCGTATTAAATATACAGGGAATCCAATACGAAAAGAGAAATCCGACAGATAATCGCCCCGCCATAAGAGAGGCAGATAATTAGCGCATATGATTGCTCAGCTACTCATCCAGAAAAAAGGGAAATGGGCCAACTATACCGGAACCATTATCCCATTCAAGTATTCGCTGGTGAAGACTTAAGGAGCCAATCGTTCAACCTTCCAACTTCCGTCTTCTTCTTTTGAATAACTGATACGATCGTGCATGCGACCGGGTCTTCCTTGCCAAAACTCGATTCGTGAGGGATTTACGCAATATCCTCCCCAGTGTGAAGGACGGGGTATAGTTGTTTGACCTTGATATTTTTTTTCCAATTGCTCATACTGCGTTTCCAACCACTCCTTATTCGCCACCACCTGGCTTTGCGGTGAGGCCCAGGCACCTAATTGACTTCCAATAGGGCGGCTGTGAAAATAAGAGTCACTTTCGGCAGCATCAATGAGCTGGGCTGTTCCAATGATCCTGACCTGCCTTTCAAGTTCTTTCCAAAAAAATAGCAACGAACAAGCAGGGTTTGTATGCAATTGTTGCCCCTTGGCGCTTTGGTAGTTGGTGAAAAATACAAATCCGTTTTTGTCATAACCTTTGAGTAACATAATTCTGGACTCAGGTACATTTCCATTGATTGTGGAGAGTGTCATGGCATTTACCTCATCAACGTTGGCACGGATAGCTTGCTCCCACCATTGAGTAAACTGATCAAAGGGATCTTTGGCCACCTCTGTTTCATGAAGGCTGTTCAATGCATAATCCCTGCGTAAATCTGCGATGGGAGACATTGTTATAATCTTAGCAAACGTAAAGGTACGCAAGCCTATTGACATCTTTCCCAAATCAAAAGGATACTGCAGGTCAGCACTCTTTTAGACAAAATGCTAGCTGGTAAAGGATAACGTATTTTTGCAGGATGAAGCGATACGTCCTTTTTATTCCCCTTCTTTTTCTATGCAAAGTTTCATTATCGCAACCCAAATATGAATTTCGTGGTGTTTGGATTGCCAGTGTGGCTAACATTGATTGGCCAAAATCCGGTATGACCGATCCGGCTGCGCAACGTGCGGATTTTATTCGAATATTGGATCAACATCAGCGTAATCGAATGAATGCAATGATTGTTCAGATCAGACCAGCAGCGGATGCGTTTTATCCGTCTTCTTTTGAACCATGGAGCGAGTGGCTAACGGGGCAACAAGGTAAAGCACCAGTACCTTACTGGGATCCACTGGCCTTTATGATTGAGGAAACGCACAAACGCGGAATGGAATTTCATGCCTGGTTAAATCCTTACCGTGCCGTACAAACTATTGGAAAGTCTTCTATTGCAGATAATCATATTACGCGTAAGAAACCGGAGTGGTTTTTAGTGTATGGAGATAAAAAATATTTTGATCCGGGTAACAAAGAAGCACAACTTTTTGTAGTGAATGTGGTCCGTGATATAGTTAGTCGTTATCCGGTGGACGCTATTCATATGGATGATTATTTCTATCCTTATCGAATTGTCGACAAGGAATTTCCAGATGCCAGCTCTTATGCAAAGTCGGGCTCTGGCTTGAGCAAAGAAGATTGGCGCCGGAGCAATGTGGATTCAATTATTGTAGCTATCAGCAAGGCAATCAAGAAAGAAAAACCGCTGGTTCGCTTTGGTATTTCACCATTCAGCGTATGGCGAAATAACGATAAAGATCCAAGAGGAAGCGATAGCCGCGCCGTACAAACGAATTATGATGACCTCTATGCCGATATTTTACTCTGGTTAGAAAAAGGATGGATAGATTATGTTACCCCACAACTTTATTTGGAAATCGGACACGATAAGATTGCCTATGAAAAACTATTAAACTGGTGGAGTAAAAATAAATATGGTAAACATGTTTATATCGGGCATGGGATATATCGCACGGACGAAAAGAACGCAACAAAATGGAAAAATCCGGCTGAATTACCCAACCAACTAAAACTGCTCAGAGCTAATGCCGGTGTGCACGGCAGCATTTATTTCAGCAGCAAGTCGTTTGATCGCAATCCCAATGGCTGGAATGACAGCTTACAACAAAATTATTACCGCTATCCGGCATTGCTTCCGCCAATGGAATGGATTAGTACCAATAAACCGGCGCCCCCTGTTATTGACAAATTTAATAGTAATGGTGCCGCTATTGTTTTCAAGATTGGTTCAGCTGAAAAAAGTCAAGTCCCTGTAAAGCACTATGTGCTGTATCGTTTTCCGGCGGGGCGTTCACCCGGAGCCTTATTTGAACAACCTTCCCATATCTACGCTATAATGGTTAAGCCGGAAGGATTTGAACAAACTGTACCACACAAGGAAAATGGGGTAGCGTATCAATACTATGTCAGTTCGGTGGGAACTAATAACATGGAAAGCGACCCCATCTTCGTAACAACCATCGTTAAAGAGTAGTAAATCAAGCAGTATGGCTATGCATCAACGATTTCAACAAAAACTGCTGCAACGATTATCTCCGCAGCAGATTCAACTGATGAAGTTGTTGCAAGTGCCTACCGCTTCTCTTGAAACACGGATCAAAGAAGAGTTAGAAGAAAACCCTGCATTAGAGTTAGAACCCGAACGTTTTGAAGAAAAAGAAAATGCTGAAGAGGATTTTGATCCTACTGATGAAACCAAGGATGAGGCTGGGGCTGATTCGTTCGAAGAAGATCAGGCAAACGATTACATTCAGGATGACGATGATGAGGCAGATTATAAATTGCGGGATACTAATTATCCGGAATTTTCGGAGGAACGCCAACATCCCATTCGTTCAGGTACCAGCTTCTATGATCTATTAACCGATCAATTACAATTACTAAGTCTGGATACAACACAACAAACCATTGCGGAACAGTTAGTGGGCAGTATTGATGAGGATGGTTATTTACGCCGGGACACTTCAGCCCTAGTAGATGATCTGGCGTTCAAACAAAATGTGATTGTTACCGAACCCGATGTGGAATCGGTCATTGGACTAATTCAACAATTTGATCCACCCGGAGTGGCTGCACGTAATTTACAAGAATGTTTACTCCTCCAGCTCAAACGAAAAGAGCACCCGGATCCGCTCGATGCCATTGCCATCAATATTCTTACTCATTATTTTGATGAGTTCTCTCGAAAGCATTACGATAAAATTCAAAAAGCCATTGCTGTAACGGAGAGTGAGATGCGTGGGGTGATCCAATTGGTTACAAAACTCAATCCCAAGCCAGGTGGTGAATCTCCGGATGATAAGCAAGAGCTTAACTACGTAGTGCCTGATTTTTTTATTTATAACAACGGGGGCAAGCTGGAATTAACGCTTAACAGGCGAAATGCTCCCGAGTTACGAATCAGTGTGGGGTATAAGGATATGCTGCGTGATTATGAGAAAGGGGCTAAAAAAGATAAACGACAAAAAGAAGCAGCCCTGTTTATCAAACAAAAAATTGAAGCGGCAAAATGGTTTATCGATGCTATTAAACAACGTCAGCAAACCTTATTGCTCACTATGCAAGCGATAGTAGAGCTGCAGCGGGATTTTTTGATAAGCGGCGATGAATCAGATTTACACCCTATGATCCTAAAAGATGTAGCAGTGGCTATTGGATTAGACATTTCAACCGTAAGCCGCGTAGCTAATAGTAAATATGTTCAAACCGAGTTTGGAACTTATCGACTTAAGTTTTTCTTTAACGAGGCGCTTACCACAGATACCGGCGAAGAGGTTTCAACACGGGAGGTAAAAAGAATTTTAAGTGATCTGGTTGCGGGAGAGGATAAAAAAAATCCTGTCAGTGACGAAAGATTAACTGAGCTATTACATGAAAAAGGGTATGAGATAGCCAGAAGAACCGTGGCTAAATACCGCGAGCAATTATTGATTCCCGTTGCTCGACTTCGACGGGAGTTGTGAACTTTTACTCTGCCCTGTTTTATCCAATCCATTTTTTTTTATAGCTCCTGTAATGAGTCGGCGCCAGGTTTCCGGAACCTCTGAATAACCTGTTTTACTCAGGGCCAAAAGCCAGAAACGATAATCAGGATTGCCAGCCAAGGCGGAGTAAAATTTTTTCCGTTCTACCAGTTTACAAAAATCAACGAAAGAAGCGGTGTCGGAGCTGTACTTTTTATAACTACTCCGAATACCTTTTGTTTTCAGCAAATCGTTTTTCCCTTTGATCCCAAAAAAATTATGCAATAATCGACTGTTACGACTGGTACCGTTGCCTGACTCAATGACGGCTACACCTAAAATAACAGCGCTGGGTATTTTATACACTGCGGCAAGAGAATCAACAAGGGCTTGGTATTTTTCGAGAAAGCTTGGTTGTTGAGCACTCAAACTGAATTGAAAAAAAAGAAGGTAAAAAATCGGTACAAGTCCGTATTGAGCAACCGAAGCGAATGTTTTCATTACTTTTTAGTCTGTGCGCTGACAAAAATATACGAAAATTGATCAGGAGTTTTTATTCTTTTGGAACTAAGGAATGTTGATCCAGCAGTTAAATTAATGTACTTTGCACGGTATACTTATGCCTAATCAACCGGTCACAACATATCGGACAAATTCAAAAATCTGGAAAGCATTGGCTTCACTGTTATCGTATTTATTTCATCCGATATTTGTGCCTGTTTATTTCATACTTTTTTTACTCTATGTGCATCCGTTACATTTTTTAGGATACACTTCGCAGGAACGATTGCTGATCTTATTGCAGGCCATCTCCATGTTTAGTTTTTTCCCCTTGGTAACCGTTGGATTACTCAAAGCGCTGGGATTTATTTCCTCTATACAGTTGCGCGAGCAAAAAGATCGGATTATTCCCCTGGTAGCCTCGGGCATATGGTATTTCTGGATTTGGTATGTGTGGAAAAACATGCCGGAGCATCCAGTGGTATCTGTTCAATATGCATTGGGTATTTGGCTTTCCTCCATTGCGGCTCTATTGCTCAACACCCGATTCAAGATCAGTTTGCATGCGCTTGCCTTGGGCGTTACCCTTTGTTTACTGTTACAAATGGCGGTGCTTGAAAACTTATATTACGGCATGTGGATCTCTGTTGCGCTGCTGATTACCGGGATGGTTTCCTCCGCTCGTTTATATCTTGATTCTCATCGTCCGGGAGAAGTTTATGGGGGGCTTTTTGTGGGCGCCTTATCCGTTTTTATAGCAGGGTATTTTGTATAAAACACTATAAAACAACAAGTTATTTTTATTTTTTTGCAGAAAAGCCACTAAAAAATTGTTCCAAAATAATTAGTTTTTATTTGCTAAAAGTATTAGTTTTGTATTCTAAACCAATAAAACATGTCTTCAAATAATGACAAGCTGAAAGCCCTGAAGCTGACCATGGACAAGATCGATAAAGATTATGGAAAGGGTAGCGTGATGATGATGAACGAAAAAGCGGAAGTGCAACAAGAGGTGGTGTCAACAGGATCGATTGCTTTAGATACAGCGCTTGGAATAGGCGGTCTTCCCAAAGGAAGAATAGTAGAAATATACGGGCCGGAGTCATCTGGTAAAACAACCATCGCCATTCATGTAATAGCAGAGGCGCAGAAAAAAGGGGGCATGTGTGCTATTATTGATGCAGAGCATGCCTTTGACAGCAGCTATGCGCAAAAATTAGGAGTGAACGTAGAAAGCCTCTTGATTTCTCAACCTGATTATGGTGAGCAGGCGCTTGAAATTGCCGACCGCTTGATTTTATCAGGAGCATTGGATGTGGTGGTAATTGACTCGGTGGCTGCACTGGTTCCCAAGAGTGAGTTAGAGGGTGAAATGGGAGATAGTAAAATGGGCTTGCATGCTCGCTTAATGAGCCAAGCTTTGAGAAAGCTTACGGCTACCATTGCAAAAACAAATACCATTTGCATTTTCATCAACCAATTACGTGAAAAGATCGGAGTGATGTTTGGTAATCCTGAAACAACAACAGGTGGTAATGCCTTGAAGTTTTATGCTTCCGTTCGTTTGGATATTCGCAGAATTCAACAGATAAAAGATGGTGACGAGGCCATCGGTAACCACGTTAAAGTAAAAGTGGTAAAAAATAAAGTGGCACCTCCATTCCGTGCGGCTGAATTTGATATCATATTTGGCGAGGGTATTTCTAAAGCCGGGGAGATCATTGATATGGGGACCGATCTGGGCATTATTAATAAAAGCGGAAGTTGGTATAGCTATAATGACGACAAACTGGGTCAGGGCCGTGAGTCCGTAAAGCAACTGATGCTGGATAATCCAGAAATGGCTGCCGAAATAGAAGCTAAGATTCGCGAAAAAATAAAAGAGGCACAAAACACATAAGCTTATCCATTAATAATCAATGGATTATTTAAGACCTGCTCCGGAAAGGACAGGTCTTTTTGCTTTTTGAGAATTCAAAAAAGCAAATTCAAAGTATAAACATTGAATATTTGCATTCATTTAATTATTTATCGATGACAGAAAAAACCGCAAATAAAAAAGGTTGGGTTAAAAAGGCGCTTATTGCTCTTCTATCTATTTTTCTTTTGGGAGTAGTGTCTTTCTGGTATATCTTAAATGAAAATTTTAAGGACACGGCTTTAACGGAATCAACTTTTACGGTTAATGCTCAAGAGTTGATCAACGCTTTTCAAACTAATGATAGTCTGGCTAATGCTACCTATCAGGAACAGTTGATCACAGTGCATGGAAGGATTACGGAGACGGAAGCAGCAGACACCACTGTCAATATAAAGTTTGTTGATCCGATTACGGATTCGTACCTGATTTTTGCCTTCCAGGCTCAACATATCTCAGATGCCAAAATCTTAGAAGCAGGAGACAGTGTTGCCATCAAGGGTTCTTGCAGCGGAAATATCTATAGTCAGCTTAGAAAAGCAAATATGATTAGTTTCAAACGTGCTGTGTTGGTTGAAAAATTTAGAAACTTTAAACAATAAATATGAAAAAAACAGTTCTGGTACTTTCGTTGATTGTTTTTACCAACGTTTTATTTGCTCAAACAAAAAAAACAACTTCAGCAACGGTTGCCTTTGATGCTACCACAGCACTTGATGCATTACCAAAAGCAGAGAACAAAACAGTAATTGCTGAAATCGATACTCAAACAGGTCAGATAGGTTTCGAAGCCGCTGTTAAGAATTTTACTTTCCCCAAGCCTACCATCCAGGAACACTTTAACGAAGAAAGATGGTTGAATTCTAACAAGTATCCGGCTTTTACTTTTATGGGCAAAATCAGTGAGGTAACTAAATATAATTTTTCTAACAACGGTATTTATAACGTTACGGTAACAGGTCAGTTAACCATCAAGGACAAAACAAACAATATAACAACATCAGCCACTATCGAAGTAAAGAATGGTACTTTAGTAGCTGCTGCTACTTTCACCATTGTATTGGCTGATTATGGTGTACAGGTGGGTAATAGCGGTAAGATTGCTGGCGAACCTAAGATCACTGTATCTGCGGAGTTGAAGTAATTATTAAGTTTAGTAATAACCAAAGGGCTGTCCTAATTTTGCAGGGCAGCCCTTTTTTCTATGGCCTTTAATCTTCAATCTCCTTTTACGCCGGCAGGTGACCAGCCCGAGGCAATTCGGCAACTGACAGAGGGGATATTGACAGGAGAAAAATTTCAGACCTTATTGGGGGTTACCGGAAGTGGTAAAACATTTACCATGGCCAATGTTATTCAACAGGTTCAAAAACCTACACTGGTGTTGACGCATAATAAAACATTGGTGGCACAGTTATATGGCGAATTCAGACAGTTCTTTCCTGAAAATGCAGTGGAGTATTTTGTTTCTTACTATGACTATTATCAACCGGAGGCCTATATGCCGGTCAGCGACACGTACATTGAAAAAGATCTTTCCATTAATGAGGAATTAGACAAGCTTCGTTTGAGAGCTACGTCTAGTTTATTAAGTGGACGTCGTGATATTATTGTGGTTGCTTCTGTGAGTTGCATCTATGCTATGGGGAATCCGGTTGATTATATGAATGGGATTATTCGGTTGGAAAAAGGACAGGTGCTTTCCCGACAAGCTTTTTTACATGCATTGGTAAATTCGTTATATAACCGCACTACACTGGAATTTGAGCGGGGTACGTTTCGGGTAAAGGGAGATACGGTTGATATCAATATCCCCTATTTGGATGTAGCGTACCGCATTCATTTTTTTGGGGACCAAATTGAATTGCTGGAAACCATCGAAGTGCTTTCGGGAAAAAGAATAAACACCATAGAGCATGTGGCAATTTTCCCTGCCAACCTATATGTGGCTCCAAAAGATGTATTGCAACAGGTGATCCATGAGATTCAGGATGAAGCGCTGGCACAAGAGAATTATTTTAAATCGCAAGGCAAGCTAATTGAAGCACAGCGATTAAAAGAGCGTGTGAATTACGATTTAGAAATGATTCGAGAGTTGGGCTATTGTAGCGGAATTGAAAATTATTCTCGATTTTTTGATCGTCGTAAACCAGGCACTCGTCCTTTTTGTTTACTGGATTATTTTCCTGCTGATTTTTTAATGGTGATCGATGAAAGTCATCAAACCATTCCACAAGTGAGTGGTATGTATGGGGGTGATCGTAGTCGTAAATTGACATTGGTGGATTATGGGTTTCGATTACCTTCTGCATTAGATAACAGGCCACTGAATTTTCATGAGTTTGAATCGCTTCAACAACAAGTAGTATTTGTTTCTGCAACCCCTGGCAATTACGAATTAGAAAAGTGTGAAGGAGTGTTAATAGAACAAGTAGTTCGGCCTACTGGCTTATTAGATCCTCCCATTGAGATACGCCCGAGTAAAAATCAAATTGACGATCTATTAGATGCCATTGATAAACGTGTAAAGCAAGGAGATCGCGTATTGGTAACTACCTTGACTAAACGTATGGCGGAGGAAATGAATAAGTACTTGCATCGGATTGACATTCGTTCTAAATTTATTCATAGCGATGTGGATACGCTGGAACGCATAGAGATATTACGTGCTTTGCGATTAGGTAAAATCAATGTATTGGTGGGGGTTAACTTATTGCGTGAAGGTTTGGATATTCCTGAAGTTTCATTAGTGGCAATATTGGATGCAGATAAGGAAGGATTTTTACGCAATGAGAAATCGCTGACCCAAACTGCCGGACGCGCTGCTCGTAATGTAAATGGGTTGGTTATTTTTTACGCGGATAAGATTACGGAAAGCATACAACGCACCATCGATGAATCTACCCGTCGTCGACAAAAACAATTGACCTATAATCAAGCCCACGGTATAACACCTGCTACTATTCAAAAATCTACCCGGGAAATTTTTGCTCAAACATCTGTATTGGATATTTTGAATGACGGAGATGATGCTAATGCTATGGAGGCCCATAGTTTGAAGCAACTTACTACTATTTTGGACGAACAAGTGGAGTATATTTTTAAATCAGATCTGGAGAAGGCCATAAAAAAAGTCAAGAGGGAAATGGCTAAAGCAGCCCAGCGACAAGATTATATGGAGGCGGCTTGCCTTCGAGACGAAGTGTTTCGATTGGAGGCTTGTTTGAAAGAGCATAATAGGGGTTAGTCTTAGTTCCTCTCCCGAATAGTTATCTTAGCAGCATGGAGAAAAAGGTGTTTTTATTGGATGCGTTTGCTTTGGTCTTTAGAGCTTATTATGCATTGATACGGAGTCCACGACTTACTACTACAGGGAAAAACACCAATGCACAATTTGGATTCACTAATGCATTATTGGAATTAATCAATAAGCAAAAGCCATCCTATATGGCTGTTTGTTTTGACACGGCTGCTCCCACGGAAAGGCATACTGATTATGCTGATTATAAAGCTAACCGTCAAGAAACCCCTGAGGATATATTAGCTGCAGTACCAGATATCAAAGAAATTATACGGGCTTTTAATATCCCTATTATTGAATGCGATGGATACGAAGCGGATGATGTAATTGGAACACTGAGTAAGCAGGCGGAACAAGCCGGATATACGGTATATATGGTTACTCCGGATAAGGACTATGGCCAACTGGTTTCTGAACAAATCAAAATATATAAGCCTGCTTATGGAGGTAACGATGCTGAAATCTTGGGTCCTGCAGAGGTTTGTGCTAAATGGAATATAAAAGACGCGAGTCAGGTTATTGATATGTTGGGAATGATGGGGGATGCGGTAGATAATATTCCGGGTATTCCCGGGGTTGGCGAAAAAACAGCGGCAAAGTTTTTGCAAGAATATGGTTCGCTGGAGAATACGTTGATTAATGCGGATCAGATCAAAGGCGCAATGGGTGAGAAAGTCCGAAAAGGGAAAGACCTGGCCCTGCTCTCAAAAAAGTTGGCCACCATTATTACAAGCGTTCCTGTTGAATTTCATGAGGAAGACTTTAGGCTCAAAGATTGGAATAAGGATCAATTAAAAAATATTTTTTCTGCACTTGAGTTCAGAACATTAGGCAAGCGATTATTAGGGGAGGATTTTGTTCCGTCTCCGCATCCTCGCTCAGTGGTCGAAAAAGAAATGCCACAGGGTGTTCAAACTGATTTGTTTGGAAATATCATTGGAGGAAACCCCCAGCCGACTGCGCTTACTGAAGAAGTAAATGCTGAGGAAAGTGCCATCTCCTCTTTTGAGGATGACGCAGACTTACCGCAGGGGCCTGCTGATAAAAACATTCATAACACCCCTCACCATTATGAAGTGGTGGTGGGGGAGTCTGCTATTAAAAAACTGGTTCAGGATTTATCAGCACACACTGAAATCTGTTTTGATACGGAAACTACCGGAATAGATGCTAACCTGGCTGAGCTTGTGGGCTTAAGTTTTGCAGTTAAGCCGGGGGAAGCCTGGTATGTCCCTTGTCCTGCTGATCGAGACGCGGTCAAAAAATTACTCTCTTATTTTAATTTATTGTTTACTAATACTACTAAGTGCTGGATCGGACAGAATTGTAAGTATGATTTACTCATCTTAAAGTGGTATGGTGTTGAACTAGCCGGGTCTCTATTTGATACGATGCTGGCGCATTATGTAATTGAACCGGAGGGGAAGCGTAGTATGGATATTCTTAGTGAGAAATATTTGGGCTATGTACCGGTTTCTATTGAGGAGTTGATTGGAAAAAAGGGAAAAGGCCAGCGAACCATGCGCGAGGTTGCTATTGATGAAATTAAGGAATATGCCGGTGAGGATGCTGACATTACATTGCAATTAAAAGAGAAATTTGTTCCACTTTTAAAAAAAAAGGGAGTAGTGGGTGTTTTTGATCAGGTAGAATCTCCATTAGTAAAAATATTAACAGCTATGGAGTTTGAGGGAGTTAATGTTGACGTGAACTTCTTAAAAGATTATTCAGTTGAATTAGAAAAAGAAGCTGATCGTGCAGAAAAAAATGTGTACGAAAAAGCCGGTGTCCGATTTAACCTGGCTTCCCCTAAACAATTAGGAGAGGTGTTCTTTGATAAATTACAATTGGATCCTTCTGCTAAAAAAACAAAAACAGGACAATATCAAACAGGCGAGGATGTATTACTAAAGTTAGCGGCCAAGGGTCACGAGATTGTGGCTGATATTTTAACGTATCGTCAGCTTGCTAAATTAAAATCTACCTATGTCGATGCATTACCGGAGTTAATTAATCCTAAAACAGGACGTGTACATACTACGTACGGACAAGCGGTTGCTGTAACAGGTAGATTGGCTAGTAATAATCCTAATCTTCAGAATATACCGGTACGTACTGAGCGCGGTAGGGAAATTAGAAAAGCTTTTATTCCCCGGGACAATAATCATATTTTACTTTCTGCTGATTACTCACAGATTGAATTACGTATTGTAGCGGCTATTAGTGGTGATACTAATATGTGCGCCGCTTTTAAGGAAGGAAAAGATATTCATACGGCAACAGCTGCACGTGTCTATAATGTCCCTGAATCGGATGTAACCAAGGAGATGCGTTACAAGGCCAAGAGTGTAAACTTTGGAATTATTTATGGTCAGGGGGCTTTTGGTTTGGCTGATAATTTAGGGATATCGCGCACAGAGGCTAAAGAGATTATTGCCAATTACAAGCGAGAGTTTCCTGGTATTCAGGAGTACATGGATAATACCATTCGATTTGCTAAAGACAAAGGATATGTAGAAACGCTGTTAGGACGAAAGCGTTGGTTACGCGATATTAATTCTTCCAATTTCACCGTGCGTGGATTTGCCGAACGTAATGCTATTAATTCCCCTATACAAGGTACTGCTGCAGACATGATCAAGTTAGCTATGCAAAAAGTTTATCATGCTATTCAAGCGGCGGGTCTTAAAAGTAAAATGATCTTGCAAGTGCATGACGAATTGATTTTTGATACGTTACGTAGTGAAGCCGCCGTATTAAAGCCGTTAATTATTTCTTCTATGCAAGAGGCATTAAAACTTCCCAATGAAGTTCCTGTAATTGCAGAATGTGGTCAGGGAGAAAATTGGCTTGAAGCGCACTAATAGTTGCGCTTAATTGCCGCCACCTCGCCAGTTAGCACCACCACCGCCTCCACCTGCTCCAGCGGGACGTGCCGGACGCATGGCAGGTAGTATTTGGTCTTTCCAAATTGTAAATTGTTCCGCGGAAAGCACGGCTTTTAGAATCTCTTCCTGTGCACTATTCCATTTTTGCATTTCCTCTCGGAACGCTTCCCTGTCCATATTTCCTCCTCCGTTCATCATCATATCTCTTACTTCCTGCATGCGGGCATCCTGCTTTCTGTAAAGCACCGTTAATGCCGTATCGATCATGGTTAACTTAGCCGCTTCTAATTTGAAAGCGCTATCTAATTTTTGATGAATTACAGCGGCACGCTCAGCAGGCGTACGACGTTGGAAACCGCCACCGCCTCCCGGAGGTTGGGCAAATGAAAGGGCATTGCAGCTAATCAGGATGGTAAGTAGGGCTATCTTTTTCATACTATTATTTTAAAAATGTTTGACGAAGTTGCGAAAATTTACTTTCGCTTGACAGCTGCTAAAGGTAAGTATTTGGCTGTAGTCAAGTATCTTTGCACCCTTATCATTTTATAAAAAAATGGATTATAATCAGTTAGTTGCCGTTAGTGGTTTGCCAGGCTTATTTGAGCTGGTAAGTAGTAAAGCTGATGGAGGTATTGTACGTTCGCTGGAAGATGGTAGTACCCGGTTTGTTTCTACACGCATTCATCAGTTTTCTCATTTGGAGAGTATTGAAATATATACCATTCGGGAGAATGTAAATCTGTTAGACGTATTCAAGGCCATGGAAAAAGCAACCCAGGACTTGCCTGCCGAAAAAGATGCTGACGCCGTAAAAAGTTATTTTAAGCAAGTATTTCCAGACATGGATTTTGAGCGAGTATATGATAGCGATCGTCGTAAAATGGTGAAATGGTTTACGCAATTAAAGAGCGCTAACATTGAATTAAAGCTTTCCGAGCGAGCTGAGTAGATACTTTGGTTGCTATGTATACAGCGGATATACAAAAACTTCCCCGTTATTATTTGCCAGCTGATTTTGAGCTGACAGATTGGAATAGTCTGGCTCCTTTTTTTGAAGAATTGGACGGACGAACAATAGCGTCATTAGATAACCTGGAGCAATGGCTTCGTGATCTTAGTGAACTAGAGTCTGTTATCAGTGAAGATGCCTGTTGGCGTCAGATCCGAATGACCTGTGATACGGAGAATAAATCATTAGAGGAGAAATTCAATTTTTTTATGTTGGAAATTCAACCAAGGATCCAGCCATGGTCTGATCGATTGAATCGAAAACTAATTGATTGTCCTTTTACTTCCTCACTTAATACAACTACTTATTTTACCTTGTTACGAGGTATACGTAAGCAAATTGATCTTTTTCGAGAAGTTAATATCCCGGTGATTGCATCACTGAATGTGTTACAGCAACAATTTGCAGCGATTGCTGGTAAAATGGTGGTAACTGTAAAGGGAAAGGAATATACCTTACAGCAAGCGGCTTTATTTTTAGAAGATGAGGATCGTGCTGTACGCGAAGATGTTTATTTGAAAATAGCAGAGCGTCGGTATCAAGATCAGATAGCTTTACATGAATTGTTTGATCAATTACTTGAAAAAAGAAATCTAATTGCAGCACAAGCGGGATTTACAGATTATAGGGCTTATCGATTTATGGAGTTAGGTCGGTTTGATTATGATCATAAAACCTGTGAACAATTTCATGAAGCCGTTCGTGATCATGTAATGCCCTTAGTGAATCAATTGTACGAGCAGAAAAGAAAAAAACTAGGTGTTGACAAATTGCGTCCATGGGATTTGGAGGCTGAGCCCCTTGGTATAAAGCCATTGAGACCTTTTGCTAATGCATCCGAGTTAATGGAAAAAACAATTGCTTGTTTTATGGCGCTCAATCCTTTTTTTGCTGCTTGTTTGACTCGTATGCAGCAACTGGGACATCTGGATTTGGAAAGTCGAAAAGGAAAAGCACCCGGTGGATATAATTGTCCCCTTGCTGTGAGTGGAGCCCCTTTTATATTCATGAATGCGGCAGGCACCCTTGATGATGTTACTACTATGGTGCATGAGGGCGGTCATGCCATACATTCTTTCCTATGTCACTCGCTTCCACTCAATGGATTTAAAGAATACCCTACTGAAATTGCTGAGGTAGCCAGCATGACCATGGAGTTATTTAGCATGGATCATTGGGATCAATATTTTTCTGATTCAACAGCATTGCAAAGAGCAAAGGAGCAACAATTAGAACGCGTCATTACTGTTTTTCCATGGGTTGCTGCCATTGATAAATTTCAACATTGGATTTATACACATCCGGGACATACGCATGCGGAGAGAGAAGAGCAGTGGCTAAACATTGTTAACGAATTTACTTCGCCCTGTATAGATTTTTCAGGATTAGAAAAATATCGTCGTGTACTTTGGCAACGACAATTGCATTTATTTGAAGTTCCATTTTATTATATCGAGTATAGTATTGCACAATTAGGCGCTATTGGGTTATGGCAGCAATACAAGAAAAATCCAACGACCGCGCTTGATAATTATTTACGAGCACTTTCGTTGGGTGGTACAAGAACCTTGCCTCAATTATTTGAGGCTGCTGGACTGTCTTTTGATTTCTCTGGCGTTTGTATTAGTCAACTCATGCAGTTTGTTAAAGCTGAGTTGGATCAAATTACGGTTACTACTTCCTCATAAGGAATTCGAAAACGAGGCCACCAAATTCCCTCGGTAGTGCCTTTGCCTACTCCAACAATCATATTGATTTCTGCTCCGCAAGGTAGGTTTAATGCTTTTTTGACTCGCTTAGCATCAAAACCTTCCATAGGGCAGGAATCAAAATCAGCAGCGACAATGGATAGCATAAAGTTTTCAGCAGCCAATGCACAGGATTTATGAACAGTAATCCGCTGATCTGCTTTACCACTAAAACGCATGAAGGGTTTTTGTAGTCCAATAAAGAAACTAATACTTCTTCTGATCAGCGTTAAAAATCCAAAAGGATCATTGGCATATGCTAACGGCATTAGTTTGCCATAATAGTCTAGTCCTCTTTTTTGCAATTTGGTAGGCTCGCCTACAATACTTTGCTGAATCCTTTCTCGATTCCAACGTGCTCTTTTTTTCCAGAGATCCCCCCTTGTTACAAATACTACTAATGCTTGAGCTGTTCTTCCGGCGCCCTGCCCCAAGCAGTAGGTGCCAAAACGTTCTTTTTGCTCGGCAGATTTTATCCAGTAAAATTCCCAACATTGCATATTGCTGCTGTTCGGCGCCAGTATGGCATGTTGTAGTGCTTTTTCTATCACTGCATCCGGCACGGGAATATCCGCTGCAAAGCGGCGGTTGGAGCGGCGTCTATTAATTATGGTATCAAATTCTTTTTCTTGAAACATATTGCTGTTTATAGTTGAATAAAAAAAGCCGTCCGAATTCGGACGGCTTATAATTTATTGAATACCTGTATTACCAACCAGGATTTTGTTGTGCCTTAATAGTTGGGTTCACATCAATTTCAGTTTGAGGAATC
>VGGR01000012.1 GCA_016868585.1 Bacteroidota bacterium
GGAATGGCGTTCAGATCGGTACCGGAATTACCCCTGCCCCTGGTACCAAATACAGCTACGAAGGCTGTTTGATGGCGGCGTTTGCCGTTTACTAAAACCAGGGTCTGATCGGGACCAAGACCTCTTAATGTAGCAAGGTCAATATGATCGGCGCCATCGCTGCCGCTTTGTTTGTTGTAGTTGAATGAAGGCGCTGCATAATTGAGTACGGAGGTAAGATCCATCCGGGCAGTAGGCGCTGTGGCCTGCCCCACATTGATGACATCCACCGGGGCTGTGGTTTCTGTTTTTACCCGGCCAAAACGGCGGGTGCCCACCAGCACCACTTGACCCAGCTCTTCCACTGACTGGCTCAGTGGGATGTTGATTACCGTATTGCTGCCGGTGCTTATTGTTTGCGGAACATAGCCTATACCGGTTATCTGCAGTTCATCATCAGCGGCCACTTGCAGACGGAATGTTCCGTCTGCTGCAGTTTGTGTACCCTTTCCTGTTTTTTTAGACAGAATGGAGATACCCGCCAGCGGCAATCCATTAGGGTCTGTAACCTTCCCGTTTATTGTTTGCTGTGCCAGTGCAACAAAACCTGCAAATAAAATAATCAGGCAAAGCATGAATGCTTTTTTCATACAAAATGATTTAGTTATAAAACAGGGCTAATATAAGGGAAAATAGCCCAACCGGAAAAGAAGGTTAAGCACAGTAATTATTTTGCTGGGAGTGCCTCAGTCTTTTCAGTGATGACCCTTCCGGGGTATTGTTCCAGTGCTTTTTTCAGGCAATCCATAGCGGCATTAATGGACTGAAGGTTTAATACATAGGCCCTGCTTGCACAAAATCACAGGCTATAAGCAGCCTTACTCGACTTCAAACACAAATATTTCCTTTTTGTCAATTTTGTTTTGGCAATATTGATGAGAAATAAAAGGTTCAAGTGAATAAATCCCTGCCTTTGCGCTCGCCCTACACAGCCATCTCAGCAGCGCATCGACCTCGACTGAGCTATTTGAATCCTATGCTCGAAATCCTGAATTGCAACACCTAAATCCAGCGCAACATATCCCTAATCAGCTTGCTGCTACTATTTATCAGCGTATAGGAATTTTGCAAGCAAAAGGTATTTTGACAACCGATAATACCCTTTACGTAAATAATGAATTACAAAGTCTATCAGAAATATGTGGGGCTTGTGAACGAATCAAAAATACCCCCATTCCTTTTTCATATAATGTCTTTATAAAGAAGTTTATATTTATTTATATAATGACATTCCCAATTGGCTTTGTTTTTCAGCTGGGGTATTGGATTATACCTATTGTTATTTTTGTTTTCTATGTTTTGGCTAGCTTAGAGCTTATCGCAGAAGAAATCGAAGATCCATTTGGGGGTGATGCAAAGGATATTCCTACCGATTTGATTCAAGCAAATGTTTTAAAGCATACGCGCGAAATATTATTACCTTAGCCAAGTGACTGGATTTAAGACCTGCGATGCGGAATGAATAAATCAAGCTATTTCTAGATATTTACTTACTTTATGCGGCCATTGCTTATCATATTTTTAATTTCTTTAAACTACTGTTTTGGGCAGCAAAAAATTCTTTTACCTAAAATAGTACCCATTAGGTCAGTAGTATACCCCTATCAAGAAAAAAAGCCAATAGTTTATATTAGGCCAGACTTAACAAGATCTACACAAGGGTTTGTGTGTAAACAAGAATGGAAATTTGAAAAGAAAACAAAAGTACCGCTTAGAATAAGAGTTGGTTCGCTTGACTATGTAAACAAAATAGAAGGGAAGTGAGACTTAAATTACTGGTTATCGGTACTATTATCTCGTTATATGTAAATGCACAAACTCCTATCGGTGCTTGGGAATCTATATCCGTATCTGATAATGGGGATAAGCTAAGAAGTATTATGATTTTCGCAGAAGGCTATCAGGTATTAACTATTTATAATGCCGCCAGTGGCAAATTTATTCACACTAATGGGGGTACTTGGAATTTAAATGGGGAGACGATGACCGAGCGAATAGAGTTTCACACCGACAAACCCAGTTTGGTCGGTACCGAGTCTAGCTTTAAAGTTGCTGTTTCTAATGACTCTCTTAAACTTATTGGTAGTAATAGATTTTTTAAACGAATTGATGACGCAACCACTGGTACTTTACAAGGAGCTTGGTTAATGTCTGGAAGAGTTAAAGATGGTATTACGCAAATGCGTGATACCAGTACCCCCCGAAAAACAATGAAAATATTATCAGGGACACGATTTCAGTGGATTGCGTACAATACTGCCACAAAAGAATTTCTTGGGACCGGTGGCGGTACTTACACGGCAAAGAATGATGGGTATATGGAACTAATCGAATTCTTTTCTAGAGATGATACCAAAGCTGGACAGGCTTTAAAATTTCAGTATAAACTTATAGATGGTAACTGGCATCACTCAGGGTTGTCGAGTAAAGGCGATGCGATTCATGAAATATGGAGTATCAGAAAATAACATTTTATTCTTTCCATTCAACAGCAATAACAATTTCGTTTTTTCGTCCTACAAGGTCGTATGGTGCATTGTAGCCAAGATAAGTGGGGTTACCGGCTATTTTGACTCCTTTTAGGGCGAGCAACCCTAAAAGTTGATCACTGTATTGCTTGATCTTTTGATCGTTGGCAAATCCGCCGAACTTAATTGCGGCCATATATACCGCCGGACTTTGATGTAATTCTATCCGAGTATCCACCGGGCGGGGTAGTTTATCAAGTGTATATTCGGATGGCATAACAAAACTCATTGATGACCCTCTCTCGCTGATATCCATATGAACGGGTGCCGTCATTGCAATTTTGGTGGCGGTTTCGTTGTCCCCGAAAATATAGCCAGCAATTTTTCGAAATCCGCTACTACCAAGTTCTCGGTAGGATTTTGCCGATAGTTTTGTAGTGGCAAAAATGGCAGGAGGGTAAAATCGGATTTCATACTCCTTCTCTTTTTTTATGACCCGGTATTTCTGTTTTTCAATATTTGAATAAGCCAAAAATGACTGAAAAATAATGAAAGCAAGAATCAATAGAAAAATTGTAATTAGCATTGACTTCATAAAAGTTATTTTCTGATAAACAATTGAAACTGGCCTTTTGTTTATTATAGTGGGGCCGAAGGTAACTAATTTTTTATAAACTATCGTAGCTGTGAAGAGGATAAAAAAATTAATACTAAGTTTAGAATGAAATTCAATGACAAATGAAAAAGATACTCCCCTTCCTTTTGCTGGGTTTACATGTTAGTTTTTTGCTACCAGGCCAAAGCGTTGAAGTTACCCTCCCGGCAGCGATTTCGAAAAAGCCTCTGGACGGTAGATTACTTATTATGTTATCTAAAAATTCAACACGAGAGCCACGTTTTCAAATCAGCGATGACGAAGGCACTCAGCAGATATTTGGGATGGATATTGAGGGCTGGGAGCCCGGTACTGTAATGCGGTTGAACGCCGACGCCTTCGGGTATCCCGTTGCCTCCATTACAGAAATCAAAAACGGCACCTACACTGTTCAGGCGCTTCTACATTTGTATGAGACTTTTACAAGAAAAGATGGTCATGTTGTAAAGCTTCCAATGGATCGCGGAGAGGGGCAGCACTGGAATACTGCGCCTGGAAATATCTATTCCCAGCCAGTCGCCATTAATTTTAAAAATGATCCATCGTTCAAAACAAAAATCGAGATTAACACAATCATTCCGCCCATCAAAGAACCCGAGGAAACTAAGTATGTAAAGCATGTTAAGATTCAGTCTAAACTTTTAACTGAATTCTGGGGAAGACCAATGTATCTTGGCGCACATGTTTTGTTGCCAGAGGGCTGGGACACAAACCCAAATGTTAAGTACCCATTAGCAATATTTCATGGCCATTTCCCAGATGATTTTAGCGGGTGGAGAACCACCCCTCCCGATCCTAATCTTGTACCCGATACTGTTAAAAGATTCAATCTGATTGGATATAACAAAATCGTACAACAGGAAGCCTATGATTTTTACAAAAAATGGACAGGGCCCGATTTCCCAAGAGTTATCGCTATTGAAATCCAACATGCGAACCCCTATTACGATGATTCTTATGCTGTAAACTCTGAAAATCTTGGCCCTTACGGAGATGCTATCACCTACGAGCTGGTTCCAGAAATTGAGAAACGTTTTAGGGGTATTGGTCAGGGGTGGGCAAGATTCTTGTATGGAGGAAGTACGGGTGGTTGGGAAGCATTGGCCGCACAGGTGTTCTATCCGGATGAGTACAATGGTAGCTATGCTGCTTGTCCGGATCCTATCGATTTTCATCACTACACGACGGTTGATCTCTACAATGATAAAAATGCGTATTACCGTGAAGGCTCATTTAGAAGCACGTTACGTCCCGGCCACCGTAATTACCTCGGGCATGTAGATGCCATGGTGAGGGATATGAATCACAGGGAATTGGCCTTGGGGTCAAAAAATAGAAGTGGTGATCAGTGGGATATTTGGGAAGCTGTTTATTCTCCTGTCGGGCCTGATGGTTACCCGGTTCGCGTATTTGATAAAAAAACAGGAATAATTAATCCATCAGTCGTTTCATATTGGAGAGAAAATTATGACCTCACCCATATCATCCAACGTGATTGGCCAAAGGTCGGTGAAAAGCTGAAAGGGAAAATTCATCTCTACGTAGGCGATATGGACAACTATTATCTGAACAATGCAGTCTATAGCGCAGAAGACATGTTGAAGCAATTAAAAAATCCAACTTGTAATTGTGAGGTAGATTACGGAGACCGAGCAGAACACTGTTGGAATGGCGATCATAAAAATCCAAACTATATCAGCAGGCTTCGCTATCACAGTATGTTCATAAAAAAGTGGGTTGAGGAAATTAAAACACGCTCACCTGAAAATGCGGATTTGAAATCATGGAGGTATTAAATAGCAGTAATTGAAATTTAGTAACTATATATTCCCATCATTTTTTCTATACCTGCTTTGTCAAAGAAGGGAACGTCACCCTTTTACATATCATCAAGCAGTGGGGTGCTTGTCTCTAAATGGTATTTCTTTCTTAGCATTTTAATATCTACTATGCGAAAAAAATTCTACTATCCAGTTGCGCTAATTTTATTTATTCCCCTTTTTACAATTGCACAAGCTTCTTTCCCTTATAAAGGCAGCCTGATTATCATCGGTGGGGGAGCTATTCCAGATACTATTTATAATTTGTTTGCCCAGAAACTTGGGGGAAAAGATCAATTAATCGTCTACATCCCAACGGCAACACAAGATGAAGCATGGATACAAGAGGGGGGTCATTTAAAAAAATTCACAAGTAGGGGGTTCACCAACTTGAAAACTGTTCATACCCGTGATAAGCAACGGGCGAACGAGGAAGCATTTCCAAAGCTAATTGATCGTGCAAAAGGTATTTTTTTGGGAGGGGGGGATCAAGAAAACTTAGCGAAAATTTTTGGAGGTACAGCCACTCTTCTAGCCATGCACTCACTTTTGGAAAGAGGCGGTGTAATCATGGGGACTTCCGCAGGAGCAACTATCATGGGATCGTTGTTGATCGGGGGCGATCATAGGGAAAGCCCACACATCCCCGTTAACTTTGGAGAGGGGTTTTCATTTTTGAGACAAACTGCAATTGACCAACATGTGTTGGTTAGAAACAGGCAATTTGATTTAGTACCTGTTCTGGAGAGATATCCAGGCGTATTAGGGCTGGCGCTGGATGAGTCAACTGCTGCTCTAGTAGAAGGCGACTCCATCAGGGTAGTAGGGGATTCGTATATGCTGATTTTTGATCAACTTGATTGGAGTAATCAACGTAAACAATGGGGTCGTGTCTATCAGCCATTTAAAATGCTCTCCTCGGGTCAAGTATTTACAATAAGAAAAACCCAATGATCATCGCCAAATAATACAGGTTGCGTAGTCTTAGTAGCGCTTGATAGTCGCCTAACTCAGATCCCCGATTGGCTTAATTACTTTTACTTTTTCCCACCTACTTTGATTGTTTGGCGATTATGAATCCTATCACAAGACGGCTGGTCTTAGTACGGCAACCCCCTTGCCATACATAACCTTCGAAAGATCCAGTGTGTAGGACGTGGAATTACCATCAGTGGTCAGCACCCGCATCCTGCCGCCTTTATCATGCACCCTTATTTTGCTACTATCTCTTACAAGCGGGACCTCTCGTAACTAATAGAAAAAAAAGAAAAAATAAAGCACTGCCTCTATGCGACGTACTCCTTCGAAATATCCAATAGTTGATCCTGACGATGACTTGACTCTCCCGTCTTCTATGTATCCGATGGTAGAACCACTTGAATTTTTTACGCGATTATCCTCAAAGTATCCGATTGTAGATCCGCTGCTATTTCGAATTCGACTCATATCAAAGTATCCGATAGTTGCCCCACGGCTGTTTTTAACACGTCCATCTTCGATATAACCTACCGTTGAACCACTACTATTTTTTACCCTGCCACTTTCTATGTAACCAATTGTGGAGCCATTTTTATTTTTAAGTCTCTGAGCAATAAGCGACGTGGATGTAAGCATTAAGAAGAGAAAGAGTACTATAATTTTACATTTCATATAGCTAATTTAGCTTAAACGTAGTGATTTTATTAATACTTTATCGGGTCTTTAGTCTTTTCTCCCATTTCAGCATAGACCTATTGTTTACTCTGTCAATACTCAAGCCACACGATATTTTGACTTTTTTACTCTAATTCAGAAATGATTAAGTGTTATGGTAATCTTCGTACTTTCAAGGTATGCGAATTATACTGTTATTTCTGGCTCACCTAATCAACTTTCTTGTTTTTGCACAGCCTAATATTTCACAATGGGAAAAACAAGCATCGCAAGTGACCATCATCCGGGATGAGTACGGTGTTCCGCACATATATGGTAAAACGGACGCCGATTGTGTTTTTGGATTATTATATGCGCAATGCGAAGATGATTTTCGTCGTGTGGAAGAAAATTACATAACTATGCTTGGTCGAAGTGCTGAAGTAAAAGGTAAGGGGGCGCTATATGAAGATCTTCTTATTCGGTTGACCATCGACTCAGCGGAGGCACGTAAAGACTTCGAACTTGCGCCCTCCTGGTTAAAAAAAATTCTACAAGCTTTTGCTGATGGTATCAACTTTTATTTACACAAACACCCAAAGGTAAAACCTGCTTTAATCCAAACTTTCGAACCTTGGTTTCCTCTGATGTACACGGATGGTAGCATATCGGCTATTCAAACCGGAGGATTGACAGCAGATGATTTAAGAGATTTTTATGAAGGTAAAAGTTTATCAGATATATCTAATTACCAGCAGAAAGGTGAAGAAAAATTGATAGGTTCTAATGGTTTCGCAATTGCTCCTAAAAAAAGTAAAACAGGTAATGCACTATTTTTTATCAATCCACATGTTACATTTTATTTCCGTCCAGAAGTACACATGCAAAGTGAAGAAGGACTACATGTTTATGGTGCAGTAACGTGGGGGCAGCCCTTTGTTTACCAAGGATTTAATGAATTTCTCGGATTTATGCATACATCAAGCGAGGCAGATGCTGCTGATCTATATGCTGAGACTATTATAAATAGTCCAGGCTTAACGCTTGAGCGGGGTACATCATCGCTCTTTTATAGATATGAAGGTGAAAACAGAAGAGTAAAAGAAAATCTGGTAACCCTCCGTTATATTGAAAGCGGAGTATTGCAATCAAAACAATTTGTGACTTACGCTACACATCACGGCCCAGTTTTGGCAAAGCAGGGGGATAAATGGTTAAGTTTAAAAACAATGAATCGCTCTTTGGCGGGGTTTATCCAATCCTGGGAGAGAACAAAGGCAAAATCAATCGAATTATTTAAAAAGAACTTAGATCTGCGCGCTAACCTTTCCAATAACACAGTTTACGCAGATAAAAACGGAAATATTGCTTACTGGCATGGTAACTACATGCCTAAGCGTGACCCATCACTAAACTGGGATAAACCCGTTGATGGGAGTACCTCCAAAACGGAGTGGCAAGGGATGCATTCAGTCGCCGAGTTAGTACATATTATTAATCCTAAAAATGGTTGGATTCAAAACACAAATAATACGCCTTTTTCCGTTTCTGGTGATCAAAGCCCCAAGCGTATAGTATATCCGCCTTATATGGCTCCAGATGGTGAAAATTTTCGGGGGTTAAATGCAGTTCGTTTGCTCAGCCAACCTCGAAAAATGGATTTGGATGATCTCATCAAATTGGGGTATGACCCCCATCTTTCTGCATTCGACTCGTCTTTACCCGTTTTGATTGCAAAGTATAATGCCATACAAAAACTTGACCCGCTTTTATATAAAAAATTAGCGGCACCAATAACAATATTATCGCAATGGGACCGAAACGCTTCTGTTTCATCCGTTGCACAAACTTTGGCTATCGGTTGGGCTGAAAAAATGAATATTTTTTTCCGTACAGACGATCCTGAACTATTTAGTGATTTTGTAGTAAGCTATGCGGAAGTTTTGAGAAGAACGGATGAACAAAAAATTCTCCAGCCACTATCGGCGCTGATTGATTCGCTACAATCACAATTTGGTACATGGGAAATACCCTGGGGTGAAATCAACCGCATGCAACGAATCCAAAATGGAGCCACTCCATTTCATCTAGATAATGTAGAGAGCTTTCCTGTAGGCAGAGCCTCCTCGGTTTGGGGGCAATTACCATCATTTAATAGTCGGGCATTAGCCGGTACAAAAAAAAGATATGGATTCGGTGGAAATAGCTTTGTGTGCGCAGTTGAATTTGGGGATCGTATTAGGGCTAAATCTATTTTAGCGGGGGGGAATAGTGGTGATCCAAATTCTGTACATTTTTTCGATCAGGGAAAAATGTACGCAGACGGGACATTCAAAGAGGTATATTTTTATAGGGAGGATGTGCTAAAACATGCTAAACAAACTTATCATCCTGGACAAACTGCAGTATCTATTGAACATCATTTACCATTAATCGATTCATTGGTAAGTCAGCATGCTAGAAAAAATAATATTCCAGGCTTTGCCTGCTATATTTTACATAATTAGATCGGGCTAGGAGATAACTTGAATAGGTTATTTTCAAATTAATACTTATGTTTTCCCGTTATCCAATCTTTTTGTTTTAAATATTTTTCCCCAGATTCTATTGCCTCCTTTTCAAGTTCTGTTCCCATGGAGTCATTCCATCTATTTAAATATCCGAAAAGAGCTACTACTCCAAGAATCTCTACAATTTCGCCATCATTCCAATATAACCTTAGATTCTCGGCAATGCTATCATCTACAGAATTTGGAATTGTTGAACTGGCAAGAGCAAATTCTAATGCAGCTCTTTCAGATTCTGTAAAAGCTTTATTTGTTCTAAATTCCCATATGTTGTTCATTTTTTCCACCTCTGCACCATATCTTTCAGCTGCCCTAATGGTATGTGCCTGACAGTATCTGCAACCTGCTGCATTGCTGCTCATGTATCCAATTAGTCGTTTTAGTGAACTTGTGACAGTTCCTTTATTTACCATAACAGCCTTATTCAGCGCAATGAATGCATACGCAATTTCTGGTCGGTGATACATTGTCTTGACACTATTTGGGCAAAATCCTAAAGTTTCATTGAAAAACTGTATCAAGTCAAGAAAGGCTTGATCTTTATTTTCTGTTGAGGGCAATACTAATGGTCTTTTCATACTCTTATCATTATTTGTTTCAATTAAACCTGACTCCTTCTACTTGGCAATTTCGAGAATTTTTATGACGCCCTCTACAATTTATACACTTAAATAATAATTATATATTTAACAAAAAAAATGAAAAAATATTACCTACTCCTTGCTTTAGTAATATGCTGTTCTCATGGTAAAGCACAAAATCCAGAAAATAATTTACAAGCACTTGGCATCGAACTACCCAAACCGTCTTCGCCAATAGCCAATTATGTAAATTATGTAAAAACAGGCAACTTGATATACTTTTCCGGATCAGGCCCTAATACCGTGGCTAAAGGATATATTAGGGGGAAATTGGGAAAAGATTTGACAGTTGAGCAAGGGAAAGAAGCAGCAAGAATTACAGCAATAAATATGATTGCAAGTATAAAGAATGCAGTTGGTGATTTAAATAAAGTGAAAAAAATTGTCAAGGTATTTGGAATGGTAAATAGTTCAGAAAATTTTACTGATCAACCAAAAGTTATAAATGGGTTTTCTGATTTAATGGTTGAAGTATTTGGAGAAAAAGGCAGACACGCAAGATCCGCGGTAGGAATGATTGCCTTGCCTATGAATATGGCAGTGGAAATAGAAATGATAGTTGAAGTTGAAGACGAATAATACGCCTTTTTCCGTCTCTGGTGATCAAAGCCCCAAGCTAAAAGCCTTGTAAGCGGTTGATTGACATAGCTTTTTCTTCTATTGGCTTCCCGGATCGAACCTTCTTAAATAACCCGTTGATGATTAATGGGTACAACCTGAGCCCGCAAAAAATGTCGCCAAATTGCCGCTAGCTCTTATCACTCCCGAATCTCAACCCTCGCAAGTAGCGTTGTCCTTGGATCTGCAAGTAGGGTCACAGGCTTTTTGTCTGCTTTTATCTTGAAAGTGGAGGTTTTGCCGCTGATATCGAAGCTTACTATCTTTTTGCTGTTGGCTTCAATTATTTCAATTTCCACAGAAGCTTCGAAATAAAAACCAGTGGATTGCTTTTGATCAATTGTAATTTCTAGTTGCGAAGACGCGCTATCATAACGCCATGCTACTTGCAAGTTCAATACTTCTGGGCGGTGTAGCCACTGATTACGAAAAGTACCTAACGAAGCTTTTGTAAATTTTTGCATCACTTCAAAAAAATCGTCCGTAGTCGCATTTTTATTAAAAAACTTCTGGTAATAAGAACGTATCCCTTCTTTAAATGCTTCGTGTCCCATCTTTTCGCGTAGCATATGTAAAACCCAAGCTCCCTTTTGATAAGTCATATCGTTTACTACGGGTCCTTCTTCAGCAGTGCGGTTATCGATGATCTTATAGGTGGAGTCCTTGCTATAGAAACTAAAAATGCGGGTACGTGCTTTTTTTAATTCATCAACATATACGCTTGCCCCATAAGCATATTCTTGAAACAGCATGGTGAAATACGTAGCAAATCCTTCACTTAGCCAAGCGTCATCCCAAGTTGATTCCGTTACGGCATTACCAAACCACTGATGAGCTATTTCATGGATTACAACATTGCGAAGTCGCACATCTTGTTTCCCGTTAATAAGATTTTCGCCATAAAATATAGCAGAAGCTGTTTCCATACCACCGCCTACACTTGGCGACTGAATATTGGCAAGTTTTTCATAGGCAAATGGCCCAACGTAATTTGAATAAAAGCCAAGAACTTCTTTAATGGGGCTCGCAAAATCAAAAAATCCTTTTTCTCGGTCTTGCGGATATACCCAAGTCTGGATTTGCTTTCCCATGAACTCATCTACATACTGCACGGCAAACCTTGCCACACCCAGTACATATAACCAAGATGATATCGGTACGGATTGTTTCCAGTGGGTAAGCTTTTGATTTGCGTTAATAATCGATTCCTCTACCAATAGTCCGTTTGATATTACTTGATAGTGGGGGGGAGCCGTAATGACGAACTCATTGGTTGCTTTATCATAGGGATGATCTACAGTGGGGAGCCAATGTCTGGTTCTATTAGGCCAGTTTTCGTTGAAAAAGCTTCTTTCCCCATGTCTAGTATTTCCAATACGCAGTCCATCAGCAGGAACACCACGATAGTTGATTACAAATGTCGCAATGGTATTTTTTTGAAAAGATCGAGGAAGATCGATGAAAAGTGCGTTTTTTTCATGTTTATAAGTAACGGGATTATTTTCAAAAAACACACTTTCTACCAACATGCCTTTATCTTTTAATTCCGAAGAGCGGTTAATGATATCAAGACGTAATCTTTTAGAATCATCGGTGTTAAAAAGAACTACTATTGATGTTTTCCCAATAATTTCATCTGTTACGTCTGATAGGATTAGTTCGAACTTATAATGTAAAATATCAAGCGAATAGTTTCTTGGATAATTATCGGCATGGCAAATAGTTGACGAGCCAAGTACAACAATTAGTAAGAAGAATTGGGGATATTTCATGGGAGCATTGTAATCTTTTTCAAATAATAGCCATTCGCATCAACAAGTGGGGGAGTGGCACTTTGTATTTTGATCCCTTCTTTTCCGATAGTATGCTTGTCTTTACCGCTTGATGTAGTTATTTCAAGTAGCAGGGGCATAAAAAAGTTATTGAGTTTTATGGTGTACTGCTGATAGCCGGTTTCTTTGACACTAAAATCCAGCACATCGGTGGTTCGCATATAAAAATCAAAAAACGGTTTTAGATCTTTTCCGGCGGCTTTGCTAAAAAGAGCTTCCACATCGTTGGTAGTAACAAAATTATCGTAAGTATACGCTGGATCTGTTGCAAGTTTCTTGAGCGTGGTCAGAAAAATATCGTCTCCTATTAGAAAACGCAGACTATGCATAAAGAACGATCCCTTGGTGTAAATGTCTGTAAACGCATAGGTCTCATCTTCAGACAATTCCTCGCCACCCACCATTGGCTTCTTGTATTTAATGGATCTTCTGTGTGCACTAATGATTTTATCGTAAGCAGCCTGTCCGCCTAATTCATAATGTGCCAGCGCTTCTGCATAAGTTCCAATACCTTCTTGAATCCACATATGCGCCCAATCCTTGTTGGTTACCTTATTAGCCCACCATTCATGTGCATATTCATGGAAAAGATTGTCGGAGTAATCGTTATTGCCAATACGGGTGTATACAAATTTGTTTTGAAACGTAATATTTGTTTGATGCTCCATCCCTGAATTAGGCACTTCGCAAATCCCAATTTTTTCTTTAACCCAAGGATATTCACCAAAGTATTTTTCAAGGATATGCGTATCCCTGGCTTTAAGTGCTATAAGCTTATCAGCTTCTTTTACGTCTTCTTCTAAAACATAGAATACAATAGGCACAACGTTATTGTTGATGGTCGTAAAGTCTCTTTGTACAACTTTATATTTACCAATATTGAAAAGAACGCAATAATTGCTTATTGTGTAATTGGTTTTCCAGTGATAAGTAGCTGTTTTTTTACGCTTCGTTATTTTTTGTAATAAACCCGGTCCTGAAACCACCAATGTATCCGGAACTGTTATATACATATCAACTCCTTCGTTTGGTTCGTCACTGGGATGATCTTTACATGGAAAATAAACACGTCCGCCTTCTTTTTGACAGTTGATAGCAATCCAAGGATTACCGCTTCTGTCTTTTGTCCAGGTAAATCCTCCAGACCAGGGTGGTTTTACAGCCACAGGGGGCTGACCGGTATAATTAACACGAATGGTAACACGTCCCTCTTGAAATCCTTTATCCGAATAGATATAGAGCTTATTGTCAACATGATTGAATTGTTGCTCTTTGCCATTTACAGCAATGGAAGATACTTGATAAAGATTAATAAGGTCTAGCAAAAGCGTATCAGCTGTATTGGCAAGAATAACGTCAACATTCGTAAATCCGGTGATAGACTCTTTTGAAATATCAATAGAAAGCGATAGTGTATAATGCCTAATATCCATATTAGCCTGCAGCGGGTTTAGTTTTCCGCCAGACGACAATTTGCTTATATCTCGATCTTGCCCACTCACTAAAAAAGTCATACAGACTAGGATTAGGCTGCTCACTACTTTGAATGGTGAAGGGTAAAACAGGGTAAGACGCATATGGTTAATTTGAGTTAACTGAAACTACAAAAATTGGACTGGATAAACTCAGTCAGCATTTGGAGCCAGATGGGTATTTGAAACAAAAATTCCTCACAAAACATTGATTTGCAGGGATTTAATTCTTAAAACTGGTGATGTGGTTGTATCGATAGGAGGCAGCGTTTTTTTATTGCAGGTCATCAGCGACAGCCCTAAGAAAAGAAACGCGAATGCAGAGCGAAGAGCATTTATGTAATTTTTTATTGGTTTAAATTTTATTGTTCAAGGCCACTATTGTTTTATAAAATCTGCTTAAAATATATAATCAACAAAAGAGGTAGGATAAAAATAGTAAGCGGATTTAACTCTACCATTACCATCTTTTGCATCAGCGGTATACAAGTTTACCATTGCTATAGTGTCTGAATTGCTTACTGTAGGTTCAAACTTCTTATTCATTTCAGCAATTTCTTTTTTTACATCCTCTAAATTGAATACTGGTTTTGTAAAATCATTTGACACTGTAAAAATGATGCGGAACATTCGTGACAACATTAGCCAGGAAACCCAAGGCATGTCAATGAAGGAATTAAAGGCGTACATTGAAAAAAACTAAAAAACGTAAAGCCAGTCAATAAATAATTTTTCCCAATTATTATCTATTTTTGATTTTTCACTTTTTAATTTCTAAAATGAAAATCGCAGCCCTCGGCGCCGGGATGGTGGGCAGTGCCATTGCTTTGGATCTTGCATCACGGCATCATGTCACGGCATTTGATGTGAATGAAAACAACCTGACTTTACTCAGCGAAAGAAATCCCCGCATCGAAACAAAGAAAGCCGATTTAAAAGATTATTCATCATATTCAGCACTACTTGCCCCATTTGATTTGGTGGTAACCGCCCTGCCGGGCTTTATGGGGTATAAATCATTGGAAGCCGTTATTAATTGCGAAAAAGACATCGTTGACATTTCTTTCTTTCCCGAAGATGTGCTCCAATTAGATAAACTGGCAAAAGAAAAAGGAGTAACTGTAATCACCGATTGCGGAGTGGCACCGGGCATGAGCAATTTTATTATCGGCCATCATAATGAAGAAATGAAAATTGATGCGTTGGAGATTTATGTCGGCGGCCTGCCCAAAGTAAGGAAGAAGCCTTTTCAGTATAAAGCGCCGTTCTCACCGGCTGATGTGATAGAAGAATATACCAGACCGGCAAGGCTGATGGAAAATGGTTTTATTGTAACCAAGCCCGCTTTAAGTGAAGTTGAATGGATTCACTTCGACGAAGTGGGCACGCTGGAAGCATTTAATACCGATGGCCTGCGTTCGTTGCTCTACACCATGTTACATATTAAAAATCAAAAGGAAAAAACACTCCGCTACCCCGGCCATGTGGATATTATCGTTTCACTAAAGGAAAGTAATTTCTTCAGCGAAAAACCAATTGATGTAAATGGAGTAAAAATTTCACCGCTGCAGGCAACTTCACAAATTCTTTTCAATGAATGGAAACTTGGACAGGAGGAAGAAGAACTGACTGTTATGAAAGTGCTGCTGCACGGGGAAGACAAAACGATAGCGTGGAACCTGCTGGACTACTACGATAAAGAAACAAAAGTCTCTTCCATGGCAAGAACAACCGGGTACACCTGCACCGCTGCTGTTAATTTAATTGCTCTTGAGCTATTCAAAGAAAAAGGTGTTTTTCCTCCTGAACTGGTGGGCAAGCATAACGAATGTTTTGATTTTGTGCTGAACTATTTGAAGGAACGGAATGTAATTTGGAAGAGATCCACACACTAATAAGTCGTCAATTAAAGTGGGTGTGAATTACTCCCCTTGCTAATTTTTTATCATTTCGGGTTGTGTCTTCAAAATTGCCACCAACGGTTTGGGGTTTGCCGAATGTTGGACTTTGAAAAACTAATGCTGAAATTGGTACGGTAGGCTGCTTCGATTTTTTTGGCATTCGCTAAGTCAACTAAGGAGTGTTTTCATTTTTATTGATTTTAATGATATATGTGATCAGCCCTATAAAGGGTAATAAAATATAGTAAATAAAAAAAAGTAAAGTATATTCAATTAAATTTAATAAGATGAAAAAAAGCATTTTTTCACTCATTTGTTTGGGCTTCCTTTCTTATGCCAATGCCCAAAGTGCAAAGGTTGATTTTTCACAAAAGCCGCCTAACATTGACTCCCTTTTGCCAAAAATTGCAGCTGAAAAAAATGATAGTGCCCGGTATTACTTGGCAATGAGCGCATTAACAATTTCTGAAACTAATCCGGTAGAGGATATGCATAATTCAGAAATTATCCTTTTGCATGGACAAAAAAACAATGATTTAGTATGTCAAGTATTGGGCTACTGCTGTCTTTGTTATGACTATATCCAATTTGGGAACAAAATCAAAAGTCTAGAATTTGGTATCAAGGCAAACCAGGTAGCCGAAAAATCGAAAAATGACCGTTTAATAACTTTTGCTAAAGCAATGCTTGCGCTTACTTATTTAACACTGGGGGATTTTGAAAAAGCAGTTTCTTATAATATGGCAGCACTCGAGGCGGGATCCAAATATGAAACAGATATTATTTCAGTATGCGCCGTAAACGATATGGGCATTATTTATTTAGCGATGGGCAAAACCGATTCAGCACTTATATACACCCAAAAAGCATACGAGCTTGCCATTAAATCGAATATCACATACTGGCTCACTTCAACTTATTTGCAATTTGGCAGTATCCACTCTGCTTTAAAAAATTCAAGCCTTGCATTAAACTATTGGAATTTAGCAGTAGAAGAGGCTAAAAGAATAGGTTCTCCAAAATTTGTGAGCACTGCCTATAATGCCATAGCGCAGTTCTACTACAGTGCTAATCAAAAAGACTCCGCTAAACTATATGCCTCTAAAGCTATTAATAGCGTAGCCAATACAGCTTTTTATACCTTGAATGTAGAACCCGCAAAACTGCTATTAAATATTTACCGTAATGCTAACACGGATAGCGCTTTTAAATATTCTGAAATTTATAGGGCAGCAAATGACAGTTTATTTAATATTAGAACGCTACAGCAGGCCCAGTTAATGGCAGTAGAGGAAGAAGCGCGAATTGCCGGATTGAAACTCGAAGAAGAAAAAGAAGAAGAAGCACGAAAAGTAAACTTAGAGTATACGTTTATTGCACTGGGAATAATTGCATTTTTAATGCTCTTTATTTTGTTTAGCAGAAAGCATATTACAAACACTAATGTGATAAAGTTTTTAAGTGTGGTTTCTTTATTAATTGTTTTTGAGTTTATTAATTTATTGATTCATCCGCTTCTTGAGAAAATTACACATTACTCGCCGCTTTTAATGCTACTAAGCTTAGTGGGGGTAGCTGCCATAATAATTCCCTTTCACCAAAAATTAGAACACTGGGCTGTAACTAAGCTAATTGAAAATAACAGGCGAGCTAGGCTAGAAGCGGCAAAGCGAACCATAGAGCAATTAGAAGTCTAAAAATATACTTGCGCATTCAAGGGGTACACTGCTAACGAAGGTTGAGTTGCGGCAGCAATGGAGGGAGTGGAGGCCACCCCTATGGAAGGTTTCCATCCAAGTGGGTTAGATGAACTGCTAGAACTAGAAAAGCAGGGTTTACGGAGTGTATTATTGTTGCCTTTAGGTCAACGGGATGAAATAAATGACTGGCTACTAAAACGCCCTAAAGTAAAACAAAGTCCTACCCGTTTTTTATACATGTTGACTAAGCAAGACTACTTTAGTATTTCAGGAATTCTTCATAGAGCATCTGTAATGCCTCTCGAATAATTAGCGGATAGCCCTCTTTATAGGTTACCTTACTTCCGTTACAAATTACAACCATTCCATTTTTGTTAGTCGGATCAAAAAATAGTGCACTATTTAATCCATATGCAGAGCCGGTATGTCCAGTTAGTGTAAGCCCAGGAATTAATTTATTAGTTTTCCAAAGTGCTAAGCCATATTGATCAATTCCATCTTCAGAAAGTGGCGTTTGCATCAATGTAGCTGTTTTTTTCTTTAGTAAACGACCACCTTTGTATTTACCCATTTGGCTGTGCATCATCATATAAGTAGCAAGACCTTTTGCTGAAATTTTTAATCCGCCCGTGGGAGAAAAAAGGGGAGTACTTCTGCCCATCTGATAATTTTTTAGCTCGCTACTTCGTGATGCGTAAGCTCCTGTGCTGGCTGTAAATTTATTTTCTGCTGCTTTGTATTCGTACAGTATCGCAAATTTTTCACTTGCCAAGGAGTCTATGCAGTACCCGCCATCAATTCCGAGTGGGGCAAGTATGGATTGTTTAATATAAGTATCAAATCGTATTCCCGTTATTCTTTCCAAAATGGTGCCTGCCATATTAAAGTTGAGATTACAATATTGATAGCCATTCCCCGGCTCATAATTATTATAGCATTTTGAAAAATTAAGATTAGTTGCAGGGTCAACAACATCTAGATTGAAATACCCTTGGCTATCATTCAGGGAGGAGCGATGGGATAATAAAAGCCGAAGGGATATAATTTTTTCAGGATAAGATGGATTGCGAACGGTAAATCCAATCAAATTACTCACATCGTCATCTAATGAAATTCGTTTTTGTTCTACTAATTGTAAAAGAGCCGTAGCGGTAAAAGATTTTGAAATCGAAGCAATTCTAAAAAGTGAGCTGTCAGTAAGCAATTCTTTTGTTTCTATATTTTTATAGCCAAGGTACTGTTGGTAGATGATCTTCTTGTTTTTTACCACTACAATAGCTAAACCAACTGCGGGTGTATTATCAACAAGTTGTTGCAATTTTTGTTCAATAGGTTGTGGTTGTGCCACCACTGCTGCAGCGAGCAGGCATATAAAAAGTACGTTCATTATTTTTTGCATGTTAGGTCTTTCTGGATTCGGTAGCAAATTGTGTTATGCCCTCTACCAGGACATCAAGATCTTTTAGTGTTGTATATACATTGGGTGTAACCCGTATTCCTTTTATATTCTCCCACTCAATGGCTACAGTATGAACTTTGTATTTATCAAGAAGATAACTGTCCAATGCAGCTGGTGTTTTTCCTTCTACTAACACATTACCGATTGCACATCCCCATTTGGCATCCAGCGAGGTGTTTAGTTTTACGCCAGGGATATACTGCACTTTATTCATCCAATAGTTTTTCAAATAGTGCAGCCGCTTCATTTTTCGTTCAATTCCAATTAATTCATGAAAATCAATCGCTTTTCCTATTGCTTGCTCAATATAGAATGGACGAGTTCCCAAGGCTTCAAACTTTCGAATATTATCTTCTTTTGGATTTCCTGCCGCAAAAAGCGGATAGAGTGGGGCAATATGCTCTTTTTTCACATATAACATACCGGTACCGATGGGTGCATAAAGCCATTTATGTAAACTGGTAGCAAAATAATCGGCTCCTAGTTCAGCAATACTGAAATTAAAATGCGCAAAACTGTGAGCGCCATCCACGATAACTTTTATCCCTCTCTTATGCGCTTCGTCTGCAATTTTTTTTACAGGAATAATCTGGCCGTTCCAATTTATTACATGGGTAATGTGAACCACTTTGGTCCGACGGGTAAACGCGTTTACGTATTGTTTCACCAAATAATCCTCGTCCTCACTGGGTAACTCCATACTTATCCATACCATTTTTATTCCGTCCCGTTCCTCCCGCTGTTTATAGGCGTTGATCATGTTGGGGTAATCTTGTCTGGCTGCCACAATTTCATCGCCTTTTTCAAGTGTCAAACCAAAAATAATAGTCTCTAATCCTTCTGAGGAATTTCGGTTTATGGCAATTTCTTCTTTGCTGCAACCCGCAATTACGGCCAACCTTTCTCTTAGCGGCTCCCTGCCCTGATCTAAAATTCGCCACATATAATAAGAGGGAGCTTCATTTGAATAATCGTAATACCGTTTCATGGCATCTTGAACAGTTCGGGGGGCAGGGCTTACCCCTCCATTATTTAAATTAATGAGTCCGGCAGAAACCGTAAATGATTGCTGTATATAATACCAAAAATCTTCTTCTGTGGCCAGTTGAGCAGGAGTAAGCGTTTGAACATTTCTTAGCGCAGCTTCCAGATTTGCAGCGCTTACTTTTGATGCAAATCCTCCCATCAATGAAGAGGCAGAGACTAAACCAAGTCTTTGTAAAAATTCACGACGCGGTGTGTTTCCCATAGATGTAGGCTTTAGTTATTTTCTTTCAAGAGACCGTCAATGGCCTGTGCCAGCTGCTTATCTTTTTCAGTTACAATATTTCCTGCATCATGGGTACTAAGCCATACTTCTACTGTATTCCACACATTAGTCCATTTGGGGTGATGATCCATTTTTTCTGCAATAAGTGCTACGCGGGTCATAAAACCAAATGCGGCTTTAAAATCTGGGAATACAAATTTTTGGTAGAGCTGCTGATTTATCTCTGTCCACATAATTTTAATAATAATAGCCGAAAATAATATTCATTTCGTCCTGACTAGTCAAGCCAAACCCAACCGCTACGGAACTAGTATTGTAGTAAGTTACTTCAGAAGTTAATCCTTCCCCCGGTTGGAATACAATTGGAGTGGTAAATGATTTTACCAAAGGATGTTCCCAATCCGTATTGGTATAAACAATTTCTCCATTTCGGGGGCCTCCAAAAATTTTTATTACAAATTTCTCTCCGTATTTATGAAAATGCGAGGTCAGCATCACCACACGCGTGACCGTTGGGAATGTAAAATTTTTTGTAATGGTTCTTCGGGTAAATGGAGGTATATAAATATCAAGATTGTTTAGATCTAACATCTTCACCTCATTTTGTACAGTACTACGTGGTACTGTGAAAAAATTGACATAGTTTCTTCCTTGTAATACAAGATTGGTGAAATTAAAATAGTGCGCATTAAGGTCTATCGGCAGATTAGGTTTGATTTTTATGGCAGTACCTGCAGGAAGGGTCACATCGGTATTGACATCTGTCCCGCCACCTAAAAAAATATGATTTTGCATTTCCAAAATAGTCGTTTGGTTCAGCACTCCAGTGGCTAGATTACGCAAATCTCTTACGCTATTTTGTGCAGGTAGTATATTTTCATTCCTAAAGGTATAGACTACAAAGTGATGACTATTCAAGCCACCTCTGAGTTGAATTCGATTTACAAAAAGTGTATCACTATTGGGTGTATTTTTTCTAACAAAAACTTCTCTCTCAAAATTCTTAGGAATTTCGAATGGATCTATGGTCATTTGAAATCCGGTTCCGGGTGCTGGAGGAGGAAGTGGCTCTACGGCTGGTTGGCAAGCCACGCTATCCTTAAGAATAGCGTCATCTACCGCTGAACTTGTTCTGCCGGCCCCTGCAATAATCCATCTTTTGATAAATTCTACCTGGCCTCTACTTAAAACCTTACCACCCATTGGCATGGAAGCGCCAATATTACCTGAATGATGTCCTGTTTCACAAGTTATTTTATGAAATAGAAAACTCTTATCTACTTCTCCAAGTTTGACTAATTGCCAGCCATTACTCACTGCCGTGGGGTGTTGACATGCTTTATTGATGAGTGCGTCGTAACTACTCCCGGCTGCTAAAACTAATTTATGCTGCCCATATGTTGCGTCGTTGGTGGACGCGTGGCAACCACTAAATGCACAATTAGGGGTTAAGATTTCGTCTTGAATCAACTCAAAATCAGCACGACCTTCTGCTTTTTTACAGCCGGGGCTAATTAGAAGTCCACCTATTAACAGTATTGCCAAGATGGCTGTAATAGTGTTTGTCCTTGCTCTGAATTTTACAATTATCATTGATTTATTTTCTTCCGGAAAGTTAACTAAATTTAATCTTATTAAAACTGTATTTATGCAACGAAGACAGCTAATAAAGAATGCTGCGTTTACAATGCTTTCTTTCTCAATGGCTCGTGATCTGTTGGGGTCGCCATTGCCTAAAGTTACCAGTTATCCCATTCATGAAAGTGCATTACCCATTATTTTGAGAGCCAATGAAAATCCACATGGGCCATCTCCTCTGGCGAGGGCTGCCATGCAAGAAGCAATAGCAATCTCTAATCGTTATCAGTGGGATATGAATGGAGTATTAAAAGAACGGATTGGTGCGCTTACCAATCACTCGAGCGCGCATATCACACTTGGGGCTGGTTCTTCTGAATTATTGGGATTGGTTTGTTTGTGGGCTTCTTACCAAAAAGGTCATGTGCTTGCTTCGGAACCTACTTTTAAATTGTGGATGCCTGCAGCACGAAAAATGGGTTTGGCCACCAAGCTAATCCCACTAACTAGCACTAAGCATAATGATTTACAACAAATACTTTCAAGTATAACTACGGAGACTCGGTTGGTTTATTTGTGTAATCCTAATAATCCAACAGGTACGGCTCATGACAAACAAACGCTAGAAACATTTATCGAGCAAGCTTGTAAATCTTGTGTAGTGCTAGTAGATGAGGCGTATACAGATTATTATGACTCACCATCAGTAGCACATTTGATAAATCGGTATCCTAATTTAGTTATTGCTAAAACGTTTTCTAAAGTTTACGGTATGGCTGGTGCTCGAGTTGGCTACTTATTGGCGCAGCCCGCCTTGATCAAAAGCCTTAATGAATTACAGGCTTGGGCAAACGCGGGACCATCCGCTGTGTCGATGCGTGGGGCATTAGCTGCTATGGATGATGTTGCTTTTGTTACTTTTTGTAAAGCCGAAAATCATAAGGCGAAAGAAATTTTCTGTAACGGTTTAACTGATTTAAAAATCCCATTTATACCTTCTGTCACCAGCTTTGTGTATTTTGATGGGGCGGCTTATTCTAAATCAGTTCCCAACTTTTTGCAATCACATCAAATTTTAGGAGCTCGCAGTTTCGAAGAAAACCGCTCATGGCTTCGATTGAGTGTAGGAACAACGGAGGAAATGAAACGTGTGGTAGAAGTCTTACAAGCCGGGCGCTAAGTAATTTTATTTTTTCTTGATTGGAATATAGAGGTCTTCTTCTGAAGCGGGGTCTCCGTTTTTATAGTTAGCCCCCAGTAATTCAAAATGAGGTCGATTATCAAGTGTAAATCCAGACTGCGGCAACCAACTGAAATAGATATATTGGAAAATTTCGGTATTGTTACCGGTTAAATGGAATACCGCATAGTCTCCTGCAGGTAGCGTAAATTTCTTACTGGTATCAGGGATGCCTGTATGATTTTTTACTGCAACTAATGCCCATTTTATAAATGGTAGTGTTGGGTTAAACTGATCAAAATAGTGAGGAGGATACTCTTGTAATGAATACCGAAAAGAATCAAGCCGATCAGGAATTGTTTTAATGAGAGGACCAAATGAACTCCATAGCTCAGCAGTTCGATTGTTTTGAAGCGACATCTCAAGTTGCTTGCCTGCTAACAGTATTTCAGGAAGCATTTTAAATGTAGGGCTCACGACTGGTTTTGCTATTTCTTTTTTAAGTCACCGGTTTTGACAATTTTAAAGTACGTGGATTTGAAACGGTCTCCCTCAAATGTACCCTGCACCTTGGCTTTTTTGACCGCATTGCAAAATCCATCATCGGCATGTGCGTCTCCGTGATCGTCTATTGACGTACCTTCCACTAAATAAAATTTATCATTCCACTTTATGGCAAGCGGACAACCTTCTGCCTTCATTTTAAAATTACAGGTCCCACAACTGGCTAAAACCTCGTATGTTTTTTTCTTTTGATCTGGCTGTTGTTTTGCTGGCTGTTCCTGTGCTTGAACAACTAGACCAATTAATAGCCCCAAAAGTGTTATAATTACTCTCATGTTTATTATTTTATGGATGAATTGGTTCAATAAGATTTTCGTCAATATGGTATAAAGATAAGCCACCAAGATTAACAGTTCCTTTTTGCTCAGTAATTATTAGTTTGATGCTGCTTATTTCTACTGTTGGAAATGTAAGTATGCGCTTTGCTCCGATGGTTGTTCCTTTGATGATTGAAATCTCTTGCTTAGACTGATTAAATAGCTGTATACTGAATTGGCTACAATTTTGTCCGTCAAGTAGATTTTCCATTAGGGTGATGCAATTTGCCCGAATTGGCTTGTTCAATTTTACTTCCGTGACTTGCCTGGTTTTGGAAATTCGTATCCCATTTTTTCCTACTAAGTCCGATTTAAAATTACTGTCGATTAACTTTTTTAATTCAACTAGTGCTACTGAGTCTTCTATTGCAATTTTGCCCGTGGCATCGGGAGGAACATTCAACAATAAGTTGGCGCCTCTTCCTACGCTTTTTAAATACAATTGAAAAAGTTGTTGGGGTGATTTTACACTCTTGTTTTCTGATCCTTTCCAGAACCAGCCTGGTCTGATACTTACATCACATTCGGCAGGAATCCAATATTTTCCAAATTTGTTTCCTGTACCAAGGGTATCAGTGGGAGGCCCTTTGAGTCCCGCCTCAAATCCATCGGTATTCAACAAATTCCAATTAGTGATTCCTGCTATTCCTTTTTCATTTCCTACCCAGCGAACGTGTGGGCCCACATCGCTAAAAATTAAAGTTTGGGGCGAAAGTTGTTCTACTGTTTTGCGGTATAGGTTCCAGTTGTATTCTTGTTTTTTTCCGTTGGGCCCTTCCCCATTAGCTCCATCCCACCATAATTCCCAAATGGGTCCATATTGTGTAAATAGTTCTTTCAGCATATTTACAAAAACCTGATTATAGGCTGCTGTTCCATAGTCCGGATGATTGCGGTCCCAGGGTGAAATATAGACTCCAAATTTTAATCCATATTCTTTACAAGCCTCTGATAATTCTTTTAGCACATCTCCCTTTCCATTTTTCCATTTACTTTCTCTTACTGTATGATTAGAATAGCGACTGGGCCAAAGACAAAAGCCATCGTGATGTTTTGCAGTGATAATAATGCCTTTTGCTCCTGCTTGTTTAGCTATTCTACACCACTGCCTAGTATCTAAGTTTGTGGGATTAAAAAGTGAGGCAGATTCATTACCGCTACCCCATTCTTCTCCTGTAAATGTATTAGGTCCAAAATGTGCAAACCAGTAATATTCTAATTGATGCCAGGCAAGTTGTGCAGAGGAGGGTTTAGGAGAAGTTGATTGTAGCTGCGCAAATAGGTTGGCGGTCAAGCTTATTGTGCAGAGTAAAAAAAGTAATTTTTTAATCATACTGCAAACCTACTGAAATGGATTTGCCCATTTTTGATCGGTGTATACAGCTGATCCCGTAAGTGTTTTTAGGAAGGCAATTACTGCATCTACTTCTTGTTGATTCAGATTAAGGTTTTGTCCAAAACCATTGGGTCGTAGCCGTTGATCGAGTCTGGAATTACCAAGTGCAAGATTGATTTGCCCATAGTGACCAATGGCACCCTGCAACGTTCTGATTCCTCCCGTATGCATCATGGGTCCGTTAGGTTGTCCATCAATTCCAACAATATCTCTTAGTGAAGGAGATCGGGTATTATTAATATCAATACCTGGTGCATTTAAATTACCAATAATGCCATTATTACCTGTATTGGGATCAATATCAAACTCGGGAGCTGCATGACAACCCGCACACCCCAAGCCTCCTCCGGTGCGTACTCCGGATGCATTAAATTGTGAAGGCACTAAAAACATAATCTTTCCCATATTTTCTTGCTGCGTGAAATTGGGAAATGGTTGTTGTTCTTGTGCTACTTGTGCTCTTCCTACATCATACTTCGAGTCAAATGATTGAATACTGCGTACAAATTGTGCTAAACATTCTTGAAGCCGCGCCGCTGTTACAGTTTGATTGCCATACACCAACTGAAACAATTCTTTATAGTAGTCTATATTTTGCAACTTAGTGAGCAACGTAGCTAGGGTAGGACGTCCATTTTGACCACTAAATCCCATTTCTGCATGATCTTGTATAGGTTTTGTAGTTTGCTGCTCTAACGTTGCGGCTCTTTCGTCCCAAAAAAACTTGACCTCGTTGCTAAAACGAGCATTGATCAGTCGCATAGCGTGACGCCTTGTCCTTCCGTTATCCACTCCTAAACTGACTAGTGCCGTGTCCCCAAATGCAAACTTTTGAATATGACAGCTCCCACAAGCAACTGTGTTATTTATACTTAACTGCTTATCATAAAATAACACTCTGCCTAATGTGGCTTTTGCGTTGGTTATGACATTACCTCCAGTATTATCCTTTAGAATATAGCCAGGCTTGCCTTGATTAGCGTAATTGGCAAGATTAGCAGGATCAATTCGGGAACCAAAAGTTGCTTTTATAGCCGGGTAGGAATCTTGCGGGGTATTGTCCTTTTTACATCCCACGCCAATCACAATTAGTATTCCGGTACTTAGGATTAGGGTAAGTGTACTTATTTTTTTCATTGACTCAATGAGTAATACTAAGACCTATTCCGAGGCTGTTAGTTTAATTTATAAAAGTACGCAATTGTTATAAAATTCATACCTTAATCCAATGTTAATGAAGGTCATGCCCCGCTTATTGCTTGTAGTGATGCTACTAGGCTTTCAGCAATTGAAAGCTCAATCGGTATTATTCAATGGGAAAGATCTGTCCGGTTGGCAAATCCATGGTACCGAAAAATGGTATGTAGAAAATGGTGAATTGATTTGTGAAAGTGGACCAGACAGGGAGTATGGTTATTTGTCAACTTTAAAAGCGTACAAGAATTTTGTATTAAAACTTGCATTCAAACAAGAAGCTAATGGAAACAGTGGCGTGTTTTTTCGTTCATCTGTCAAAGGAACAATTATTAAAGGCTGGCAGGTAGAAGTAGCGCCACCGGACCAACATACAGGAGGAATTTATGAGTCATATGGTCGTGGTTGGCTCATCAAACCGGCACCTGAAAAAGAAAAGTATTTAAAAATGGGAGATTGGAATCAACTTAAAATTGAGGTGAAGGGTAACCAGGTTACTACGTATTTAAATGGTCACAAGATGATTCAATTGAGGGATGATAAGATTGGCGCAGGCGAGGGGGGAATTGCATTGCAAATTCACTCCGGTGGAGGTATTAAGGTTCGTTGGCATAATTTAAAAATTAGAGAATTATAATATGAGATACATTACGCTGCTTGTTCTTGCTTTTTCGCTTCTTGCGGGTTGTCAAGCCCCTAAAAAAATAGCCTCAGCTAACCCATGGATTCAATTATTCGACGGTAAGTCTTTAGAAGGTTGGCGTGCTTATAATGGGAAGACGATACCTCCTGGATGGGGCGTTGTGAATGGTGAAATGACTTTCAGCACAAAAATGATTTTAGAAAAAGATTATGATTACAAAGGGAGTAGAGATATTATTTATGGTGCACGTGAGTTTGACAATTTTGAATTAGTGGTAGAATGGAGAATTCCTCCTGGTGGTAATAGCGGAATTTTCTATCATATTGCGGAAGGGTATAGAGGTATACCAGAAGTGGCACCCGAATATCAATTAATTGATGACGAACACTATACTGATTTTCATGATATAACTGCTTATAATAAAAGCACCGGGGTTACGGTGAATCCTCATAAACTGCAACCCTTACAGTCCACCGGGGCTGATTATGCAATGTACCCACCTGATGCTACACAAAAAGCAACTCGTCCAGCTGGGGAATGGAATGAAACCCGTATCATTTTCACGGATAAAAAAGTGCAGCATTGGTTAAATGGAAAATTAATAGTGCAATTTGTTCCCTGGTCCGCTGATTGGATGGCAAAGAAATCAAGCGGTAAGTGGGGGCTTTCTCCTGATTATGGCAAGTTCAAAAAAGGTTTTATTGGTTTTCAGGATCATGGAAGTTCTTTGTGGTTTAAAAATATAAGAATTAAGCTTCTTTAATATGAAAAAACGCGAGTTTGTTAAACTTTCTACTATGGCGTTAGGTGCCTCATTGCTCCCGCTGTCAAGTTGGTCACGCGGTGCAGGTAAATCTATTATTCGCACTGCACATATTGGTGTGGGTAATATGGGAATGGAGGATTTAAAAGCTATTGCTTCTCACCCCCAAGTTGAAGTAGTTGCATTGTGTGATGTAGATCAAAATTATCTGGCTACAGCACAGAAGCTATTTCCAAATGCTAAAGTTTTTACTGACTATCGATTGCTCTTTAAAAAAAATCATCGAAAAATTGACGCTGTGGTAGTATCCACTCCTGATCATACGCATGCCCCCGCTTCACTGTTAGCCATGAAGCATGGAAAAGCAGTATACTGTCAAAAACCGTTGACGCATTATGTAGCTGAATCGAGAGAAATGCGTCGAGTTGCGGAAAAAAAAGGGCTTGTTACACAAATGGGAATCCAAGTTCATTCTTTTTATGACTATAAACTTGCTACACAATTGGTACGTGGCGGATTGATCGGGAAAGTGAGTAAAGTGATTGCCTGGTCTAACAAAAACTGGGGCTATAATGGCCTAGCTCCAGCAGGAACTGACCCAGTGCCATCTACACTCGATTGGAATTTATGGCTGGGCACTTCACCAGAGAGACCGTACAAGAAAGGGTATTATCATCCTGGGAATTGGCGCAAGTTGGTAGACTATGGTTGTGCCACCCTGGGGGATATGGGTGTTCATATTTTTGATACCCCCTACAACGCATTAGCGTTAGGTGTACCAAGTACCATAACCAATAACTGTCGCCCGGTCACAGGCTTTGGCTATCCAGAGCGGAATGTAGTTAGCTATACTTTTGAAGGAACCGCGTATACTACAGCCGTTTTTGAATGGGTTTGGTATGATGGGGTAGAAGGGCCTACTGTTTCACCAGAACTAATGTTGCCGGCTGGAGTTTCATTGCCAAATCAGGGAGCTATATTCATTGGAGAAAATGGAAAACGATTATTGTTACCCCATTTTATGCAACAACCTTGCTTATTGGTTGGGGACACAATTGCGAAGTATGATATCAAGCAATTTGATCCAACGGGTAGTTTAGGCCAACCCATTCGTAACTACGCCAAAGAATCTTCGCTTCACTACCATGAATTTATCAATACATGTTTAGGCAAAGCAACTTGTTCAGCACCCTTTACCTATGCTGCAAAACTTACCGAAACAATATTGTTAGGCGTTATTGCGGGGAGATTTCCTGGGAAAACCCTGCATTACAACAAAGACCAATCTGCTTTTAGTGAAGCCGAAGCAAATATTTACTTGAGCGGCGCGTACAGAAACTTCTGATTGATTACAGGTTTGTTGACGACATACAAGGTATATCTTTGAGGATATTCGACGCCTACATCAGATGAAAAAACTAGTTGGCTTTGTCTGGCTACTGCTGGTCCTTTCTGCCTGCCAGCAACAAGACTATCGCACGCTTACGGCCAACCCGCTTTTGTACGCCCGCACCGTTAAAAAGCTGAACAACGTGGTGATGGAAAATAATTTTCCGCCCATCATCGCCTCCCGCAATTATCTATATGCCAGTATTGCCGCCTACGAAGTGATCGCTGCCGGCAATCCGGAAAAATATCGATCCCTTGGCGGACAACTCAACGACCTGCCCCTGCTCCCCAAGCTGGAAACCGGAAACGAGATTGATTTTCCCTTTGCCGCCATCCTCGCTTTTTGCAAACTTGGCGAATCGGTTACGTTTCCCGAAGGCAGCATGCAACGCTATGTCGATAGCCTGAAAAAAAGCGTGCAGCAACACGGCATGCCGGCTGAGACTTTTCGCCAAACCCAATCCTTTGCCGACACCATCGGCAAGATCATTTTGGCGTGGAGCAAGAAAGACAACTATGCACAAACCCGAACTGCGCCCAAATACGCTGTGCTCAATTCACCGGGACGCTGGGTGCCTACCCCTCCATTGTATTCACAAGCCCTTGAACCACATTGGAACGAGATACGTCCCTTGGTGCTCGACAGCGCCGATGAACTCGTACCGCCCCGTCCCGTCCCGTTCAACATGACCGACAAGAAAAGCGCCTATTATCAAGAAGTAATGCGCGTGAAAAATATCGGCGATAGCCTTACCGACGAACAAAAACACATCGCAGAATTCTGGGACGACCTCAGCACCCGTATGAACGTAACCGGACACGTCATGTTCGTCACCAAAAAATTTTCCCCGCCCGGTCACTGGATGAACATCGTAGGCATCGCCGCAAAAAAAGCGAACCTGGATTTCAACCAAACCGTTATGGTCTACGCCAAAACATCGATCGCCATATTTGATGCCTTTATCCAATGCTGGGATGAAAAATTTCGAAGCAACCGCGTGCGTCCCGAAACCGTGATCAATCAATACATCGACCGCAAATGGAGACCATATCTTCAAACACCGCCTTTTCCGGAATACACCTGCGGACACAGTACCGTATCCTCCGCCGCGGCAGAGGTACTCACCAGTGTGTTCGGCGATGGGTTCGCCTACACCGATAGTTCCGAAAGAGAATTCGGAATCGCCGATCGTTCGTTCTCCTCCTTTCACCAAGCCGCCCTGGAAAACAATTGGGCCCGCTTCTACGGCGGCATTCATTTTCACAGCTCCTGCGTGATCAGCACCGAATACGGGAAAAAAGTAGGCGAGCTCGTCAATCAACGACTACAAATGCTTCTGCCAAAATAAAGGCACATGCAACGCTACTGGTGGATCATCCTTGGAACCTGTTTGCTCAGTGTATGTCGTCAAAGAAAGTGGACGGGCTGGTTGTAGAGTGTTTCGTTGTTTAAATGTAAGATTTGTTCTTTTCGTCCATAATACACAGCCGAAGGGGTTACATTTTGTAGCGATTCGTGGTAACGGTCATGATTATAGTACTCCACAAAATCCCGGATAGCATCTATTAACTGCTCTGGATGATAATAGTTATCCAGTTTTACTATGTTTTTCATGGAGCGGTGATACCTTTAATATGCTGTAAATCAATATAATGCATAATGCTATCTTAGTCCCCCATCAGGATAAATTATTATTATAAGGGTAGTATGGTGGGGTTCAAAACTGGAGTATCCGTAAAAGATAGGAATTGGATAGACGAAGAAAGTGAGAACCCAATAAAACCTTCCGATTCTGACTATGTATCCAAAAACAACAGATTAAGAGGATTGAAAAGAGAAGGTTGTCTTTTCAATAAAAAAAACTTTAAAAAAATTAACATAATTTAATTTTTTTAAAGACCTTGTGGTGCCTCTCTTTTTATCAATTCAAAACTGCTTATATTATGGACAGAAAACTCTGGTTTATTGCCTATCCGGCAAGACTTTTTTCTCTATCTTTTATTTTGCTGTTTTTTGTTTTCGCAGCCAGTGCGCAGAAACAGGTTACTGGTACGGTAAAAGAAAACAATAACCCTGTAATGGGTGCAACGGTGGAAGTAAAAGGTACCAACGTGGGCACAATGACAGGCCCTTCTGGAAATTTTACCATTAATGTTCCTGCAGGGAAAACACAACTTGTTATTTCTTATGTGGGACTTGAAACACAGACTGTAAACATTGGCGACAAAACGACAATCGACGTTGTAATGGTATCTGTAAACACTACCTTGAATGAAGTGGTGGTTACCGGTTATACATCTCAAGTCAAAAAAGATATCACCGGTTCAGTATCGGTAGTACAAGTCAGCGATCTTAAATCAATTCCTGCTGCTAACGCGTCAAGCCAGTTGCAGGGCCGTGTAGCAGGTGTTACTGTTACACAAGACAATCGCCCCGGTACTGAGTCATCAGTAAAGATCCGCGGCTTCTCATCTTTTGGAGATAATGGACCTCTTTACATTATTGATGGTATCCCGGTAGGAGGTATCAGCGGTCTTAACCCGAACGACATTGAGTCCATGCAGGTGCTGAAAGATGCGGCTGCAGCTTCTATCTATGGTGCCCGTGCATCAAACGGTGTAATCATCGTTACCACTAAAAAAGGAAGAAGTGGTGGTGTAAAAGTTGCTTACAATATGTACTATGGTAAGTCATCACCTGGTAAAGGATGGGATCTGCTCAATTCTCAAGAAATGGCTGATCTTACCTGGAAATCCTTTCAAAATGCCGGACAAGCTGTACCAACTGTACAATATGGTACCGGTACCACCCCCCGACTCCCTGATTACATTCTCGCCGGGACATTAGGTGGAAGACTGGAAGGCGATCCTACAGTAAACCCCAGTCTTTATAATCTCGATCTGGATAATATCGGTGGTTCTTACCTGATCGTAAGAGCTAATAAAGCCGGTACTAACTGGTATGATGAGATCACACAAAATGCACCGATCACGAATCATAATATTTCGCTTTCCGGCGGTGCCGACAGAAGCCGTTATCTTATGAGTTTTGATTATTTTGACCAGAATGCCATCCTAATATATAGCTTCTACAGAAGATATACGCTGCGTGTCAACACTGAGTTCAATGTTAAAAAGAACATTCGCATCGGTCAGAACCTGCAGGTAAGAACCGATGAAAATAATACGGTAGGAAATAACGGAAATAATGGTGAGGGTACTGAACTGGGTTTTGCTTATCGTAACCAACCCATTATTCCGGTGTACGATATCAAGGGAAATTTTGCTGGTTCAAGAGCGCCAAACCTTGGTAATGCACAAAACCCTGTTGCAAACAGTTTCCGCAGAAGTAAAAACCGCGGACAGAACCTCAACATTTTTGGCAATATCTATGCTGAGGTTGATTTTGCAAAACACTTCACTGCCCGTACCAGTTTTGGTGGCCAGTTGAATTATGGCAATGGTTTTAGTTTTAATTATAAAACCTACGAGAATTCTGAAAACAACACCGGCAACAGCTATAATGAAAATTTTGCCCGTTTCCGTGAGTGGACCTGGACAAACCAGGTTACTTACAAAAATACATTTGATCAAAAGCATGATGTACTTGTATTAGCCGGAACAGAGGCAGTGGAAGGCTGGGGCAGAAGCATATCTGGTACAAGGGTTGGTTACTTTACACAGAACCAGGATTTCTGGGCACTTAATTCCGGAGGTGCTGCAGGCCAGCAGGCATTTGGTTCTCCTTTTACTCCTGCATCATTGGTATCTTATTTTGGTAAAATAGATTACACTTACGATAATAAATACCTCGCCAGCGTTACAGTACGCCGTGATGGTTCATCACGTTTTGGTCCTGAAAACCGTTGGGGAACATTCCCGGCCTTTTCATTCGGCTGGAGGGTTACTGAAGAAGCATTTATGGAAAACGTAAGATGGTTGAATGACCTGAAGATCCGCGGAAGCTATGGACAGATGGGTAACCAGCGTATCAACCCGGCAAATGCGTTTGACCTTTATGTAGGTGGTCCCGGTTCATCCAACTATGATATCAATGGTACCAGCAATAGTACTGCCCAAGGTTTCCAGCAATCATTCGTTGGTAACCCTGCTGGTAAATGGGAAACAAACATTACACAGAACTATGGTTTTGATGCTGTGTTGTTCAAAGGAAAAACCGAAGTAAGCTTTGATGTTTACAACAAGCAAACTGAAGATCTTCTCTTCCGCCTTCCAGCTCTTGCTGCTGCCGGCGCTGGTGCTGCTTCTAACCCCGCTTTCTTCAATGTGGCTTCTATGAAGAACAGTGGTATTGACCTCTCCATTACACAAAAAGGAAATATTGGTGGTAAAAATGGTGTTAAGTTTGACGCACAACTCATCTTTACTACGTATAATAATGAGATTACTTCACTGGCTGAAGGTTTGGATTTCTATGATACCCGTAGTTCCCGTATCGGCAACTGGGTAAGAAACCAGATCGGACATGAGTTATCATCTTTTTTTGGTTACAAAGTGGTTGGCATTTTTAAAGATGCGGCTGAAGTAGCTGCTGCTCCAGTACAGGATCAGAAAGCACCGGGTCGTTTCCGCTACCAGGATACAAATGGGGATGGCACTATCACACCAGCAGACCGTGTATTTCTTGGCAGTCCTAATCCAGATTTCACTTATGGTTTAAATCTGAATGGGTCTTACAAAAACTTTGATATTGGTATGTTCTTCTATGGCTCACAGGGTAATGAGATTATGAACTATGTAAAATGGTGGGTTGATTTCTTCCCTTCTTTCCAGGGGAATAAGAGCAAAGACCTGCTTTACAACTCATGGACACCTACAAAAACTAATGCAAAGATTCCTATTGCTGAAAATGCTTCTAACTTCAGCAACAACAATGCTGTAAATTCTTATTACCTGGAGAATGGTTCTTTCTTCAGAATGAAGAACCTGACACTGGGTTATACTCTGCCAAGTTCACTTCTCAACAAAGTGAACATTGACAAAGCAAGAATTTATGTTCAGGGCACCAACCTTTTCACTGCCACCAAGTACACCGGTCTCGATCCTGAGATTTTCGGTGCTGATGATTCTTTTGGTGTGGATGAAGGTTTGCTGCGTTCAACCCGTCAGTTTTTAATTGGTATCAATGTTAATTTCTAAAAACATTAATTGTATAATCATATGAAAAAGATAACATTCAAATTCATCACACTTTTGTTGGCAGGCACGGTGATAATACTTTCCTGCGGCAAGGGGTTTTTGGAAAAAACACCAAAAGGTTCACTTGATGTGAATGCACTGGCCAATAAGAAAGGAGTGGAAGCACTGCTTGTTGGATCTTACGCTGTTCTTGATGGTTTTATTAACGGAGGTGGTATCTTCCTTGGTGGCTGGCAAAGTTCCGGCACCAACTGGGTATACGGCAGTATTTGCGGCGGTGATGCACACAAGGGAACTGATGCCGGGGACCAACCCGATATCAACCCGATTGAAACATTTGCACCAACAGCTACAAACGGGTATTTTGATACCAAGTGGAGAATTGTTTATGAAGGTATCAACCGTTCAAACGGTGTGCTCAAAGTAATGGCCAGCGCCACTGATATTTCTGCTACTGACAAAACCCGTATTGAGGGTGAAGCAAGATTCCTCAGAGGCCATTATCATTTTGAAGCAAAAAAAATGTGGAATAAGGTTCCTTATTATGATGAAACTATAACTGACTATAACCAGCCTAATGATGCTGATATATGGCCAAAGATTGAAGCTGATCTTCAGTTTGCTTACGCAAACCTCCCAGTTACTATGAATGCAAAAGGCCGTGTGAACAAATATGCTGCCGGCGCATTGCTTGCTAAGTGTTTGCTCTTCCAGGGTAAGTATGCACAAGCCAAAACTGTATTGCAGGATGTGGTTACAAATGGTACAAATGCACAAGGACAAAGGTATGCGCTACTTACCAAGTATAGTGACAATTTCAATGCAGATACAAAAAACAGCACTGAATCAGTATTTGCTGTTCAATATTCTGTAAACGATGGTTCTAACGCTGATAATGGTGGTTGGGGTGAAGTATTAAACTTCCCTTATACAGGCGGTCCGGGCACTTGCTGTGGTTTCTTCCAGCCTTCACAGGACCTGGTAAACTCTTTTAAAACAGATGCAGTTACCGGATTACCAGATCCTGATAATTACAATAATGTAATTGTTACAAACGACGCAGGTATTCTTTCTACTTCTCCTTTTACTCCTTATGCAGGCACACTCGATGCCCGTCTTGACTGGACTGTTGGACGCCGCGGTATTCCATACCTCGATTGGGGTAAACACCCGGGGTACAACTGGATTCGCGACCAGACTTATGGCGGCCCTTACAGCCCTATAAAAAATACCTATTACAGAGCTCAGGAAAGAGTGAAAACAGATATTAATTTCTGGACAAGCGGAATCACAGCTAATAACTATACACTCATCCGTTTTGCGGATGTGTTATTATGGCTTGCAGAAGCTGAAGTGGAGGCTGGAAGTCTAGAGGCTGCCCGTGGTCTGGTAAACCAGGTAAGAGCAAGAGCAGCTAATCCTGCTGGTTGGGTAATGGATGGCGCATCCCCGGCTGCAAACTATAAAATAGGTTTATACAATACACCATGGACTGTTCAGGCTAATGCCCGTAAGGCTGTGCGTTTTGAAAGAAAACTGGAATTAGGAATGGAAGGCCATCGCTTTTTTGACCTTGTTCGTTGGGGTGCTGCTGCTGCTGAAGTAAACAGGATGCTTGATTACAATGGCGGTGTTAGTCATCCATCAATCAATAACAAACGTGGTTATATGGCTTCTGCCAATTTCACTGCAAATAAAAATGAGTATTTCCCGATACCTCAAAGCCAGATAGACAGAAGTGTTACTGGCGGTGTTGCTAAACTTAAGCAAAATCCGGGGTACTAAAATTGGTTTCTCAATTAATGTTTAAAGAGGCAGAACCGGGTCTGCCTCTTTTTTTGATTTCACTTTTTTTCAGTTATTTAGCTTTTTTTAAAAAGAAACTGCGATGGTATTACGTTTTGCTGGGATAGCTTTTGTGCTGGCAGTCTTTTTTAGCTGCGGTAAAAAAAAATATTGTTTCAAAAAAATTAGCCCCGATCATTCAGGAATTCATTTTGTCAATGAAATTATTGAGACTGATTCCATCAACATCATGGATTTTTCAAATGTCTACAATGGTGGTGGCGTAGCCATAGCCGATTTTAATTCAGATGGATTACAAGATGTTTATTTTTCCGGAAATATGGTGGAAAACAAACTGTACCTGAATAAAGGAGGATTTAAGTTTTCTGATATCACCAAAGAATCGGGAACTGATGGACAGGGCAAATGGAGCAGAGGTGTTGCAATAGTTGATATAAACAATGATGCAAGACCGGATATTTATGTATCAGCTACAATCAGCAATATCGGGGAGAAAAGAAAAAACATACTTTACATTAATAAAGGAGCTAACCAAAATGGCGTGCCCGTATTTAAGGATATGGCGAAAGAATTTGGTTTGGATGACAGCACGCATACCACACAGGCTTCATTTTTTGATTATGACAATGATGGCGACCTTGATGTATACCTGTGCGTAAACGAACTTTTGCCCGATTTATATCCAAACAGCTTCAGACCTGTGATAAAGGACGGGTCTTTTCCAAGCACCGGTCGGTTGTACCGGAATGATTTTGATTCTTTAGCCGGTCATGCAATATTTAAGAATGTTTCAAAGGAAGCAGGGATTACGATTGAAGGCTATGGACATCACATTTCAATTGCGGATATCAATCTTGATGGCTGGAAAGATATGTATGTTCCGAATGATTATCTCTCAAGCAATATTCTTTATATCAATAACGGCGATGGAACTTTTACTGATAAAATTTCATCTTTTCTAAAACATAGTTCTGCAAACGCAATGGGGGCTGATGTGAATGATATTAATAATGATGGACTTGCGGATATTATAGAACTCGACATGAACCCTGAAGATAACTTCAGAAAAAAAATGATGCTGATGCCTGTAAGTTATCTTACTTACCAAAACTCAGATTACTTTGGTTACCATTACCAGTATGTCAGGAATACATTGCAACTGAACATGGGAAACCGTCTTTTAGCGAATGATTCGATAGGGGACCCTGTATTTTCTGAGATAGGATTTTACAGCAAGTTGGCAGAAACGGATTGGAGTTGGGCCCCTGTTGTAGCTGACTTTGATAATGATTCCTATCGAGACATTATTGTTACAAATGGGTTTCCAAAGGATATAACTGATCATGATTTTGCAATGTTCCGGGAAGAAACTTCAATATTTGCTACAAAACAACAACTACTTGACGAGATACCTGAAGTAAAACTGCACAATTATTTTTTCAGAAATAACGGGAATTTAAACTTCAGTAATGAAACGGATACCTGGGGCATGAGCGACCCCAGTTTTTCAAATGGCGCCGCCTATGCCGATTTTGATAATGACGGTGATCTTGATTTTATAGTAAATAATATAAACGACAAAGCATTCTTATATGAAAACACCACCGCCGCTAAAAAAGAGAATGTATCTAATTTTCTTTCTGTAAAGTTGGAAGGCAATGCTGAAAATCGTGATGGTATCGGCGCTTGGATCAGGTTATTTTATAATGGGAAACAACAGGTATACGAACATTTCACTGTCAGGGGTTATTTATCATCTGTTACTCCTATTGCTCATTTCGGACTTGATTCGATCAGTCGTGTTGATTCACTTTTTATTATCTGGCCTGATAATAAGTTCCAGAAACTTGAAAATATTTCCACTAACCAATTGCTTACATTAAAACAGGCTGATGCTAAAGAAATATTCGACTGGAGTAAAAGAAAGGTAATGATCAGTCCGCTCTTTACGGAATCATCCGAATCACTTGGCATAACCTATAAACAACAGGAAATTGATTATATCGATTTCAATGTACAACGGTTATTACCCCATAAGTTTTCTGAATACGGACCGGCACTGGCAGCCGGCGACTTAAATGGCGATGGCACCGACGATCTGATAATCGGCGGATCTTATGGATATAGTGCAAAAATATTTTACCAACAAAAAGATGGACGTTTTGATTCTGCTGACCTGGTTCCAAATGCCTCAAGAATCAGCAAAACATCGGAAGATATAGGGATAGCTTTGTTTGACGCAGATAAAGACGGCGATAATGATTTATATATAGTTAGTGGCGGTTATGAAAATCCGGCAAATACATTTCACTACAGGGATAATTTTTTTCTGAACAACGGGAAAGGAAATTTTACACTTGACACTACCGTATTCCCGATAAATTATACAAGCAAGAGTTGTGTAAAAGCATGTGATTATGATAAAGATGGAGACCTCGATCTTTTTATTGGCGGCAGGGTGGAGCCATGGAAATATCCGAAACCGGTTTCTTCTTTTATTTATCGAAACGATACCAAAAACGGGGTTGTGAAATTCACTGATGTTACTGGAGTGGTGGCCCCTGTGCTGAAGGACTTTGGACTTGTGTGTGATGCATTGTGGACAGATTTTGATAATGATGGCTGGTTTGATCTGCTCATTGCGGCAGACTGGAAATCAATACAGTTTTTTAAAAACGAAAAAGGAATATTGAAAGATGTAACAGCTGCCACTGGAATCGGTAACAAATCGGGCTGGTGGAGCAGCATCGCAGCTGGTGATTTTGATAATGATGGCGATATGGATTATTTGGCAGGTAATCTTGGTGAAAATTCATTTTTAAATGCAAATGATCAGTATCCTGTATCGGTGTATGGAAAAGACTTTAATAATAATGGTACAATATGGCAATGTATTCCATCAAAATTTATTGTTGACAAAAATGGAGTAAAAAGAAATTACCCTGTTGATGGCCGCGATGAAATTGTAGATCACCTTCCATTTATTAAAAAGAAATTTTTAACCTATAAAGAATTTGCAGAGGCTACAATCGATCAACTTTTTACACCTGAACAAATCAAGGGGGCATTAAAATACAGTGCTACCTGGTTCAAAAACTCATTTATTCGAAATGATGGCAAAGGCAGTTTTACAATTATTGCATTACCCGTTACGGCACAACTTTCTTGTGTAAATGGAATTGTTGTGGAAGATTTTGATTCCGATGGAAACCTTGACATTTGCTTAAACACGAATGATTATGGCACAATTCCTTCATTGGGCCGTTATGATGCACTAAACGGACTTGTATTGAAGGGTGATGGCAAGGGAAATTTTGAGTCCCTTTCACTTTTACAAAGCGGAATTTATATTCCCGGTAATGGCAGAGCATTATGTATGCTTGCCGGGGCAAATAATTCTCCGATAATAGCTGCTTCACAAAACAGGGGTGATCTTAAATTATTTAAATTAAATAACGGAAATTCATTAGTAACTGTGCCGGAAAATGCTGTATATGCCGAACTGAAAATGAAAGATGAAAGAAAAAGAAAGGTTGAATTTCCCATAGGGACTTCTTTTTTATCACAATCATCTAAACACCTTATTAAGACAACTGCAATAAGTGAAATACTATGGGCAGGCAGTGATGGTAAAATCTGGCAATAATGCCATGTTTGCCAGGGTAAGATGGCTTTAATCCCCGGATAAATATTTTTTATTAAAAAAGAAAGCGACCGATTAACTTCGCTTTTTAATGAGCCTCTCTACCAAACACCTTCTTGGTATTAAAGACCTTACTGTTGATGACATCTCCATTTTAACTATAATATAAAAATATGGAAGTACATCACCACCCACATATTTCAAAACACACGAAGCCATGGAAAGAATATTTGTTAGAGGGCTTAATGATATTTGTTGCAGTCTCCCTTGGTTACGGTGCAGAAAATATAAGAGAGCACTATGTAGAAACCAAAAAAGCGCTTATTAGTGCAAAAAATTTATACGTAGATGTTACCAATGACTCTATTGGTTATGCTACTACTAATATCAGAAGAAGTAAACAAGATAGTTGTTTTAAAATCATTTATGCCTTTTATAGCAATAACACGCTTGACAAAGAAATTCCTGCTATTTATGCGGCACATGGCTTTATCGCCCTTAGAATCTTGTATCAACTGAATACGCTTGCATTGGATGAAATAAAAAATTCAGGATCGTTAAGATTTTTAGAGTCTGATGAATTAAAAGCCGCTATTCAGCGGTATGCTAGCTTGGGTATGGGACTAAAATTAAGAGAACAGAGAGAATTTGGTTACATTGACCGGATGATAGACCCGATTTCAACAAAAAATTTTGAATATAATTTTCATAAAGATGCAAACAATAATTTTTATATTGAAAAAAATAAAATAGTTGTTACAATCCCAATTCCTGCCAATCTAAAAATTATGAAAAAAGATCAGTTAGACTGGGAAAATTATATCGCCGTTTTAGGTATGCTTCAAATAATTAGAGAATCGACCGACAAACTGTATATTGAACCTGCCCAACAACAGTGTCACGAACTCTTAACCCTATTACGCAACTACCTTATAAAGCATGATGCGCTATAAATAACAAAATAAAAACGTATTTCAGAAGAGATTCATATGAAAAAAAGCCAAAAAAACTATTTAAATATGAT
>VGGR01000013.1 GCA_016868585.1 Bacteroidota bacterium
ACATTCACAGTTACTGTAAATCCAAGTGGCCAGGTTAACACAGTTTCTAACCAAGCATTATGTAACGGTTCGGCAACTACAGCAGTAACCTTCTCTACCACTAACAATGGATTGATTTCAACAGGTGGCACACAAGCTGCAAGCTCTGGAACTATCTCAGTGTCTGTTCCTGATGCATCGGCTGTTGGAGCTACACACACTATACCAGTTACATTACCTGCTGGTGCTGTAATTAGCAATATGCGAGTAACCATGAATATGACCCATACTTGGATCAGCGACATGGTTATAAACCTGAAGGCTCCAAATGGTCAGGTACTGAACCTGTTTAACCAACATGGTGGCTCCGGTGATAATTTAGTAAATACTGTTGTTAGCTCAACAGGTACTACTGCATTTGCGAGCGGCTCGGCTCCGTTTACCGGAACCTTCGCTGCAACGGCTGCTCAAAACCAGGGCCCCACTGGCTATGCCTCCAATGCTGCCAATTTTGCTGCACTGTACTCTATTCCAAATGGAAACTGGGTACTTGCCATGCGCGATTTATGGGGAGGAGATTTGGGTGTGTTAACTAATTGGTCTATTTCCTTTGACTATGCGGTTCAGGGTACATTTGGCACTAACATGAACTGGACAAACAGCACTACCTCTATTGGGTTGGGTGCAAGTGGTACAGGAAACATTCCAAGCTTTACCGCTATAAACAATGGAAGCGCTCCTGTTACTTCCACTGTTACCGTAACGCCCACATACTTCAACGCTGGCACAAGTTGCCCAGGAACGCCAACTACATTTACGTATACGGTAAATCCTACCGCAACTGTAAACGCGGTGGCTAACCAAATATTCTGTGCTGGTTCACTTTCAACAGTGAATTTCAGCGGCAATGCTACTGGATCAGTATATAGCTGGACTAACAGCACTACCTCTATTGGATTGGCTGCTAGCGGAACAGGCAACCTTTCGTTCACACCAACCAATACTGGTACCACACCTATCATAGCTACTATCACTGTTACACCAAGCTTTACCAACAGCGGTGTCACTTGTACTGGTACACCACGCACCTTCACAATTACTGTTAATCCAGTAGGTCAGGTAAATGCAGTTTCCAGCCAAGTATTGTGTAATGGATCTAATACAACTGCCGTAAACTTTGCAACTGTTAATGGTGGCGGAACCATTGTCGCAGGTACACCTGTTACGGCTAACTCTGGTACAATTGCAATTGTGGTACCTGATCCACCTTCTGCACTTGCTCCGGCGGGTATTAGTCACACACTACCTGTAACACTTCCCTCTGGTGCAACTGTCACTGGGGTGAGCGTTAACTTCAACATGACCCATACTTGGGTAAGTGATATGGTCTTTAACCTGAAAGCACCAAATGGCCAGATTCTGAACCTTGTCAACAGACGTGGTGGTGCCGGTGATAATTTCACTAATACAACCATTAGCTCTACCGGTACGGTAAGTTTGGCAACCGCTGCCGCACCGTTTACCGGAACATTTGCAGCAGATGCGGCAATCGGGGTTGGACCTACTGGTCAGCTCTCTACCGCTGCCAACTTTGCCGGGTTATACTCAGTTGGTTCCGGAGATTGGACACTGTGGATGAGAGATTATGTTGGTGCCGACATAGGAACACTTACTAATTGGTCTATTACTATCAACTATACAATACTACAGCCTGCAGTAACCTCTTATGCCTGGACAAATAACCTGTCTGGTATTGGCCTTGCAGCCAGCGGCACAGGAAACATTGCCAGCTTTGCGGCAATAAATACTGCTGCTGCTCCTGTAACAGCTACCGTTACCGTAACACCAACTTACACCAACGCTGGTACGGGCTGTGTAGGTTCGCCAATTAGCTACACCTACACGGTTAATCCTACACCTACTGTTAATGCGGTGGCTGACCAAACAGTATGTCGTGGATCTAACGTGGCGGCTGTAACCTTTACGGGAGCTACTACCGGAACAGTTTACAATTGGACAAATAGTAATACAGCTATCGGTCTTGCTGCTAGCGGCACCGGAAACATTGCCAGCTTTGTGGGTACTAATACTACCACAGCTCCGATCTCCGGTACTGTTAGGGTAACTCCGGTATACACTAACGCTGGTGTAACTTGTACAGGAACACCAAGAACGTTCACCATCACTGTTAATCCAATTCCAACGGTTAACCCTGTAGCCAGCTTTGCGGTTTGTCATAACTCTACTGCAGCAGCTGCATTCTCAGGCGCAACTACGGGAACCGTGTTTAACTGGACCAATTCTAACCCTGCTATTGGCCTTGCAGCCAGCGGCTCTGGAAATATCTCCTTCACGGCGCTGAATACAACTTCTGCTCCTGTTACTGCAACAATTACTGTAACACCAAGCTTTACAAATGGCGGTACTACTTGCGTGGGTGCACCAACCAGCTTTGTGATCACAGTTAATCCGTTGCCGGTAGTAACAACTGGTACACTGCCTGGTCGTATCTGTATCAGCGATACCCTGGTACGTTTGAATGGAACACCGGTGGGTGGTAGCTGGAGTGGATTTGGAATCTCCGGACTCAACTTCATGCCTCCTGCAACAGATGTGGGTACATGGCCAATAACCTATACCTACGCCAATGCTAATGGTTGCGTGAACAGAGCCAGCACTACAGTCACAGTACTAGCTTGTGAGGAGCGTAATCGTGATCTTGATAATGGCGCGGTTATTCTCTATCCAAATCCAAACAGTGGCCAGTTCAATATTCGTGTAAATTCTACCCGCTTCAACGTTTTGGGTATGCGCGTTTACAACGCAGCTGGTCAATTAATGTATGTGAATCAGTGGAGAGGATTGGTATTTGCACGAGTGATTCCTGTTAATCTGGATCATTTAGCAGCAGGCACATACATGGTACGTCTCTACTATGGAGATGGCATGGATCGCGGTGCGGATAAAACATACCAGGTTTTTATTGCTCACTAATTGATAAAACATCGTTTCAAAAGGCACTCCAATCGGGGTGCCTTTTTTTATTAGTTTTACAGAACATGGCTAATCCCAATTTACATAGTGCAAAAGACCAGCTTTCTGCAGCTGAGCGAGAGTTTGAGAATAATATCAGACCGGCGCAGATCAGCGAATTTGCCGGCCAGGATCAGTTGATAGAAAACCTTCGTGTATTTATTAAAGCGGCTAAGATGCGGGGAGAGGCCTTGGATCATGTGCTATTTCATGGTCCGCCCGGATTAGGTAAAACAACGCTTTCCAGAATTTTGGCTAATGAATTGGGTGTACAAATAAAAGAAACCTCCGGACCAGTAATTGAAAAACCGGGAGATCTGGCCGGCTTATTAACGTCGCTGGAGCCCAATGCTGTGTTGTTCATTGATGAGATTCACCGACTGAGTACAGTGGTGGAGGAATATCTATACGCCGCTATGGAGGATTATCGAATAGACATCATGATCGATAGCGGTCCTAATGCCAGAAGCATTCAACTTAATTTGCATCCTTTTACGTTGATTGGTGCCACTACAAGAAGTGGATTGCTCACGGCTCCGTTGCTTTCCCGGTTTGCCATTAAATCTCGATTAGAATATTACAAAGCTGCTGTACTAGATACCATCTTAAAAAGATCCGCCTCTATTTTAGGAGTGCGCATTTCGGATACTGCAGTGGCAGAAATTGGACGAAGAAGCCGCGGAACACCCCGCATTGCCAATGGGCTGCTGCGTCGGGTAAGGGATTTTGCGCAGGTATTGAATGATGGCGCCATTGATCTAGGAATTACACAACACGCGCTGCGTGCCTTGCATGTAGATGAACATGGGCTCGACGAAATGGACAACCGCATACTTTCTACCATCATTGATAAATTTAAAGGAGGCCCCGTTGGTATTACCACCATTGCCACTGCTGTTGGCGAGGAGTCGGGAACTATCGAAGAAGTGTACGAGCCTTTTTTAATTCAAGAGGGATTTTTACAACGTACACTCCGGGGACGTGAGGTTACTCGCAAGGCCTATGAACATTTAGGAAAAACAGGGCCTCAGGAAACGGGCACGTTGTTTTAACAAAATATTCAGCCTACTTCCTTCGTTCACCCCTTGGCAATGCTTTTATTTGTAACTATAGGACCTTAAATTAGCCTGTTTATGGAAAACAAAAAATCAAAAATCCTGCTTTGTGAAGACGATAAAAATCTGGGTGTTGTACTTAAGAATTATTTGGAGCTGAATGACTTTGATGTTATTCTTGAGCGAGATGGCAGACTAGGCCTGGCTGCTTTTCAGCGGGAACGGGTTGATCTGTGTTTGCTTGACGTGATGATGCCCAATATGGACGGGTTTGCCCTGGCTGAAGCAATACGCGATGTGGACCCTGATGTGCCTTTGTTTTTCCTGAGTGCCAAGACCATGAAGGAGGATCTGATTCAAGGCTATAAATTAGGTGCCGATGATTATGTAACCAAGCCATTTGACAGTGAAGTGTTGTTGCTAAAGATCAAAGCAATTTTAAAGAGAAATGAGGAGCAGCAACGTGAAACAGAACAGCGTGAATTTGATCTGGCTACTTATCATTTTAATCCTCGCTTACGTGAATTGTCCATAGGAGACAGGAAGCAAACCTTATCTCCCAAAGAAAATGATCTGCTTAAATTATTGGTTGAACATTTGAATGATTTGTTGCCTCGCGAAAAAGCCTTAAAGAAAATATGGGGTAGCGATACTTATTTTAACGGAAGAAGTATGGACGTCTACATCGCCAAATTACGGAAGTATCTAAAAGAAGACGGCCGTATTGAAATTGTTAATATCCATGGAGAAGGTTTCCGGTTGATCGTTAAAGAATAAGTATTCACGTTAGTGTAACTGTTCCGTCTTTATGTAACTGGATGATCTCGGCTGCCTGTAAAAAGTCAAGCACGCCTAACACCTCTGTTTCATCATTATTAATTAGCAATTCGGTTATTGTGCTGCAGGGCAGGGGGCCGTTTTTTAATAAAGCCAGCAGCTGGGTTTTGATTTCTTCAAAGCCTGCTCCAGAAAGGGACTTTTTTTTAGCAGCCAGGCAATTATCACAAGTTCCACAAGACTTGGCAGAAAGATCTCCAAAATAGTTTGCAATGAGTAGACTGCGGCAGTTTTGTTGATGCTCAGTATACTGAAGCATCGTGCGCAGTCTTTCCTCATATTGTTTTTTTCTGTTATTGAAGTTTGCCTGATCAATCACTAATTCCTCCGCCCGGATACGGGGTACTGGAAAAAATAATTGTGGTTCCTCTTTTTGAGGATGATAAGAAAGCACACCTCTTTTTTGTAATTCTTGTAACTGTGTTTGTATTTCTTCTACCGGAGATTTTAACAGAGCGGCAATTTGTTTTTCAGAAATGCTAACAGGTTGATCATAGATACCGCTATAGGTTCTTAAAAGTGTTTTACTTAGCTTGTCCAGCTCAAGATCATCTTGCTCCAATGATTCTATCAATAGGCGGGCTGCCACAAATTGAATACGAGGTGGAATAAAAACCGCTTCGTTATAATTTACCCATCCCTCCTGCCCTAATATTTTTAAGGACTGTAATACCAGCGGTGCCGGTAATTTGAAGCGATGAATAAAAGCTGTCCAGTCAAAATCAAAATACTGTCCCTCTCCGCTTCCCACCGGAAGTTGCAAGTAGTTGGCAATTGCTTGATATACTTCTCTAATCGAGGCAAGAGAAGGGAATCGATCGGTGATGGAATCCAGTAGTTCTTGCTTATCCCGGGGAGTAAAAAGTAATACCGCGTAAGATTTATTTCCATCACGTCCGGCACGACCTGCTTCTTGATAGTAATTTTCTAAACAATCTGGTATGCCAACATGAATTACCGTTCTTACATCTGGCTTATCAATTCCCATTCCAAAGGCATTGGTGCATACCATTACCGGCGTTTGATCATTTTTCCAAGCCGCCTGTCTTTCCTGTCTTGTTGCGGCATCCAGTCCCGCATGATAAAAGCTGGCTTCTATTCCCTGTGCTTGTAATAGTGTGGCAATTTCCTGTGTTCTCTTGCGGGTTCTGCAATAGATGATACTGCTTCCTTTTACCTGATTTAGGATCCTATTTATTTTAGGGATGGCCATTTCTACCTCAAATACGCTGTAAGAGAGATTGTGCCTTGCAAAAGATTGTTTTACCAATACGGGTTCATGAAGTTGAAGCTTTGCTATAATATCTTCTTGAACCATTGGAGTAGCAGAAGCCGTCAGTGCTAAAATTGGAACGGCAGGCAGTTCTTCTCTAAGTTGTGCAATACGCAGATAAGGCGGTCTGAAATCGTAGCCCCATTGCGAAATACAATGCGCTTCGTCCACTGCAATTAACTGAACATTTAATCCGGGTAAATATTCCTGAAACAGATCTGATTCCAGCCTTTCCGGGGAAACGTATAAAAATTTACAATTACTGGTGCTGGCTACTTGTAAGGTATTAATAACCTCTTTGCGACTCATGCCACTGTATAAGGCAAAAGCAGTGATTTGTTTGCTTCGTAGGTTTTCAACCTGGTCGCGCATAAGGGCAATCAGGGGAGATATGACCAGACAAATGCCGGGTAATTGTAAGGCTGGCGCCTGATAGCAAATTGATTTACCTCCCCCGGTAGGAAGAGATGCCAATACGTCTTTCCTCGCTAATATGGCTTCTATGGTAGCAAGCTGTCCAGGCTTGAATGCTGTATGGCCCCAGTATTTTTTTAAAACAGCCGCTGACTGACTCATTCTACCCGCTTTACGAACAAACGGACCGAATTGATGGCAAGGACCACATCGCTGAGCCCCATCACTAAGGCACCAAAGGTGGGGGTTAGGTATCCAAATGCTGCAACCGGGATTGCTATTACATTATAGGCAAATGCCCAGAATAGATTTTGTTTAATGGTTAAATAGGTGTGGCGGCCCAATCCTAATGCAGCAGGTAATTTCTTTAATCCCTGATTCATCAACACTACTTGTGCAGTTTGAACGGCTAGCTGCGAAGCATCGTTCATGGAAATACTAATAGTGGCCTTGGCAAGTGCTGGGGCATCGTTGATTCCATCGCCCACCATGACGGTAGGCTTTTCCAGATTCAGTGATTCTACAATGGTTAATTTATCAGCAGGACTTTTTTCTGCATAGAGCACATCGATGCCAAGTTGTTGTGCCAATTTTTCACAACGTTCCAGTGTATCTCCGCTGAGTAAAATAGTGTTGATTTTTTTTCGATGTAAATAATTGATTACTGCATGCGCCTCCGGTCTTACTTGATCTGCTATATCTAACCAACCCAGCAGTGTGTTATTTTTTTGAAGATAAAGATTATGTGCACGTTCCTGTGTGAGACCTTCTACCATTTTCCATGAACCGATACTGTAGGTGTTGCCTTCGAGATCCGTGGCTATCATCCCTAGTCCTTTGATCTCTTCGATTTTTTTGAATTGTAATTGGTCCTTTGTTTTCCATGTTTTACTGACACACTGTGCAATGGGATGGTTAGAATATTTCTCCAATGAGTAGGCCAGAAACTTGAATTGCTCCTGGCTGGTAGCTGAATCTGTGACGTGAAAATTTCCGATCACAAATTGTCCGGTTGTTAGTGTGCCTGTTTTATCAAATACAACTTGTTCAATTTGTTGGAATAACTCTAAACTTTTTGCATTACGAAAAAGAATCCCGCTACGGGCCGCACGGCCCAGTCCCACCGCAATGGCTGCAGGGGTTGCCAATCCCATGGCGCAGGGACAGGCAATGACCAATACGGCGATGCTTCTTAAAAGCGCTGCCACCAGATCATTCAGCATTAAATAATTCAATGCAAAACAACCAGCTGCAATTATCAAAACACTGGGAATAAAAATAGTACTGATGCGATCTGCTAATTGTTGAACGGGCGGCTTTTCGCCTTGTGCCTCTTTCACTAATTGAATGATGCCAGCGAGTACCGTTTCATCTCCAGTTGCCGTTACCTGCGCTTTTACGGTTCCCTCTGTTACTAAGCTGCCGCCAATTAATCTATCCTTGGCCAAGCGACGAACCGGGAGAGATTCGCCCGTAATGATCGATTCATTGGCATGTAATTCTCCCCAAAGAATTTTACAATCAATTGGCACCTGCTCGCCGGTTTTAATCAATATCAGGTCGCCCACTTGCAGCTGCGTATTCTCTACGGAAAAATATTGTTCGCGGTGTTCATCATCAAAGGCAATCATTGTGGCCATCACCTTTTGTGATTTAACTAACTGTTGTAGTGCTCTTTGAGTAGAGGCAATGGAAGCATCTTCCAAATAATTACCTAAAAAAACCAAGGTGATGATGGTGGCAGCCGTTTCATAAAACATAAAATTGGCTGCTTGTTCGCTGAAGCTGCCATACAGGCTATAGCCAAATGCTGCGGTGGCCCCCAATGTAATCAACACGTTCATGTTGGGCATCCGGTTCCGAATACTTTTCCAGGCACTGGCGCCAAAAAAGTGCATACCAATTGCGTAAACAGGAATGGTGAGTCCTAATTGTGCCCAAGGGTTATGTAACCAGCCTCCCAGATTTATCCAACCACTTAATGTATGTGAAAAAAGTAAGAGCAGTGTGGGTGGCAAGCAAAGTAAAAAACGAATGAGCTGGGGCGACAAGGAATTGGTTTTTTCCGTAGTTATGGAACCATTCTTTTCCCTTTCTATGGCATAGCCTAACCGTTCAATGCCTTTTTTCAACAATTCTTCACTGCGGGTGTTTGATTGTTCAAACTGTAAATCTCCGGTAACAAAATTGATCCGTATGTTTTTCATCCCCTCCTTATCCAAATAACGTTGGATATTTAGCGCGCAGGTGCTACAGTCCATCCCTCTCACTTTCCATTTGGTAACTTTCATGATGCAAATTTATCAAAAGTAGGTGGCCTCTAACAAGTAGATCTACACTATATTGCTGCTTGGATCAATTACGCATGGAACTTCAGTTTACCCTTTCATCCATTGACCAGGCGGCCCGCTTGTTTTTTGAGCAAGCTAAACCCTATAGGGTTTTTGCCTTTCATGCGCCCATGGGCACGGGTAAAACAACTTTTATCGCTGCGCTTTGTAGGGCTATTCGCGTACAAGCACAACCCTCAAGTCCCACTTTTTCCTTGGTAAATGAATACGTTACCTCTGAAGGTGCCTCAATCTACCATATAGACTTGTATCGGATCAAGGATTACCAGGAGGCAAGGGATGCAGGCATCGAGGAAATTTTACATAGTGGGGCTATTTGTTTTGTGGAGTGGCCAGAAAAAGCGCCTGAAATTTTACCGGATAATACCTTACACCTCCGCATGGAGAACCAACCTGTTTCTACCCCTGCAGGCAACGTTGATAGCCGATATCTGTGTACATTTACTTACACAACACATGAGTCAACCTAAACCTACAATTTCAACTTCATTTAGCTATGAGTCACTCGAGGAAACCTTGGATATACCTCCTCGTGCTGAAAAAATGCTAATTGGAATTCCGCGTGAAACTGCTTTGCAGGAGAACAGAATTTCCCTGACGCCTGATGCCGTGGAAGTGCTGGTCAGTAACGGGCATGAGGTGATGATTGAGAAGGGGGCAGGTGAGGGATCTCATTTTAAGGACAAGGATTATAGTGATGCGGGCGCTCGCATAGTTCAGGGTAGAGCTACGGTTTATCAGGCACCCATCTTGATCAAAAGTGCCCCTGTCATTGAAGAGGATTTGCCATTGCTCCAATTTAACCAACTGATTTTTTCTCCTATTCATCTTTCTGTTTTACAACCCTCCATTTTGCAAAAAATGATGGAGAAGAGAATTACCGCTATTGCCTATGAAAATCTAAAGGACGATAGCGGATCTTATCCTATTGTACGGAGCATGAGCGAAATTGCGGGTAGTGCCGTAATGCTGATTGCCGGACAATATTTAGGTTCGGCTAATCATGGAAAAGGTGTTTTACTTGGGGGCATCTCCGGTATTGCACCTGCCAAGGTTATCATATTGGGTGCAGGTATTGTAGGCGAACATGCAGCAAGAACAGCATTGGCGCTGGGGGCTTCCGTGAAAGTGTTTGACAACAATATTTATCGCCTCAAACGATTACAGAATAACGTTGGTCAGCGGATGTGGACCTCTGTGATTGAGCCGCGTCTACTAGCCAAACAGCTCAAAACCTGCGAGGTGGCCGTAGGGGCCCTTTCCTCTACTTCTGGCAGAACTCCCTTGGTGGTTTCTGATGAGATGGTCAGCAATATGCGTCCGGGATCGGTGATTATTGATGTGAGCATCGACAGAGGCGGTTGTTTCGAAACCTCTAAAATTACTTCACATGAGCAGCCTGTTTATACCAGCTATGGCGTGATTCATTATTGCGTACCTAATATTCCCTCAGGTTTTGCACGCACGGCCTCGCAAGCTATCAGTAATGTATTGATGCCACTTTTATTGGATGCCGGTGAAGTGGGAGGATTTGAAAAATTACTCTGGAAAAAGATGCATTTGCGCAATGGCATCTACCTCTTTAACGGAGCCCTGACTAATTATTATTTAAGTCAGCGGTTTGCATTAAAATATACTGACCTGAACCTGCTCATGACAAGTAGCAGTTAATTTCCTTTGTAATCGCATAGCAATAGCTGCTGTTGACAAAATTTGTATTCCACCAGGTCATTGCTGGCAATAATCACAATGCGGTCCTTTGTATAAAGGGATAAAAGCCGGTGATATAATTCAATTCCTTCTTGATCCAGATTGGTACAGGGCTCGTCCAGCAATAACACGGAGGTATTACAAAAAAAACTCTGCGCCAGTTTTAATCGTTGCTTCATCCCTGATGAATAGTAACGTATTTGTTTATGGGCAGCATTGCTGAGTCCTACTTCTTCCAAAATTGAAAAACTATTTTTTCCTGCAATAAAAGGTTTGAAAGAATGATGAAAATCCAATAGTTCTTGTCCTGTCATTTCCTCGATTAGTTCTAAATAAGGAGCTGCGAGAGAAACTTGTTGGTATACCCATTCATCCTTAATTACTTGTTGAGTGGCATTTGTATATTGAAGGGTCCCTTCGTTAAAAAATAACGCGCCTCCGATCACCTGCAACAGCGTGCTCTTCCCCGATCCGTTTGGACCGATCAACGCATAACTATTCCCTACGCTGAATTTGTACGTTAAACGACGGAAAATCCAGTCTGTGTTAAATCGCTTCCCGAGATCAGATAGCGAAATTGTCATCAGTTGCGCCTTTGATAAATCGTTTGATGATGCCGCGATTACTTTCCTGAATAAAAGTGATTATTTCGTCTCGTTCGTCGGAGGCAGCCATTTCTTCTTCCAAAAATTCCAGTGCTTGTGCTGTATTGAGTCCTTTATTATAGATCACCCGATAAATATCCAAGATATGATTGATGCGTTCTACACTAAATCCTCTACGCTTCAGTCCCACTGAATTTACTCCTGCATAGCTGAGTGGATTTCGACCTGCTTTGATATAAGGCGGAATATCCTTGCTAACTAATGAACCACCGCTTACAAACGTATGGGCTCCAACATTCACAAACTGATGAATGGCACACATGCCTCCCAGACTGGACCAATCACCAATTACCACATGCCCGGCAACCTGTGTGTTATTGCTGGTAATCACGTGGTCTCCCACTATGCAGTCGTGTGCAAAGTGACAGTAGGCCATGATGAGACAGTTTTTCCCTATGACCGTTTTTTCGCGATCCTTGGTACCACGGTTAATGGTCACAAATTCACGAATGGTAGTGTCGTCGCCAATATGTACTGTGGAATACTCTCCGTCAAATTTAAGGTCCTGTGGTGTAGCGGCAATAACGGCTCCGGGGAAGATCTTACAATTTTTCCCAATCCTGGCTCCTTCCATTATGGTTGCATTAGAGCCGATCCAAGTGCCTTCCCCAATATGTACGTCCTGATGGATTACCGTAAAGGGATCGATCTTTACGTTAGGCGCCACTTTTGCATTGGGATGGATGTAGGTAAGGGGGTGAATCATGTAGGGGGGCAAATATAACTTTAATTAGTAATTTTGCAGCGGTGAATCCACAATTTGACATAGTAGCATTGGCAACACAAAATGCGTTTACCCTTGATTACCAAGACCTTTTGTACAATCGTGTGCAACAAATCCCGGGTTCGATCCAATATAGTATTAAACGGTATAATAAACTGCCACATTGGGATCTTGAGGACATGGGGATGCTTGATTACCATTACCAGAAATCGGCCAATTCAAGTTGTTATTTGGAACTTCATTACTGCCTTAGTGGTAAAGTTTACTGTGAAAAAAAGGCCAAGAATTGTGATAGTTGTCAGCTTGCTACCGTAACTACTTGTTTGGAGCGGGTGGAATCCGTTGATTTGGTCAGCTTCCGCTTTTTGCCCAGCCAGCTTGGGCAATTTATTAAAGGGAAAAAATCAACAAGTTTATTGGATCAGGTGCTTCAATTCAAGCACCCGCTGCCGTTTAAGAAATCAGCCCCTTTGTCTGATAAAACAATAGAAGTATTAGAAAGTATTTTAAATCATAGTTACACCGATACCAGGGAAAACATTTTTATTTATGCCCAAACCCAAATGTTGTTATTGTATACGTTGGACACCATGATGGGGGAGGGAAGTTCCGATACGGGTTCTTGCAAATTCCTGGACAATGAGGCGGATCGGGAAAAAATTATGTTAGCACGTGAAATCTTGATCAAGCATATTGGAGACCCCCTTACCATCAAGGAGCTAAGCCGTAAAGCAGCCATTAATGAATGCTACTTGAAAAAAGGATTCAAAGAATTATTTGGTACCACGGTATTTGACTTTTATCAAGGTCTCCGTATGGAGCATGCCAAGTTTTTATTATACGAAAAGGGACATACCGTAACTGAAGTGTCGCTTTCTCTTGGATATTCTTCCATTTCTCATTTTTCTACGGCATTCAAAAAACATACCGGCTGCAAACCCTGTGAACTGTTACGGTAATGGGTATAGTTTTTTTTAGCTTTATGAATCATCCAGATTTTTGCAATATTGGCTTATAAATTACCTTGAAAAGCTTTATATCAATTTTCACAATAGATGAATAAAATTCCTGTTTCCCTATTTGTAGTTGCTTTTTTTGGCGGGATTTATGCGTGTACGCATGAAGGGACCTACCCTAATGGGGGCATTCCTCCCCCAACGGTAAGCATCAATTGCCATCCCGATTCCGTTTACTTTACCAATGAAGTCATGCCTATTATTGCTTCCAATTGTGCCACGAGCGGTTGTCATGATGCGGTAACTCGTGCAGATGGTGTTGATCTGACCAACTATACAAAAATCATGAAGTATGTTAAAGCAGGCAATGCACCTCAAAGTAAATTATATAAAATTATCATAGATACAGACCCCGGTGATCGAATGCCCCCGCCACCCCTCAGCCCAATGACCGCGACACAGATTGCTAAAATTAAAAAATGGATCGATCAAGGGGCAAAGAACAATTTCTGCATTGGCAGTTGTGATACATCAAAATTCACTTACGCAGCTGTGATCAAACCTATCATGGATAATAAATGTGTAGGTTGTCATAAGCCGGGTAATCTTGGAGGCAATGTGAATTTATCTACTTATATCGGAACCAAGGCAGTAGCGTTGAACGGTACATTGTTGGGAAGTATTGCTCATCAGTCAGGTTTTTCTCCCATGCCTAAAAACAGCGCTAAGCTTTCTAATTGCGAAATAACACATGTTAGTCGCTGGATTGCAGCCGGATCGTTGAATAATTGATTGAATAAACCATGAATAAATTTCCTTATTTTTTTATTGGAGTAGTCCTGCTTACACTGACAGCCTGTTATTACGATCACGAAGAAATCTTATACGGTGCGGGCGCCAATCAGCCCTGTACTGATTCTGTCGGTACGGTTTCCTATGCACAAAAAGTAGTTCCCATTTTAAGAGCCAGTTGCTATAGTTGTCATTCCGGGAGTTATCCTTCAGGCAACCAATTAATGGGAACCTATGCTGCTGATAAGGCCATGGCACAAAATGGAAAATTGTATGGAACCATTAGTTACGCCAGTGGCTACTCCCCTATGCCAAAGGGTGCCGCTAAACTGAGTAACTGTCAGATAGCTACAATAAAAAAATGGATTGACGGTGGTATGCTGCATAATTAAATTAAACTATGCAAAAGAAACTCAAGATCATCGTTCCCCTTGTGTTACTAGCCGCTGCGTTGGGAGGCTGGTATGCGTATACAGCATATAATCGAAAGCCGCTTAGCATGGAAAACGCACCGGTTGATTTTGTAACCAATACGGCCACTTTATTGGGAGACTTCGAGGAAAACGAAACAAAGGCCAATCAACGGTATTGGGATCGAGTTGTAGAAGTAGAGGGGGCTATTCGTGCAGTTAGCAAGGACAAGATGGGATTATATACAGTTACGTTGGGTGATGATGGTTCACTTTCCTCCGTTCTTTGTAGTGTAGACAGCACTTTCAGCGAACAAGCCAGCAGTTTAGAACCAGGGGGGAACGTAACTGTTCGTGGTGTTTGTACCGGTTTCATGGCGGACCCTTTGCTTGGGTCAGATGTTACACTGGTGCGTTGTGCCATTTTAAAAAAATAAAAATCATTCTATGAAAAAATCATTTTTTATCTTATTATTTGGCGTCTGTTTAGCAAACCTGGCTAATGCACAAAAGTTATTTACAAAAGCAGGACGAATTGATTTCAACGCTACAGCACCCTCTTCTCCGGAAACCATTCAAGCTGTTAATCGAACTGTTAGATGTGTGCTTGATGCGGCCAATGGAAACATGCAATTTGCTGTATTGATCAAGGGCTTCACTTTTGAGCGTGCCTTGATGCAAGAGCATTTTAATGAAAACTATCTGGAGAGCGATAAATTTCCAAACGCCGAATTCAAAGGTGTGGTGTCAAATAATGCTACGGTCAATTATACCAAGGACGGAACGTATCCTGTTACCGTAAAAGGAAAACTTACCATACATGGTCAAACCAACGCTGTAGAAACATCTGGCAAAATAGTAGTACAGGATGGTAATGTTAATGCAACAGCCAGTTTTTCCGTGTTACTAGCTGACTACAAAGTGGCCATACCGGGTGTGGTAGCAGATAAGGTGAATAAAACGGTTAAAATTGAAGTGGCTTGTAACCTGGAACCATTAAAGAGTTAAGTACGGCTAAATATTTTAATAATGCAGACACAACTAATAGCTTTTCTTTTTCTATTGTTTTTTTCAACGGGTATAGAAGCGCAGGATGATTTATTAAGTCTGTTAGGTGAAGAGAAGCCCAAAAAGGAGCGAATTAAATCTGCATTTAAATCTCCGCGGGTAATCAATGCACATGCTATGGAATTTTTAAATCCAGGTACCATGGATTTTAGAATCCTTCATCGATTTGGCACACTCGATCAAGGATACAAGAACTTTTTTGGACTGGATCAAGCCAGTATGCGAATGAGTTTTGATTTTGGTGTCTTGCATAACTTAATGGCAGGTGCTGGGCGTAGCACTTTTAAAAAAGAGGTGGATGCATTTATCAAATATGCGCTGATACGACAATCAACAGGTCTTTCTTCGAGTTCGCCCTTAACATTGGCTTTTGTTTCTGGCGTTACGGTAGATGGATTGCCTTGGTCGGACCCTGCTCGTGAAAATTATTTTTCCTCTCGCCTTGCCTTTTATCATCAAGCTATTCTGGGACGTAAGTTTAATGAAAGCTTCACGCTTCAACTAATGCCTACCATGGTGCATAAAAATCTGGTACAGGCGGCTAGCGACCCCAATGATATTTTTGCCATGGGCGTGGGAGGGCGTCTTAAATTATCTAAACGCATGGCATTGACCTGGGATTACACCCATGTGTTGGTGGGCATGCCTGCTTCAGGATACTATAATCCCTTGTCGATTGGGTTAGATATTGAAACCGGTGGACACGTTTTCCAATTGCATGTGACTAATGCTATCGGTATGAATGAACGTGCTTTTATCACTGAAACCACTGGACAATGGGGCAAAGGACAGATTCGATTTGGATTTAATCTGTCCCGGACTTTTCAACTTAAGAAAACAAAAATCAACTAATTTTACACCCGCTTAATACCCTCTCGTATGAAAAAATTTTTATCAAGTTTGATTTGCATGAGTATTGCCTTACTTGCAGTTGCACAGCCTCCCGTTGGAGAGGCAAAGCCCGGTGAAACCTATGGTGAAAAAATGACCACTGAGGAAGCCTTGTCCTTTGCAGATGTGGTAAAAAAAGTAAAGGGTGGAAACGATTTTGCCAACGTAAAATTCATGGCCAAGGTAACGGATGTATGTGCTAAAAAAGGATGCTGGTTAAAACTGGAGGTTCCGCAAGGAGAAGAAGTGATGGTTAAGATGAAGGACTATGCATTCTTCCTTCCCGTAGCTGCCAAAGGTAAAATGGTAGTTATTGAAGGAGAAGTGATCATGAAAACTACTACCGTGGCTGAGCTAAAGCACTATGCTGAGGACGCTAAAAAAACTCAAGCAGAAATTGACCAGATAACAGATCCTAAAAAAGAAGTGCGCGTAACTGCCAAAGGCATTGTTATCGTTGACTAAGAGTTGGTACCTTTGCACACTTAATAGCTGATCCCGCCTTTTAAGTGAGGGTCCCTTCGCGGCTTATGCGTGTGAAATACAAAGAATTAACGGGTCTAAACCTACCTGCTATTGAACAGGAGGTTTTGAAGCAATGGTCTGAAAAACAGACTTTTGAGAAAAGCGTGTCCCTGCGTGAAGGGGCTCCATCCTTTGTTTTTTTTGAAGGTCCGCCCAGTGCCAATGGCATGCCCGGGATTCACCACGTTATTTCACGCACGCTAAAGGATTTGGTTTGCCGCTACAAAACCATGCAAGGTTTTCAGGTAAAACGAAAAGGGGGATGGGATACACATGGTTTGCCTATTGAGCTGGGGGTGGAAAAGGAATTAGGAATTACCAAGGAAGACATTGGCGTAAAAATTTCTGTTGAGGACTACAATAAAAAGTGTAGGAAAGCTGTGCTTCGTTACAAAGGCAAGTGGGACGATATTACCCGTAAAATGGGTTTTTGGGTTGATTTGAATGATCCCTATATCACATTCAAGAATGAGTATATCGAAACCTTGTGGTGGTTGCTCAGTGAATTATACAAAAAGGGGCTTCTCTATGAAAGTGTCAGTATTCAACCATACTCCCCTGCTGCAGGAACAGGATTGAGTTCGCATGAACTCAATCAGCCTGGTTCGTATAAGGATGTAAAAGATACCAGTTGTGTGGCCCTGTTTAACTTGTTGAATCAAGGACCTTCCACATTTTTATTTGATGCAGTAAGGTTGTTACCTTCTTCTGAAGTATTCCTGATGGCCTGGACCACAACACTCTGGACGCTTCCCTCCAACCTTGGACTGACCATGGGCGCATCTATAGAGTATGCATTAGTTCAAACAATCAATCCCTACACGCAATTGCCCATCAATGTGGTATTGGCTACTGAATTGGTTGGAAAATATTTTAAGCCCGAAGGGGAGAATGGCAACTTTACTGCCATTGACGAAAAAACAAAAATATTCCCTTGGAAAATAATCACTCGTTTTCCGGGATCTCAATTGGAAGGAGCTTTGTACGAACAATTACTTCCCTTCGAGGCAAATACAACTGCAGCAATTGAGTTGATTACTCCGGGCGCAAAACCCTTTCGTGTCTTGTTGGATTCTTTTGTAACAACCGAGGATGGAACCGGGATCGTACATACAGCCCCTGCTTTTGGAGCAGACGATTATAAGGTGGGTAAGAAGTATGAAATTGGAATGCTTACGCTGGTAGATCGTGAGGGAAAATTTGTGGAGGGAGTAGGAGAGTTCAGTGGACGCTATGTAAAGGATTACAAAAATCAAACTGATTATGTTGACGTAAACGTTGACATTGCTATAAAACTTAAAAAAGAAAATCGTGCATTTCGTGTTGAGAAGTACCAACACAATTACCCACATTGCTGGCGCACGGATAAGCCTATTTTATATTATCCCCTGGATGCCTGGTTTATTAGTACCACAGCTGTTCGGGATAAAATGGTGGCCCTAAACAAGACCATCAACTGGAAGCCTAAATCCACTGGCGAAGGACGTTTTGGAAACTGGTTGGAACACATGGTGGACTGGAATCTTAGCCGAAGCCGCTATTGGGGAACCCCATTGCCAATTTGGAGAACAGCGGATGGAGAAGAACAAATTTGTATTGGCACCATCGCTCAGCTCCGGGAGGAACTTATTAAAAGTGTAGAGGCTGGTTTAGTAAGCCGCGACTGTAAAAAAGGACAGGTCGATCTTGCTCAAAAAATAGAAAAGCTTTTATCGGATTTACATAAACCATTTATTGATCAAATTATTTTAGTGAGTCCATCCGGAAAGCCAATGCACCGGGTTCCTGATCTGATCGATGTTTGGTTTGATTCAGGTGCAATGCCCTATGCACAATGGGGATTGCCCGATATTTCTTCTAATCAATTTGGTCCCTTAAGTCCGGAAAACTTCTTTCAATATCATGCACTCAATGGTACCATAAGCGCACAAGCTTTTCCTGCCAGTTTTATTGCAGAAGGAGTAGACCAAACCCGTGGTTGGTTTTACACACTACATGCCATTGCCGGTTTGCTTTTTGATTCTGTTGCCTACCAAACTGTAATTAGTAATGGATTGGTATTGGATAAAAATGGAAACAAAATGAGTAAACGGTTGGGAAATGTAGTAGATCCCTTCCAGACCATTGAATCCTTTGGGGCCGATGCCACACGCTGGTATTTGATCACCAATGCATCACCTTGGGATAATTTAAAATTTGATCTCGAGGGAATCAAAGAAGTACAACGTAAATTCTTTGGCACACTATACAACACCTATCAGTTTTTTGCGCTTTATGCTAATGTGGATGGATTTTCTTACAAAGAGCCTTCTGTTCCGCTATCGCAAAGGCCTGAAATTGATCGCTGGATTCTCTCCTCCTTACACACCTTAATACAAAAGGTAACAGTCGCCATGGATGATTACGAACCCACACAGGCGGGCAGAATCATTGAGGATTTTGTGGACCAGCAATTGAGTAATTGGTACGTTCGTCTTTGTCGCAGACGTTTTTGGAAGGGCGAATACAGTGCGGATAAGATCAGTGCCTACCAAACACTTTATGAGTGCTTAGAAACGGTGGTTCGATTAATGGCCCCCATATCGCCCTTTTTCAGTGATGCGCTGTTCCTGCAGTTGAACGCTGTGACTAACCGTAATACTGCGGAGTCGGTTCATCATGTCAATTATCCAGTTGCAGACCATTCCTTTATTGACCAGTCTTTGGAAGAGCGAATGCAAATGGCGCAGGATGTTTCCTCGCTTGTTTTATCCTTACGTAAAAAAGTTAACATTAAGGTCAGACAACCCTTACAACGCATATTGGTCCCCGTTCTCAATGCTTCGATGCAAGCACAACTTCAACGAATAGAGGACCTGATCAAGGCAGAAATAAATGTAAAGTCGATTGAGTATTTGAGCGCTGATAACACCTTTATCAAAAAGAAAATCAAACCCAATTTTATTGCTTTGGGAAAAAAGTTGGGTCCTAAAATGAAAGCGGTCTCAGCGGCATTAAGCGATTTTTCACAGGATCAGATAACATTGTTAGAAAAAGAAGGGCATATTAATTTGCAAGTCGAAGGTGAAGCCCTAGTATTGCAGCTTGCGGAAACCGAGATCAGTAGCGAGGATATTCCAGGTTGGACGGTGGCTGGAAAGGGGAAATTGAGCGTAGCGCTTGATATTACAGTAACACCGAAACTTGAAGCAGAAGGTCACGCAAGAGAGTTTGTAAATCGTATTCAGAAAATCAGAAAAGATGCTGGATTTGAGCTTACAGACCGGGTACTTGTTAAGGTTCAGGCCTCTGCTGATTTAGCAAGTTCACTTGTGTCCTTTAAAACCTATATTTGCGACGAAATTCTTGCAGACACACTGGAATTTTCCAATGAAATGCCGGATACAACCACCATAGAAATCAACGAAGAAACCCTTCAGGTACAAGTAACCAAAAAAGGCTAAGTCATGGCAGTTAAGAAAAAATCTACTCCGAAGAAAAAAACAAAGACCGCAGCTTCTAAAAAGCCCGTTGCTAAAAAAGCACCTGCAAAGGCCGCTCAGCCAGCAGCCAAGAAACCTGCCCCCAAGAAAACAGCACCTGTAAAAGCTGCTGCAAAAAAAATAGCACCTGCAAAGCCCGCTGCCAACAAATCTGCTCCTCAAAAAGCAGCACCGGCAAAACATGCCCCTAAAAAGGCAGCGACGGTTGTTGCTAAAAAACCAACTTCAACCAAAACGGCCCCGGTAAAAGCTGCTATTGTTGGAAAAGTGACCCCAAAGCCAGCCACAGCTTCTGCTGCAAAGCCTGTGCCTATGCCACTTCGACTACCTATGCCCAAAAAAGGGAACCCGCTTTCTTTTGTATCCATAAAAGCTAAAGTAAAGTCCGTAACTAAAAAGGAACCGCCCAAACCAACCAAGGTGGTTATTCCTAAGACTACTACAAAATCCGCCGTCAAATATGAACCGGATTTTACCAAATCTATATTGGATGCCAATAAAGTCGAGGCTGCCCAAGCTGGACCATCACAACGATATTCAGATGCTGATTTGAATGAGTTCAGAGAAATTATAGTACGAAAATTAGATGCGGCTAAAAAAGAATTGAACTACCTGCAAGGGTTAATAACCCGTAGGGACGAGGGGGGGGGTGATATGGACGATGCCCGTTATATGACCATGGAAGATGGTAGCGTTAGTATGGAAAGGGAGCAGTTGAGCCAAATGGCCAGCCGCCAAATTACCTTTATTGACCATTTGGAAAAAGCACTGATGCGTATAGAAAACAAAACCTATGGCATTTGCCGTGTTACAGGTAAGTTAGTAGATAAGGATCGTCTTCGTGCGGTACCCCATGCTACCTTAAGCATTGAGGCGAAGCAGATGATAAACAAGTAGATAAAGGATAGTTTTGCCAAAACATATCTCATGATACGCTTTTCTCTCATTTTATCATTGCTTGTTTCTCTTGTTCCTACCGTTGGCTTTTCTCAGATCGTTTCCGGCCCCATGTTAGGGATCATTGAATTAAGAGATGCAAAAATTTGGGTTGAACTATCCCCATCCATTTCAAAAGCGGCCATTAGTATTAATAAAAAAGGCGAAACTTCTTCGCGTACCATTAGTTACAAAGGCGAGTTGGGCAACGATTTTAATCCAATCACTTTTACCGTAGGAGGATTAGAGCCCAATACAACGTATGAGTATGTGATCCTGGCCAATGATAAACCCACCAAAGCAAGCGGGGTATTCACTACAAAAAAATTATGGCAATGGCGCGAACCCGTTCCTGATTTTAGCTTTCTGACCGGTTCTTGTTCCTACTTCAATGAAACTGCTTACGACAGACCTGGAGTTCCTCATGGAAAGGATCCTTCCATATTTGAACCCATGGCCAAGGAAAAGGCCGCATTTATGGTGTGGTTAGGCGATGCCTGGTATACACGTGAAGTAGACTATTATAGTGAGTGGGGACTTTGGTATCGTGCCAGCAGGGATCGTTCTACTCCTTTTCTTCAGCCCTTTCTTAAATCAATGACGCATGTAGGAATTTGGGACGACCACGATTTTGGTCCCAATAATTCAGGTGCAGCTTATCATCTTAAAGAGGTCAGTCGAAAAGTGTTTACCAGTTATTTTCCCAATGCATCTGCTGGTGAAAATGGGCAGGGGATCTATACCAAACTAACCTGGGCTGATGCAGATTTTTTTATGCTCGATGATCGTTGGTGGAGAAGTGCCGATGACGCATTGGATTCTGTACAAGGAAAACCTAATCCTGAAAAGACCATGATCGGACGCCAGCAACTCCAATGGTTGAAAGGGGCTTTGTTGTTAAGTAATGCAACGTTTAAAATTGTAACTGTGGGGAGTCAGGTACTCAACCCGATTTCTCCGTTTGATCGTTGGGGGCGCTTTCCGGCCGAGTACCAGGAGTTTCTTCAGTTCTTAGCAGCAAACCCTATTAATGGAGTAATTTTTTTAACGGGCGATCGTCATCATAGTGAAATTATCAAAGTGGAACGTCCTGGACTTTACCCCTTGTATGATATTACGGTTTCTCCATTGACCTCTGGTACGCATTCGTTTGGGAAGGAAGAAAAAAATAATCCAAACCGTATTGTGGGGGTTGACCAAAAACAGAATTACGGGCGTATTTCCATAAGTGGTCCTCGGGGTCATCGAAAATTAACGGCTGATTTTGTGGGAATCAATGGAGAAAATATCGCCAGCTGGTCAGTGATGGAAACTGATCTTAAGATATCCGGCAAATAATTAATCGGCTACAATTTTTTCTCCATTATCACATGTGGAATGGTTACTTCAGTAAATTCCTGACTGGTAACTTGGTAACCCATTTTTTCATAGAAGCCTACTGAGTTTTTACGGGCATGCATATTCAGCGTTTTGTATCCCCGTTCTCTGGCCAGGTTTTCTGCAAAATGCATCATGGCCCGCCCGATCCCTTTTCCTTGTTTTTCGTTGAAAACAGCCATTTGGCGAAGTCGAAGGGTAGCCGGATTTTCCTCTATCAGCATGCAGCAACCTAGTATATCCCCATCTTCAAAGGCCCCAATTAAAATATCATGACTTTCCTTTTCCAGCTCAATGGGATCAAATTCAAGTCCCAGGGGTTTTCGTAAAACCAAGTTCCGCAGGTTCAGCATTTGCTGATACTCGGGGCTTCCGTGTTCAATTAGCTGAAGTGCCATATTATTCAAAATACAACAATTTTAGTAGCTTTTTCTCCCCTCATTGTTTCGCGTTGCTCAAAATAAAGGCCAATGACCGCTGAAACCCTCGTAACCAATTGTTTAACTTTTATAGATAAATAATTCTTAATAAGGATGGTTTTTGAGCAAATAGTATATTTTTGCAACCTGTAAACCAAACCAAAAAAACATGTCAGACATTGCATCAAGAGTAAAAAAGATCATCGTTGACAAACTGGGTGTTGAAGAAGCTGAGGTAACCAATGAAGCTTCTTTCACTAATGATCTTGGAGCCGATTCATTGGACACCGTCGAGTTGATCATGGAGTTTGAAAAAGAATTCAACATCTCCATCCCTGATGAGCAAGCTGAGGCCATTACAACCGTTGGTCAGGCCATCACTTATCTCGAGGAGTACGCCAAGTAATCTTTCTACACTTTTTCTTTTTCCTGACCAGGAAATAAATTGCACCGCCTTCTTTTCTACACAATGGCATTAAGGAAGGCGGTTTTTTTAATAAAACTCGTTTAACTTTCCACTATGCAATTGAAGCGCGTTGTAGTAACTGGAATGGGAGCTATCACCCCCATTGGTAACACTCTTCAAGAATACTGGATGGGTTTGCAAAACGGAGTATCCGGTGCCGGACCTATTACACAATTTGATGCTTCCAAATTCAGAACGCGTTTTGTTTGTGAGATCAAAGGGTTTGATCCAACACAGTATCTGGATAAAAAAGAGGCTCGCAAATTGGATCGTTTTGCGCAACTGGCCCTTGCTGTAAGTGATCAGGCGATGCAAGACGCAGGGTTAAATAAGGAAAATGTTAACCCGGATCGAGTAGGGGTGGTGTTTGCAAGTGGAATCGGAGGATTGACAACTTTCCAACACGAGGTTACTGATTTTGCAAAAGGAGACGGAACACCTCGTTTTAATCCGTTCTTCATTCCAAAAATGATCCTTGATATTGCAGCCGGTCAGATTAGTATGCGTCACAATTTGAGGGGTCCCAATTTTGCTGTGGTGAGTGCCTGTGCCAGCAGTACCAATGCTATCATGGATGCCTTTAATCTTATTCGGCTTGGCAAAGCAGATATTATTTTAACCGGAGGAAGCGAGTCCGTAATCAGTGAAGCGGGAGTAGGAGGATTCAATGCAATGAAAGCCATGAGTGAGCGCAACGACGACCCTGCCACGGCCAGTCGCCCGTACGATAAGGATCGTGATGGGTTTGTTATGGGAGAAGCAGCCGGCATGTTAGTATTGGAATCCTTGGATCACGCTATTGCCAGAGGAGCAAAAATCTATGCAGAGGTTGCTGGTTGTGGAGCTACCGCTGATGCTTATCATATTACAGCTCCACATCCGGAGGGATTGGGCGCTAAAAATGTAATGTTATCCGCATTGGACGATGCCGGAATGCGCGCTGATGAAATTGACTATATCAATACGCATGGTACTTCCACTCCCATTGGAGATGGCGCCGAAGTAAAAGCCATCACCCAGGTATTTGGAGAGCATGCTTACTTACTAAACATCAGTGCCACCAAGTCCATGACCGGGCATTGTTTAGGAGCAGCAGGGGTGATTGAATCCATAGCCAGCATCATGGCGGTGGTGCACGATATCATTCCACCCACAATCAATCACTTTACAGACGACCCGGAGATCGATCCCAAATTAAACTTCACATTCAATAAGGCTCAACAAAGAACCGTGCGTGCTGCGTTAAGTAACACCTTTGGTTTTGGCGGGCACAATGCTTGTATGATTGCCAAGAAATATCAACCCTAGTGCTTGTACGTTTGTTTACATTCTTGTTCAGATTCCGAAAGAAAAATTCTTTTATCAGAGAGCTGTCCCATTTACTCGGGTACCACCCGCATTCTCTGGAGTTGTATGAAACAGCATTGACCCATCGGTCTCAGGGGGAAAATACGGATCAAAACAACGAAAGGCTGGAGTATCTTGGGGATGCCATACTCAGTGCATTGGTTGCGGATTATCTTTTTAAGCGATATCCGTACAAAGGGGAAGGATATCTTACTGAAATGCGAAGTAAAATGGTGAATCGCCAACAACTCAATCATATTGCCTTACGAATGGGATTGAAAAAAATTATTCGTTTCAACAGAGCTGATTCCTCCCTTAGAACCAGTCATATTTTTGGAAATACGCTTGAGGCATTGATTGGCGCTGTTTATCTGGATATTGGCTATAAACAAACAGAAAGCTGGGTGATGAAAAACATCATCCTGCCACATATGTTCGTTGACCAGCTGGAGAGTAAGGAATATAATTTCAAAAACAAGTTGTATGGCTGGGCAAGCCGAAACGGAAGCACACTGGAGTTTGAAACCATCGATGAAAAACTGGAAGGCAGCAGACGCTTATTTACAGTGGCAGCACTCTTAGATGGGCAACCCCTTGCAGAAGGAAAGGCATTCAATAAAAAAGATGCTTCACAATTGGCTGCACAGGCAGCCGTTGAAAAACTGGGATTATCAGGAACGGGTACCGATCAACGAATTTCCTGACAAAGTTCAATCAACACCCCATTGGTAGTTTTAGGGTGAACAAAACAAACCCATTTGTTATCCGCCCCTTTTTTTGGTTTTTCGCTCAACAGCACAAATCCGGCTTCTTTTAAACGGCTCATTTCGGCCTCAATATTGGTTACTTCATAGGCCGTATGATGCAGGCCTTCGCCTCTTTTTTCAATGAATTTGGCTATGACCCCTAAAGGATCAGCACTTTCTAACAACTCTATTTTGGATTCGGCCACCCTAAAAAACGCAGTATTAACCTGTTCGCTTTCCACTTTTTCCGTTTTGTAGCATGGAGTCTGCAAAAGCTGTTCATACCGGGGAATGGCTTCCTCCAGAGACTTTACCGCTATGCCAATATGCTCTATTTTGTTCATTGTAAACCAATTACTGCATTTACGAAATAGGTAATTTATTTCTAAACATGAAATTAGCCAATTAGCCCAAAACATTTTTGAGATAATTTTGCAATTAATAGAGGATAAAGCTGAGAGTGAATATGTTAAAATTGCCTATATATCTGGATCACAATGCCACCACCCCCTGCGATCCCCGTGTTGTGGAAGCCATGGTGCCATATTTTACCCATGCGTTTGGAAATGCAGCCAGCCGTAACCACCCTTTTGGATGGCAGGCCGAGGAGGCCGTGGATATAGCCCGCGAGCAGGTGGCTAAATTGATTGGCGCAGACCCTAAAGAAATCATCTTTACTTCAGGTGCTACCGAAGGCGATAATCTTGCCATTAAGGGAGTTTATGAAATGTATGCCAGCAAGGGTAATCATATTATCACTTGCAACATTGAGCACAAGGCGGTCTTGGATACCTGTCGCCACTTGGAAAAAGAAGGGGCAGAAATAACTTACCTGAACGTAAAGCCTAACGGCTTGATTGATCTGGCCGAGTTGGAAGCTGCCATTAAGCCTGCTACCATTCTCATTGCCATCATGTATGCCAATAACGAAATTGGAACCGTGATGCCTATACCTGAGATCAGTTCCATTGCTCGCAAACATGGGGTACTGGTTTTTACAGACGGAGTTCAAGCGGTTGGAAAAATTCCGGTAGAAGTCAACAAAGATGGCATTGATCTGATGGCATTCACTGCGCACAAAATGTATGGTCCTAAAGGAGTAGGCGCTTTGTACGTTCGTCGTAAAAATCCTCGTGTAAAAGTAACAGCGCAGATTGATGGTGGCGGACATGAGCGCGGTATGCGAAGCGGAACGCTTAATGTACCTGGCATTGTGGGGTTTGGTAAAGCCTGTGAGATCTGTATGCAGGAAATGGAGGCGGATGCCAAGCGTATTAGTTTGCTTCGTGATAAATTGGAAAATGCATTATTAAAGGTGGAAGAGACTTATCTCAATGGCGACAAGGAAAGCAGACTGCCACATGTGTCCAATATTTCATTCAAATACGTAGAAGGGGAGGGGCTGATGATGGGCTTTAATAAAAATATTGCTCTTTCTTCCGGGTCCGCTTGTACCTCTGCGTCCCTGGAACCTTCTTATGTGCTGAAAGCCCTGGGACTTGGAGACGACCTGGCGCATAGTTCACTTCGTTTTGGCTTAGGACGTTTTACAACGGAAGAACAAATTGATTACACTATTGAGCAGGTGACCAACGCGGCGAATAAATTACGAGAAATGAGTCCGCTTTGGGAAATGTTCAAAGACGGCATTGACCTTAATACCATTGAGTGGGCGCATCATTAATTAAAATTAATTAACTTTGCACTATGGCATATTCAGAAAAAGTAATTGACCACTATCAGCATCCCAAAAACGTGGGAATGCTGGACAAAAGTAAAAACAACGTTGGAACCGGATTGGTGGGTGCACCAGAGTGCGGAGACGTAATGCGCTTACAAATTGAAGTAGACGAAGCTACAGGTGTTATCCGTGACGCTAAGTTCAAGACTTTTGGTTGTGGCTCTGCTATTGCCTCTTCTTCCCTGGCTACAGAATGGCTGAAAGGTAAGTCTGTGGATGAAGCAGTGAAGATTGATAACATGACCATTGTAGAAGAGTTGAATCTCCCCCCCGTAAAAATTCACTGCTCTGTGTTGGCCGAAGATGCTATCAAGGCAGCCATAAATGATTACCGCAAGAAAAATGGGTTGGAAGAATTACAATATGAGGAGAGCGCTATTCATTAATTATTGAGTAACGTATGTCTGCCGAAACAATAACCACCCCTGTTGCTCCCGCAGAAAGGGCTAATACCATTTATGTGAGTGATAAAGCGCGCGGGAAAGTAAACCAGCTAATGGCAGATGCGGGAGTTGCAACTGATCCAACTTATTTTTTAAGGGTTGGCGTAGTGGGAGGAGGTTGTTCAGGTCTTAGCTATAAGTTGGATTTTGACAATGAGAAAAAACCCATGGATCAGGAATTTGAGGACAATGGTATTCGTATGGTAACGGATTTGAAAAGTTTCTTATACCTGGTAAATACTACACTTGATTTTTCAGACGGATTGAATGGAAAAGGATTCTTTTTCAGTAATCCCAATGCAAGCCGTACCTGTGGATGTGGGGAGAGTTTTGCTGTTTAAAACCTGTTCAAGCATTTTAAAGAATGGCCGCTTTTTACGAAGCGGCTTTTTTGTTGTAGCGATCTTAGTAATTTAGCGGCATATGTGGGCTTTATACAGAAAAGAGATTTCTCAATTTTTCAGTAGCCTGAGTGGCATTATTGCTATTGTTATTTTTTTAATCGTGAATGGATTGGTGTTATTTGTGTTTGAAGATAATATTCTTGATTTTGGGTATGCTTCACTGGATCGCTTTTTTGAACTTTCGCCCTGGATACTTTTGCTATTGGCACCTGCTATCACCATGCGGAGTTTTGCAGAAGAATTCAGAACAGGTACATGGGAAGTGCTGCGGGCACAACCGCTTACCTTATGGCAATTAATGTTGGGTAAATACCTGGGCGCTTTCACTGTGGTAGCTATAGCCTTAATGCCTACTTTTTTTTATGCTTTTTTATTGCAGGAGCTTTCTGCTAGTCCCGGATTAGATTGGGGTGCCACCATGGGCTCTTATCTGGGGCTCTATATTTTAGCGGCTGTGTTTACCGCTATAGGAATATGGTGTAGTAGTTTATCCGCCAATACCATTATTGCCTTTCTGCTGGCATTGATATTTATGGCGGTACTTTATTATGGCTTTCATGCCATCAGTCTGATCCCGGGTATTCCTGCAGGAATTGATTACTTGATAGAGTGGGCGGGAATAGATTTTCATTACAGAAGCATAAGCAGGGGTTTATTGGTACTTGGGGATCTGGTTTATTTCAGCTCGTTGTTGTTATTGTTATTTTTATTTACCCTTCACAATCTTCGTGTTCGTTAAATGAAAAAAATACTACACAAGATAATGGTTCACCGGTTGGGAGTAATTCTTGCCCTTGTTTTTTTGAATAGTGTGGCTTCGCTTTCTGATTGGCGAGTGGATCTAACGGAGGAGAACAGGTATACTATCGATGAAGCCACCCGTCAACAGCTGAAAGAAATAACTGACCCCATTGAGATCACGGTTTTTCTCAAAGGAGAATTTCCTTCAGGCTTCAAAAAACTAGCCACCAGTACTGAGCAGTTTCTTTCTTTGTTACAAAAACAAAACCCCACCTTTTTTCAGTACCGCTTTATTTCACCCCTCGAAGAGGTCAGTGAAGGCAAACGCTGGAGAGATTCTTTGCTTTTCTTGGGGGCATTGAATATAAATTTGACCGTTCAAAAAAAAGCCGGGCAAAGTAGTAATATATTATTTCCTGTTGCACTGGTTCAATACAAAGGGCAACAATCTTTGGTTACGCTGTTGCCTGGTGCCAGCAGAGCTATTTCACAAACCGAAATAAACAGGGCTGAGGCCTTATTGGAATTTCAATTTACCAGTGTAATCGATAAACTTGTACATCCACGCAAGTCAGGAATTGCCTACGAAATTGGCCATGGCCAGCCCACTGATCAACGTACCTATCAGTTACGCATGGCTTTGCAAAAGGACTATGAGTTACGCACGTTGGATCTTACCCGTCAGCCAGCTGTACCAGCAGGTGTTGATCTGTTGTTGCTGGTAAAACCAACGCTCCGATTCAATGAGGCCGAAAAACTGAAAATGGATCAGTTTGTAATGCGTGGAGGCAGACTGCTTTGCTTTATCGATAACCTGGTTGCAGAGATGGATAGCTTTGGTCGAAAACCTACTATTGTTGCTTTTGACCGGGACCTTAATTTAGGGGATCTTTTTTTTCGGTATGGTGCCAGAATTAATCCTGACCTGGTGATGGATCTGCGTTGTGAGGTAAGCTATCTTCAAGTGGGAGGCACTGCTGAGCAACCGCAGAACGAATTTTTACCCTGGAATTATTTTCCGTTGGCAGGCGCACCTGCTGCAGACAACAAGTTAAAGACCGCTGGTTATGTGGGTTTGCGATTTGCTAACTCCATAGATACGGTGGAAGCGCCCGGTATCAGCAAAACCCCACTCTTGGCAAGTTCTGCACAGGCACGTACTATCAGCACGCCCGCTTTGATTTCTTTAAACGAAAACAGTATTGTTCCGGAAAATAAATCATTCAACCGTAGCGAGATTCCCGTAGCGATGCTGTTGGAAGGAAAAATTCCCTCGCTTTTTAGAAATCGAATATTTGGCGCTCAGGCCGACTCGATGAAACGTGCCGGAATTTCCTTTATTGCGCAAGCATCGCAGGGCTGTGTTTTATTAGTGGCCGATGGGGATCTGGTCTTGAACGACTACATTCCTGCTGTAGACCAACAGGGTGCGTACGATCCTCAAGCACCATTGGTGCCTACGGAGATGGGATGGAATCCCTACACCTATTTTGAGTACCAGACGGGAGGAGAGGCTGGTCGTTATTTTATACCGGTTGCCAACAAAGAATTCTTGCTGAATAGCGTGGAGTACCTGATAAGTAATCCTGCAATTAGTCAATTACGCGCTAAAGAAATAAGATTGCGATTACTCGATGGTGAAAAGTTAAACCAATACAGACTTTGGGTTCAACTACTACTTATTCTATTTCCACTTTTACTGATCGTTGCGGGGGGAGTATTATTTCAATTGATCCGGAAAAGACAATTGGGGCATTAAGCACCTAACTTTGCGGACATCATGAATATTGATCAAATCAGCTATCTGATATTTGCCCTGGTATTGCTATTGGCTTTATTTTTTGATTTAGGGCTGATGAGTAAAAAAGAGCAAACGGTCTCCATACGGCAAGCCTTAAAGCAAACTTTTTTTTGGGTGGGTCTTGCCCTTGCTTTTTTTGTTTTTGTGTGGGTCGAGAAAGGACACCAATCAGCGTTGGAATACCTAAGCGCCTATTTAATGGAATGGAGCTTAAGTATCGATAACATATTTGTGTTCATTCTGATTTTCTCAGCTTTTGCAGTTAAGGAAAAAAATTATGGACGGGTATTGTTGATTGGCATTCTCATGGCTATTGTGTTCAGGATCATTTTTATTACAGTTGGCGTTGTGCTGGTCGAAAAATTCCATTTGATTTTATATGTGTTTGGCGTGTTTCTTGTATACACGGGACTTAGCATGTTAAAGGCAAATGAGCATGAAGAGTTCAATCCTCAAGAGAGCAAGGTTTATTTATTCTTGAAGCGTTTTTTACCGTTGGCGCCGCACGATGGTGGAGGAAAATTCATGATTCGTGAAAATGGGAAACCGGTTTACACTACCTTATTTGTGGTTATCATTATGCTGGCTTCTATTGACTTGATCTTTGCGCTGGATTCCATCCCGGCAGTAATAGGGATTTCACGCGATCGGTTTGTGATCTATACTTCCAACATTTTTGCCGTACTCGGCTTGCGATCGCTTTTCTTTTTGTTGCGAGGGGCGGTAAGCAAATTTGATTATCTACAACAGGGGATAGCTATTGTCCTGGTATTCATAGGTATAAAAATGCTGGGAGAACATTGGATCAATCAGTGGATGCCAAAACAAATTCAAGTGGCTGTTTCTTTGGGCGTAATTGCTGTTTGCATAAGCGGGTCTATTTTTTATTCGCTCTTCATACAGAAAAAAGGACTACCGGCCGATCAGGTCGACGACAGCATCTTAAACCAATAAACATCTTGTTTTGTATACCATACAACAAGTGATAAGGCTAATGGGTGCAACTTCACTGGTAGTTACTGATCATCTTGTTGAATATTTAATCATTGACAGCCGACGGGCATTTTCCCCGGCCCGCTCCCTATTCTTTGCTATTGCAACAACGCGTAGAAACGGCCACGATTACATAGGGGCGCTTTACCAAAAAGGCGTGCGCAGTTTTGTTATTACCCAAAACATCGATACCACTCCTTTCCCATTGGCCAACTTTATCAAAGTTGCCGATACCGTTACTGCCTTACAGCAGCTGGCGGCCGCACATCGATCGCAGTTTTCCATTCCGGTAATCGGTATTACGGGAAGCAATGGAAAAACCATAGTCAAGGAGTGGTTGTTTCAGTTATTACAACCTGATTATTCTATTGCAAGAAGTCCCAAGAGTTTTAACTCTCAATTGGGGGTTCCTTTGAGTGTTTGGGAATTAAAGTCATATCATCAGTTAGCCATTTTTGAAGCGGGTATTTCGCAACCTGGCGAAATGGAGCGCTTAGAAAAAATTATTCAACCTACTATTGGCATCCTGACCAATATTGGAGATGCCCATCGGGAGGGATTTGCGTCCAATGAACAAAAAGCAAAGGAAAAGCGTAAACTTTTTACTCGTGCTGTTTTACCTCCTTCGTTAACGCTGGTTTCGGTTGAACCAAAAGGGAGGTATGCTGTTATTACGGCCAAGGGCACTTTACTTCCAATGGGGGGCAACATAGAAATTCCATTTACCGATGCTGCCTCTATCCAGAACGCCATTTGTTGTTGGGAATTATTATTGTTCTTAAAAGTGCCCCAGCCAACTATTGCCGAGCGAATGAAAAGTCTTAGTGCGGTTGACATGCGATTGAGTTTAAAGAAGGGGGTAAACCATTGTCAATTGATCAATGACAGCTATAGTGCAGATCTAAACTCGCTGGAGATAGCGCTTGCGTTTTTGAAACAACAGGCCGGTTCCTTGAAGCGTACGGTAATACTTTCTGATTTTATGCAAGCAGGGGGCAAGCCCCACAAGCTTTATGCAGACATTCAAGCGCTATTGGAACAGGTGCCCATTACACGATTAATTACTATTGGTCCCGTTAGCGGGGCAGCACTGTTGCATACGGCCGACCTATGGCAACTAGAACAATATACGGACACCACTGCCTTTCTTGCGCAAGGACAATTACGTTCATTCAGAGACGAAATTATTTTGATCAAGGGTGCCCGCAGTTTTGGATTGGAGCAAGTAGTTGCGATGCTGGAAGAAAAAGTACATGAAACAAGACTGGAAATTGATCTACAGGCGGTCACTCATAATTACACTTGCTATCGTCAACAACTTAAGCCCGGTACAAAAATAATGGCCATGGTAAAGGCCTTCGCCTATGGAAGCGGAGCTACTGAAATTGCGCATGTTTTACAATTTCAAGGGGTGGATTATTTTGGAGTGGCTTATGCGGATGAAGGGGTGGAGCTTCGCAAAGCTGGAATTACCACACCTATCTTAGTAATGAATAGTGAGCCTGCTGCTTTTGATACGCTGGTAAACTACCAACTCGAGCCCACCTTGTTTTCTGTTTCAATACTCGAAGCATTTGATCAATTTCTTCTGCAGCAGGGCATCACTAATTATCCGGTACATCTGGAAATGGAAACGGGTATGAATCGTCTGGGATTTGTGGAAGAGGAATGGCCTCTTTTGATAAAGCGATTAACTTCTGCCTCTAGCTTTTTAATTCAATCTGTTTTTTCGCACCTGTCTGCCAGCGAGGACCCGGCTGCAGACAGGTTCACCTATAAGCAATTTGAGTTGTACCAATCATTTACCCATTTGCTACAGTTAGCAATGGGCACTGGTTTTATTAGTCATATTGCTAATTCGGCTGGAGCAATCAGACATTTATCATTACAATTAGATATGGTTAGAATTGGAATTGGGTTATATGGTGTTGAAACATCCTCACCCCTTAACTTGATCCCGGCTGTCTCTTTGCATTCTTCCATTGCTCAAATCAAAACAATCCCTGCCGGCAGTAGCGTGAGTTATAATCGTAAGACAATTGTAGACAGGCCCACTCGATTGGCTACCGTAAGAGTGGGTTATGCCGATGGATATCCCCGCTGTCTTGGAAATCGGAAGGGACAAGTAATGGTGCAAGGAAAACTAGCTCCGCTGTTAGGCAGCGTTTGCATGGATATGTTCATGGTTGATATTACGGATATACCTACTGCACAGGTTGGTGACCAGGTTATTTTATTTGGCAAGGAGCTTCCCGTAGAGCAGGTAGCGAAATGGGCAGACACGATTCCTTATGAAATGCTAACAGGGATCTCGCAACGGGTCAAGCGTGTTTATTTTCAGGGCTGATCAGAGGATCTGTGTTTGATCCGAAACATCCGAATTGGTGGTTCCGGTTACAGGAAGCTCCTGTGATTCTTTTCTAATCAATTTTTGCTGGAATAAAAAAAGGATAACTATGCCAACAGAGATGGAGGCATCAGCAATATTGAAAATGGGACTAAAAAATTCAAAGGCATTATCTCCAATAAATGGAATCCAGCCGGGAAAACGGCCTTGTACTATTGGAAAGTATAACATATCAACTACACTACCATGTAAAAGAGAGGAGTAGCCCGCTGTTGAAAATTGAGCAATACCTGTATATCCAATATAGTCATTGAGGATAGGACTGTAGTGTAATCCTTTGTCAAAGATCGCTCCATAAAAAAGACTATCAATTAAATTTCCAACCGCTCCAGCATATATCAAACCTGCGCAGATCAAAAAACCACAAGTATACTTTTCTCTGATAAATTTTCCCAGATACCAGGTACCAACAACAACGGCCACCAGCCTAAACAAAGTAAGAATAGCCTTGCCTGTTTCATTTCCAAATTTCCATCCCCAGGCCATCCCCGGGTTTTCAATGAAATGCAAACGAAACCAATCCATTCCAAGTACACGAACAATTTCACCGGTGGGGTGATAAAGTTTAACCCAACATTTGAGACACTGATCAGCTGCCAATATCAGGAAGATCAAAAGAACTAGTTGGTTTTTCTTAGACATGTTTATTTTATTTTTCCAACCATATTCTCCGGACTAACCCACTGGTCAAACTCTGCTTCGGTAACATAACCAAGTTGAATGGCCATTTGCCTTAGCGTAGTTCCCTGCTTATGTGCTTTTTGTGCAATCTCAGCCGCTTTGTAATAACCTATTTTAGTGTTTAATGCAGTGACCAGCATTAAGGAATTATCTACATGCTTTTTGATATTGGCGTGGATTGGTTCAATGCCAACAGCGCATTTATCATTAAAGGACACACACCCTTCTCCAATCAATCGGGCACTGTGCAGGAAATTGTAAATCATTACCGGTTTGAATACATTCAATTCAAAGTGACCGGAAGCCCCACCGATGCTAATAGCAACATCATTTCCCAATACTTGTGCGGCAATCATAGTGAGTGCCTCACATTGTGTGGGGTTTACCTTACCCGGCATAATGGAAGAGCCTGGTTCGTTATCCGGAATAAACAGTTCGCCAATTCCACTACGGGGTCCCGAGGAAAGCATACGGATATCATTGCCAATTTTCATTAGACTAACGGCTACGGTTTTCAAGGCACCATGGGCCTCGACTATAGCATCGTGTGCAGCTAATGCCTCAAACTTATTCTCAGCTGTTATAAATGGGTAGCCGGTTAGTTTTGCAATATGCTTGGCCACGTTCTTATCGTAATCTTTTGGAGTATTGATCCCAGTGCCTACTGCTGTTCCGCCCAAGGCTAATTCGCGAAGGTGTGCCAATGAATTTTTAATGGCCTTCAGTCCATGATCCAGTTGTGACACATAACCGCTGAATTCCTGTCCTACTGTCAAGGGAGTTGCATCCATAAAATGCGTACGACCTATCTTGACAATTTTCATGAATTGCTTACTTTTTTTAGCAAGCGTATCTCTTAATTTTTTTACACCTGGGATGGTGTTTTCCACGAGCACGGTATAGGCTGCAATATGCATCGCGGTCGGAAAGGTATCATTGGACGACTGGGATTTATTAACATCATCATTAGGATGAAGAAATTTTTCTTTATCGGTAAGCTTTCCGCCTTTGAGCACATGTCCGCGATAGGCAATCACTTCGTTCACATTCATGTTGCTCTGTGTACCGCTACCTGTTTGCCAGACTACCAACGGAAAATAAGCATCTAGTTTTCCTTGCAGTATTTCCTCGCAAACTTTTCCAATCAAACTGGCCTTGTTTTTTGGTAAAACAGCTGCGTCCATATTGGTTAAGGCTGCAGCTTTTTTCAAGTGCGCAAATGCCCTGATAATTTCCTTGGGCATTCGGTTGATGTCTTGCGCAATTTTAAAATTTTCAATACTGCGTTGTGTTTGTGCACCATAATAGGCATCCAGAGGAACCCTGACGTCTCCCATGGTATCCTTCTCTATTCTGTATTCCATTTTAATAGGGGGTTATAGCCCTGCAAAGTTAGTTGAACTTTGGCTTTCTTTTTTCCAGAAATGCACTGACGCCTTCCTGCATTTCTGCGGTACCAAAGCACTGACCAAATAGCGTTACTTCATTCCGATACCCATTTTTTGTTTTATCAAAACAAGCCTCTACGGCCTGAATCACTCTTGCAACAGCTTGCGGACCTTTCGTTAGAATGGTACGCATCAATTTTTTGGATTCGGCCATTAACGCCGTAGCGTTCACCACATAATTGACCAGCCCGATTTGTAATGCTTGTGAAGCATCAATCATATTTCCCGACATCATTAGTTCAAGCGCTTTACCTCTTCCTACCAGTTGGGTTAATCTTTGCGTGCCACCATAGCCTGGAATTAAACCCAAATTAACTTCTGGTTGCCCAAAGCGAGCCTGCTCTGCAGCGATCCGAATATGGCATGCCATGGCTAATTCACATCCTCCTCCAAGCGCAAAGCCATTTACAGCCGCTATGATCGGCTTGTTATTTTTTTCCAGCCGATCAAAAATGGCTTGGCCTTTTGACGCTATTTCCATGGCTCTATTTAGATCTGCTCCATTAAATTCGCTTATGTCTGCCCCTGCTACAAATGCTTTTTCGCCTGCACCTGTAATGATCACTCCTTTTACGTTTTGATCCTGTTCCAGTTGTTCAATTACCTGCGCCAATTCTGAAAGCACAGTTTGGTTGAGTGCGTTCATTTTGTCCGGCCTGTTAATAGTCAGTGTAAGTACACTTTCTTCAAGATGGCCCAATAAAGTTTTGAAGGACCCCCAGTTTTGTTGGTTCATAAAATTAATTTAGGAACGATGGGTGCCTACCCATTCTTTGATAAAATCAGCAATTGCTCTGGTGTCGGAGCCGGGATGAAATAATTTTCCAACCCCCATTTTATACAGCGCAGTGGCATCCTCCTCAGGAATAATACCTCCCCCGGTTAGCAATACATCATTCAATCCTTTTTCTTGCATCAATGCAATCACTTTTGGAAAAACAGTATTATGTGCTCCGGACAGGATCGATATTCCTATGGCATCTACATCCTCTTGCAAGGCTGTATTCACAACCATTTCAGGTGTTTGACGAAGTCCGGTGTAAATTACTTCCATCCCCGCATCCCGTAAGGCCGTGGCAATAACTTTAGCACCACGATCATGGCCATCTAAGCCAACTTTTGCTACCAAAACGCGAACAGGTCTTTTCATAGCATTATACTCCTTGCAAAATTAAGCGCTTTGCCTGAGCCAATCTCTCCAGGGTTTCATCCTTACCCAGCAAGCAGGCAATATCAAATACACCAGGACCAAACTTTCCACCCACCAACATAATGCGAAGCGGTAACAATAACTCACCTGTCTTAAGCTGGTGTGTTTGTGCTAACTCCTTGCAGATTTTCTCCAATGCTGCGGCAGTCCAGGAATTTGTTTGTTGGTAATAATGAATCAGCTGATCGAAAAATGTTGATTTTTCAACGCTCCACTTTGGCAGAATGGAGCCGGTATCAATTTGTGTGGGTCTTTTAAAAAAGAAGCTGCCTTGTTCGATAAAATCAGTCAATAACGTACAGCGATCCTTTACTAGTGTAATTACTTGTTCCAGTAGTGCTACGTTTGTTACCTGCAAATTTGCCTTTCCAAAAGTGTTGCTGACTAGTGGTAATAATTCACTGGCACTGGTACGTTTAATCCATTCGTGGTTGAACCATTTTGCTTTTTCGTAATCAAATTTGGCGCCACTACTATGAACACGAGCCATATCAAAAGAGGCTATTAATTCCCCTTTACTAAAAATTTCTTTTTCGGACCCATCATTCCAACCCAGCAACGCTAATAAATTGATAAACGCTGAAGGTAAAAATCCTTTTTCCCGAAAGCCCTCCGTAGTTTCTCCGGTTTTTGGATCCTGCCAATTCATTGCAAATACGGGAAACCCATATTTAGCTCCATCTCTTTTGCTGAGTTTCCCGCTGGGGCCCAGAAGCAAAGGAAAGTGCGCCCATTGTGGCATTTCCTCCCATCCAAATAAGTACTGCCAAAGCAACAAATGAACGGGCGCTGAAGGCAGCCATTCTTCTCCTCTAAATGCGTGGGTGATTTTCATGAGATAGTCATCTACCACTACGGCTAGATGATAGGTGGGCATTCCATCTGCTTTAAGAAGCACCTTGTCATCTACCAATGAAGTATCAAAGCATACCTCTCCACGAATCATATCCTGAAAACTCACTGTTTTCCCAACAGGCATCATTATTCGAATTACATGTGGCGTTTTTGCCGCCAATAATTTATTGATTTCCTCTGCTGGTAGGGTGAGTGAGTTGCGCATCTTTAGCCTAAGATGATGATCGTATTGAGGAGAAGGATTTTCTGTTGATCTAAATTTTTCACGCATCTGCTCCAACTCCGCTGTAGTATCAAATGCATAATAGGCATGACCTGCCGCTACCAATTGCGCAGCATATTCTCTGTAAAGTGTTTTGCGTTCACTTTGCCGGTAGGGCCCATATGGACCTCCATGTTGCACGCTTTCGTCTGGCTCTAATCCACACCAACGCAAACAATCAAAAATATATTCCTCAGCCCCCGGTACATATCTGCTTTGATCAGTATCCTCGACTCGAACTATAAACTGACCTCCCAGTTTCTTGGCGAATAAGTAATTGTATAGCACGGTACGAACACCGCCTACATGCAGACCTCCTGTAGGACTAGGCGCAAAACGAACTCTCACCTTTTTACTCATGGTGCAAAGATAACCCCTGCTTGTATCTTTGTCTCTGATGTATAAGCCCTTTATTCAGCCACCTGAATTAATTCGTCGGTTTTATCCAAAACGGTTATGGCGAATGAATCCACTGGAACAAAGCGTTTATTTGACTTTTGACGACGGTCCCCACCCGGAAATCACTCCATTTGTATTGGAACAATTAGCTCATGCCGGAGCAAAGGCCAGTTTTTTTTGTATAGGTAGTCGGGTAGCTGCGCATCCTTCAGTTTATCGGCAAATACTCAAGCAGGGCCATCGCGTGGGGAATCATACACATCAACACTTAAACGTATGGCATGTTAATCAACAGGACTATATTAATGACATTGCTACGGCATCCAAGTTGATAGATTCTAATTTGTTTCGTCCTCCTTACGGAAAACTACCTTGGTATATTGCCAAACAGATTCCCAGTGTAATAAAAGCACCTGCGCAAATTGTAATGTGGGATATTTTAAGTGGAGACTTTGATCAGCGTCAGACCGCCTCTGCTTGTTTCGAGTACTGCTGCAGGTATATTCGTCCGGGATCAATAATTGTACTGCACGACAGTGAAAAAGCGTGGGGTCGTTTAGCAGCATTATTACCAGCACTTATTTCTTTTACAACCTCAGCGGGGTATTCTTTAAAAGCCTTGCCATAAAAAAACCCGGACCAATGATCCGGGTTTCACTCACAAAACAAAAAAATCAACGCAGGGTTATGGCGTAGGTAACTCTATTAATAGTTACGGTCGCAACGTTATCACATCTTCCATCTCCAAAGTCAAGGACAGCAACCCAAGGACTTGTATTTGATAAGTTTCT
>VGGR01000014.1 GCA_016868585.1 Bacteroidota bacterium
TTCCTTTTTTTTCAGGATTTGCCGTTTATTTTATTGCATTAATTGGAATTGCTTTAGGAGGCTTGCGCTTTACGACTGCAAAATTCTCCTCATTCAAACTGATCAGTTGGTTTGTTGCCTTTCTCCTGCTAATTGCTTTACCCTCTGTGTTTGTGCCAGGAGATGGGATCAAATTCCTGCCTCTGTTAGGGTTAATTAGTGTGGCGGTAGTTGTTGGCTATTTCTTAAAACCATCTTCGCTCCGTGTGCTGAAGCTCTCCTTGTGGTGTTACCTTTTCATGCTGCTGGGATATTTTATGTATTTCACTGCTCTTATTCGTTCTAATGCCAACCCAGGTATTGACATGAATAACGTAGATAATCCCATTAGCTTGGTTTATTACCTGAGTCGTGAACAATACGGAAGCGCCCCTCTCATTTATGGGCCACATTTTGCGGCAGATCCTTCCAAAGATTTGGTGCAGGACCAACCCTTTATAGAAAGTGAGATGAAATACATCAAGGGAAAAGGCAGTTATATACCCATTGGAAGAACGCGGGATTATAACTACAACAGTGACGTCAAACAATTGTTTCCTCGCATTTGGGATGCCAACGATGAACAATACCATGCGCAGTTTTATGCAGAATGGCTTGGGCTGGGACGGGATTCTGAGTCGGACGCCTATGAGGCTCCTAGTTACGGGGATAATATCAATTGGTTTTTTAGTTACCAAATGAGTTTAATGTACTGGCGTTATTTCATGTGGAATTTTGCCGGAAAGCAGAATGATATCCAAGGGTTAGGCAACAAACGAGATGGCAACTGGATCTCAGGTATTGCTCCGCTTGACAATGCAAGATTAGGGGATCAATCAAGATTACCGCAAAGTGTTCAGCAGAACGCAGCAAATAATCAGTTTTACCTACTTCCCTTTTTATTAGGTGTTATTGGATGTGTTTTTCTTTATCTGCGAAATAGAAAGGATTGGATTGTTAGCTTTTTGCTCTTCTTCTTCACAGGAATTGCAGTGGTCCTGTATCTAAACCAACCCGGTAATCAGCCTCGTGAGCGTGATTATGCCTATGTAGGATCTTTTTATGCATTTGCAATCTGGATTGGTCTGGCTGTAATTGCATTTGCTGTGATGGCGCAAGAGAAAATTGAAAAACTAACCAGCCGTGATTTTTTGATTTATACTGGATCACTGGCCTTCTTGGTTACTTTTATGAGTTGCTTCCCGGGAAATGGAGATGGTGCCATGATTAACGCAATAGCAGCGGGGCTATTGGGTGTAGGTCTTGCAGCGGGTGTCCCTTTTCTCCTACAACAACTGAATAAAGGAGAGAGGAATTCCTCAACCATAGCCTGGTTGACTGTATTGCTATGTGCACTTGTACCTGCGTGGATGAGTATAGAGAATTGGGACGATCACAACCGAAGCAATAAAACCACAGCTCCCGACATAGCTCGCGACTACCTGGAAAGTTGTGCTCCAAATGCCATTATTTTTTCCTTTGGAGACAATGACACTTATCCCCTATGGTATGCTCAAGAAGTAGAGGGTGTTCGTACAGACGTACGTGTTGTAAACAATAGCTTATTGGGTATTGATTGGTATATCAACCAACTGCGATACAAGATCAATGAGGCAGATTCGATAGATATGATTTGGTCAGCAGATAAAATTGAAGGCAACAAAAGAACCTACGTTTTATACAACCCCGTTAGTGGTATTGATCAAACTGCTTATTACGATTTGTATGATCTAATGAAAAATTACGTAGGCAGCGATGACCCCAGCCAAATGGACAATTCCAAGGGAGAACCACTAAATGTAATCCCCGTTAGTAAAGTAAGCGTACCCGTAGACAGAAATACGGTGTTACAAAATGGAACAGTTCAAGCGGGAGATAGTATATTGCCTGCATTGGGGTTTGATTTACCCAAGCGTGCCTTGTTAAAAAATGACCTGATCATCCTGAATATTCTTGCAGCCAATCAATGGCGCAGACCCATTTACTTTACCTCCCCCATGGGTGAATTGGGATTTGGCCCCTATCTGCGTAAAGATGGCTTAGCATATCGATTAGTCCCAGTGGTGCCAAAATTTTCGCAAATGAATTGGGTAGTAGATCAATCCCTGCGCTCAAATGGACTGGGGGGATCTACACTACGTGATAACAATCTGGATGTGCTGTACAAAAATTTAATGGAGAAGTACAGATTTGGCGGTGCAGAACGCAACGATGTTTATTTTGATGAAGAGAACAGGAGACATTTGCTTAGTATCCGTACACTTTTTGCAGAAGCAGCTGGAAATTTGGCTGATGCGGGTAAAAAAGTAGAGGCGGTGAAGGTGATGAACAAGATTGAAGCTTCCATCTCGCAGAAGTCCCTCCCCTATGCGATGGTCAGCCGTTACAATAGCCATAACCAATCTTCACTAATTTATTTGGAAGCGGCTTACAAAGCGGGTCTTAAAGAACTTGCCACAAAAGTCAAGAATGCAATTCTTACGGATTTAAAACAACAAGAAACCTATTACAATTACATCCAAGCTGCTAAGCCTGCGTACTATGGTGGCTTTGAAAGAACAGAAGTCCCTATAAATGAGCGGTTATTTGCTGTACTGAAAGACATTGAGTCCAAATACGAAGGTGGCGAAGGAAAAAATAATTAAACTTTAACCCCATGGACCTCGAATTCAACAAAAATGAAGATCACATGCGGGGGCTACTCAGCCAGCTTCGGCAGATTAGTGAACAAATACATTTGGGGGGAGGAAAAAAAGCGATTGAAAAACAACACGAAAAAAACAAGAAAACAGCCAGAGAAAGACTTGAATACTTATTAGATAAAAACTGCACGTTTGTTGAAATAGGAACTTATGCCGGGCATGGAATGTATGCCGAACATGGTGGCTGCCCTGCCGGTGGAACAGTGGCAGGAATCGGCTATATCAGTGGCAGGCAATGTGTAGTAGTGGCCAACGATCAAACTGTAAAAGCAGGGGCATGGTTTCCTATTACCGGTAAGAAGAATTTGCGAATGCAAGAGATAGCGCTGGAGAACCACCTACCAATCATCTATTTGGTAGACAGCGCAGGCGTTTATCTTCCATTACAGGATCAAATATTTGCTGATAAAGAACATTTTGGGAGGATATTCAGAAATAATGCAAAAATGAGTGCCGCAGGTATCCCACAAATTGCTGCGGTGATGGGTGCTTGTGTTGCCGGAGGAGCTTATCTTCCTGTTATGAGCGACGAAATGCTCATGGTAGAAGGAAGTGGTTCTGTATTCCTTGCAGGCTCCTATTTGGTAAAAGCAGCCATTGGCGAAGAGGTAGATAACGAAAGTTTGGGAGGAGCAAAAATGCATGCCGCTATCAGTGGTACTGCTGACGCAACTTTCCCAACAGAGGAAGCTTGCCTTGATCATATTAAAAAACTTATCCGGCTATTAGCTGATGGTCCCACTGCAGGATTTAATAAAATTCAATCAAAAGCACCCAAACTAAATTTGGAACAGTTACATGGACTTTTTCCCAGAGACGGGAAGCCATATGAAATGCTAGACCTGATTCAATGTTTGATTGATGCAGACAGTTATCAACCATTCAAACCGACCTATGGTAAATCAATATGTTGCGGGTATGCCCGAATTGAGGGTTGGGCCGTTGGCATTGTGGCCAATCAGCGTAAAATGGTAAAAAGTGGTAAAGGAGAAATGCAAATGGGGGGTGTTATCTATAACGATAGTGCAGATAAAGCAGCTCGTTTTATATTAAACTGTAACCAAAAAGGAATTCCCCTGATTTTTTTACAGGACGTAACTGGATTTATGGTTGGAAGCAGAAGTGAACAAGCCGGCATCATTAAAGACGGCGCTAAATTAGTTAACGCAGTTGCCAATTCGATTGTACCAAAATTTACAGTAATAATTGGAAACTCATACGGAGCAGGAAATTATGCCATGTGCGGCAAAGCATATGATCCACGTTTAATTGTGGCATGGCCAACAGCAAAAATTGCGGTAATGGGAGGAGAAACTGCAGCAAAAACACTATTACAAATTGAAATGGCCGCTCAAAAAGCAAAGGGGAAACAAGTTGACGAACAAACTGAAAAAGAACTGCTGACTACCATTATGCACAACTATCATGAACAGCTTAATCCACTCTATGCAGCGGCACGGCTTTGGGTGGATGAAATAATTGATCCCATAAGGACCAGAACTATATTGGCCGAAGGCATAGCAGCAGCCAATCATGCCCCCCTCCCCACTTCACTTCAAAACGGGGTCTTTCAAGTTTAACCACAACTCATGCCTGAACCAGTGCTTATTTATACAGATGGTTCTTCCAGGGGTAACCCAGGACCTGGTGGCTATGGCGTTATTCTGAAACATGGTGGAATCGAAAAAGAACTTTCTAAAGGATATCGGTATACCACCAACAATCGAATGGAATTACTAGCGGTAATCGAGGGATTAAAAGCACTACGTAAAAAAGAATTATCAGTAATGGTCTACTCTGATAGTCAGTATGTAGTGAAGGCAGTAAAAGAAGGTTGGTTAAAAAAATGGATCGCTACTAATTTTAAGGGAGGCAAAAAAAATCCTGACTTATGGAAAGAGCTATATTTATTATTACAGAAGAATGAGGTCAGTTTTCGCTGGATTAAAGGGCATGCAGATAACCCATTTAATATCAGGTGCGATCAACTGGCCACACAAGCGGCCATTCACGCCGATCTTGAGGTAGATCATTATTACGAGGAAAATGCAGGTTGAGTCAGGTGCAGACTAAATTAATCGCAACTCAATCTTTCTACTTGAGAGATAATTGTAAAAGAAAAGGGTTGCGGGTAAGAAAATGAATGTAGCCAGCAATGAATTCTTATAGAAAGGTAAGCCAGCAGTCAAGCAGGTAATAAAACCAGCAACATCTTTTGTGTAAGTGATCTCCGTAGCCTGTAACCAAACCATTCCATTGGATAGGGAAAAGTAAATCGTTGGTGCAGCAAACGCAGCAAGACCTATGTTGCGGAATGATGCCGCTTTAAAGATGAAACCAAGGCAGGTGCATCCCAACAATAGCAGATAGTTTTTCCATTGACCTGCATAAATACCCTGATAAGCGAACAAGTCATTGAGATAAAGCACTTGAATTGAAATGTCACTCACTAAAAGCGAAATAATAGAAAAGAAAAACACCCATTCGCTGCGCTTAAACACAAAACCGGAAAACAGGGCAATAGCCAAAACAGGTGAAAAACCAGCCAGGGCAATATCCGCTCCAAAAAAATATTTACATAGGGTGGTCACCAAGGCAAGTACTACCGTAAACAATGCAGTCTTTTGAAAAAATGGCATATGTAAATATTTTTTGGGGTTCGAACAAAATTAACTGAATTGGACCAAATGCGTGTGTAACTTATTCACTACTGTGAATAGCAGAAGTGGCCAGGAAGAGTGTTGTGTCTTGGTCTGATTGCAAATAAAGGGTTTCCTCCCCATCCCAGTAAGCCGCCAGCTGACCTTGTTTTAATGTTGCTAAGGAACCACCCACGACTAACTCAACAGCACCCTTCAATGAAAGAAGCATTAATGGCCCGGTAGCATTTAATTGATACTTTTCTTTCTTTCTCATAAAAAGCTGTCCTAATCTAAAATCTTCAACGGGTGTAGAAAACCATGCCGGCTTGCCATTCTCGTGTTGAACGTTCAGGATTTCCGGCAGTATACCCTTACAATCTGTGTGTTTCAGTAGCGCTGCAACATCAATATGCTTTGAAGTTAACCCCCCTCGCAACACATTATCTGAATTTGCCATGATCTCTACATTCTGACCTTCCAAGTAAGCATGGGGGATACCCGCATCCTGAAAAATAGCTTCCCCCTCTCCCAGCGAAACCAGGTTAAAGAAGTAAATAGAAAATATACCCCGATCAATATGGTCATTATTCCTGTAAAGCAAGGAAGCTTTCAAAGCCCAAAAGGCTGGGTTATCTTTTTCAAAGGAAGTATGAATAGTCTCGTTTTGCAATCGATCCAGAAGTGTGCCCAGCATTATATTTACCTCCTGCTGCGGCATTTCCATTACAAATTGATATAATGCCTGATTTCCCTCATTTTCCCATAGGTTTCTCAGCGGAGCAAATTCAGGAGTAGTTTCAAAAACTGTCTTAAGCTGATCTGCTTTTTTGAAGCCCTGCAATAACCAGAAGGGGCCAAGTGCTACCATCAATTCTGGTTTGTGGTTTTGATCTTTGTAATTTCTATGAGGAGCATCAAGCGAAATACCAGCTTTATTTTCCAAAGCAAATTCCCTGATTGCTGCTTCCCGAGTGGGGTGTACCTGTATGGAGAGCATTTCTCTTACATCCAACACCTTTAACAGATAGGGCAAGGCAACTCCTATTTCACGCAGAGACCGACGCTGTCCATGCTGATCAAGAACATGTGTCATACCCTGTTTATGAGTGCCCATCCAATATTCAGCAAAGGGTTTTCCAGTAGTATTGTCCGAACCCAGTAATTGAGGAAGAAAAGTAGTTCCTCCCCAATCATAGTTCTTCACAACCCCCTCCAATAAATATATAGCGCCCATAGGTGATTAATAATATACTTGCTGTAAAGATAAAGCATGAGCAACCATCTGAAAATCGGATGCAAAGGTGAAGAACTTGCTGCCAGTTGGCTTAAAAAAAAGGGATTTAGCATTATACATAGAAACTGGCGGTACCGGCACCTTGAAATTGATATAATAGCCAACTATGAATATACGCTTCATTTTATAGAAGTAAAGACAAGGTCCACTAACAGCTATGGTGGCCCTGAATTGGGTGTAAATTGGAAAAAAATGTTACGACTCAAACGGGCAGCCGATCGCTACTTACAAGTTAATCCAGGACATGCCTGGATACAGTTTGACATTGTAGCTATTACGCTGTGTGTAGGGAAGCCCCCCTTTTTAGAATTTTTTACAGATGTCTATGGCTGAATTTCCACCATCCTCTTGCTGACCAATGTGTGAGTGGCAGGGCAATCCAAAATGCTTGGAAATTCCTGTAAGATCCCTTGGCGTATGGGTGGGGGCCATGGTGCGCGAAGATAGTTATTCAAAGGGATTAAATTTGTCAAAACACAACCCATGCGTACTACACTTTTCTTTGCTTTCCTGGCAATAACCGTAGGCAGTGTTCAATCCTGTAATTGGTTCAGTTCTCCTCCCCCTACATTCTGTGATACAGCTTGCATCAAAGAGAACATTCGCTTCTCTGGCACTCATGAAGATATTCCCTATGTAGAGATAAGTGTAGCAAACTGTCTACCCGACACGTTAAGCTGGAGTTATAGTGGCCTGGGCACCAAAAGAAAAATTGGCTTTGCTTATCTGATAGGAAGAACGGTAAAAATCAACAATGATTTCATCAAAGTCCAGTTCAAAGACAATCAATATGCCTGGATCTTATTCAATGATTGCGTAACAGGGCGTGGGTTTCAGATTCAATTACCCTATGACAAAGCAACCCCGTTTCGCCTAAAAAGCAGTGGCCTCAACCCACTGGATCCTAAATTTTCAATTGAGGAGGGACTGATTGCCAATACGGATCGGGGTAATCTCTTTGTGGAGGATGCAATGGACGGCAAAAAAGCCATGATGACTTTTGGAGAAAAACTAGATATCGATTACGATGTTATTCATGATCACATTGACAGTGTATCAATTACCCGAAATAAACTATGGGCAAAAATCAAGATTGGAAACAAGTGGGTAGTTAAGGAGAAGAATATTACTATGCAATAATTACTTATGTGGCAGGTATACCAAAAAGGATTTAAAGCCTGGCTGCAATTAGAAAAATCACTTGCAGAAAATTCCGTAGACGCTTATCTGAGGGATCTGACACTATTCTGTCGCTTTTTATCTTCCACCCAATTGGCAGACTCACCCACCACTGTACAATCAGATCATTTGCGGAAGTTCTTACAGTGGATTCATGAAAACGGGTTCTCAGCAAGCTCGCAGGCAAGGATCCTGTCTGGTATAAAGTCCTTTTACCGTTACTGCATTTTAGAGCAGATCTGCCAAGAAGATCCCACTGCTTTAGTGGAAGCGCCTCAAAAAAAAAGAGCACTTCCTGACACATTAAGTTTTGAGGAAATAGAAAAATTAATTGCTCAACTTGACCTAAGCAAACCAGAAAGCACACGAAACAAAGCAATGTTGGAGACCTTGTACAGTTGTGGGCTTCGCGTTAGTGAATTAGTTAATCTGCAGCTTTCTAAACTCTATCTTGACCTGGGTTTTATCCGTGTAAGAGGCAAAGGGGATAAAGAAAGACTGGTACCCATTGGAGACAATGCAGTCAGTTACATTCAATTATACAAACAAACCACTCGGCAACAAATTATTCCACAAAAAGGGAAAGAGGACTTTTTATTTTTGAACAAAAGAGGTGGGGCACTTTCCAGAGTCATGGTCTTTTACATCATACGAGATTTGGCAAGAGCAGCTGGTATACAAAAAACTGTATCCCCTCATACTTTTCGACATTCCTTTGCTACACACTTGATTGAGGGAGGGGCTGACTTAAGGGCCGTTCAGGAAATGCTGGGGCATTCCAGTATAACTACAACAGAGATTTACACGCATTTAGATCGTGATTTTTTAAGAAGAACCCTGGTAGAATTTCATCCTGGCTTTAAAGGCAGCCGACAATAATTACATTCCACCGATTACACTACTTTTGTAATTCAAACAAGCAATTACTATGAAAAAAATTATGATGGTAGCCCTGTTGATTGGCAGTATTATCACTAGCCAAGCACAGCTGCGTACCCCCGCTCCTAGCCCCGCACAAACTATAAAACAAGATTTTGGTTTGGGCAATATTGAAATCTCTTACTCCAGACCAGCTGTGAAAGGACGAAAAATATTTGGTGATTTAGTACCTTATGGGAATGTTTGGAGAACTGGAGCCAATAGTGCAACCACCCTGCAATTCAGTGATCAAGTAATAGTCGGAGGTGTCAAGTTGGTCCCTGGAAAGTATGGGCTTTTGAGCATTCCTACTAAGGATACCTGGACATTAATTATTTCCAAGCAAACAGATGTAACTAGCCCTGCGGCTTACAAACAGGAAATGGATGTTGTTCGCGTAAACGCTCCGGTTTCAAAAAGTAGTTCAAGGATAGAAAATTTCACGATTCAAATAGTCAATATTAAATCTTCGCAATGTCAAATTGAACTGAGCTGGGATAAGGCTAAAGTTGCCCTGACAGTTGATACAGATATCGATACGCGCATTATGCAGCAAATTAATACGGCTATGCAAGGCGATAAGCCACCCTACTTCAATGCTGCTATGTACTTTATGGATAATGGGAAGGATCTGAACCAGGCACTTAGCTGGTTTGAAAAAGCGGCATCTGCAACACCCACTGCTTATTGGGTGCACCACCAATTAGCAAACTGCCTGGCAAAACTTGGAAAGAGCGCAGAGGCAAAAGCTTCAGCAAAAAAATCCAGGGAGTTAGCATTAGCAGCAAAAAATATGGATTATGTGAAGCTAAATGACAAGTTATTGGCTGAGTTAAAATAAACATTAAGTATTACTTAAAAAGTCGCATTCCATTAAATGCGGCTTTTTTTATGTTGAAAACTTTCTATTGATGGATAATAGATGGTGCCCTGCAGTGGCAAAAAATAGCACAGCAATAACTCCCAAGGGATTAAGCCACAGAAAGCCAAGCTTTATGATTCCCGTCTTACTCAAATAAAAAATAGCTATCACAATAGCTTCAGCTAAAATGGCTGACCAAAAAACCAATGTCCCATTTTTTACTGCAGGTAAAAACAAAGCAACGCAAAATATTCCTAGTACAACTCCATAGAAAAGTGAGCCTAAAACGTTTACCGCTTCAATCAAACTATTTCCAATATTATACGTAAAGAGTGCTACTACAATACAGAAGATTCCCCAAAGAAGTGTATACCAACGTGACCAACGAAATGCCAATTCGTCTGTGATTGAATGTTTACTAAACCGCCTGTGAAAATCAATCATGGTGGCTGCTGCAAGAGAATTTATTGCAGCGGCAATGCTACCCCATGATGCTAAAAAAATTATAGCAATCAGTAACCCTACTAAACCAGCCGGTAAATGATCTACTACAAATCGAAGAAAGATGTAATTGGTATCATTACCGTCTCCTCCATCAATTTTTTTATTAAGCCAAAATTTCAACCGAGCCCGGATGGATTCCGATTCGATATGCAGCACACGATAGGCTTCTAAAATAGAATCTTGGTTATTACTATTGGTTATCGCAATCGATTTATTAGCAGCGTATTGATCCAATAGCCGCCGCTTGGCCGTAGCTAGTTCATCGAATCTTACCTGTGCCAGTCGAAGTGAATCGGCATATACAGGATGCTCCTGAATTTTGACAAGTTGAACTTGATTAAAAAAAAGAGGGGCCTTAGTGAATTGGTAAAATGAAAAGACTAATACCCCTAACAACAATATAAAAAATTGCATGGGAACTTTTACAAACCCGTTCATGAGTAAACCCAATTTACTTTCCCTGGCTGAACGTCCAGTTAAATAACGCCCCACTTGACTCTGATCGGTACCAAAGTAGGATAACGCCAGAAAAAAACCTCCAACTAAACCACTCCAGATATTATACTGATCACTCCAATCAAAATGCCCTTCCTTCAACCCATTAGTGAGTATTGAAAATTTTCCCACCTTACCGCCAATACGCAATGCATCTGTAAATCCTATAGCCGGAGGCAATAAGGTAACCACCATCCATCCGGCTAAAAATAAACCAGCAAATATGATACCCAATTGCAATTGTTGTGTGTAAGCAACTGCCTTTGCCCCACCAAACAAAGTATATATGATCAATAATCCCCCCATGATTATTGTGGTGGAGGTAAGGCTCCACCCCAATAATGAAGAAAGAATAAGCGAGGGTGCAAATACGCTAATACCTGTGGAGAGGCCCCGCTGCAGCAAAAATAGAAATGATGTCAAAGAGCGGGTTTTCCCATCAAAACGGCTTTCCAGGTACTCATATGCCGTATACACTTGTAGCCGTTGAAAAACAGGAATAAAGAATATAGCAATAACAATCATGGCTAGGGGTAAGCCAAAATAATATTGAACGAAACGCATCCCATCAGTATATGCTTGCCCTGGCGCTGACAAAAAAGTAATAGCGCTGGCTTGGGTTCCCATGATACTGAGCAATACTAAGCCCCAGCCCAGGTTACGATTAGAGCGAAAATAACCATCCAGGTCACGTGAGGTTTTGCTTTTGTATAATCCATACAAAATAATACCCACCAAGGTTGCAATAAGTACGCCCCAATCTAGTCTACTCATTTAAAATACATTGTGAGCCTATAAAACAAAAAAATGAGTACTAGCAAGTAAAGAATCAAGCCCCAATACCAAGTATTCCAACTTGAAAAAAAAGGTGGCTTATTATCTGATGACTTACTCATATTATTATTTTCTTCTTTGACGCAACCAACCCGCTAATAAAATCAACCCGCCCAACACCAGGCCAATAATCAAACCAATCTTTACACGCTTTATGAAAATGCCTAATCCTAACCCCAATAAGATGGCCAAACCAAAAGTCCAATCTGCCCGTTGTTTTTGATAGTTACGCATCCTTTACTTTTCAACAGCTCCCAATGCCAACAAATTAGCTAGTAAGCGGTAAGCACCAGGAACTCCGGCAGGAATTTGCCTGAATAATGAAAGTCCTGTGTAAGTAAACCAACCTTTACCATAACGTGCTGTCAATAGGGAACCCGTATCCGGTTTCTCATCTGGATCTGCCATGCTGAGTAAGGGCTGAAGTCTGCCAGCCGTGTCTACCCCATGATAGACACTTCGTTCTTGCACCCACCCTACAAAATCTTCCTGTGTTATCTTGTTTGGAAAGTTGAATACAGGGTGTTGAGGAAGTAAAAAATCAACTTTTGCCTCCTGATCTGTTATTCTATTCCTTGTAATGGCAAAGGGGTATGGCCCTATCTTAGCTTTGACAGGCCCAATTTGATTACTAGTATTATACTGCACCACATAATTGCCACCTTCTTCAATATACTTCATCAACTTTTCATAATACTTGCTAAGCCAATCAAGTGTATTGTGCGCCCTTACGCCAGTTATGATTGCATCAAATTGCTGCAAAGAAAGTGATGATAACAAACCCTCATCTAACACTGTTACAAGATACCCAAGCTGTTTTAAGCCCTCAAGGATTTTATCTCCTGCCCCAGGTATATACCCGATTTTTTCCCCGCCAATCTTAATTTGAAAATTACGCGTGTAAACTGTAGCAGGTTTAAAATACGTAATTGGCGGAATATGATCATAGCGGATAGAAGTAGTAGTTGTTGTAACTGTGTTCCCGTTGCTGAGTAAAACACCCATCAACAGGGTATCCCCCTTTTCTTTGCTGTTCAAGATATAATTAAATTTTTGCAGTTGGTCTTTTTGAACCAAGGAGATGAGAGTAGGATTCACCAACCCTTTGGCTTTTTTAGCAGTTGTAAGCGTTGGGATAATATTCTCCTGCAACACTAAACCAGCTACTTGCACCTGACCTTTTACCATATTATTTGCAATAGAAACAAGTTGTACGTTTTCCTCAGGCTGAACAGAAACGGGAGGAACCACTTCCAAAGGCCATTGCAATTCACCTTTTACAGGATCAGTAAATTTATGACGAACAGGTACCTGAAAACTGATCACCTGATTACCCCATTTCAAATCAATGTTACACGAAAGTGCAGCGTCATTTTCAGGCTTCCCAATTAAGCGCAGCTCATTCACCTCAAAATATCCTTGTTGCATAGGTAACTGCAACCAGTAAGGTTGAGAAACTGGAATAGTGGGGTGAATAAAATATTTTGTACTGAACGTTGAGGATTTGTTTGGCCTTAACACAAGGGGATTACTAACTAAATTAAAATCGAGCACTTGTGCTTTTTCCAATGAAGCAGCGGAACCAATTCGATCAACTGCCAAAAGTGTAATCTGTAAGGAATCACCCTGCACCGCACGTACCTGTGTTGCCGTTACCTCTAAATAAATTCCACTCACTGCTAATATCAATTCTTTGAGTTCTTTTTTCTTCTGCGTAACAACGGAAGAGGCTGTAAGGGCATCCAATGACTGATACAAATTGAGCAAGCCGGGAAGTGATGCTTTTGGATTTAGCCAATTAAAATGCGTTGCTAAGCTATCCACTTGTTGTTGGATCAAATTATACCCAAATCTACTACTCCAATCCAGAGAAATACCTTCCATTAAATCCTTCGTAGCAGGCACGCCGTCAATTAATTTAAAGTATTCATACGCTTCCCCTCTTGATATGGGAACACCAAATCCCTGACTTTTGTGTTGACTACGGCTTTGCGCAGCAATTTCTCCGTAACTCTTTCCAAGCAAGCTATTATACCCGCCTACATCTAACCTCAATTGATCCCCACGGATAGTAACGTTACCTCCAAAATTGAATGTATTCCAAAGTAATCGTTTAACACGCCAGATTCCCGCTGTATAAGCTAGTTGAGACGAAAAGCGTGTAGAGTCTGCGGCTGCCTTAACAGCCTCCCCTGCAAGAATCGCAGAGGCCGTGTGATGTCCATGCCCCCCTTCACCGGTTGTAGGAAATCGAGTAATGACCACATCTGGTTTAAATGTTCTAATTACCCATACTATATCATGCAAAATCTTTTCCCGATCCCAAATGCTGAATGTTTCCCCAGGTGTTTTAGAATAACCAAAGTCATATGCCCGGGTAAAGAACTGTTCTCCTCCATCAATTCGACGAGCGGCCAACAACTCTTGCGTTCGAATTAACCCCAACTCAATTCCCTGCTCCTGACCTATTAAGTTTTGCCCACCATCACCTCTGGTTAACGAGAGATAACCTGTTCGAAGCAGTCGGTCATTAGCGAGATACGTAATCAACCGGGTATTTTCGTCATCGGGGTGCGCGGCTATATATAAAACAGAACCGGTAACGCCCAACTTTTGAATTCCATGGTATATGGAAGAAACAGTGGGTTGAGCAAAGGACTGCTGCAGTCCAACTAATAGCAAAAGTGCTAGCTTATTCCATTTCATCGTGCATCAAAAAATAAAGCGTTACAAAAAAGTAGCTTTCCATTTTCCCAAAAATTGCGGAATAAAATATTATCGGCAAAAAAGCTAATACTTCCACGACCAACAGACAGTTGGCCAATAACAAGTCCTCCATTTAAAATGGGCTGCAGACGGCTGCCAACAAAACCGGCTAAGGCTCCTCCCTGGAGTGTTTGCCCAACATTCCAACCTTTACCTTCTTTAAGTAATTCAAATAGAGAACCATCGGTTTTTAAAGAATAATAAAATCCTGGATAACCAAATGCCAGCGGATGTGAAGCGTCGAGTGAAACACGCCAAATGGAACCCGCTGTGGTAGCACTGATTTGGTCCCGGTTTCTATTTTTAAATAAGGCAGGTGAAGTTATTTTTTCGGCTGTATTTTCCTCTTTTCGAAGCACTAATCCCAAATCTAATTTTGCCAGCTGAGTGGTTGTTTCACCAATCACAATAAGTCTACCCCCCCCTTGGATCCATTTTTGAACTTCCTCGAACAACTCTTTACTTTCTAAAAACCGATAACGCCCTTCTGCCAATACCAAAACATCAAACCCGGTAAGGTCAGTAGCCGAAAATGAGTTTAGGTTTAGCAAGGTAATTGGATAGTTCAATTGCCTTTCAACAAAATGCCATACTTCTCCAACACTAAGACTATAGGTTCCCTCACCACTCAATAATGCAACGCGTGGTGCACGAAGCGGATGCACTTTATCACTACCAAAATCTGCTCCTTGCTGAACAAGCCCTGAGGAAAGTGGAACAATATTTATTGATTGCTCATTTGCCCAAGTGCTAACCTTTTCAAAAAATGTATCACCCCATCTTTCATTTGAGGTTTTCAAGATCAATATTGTTCCCGGATTAAACTTTTTGCCATTGGTATAAAAACTGTCCTCCGCATAACGAAGCTTAATACCCGCTTGCAGTAGCCGTGCGGCAAAAGAGGCTGCAGCGGGGCTGATCCAGGGAAGCGCATAACCATATGTTGTTGACGTATTGGATACAGGCGAAGGCTTCCAACTTGCCCCTTGCGTAATTTTTTCCTTTGTGGCATAGGCTTGTAGTCCATAGGCATAAGGCAAAGACCATGCTGTGATATCATAGGTAGCAGAATCGGCTAACAAGGTTCGAGGCTCAAATAAAACCTGGACTAAAGCCGCATTTGTTTGTGCGGTATTGATTACAATATCAGCAGCGGTTACCGAGAATGCCTCTTCTTTGGCAGTACCATAATGATACCCTTTTGCAACAGTGTTAGTGCCAGTGCTATATTCAATACTATGAGCATCAAGTAATGCCAATAATTTTTGCAAATAAGCTTCTCGGGTAGCATCACCTTTTATAATAAAAGATTTGTATCCCCCCATTCCTTTACTTCTGCCATTTTCGAAAAATGCAGTAAACTCCTGCACAAGCTTCTGTTGTTGACCTGCACTTACTTCAATTGTACTAAGCGAAGTAGTAACATGATGTATAAGCCGATGATATAATGTAAGCGTGTCTCCATCTTCGTTAACAACCCCTAATCCTGCTCTGATTCCTCCTTGCTCATAGGTCATACCAATAGAGCCATTATAGACCGGATAGGTATCCCCATAGGATGGGTAGAGAAGATCAAAACGCTCCCTAGTAAAATACAACCAACCATTTTGATCAAAGTAACGAGCATGGTTAGTACCAATCTCCTGTTGAAATCTCCGCTGCCAGGTTGTGATCACTTCGTGATAAGGTTCCGCAGCCGGTGCAAAATAATAAGGCTCATTAAAGCCTTGTTCATGCAAATCCACATGCACATGCGGCATCCAACTTCGATAGAGTTTTATTCGCTGCTGACTTTCTAATTGTGTCAGCCATGCCCAGTCCCTGTTCAAATCAAAGTAATAATGATTGGACCGGCCACCAGGCCAGGGTTCTTGGTGCTCTCTGGAAAGTGGATTTGCGTTAAAACTTTTTCCAACCACAGACTGATACCAATTTACATAGCGATCTCTCCCATCTGGATTTAAACAGGGATCAATCAATACAATCGTGTTTGTAAGCCATGGTGTACAATCTGATCCTTCTCGTAACAGTTCAAACAGGGTTAACATAGCCGCCTCGGTTGAGGAGGCCTCATTTCCATGCACATTATAACTTAACCAAACTATGGCAGGTAATGTTTTGAGTTGATGGTCATTAAATAAAACAGAACCGTTGGTAAGTGCCAGATTTGTTTTTCTTATTTCCTCCAATCTGCTCATGTTTTGAGGAGAGGAAATGGCCAGCAAAAGAAGGGGCCTGTCTTCCTGGGTACGACCATATTCACGTAACTGGACCTGACTGGGCTTGAGTGTAGCTACATATTCCAGATACCGCTGCACCAAATGATGAGGTGTATGCCGGCTGCCCAATGGATAACCTAAAAAATCAGACGGAGATTTTAGTTGTGCCTGAACACTGCTAAATAAGAGTTGTAGTAAGCACAACCACAGCATATGCTTTTTCATAGAGAAAATTTAGACTAGCAAGTTAAGGTTTGTTTTGTGTTCCGTAGTTTAGCTTATAATTGTCTACATATGAAAAAACAATTCGTACTCTGTATTGCCGTTTTAAGTGGAATGGCAGGTTTTGGACAAGCTCTTCAACAAGCAGGCATCAATCCCTTTGCCTATAAAATCGAAAAGAAACTGATTGCCCATAAAGGAGCTGTTGCCTCGGCCCATCCATTGGCCAGTTTGGTAGGTGCAGCCATACTCAAACAAGGGGGGAATGCCTTTGATGCGGCTATTGCCACGCAATTGGCGCTGGCAGTGGTATATCCCAATGCAGGAAATTTGGGCGGTGGAGGGTTTTTAGTAGGCCAATTAAGCAATGGGAAGCAGCTGGCCATCGATTACAGAGAAAAAGCACCTGCTGCCGCTCACAAAGACCTATATATAGAAAGTAATGGACAAGCAAATACGGAGAAAAGTCAATTAGGGCATTTAGCGGCCGGAGTTCCCGGTACTGTAGCTGGATTATTTGCCAGTTACCCTTACGCTAAACTATCATTTGACAAGCTGATTAATCCCGCTATTGAGTTAGCCACAAATGGATTCTGCATTACCGCTGCAGAAGCCAGGGGATTAAATGCTATTCAGAATGATCTTAAAAAATACAATACACAAGCCCCTGTTTTTTTGAAAGAACAAGGATGGAAAGAAGGGGACACCTTGCGTCAACCTCAACTGGCAGCAACGCTTAAAAGAATTACAGAAAAAGGAAAAGCTGGCTTCTATGAAGGAGAAACAGCCCAATTAATTGTAGAAGAAATGAGGCGCGGAAATGGAATTATTTCATTGGAGGATTTAAAAAATTATAAAGCCGTATCAAGAACACCCCATCGTTTTGCTTACAAAGATGTTGTCATTGTGAGTATGCCCATGCCAAGCAGTGGTGGTCTATTACTCAATCAAATGATGAAAATAGTGGAGGATAAAAATTTGAAGTCAATGGGCTTTCATTCACTTGCTTCCGTTCAACTCATGACGGAGGTTATGCGAAGAGCTTATGCTGATCGCGCTGAATATATGGGAGATGCCGACTTTTATCCTGTTCCAGTCAGAGAATTGGTGACGCCCGGTTACATAAAAATGCGCATGAAAGACTACAATCCTGAAAAAGCAACAGATAGCAAACAAGTTCATCCAGGCAAACCTCTTCCAAAAGAAAGTGATGAAACAACCCACTTGAGTGTAATGGATGGCCAGGGAAATGCCGTGGCAGTAACCACCACCCTCAATAATTCTTATGGGAGTAGAACTGTCATTGGCGGAGCTGGCTTTTTTATCAATGACGAAATGGATGACTTTAGTGTTCGCCCTGGCGTTCCCAATATGTATGGAGCACTGGGAGGAGAGGCAAATTCTATACAACCTGGAAAAAGGATGTTAAGTTCAATGACCCCTACAATTGTAACTAAAAATGGAAAGCCCTACATTGTAGTAGGAACACCGGGTGGAACTACCATCCCCAATCAAGTATTTCAGACCCTGATTAATCTTTTGGAATTTGATTTATCTGCTGAGGATGCCGTATATAAGCCGAAATTTCATCATCAATGGCTTCCTGATGAACTCGTGACGGAAAAGGGATTTCCCGAGGAAATAAAAATGTCGTTGAAAACCATGGGCTATCAATTGGCCAGGGAAAGAAACAGTATTGGTCGTACAGAATTAATACGTGTTTTACAGGACGGCAAATTGGAAGTGATTGCCGATAGAAGAGGCGATGATAGTGTAGCAGGTTTTTAGCTTATCTCAACTTAAACGATTCCAGAAATTTAGTGTTAAAATCACCACTAATGAATCGTTTGTCCCGCATTAATTGTAAATGAAAGGGAATAGTAGTTTTTACCCCTTCGATCACATACTCACTTAATGCACGATACATTGTTTGAATAGCTTCTTGTCGGGTCTGGGCTACCGTTATCAACTTGCCGATTATGGAGTCATAGTAAGGTGGAATAACATAGCCTGCGTACGCATGACTGTCTACGCGTACCCCATGACCACCTGGTTGATGACAAACCGTAATTTTTCCGGGAGAGGGTCTAAAATCATTATAAGGATCCTCGGCATTGATACGACATTCTATAGCATGCATCTGTGGAAAATAATCTTTACCAGAAATACGATGGCCCGCAGCTATTAAGATTTGTTCTTTAATTAAATCATAGTTGATCACTTCTTCCGTTACACAATGTTCCACCTGGATGCGGGTGTTCATTTCCATGAAATAAAAGTTGCTGTGCTTGTCTACCAAAAACTCTATGGTGCCCACACTTTCATAATTGATGGCAGCTGCAGCTTTCTTGGCAGCTTCCCCCATTTTGTAGCGTAATTCAGTTGTCATAAATGGAGAAGGAGATTCCTCCACTAATTTTTGATGACGTCTTTGTATGGAACAATCCCGTTCACTTAGATGACAGACATTTCCGTATTGATCGCCAGCAATCTGTATTTCAATATGACGAGGCTCCTCCACAAATTTTTCCATGTATATCCCATCATTCTTGAATGAAGATAACGCCTCGGCCTTAGCCGTATCGTAAGCTTTTTCCAATTCAAATTCCTCCGCTACTATTCGCATTCCTTTTCCTCCACCGCCAGCTGTTGCCTTCAAAATAATGGGATAACCCATTTCTCGAGCCAAGCCTTTTGCTTCTTCAACACTTTTTAAAAGTCCTTCACCACCAGGTACAACGGGGACTCCAGCCTTGATCATAGTCTCTTTGGCTGTGATCTTATCTCCCATTGCATCGATCATTTCCGGATTGGGACCAATAAATTTAATCCCATGTTCATTACAGATTCTGGCAAAGCGAGAATTCTCAGCTAAAAAACCATATCCGGGATGAACGGCATCTGCATTGGTAATTTCAACTGCAGACATGATATTGGCAATATTCAAGTAAGAATCACGACTCTGCGGCGTTCCAATACAGACAGCTTCATCAGCAAATCTTACATGCAAACTATCCCGATCAGCAGTGGAATAAACGGCAACTGTTTTGATACCCATCTCTCTTGCCGTTCGCATTATACGCAAAGCAATTTCGCCTCTGTTGGCAATGAGGATTTTCTTAAACATAATGCGGCTAATTCGTTTTAATAGTTCAGGCAGGTTCAACTAAGAATAGCGGTTGATCGTACTCAACAGGTGAGGCATCATCAACAAGAACTTTTACTACGCGACCTTTTATTTCACTTTCGATCTCGTTAAAAAGCTTCATGGCTTCAATGATACATACTACGCTGCCGGGATTGATCTCTGTGCCTACCTCTGCCAGATTAGGTTTGTCTGGAGATGCTTTCCGATAAAAAGTACCGATCATGGGACTTTTTATCGGAATTAAATTATCAGCGGTAGCAGCCGGCTTAGGCTTTTCAGCCCTTGGGGTGGTGGCGGGTAGAGGCGCAGCAGTCGGAGAATACACCTGGGCTGATTGCATAGGTGTGGCGGCATTAACAAGCTGGGTTATCTTGCCTTCTTTCTGTTTGACTGTTACTTTAAAGTCTTTTTGTTCAATGGTAACTTCTCCAATATTGGATTTGTTGACCAACTTGATCAACTCCTGAATCTGTTTAAAATCCATGTTTTTCAAGTTTAAGTTAGTTTAGATGAGCTCGGATTGGGATGCTAAGGTAATAACTGAGTGACCAGAAATCTTGTATTTTTGAGTATTTTTTATCATTTTTTGGTCAAAAACAGGCAAAAAAAGCCCGATTTTGTAAAAATCGGGCAATTATCGGTTTTAAGTTTTTTATACTTCTTTCACTCGCTCCACATAATCACCCGTTTTAGTGTTAACCCGAATTAACTCGCCTTCATTGACAAAAAGTGGAACATTGACCTTTGCACCTGTTTCCACGGTGGCGGGCTTTAAAGTACGGGTAGCCGTGTCGCCTCTCAAGCCTGGCTCGGTATAGGTCACCAGCAACACAATTTTATCTGGCAATTCCACCGACATGGGTGTTTCTGTCTCAGTATTAAAAAGTACACTCACCTCCTGTCCATCTTTTAAAAACTGGGGGGCATCCACCAACTTTTCTTCAACAGCCACCTGTTCAAAGGTTTCATTGTCCATGAAATTATAAGCTGTATCGTCTTTGTATAGGAACTGGTAGGCTTTCCGCTCTACACGTACCGGGAAAATAGTGTCTCCGGAATTCCAGGTTTTGTCAATGCTGCGGTTGTTGTCGATTCCCTTGAGCTTTGCCCAAACCTTAGCCGCTGCACGAGCCGTTTTATTCTCTCCAAATTCAACTACCGAATAAAGGCTGCCGTCTAACTTAATGATGAGTCCCCGGCTGATGTCTGCTGTATTTGCCATGAAAAAATTTTGTGGCCGCAAAGATACATCGAGACTCGCTGCCCACAAAACTGCTACCTTTGCGAAAATTTTTCACTATGAAAATAACCGTTGTAGGAGCAGGAGCCGTGGGTGCCACCTGCGCAGATAATATTGCCAGAAAAGAACTCTGCGAGGAGCTGGTTTTACTGGACATAAAGGAGGGTACTGCCGAGGGTAAAGCTCAGGACATGATGCAAACAGCAACCTTATTGGGTTTTGATACACGTATAGTAGGCAGCACTAACGACTACACAAAAACTGCCGGAAGCGATGTGGTGGTGATCACTTCTGGATTGCCGCGTAAACCCGGCATGACCCGAGAAGAATTAATCGGAGTGAATGCAGGGATCGTAAAAGGTGTATGCTCAAACATACTCACTCATTCTCCAAATGCTATCATCATTGTGGTGAGCAACCCTATGGATACCATGACTTATCTGGCATTACAATCAACGGGTCTTTCCAAAAACAGGATCATAGGAATGGGCGGAATACTCGATAGCAGTCGGTTTAAATATCAACTCAGTCAGCAGTTGAATTGCAGTCCGGCGGATCTCAACGCGGTGGTTATCGGTGGTCACGGAGACACGACTATGATTCCATTAATTAGAATGTCCACATGGAACAGCGTTCCTGTTACGCAGTTTTTAAATCAGGAAGAACAAGATAAAATTGTTAGAGACACGATGGTAGGAGGTGCTACATTAACAGCATTGATTGGTACTTCTGCCTGGTATGCCCCGGGAGCTGCCGCTGCTGCACTGGTGGAATCAATTGTCAGAGACGAAAAGAAACTCTTCACTTGCTGTGTTTCCTTACAAGGAGAGTACAAGCAAAATGATATTTGTATGGGAGTGCCGGTAATAATAGGAAAAGATGGTTGGGAAAAAATCATAGACTTTCAATTGAATGAAACAGAGCAGGCTGCATTTGATAAAAGTGCCGATGCAGTGAGAAGCATGAACGAAGTGCTAAAAACGCTGTAAGACAATAGCTGGTTTTTGTAAAAGCCCCATTGGAGCTGCGGTCAATGATTTGTTGAATGGGCGCACTACCCTGTTGGACAATAATAGTTCAAACACCCTTTTAAACACTTATATGACACGATTACAAAATGAAAAATCAAAACTAAACAAAGACGCCGGGGAGAAGTTTTTAGCGGAGAACAAAAAAAGAGCCGGCGTAATTACCACCAAGAGTGGACTTCAATATGAAATCATAACTGCCGGAGATGGCCAAAGTCCAGCAGCTACAGATACAGTAACTTGTCACTACAGAGGTACATATATTGACGGGAAAGGATTTGATAATTCTTACGACCGTGGTCACCCGATTAGCTTTCCACTTAATGGTGTAATAAAAGGTTGGACCGAAGGTCTTCAACTCATGCAGATAGGCGCTACATACAAATTCTATATCCCTTATCAGCTTGGATACGGAGAGTATGACTACATGTCTATACCAGGCGGTTCCATGCTTGTATTTGAGGTGGAATTAATTGGAATAAAAAGAAGGAATTAATCGCTTCAATGTGCTTGACCAATTACTTCCCTAACCCATCCCATGGCCAATGTAAATTGTTGCTCGGGGTTTAGGGTAGAATTATCAAGTACTCGGGCATCTCTTGCTTGCCGCAAGGGACTTTCCGCTCTATTGGCATCCAGATAATCGCGTTGTTCAAGATTTTCGCGAATCAAATCTGCTGTGATGGCTGCATTTGTTTCTTTCAACTCCTTTAGCCGTCTTTGCACACGGATTTCTTTATCAGCCGTCATGAATATTTTTAATTCCGCTTGGGGGAACACTACCGTACCAATGTCTCTACCATCCATTACGATCCCCTTTTTTTCGCCTAACCGTTGTTGCTGCTGAACAGCAAACTGACGCACCCTGGCTATAGCCGCTACTTCGCTGACACGAGAAGCCACTTCCATTTCTCTGATCAGGACTTCCACATTTTCACCATTCAATAAAATATCACTGGATCCTTTTGCAGGGTTGAAAATAAATTGCAGTTGAATGGAAGCTAATGCCTTTTCAACAGCAATATGGTCAGCAACATCAACCTGATTACGGATAAAATAAAGTGTGATAGCACGATACATGGCACCACTATCCACAAAAACATATCCCAATGCCTTTGCCATTGCTTTAGCTAATGTACTCTTGCCACATCCGGACCACCCATCCAAAGCTATAATAATGTTTTTATCAGGCATTGGCAATCAAGACGCCTGGGTAGGCGTGGAGGCTCTTTCCTTATAGGAAAAGAATAATTTTGTTTGCTCCTCATTGGTATCAGCGATCAACACATCACCCTCCTTGACATTGAGATTCAGGATTTCCTCAGCCAGCGGATCTTCCAGATACTTTTGAATAGCCCGGTGTAAAGGCCTTGCACCAAACTGAACGTCGTACCCTTTGTCGGCTAAAAAGCTTTTGGCTTTTTCAGTAAGCTCTAAACTAAATCCAAGGTTTGTCAACCGCTTCATCACTCCCTTCATGAGGATATCAATAATATTGAAGATATTCTCCCTTGTTAGGCTATTGAAAATAATTACATCATCTATACGGTTTAGGAACTCTGGTGAAAATGTTTTCTTTAATGCTTTTTCAATTACAGCCTTATTTGCCTCATCCGCTGATTCCATTTTGGCACTGGTGGTAAATCCAACACCCGCCCCAAAATCTTTTAATTGCCTTACACCGATATTGGAGGTCATAATAATCAAGGTATTCTTGAAATCAACTTTTCGTCCCAAACCATCTGTTAGGAGACCATCATCCAACACCTGCAATAAAATATTATAGATATCCGGGTGCGCTTTTTCAATCTCATCTAACAGGATCACACTGTAAGGCTTACGTCTGACCCTTTCTGTTAATTGACCCCCTTCTTCGTAGCCAACATAACCGGGGGGCGCCCCAATTAACCGGCTGACGGTAAATTTTTCCATGTACTCACTCATATCTATTCGAATCAGCGAATCCTCGGAATCGAATAGATGTCTCGTAAGTGCCCGAGCAAGCTCGGTTTTCCCAACACCGGTAGGTCCTAGGAAGATAAAAGTACCAATAGGCTTCTTTGGGTTTTTCAATCCCACTCGGTTACGCTGAATAGCCTTTACGACCTTTTGAATGACCTCATCCTGGCCAATAACCATACCGCCCATATCATCTGCCATGCGACGCAGCTTTTCCGTCTCCGCCTGCACCATTCGCTTGACAGGAATACCTGTCACCATACTAACTACTTCGGCGATATCTTTCTCCCCTATTGGAAACTTTTTATGTTTACTTTCTTCCTCCCATTCTCCTTTTGCACGCTCCAACTCCTCCTGTAACTTTTTCTCTGTATCACGAAGGGAGGCAGCCTCCTCAAATTTCTGGCTCTTGACAACTTTATTCTTTTCAACTTTAACCTCTTCAATTTTCTGTTCCAGCTCTGTGATCGAAACAGGTACATTGATATTCTTTAAATGCACTCTGGCGCCCACCTCGTCCAATACGTCAATGGCCTTGTCTGGTAACAAACGATCCGTAATATATCGATCACTGAGTTTTACACAAGCATCAATAGCTTGTTGATCATAGCTCACATTGTGATAATCTTCGTATTTATTCTTGATATTATTTAATATCTGAATAGTCTCATCCACACTGGGCGGATCAATGATCACTTTCTGAAATCTACGATCCAAGGCTCCGTCTTTTTCAATATGCATGCGATACTCATCTAAGGTAGAAGCACCAATGCATTGGAGTTCGCCCCTGGCTAAAGCAGGTTTGAATATATTGCTGGCGTCAAGAGATCCACTGGCACCACCCGCCCCCACAATGGTGTGTAATTCGTCAATGAAAAGGATCACATCACGATTTTTCTCCAATTCGTTCATGATGGCCTTCATCCGTTCTTCAAATTGCCCACGGTATTTTGTTCCGGCCACTAAAGCCGCTAGATCAAGTGAGATTACCCGTTTGTCAAAAAGTACGCGGGATACTTTACGTTGCACAACCCGAAGGGCCAATCCCTCAACGATCGCTGTCTTACCTACACCTGGTTCTCCAATCAGAATAGGGTTGTTTTTCTTTCGACGAGAGAGAATTTGAGACACTCTTTCAATTTCCTTCTCCCTTCCTACAATAGGATCCAGTGTACCCATCTCCGCCATTCGAGTAATATCGCGTCCAAAATTGTCCAACACTGGTGTTTTGCTTTTGGAAGTACTTCCGGTCTTTGGAGCGGATTTCAAAGAACCGGTTTTTTTCTCCTCTTCAAACTCTTCTTCGCTTTCCTCAGAAAATTCTGCCCGAGGTTCATTTGATTTTACAATACCCAACTCCTGACGAAATAGATCATAGTCCACATCAAATTGGTTGAGGATTTGCGTGGCAATATTTTCTTTGTTCTTCAAAATGGAAAGCATCAAATGTTCTGTTTCAACGGTGTTGCTTTTTAAGGCTTTTGCCTCAAGCACTGTAACACGAATAACTTTTTCTGCTTGCTTGGTTAAGGGCAATGAATTAATATTAGCGACATTTTTTCCCGTCTTGTCCTTTACCGCTAATTCAATTTCTTTTCGAAGTTCATAGATATCCACGTTGAAGCTCTTTAGGATCCGCACGGCAGTGTTTTCGCCTTCGCGAATCATTCCTAAGAGTAAATGCTCAGTGCCAATGAAATCATTTCCCAAACGCAGCGCTTCCTCCCTGCTAAAGGAGATAATTTCCTTGACCTGAGCCGAAAAATTACTATCCATTTTACTGAAATATTACTGTTGTTACAATATTAACGAATAATTTCGGAAAGGGTATTGGGTCAGTTATAAACTCCTGTTAATAAACCAATCCCGGACACAAGTCTATGAAAATCAAAATTGATACCAAAGAGCGATTTAAAGTGGTTAGCATTTTGGAACCTCATTTAACTGCTATGTTGGCAGTCGAATTATTGGGAATGCTAAAAAAATGGCATGAAGCTGACAGTTCATCGGCTGAAGCAATGACCCACCTCGTGGTAGTCATGTCAGCAGTAGAAGAAATTGAAAAAGAAGTTCCCCAGTCTCTGGCAGTCATTCAAAAAGAATTTTATGCCCAACAACATTCTTTTGTTTATTGCGGAATACAACCCGCTGTGGAGGATGCCCTTATTGAAGCCGGGGTATACGAAATGATGAATATTACCCCCACAGAAAGTGAAGCTTGGGATATCTTGCAAATGGAGGAAATCGAACGTGAGTTGTTGAACGGCTACGACAATTGACTATAACTATTTTGAACTTATGTTTTCAGTTACTATTCTAGGGAATAACTCGGCGGTTCCGGCTTATGAACGATTCCCCACCAGCCAACTGGTTTCCTTTAATGGAAATAAATTTTTGATTGACTGCGGAGAAGGAACACAGATGCAGCTCATGAGGTACAAAATTCGGTATAGCCGCATCTCCCACATCTTTATTTCCCATCTGCACGGCGACCACTACTTTGGCCTTATTGGACTCATCAATAGCTTTGGGCTGTTAAACAGACAACAAGATCTGCATGTTTATGGCCCTTCTCCGCTAAAAGAAATTATTGGAATGCAACTCAACCTTGCCTCCACACGCTTACCTTTTGAGTTGCAGATTCATCCTATTAGTTCCCCGGGCAAACTAGTCGAGAATGAAGAAATAATTATTTCTTGCTTCCCTACAGACCATCGTATTGAATGCTTTGGCTTTTTATTTCAAGAGAAAGAGTTGCCCCGCAAATTAAGTTCCCAATACAATAAGCCTCGTTCTTATGCGTACTGTGCAGACACAAGATACGACGAGCAAATGCTGCCCCACGTAGCAGAGGCTAGTCTGCTGTACCATGAGTCTACTTATTTAGATAATCAACATGAAAAGGCAGCGCTTCGCTTCCATTCAACAGCCAAACAAGCGGCAACCTTTGCGAAAAAAGCAAAAGTAAAACGATTACTGCTGGGACATTTTAGTGGTCAATATGAAAGCATACATGACTTTGAGAAAGAGGCCAGAACAATTTTTTCAGCAAGCGAAAACGCCTTACAAGGAGTGACCTACTTGATCTGACAAGGTCTTTATTTTTTCTTGGTGAACTTGGCCAACCGGCCAGACAGGCATACGAAATTTGTTCTTACAAAGTCCCATTGCTGACCCCACCGCCTTGATCCCAGCCGGACTACCTTCCGTAAAAAAGGCAGCAATCATCTCAAGATACTTGTTGTGAAGCGGACGTGCTTTTTCAAAATCACCTGCCAAACAATAGCGAACCATGTTTGCAAATTCTTTAGGGAATGCGTTAGCCCGGCAACAAGTGGTATACGCCCCGCTGCATATTGCTGAACAAAAGTGAAAATAGCTTAGTTTTCGTCTCCATGAATAGTGGCACTTTCACCCGTGGTTCCCAGCACAAACAGGTATTCCACCCCACCCTCCATCCAAAAATCCAGACATCGTTGAAAGTCTGCCCAATCAACGGCACCCTCCGCTGAAAAAGGGGTTATAATAGCAATACCTGTCCCGCTAAAAATAGGTTGCAGGTTCATGAATGTTACTGGTAAAAAATGGATCAACTATTCTTCCCAAAATCCCATTCGCCCAAATTTCTCTATGCGGTCCAGCACTCTTTTCTCGGCAGGAATTTCACGCAGGGATCGTAAAACCGGGACCAGAAAATCTTTAAGTTGCCGGGCAGCTTGATTATAATCCCAATGTGCCCCCCCGGCTGGTTCGGGAATAATTCCATCTATTAATCCATACTCAAGCATTCGATCCGCAGTTAACCGGAGTTGTTCTGCGGCAATTTCTTTTTTATCCCAACTCCTCCATAAAATGGAAGAACAACTCTCAGGACTAATTACGCTGTACCATGTATTTTCCATCATGTAAACACGGTCGCCCACGCCAATACCAAGCGCTCCACCACTTGCACCCTCCCCAATTATCACACAGATCACTGGTACTTTGAGCCGGATCATTTCGTAGATGTTGCGTGCAATAGCCTCTCCCTGGCCTCTTTCCTCTGCTTCCAGGCCTGGGAAGGCACCGGGCGTGTCTATCAACGCTACAATGGGTTTATTAAACTTTTCTGCCAGTCTCATCAAGCGCAGCGCCTTTCTGTACCCTTCCGGATTGGCCATTCCAAAGTTTCGAAGCTGTCTGGTTTTAGTGTTGATGCCTTTCTGTTGGCCAATAAACATCACGGTCTCCCCTTCAAGCGAGGCAAATCCACCTACCATAGCTTTATCGTCTTTTACGTTACGGTCGCCATACAATTCAATAAAATTGCTGGTCATCTTCTCAATATACTTGAGCGTATAAGGCCTGTCGGGATGTCTGCTTAATTGTACACGCTGCCAACTGGTTAAATTCTTTGTCAACTCAGTTCTTTTCTCAAGTAACTGCTGATTTAGTTTCTCAATCACCTCAGTGTAATCAACTTTACCTTTTGCAGATTTTTGCTCCAGATCGTTGATCTCCTCAATGAGCTCTTTGAGGGGTTGCTCAAACCCAATAAATTGTCGGTTATTTTTTGCTGGCATGGAGTTGGTAGTGAGGGTTGAAATTACAGATATTGCGAGAATTGACCTCCATGGGAATTGTAAAAACCAATACTGTTTAGAACCAAAATTGATTTGGAACAGAAAAGGTCCGACGCTATCTTTGCCCTCCCAAAAATCGGGAAACGGATCGGTAGTTCAGTTGGTTAGAATGCCGCCCTGTCACGGCGGAGGTCGCGGGTTCGAGTCCCGTCCGGTCCGCAAGGTTCCCCCAAGGGTCTTTGAATGGCTTTGATTCCCAATAATCAAGGCCATTTTTGTTTCAGTAAGCTTCGTTTTACTTCGTCCTTTTTCGCTAAATTGCTTCAGTAATGTTTCAGTAAAAGCTAAAATGTTTCAGTAAAAATATCCTTGGCTATGCCGAACCTATCCACGAAATTCTACCTCTATAAAGACGATAAAAGCAAAAGTGCCTCTTATCCAATCTATCTCAGACTCATTTACAGCCGAAATAAGGCGGAAATCTACACCGGATATAGTTACACCCCCAAAGAGTGGGATGAAAGAAAGCAGATGACTAAAAATCAAACTAGCATTAACCGAGAATTAGTAAGCCTTAAAAATCAAGCCTATGACACTTTTGCAGAGCTGAAGCGAAACAACCTACCCATTTCGGCCAAAATCATTAAAAACCTACTCACGGGCAAGGCAAAAGCAGAAATCGGCCTACTGTACTACTTTGACACCCATATTTTGGAAATAAGTCAAAAAGCAGAAATACAAGCCTTGTCCCTAGAAAAATACAAACAGTCCCTAAAAAGCCTCAAAACCTTTCTGGAAGCAAAGTATAAAGTGAGTGAATACCGCCTCTCCCAAATCAACTACTCCTTTATTAATGCCTATGACGTTTTTTTAAAGTCCACTCAACAACTACACCGGAACACCGCAAATAAATACCACACCCGCCTAAAAACTATTTTGCGAAAGGCCTATGCCGAAGGAATCACCACACACCAACCCTACGCTACTTTTAAACTAAAAAGCCAAAAAACCAACCGAGAATTTTTAACCCAGTCCGAACTGGATAAATTAATTGCGCTAGACCTCTCCACCAACGAAAGCCTAAGCAGAGTAAAAGACATTTTTCTTTTTTCAGTATACACTGGCATTCGTTTTCAAGACGCACAGAGCCTTTCTATCAAAAGCCTTTTTAAAGAGAAGAAAAACTACTTTATTCATTTTACACAAGCTAAAACCGGCCACACCATTGACATACCCATACTAGAAATAGCCAAATCAATCATTGATAAGTATAGCGACTCCAATGAAAGGAAGATTTTAAAGAAAATACTTCCCAAAATCAGCAACCAAAAAGTAAATGCTTATTTAAAAGTCATTGCCGACCTGGCCGGTATCAGGGCCATAACCCACCACATTGCAAGGCACACCTTTGCCACCACAATTTGCCTAAACAATGAAATGCCGATTGAAGAGCTTAGCAAACTGTTGGGACACACCAGCATTAAAACCACACAGATATATGGAAGAATTACGCAAGAGAGACTCGCTAGATCCATTAATAAAATCAATAACACATTGAGCCATGAATAAACGAAACATTATCATATTACAAAAACTTCGTGATTATAATGTCATACTCACAAGTCATCCACAAGACAAAACTTATGTTGAAAATGTCATTGATTGGATAGAATCAACTCTTAAAAAAGCAGATTCCAATGAGGAAAGAACTGTATTCGTTACCAATTTTATAAAAATATCTGATGACTTTTTAATCGAGAATAAAGGAATTACAAGCATGGGGGTTATGAATGCCCTAAAAGTGCTTAATCATTTGAAAAAAACAAAACCTGAAGCATTGAGATTAAAGCAAGGTTGTGACGCTTCACAAATAATAACTCTTTTTAGAATCTTGCATAAAGAATTAAAAGTGTTTGACAACTCAGATGAGGAAGTAATAAGAGCCTTAGATAATTTAATCGAATGTAGTAAAGGACATATCAAAGACTACTTTAGTCGAAAGAAAAACAAAGCGAATGAAA
>VGGR01000015.1 GCA_016868585.1 Bacteroidota bacterium
CTCAGCGCTGTATTTATTGGTCAAGCCCTGGAAGGCGATCATCATGACTCAGCACAAGGAGTACATCACTAACCTTTTATTTTTTAACCCTCAATACAAATCACATGGATTTTATGAATGTAATGCTGCTAGCTGAAATTGCAAACGCTGGTGGTGCGGTTGGAGCAGGTCTTGCGGCTATCGGAGCCGGTGTTGGCATCGGACAGATTGGTAAAGGTGCCCTCGAGGCCATTGCCCGCCAGCCTGAAGCCAGCAATGACATCCGCGGTAACATGATCCTGATGGCGGCCCTTGTAGAAGGAGCTGCTTTGTTTGCGATCATATTAGGCTTTTTAGCCATGGTGCTTTGATTACTGCTCATGTAATCACTCTACTGCGTCCGATGCACACGGCGGATGACGCGGTAGTTCTCTTTTTTAAAAAAATGAAATTCATTAAAGCATGAATCTGTTAACTCCCGGTTTTGGTCTGCTGATTTGGACGCTCTTAGCGTTCTTAGTAGTCTTTTTCCTGCTTGCGAAATACGCATGGCCTACCATCATCAATGGATTGCGCGAGCGCGAACAAAGCATCGCTTCTTCCTTGGAAACAGCCAAGCGTGTGCAGGCTGAGATGACGCAGCTAAAAAGTGAAAATGAGGCGTTATTGGCAAAGGCCCGTGAAGAGCGTGCGCAATTGCTGAAAGAAGCCCGTGAAACAAAAGACCGCATCATTGCCGAATCCAAAGAGCAGGCAAAAATGGAAGCCAATAAAATTATGGTGGAAACACAAGCGGCTATCCAGGCGCAACAAATGGCTGCACTTACTGAAGTAAAAAACCAGGTCGGAAAGTTGGTGATTGAAGTGAGTGAAAAAGTACTCCGGAAAGAACTAGGCAATAAGGCTGCGCAGGAAGCGCATATTAAAGGCCTTGTTGATGGTGTTAAAATGAACTAATTCCCCCATGCCTAATCCACGTTTAGCTGCCCGATATGCCAAATCCCTGCTGGATCTTTCTGTAGAGAAAGGTCAGTTGGAGCAGGTTTATGCCGATATGCAGTGGTTACAGGACGTGTGCAAGAGCAGTCGTGATTTTGCTAACATGCTCCGTAGCCCCATCATCAAAACTGATGTGAAGGGTAAAATTATACGTGCCGTTACACAAGCTCATTTGAGCGAGTTGACCAATGCTTTCAATCAGCTATTGGTTGCCAAAAACAGAGAAAGTTATTTACCAGAGATCTGCACGGCTTTTATCAAAACGTATAAAGAGCAGAAGGGAATTAAAACAGTTCAATTAACCACCGCCTCTCCGGTATCAGCTGCAGTAAAACAGTCAATTTTAGAACAGGTAAAAAAATCCGGAGGATATACGCAGGTTGAATTACAAGAAAAAGTTGATCCTTCGTTGATTGGTGGCTTTGTATTACAGGTAGATGATAAATTAATTGATGCCAGCATTGCCTACGATTTGAGGGCTATTGCAAAGCAATTTGAGAACAACGATTTTGTATATAAGATCAAATAACAAGTAAATCAAGTGATATGCCAGAGATTAAACCCGATGAAATTAGTGCCATACTCAGACAACAGCTGAGTAATTTCAATGCTGCTGCTGATCTGGAAGAAGTAGGTACTGTATTACAAATCGGAGATGGAATTGCCCGTGTATATGGTTTAGGAAATGTACGTTATGGCGAACTCGTGGAATTTGAAAATGGTGTACGTGCCATTGCCCTGAACCTGGAAGAAGATAACGTGGGTGTGGTATTGATGGGAGAAACCGGAGGTATTCAGGAAGGTACTAAAGTAAAACGTACCGGACAGATCGCCTCTATCAAAGTGGGTGAGGGAATGTTAGGTCGTGTAGTGAATACGTTAGGACAACCCATCGATGGTAAGGGTCCGATTACCGGCGACCTATATGAAATGCCTTTGGAGCGCAAAGCACCCGGGGTAATTTATCGTGAACCTGTAAAAGAACCATTGCAAACAGGTATCAAAGCTATCGATGCCATGATTCCTATCGGACGTGGTCAGCGTGAGTTGGTAATTGGCGACCGTCAGACCGGTAAAACTGCCATTTGCTTGGACACCATTATCAATCAGAAAGAATTTTACGAAGCAGGCAAACCTGTTTACTGTATTTATGTGGCTATCGGACAGAAAGCTTCTACCATTGCCGGCCTAATGAAAACATTACAGGACAATGGGGCCATGGATTATACCATCATTGTGGCGGCTTCGGCCTCTGATCCGGCACCACTTCGATTCTATGCACCATTTGCCGGTGCTGCCATTGGAGAATTTTTTCGTGATACCGGTCGTCCTGCATTGATCATTTATGACGATCTTTCAAAGCAGGCGGTAGCTTACCGTGAGGTTTCCTTGTTGCTTCGTCGTCCTCCAGGACGTGAGGCGTACCCTGGTGACGTATTCTATCTACACAGTCGTTTGTTGGAGCGCGCTGCCATGGTGATCAACGATGATAATGTAGCTAAGAACATGAATGATGTTCCAGATTGCATTCGTCATTTGATCAAGGGAGGAGGATCACTTACCGCACTTCCGATCATTGAAACACAAGCGGGCGACGTGTCTGCTTATATCCCTACCAACGTAATCTCGATTACGGATGGTCAAATATTCCTCGAAACCAACCTGTTCCTTTCTGGTATTAGACCAGCCATCAACGTGGGTATCTCAGTAAGCCGTGTGGGAGGAAACGCACAGACCAAGTCCATGAAAAAAGTGGCAGGTACCCTCAAGTTAGACCAGGCACTTTACCGTGAGTTGGAGGCCTTCTCCAAATTCGGTGGAGACTTGGATGCTGCTACCAAGAATGTAATTGACAAGGGGGCACGTAACGTGGAAATTTTGAAACAAGCTCAATACACTCCATTTACCGTGGAGAAGCAGGTAGCTATCATCTATCTTGGTACAAACGGATTATTAAAGGATGTTGCCGTTAATCGCGTGAAGGAGTTTGAAGAGCATTTCTTAATGGAGATGGACAACAAACTTGCAGATGTGATGGCAGCATTCAAAAAAGGTAATCTGCCTGAAGAGGGTATCAAGAAAATGGTGGAGCTTGCCAAAGGCTTGATCCCCCAGTATAAGAAGTAGTTGATCAATCCTCTATAGCTTCATCTTTTGCATTGGCTAGCATTGCTCTGGAAGTGCTCCGCAATGGATTACTTCTATCTGCTGCATAACCCTTTCGTTGATTGATAATATCAATACAAGTAAAAGCAGCTGTCATAAATGAGGTGGGGTCTGCACTATTTTTTCCAGCAATATCAAATGCTACACCATGATCGGGTGAAGTGCGTACTACAGGGAGCCCTGCAGTATAGTTAACCCCATCATCTCCGGCTAATGTTTTGAAGGGCACCAGTCCCTGATCATGATACATGGCCAACACGGCATCAAATTGCACATAACTTCCTCTGGCAAAAAATGCATCGGCAGGATAGGGCCCCACCGCAAGGATGTTATTATTCTTTGCTTCTTTAATTGCCGGACCAATAATAGATTCCTCCTCCTTCCCGATCAATCCTTCATCACCGGCATGAGGGTTTAAACCCAGTATCGCAATACGTGGCCTGTCTATGCCAAAATCCTGTTGTAGACTTTGGTGTAAGGTTTGGATTTTTGAGAGAATTTTTTCCTTGGTCAATTGTCCAGCAACTTGTGCAACGGATACATGTTCCGTAACTAAGGCTACCCGCAATGCAGTTGCCGTCATCAACATTACCACATCCTTGGCTCCAAAAAAGTCTTTCAAGAAGGGGGTATGTCCTGTGTAGGAAAAATCGAAGGACTGAATATTTTTCTTATGAATCGGAGCGGTCAACAAACCGTCAATTTGTTGCTGCTTCAAAGCGGTTACAGCTGTTTTCAAGGAAAGAACACCGTACTTGCCACCCTCTAATGTAAGCTCCCCTGGTTTAATATTTACCTCTTCTTCCCAGCAATTGAAAACATTGATCTGTTTATGATTAATTCGATTCAATTCTTTACAGCTGGTATAATTCAAGTTGCAATCAGGAATGGTTTTCTTGTAAAAATTAATAGCCTTGTTGGAAGCAAAGATCACAGGAGTGCAGTGATCCAGCACTCTGCCGTCCATAAATGTTTTGATGATTATTTCAATGCCAATACCATTTAGGTCTCCACAAGAAATGCCAATTACCGGTTTGGGTGTACTCATGCTTTTGAATTGCAGTAAAATTACGAATAATTGCTTGGTCAATCCGAGTACATTTGTAACGATGTACATCCTGAAAAAATCTCTGGGCCAACATTTTTTGCAAGATGAAAACATTTGCAGAAAAATTGTGGAAGCCTTACAACAGCGGCCCGTTTACCAGCTGCTAGAGGTTGGTCCGGGGAGCGGTGCACTCACCAAGTATCTTCTTGATCTTCCCGGTCTTTCTTTTAAAGCGGTGGAGTTAGATCAGGAAAAGGTCGAATACCTGCTAAAAACTTATCCGGCTTTGGAGGGAAAAATTATTCACCAGAGTTTTTTGGATTTATATCCTCCGTTTCAAGGAATCTTTACCGTAATTGGCAACTTTCCCTATAATATTTCTACGCAAATACTTTTTCATGTATTGGAGTGGCGCCAACAGATAGAGGCGGTAATAGGTATGTTTCAAAAGGAAGTGGCACAACGTGCCGCTGCTCCGCATGGAAGTAAAACCTATGGCGTATTAAGCGTTTTGATTCAGGCTTTTTTTGAGGTTGAGTATTTGTTTGATGTGGCACCAGGATGTTTCAACCCGCCACCCAAGGTAAAAAGTGGCGTCATTCGGTTGTGCCCAAGACAAGTTGCGCTCTCCATGCGGAGTGAAAAGGAGTTCACCGCCTTAGTAAAAACGGCCTTTAATCAGCGACGTAAAACGCTGCGCAATGCCTGTAAACCCCTTTTTGATCAACCCACACTGGCCGATCCTTTATTTTTAAAAAGAGCGGAACAGCTTTCAGTAGAGGAATTTGCTGCATTGAGTTTTCGAATGCGGCAGACCGGGACTGCCTAATTTTGTAGGTTCAACATGATTTCAAAATTGTCGCAACATATTGTTTTGATCACCGGCAATGCACATCCTGTGTTAGCTAATTCATTGGAAGCAGCTGGTTACAAAGTGGATCAACGGCCTACCATCTCTGAGGAAGAGGCAGCCACTTGTATTGAAAACTATACGGGACTTATTTTAACTACTCGTTTCAAAGCAGATCAAGCACTTTTACAAAAAGCAGTGTTGCTAAAGTGGATTGGCAGGCTGGGAAGTGGTATGGAATTAATCGATACGGATTTTGCCGCTCAGCAAGGCATTGTTTGCGTGAGCAGTCCGGAAGGTAATCGGCTTTCCGTTGCCGAACATGTGTTGGGAATGATCTTAGGACTGAATCATAAAATAGCCGCTGCTGATCTGGAAGTGCGTAATCGTCAATGGAGAAGAGAACAGAACCAGGGTATAGAATTGAGTGGTAAAACAGTGGGTATTATTGGATTTGGAAACACCGGCAGTGAGTTGGCGAGATTATTGGTTCCCTTCAATGTTAACTTGCTGGTTTACGATCGATATAAAACTGGTTTTGGAAATGAATTTGTGAAGGAATCCACGCTTGAAGCCATTCAGCAGCAGGCTGAGATTATTAGTTTTCATGTGCCACTCACCAACTTTACTTCGGGCATGGTTAACACCCTCTTTTTAAATACGTTACAAAAGCAACCCCTGTTAGTAAATACATCCCGGGGCGGTATTGTTAATCTGGGCCATCTAATTATTGCGCTGGAGCAGAAAAAGTTAAGAGGGGTAGCGCTGGACGTTCTTCCCAACGAAAACCTTTATTCTTACACCCCCCTTGAGAATGAACAACTTGAGAGGCTAATCCATAAGGAAAACGTATTGCTTACACCGCATATAGCGGGGTATAGTATTGAGGCTTTTGAGCGAATATCCACCGTTTTATTAGATAAGCTTGGGATCAAGGTGGTTTTTTAAATGTTGTATATTTGCACTACGCGCAACGCTTCGGTTACCACTGAGGCGTTGCTCTTTTTTAACAACAAGCCAAGAGAATGAGTACTATTCAGTATGTAACAAAGGAAACCTTAGCACAAATGAAAGCTGAGTTGAGGCGTATGCGAGCTGTGGATCGTCCGGCAGCCAGCAAAGCCATTGCAGAAGCTCGTGAAAAAGGGGATTTAAAAGAAAATGCCGAATACGATGCGGCCAAAGAGACTCAAGGTTTATTAGAGGCACGCATTGCTGCGCTTGAAGGAGTGTTGGCCAATGCGCGTGTGCTGGACGAGTCTGCCATTGACACCAGCAAAGTTTCTATTTTAACCAAAGTGACCCTCACCAATCTTAAAACCCATAAACAAGTTGTTTACAAAATTGTAAGTGAGAATGAGGCAGATCTCAAAGCTGGAAAAATTTCTGTAACTTCTCCTATTGGAAAAGGGATTCTTGGTAAAAAGGCAGGAGAAACAGCGGAAGTGGTAGCTCCAGCCGGCACATTAAATTTTCGTATTGATTCTATCACGGCAGGCTAAATTTTAACCATGACTTTGTTTTCCAAAATCATCAACGGCCAGCTGCCCTGTTATAAGATAGCAGAGAGTCAACAGTTCATTGCATTTCTGGATGTGTTTCCACTTCGTGAGGGACATGTGTTAGTAGTGCCTAAGATAGAAGTCGATAAAATTTTTGATCTGCCGGATTCTTATTTGCAGGAGATGTTAGTTTTTGCAAAACCTATTGCCAAGGCCATTGAAAAAACATTTCCCTGCGCTCGCTGTGGGGTGGAGGTAATAGGAATGGAAGTTCCCCATGCGCATATGCATTTAATACCCATCAATACCGCTAATGATCTGAATTTTGCGCAACCGGGAAAAATAAGAGCAACGGACCAAGAGTTACAGCAAGTACAAGAAAGATTGCTTGCGAATCTATAGTCGATTGATCTATTTTTTTCGAGTTAGTCGATCTGGGTTTTGTGCAATAAAATCAGCCCAACTTTTTTTACCACCTTTTTTTAACGAAGGGTTTCCGCTTGTTTCCAAGTGATGACAAAGCGCAACAGCCAAGGCATCGGTTGCATCTAAGTACTTTGGGCTGTCTTTAAATTGTAAAAGATACTGAAGCATCTTCATGACTTGTTCTTTACTGGCATTCCCATTTCCCGTTACGGCCTGTTTTATTTTTTTAGGAGAATACTCCGTTACATCCAGGCCATGTCTGATGGCGGCCGCAATACTTACACCTTGGGCTCTTCCCAGTTTGAGCATACTCTGCACGTTCTTCCCAAAAAAAGGAGCCTCAATGGCAAAAGCGGTAGGCTTGTATTGAGCAATCAATCCACTCACCGTATTGAAAATTAACTGCAGTCTTTTGTAATTGTCTTTGATTTTTCCAGGCTTTAAAACGCCCAGATCAAGCAAAGTAACTTTTTGCCTTTCCACTTGAATTAGCCCGTATCCCATGACCACGGTGCCCGGGTCAATTCCTAAAATTATTTTAGTGACTGCTTGCAATACCCCAGTATTTTTACAAGATTAATGAAGCTGCCCCGAATAAGCAAACCAATCTTCAACGTATTAATTGGACCACTCCTGTTATTGATATTGGGTATTGCCATTTGGCGGGTACTCGGGTCAAGCCAACAATGGCCTTTATTCAAGGGAAATCTCCATTTGATTTTTACCGAGGCTCAGTTACTCCCTTTTCTGCTGTTGGGTTTATTGATGCCCTTGAACTGGTTATTGGAGGCGCTGAAATGGAAAATGGCCCTGCAGGGCATTCAACCCATTTCAATTTGGACGGCTTTTCGGGCCACATTATCCGGAGTTTCTTTTTCTGTATTACTGCCCAATCGAGTGGGGGACTATCTGGGACGCGTTGTTTATTTACCCCCTGAAATACGGGCCACTGCGGTGGCTGTTACAATGGTAGCCAGCATGAGCCAGTTGATCTGGACAATTTTCTTTGGTCTGCTCTCCATCATTTACCTGTATCCGCTATTAGCGACAAAACTTTTCCTCCCCTCTTCCTTTTATATTCTTGCAGGGAGCGTCTTGTCTGTTTTGTTATTGATCCTTTTATTATTGTTCTTTCGCATCTCCATCGTATCTGTTAAACTTTCCTTGCTGATCAATCATCCACGATTTACAAGTTGGATGAAGGGTCCACAGCAATTTACTCAAGTTCAATTATTGCGGTTATTGGGACTTTCGCTAATTCGGTATATTATTTTTTTATTCCAATATGGCGCAGCACTTGCTGCATTTATGATTTTGTTAAATCCACTGGATTGGATCGCCGGCATTTGTTTTACCTTTTTGGTGCTGTCGGTGGTCCCTAACTTTGCAGTGGCTGACCTGGGAGTGCGTGGATTTGTGAGCGTTGGGGTACTTGGATTTTTTACGTTGAATAAAGCCGGTATATTACTGGCGGTTAGTTCGGTGTGGTTTGTGAACTTAATGTTTCCGGCTGCAATGGGCGCGTTATCATTAATAGGAGTACAAAAATTTTGGAAACATGTTTCGTAGATCATTCGCGCTTCTTTTAGCCCTAGTCCTGATTACCACGGCTTTTACCAATTCACCTGAGCAAATAACTGATCCCACTTTTTGTGGCATTCGTAACACCTGTTTTAAGGAAGAAGAGCGGATCACTTACACCGTATACTATACAGTGATCGGGATTTATATCAATGCCGGTACAGCTGTTTTTACTACCAAGTTGGAAAAATTAAATGATAAACCTGTTTATCACGTAGTGGGCACCGGTGTTACACATCCTTCTTACGATTGGCTATATCGTGTCCGGGATCGTTATGAGAGTTATATCGATACCACTACCATGCAACCCTTACGTTTTGTTCGGAATGTAGATGAGGGAGGGCACAAATTATATCAACTTTATGATTTCAATAAAGCCACCAATATTGCCACTACTACCAAGGGGGAATATGCGGTACCCGACTGCGTGCAAGATGTAATGAGCTCCATTTATTATGCACGTAATATTGACTTCAGCAGGTTCAAGCCCGGAGATAAAATTCCATTTACCATGTTTTTGGATTATGAAAATTTCAATCTCTTTATCCGATACCAAGGAAAGGAAACCATCAAAACGCGCTACGGCACTTTTAGAACCATCAAGTTTAGTCCTTTATTGGTCAAGGGAACCATTTTTGAAGGAGGAGAAAAAATGACGGTGTGGGTTACCGATGATGCTAATCATATTCCCGTACGTATTGAAAGTCCGATTGTGGTAGGAAAAGTAAAAGTAGACATGATGAGCTATGCCAATCTGCGTTATCCGCTCAATTCCTTTGTTCGGCTTCGCTGATTAGTTGAGACTATCGAGCGTAAAAAAATCTTTTGGCCTGATTCCCTTTTCTGTTTCTTGTAATCTGCAACATTCTACTTGGGGGTCATGTTCAAAAAACAAAATGTAATTATTCTCTACCGCTTCCTTAAGAAAAGATTTTTTTTCTTGCAGGGTGGTCATAGGGAACATGTCGTATCCCATTATATAGGGGAGGGGTATATGTCCCTGAGAGGGTAATAGGTCTGCCATAAACACCAGGGTACGATCCTTGTATTTAATTTGAGGCAACATCATGGCACGTGTATGTCCATCTGCGATCCGAACTGAAATAGTGTCGGTAAATGTTGCGCCAGCCAACTGGCTAAACGAATTTTCTCTGACGGGGATAGGAATGAATTTTAGCTGACCATTTTCCTGAATCGGTAAAATATTTTCTTTTAAAAAGGACGCTTTTTCACGATCATTTGGATTGATAGCCCATTGCCAGTGTTCTTCATTTGACCACACGGTTGCATTCTTAAAATTGGGAGTTAGTTTATCTCCTTCGCGGCGAATAGTTCCTCCGCAATGATCAAAATGGAGATGCGATAAAATCACATCGGTGATATCATCTCGGTGGAAGCCATACTTGGCTAATGATTTATCTAAGGTATCCTCACCATGTAGATGGTAGTGGCTGAAAAACTTTGCATCTTGTTTGTCTCCGTTTCCATTATCGATCAGCATCAGTCGATTTCCGTCCTCGATGAGTAGACAACGAAGTGCCCAGGAGCATAAATTATTCTCATCAGCGGGATTTACTTTGTTCCAAATACTCTTGGGAATCACGCCAAACATGGCGCCTCCATCCAATTTAAAAAACCCCGTATTGATACTATACAGCCGCATGCGTTTCTCTTTTTTCTGCTTGTGTGAAGATCAGCAGAAAAAAGCCAAGAACAAAGAAAACCATTAAGGCCAATACGGAGCTACGTTGTGATCCCGTTAACTCGGTGATATAACCAAAACCGAACATGCCGATTACCGTGGCAATTTTTTCTGTCACATCATAGAAGCTAAAATAGGAAGCTGTATCCTTGGTAGCGGGCATTAATTTTGAATAGGTAGAGCGGCTGAGCGATTGAATACCTCCCATCATAAATCCCACAAAGGCAGCTAATCCATAAAACTCATTGATTCCGCCTACTGGAAGTTTATAGCCAATTATACAGCCCACACACCAAAGGCTTACCAGCAGCATGAGTGTTTGCATATTACCAATACGTGCTGAAACCCGTGCAATAGTAAAAGCACCAGGTATGGCAATTAATTGAATAATAAGAATGGCTCCGATTAAATTGGGAGTGGGAATCTGTAGTTCGCTTTGACCATAAATAGCAGCTACCAGCATCACGGTTTGTACGCCCATATTGTAACAAAAGAAGGCACTTAGAAAGCGACGCAATTTGTATTGCCCTTTTAGTTGTTGCCACACTGCGCGTAGTTCGTTATACCCTTTTGTTAGAATTTTATCTTGAAGATCGCCGTGTCCAGATGGTTTGCTGTTTGGCATTTTGCTAAGCGAATAAGAGCCAAAACCAAACCACCAAAGCCCAACCAGCAGAAAGCAAATTCTGAATTGAATGGTAGTGCTATCATCTCCACCCACAATGGAGGGAACAAATACAAAAACAAAACAAATCAACTGCAATATCACCGAACCAACATAGCCATAGGCATAACCGCGTGCACTGACTCGGTCTCTGTCTACGGGTGCCGCTATTTCAGGTAGAAAGGAATTGTAGTAAACCCAGCTGGCCCAAAATCCAATACAGGCTAATATCATACAGAATAACCCCCAGCCTAAGGTGTGTCTTTCAAAAAAGAATAAACCACTGCAACCAATACTCCCCATGGTGAGGAAAAATCGCATAAATGATTTTTTATTCCCTTTAAAATCCGCAATAGCAGAGAGTAGCGGTGAAAGACAAGCCACAATGAGCAAGGCAATTGCAATAGTATAATTGTATAGTGCTGAGTTTTCAAACGTTCGTCCTAAAAAAGTAACTGCCGTACGTGACTCTTCACGATCATCTACTGCAATTGCTTCAAAATAGGCGGGGAAAATAGTGGAGGTAATGACCAGGTTGTAAGCGGAGTTTGCCCAGTCATACATCGCCCAGGCATTGACCACTTTTTTGGGGGCCGTTTGCATTGGTTGGTTTTGTTTACTAAATATAAGTAATTAGCGACTGAGCGTGCCGTTGCTGATTAAAAGTAACAGCAAGATTCCCACCCCTATTCGGTAGTAGGCAAATAGCCTGAATCCATTATGTTGTAAAAAACGAATAAAAAACTTAATGGCAATGATGGCTACTACAAAGGCAACTAAATTTCCTATTGCAAAAAGTTGAAGATGCTCCAAGGTAATGGAAGAGGCCGCCTTTAGTAATTTATATCCAGTGGCTGCTGCCATAGTGGGTACTGCCAGGAAAAATGAAAACTCAGCAGCTACTTTTCGATCGAGTTTTTGTTGCATGCCGCCAATGATACTTGCCGCACTTCTGCTTATGCCTGGTACCATCGCCAAACACTGCCAACACCCGATCAAAAATGCAGATTTGAACGAAACCTGTTCCTCCTCGTGAATTGAGGGTGTTCTAAAGAAATTGTCAATGAATAATAGAGCAATTCCTCCGACTACTAAACTAATAGCAACAGTTAGTGTGCTCTCCAGTAACGAGTCAATCCAAGCGGAAAGTAGAAATCCTGTGACCAGGGCAGGCAACACGGCAACGCCTAGTTTGAAATAAAAACCAAATCGTTTTTGCATAGTGGCAGCCGGCATCAAAAATTTTTTCCAGTATAATACCACTACGGCTAAAATGGCTCCAAGCTGAATGCCCACTGTAAATAGCTTTGTGAAATCATTGTCCGGTACATCCAACAACTTTTCAGTAATGATCATGTGGCCAGTTGAGGAGATGGGCAAAAACTCAGTGAGGCCCTCAACAATGGCAATCAGGATAGCTTCCAGCAGCTCCATACTTATTTTTTGAAAATGGCAACAATCTCAATAACCAATCCTGCAATGATTAAAAGCGGTGCTACGGTTATTCGGATAGGACTATAAACGGCTGCTTTATTAAATACAGTTGGATCCGTGTTGCTTTGTCCACCTGCCATCAAAAACATACCAAGGGCTATCAAGGCGAGTCCGCCCAACATCCAACCATAATTCTTTTTTCCAAACAAGGATCTGCTCTCTGTGCTCATGGGTAGAAATTTTGAATCAATAAAGTTCGTCCAGTTTCATCTTTAAATACTTGATCACACTTCGGTGGGTACTAAAAAGCGTGATACCAATGCCCAATAAAATCAAGGCAATAAATAATAGGAAAAGACTGTAAATATCTCTGATAGTCTTAAGTTCAGGTAATATGTTCTCAGCAATTTTTACAAATATAAAAACGGCTCCCGATGCAATGGTACCGCTTACCGCTCCGTTTACAATGGCTTTTTTGTTCATGGGCCATGCAATAAACCAACGTGTGGCACCCACCATCTGCATGGTCTTAATTAAAAAGCGGTTGCTGAACATGGCTAATCGGATAGTATTGTCAATCAGCACAATGACCACAGCCGCAAGTAAAAGAGCAACCGTTAGTAAAATCATACTGATGCGTTGAATGTTTTTATTGAGGTTATCAACCAGTGCCTTTGGGTAGGCTACCTCGCTAACATAGGTTTGTTTTTGCAGATCAGCTTGAATACGAACCAATGAATCTGCATTCATGTATTCCTGCTTCACTTTAAAATCAATGCTATTAGGAAGTGGATTTGCGTCCAGAATTCCATCCCAGGACTTGTTTCCATCAGCCAAAAAAATCTCTCTGGCTTTTTCCTTGTTAACAAACTCAATTGATTTTACGTAAGGTTTGCTTGCGATATAGGTAAAAAGTGTAACACTGTCCTTGGGGTTGAGATCGCCACGGAGTTCCGCCCTCACCTCCACGCTTTCTTTGAAATAATCCCCCAGTTTTGTTGCGTTGATCACCAGCCAGCCGATTATGCCCAATAGCAACAGTACCAGCGTAACCCCGAGGATGGACATAAAATAGGAAGGTTTGCCTCGTTTGATGGATGATTTTCCTGGTTGTGCCATAGGAGCAAATATAAAAGTTTAACGCTACAAACCGTATTTTTGATGCCCTTATGGAATACGATTTTCGGCGAATAGAAAAGAAGTGGCAAACAGCTTGGAAAGAACATCAGGTTTATAAAGTAACTGCTGATTTTAACCGACCAAAATGTTATGTGCTGGATATGTTTCCTTATCCAAGTGGTGCAGGATTACATGTGGGTCATCCATTGGGATATATTGCCTCTGACATTTATAGCCGATATAAAAGGTTAAAAGGATTTAATGTGCTGCACCCAATGGGATTTGACAGTTTTGGATTACCTGCAGAGCAATATGCATTAGACACGGGTCAACATCCTGCTGTTACCACAGAGAAAAATATTGCCACCTTTAAATCTCAACTTGATAATATTGGTTTCTGCTATGATTGGAGTAGAGAAGTACGCACAAGCGATGCATCCTATTACAAATGGACGCAGTGGATTTTTTTACAGCTATTCGACAGTTACTATAATACGCAACTTCAAAAAGCGGAGCCTATCTCTGCTTTAGTAGCATCATTTGAAGCAAGCGGTAACTTAGTTCATCCTTGCCCCGGTGAACCTTCTTTGCAGTTTAGTGCCGCGGATTGGAAAAGCTATACGGGGAAAAAGCAGCAAGCTATTTTAATGAACTACCGATTGGCCTATTGTGGTATCGGTGAAGTGAATTGGTGTGAAGCATTAGGAACCGTACTTGCCAACGACGAAGTCGTCAACGGAGTCAGTGAAAGAGGTGGCCATCCCGTGGTCAAGAAAAAGTTAAGACAGTGGTACCTGCGGATCACTTCCTATGCCGACCGATTGCTGGAAGGACTGAATAAAGTGGCGTTCAGTGATGCGATGAAGGAAATGCAGACCAACTGGATTGGAAAGTCAAGCGGAGCGGAAGTTGATTTTGCTATCTGGAACACAACCCATAAAATCCGGGTATACACTACCCGCCCGGATACACTCTTTGGCGTGGACTTTATGGTACTGGCACCGGAGCATGCACTGGCAGCTCAACTGGCCAGCCCCGATCGGGCAAAGGCGGTGGAGGAGTATGTTACCTGGGTCAAAAGCCGTAGTGAAAGAGAAAGGATGGCGGAGAAAAAAATCAGCGGAGTGTTTACGGGGGCCTATGCGGTCCATCCCTTTGATCCCAACAGAAAAGTTCCGATTTGGCTGGCTGAATATGTATTGGCAGGATATGGAACGGGAGCAATTATGGGTGTCCCCTGCGGGGACGAAAGGGACCACCGTTTTGCCACACATTTTTCAATCCCTATTACCAATATTGTTGGCGAATTATATACCGGCGCCGATGCCATTACTTCCAAAGATGCGATTCTGGTCAATTCAGGGTTCTTAACCGGACTTCCCATGACTCAGGCCCTTGAAGTAGCTATACAAAAGGTGGAGGAGCTGGGAATTGGCGTTCGTAAAGTCAACTATAAAATGCATGATGCTGTTTTTAGCCGTCAGCGATATTGGGGCGAACCCTTCCCGATTGCCTGGGATGGTGAAACGCCAAGGCCTCTTGATAGTAATAAGCTCCCGCTTGAACTACCAAAGGTCGATTCTTATCGACGGGGACCGGACGGGCTGGGACCGCTGGCCAATATCCCGGAGTGGATGGATCAGAAATTGGAGACCAATACCATGCCTGGCTATGCGGGTTCGTCCTGGTATTTTTTACGTTTTATGGACCCCGCCAACGCTGCTGAATTTTGTGATCGAAAAATATCCGACTACTGGAACCAGGTGGATCTCTACATCGGCGGAACTGAACATGCGGTGGGCCATCTGCTGTATAGCCGCATGTGGACCAAGGCGCTTTATGATTTAGGACATATTGGTTTTGACGAACCCTTCAAGCAATTACTGAACCAGGGCATGATTCAAGGGTCCTCTCGTATTGTTTATCATATCAGAGGTACTTGCAAATTTGTAAGCCAGGGTTTGGTAAATAATTACGATTGTGACCCTATTCATGTGGATGTGAATATCGTAGACGGTTTTGAACTGGACATTGAAGCTTTCAAGGCTTGGAAACCCGATTATTCTAACGCTGAGTTTATCCTGGAGGAAGGAAAATATCTCTGCGGAAGCGAGATAGAAAAAATGAGTAAGAGTAAGTTCAATACGGTTAATCCAGATATGCTTGTTGATAGATATGGTGCTGATACATTTAGGATGTACGAAATGTTTCTTGGTCCAATTGAAATGAGTAAGCCCTGGGATACCAAGGGAATTGAGGGGGTGCACCGCTTCCTGAAAAAGTTCTGGAGACTGTACGTGGGTGATAACGGCCAGTTACGGGTTTTAGACACAGCTGCCAGCCCTGCCGAGCTAAAGGTTTTGCATCAGGTTATCCGCAAAACTGAGCTGGACACCGAAAGGTTTAGTTTCAATACGGTGGTCAGCGGGTTTATGATTGCCGTGAACGGACTCACCAATTTGAAATGCCAGTCCCGCGATATCCTACTCCCGCTGTTGGTTCTTCTTCAACCCTACGCCCCGCATATTTCGGAGGAACTTTATACCCTGCTGGAGCCGGCCAAGGGCCTGCCGGCCGGACCCGGTTTGAACGGGGCTTCTTACCCTGTTTTTGAAGAAAAATTCGTGGCCGAAACCACCAAGCTCTATCCCGTGGCCATCAACGGGAAAACCCGCACACAACTGGAACTACCCCTTTCGATAACCGCCGAAGAGGTGGAGGCCCTAATAAAGGCTGATCCTGTGGTAGTAAAGTGGCTCGAAGGCAAGCCTCCCAAAAAAGTAATCTACGTCCCCAATAGGATGATTAATGTGGTGCAGTAAGAGGCAGGCAGCCAGCGCAACTGCTTGTCTCAAAAAAGTTGTGCCCATTCTGCTTTTTAACCAAAATTTAGATATCTTCAATTGCCCTTTCATGGATGGGAAGGCTATTTATTTATTCAAATTCTGCTTTATGAGGAAGATTTACCTTCTTTTAGTTCTAACCTTTTTTTCAGTTGTTTCTTTTTCGCAAGTTTCAGTTACTGCAACTTCTGGAACAGCTGGACCAACCTCCTATACCACTGTTAGTGCTGCATTTGCGGCCATAAACGCTGGAACACATAAAGGGGCAGTTACAATTACTATCTCTGCTAACACAACAGAGCCAGCTTCACCTACAGCATTATTAAAAAGTGCATCTCCCTCAGATTATACTTCGGTCTTAATAAAGCCCTCTGGAAACGTTACTGTTAATTCTCCTGCTACCCCGTCTTCAAATAGAGGCATAATTGAACTTTCCGGTGCTGATAACGTAACTATAGATGGAGATGATCCATCCACTAGCGGATCACGGAATTTAAGTATAGTTTCAGCTACCTCCTCATTAACATCTGTTTTTGCGTGTATTAGGGTTAGTAGTAATTCAACAACTGGGGCTGACGGGGCGGATAATATAACCATAAAGAATTGTATTATTACTGGATCCAGATCCTCTGCAACACAGACATCTAGTTCCTCCTCAAGCGGTATCAACCTTTCAAACTATTCTACAACAAGCCTCACTACTGGAGCATACAGCAATCTGAATAACATATTTGAGAATAATTTAATTACTAGAACAATGTGGGGAATATATGCTAATGGTGCCTCCACATCATATCCAAATACTGGACTTATAATCAGAAATAATGTATTGGGCTCGTCTACTTCATCGAACAACTTAGGCCGAGGCGGTATATATGTAACATATTCCTCTGCCACAGCTTCAGGTAATTCTGCAATTATTGAGGGAAATGACATACGTGTTGGAGATGTTAGTCCGTCTGGCTCTGGATATAGTTTATCAATTGCTGGCATTGACCTGGGCACTGTAAACGCAGGAGCTATAATAAGAAAAAATAACATCCATGATATATATCAACCAACCACTTCTGGATGGGGCGCCTATGGTATTAATATAAGTGGGTCTGCTAATTGTCAGGATATAGAGATTTCTAATAATTTCTTAACTAATATAGTAGCTAGTAAATATTTAACAACCACTACAACATTCACTGCATTTGGAATTAGATATCAGGCTGGTGCAACTCTGCAGAAGATTTTGCATAATACAATAGTTTTACCTGCTGCTGTTAACGGCTCAACAGCCAATTATTCAAATTTTGGCATTTATGCGGTAAGTACTGCCACGTTTTCCAAATTTCTAAATAATATTATAGTCAATAGTAACGTAGGTACAGGAACATATGGTTTTTATACATCAGCAACTACAAATATTAGTGGTGGCTCTGTAGATAACAATGATTATTATGTGCCAAATGGATACTTAGGGGTCTACAATGGATTTGCTTATTCAACAATTTCAGGTTGGAGATCTGCAACATCCCAGGAGGCTAATAGCTTGAATATTGAACCTACATTTGTTTCATCAACTGATTTCCACCTTAATTATGGTACTACTCCTAGTCAACTTGAATCTGCTGGTGCACCTGTTTCATCAACTGGTATAAATGTTGACTTTGATGGACAATTAAGACCTGGCCCTTCAGGCTCAGTAAATGGTGGGGCTGTATATCCTGATATTGGAGCGGATGAAGTAGATGCCGTTCCCTTGGATGCTAACCCTCCAACAATAAGTTATACCCCAATTTCTAACGCTTGTAATGTTGGAGCACTAACACTCACCGCTACAATCACAGATTTATTTGGTGTGCCTACAAGTGGAAGTGGGCTACCCAGAATTTATTGGAAGTTAAACTCAGGAGCTTGGAGTTCAACACAAGGTACTTCAATTGGTAGTAATCAGTACTCATTTACGTTTGCTGGAACTGCTGTTGCGGGAGATAGGGTTTCATACTATGTAGTTGCACAGGATAATTCATCCAATGTTTCTGTTTTACCAAGCTCTGGCGCAGGTTCATTTACAACATCCCCACCAGCAGCTGGCACACCACCTACTAGCCCTTATGCTTTTGTAATGGGAGGTATGTCTGGTACATATACAATTGGTACCGCTTCTGGTTCAAACTATACAAGACTGACTGATGCAATTTCAGATTATAATAGCAGTTGCTTGACTGGTCCTGTCATTTTTGAATTGCTCGATGCAACTTACAGTGCTACTGCAAACTCAGAAAGCTTCCCTTTAACTATTAATTCTAATTCGTCAGCAAGCGCTACAAATACGCTGACAATAAGACCTGCTTCTGGCGTATCAGTATTAATTTCAGGTACCGTTAATAGCAATGGGCTCTTTAGAATTCTTGGTTCTTATGTTACAGTGAATGGCTCAAATAACTCATCGACGACACGTGATTTAACACTACAAAATTTAGGGGCAACAAACCCACGAGTAGTTATAGTTGGGTCAACATCGACAACACCAATTACAAATGTTATAATCCGAAATACAGTAATTGAAAATGGCTCAAATTCTCAAACATCTGCTCAGGGTGTACTGGTATCAAGCTCGGGTGGTGCGGCTGGTTATTTTAATAATATTAGTATAGTAAATAACTCTTTTGTAAAAACCTATTACGGTGTTTACTCTACTGCCGTTAGTGCTTCTGGGAATGGCTCTGGTTTGCTGATACAGAATAATCTTATGAATAATAGCGGGGCCAATAGTATTGGATACTCTGCTGTTTATTTGCTAGGTGTAGCTGGATATGAGGTTTCTGGAAATTCTATAGGCAATATTGAGACCACAGCAAATAATCCGACTGGGATCTATATTGGATCCAATTCTATTAATGGGGAGATATCAAAGAATAATATCTCTAACGTTGCATATACTGGAACTGGCGGATATGGTGGAAAAGGCATTTGGCTTCTTCCTTCCAATTCTACTGCTAACACTGTTATTAGAAATAATTTCATTAGTGACATCAAAGGAGATGGCTGGAGTTCATTTACTACAGATGCGATTATTGGAATTTCAATTGCAAATTCTGGTTCTGCAGGAGGTGTTAGCGTTTACAATAATAGTGTAAACCTTGGATCTGGCGCTTTTACAGGTTACAATAATAGCACGTTATCCTCTGCATTTTATGTCGGATCAAGCGCTACTGGTTTAGATGTTCGTAATAATATCTTTACGAACAATCTGGTAAATAGTTCAAACTCAACCGCAAAATCTTATTCATTTTACTCAGCTGCTCCTATTTCGGCATATTCGACTATTGATAACAATTGCTATGGAGTGTCTGGTAGCCAAGGTGTGTTGGGTTATCTTGGCGCAGATTTAACTACATTGTCTGCTATAATTGCCGTTGGTGGAAATCAAAACTCACAGCAGTCGTATCCTTCATTTACATCCACTACAAATCTTCACTTAACAAATAATGCAGGTGAAAATTGGTGCCTCGAAAGTGCCGGTACTCCAATCTCATCTGTAACAACTGATATAGATGGAGATACACGTGATGCTGCCAGACCTGATATTGGTGCTGATGAGTTTGCTGCTACTGGATTTACAATCACTAATCCGTCTGCGGTATGTGCTCCAAGTACTGTTGATTTAACAGCTGCTGCAGTTACTGATGGTACAATTTCAGGCGCTACCTTCAGTTACTTTACAAACGTAACCGGTACAACTGCTTTGAGCACACCTACAGCTGTAGCTGCATCCGGAACATATTATATTAAGGCTACCAATGGTTCCTGCTCATGGATTAAACCAGTAACCGTTACTGTTAATCCTCAACCAACACCATCTGTTAGCGGCTCCAATACCCTTTGTGCAAATTCCACAGGTAATGTATACAGTGTAACTAATGTTGCAGGTAATACCTATGCATGGACAGTAACTGGTGGAACTGTTACTGCCGGTGCGGGCACCAACTCCATCACAGTTACTTGGGGTGCTGCCGGAACTGGAACCGCTCAAGTTCTAGAAACAATTACCGCTACAAGTTGTACCCAGACTAATTCACTTTCTGTAACTATTAATCCTAATCCTACTCCTTCTATTACTGGTTCTACTGCCGTTTGTACTACCAACGAAGGATATGTATACAGTGTAGCTAGTGTTGCAGGTAATACTTATTCATGGACTGTTACAGGTGGAACAGTAACTGCCGGTGCGGGTACTAACTCTATCACTGTAACATGGGGCGCAGTTGGTACAGGCGCTGTTTCGGTGACACAAACTGTTACTGCTACAGGCTGTGCTACTACTGCAACTGCTTCAATAAATATTCAAGAATTACCAACGGCTTCCGCATCAGTTATTCAACCAGTAACCTGCGCCTCTGAAGATGGTCAGATCAATCTGACACTTGGTGGTGCCGTTGGTCCTTACACATTCGCTTGGACGGGAACCGGACAAGGTATTACCGCAAACACACAAAACCAATCTGCAATTTCTTCTGGTTTCTACAATTACACAGTTACCGCTGCTAACGGTTGTACAGTTTCAGCGACTAACGTTGTGGTGAACGGTCCAGGGGGATGTTTCACCTGCCCAACTGTTGGAAGTATTGCTGCTGCTACACCCATTATTTGTCAGAATACCTCAAATACATTCACAGTGAGCGGTCTGGCTGATCTGGGAATCACTTATGGCATTAGATTTAAGTATTCGGCAACGCCACTTGCAAATCCTTACTTAACAACTGCAGGTACGGTGATGGGTACTGTTACCAATGCAAACCTGACTGGTGGTGGTACTGGTGCTGCTATTACCTATTCTTTCCCAACTGCTGGTACCATGTATGTGTATGCGATACTTACACCTAATTCACCAGATCCAACTTGTCGCCCATCGGTTTCTATGACATTCGAGGTTGCTGCTACTCCAGCACTTACTGATCCTACAGATCAAGTGCTTTGTACAGGTTCTACCACATCGGCTGTTAGTTTGGTTGCTACACCTTCTGCAACTACCACATTTGCTTGGACTAATACCAGAGCCAGCATTGGTCTTGCAGCAAGTGGCACAGGTAATATCGCGGCGTTCACAGCAACTAACTACACTAATGCTCCCGTTACAGCAACTGTTGTCGTTACACCAACAAACACACAGTCTGCTGGCGGAACCACAGTTGCTTGTGTGGGGCCAACTCAATCATTCACCTACACTGTTAATCCTATCCCAACTGTAAATACAATTGCTGATCAAAATCTTTGTGCAGGAACTGCCACTACATTGCCATTCAGCGGGTTTGTACCGGGAACGGTTTATGAGTGGACAAATACCAACACAGCCATTGGTCTTGCTGCCAGTGGATCCGGAAGCTTGTCCTATACTCCAACAAACGCAACATCAAGCCCCATAACGGCTACTATTGTTGTTACACCTAAGTATACCAATGCAGGTGGCACATGCACGGGTAACCCAATCAGTTTCACTATCACAGTCAACCCAACCCCAACTGTTGTTGCAGTAGATAACCAAGTGCTTTGCAATGGCTCCGCGACAACTGCGGTTGCCTTTACGGGTGCTACTACCGGAACAGTTTATAACTGGACAAACAGTAATACATCAATTGGATTGGCAGCAAGTGGAACGGGTGATATAGCTAGCTTTACCGCTGTAAATACTGGTAGCACTGCAGTTACTTCAACTATAACTGTTACTCCTACTTACA
>VGGR01000016.1 GCA_016868585.1 Bacteroidota bacterium
AGGTAATTGTATTACTGAAAGATCCAAAGAATTTAGGAAGCGCTTGGCCTACCAAAACGCGTGCTCCTGCACCTGGGTACGTATTAGTTTTTGTAGTAAGTGTAGTATCAGCATACCAAAGAGGATCTCCATTAGCTGGATCCACGCCGGCATATACCCGTTGGAAATAGGTAAGTCTTGCCTGTCCAACACGAATAATGTAACTGCCATTTCCGATATCTTTTCCGTCTGGCAAACTGGTAATTTTATTTCTGTTCGCAGCGTAGTTGAAATCAATTTCCCAGCGTAAATCTTTAGTCTGCACGGGGATTAAATTGACTTCAAACTCAATACCTCTATTTTCCATAGATCCGATATTACGTCTGGCAGAACCAAAGCCAGATGTCAAAGAAAGGGGCACATTCAAAAGCAACCCTTCTGATTTACGTACATAGTAATCGAATGTGATGTTAACGCGACTCTTGAGGATTGAAAGATCGATACCCGCGTCAAAAGGTTTGTTCAACTCCCAAGTAAGATTCGGGTCACCCACATTGGTAGGAGCACTTCCCGGACTCTGGTTGTAGTTGAAGCCAAATCCATAAAGCGGTGGAGAATCGTAGTTGCCAATACCAGCGTTACCATTCACCCCAATTGAAGTACGCAATTTCAATTGATTGATGAACGTGAACTTCTCCATGAACTTCTCGCGCTCTAAGTTCCAAGTGGCACCTAGAGACCAGAAATTACCATAACGGTTGGTGGAACTAAAACGAGAAGATCCATCACGACGGAAACTACCAGAAATTACAAAACGATCTTGGAGGTTCAAGTTTCCGTTGATGAACTTGGAGTCAAAAGTGTAATCACTAATTGTAGCACTAGATAAAACAGGGCTAGCTCCAGATGTAGGATAAACAAGAGTGAGTGAAGGAGGGAATTGGTCAGCGCGTAATGAGCTAAAATAACCAGCTGATTTTTGGCTTTCTAATCCTCCCTGAACAAATAATGACAAATCACCATTGCTTGTTAAATCTTTTGTGTAGTCCAAGGTGTTGGTAAAGGTCCAGTTGAAATAACGTGTGTAGTAAGAAAATGCACGACCGTTAGTGGCCTGTCCGTCACCATGAATTGGGTTGTTATATTGATCTTCCTCAGCTGTGTTATAGTCAACACCGTAATTACTGCGGAATTTCAAGTTGTCAGAAAATTTATACTCCGCATTAGCGGCGCCGCGCAAACTAACCTCTCTCAAAAATCTTCTGTCGATTTCTGATAGGGCAATAGTGTTGTGCAAGCCACCAAGTGTGGAAGAGATTAAGTTATAAGAACCATCCTTATTATAAGGAGTGCGGGTTGGAAGAAGGAAGTAAGCACTAAGGATAGGGTTACCAAATGCACCACCAGCAAGTGGGGCACGCTGACTAACCACACCACCATTCATGTTCACGCCAATGGTTAATTTTTCCGTAGTCTTATTGCTAATTTTTACATTGAAAGAATTTCTTTTCAGTTTAGAATTGATTGATGTTCCTTCTTGAAAAAAGTTACCAGCCGAAATAAAGAAACTTGTTTTATCATTTCCGCCATCTAAGCTGATATTGTAAAGACGCTGACCAGCAACTCTGGTTACTGCATTATACCAGTTAAAGTCAACTCCATTTCCAAGACCTAAAGATGCAAGTGTTGAAGCGATAGCGGTAGGTGAAGCGCCTAAGTTAACTAAACCTTCTCTGGAAAGGTCCAAATATTCTTGTGCGTTTAATGGACGGTATAAGCTATTCTCATAGGCAATATCACTCTTACCAGCTTCCATATCCAAACGAACTCTTGTTTTACCACTTCGACCTTTTTTAGTAGTAACGATAATAACTCCGTTGGCGCCACGGCTTCCGTAGATTGAAGTAGCGGCTGCATCTTTTAGAACAGAAACCGATTCAATATCATTAGGGTTTAATGTACTCAAAATGTTAGCTGTGGTTTGCAAACGAGAGATATCACCCGTATTTAAGATGATACCGTCTACAATCCAAAGAGGTTGATTGCTTGCGCTGATGGAACTAAATCCACGAATCACAATTTCTTGTGTTGAGCCGGGTTGTCCGGATGAGGCAACTGATTGCAGCCCTGCTACCTTTCCTTGTAATGCTTTATCTACAGAGGTAAAAGGCGTGTTTTCAATCTCTGCAGCTTTCACTGTTGATACTGAACCAGTCAGTGTAGCTTTTTTTGTAGTTCCATACCCCACTACCACAACATCTTGTAAAGTAGAGATGGAAGCTTTTAATTGTACATTGATTTCAGTTTTGTTGCCAATCTGAACTTCTTGATTTGCGAAGTTCAAAGAGGAAAACACAAGTGTGGTGGTAGAACCGGGTACTGAAATGCTATAAATTCCGTCTGCATCAGTAATGGCACCCGCTTTGGCTCCTTTGATAACAACAGAAGCGTTAGGAACTGGGTTGCTGGTTTCGTCGGTTACACGTCCTTTGATTATTTTGTTCTGAGCGGACACCTGGAAACTCACCAATAATCCGCATAGGAATGCAATCAGGCACTTTCTCATTAGATTAGTTTTTTGAGAGACGAAAGGTAATTAAAATCTTGCATGTCAACGCATCCGAAACCCCGCCAAGCCATAATTTTGTTAAGTGGCCAGGTTTGTTTATTCTGTTGGTCCGGATGGCCTACTTTTGAGTAAAATTAGCTTATCACATGAAAATCAGCGTCTTTACAATTATTTTGGCCCTTTCAGCCAATTTTTTGTTCGCCCAAGGATACGTAAGCGATTCATTATCAACTGATAAGAAAGTTAAGGTGGGAAAACTGGAAAATGGACTAACCTACTACATTCGGTCTAATAAAAAACCTGAAAAAAAGGTGGAGCTCCGCCTGGTGGTCAATGTGGGGTCAATTGTGGAGGATAATGATCAACAAGGGCTGGCGCATATGGCGGAACATATGGCCTTCAATGGCACTAAGAACTTTAAGAAAAATGACATTGTTTCCTACCTGCAAAGTATTGGAGTTGAGTTTGGTGGAGATCTGAACGCCTACACCGGTTTTGACGAAACCGTATACATTCTTCCAATTCCAACGGATCAACCTGGCAATTTGGGCAAGGGTTTTCAAATCTTGGAGGATTGGGCCCATCAGGTTACTTATTTGGACGAGGATATCGACAGTGAGCGCGGCATCATATTAGAGGAGAGCCGTTTAGGAAAAAGTGCGGACGAACGCATGTTTAAAAAAGTATATCCTGAACTTTTCAAAGGATCCAAATATGCCAGTCGTTTACCCATTGGTGTGGATAGCATCATCAAAAATTTTCCGACCGATGCTATTCGTCGTTTCTATAGAGATTGGTACCGTCCAAATTTAATGGCTGTTGTGGTGGTAGGAGATATCGGTTCGGAGGAAGCACTACGCTATGTTCAAAAACATTTTTCAGGTCTTAAAAATCCTGCACAACCACGTGTGCGTGATTATGCGGGTGTACCTGCATACACTTCATCCAACGCAATGGTTGTATCAGATAAGGAGGCAACCGGTTTTGAATTCAGCGTCAATTTTCCTGCACGGGCCATTAAACCCGCTGCTACATTGGGAGAATATCGCGCTGACCTAATTCGTAATCTATATGTTTCCTTGCTAAACAATCGGTTTCGTGAGTTGACACAAAAAGCAGATCCTCCGTTTATTTTTGCAAGTGCAGGCTTTCAAAGCTATGCTCGCTTTCATGAATCTTTCAGCGTTACCGGCTCAACGGGTACACAGGATGTACAAAAGGGATTACAAGCTGCTATGACCGAAGTGGAGCGAGTAAAGAGATTTGGTTTCACCGCTGTTGAATTGGAACGGGCTAAGAAAAATATGCTGTCGGCGTATGAACGCCAGTGGAATAATCGGGATAAAACAGAGTCAGCCGTTTTTGCAGATGAGTACATCAGAAACTTTACGGAGCAGGAACCCATTCCCGGCATCGATGCAGAATTTACCTATGTAAAAGAAATGCTGCCGGGTATTCAATTAGCTGAAGTGAACGCGCTTACCGATTCATACCGCAACGAAAAAAACACGTTTGCTTACATCACAGGGCTGGAGAATGAGGAGAAGTACAAACTTCCTGCGGTAGCAACTATTAGTTCGGTATTACAAGCCGTAGAAAAAGATGCTTCCATAAAGGCTTATGAGGAAAAAGTGATTGCTGCTAACTTACTGACTGCAACTCCACAAGCAGGAAAGGTTACACGCACTACTCGTAATGCGCAATTGGGAACAACTGAACTTTCATTATCCAATGGCATTACTGTTACCTTGAAATCCACCGATTTTAAAAATGATCAAATTTTATTTTCTACTACGCGCTATGGCGGACTTACTGCTTACCCACTTGAAGACAAATACAGTGCTGAAAATGCAACAGCCATAGTGAGTAGTATGGGATTTGGTGCCTTTTCTCCTACGGACATGCGTAAGGCAATGGCTGGAAAAAGTATTGCGGTAAATCCGGTAATTGATCCGTATACAGCCGGGTTTAGTGGTAACAGTAGTAAAAAAGATTTGGAAACCTTTTTCCAACTTTTTCATTTATCGGTCACGGAGCCCAGACAGGATAGTGTGCTGTACAAATCTTTCTTGCAACGCAGCAAAGCACAAGTGGCTATGTTGAGTGCTAATCCGCAAATTGCATTTATCGATACGCTCTATCAGGTGCTATATGAAAATAACCCGTTGGCACCCACAGCGGTTCCTCGTGCGGCTAATTATGATAAAATAAACCTGAATCGTGCGGTTGCTATTTATAAAGAACAATTAGGAGATGCTGCAGGTATGCATATAACTATGGTTGGAAGTTTTAATGAGGATACAGTGGTTGCATTGCTAGAAAAATATGTAGCCAGTTTACCGGCATCAAAATCCCGTAACTACGTTGATAACAAAGTGCGTCCTTTCAAAGGACAAAATGATTTTCAATTTAAAAAAGGGAAAGATGATAAGAGCTTGATCGTGGGTGTTTTTCATGGCGAAGTCCCCTATAATGCTACTACGGCACTTCAATTAGAGGGGCTGAGTGAAGTGATGAATATTTCTATCATTGAGGAAATGCGTGAAAAGATTCAAGGAATTTATGGTGGCGGTACGCAAGTACAATTAGCAAAACTTCCCATTGGTAATTTTCAGTTCATCCTACAATTACCTTGTGGGCCCGCCAAGGTGGACACCTTGGTTACCACATTCCGTAGTCAATTGCAAGACCTGGCAAAAAATGGAGTGGATACCAGTTATATCTCTAAAGTAAAAAAGACATGGATAGAAAAATATCGAGTGGACAGTAAGAAAAACGAATACTGGTTGTCTGCTTTGCAAAAAATAAAGCTGGAAGAACGTAATGCCGATCAATTATTGAACGCAGAAAAATATTATAACGCATTCAATGCTGCGGATGTAAAGAAAGCAGCCAATCTTTTATTAAATGCAAAGGGTAAAATGATTGCGGTGCAAATGCCGGCTGAATTGAAAACGGAAACAAAACCCGAACCCAAAGGTTTCTAAATAATAAGGCGACCCAATCGATCAGTGCTAGTTAAATCAGTAAAGCTGACAAAAAAGTATCCGCCCGCCTATTAATTATGTAATCTTGCAGTCTATGCGATCTGCTATGCCACTAACACCTGCATTGCGTCAACAGTTTTTGTTGCGTCCTGATATTACTTATTTGAATTTCGGTTCATTTGGCGCTTGTCCTCACCCTGTTTTTGAACAGTACCAGCGCTATCAATTAGAATTAGAACAAGAACCTGTTCAATTTATGGTGGAAACGGGTCCTCGGTATCTGACTGCATCACGTAAGGCTCTGGCTTCTTACATCAACGTGGATCCCGACGATTTGGTGTATGTGGTAAATCCTTCTCACGCTGTAAATATTGTTGCAAAAAGTTTGGCTTTACAAGTTGGAGACCAAGTGCTCTCTACGTCTCTGGAGTATGGTGCATGCAATAGAACCTGGGAGTTTTATTGTAGTAAGACGGGAGCTTACTATGTAAAGCAACCCATACAACTACCTTTGGTTTCTGCTGAAAATTTTGTAGAGCAGTTTTTTAAAGGAGTTACTTCAAGAACCAAACTAATTTTTTTAAGTCACATAACCAGCAGTACGGCCCTACGCCTTCCTGTAGAATTAATTGTACAAGAAGCGCAAAAAAGAGGATTGCTCACTTTTGTTGATGGCGCACATGCGCCAGGTCAACTCTCGCTTGATCTCAAAGGGCTTGGTGTGGATTTTTATACCGGAGCTTGCCATAAGTGGATGATGACGCCTAAGGGCAGTAGTTTTCTATATGCCAAAAAGGAAAGACAACCCCTATTGGAGCCATTGGTGGTAAGTTGGGGCTATAATAGCGATCATCCCTCTCACTCTGCCTTTTTGGATTATCATCAAACACAGGGTACCAGAGATTTTTCTGCCTTTTTATGTATCCCTGCGGCATTGGCATTCATGGAAGCGAATCGTTGGGACCAAGTATCGGCTGCTTGCAGAGCACTTGTTTTTGAAAATGCGCCTCGATTCTGTGAATTATTAAACACAAGCCCACTAGCTCCACTAAACGATCAATTTATTCTTCAGCTGTGTAGTTTCAAATTGCCAACAGCGGATGCAGAGCGAATTAAAGCTATCTTATTTAATCAATTTCATATTGAAATACCCGTGATGCGGCACGGGGCAGACGTTTATTTGCGTTATTCCATTCAGGCATTTAATGCACAGGAAGACCTTGATAAACTATACCTGGCATTGACAGCCATTAAGGATCAATTTTAAGGAAGGTCGGTTGATTTTAGTATAGAAGATTTTCTGGATCTCCGATATTGCCTGAATGGTGTCCGGTTTCGCAAGTTATTTTATGAAAAAGAAAACTTTTATCTACGTCTCCCGGGTTAACTAATTGCCAACCATTACCGGGGCTACTTAAAAGTCCTGTTAGTATAAGTAGCATTAAAATACTTGAAGCTGCTTTAATGCCAGCTCTTGATTTTTCAATAACCATTTGGATGTTTTCTTTTGAGTTTTTGATAATCCAGAAAATATATAAGTCTGACGGTTGCCTCTTTTCCTTGGTATGTGGTGAGGACCTGCTTCAAGTTTTTACCGTAGGTCTGAAACCGACTACCATCGATACTGTAATCTAATGGCATCCAGTTTTTCCAGCCAATGATCAATCGACTACCATACATGAAGTCCCAGGTGTAAAATATATCAAGATTATAGGCATTATAATTATTATCAACACCCGCTATGAAGGGACGATCAACCCAATTGCCTTTGGCGTCAACGTTAAAGAATTTTTCATAGCTGACCTTACTCCAATAGTGACGAGTCCGTAATGTTAAAAACATCCGCGGGGTAAAGTTTAAAAGACCCGTCAACATTGTTGTCTGTTGAAAAATATTACGCCATCCTATGATAGGTTCGCCATTTGCTTCTCGCCGGAATGCAAAACCTACATTTCCACTATCTTGGCTGCCTTCACTGCTCAGGGTTAAGCTCAGCCAGTCATTAAATCGATATCGAAATATAAATTCGTACCGGACATACCCTGCATTGCTGAAGGCAGGAGTTGTGCCATATCCTCCTTCTGCACTTACATAAAATCTTTTTCGGCTATCTGAACTTCCAACAAAACCAAAATAATGCCAAGGCATAGATCGTACAAACCGCCCTGGCGTGCGTAATTCAAAAAAGTCGTTTTGCCAAGTGGGCTTAGCTTCATAGATGAAGGTGATATCCCAAAAATTCTTCAGGTAGTAAAAGGCGCTCGCTCCAATTGAAATCTCTCGCCATGTATAAGGTTTGTATAGATATGAATTGGTTGCTTTGAGGGAATAGCGATAACTCAGCAATTTTTTTGTGGGTGTAAATTGATTGTAGCTGACGTTGATCATAGTATTGATCTCGTTTGGAGCCCGAAGAAAACCAAGGTCATTTGGGTCATAACGGTCGGACTCAACACTTTCTGATAAACTGAATTGTAACTTACCGCTTACCTTTCTAAAACTTAACCGGGTGGTAAAGCCATCGTAAGGATCCTGACTTTTGACTGTACTGTATCTAGCAGTTCCTGCGAGTGCATATCGATTATTCTGATCAAAAAAGGCAAAGTCCAACGCGGATACATTGGCATCACGTGCAATCCCACTTCTTACTACGTTGGTATTGGTAAATGTTATGGACGAACGTCCCTTCAAAGCCTGATCCAGTACTAAAAGGTTGTAATTAGTTAAAGGCTCTGTTTCTATATTCTCTCTTTTTCCGGTTGCCATATTTTCAATGGTTGCAGACATAGGAGCGCTTACCGCATTAAAAACCGCAATGCCTAAATTCTTTTTATTTCGGCCAGAAAATTTTGACGCATTTATTAATTGCGTTATCCCCGGGTTATTGATGATCTTAAGATTAGAATCGTTGGCTACACGATTTTTAACACCCCAGTATCCCCAAGGGGTGAGTCCAATTCTTCTGCTATAGAAAAGGCCAGCTTTATTAAATAATTCTGTTCCTTCTGTAAAAAAGGGTCTATTTTCCTGAAAGCGCACTTCAAAAGGAGAGAGATTAAGAATCACATTATCTGAGATCACTTGGCCAAAATCCGGCACCAATGTTGCGTCCAACGTAAAACTTTCGTTCACCCCCCATTTTAAATCCATACCTCCATTCCGCAGAAATTCTTTTACCACTCCTTTGTTGGTGGGGATATTTCTAAAACCGGCAGTGAGGTAAGGTAATACAGAGAGACGGAGTGGCGCTTCAATACCACTGATGCCTGTTAGATCTCCAAATTGGTTCACAAAACCGGCTTCGTTTGGGTTAATGGAATTCCAAAAACTGCTTTCATTAAGTCTTCTGCTGAATCGTTGAAAATTGATCCCCCAGGATTGTTCCACCGCTTTGGAAAAGCGTAATGAAATATATGGGACACGCATTTCTACTGTCCAGCCAGTTGTGGTAAGCTGAACATTACTCTCCCACACAGCATCCCAGCTATAATCACTGGGTGGTCCAAATTGATTTTGAATTGAAGGAGAAAGCCTTCCATCAGATTGAACATTTCGGCTGGTTACGGCAAATTGAAAACCATTTTGATTATCATTATAGGTGTCAATATACGCAGCAAAATAATCAACATCTTGTCGTTGCTCACCATCTCTGGCTGTTAACTGCTTTCGAATAAAAGCCGGATCATCCTCTAAATTTGCCGCTAAATAAAGTGCCACATCATCATAAAGTATCCAAACTTTTGTAGTGAGCATCGATGGCTTTCCAAAGTCTGGCGAATTGATGATAAAATCAGTCAGGGGGGTGGCAAGTTGCCAAACCGAGTCAGTTATCTTGCCATCAATCTTTGGAGCTTGCGTTGTACGAACGGCCGTCGCTTTGCGAAGAATAATCTCTTGTTGAGCGTTTATAACCGCTGAACTCAAGAGTAAAAGAAAAAAGAAAAGAATGAGTTTTTGCATATGAAAACAAAACTCCCTTAATTTAATGGGTTGAGCAAAATAAAATGATAAACGGTAATTGGCCTAAGTGTGGTATAACAAAAAGTTAATTCAAGCATTTTTGCCTGTTGAATGTATACCTTTAGCAACAAATAAGGCCCTTATTATGGAACTTCCCAAGTTCAAGAAAAGCAAATCCACACAGTCCACTACCATTGGAAATAATACGATACAGTCTTTTCATGCAGAATTAAAGCAACGAATTTCAAACTATTTTGAATCTCGTCAATTGAAAAGTACCGGTAACTGGAAGCTTTATAGTAAGGCAATTATTCTACTCTGCGCCTATTTTGCCGTGTACATTCATTTAGTTTTTTTTACACCACCTGTGTTTTGGGCAATTATTGAGTGTTTAATACTAAGGGGGCTAACTGCTGCAGTGGGGTTTAATATCATGCACGATGGCATTCACGGTTCCTTTAGCAGTAGGGCTTGGGTTGATAAAATGGCCGGACTTGCGTTGAATATGCTTGGCGCCAATAATTTCATGTGGAAAACCAAACATAACATTATCCATCACGCCTACACGAATATTGTTGGTGTTGATGATGATATTGGGGCCTTAATCTCTCATGTAACACACTTAAGGGTATTAAGCAGGTAGTAAACTATAGTAGAAACTAAATATGGCAATTACCACTATCATTAAAAATGCATCCATTATCAATGAGGGGAGAATTACCCGTGCAGACGTATTGATTGAAGGAAATATCATCAAGCAGATCGGTGCTGGACTCTCTGCTGTAAATGTTGCTGTTATAGATGGTGCTGGTAAATATATCATTCCGGGCATTATTGACGGACAAGTTCATTTTCGTGAACCAGGGCTAACGCATAAAGGAGATTTCCACAGTGAGAGCCGAGCCGCAGTAGCTGGAGGGGTTACTTCTTTTATAGATATGCCCAATACCGTTCCTAACGTATTAAACCTTGCCATCTTAGAGGAGAAAAATAAATTGGCTTCCCAGAGATCTTTAGCTAACTATGGTTTTTTCTTAGGCGTAAATGGAGATAATGTAGAGGAAATACTTAAGCTTGACACCTCTAAATTATTAGCGGTTTCTGATGATGGCCTTTATTTCACAAAAAAAGGTAATCTTCTTGCTGACAATCCTGGAACATTAGAGCGACTACTCTCGAGTTGTAAGTCCATTGTTGCCATTCACTCAGAAAAAGAGCAAATTGTGGAAGCTAATGAAAAAGTGTTTCTGGAAAAATACGGCGAAAATATCCCAGCCGCGCTGCATCCCAGGATCAGAAGTGAAAAAGCATGTTATGAATCTACCAAAGATGCAATTGCTATTGCAAATAAATATAATGCAAAACTGCATATTCTGCACTTGACTACGGAGGCAGAAACACATCTATTTAGGAACGATATACCCTTAGCGGAAAAAAATATTACAACCGAGGTTTCTGTTCATCATCTATGGTTTTCTGATCAGGATTATGCCCGTTTAGGCACGTTGATCAAATGGAATCCTGCTATTAAAACAGAAAAAGATAAAAACGGATTGTTGCAAGCGCTTGTGGATGACCGTATTGATATTGTTACCACCGACCATGCGCCTCACACCTTGAAAGAAAAGCAACTTCCTTATTTTCAATCTATGTCCGGAGCGCCTATTATTCAGTTTTCCCTGAATATTATGCTTGATTTTTATAAGCGAGGGCTTTTGTCGTTAGAAAAGATAGTGCAGAAAATGTGCCATAATCCTGCCATACTTTATGGAATTCAAAAAAGGGGATTTATTCGGGAAGGATATTTTGCCGACTTAGCCATTGTTGATCTTGATACCGAGTTGACCGTAACTAAAGAAGGTATCTTGTCTAAATGCGGCTGGTCTCCACTTGAGGGAACTACCTTCCGGTCCAAAGTAACTCACACTTTTGTGAATGGACATTTGGTTTATAACAACGGGCAATTTGATGAAAGTAAAAAAGGCCAGCCTTTACTGAAGGGGGGTCCTTCTGGTCGGGCTGATTGACAAAAGGCAAAAGAGAGTCAGGCAGTCTTTTTAGTTGTGCAGCTGTTTTGAACTTGGAATGCGAAGCAACAGAAGTCCCTGACTTTTAATTTGGAACCCGTGTATGGAATTTTACTAGCCTTTCTGGTGTATAGGAAGGATCAATTACTTAACAAGTGGTTTTATATTGGCTTTTGTTTGATAATGGCAGCCCTTCTTGTGCATTTGTTGCTAACTCAGCAAAGGAGAGTAAAGTTTGAATCCAAACCCACGCTTTAAAATTCAATAATAAACCCAATAGTGGGGATCGGTGTTCCCTCGTCATTTGATAAAATAAAGGGTATGGCATTACTTCCATTGAGCTGTATGGGTTGTCCGTCTCTGGATAAAAAAGCTGTATTGGCTTGGTTCCTTTGAAAGGTGTACTGCGGAAAAGCCGGACTTTTTGCAACATACCAGTTGGTTACATCCAGAAATAGATTTAAGGTAAGCTGACGGAAATTCCATTTTTTATCGACGCGCAGGTCACTCGAATGAAAAGCTGCCAATCGTTGGCTATTTAGACGGGTGTAATCCAATAGGCCTGTTCCCAATGTCAAATAATTTAATTGGGAAGCTGTCAAGTCAAATGGGGTAAAGGGCGCACCACCTTGTAGACGGAATTTTAAGCCAATTTCCCAGTTTCGCTTTAGTTTGTATCCTCCCAAAAATGAAACCAAGTGTCTATTATCCCAGGCGCTGGCAATCAGTTTTCCTGCCAGTCCGCTATATTGACTGTAAAAAAGGGTGTAAGAAAATGTTGTGAAAAATCGTTTGGTAAGTTTTTGTTGGAGAAACAGTTCAATTCCTGCAGCATTTCCTTTTCCAATTGTAGTAACATCTTCATTGCCTAGAACTGTAAAGTCTCCACCAAGATTAGCCAATGAAATTCCATCTCTGATAGAGATGGGTACGTTTGAATATTTTTTATAAAAACCTTCAAAAGTCAGTCGCGTGGTAGGAACAGGCAGATACTCCAAGCCAACTACATAGTGTAAACTTTGTGTGTAGTCTGCATCCTTATTGGTGAATTTTCCAGTATTGTCTGTGTGACTTAAAATTGTGTAGGGGGCAATTTTAAAATAATTGCCTATTGAGGCATTAAGTGTCCAACGATCAGTCAATGTATAAGAGGCATTGAACCTTGCTGATAATGTTTTTAGCGGGTTGTTGCCTGTTTTTGTAAAACTGTTCATATCTGTTCGTAAGCCAGCACTGAGACCCAGCCTGTTTGAAAGGGCTCTTTTACTTAGCTGCAAAAATGCACCAGTTCTCCAAAAGTTAATTCCACTCGCATATTTAACAATTACGGCAGGCTGCACTACTGCGCCATTTACATCTCTAAACTCCTGTCTAATTCGCTGGAAAGCATCGTTATTACTTTTGACATATTGGGCAACCAGGCCATAAGAGATTTTTAAGTTGTTATAGCTTCTGTTTACATCAATTCGAAGTTTATTTTCGATTTCCTGTGAAAAAATGCCGGTTCTACGCTTTAATTCATTGCCGATTTGATTGTCGTCAAATTTTTCAATGCTATTATCTAACATACTTCTGCTTACAGCAAGATTCCAATAGCCACGTGTAATTTGTTTGCGGAGGCTGGCTCCAACTGTATAGTTCCACTGATTTATAGAGGGGGTGGCGTCTAATACATAAAGTTTTTCAGGTGTAGCCTCTCTTGGTTTGCCAAAACTGAAGTCATCAATTGCGCCTAAACCAAGAAAAGTCAAGGTTAGTTTTTTATTTATCCGGTGTGTTATTTTATTTTGAAAATCCCAATAATTGGGACGGATAGGCAAGTCAATTGCTTTAAAGAGTACTTGCAAATAGGAGCGTCGGGCGGAGGCTAAGAAGGTAGTCTTAGCAGACAGCGGACCTTCTATCGTGGTGGCTAATTCAGTGGCACTTAGTCGAACATTTCCTTGAACACGATTGGGGTTACCGTTTCGCTGTTTGAATTGAAATACGGATGAAAGGGCATTGTCATATCGGGCATCAAATGAAGAAGTAGAGAGTTTTACTTCTTCTATAAAACTTACATTTAAAATTCCTGTAGGACCTCCGCCACTTCCTTGTGTGGCAAAGTGATTAATCACTGGTATTTCGATTCCATCCAAATAATATACATTTTCATTTGGGGCGCCTCCACGAATAATAATATCATTCCTGTATCCTCCCACACTACCGCTTGTTCCACCCACTCCGGGAAGTGCTTGTATTACTCGCGAGATATCAAAGTTTCCTCCAGGGTTGCTTCGTATTTCCTCTGCAGTCAATTTCTGCACACTTAGTGGGGTTTCCAAGCTGGCAGCGACCGCCGTTTTTCTATTCTTGATTTGTATTTCTGCTAACGTTTTGCTTTGAGTTTCCAATTGGGTAGAGAGATTTACTTCATTTCCAGAAGTAAGTACAAGATTGTATAAAGTGAAGGGTGCGTATTCAACTGCTGTAATCTTCAGGGTATACGTTTTTGGCGGTATTCCTGTAATTCTAAACCGGCCTAATGAGTCTGATATGGTTCTCAAAGGGGTTCCTTCAATGCTAATGGTGGCGCCTGAAATAGCTGTCAGTAGATTTTTATCTGTTACGGAACCAGAAATTGTACCCAGTCCCTGTGAAAGGGTAGAGAGGCTAATCCAAATCAATGGCAGGAGTGTCAGTATCTTTTTCATACAGAATTATAGGGTAATAACAAACAAAGGAATGGATGGTTTGAAGTATCTTCCCACTCATAATTATTTTTATGAAGCGCACAGCCTTTACACTACTTATTGGTCTATTTCTATTTACCGGTGTTGCTGCCCCAAAAAAACCACTGGATCATACAGCCATCATTGCTGATGGCTTGTCCAGTGTGGTCCATCCCGCCTGATGCAAAACCAATGTTAAGAGTTGCTGTTAGTCTTTAATTACTTTTTGTGTATACCAAATATTGCCTTTTAGTTTTACCAGATAAACTCCTTTCGGGAGGTTGCTTATTGAGATCTTCAGGTTTTTTTCACTACTTTTTCCTGACATCAATGTCCTGCCTAAGCAATCAATAAAATTGTATTGTAAAATACCTTGGTCATCCAGGTTATAACCTGTAATATTTAATTCATTTGTAGCGGGATTTGGATAAATAATTATATTAATGTCTGATGTTCCGGTTGTTGATTGTGATGCAAAGCGAAGGACTCGAGAAGAGAATTTGTGTTCTCCGACCCACAGATGATTATTTTCATAAAGGAGGGCGCCTGGCATAAAAAGGCGATTGATTCCAATAGCAGGATTATTTGAACTTGAATTTGAATTATTGCCCAACACCACGATGCTATCAGTATCTGGTGCGTCATTAATATCTTTCCAAAGCAAAACATCATTAAAACTTGAGTTGGCAATAGCAAGTGAGCCGTTGAAGGTAATTGTTTCTGAAGGCAGATTCAGAAACCCGATACCGCTTATCGTTTTCCATGGTGTGGTATTTCCTATGGCGAGGGCGGCTACCTTATAAATATAAATTGCTCCCGGAGATTGTTGTGTAACACAAAAATAAGTTCCGTCTGAGGATAGGCGATTAAGTTGAACATTCCCTAAATTAAGGGTATAAACAGGATTTACAGAATTATTAGCAGGAATACCATTCCATATATAAACGTTCCCGCTTCTATCCGAAAGGTAAAAAAACCGATTGTCTAGTGCTATTCCTTTAAGGTCATTAAGAGTAGCAGAGCCGATATTTCCATTAAAGATTTGTGAGGGATTTGCAGAAAGGTTCATGGCATTATTCCACACACATACCCTATTTTTCCCTGCTGCTACAAATGTATTGTTGTAAAGGGCATTATCCCAAGGAGCAAGGTCATAACTTTGTGTTGAAATTACCTGACTAGCCATTTGCCCCGAACTAGTAGGAAATGTGTTGTAAATATAAATTCTCTTATCATAATCCGAAGTGATAATCAGCCTTGTGCCGTCTGTTGAAAAGGAGGGATTTTGTATATAGCCAATGGAATCAAGGGTGTTATTATTATAATTGGATATTCCAAGCGCAAATACCGGATTAGGATTTAAACTATCAGGAGGAGAATTATACACAAGTACACTGTTGCCGTTGTAATTGCATACATATATCCTTCCATTTGCCCCGACTACATCCACTCCATCCCCATTATCGTAACAGGATGGCGCGGCCGATAAATTTGGGTTGGAGCCTGAATTGGTTGGCATCGTATTCCAGGTATAAATATGGCTAAGACCTGAAGCAATTAACTGCCCGCTAGTAAGTTTCGTGCCTTTAATCCATTCATTTCTGTAAAAGTTATAAGGTTGATTGGTGATCGATGGATAACTGTTCCAAAAAAATGTACCGGGGTTACCATTCACCTGAGCGTTATGGTCTCCCACAAAAAAATAGGTTGCTCCATCCGTAGAGATGTTCCTGGGCGTTCCGAAGTTTGCGTTAGTTATCGTATAGTCAGGCTGTTGGTTATCAGATACCGGAAACGAGTTCCAGAAAAGGATGGTTCTTCCCATTGTGGCAACAGCAGCCACCCGTGTTCCGTCAGTCCACACTCCCCAGGGCCATGCCCATTTTAGGGGAATATTTGTTGGGGAAATGGTTGGAAGATGAATAGAAATATTAGCATACTGCCCGTTGGATGTCGGAAAACTATTCCATAGCAGGACGCGGTCATTGCCTGTATCAGCAACCACAAGCTTTCCGTTGGCTGCCACTGATACATTCCCGGGCCAATTCATTTGATTTTTATTTGTTCCCGGATTGTTCGCTGTAAAATTGGGTTGTCCCAAAACTATATCTGGGGAAGTATTCCATACAGTTGGTGCATTGTTCCAAATCAAAATGCGATTATTAAAACGATCACACATTAATAGATTTGTGCCATTTGACGCCAGTCCGTTTGGATGATTAAAAAGCAGCGCACCACCCGTATTATTAAAATCAACACCGGATACCATAAGGTCAGCATTTTGACCTGTTGTGAACCATGTTTGTCCGTGAATCACAATTGGAGAAAGGAAAATAAGATTTAGTAAAAAATTCCTCATTGTTTTAATATTTGATATTACAGTTGCTCTTAACGTTCTGGGTATTGCCGAAGTGGGGGCATTTGAAAACCGTACTTGATACGAAGCACCAACGCACAAATTTAGCAATAATGTTGATGCGAAGAACGCCTGCCCCCATTACGCCAAACCCTTGTTATCGGATGTGCTGCGTCTAACA
>VGGR01000017.1 GCA_016868585.1 Bacteroidota bacterium
ACCACTTCGGCTTCTGCATCTGACTCACTTGATAATTTGGAAGTAGTTATCTCATACTGCTCCGCAGGGTCTTGGGTGTTGCTTTTTTCCTTCTTACAAGCAACCATCGTTAAGGCAAGTAATCCTGCCAAGGCGACTCCATGCACAAAAAGAGTATTTTTCATCATTGACAATTTTTGGATTAGATCACAAATTTACCGTATTTGGATGGCGCAATTTACTTTTGGTTTAAAAACAAGTTTTTTTTATGAGTTTTGCTACAAATGCACAAATTGATAGATACCCATGCTCATTTATATCTATCTGATTTTGAATCAGATAGCTTTGAAATGCTGGAAAGGGCAAAAAGGGAAAGTGTGGGGCGGATTTATTTACCGGCCATCGATTCCACCACCCATGAATCAATGATTCGGTTTGAGAGCAGTTACCCTGCCAGCAAGGCTATGATGGGGGTGCATCCCTGTTCAGTCAAAGCAAATTACCAGGAAGAGTTGGATTGTGCCAGAGGGTGGTGGGAAAAAAGACCATTTGTTGCTGTTGGGGAAATTGGGCTTGATTTTTATTGGGATCGGACTTTTGAGCAGGAGCAATACATTGCTTTTCGAGCACAAATTGATTGGGCTCTGGATAAAAAAGTTCCTGTGGTTATTCACTCCAGACAATCTACATTAGCTTGTATTGAGGTATTGAAAGAGTATAAGCACACGACACTCAAGGGAATTTTTCATTGTTTCAGTGGAAGCTTGGAGGAAGCGCGTGCTATCATCAAACAAGGATTTTTATTGGGCATAGGAGGCGTGCTCACTTATAACAATGCAGGTGTTGCTGCTGTTGTGGAGCAATTACCACTCGATCATATGGTGTTGGAAACAGATGCCCCTTATTTAGCTCCTGTGCCACATCGGGGTAAAAGAAATGAATCCGCTTATCTTAAAATCATTGCGGAAAAAATTGCATCACTTAAAAGAGTATCCATTGATGAGGTGGCTGAAATAACCTCTCGAAATGCAGCATTGCTCTTTGGTCCAAATTCTACTTTTTTGTAAATTGCGAAAAATTATATGTGATACAATAGTATAGTGATTTTTATTTCGGCTCTTTTTATTGGCATGGGGGTGAACATGGGGATGCTATTATTAGGGAGTCGAGTGATTCCCCTGCCTCCGGGTGCATTTTTGGTTTCTGGCTTTGCCAAGTCAGATACCTTTCGGTATTCAATGCTGATCGCAGGTTTTTTCTTCCTCGGAGGACTCTCCACCATTGTGGGAATGCCATCTCCCTTATGGTTTTCAATAACCGACCTGCTGCTGTCTTATTTTCCTATGGATTGGTTTGCCCACAATTTTGCAAAAAAGCTGAAATGTGTTTAGTCAATTACTCTTCCTCCTGCTGTAATCCAATCTGTGATTTTTTGACGCTCTGAGGCAGGTAAAAGTCCTCCACTTGGCATTGGGCTTGGATTACCATCAACAGCTCTTGCTTTGATTCTATCTTTTGCAGAAACAATAAAGCAGTCGGTACTGAGGTTCATACCACCACTTGCGTTAGAGGCACTGTGGCAGCTTACGCAATTTGCTTGTACAAGTGCTTTCACAGCTGCGAACTTGGGTCCTTCCGCTCTGCTTTCCACTGTAACTCCGGTAAGCGTTGCTGTACATCCATTTGCATCTTTCACACCAATTTGGTAAGTTCCATTGTTTAGTCCTTGGAATGTGGAGGTTGATTGAAAGGGGCCGTTGTTTAAATTGTATGAGTAAGGTGCTGTTCCCCCGGTTGCACTAACTAGAATTGAACCACTGGCGGTAACGCAGGGTGTAGTCCCGGTTACAGTTGGGGTAATGATGATGTTTACTCCTGCACAAGGAGATGTGGCGGTTAATGTAAATATTGCATTACCAGTACAACCTGCCGCACTCTTTGCCACTATTGTATAGGCACCTGCAGCCAAATTTGCAAATTGACCGCTAGCTTGAAAAGGACCTCCATTTAAGCTGTAGGTATAGGGCCCCGTACCGCCAGAGGCAGTGGCGCTTATGCTACCATTTGCAGAAGTGCCGGATGGGTTTGAAGTGCTTCCGGTTACCGTGATGCTTACCCCTTGGCAGGGATCACTGGCGGTTAATGTAAATATTGCATTACCAGTACAACCTGCCGCACTCTTTGCCACTATTGTATAGGCACCTGCAGCCAAATTTGCAAATTGACCGCTAGCTTGAAAAGGACCTCCATTTAAGCTGTAGGTATAGGGCCCCGTACCGCCAGAGGCAGTGGCGCTTATGCTACCATTTGCAGAAGTGCCGGATGGGTTTGAAGTGCTTCCGGTTACCGTGATGCTTACCCCTTGGCAGGGATCACTGGGGGGAGGACTGTCTTTTCCGCATCCAGTTAGTATGCCGATTGCAAGGAGGATCGGTAAAACTATGAAGTTCTTCATAGAGATAAATGTACAAAAAATGAACTTAAGTAGAGATTTAAGGAAAGTGTTAATTTCAATTTCCTTAAAATCAGCAAATGAAAAAATTGATCTTATTTTTTGCATTGTCAGTACTTAGCCTCGGCACAATGGCACAACCCAAAAAAATAAAAGCCGCAACGTTAAGTGCTGCAACACAGGATATTACACTACTTAGCGGCGTCAAGTATAGATTGATAGGCCCATTTAGAGGGGGTAGAAGTGCTGCAGTTGTGGGTAGCTTACAATTTAGAAATACATTTTATTTCGGCGCAACCGGAGGGGGTGTTTGGAAAACCACCGATGGTGGCAGCAATTGGAAAAACATTAGTGATGGTTACTTTGGAAGTTCTATTGGGGCCATTGCCATTGCTCCCTCTGATGAAAAAGTGATTTATGTTGGAGAAGGGGAAAACACCATGCGTGGAAATGTATCAGAAGGATTGGGAGGAGTTTGGAAGAGTGAGGATGCAGGCAAAACCTGGAAGAATGTTGGGCTAACGGATGGCAGGCATATCACTAATATTTTGGTTCACCCTTCAAACCCTTCCATTGTGTGGGCAGGGGTTATGGGGCATTTATTTGGCCCTAACCAAGAAAGAGGTGTTTTCAAGTCCATCGATGGCGGATTGACTTGGAAAAAAACATTGTATGTAAATGAACAATCAGGCTGTAGCGACTTAGTGCTTGATGCCGAAAATCCGGCTGTATTATACGCAGGTATCTGGCGGGTTATCCGCACTCCGCACAGTCTTGAAAGTGGAGGGGAAGGAAGCGGACTATGGAAAAGCACCGACGGTGGAGAAACATGGACAAGCATCAGTAATGCAACTGGATTACCAAAAGGTACTTGGGGAATTGTTGGTGTGGCCGTAGCGCCCTCTAATTCCAATAAACTTTATGCCATTATTGAGAACGACAAGGGAGGTCTGTATAGTAGTAACGACGCTGGGGAAACGTGGGCGCTGCAAAGCAGTGATAACAATATTCGTCAGCGTGCATGGTATTACACCAAAGTTTTTGTGGACCCCAAAAATGAAAATGTGGTGTATTGTCCAAACGTTGGTTTTATGAAAAGCCGGGATGGAGGAAAAACGTTTCAATCATTGCGCACACCGCACGGGGATCATCACGATTTATGGATCGATCCGCAGGATGGAAAACGAATGATTGTTGCCGATGATGGTGGTGCACAAGTAAGCTTTGATGAAGCACAGAATTGGAGCACCTATATGAATCAGCCTACTGCACAATTATATCGTGTAAGTACGGATAATGCATTTCCATATCGCGTACTGGCTGCACAACAGGATAATTCAACGATACGTATTCGTTCCTCCACCTATGGCAGTTATATTACTGAGCAAGACTGGGAGCCTACAGCCGGTGCTGAAAGTGGCTATGTGGTTGCTGATCCTTTAAATCCAAATGTTGTGTATGGAGGAAACTATGGCGGTTATCTTTCTCGTTATGATCACACAACAGGAGAAAACAGAGCCATAACGGTTTGGCCGGATAATCCAATGGGAGCCGGTGCTGATGTACTCAAATATCGATTCCAATGGAATTTTCCCATCTTCTTCTCTCCACATGATTCCCAAAAATTATACTGTGCAGGCAATGCCTTGTTTGTTACTACTAATGAGGGGGCCAGTTGGAAACAATTATCGCCTGATTTAACAACAAATGATAAGTCCAGACAATATTCAAGTGGAGGTCCCATTACCAAAGACAATACTTCCGTAGAGTACTATTGTACCATTTTTACTGCAATGGAGAGTCCGTTGGAGAAAGATCATATTTGGACAGGTAGCGACGACGGATTGATTCATTTCAGTAAAGATGGTGGCGTTAACTGGAGTAATGTTACGCCAAAAGGAGTTCCGCAATGGATGATGTGGAACGCCATTGAGGCAGATCCATTTAAAAAAGGAGTCATCTATATTACTGGAACACGTTATAAGTTGGATGATTTTAACCCGTACATCTATAAAAGCGAGGATTATGGTCAGAGCTGGCGGCTAATTACCAATGGAATTCCATCACTGCATTTTACTCGTGTGATGCGCGCTGATCAAAAACGACCGGATTTGCTTTATGCCGGAACCGAATTTGGTATGTATGTAAGTTATAATGGAGGCAACAACTGGCATTCTTTTCAGTTGAATTTACCGATCACTCCCATTACGGATCTTACTATTAAAAATAACGACCTGGTGGTAGCAACACAAGGCCGTTCGCTATGGATCTTAGACGATTTATCCATGGTCCAGCAATTAGATCCGGTAATTACCAGTAAGGCTCTGCACGTTTATCAAATAAATGATCCCTATCGGGTTCCAGCCTCGTTCAGTCGTTGGGGCCCGGCCAGTGTTCCTGCAAATAGTGCCATGAATCCGCCTAAGGGTGCTGTAGTTAATTTTTGGGTGAAGTCAATAGCCGATTCAACCAAGGCTTCCATCACCATTGTGAGTCCTGCAGGGAAAGTGATTCAAAAATTTGCAACGGGTTCAAAAGAAAATCCTTTAGTGGTTAAGAATGGATTTAATCAGTTTGTATGGGATTTGAAATATCCGGAAGCTGAAAAAGCTGATGGTTTGATTTTATGGAATGGAGTTCCCTTAGGTATTACTGCTGCGCCTGGAAAGTATACCGCACATGTTCAACTAGGTGCTGATAGTACTACCGTGTCATTTAATTTATTGGCTGATCCTAATTATAAATGCACACAGGCTGATTATGAAGCACAGGTTTCGTTTTTGATACAAGTCCAGGATAAATTCAACGAAACGATGAAAGCTGTTCGAAAAATAAAAAACACGCGGCAGCAGTTAACAGAATATACCGCTCGGTTGGGTAAAACTTGTCCGGCATCATTAAAAAGTTTGGGTGATAGTCTTGCCAAACGGTTGACCGCTATTGAAGAACTGCTACACCAAACTAAAGCCAAGAGTGGACAGGATGTGTTGAATTTCCCCATTCGATTAGACGATAAACTCAGTGGGGTATTTAATATGGCTAATAGCGGAAATATGGCACCACCTCAACAAGCGCGTGAAGTATTCAATGAATTAGCCAGACAAGTAGATGCGGCCGTTGCACAGCTACAGATTGTATTTGACGAAGGGCTGCAAGGGTTTAATAAAATGATCATAGAGCAGCGCTTACCTGTGATAGTAGTGGAATTATGAGCAGCGTTGCTGCCGCTAAGGAATGTTGCATGGTTGCATTGCTGGTCAGTGCATCGTTGTTATTGCATGCACAAAAAACCTCCATGCTGGTTGTTGGAATCATGCAAGATGGAGGTCGTCCACAGTTGGGTTGTCTGAAACCTTGTTGTAAAGACATCAAGCAAAGAGAATTTGTTTCCTCCATAGCGCTGATTGATTCAGCCAATCAGGTATTTCATTTGTTGGATGCTACCCCCGACATTGCCTCACAATTTCAATGGATCTATCAATCCCTTCCTGCAACGTATAAAATGGGCTCTATTTTTTTAACACATGGCCATATTGGTCATTATACGGGCTTGCAATTTTTAGGCCGGGAGTCGATGAACGCTAGTAATGTGCCGGTGTACGTGATGCCCAGGATGGGTCGTTTCTTAAATGAAAATGGCCCTTGGAGTCAGCTTATTCGATTAAAGAATATACAGCTTCAAACGCTAACACAGGAACAAGCTGTTCAGTTGGGCAGTTTTCAGATTACACCCCTGTTAGTTCCTCATAGGGATGAGTTCTCAGAAACAGTGGGATTCAGAATCAAAGGTGCCGGCAAATCACTCTTGTTTATTCCTGATATTGATAAGTGGGAAAAGTGGGATCGATTATTGGCTACAGAGATTGAGAAAGTTGATTATGCCTTTATAGACGGAACATTTTTTGCGGGTGGTGAAGTAAATCGACCTATGCGTGAGATCCCCCACCCATTTATTAGCGAAACAGTTACACTACTTTCGGCTTTGCCTCGCACAATACGCGAGCGTGTTTACTTTACCCATTTCAATCATACTAATCCATTGCTACAGCGCAAGCATCCTGATCGAATCAGGTTGGAAAAGGAAGGCTATCATTTTGCAACAACAGGAACAAAACTACCCTTATAGCAATGTTCCCGTTGGCAAGATTTTTATTGTTCAATCGGACTATACTCCTTGAATAGATTGACTTTGGTTTCCTCTACTTGTTTTCTAAAGTCAATCCATTTACCAGTGAATAGGGTATTAATGGTGGCAACCGTTTTACGGACAGCCTCTTCTGCATTTTGTATCAACTTCTCTTCCTGTGCACCGGGCGCCATCATTTTGGCGTTGATAGGTTGCATGGCGTTTTGCAATTCAGTCATAACGGTTATCTCAAAAGGACTGCGGGTGATACCTTGCTTATCAGAAGTTTTTCCGCTGATGCTTTCTCTGATCTTTTTGATTTCATCAAGTATTGCATTGCTTGTTTTTCGAAGAGAATCCGCAGGCTTTCCTTCCACTCCTTTGAGTTGTGCAATTATTTTATTACATACTTCTTCTGCTTCAGTTAGTCTATCCATTCCCTCAGTCAATTTAGAACCGGCTTTTCTAAGCCGTTCAAGTGCGTTGCGTTGAGCCAATTTTATCTCATTTCGATCTCCAAGTCGAGGGTCGTCTTTTATTTGCATGGTAGTAGAATCCATTTGACCGGCATAGGTCAATACAAGCTTATAGGTTCCTGGTAATACCTGCGCGCCTCCTGGTTCTTGCGCGCCTGGTTGAGGCTTAGGCGATCCCGGCATACGGAATCCTTTCTCCTCCATTCCCCAAAACAATCTATTAAACCCGGTGTCTGCATTCCAACGAAGTGAACGAATTAACTGCTGCTCTGCGTTGTAGATTTTCACATTTACAGAATCCCCGCGATTACCTCCTCTAAGTCCTCTGCTTCCACTACCAAACCCTCGGCCACCACCAGCTGCACCTCGCGCACCTGCTCCCATTGGAGGGCCTTGGCTATCTACTGCTTCAGGTGTTGGAGCATCAGTTTTTGTTACAGTAGTATCAGCTTTTTTGGGTTTATTGATATAGAAAGAAACTGCTGCTCCACGGGCTCTGTTTTCTGCGTCCCAGATTCCCATAATACTCCACTCAAATCCATCGGCAGGTTTGTATTGTGCTTGTACGGCATCTGGAGCAGGGAACACCGTAATGTTATTTACAGGAGTTTTGTTGCTGCTTGCTGCTAATTTTCTTAATGGGCGGATATCATCCAGCACCCAAAGGGCTCTTCCGAATGTTGCAATCACAAGATCTGCTTCGCGCTCCTGAATGGCTAAGTCGTAGGTAGACACTGATGGATATCCATTTTTCCATTGTGAGAAATTGCCACCATTGTCTACACTGATCCAAAGTCCATGTTCCGTTCCCACAAAAATCAAATTAGGTTCTGTAGGATCTTGAATCATACAGAGGGCATAACCATTCACTTTTGCCTCGTCTACTAAGCGGGTCCATGTTTTTCCAAAATCTGTAGTGCGAAAAATATAGGGTTTAAAATCTCCTCGACGATAATCGTTAGCTACCACAAATGCCTCACCTGCGTTATGACGAGAAGCAGTTATTTGTGGAATCCAGGCTCCAACAGGAAGTCCGGGAATTTTTCCAGCAAATGAAGACCAGCTTTGACCACCATCCCTCGTTAAATGAACCTGCCCGTCGTCCGAGCTAACCCAAATCACTCCTCTCTCTATTGCGGAAGGGGCAATGCTCAACAAACTGCAATGCGTTTCTGCGCCTGTGATATCAAGGGTTAATCCTCCGGTATTTTGAAAGGCTTTGATCTTGACCGTATCATTAGTGGTGAGGTCAGGTGAGATCATCTGCCAGCTGGCTCCTTTATCTATGCTCTTGTGAACAAACTGACTTCCCAGATAAATAGTTTTAGTGTCAAAGGGGTCTTGTGCCATTGGTGTATTCCAATTGAAACGCATTTTTAGGGCAGGGTCCGTTGCAGGTGGCTTGATATACCAGGATTCACCTGTTTTCCAATTTCTTTTTCCGAAACTTCCCCCCTGACTTTCACTGTAAACCCAACTTGCATCTTCAGGATCAGGCATTACATCAAAACCATCCCCGCCTCCTACATTACGCCAATAATAATTTCTTATTCCTCCATTGATCCAGACATAAGCCGGTCCATGCCAGCTTCCATTGTCTTGCATTCCACCCATAACATTGTAGGGCATTTCATTATCAACATTGATATGATAAAACTGACCTACCGGAATTTTTTCATCAAAATTCCAACTCTTACCCCGGTCTCTGGATATACCAATTCCTCCATCATTTCCTTCAATAATCAAATTGGGGTCATCGGGATTAATCCACCAGGCATGGTGGTCCGGATGAATTCCAGAGTAGGGTATTAAGGTTGCAAATGATTTTCCGCCGTCTTCGCTAAAGGTGATAGTGGAGTGCACATCGTAGATTCTGTTTTCATTTTTAGGATCAACATAGATTTCCTGGTAGTAAAAAGGTCGATCAGTTACATCGCCAGGGGTACTATTGACAAGCTGCCAATTAAATCCCCCGTCATCACTCTTGTATAATCCATTTTTTGTGGCTTCAACTTTTGCATACACACGGCTTGGCATACTTCGAGCAAATGCAATGCCAATACGGCCTAATGGTCCCTCAGGCAGCCCTTCGTCCTTACCCATTTTTTTCCAAGTCTTACCCCCGTCTATTGTAATGTGTAATCCACTGCCGGGTCCTCCACTTTTTAATTCCCATGGCTTCCTGCGAAACTGCCACATTGCCGCAATCAACTTATTAGGGTTAGACGGATCCATCACTAAATCAGCGCATCCCGTTGTGTCGTTCGCATATAAAATCTTAGACCAGGTTTCACCGCCATCAGTAGTTTTAAATACGCCTCGATCAGGGTGCTCTGCATAGGGGTTTCCAATAGCTGCTACATAAACGGTATTGGGATTAGTAGGATTAATAACTACACGATGGATACAAACCGTTTTGTCTAACCCCATTTTTTTCCACGTCTTACCCGCGTCCAAGGATTTGTAAATGCCGGCTCCCAAATTCAACGAATTGCGTGGATTTCCTTCTCCGGTTCCAACCCATACTATATTGGGATTACTCTGCTGAATGGCAATTGATCCAATATTCTGGATAGGCTGCTCGTCAAAAACAGGTGTCCAGTTTTGTCCACTGTTTTCAGTTTTCCAAACACCTCCTGACGCCGCGCCTAAATAAATAATATTTGGATTAGCCACCACCGCATCAACTGCAGTGATCCGCCCACTCATTCCGGCAGGGCCAATATTGCGGGGTTTCCAATTTTTAAATTGTTCCCAGTTTACTTTTTGTGCCGATGCATTTAGTAATAGGCAAAGGCTGATCATCGTTAGAAGAAGTTGATTCACGTTGTAGATTTTAAGGGAATGGAAATTATGAAAGTTGGTTTATTAATAACTAATCAGACGCAATTTTTCTTGTCTGCCTGCTATGTATCGGAAAGTTTGTCCATCAAAATAGCCATCTTCCTCCAACATAATTCGTATTTCTTTACCCCACTCGGGTATAAAGGAAGCGCTGTTGAGTTCAATGGAGTAAGCGGTATGGGAATAAACAGGGTAGTCTCCGCTTCCGGGAACCCCGTCTTGCTTATCCCAAAGCCCAATGGTGGGCCCGGCTGCATGACCATGCAAACCCAAGGGATGCGTATAAATGCTTGGCTTAATTCCTTCTTTTATAGCTTGTTCTCTTGCTGCTTTTAAGATATCATTCCCCGTAATTCCTGTTTTGAATTGGCTGGTTAAGATATCCTGTAAACGATTGCTGGTAGCAAATGCCTTTTTCAAGTAGGCAGGTGCATCTGCTTCTCCTGGACGCAGCACATAGGCATGTTGTTGTATATCTGTATTCAATCGCAAATAAGTAATTCCAAAATCTACATGCAATAAATCGCCTGGGAGAATTACTTCATTCTCTGGTCGATTTGAAAAACTGCGCAGGTGTTCAAAATTGACCGTATCACTTCGTTGTACTGACACAGAGGGATGAAACCAAGTTGGCAATCCCAATGATGTTACTCGTTGGCGGAACCACCAAACCAAGTCATCGGTGGTGGTGACCCCTGGGTTGATTACACGACTCGAGAATCCCTCTGCAATAATCTCATGCGTAATAGCTACCAACTTTTGATAGAGCTGCATTTCACGTGTAGTTCTGGTTTCCAGCCATCCTACCGCAAGCGGGGCGGCGGATACTACTCTATTTTTTAGCTGTGCTGGTAATTTTTGTAGTAATAATTGGTGATGCGTATGATCCAGTCCGTCTGCATGTCCAAAATCTTGTGAAATATTGATCCCGATTTTCTTTGGGTTTTTCTTTTTAATCAATTCAATCAATGCGTCCCATTGATCAGGAAACGCAGACATGTCCCATGCGGCGGGTATAGACTTCCCAATATTATAACGTGCAATTGCAAACTTTTCAACTTGTTTAGTAGTAGCATTAAAGTAGAAGGCCAGCATGGTGGTTCTTCGAGCCGATAGCCAAGTGGAGGGAAGCATGGTCCTCAGCACGGGATCTTCGTTATATTCTCTTGAGATAAGCAGCCAAAAATCAATGCCGGTTCGTTCCATCAATCCTGGTAAAATTGTATTGAAACGCTCCTCTAAAATTTCATCTACCACGCGACTTTGTTCTCTCTCGGATAAAATGGGCTGTGCTTGAAGTCCTTGTTGTAGCCAGCCAAAGACCAAAATAAGTAGAAGTTTTTTCATATTTTTTTGGGTAAATTTAATTTATTTTAAAAATGTCACTTCCCGTATTATTTGCTATTCTAGCTTTTGTACTGATTGTAATCAGGCGTCATTACCGAGACAAAAAGTAGCGTTAGTCTATCTTGTAGACCTCACGTATTTTTTCTATCAGTTTTGTGGCGTTGCCAATAGTCAGTTATTAAATTTCCGATAAGCCAAGTGTAACTGCCGCAAATAGCATAAAAAATTCTGTCAAATACTCTGACCATTTTTTAGGGGCGTGGTGTTTGTGGTGTACTTCCGTAAATTAACCTGTCTTATATTTAGGTCTGCCAATTTACAACAATAACCGTTTATATGGAGGTACACCATTCACATCATAAACCCAAGAACTGGAAGGAGTATATCACCGAGTTCATCATGCTATTTGCGGCAGTCACCCTGGGTTTTTTTGCTGAAAACTACCGAGAGCATAAAATTATTGACCACCGTATGGAGGAGAACTATCAGGCCTTACTGCAGGACCTGCGTCAGGATTCAGTTCGATTAAAAGAACTGCAGGCTGATAATATTTTAGAGAGAAAGGGTTTGATAGTGCTTTTGGAAGCTATCTACCAATACCAGGATAATTTAGTAAACTGGGAGCAGGTGAAAAACAGGATTGCTTCTATTGAAAAGTTACCATCCTATCATACTTTTTTTATGAATAATACCACGTTTAAGAATATGCAGTCCTCAGGTATGTTGAGCTATGTGGTCAATAAAGATCTTAGAAAAGAGCTGTCATTTTATTATGAAGTTTTATTTAAAAAACTACTGGATAACAATGCGCTCTATGATGATGACGGGAGAAAATTTTATTATGATCAATTTCCCATTACGCTGCCAACAAATAACAGGAAAATCGATAGTTTAATCGGGGGGCCAGATCAGCTGTCAGCTCGTTATCGTACTTCCGAGGCTAATCGTGATTTTATTCTCAACCTGCCTACAGTAAAGACAGTTATTCAAGACCCCCTCACTTTATTTAAAGTGGAATCTTTTTATCTGCGGTTTCAATTTTACCGTCACCTTTTAATGACATTGGAGGAACAAAATAAAAAGTTGATTGAAATCGTAAGACAACAGCAGTGAGAATCTGCCGGATATATTTAATCTTTCTACTTGTGCTTTTGGAGGCCTGTGTCTCTTCTAAGCAAATGCACTGGCCTCAAACTGTAGCCACTACTGGCGTAGCATTTTACGAACAAGCGGCTGCATTCCAATGGAAACAAAGAGATTCATTGACTCGAAAGCTGGTGCTACAAGGGGCTATTCCCCAATTCCTTCAAAAATTTGTAGCCATTCGAACACGGTACCAGGATAGTAGTGGTAAACGCTATCGAGCTGTTTTTTATGTTTCACCTGATTACCTGGCTGTAGGCTCAGATAAAAACTGGGCACGTGTTCATATAACTCCTTTTTTGGCCCAAGAGTTAGCCGACAGTTTGCAATGTTTTTTGCCTACTCGAAAAATGGTTGATGCAATTTATAAATCAGCAGTTATCAAGCTTGCTCCTATACCACTTACACAAAACAGGGATAGCACCCCCACCTTTTATCAGCATCACTTGGCCGTAGAGCAGCAACGAAAGGGTAGAGTGGGTTTAGTGGCTGGTATACAAAAAGATATTGTCACTACGGGCCGTCTATACACCTACCCTAAAAGGGATAGGGTAGCTATTTATGGTTGGCATCAGTTAAATGGTAAGCCTATTCAGCCATTGTACACAGGGCATGTGTATTGGTATGTAGATTATAGTCAGGGCGTGCGGCTAGTCTATGAACTGGTCAGGGTAAACGGAAAATGGATGCACTATAGCACGTTATTTAAAGATCCAATTCTGAAAAATCTGCTTTGTGATGAAGCGGATTGTGGAGGTGGGCGCTATCCCATGCCCTCCATTATTGCTCCACCTCTTGACGCAGCTCACTAAGTAATGTGGTGGCACGTTTCAACGCATTTTTTGTTCGAGCTATTACGAAAAGGTCAACTAATTTTTTTTCCTGTAAAGTATTTTCAAAAAGTTGGTTTCCCCGCAGTCCCTTACTCAATGCAACTCCGTCCATTACCCAGAAGGGTTCTTGGGGGAAAAGCAGCGTAGTTATCCTCGAGTTTCTTTTATATAAATCCATCAGTTCAATTGAAATACGCTCTGCCCAGCTCCTATATATCTCAAAATCTGCGTAACGATCGTAGTGTTTTAATAACTTGGAAAGTAATTCTTCATTTTCAATCAAATGTAATTTACCAGAGCCCTTGAGTGCCTCTACCTCAGCCGTATTGCTTGCAAACCAAGTATAAAGAAGGGAGTTATTGGTATATACCGCAATGGAGTCATTTTCAAGTTCCAGTCTTCCTTGTGACCACTCCGTTAAAAGGCTGTCTGCAACAGCAGCACGATTCAAATATTTGATATTGAGTTCCAAATCACTACTGTCTCTTGCTAACTCGGCAACCATACGAGTCATCACCCGTTTAGCCTCTTTTGACTCTCGTGTATGCTCAACCCATCGTTCACCCCCTATTGCCAAACTAATACCAATCACAATGACAACAATTTCAAGGAAAAAGCCTTTGACAAATTTTGATTTGTGAACTTTCATTTCTTTTTTTCTTAAAAATAACAATTAATTTGTGCAAATAAACTCCTACTATGCGATTGATTATTTTGCTTGCCGCATCTCTTCTTGGGTGCACTGCTTTTGCTCAGTTGAGCTACCCGGTTACCAAA
>VGGR01000018.1 GCA_016868585.1 Bacteroidota bacterium
CATCAAAGAATCGGCTTCAGTTCAATAAAGTGCCCAGGACTGGATTCGAACCAGCACGCCGTTTCCAGCGCTACCACCTCAAGGTAGTGCGTCTACCAATTTCGCCACCTGGGCCCACCCCTTTGGAAAAGGGGAAGCAAAGGTAAGAAACTATTTTGGCAGGGTTAAAGCAAAAGTAGTTCCCTTGCCAAACTCGGCATGTTTTACAAAAAGTTTTCCATGGTGAAACTGCTCAACAATACGTTTTGATAGCGTAAGCCCCAACCCCCATCCTCTTTTCTTGGTAGTAAACCCAGGATTGAACACTTTAGCAATTTCATTTTTAGGAATCCCTTTCCCCGTATCAGTTACTTCGATTTGAACAAATCTTGCGTTTTCCAGGATGAGTACGGATACCGTACCCCCGCCACTCAATGCATCAAGTGCATTTTTAAGTAGGTTTTCAATAACCCAATTAATCAAGGGCGGTGATAAAAAAACGTTTATGGGTTGGACTGCCTTTATTTCTAATGAAAATCGAACACCGGCTCCTGATCGCTTCCTCATATAGTCCACCATTTCCTGGATCTGAATCACTAAATCCGTTTTTTCCAATTGTGGTTTACTTCCAATTTTTCCGAACCTATCAGAAACCAATTGTAATCGACGAATGTCTTTTTCCAACTCAGGAATTATCTTATCGGTGCCGGGCACATCACGCAACATCTCTAACCAGCCCTCTAACGAGGAAACGGGAGTGCCTAACTGATGTGCGGTTTCCTTGGCCATACCCGCCCATACTTGATTTTGCAAAGAGAGATAATTGCTCCGAAGTGAAATAAGAATAAGCGTGATGAACAATGCTACAATACAAAGCTGTACAATAGGATAGTAACGAACTTGATTCAACAACAACGATTCGCCATAGTAATAGCGGTTTTGTCGGGCTGAAATAATAGGATCCGTCCAAATTACAGGTGGGTGAGCCTGTTTAAAATGTTGCAGTCGTTTTTGTAAAAATGTAGGGTCGGCCGCAACTTTAGCGGTATCCAGGTTGATAAAATTGATTATACTGTCCCTTTCGTTGGTTTCAATGATCGGAACAGCCTTGTTCTCAGTCAGAATACGAGTGGCAAAAAGAATTTCTGCATTTACGGGAGCTCGAATTAAAAACTGTGAAGCCTCTGCCCATTGCTCGACAACCTGTCGTTCGCGGATGGCAATTTTCTTAGCCAGGTATTGCGAATAAAAGATTGTACCGGAAACAATCAGAATGGCCAATAGGGCAAGTAAATTTTTCCAATGTAACAACGCACGAAACATGCTTCGAAATTAACTGGTTTAATAGGGTTACCCTAATTTTGCATCATAATTTAATCATGCCCTACCCTCGTGTTGCAGTTGTGATTCTAAATTGGAATGGAAAGGCTTTATTAGAACAATTTCTGCCTTTTTTAGAAAAATCCAGTTACCCCAATTTGGAGCTACTTGTTGTGGATAATGGCTCCAGCGATCAATCTGTTTATTTTCTGCATCAGCAGTTTCCACAAATCAACACAATTATTCTCCCAGAAAACATAGGATATGCAGGAGGATATAATGCGGCTTTGCGGCAGGTGGAGGCCGACTATTTCCTCTTATTAAATTCTGACGTTGAGGTAAGTCCGGGATGGATTGAACCAATGATTGGCCTATTAGAAAAGCATCCCACTGTGGCCGCATGTCAACCCAAATTGCTCTCCTTCAAAGAGAAGGACCAATTTGAATATGCCGGCGCCAACGGAGGTTGGATCGATCAATTGGGCTACCCTTTTGCCCGTGGACGTGTTTTGGAACATTGTGAAAAAGATCTGGGGCAATATGATACTGCCGCGCCTATCTTTTGGGCTAGTGGAGCTGCATTTTGTATCAAAGCAAAAATATTTCACGAAATGCAAGGGTTCGATGCCAGCTTTTTTGCACATCAAGAAGAAATTGACCTTTGTTGGCGCATGCAACGAAGGGGCTATCAGATTTATTCCTGCCCTCAATCAGTAGTATGGCATGTAGGTGGCAGCACGCTACCAAAAGGGAATTCCAAAAAAACTTACCTGAATTATCGAAATAATTTGTGGATGCTTGCCAAGAATCTTCCGCTTGGAACATTATGCTGGGTATTGCCCATACGTGTTATGCTTGATACTTTAGCTGCTTTTAAATCACTTTTAAGTGGCGATCCAGGCTATTGTTGGGCGGTTGCAAGATCTCAATTTGCGTTAATGGAAAGATTATTTTCAAAAAATGGCCTCAACCGTAACACTGATCCCAAAACCACTAAACTGGCAGGATGCTACAACGGCTCAATCCTGTGGAACTATTATTTAAAAGGGAAACAGACATTCTTGGAGATCACAGGAAGTCCTTCATGATTATTAATTTTTTTCACCTTACTTTTGCATTACAATTTTGAAAATGGACGCACAACAGGAATATCAGCAGGAACTTGAAAAAATTCAACAATCTGACTTTACGCATAACTGGATTTCCTCCTCAGGTTTTCTTTTTTACTTAAAAGTTGGAGGTTTTATTGCTTTCATGTTTGGAGCATCCGCTATGCTCTACTCAAAACGATACGCAAAAATCGATGTTCCCGTACAGGAAAGCACGCTGTACACTCCCAAGTACAAATAAGAATGGGGCTTTTTTAAAATCGGACAAACCCCTAATTTTGTTCTCCCGTTGCCAAAGGCAACCAGTTCTTTATCTGCGGAAGTAGCTCATTTGGTAGAGCACGACCTTGCCAAGGTCGGGGTGGCCGGTTCGAGCCCGGTCTTCCGCTCCATAACGTCCTCTCTTCGCCAAGAGGGGATTTTTTTTACCACAAAGCCCTGGTGGTGAAATTGGTAGACACGCAGGACTTAAAATCCTGTGGCCAGCAATGGCCGTATCGGTTCAACTCCGATCCGGGGCACAATGCCCCCTGCTTGAAGGGGGCTTTTTTATTTCTACCCCAATTCTTCGCTTAAAAAAGAGCGGGTTCCCTCGTAAATTTGATCAAAGACCTCCCATGTCGATAGCAATCACTTGTCCAAAATGTAATCACCTCTTTGCTCCGGAGGCGGTGATCCGTGAGAAAATAGAAAAAGAAGTTAGGGATGAAGCCGCTGAGTGGAAAAAGAAAAAAAGTGAAGAGTATCAGCAAAAATTAGAAGAGGAGAAAAAGCGTATTGAAGAAGATACAACCAAAAAGATGCGGGAAAATATAGCATCGGAATATCAGACCAAACTATTACACTTGCAAGAGACCAATAAATCCTATGAGGATAAATTAAAAGAAGCCAGACAACAGCAATTAGCATTTCTTAAGAAAGAACAAGAATTAAAAGACAAAGAGCAAGAACTGGAAATACAAGTACAAAAAAAGTTACAAGAAGAGAAAGAAAAACTGGCTTTTGAATTAAGGAAACTAGATGATCAACGACTTGCCGCCAAAGAAACTGCATTTCAATTGCGAATGAAGGAGATGGAGGGAAAGCTAGAAGTGCAAAAGAAATTAGCGGAAGAGATGAAACGAAAAGTGGAACAGGGAAGCATGCAATCGCAGGGAGAAGCCCAAGAGTTATTATTGGAAGATTTAATTCGCTCCACATTCCCTTTTGATTTGATTGAAGAGGTGGGAAAGGGGGTTCGGGGTGCTGATTGTATACAAACCGTACGAGATAAAGTTGGCCAGCCTTGTGGTCGAATTATTTTTGAAAGTAAACGCACCAAAGAGTTTTCTCAGGAGTGGATTGAGAAATTAAAAGCAGACCGTATTGCACAAAAAGCTGATTTAGCTGTGTTAGTTACACAAGCGTTCCCAAAAGACATGCAACAATTTGGAGAACGCGAGGGAATATGGATCTGTTCCTTTGCTGAAGTAAAACCCATCATTCAAATTCTGCGAGACGTATTGATAAAATTGCATCAACAATCACGCAATCAGGAAAATAAAGGCGACAAAATGCAATTGCTCTACGACTACCTGGTTAGCGGAGAGTTTTCGGCACAATGGCAAGCTATTCGCGAGGGCTTTTTTAATATGAAAATTTCCATTCAAAAAGAACGAGAGGCCATGGAGAAACTTTGGAAATCAAGAGAAAAGCAATTGGAAAAAGTGCTATTGAATACTGCACATATCCGTGGTTCGATCGAAGGGATTGCTGGTGCGGATGTAAATTTTAATTTACTGGAAGATAGTACGGAAAATACAGACCAAGAGTAATTACCCATGCACCCACGTAAGCACGTAGGTATCCCAACATTTATATTCTACACGTATTGGTTTTTCGTAAGAGGAAACTTCAAATAGTAATTGGGAAACGGCAGGTTCAACCTTAACCAATCTCAAGTCTTTTATAAAATCAACTCTTGGTATGCCCTTCCATTTATACAAGGATTCTTTTGCAGACCAACACAGGGTTAGCCACTTGGCAGCAGTATCGGATTCTTGCAAAGGATTTAATTGAGTAGCAAACTGCAAACATGCTATTTCCTGGTCACTTAAAAATTTATGACAAACACGAAATATACGTTCCCCCACCCTTTCTACGTCTATGCCAACCTGGCGGACGGGCGAGATGATGGCAGCGGCAAGATCGGCAGTGTGTGAAAAAGAAATATGCCAACTATTGCCCTCCAGATAGGGTTTACCGACAGCATTATTAATCAATTTATCTAGTGAAAATTGAGGAGCTAAGGAAAGTAATGCCACACGGGCTGCCAGATGCTGCTTTTTCACTTCAGGGTGAGCAATAAAACGAGCCTCCACCTTATACTGTTCAAAATAGGACAACGCTTCTGTGATCTCCCACAAAGCCAATTTGGCCCCATCTGAAAGTTGTTGTTGAAAAATAATGGGCATTGTGGAGCGATTCCTGATTAATTTGCCGCAAATTAAAACGAATAATCGATTATGATTCTCTCTGACACCCGGATTTTAGAAGAGATTGAAAAAGGCACCATCAAGATTGTGCCCTACGATAGAGAATGTTTAGGAAGCAATTCCTATGACGTTCACTTGGGGAAAACCTTAGCCACCTATAAAGAGCATCAGATTGATGCGAAAAAACATAATCGGATCGAATACTTTGAAATTCCTGATGATGGTATTGTTCTCTACCCGCATATTTTCTATTTAGGAGTCACGGAAGAATACACCGAGACGCATGCACACGTGCCGTTCTTAGAGGGAAAATCGTCCACGGGTCGTTTGGGTATTGCCATACATGCCACCGCAGGCAAAGGTGATGTTGGATTTTTTGGTAACTGGACACTTGAGATTGCTGTAAAACAACCAGTAAAAGTTTACAAAGGAATGCCCATAGGCCAATTGATTTATTTCCCTGTTGAGGGGCCCATTGAGATCGCTTACAACCAGAAAAAAAAGTCAAAGTATAGCAATCAACCTGACCAACCTGTGGAAAGTATGATGTGGCGTAACCATTTCTAGATCACAACGCCTCCCAGCCATTTTTCCTAACCCAGGCCATCAGCCAACGTAGCACCTGACTGTAACTGTGTTTGCCTTGTGGTTGCTCATTAGCCCGCAAAAAATAATCATACCCCTGCATTATAAATTCCCCAATGGGAGTTTGATATTGCTGGTAAAAAGAGTTCAAGGTCTGAATATCCGACTGTACCTGAGCACCACATTGTGATCGCAATTGATTAGCACGTGTTGAATCTACCTGATACAAAATGGCCTGAGCATACAAGTACATGCTCAGGTAGGCAGCATAGCTAAAAAGGGGATCACTGGCCTCCTTGCAAACTAAAAATCCTACAAAGTTTGCTTCGCTTTCCTTGGCATACCCTAATTGATGCGCAATCTCATGTGTTGCCACAAAAGGTTGCAAAAAAACTGGGATAGTAGTATTGACCTGCCCTTCTCCGGTAAATGGGTTATAATACCCCTGAATCCCAAAATAATTCCCCAAATAACTATACAGCGAAGGTTTTACTGCTCCTATCCTGCATTTTAAAAAGGGATATCGAAAAGAAGCGTAGTTAACTTCAGTTGCTGCGGATTTGAAAAGTTTTGCTTTGTTTTTAAATTGAACTATTGCTGCGGTGTCGATTTGAATGGAATAACGATTTGCTTGGTATAAGAGGCCAACCGCTAAGGAATCTAACTCCGCCCTGTTAACAACAGTTGGCTGCAGGGCTAATTGACTTCCAATGCCTAGTCGATTGTAGTTTAATCCCCAACTTATATTGAACACTACATATACTGTTAGTCCAATAAAACACAATTTTCGAAAGACAGCTAACCGATATTCCCTGTGGAGATTTCCTTTACTTAACCTATTTATCATTGTAACTGCCTTGCCAATACCCACAAAAGCAAGCAGTCCGTAAAGCAAATCTCCTAAGCTTAGGGGTAACCAATTCAATAGGGAACGCAATATGCCGGAGAAAAAAGGATAAACCCCCTGGCTATAATACAGCTCAACAGCTGCGGGAGTTGAAGCAAACAAACGAATTCCTATTGCCAAAACAATAAGCAGTACCCAGTCCCAATTTCTTGGAATGATCTTTAGGAACCGGAAATTGGCAGAAACAGCATGTGCCTTCTTTATCCTATTCATAATCAAGTGATTATAAAATATTTCTTTGCCTAAAAGTATGAAAAATTTATCTTAGTTTTGCGCACGCTGAAAAGGAGTACAATGGGTCGACGCCGGGAGTACGATATTGCCTTTGTGGGTTTAAAACCCGGAATCCATGAATTTACTTACCCTATCAGCGATAAGTTCTTTACAGTATTTCAAGAACAGGACTTCAAAAACTGCAAGGCCAATGTTCGTCTATTACTTGAAAAGCAAACAGGATTTTTTCTGCTCACTTTCGAAATTGGAGGCACACTTGAGGTTACCTGTGATCGTTGCAATGGCAATCTACCGCTTGAACTTTGGGACGAATTCAAGATTACGGTCAAGATGGTGGAAGAGCCTGAACTCATGAACAAGCAGGAGGAAGATCCAGATGTTTTTTACATCAGCCGTGGCGAAAGTCATCTGAATGTGGAAGAGTGGATCTACGACTTTATTAATTTAAGTCTTCCCATGCAAAAATCTTGTGGCTTTGAAAAAATGGATGGCCCTCATTGCAACAAAGCCGCACTTGAATTACTGAAAAAAATGAAGCAAGAACCTGAAACGGAAACTGAAAAAAAACCAATCTGGAAAGGATTGGATCAATTTAAAAATTTATCATAATGCTCAAAATAGGAATGTATGCCAAATCCAAAACGAAGACACAGTCAGCAAAGAAGTGCTAAACGCAGAACTCATTATAAGGCCGCTGCTGTTACCCTTTCCCAAGACGGATCTACAGGAGATACGCATTTGCGTCATCGCGCACATGTAAGCGAGGGAAAGCTTTATTACAAGGGAAAGTTGGTTGCTGAAAAAGCACCGTTGAAAGCTTAATTGCATTTATTTGCTCACCAAATTCCAAATACCGGAACCCTGCGGGTACTGGGTTTGGAATTTCGCATTTAATATAGCATGAAGATTGGAATTGATATGATGGGTGGTGATTTTGCACCACTTGAAGCCATAAAAGGTGTTGAAGCTTATTTGAAAACGAGTTCGCCCTCCTTGCTTTGTTTGATTGGCGATAAATCGGTGCTTGAAAAATTATTGTTGGAGCATGGCATAGATCCCACTACTCTCTTTATTCAACATGCGGCTTCAATAATTGGCATGCATGAACACCCAACCAAAGCATTAAAAGAGAAAACTGACTCCTCCATTGCAGTTGGTTTTGGACTTTTAGCAGCAAATAAAATTGATGCTTTCCTGAGCGCGGGTAACACTGGCGCCATGCTTGTTGGCACTCACTTCAGTATAAAACCACTTGAAGGAGTTATTCGTCCCACCGTTTCTACTATTATCCCTAAAGTTGACGGCAAAACAGGCATCTTGCTAGACGTGGGTCTTAATGCAGATTGTAAACCAGAACAGCTGAATCAATTTGCGTTAATGGGGACAATATTTGCGCAACAAATTCTCGGAATCGAAAATCCCACAACAGGCCTTATCAACGTTGGTGAGGAAGAAGGAAAAGGGAACCAATTGGCCCAAGCTACCTATCCCTTGCTGAAAGAAAATTCAAGTATTCGATTCATAGGCAATATTGAGGGAAGGGATATTCTGCAATCCAAAGCTGACGTAATGGTCTGCGATGGTTTTACGGGCAATATCATTCTAAAAATGGCAGAATCAATCTATGACATTGCCAAACAACAAAAGATACAGAATGCCTATTTTGACCGTTTTAATTTTGAAGACTACGGCGGTACGCCCATATTGGGAGTAGCCAAACCCGTGCTCATTGGTCATGGTATTTCAGGAGCAAAAGCGTTTCTCAATATGCTTTTGCTGGCAGAGAAGATGATTGAAAAGGATGTCATGAACACCCTTCAAAAAGCACTCCCAGCGTAATGAAAGAAAAGGCAGTCTACCGACGGCCTTTTTTGTGATCCCGCTGGGACTCGAACCCAGGGCCCCAACATTAAAAGTGTTGTGCTCTACCAACTGAGCTACGAGATCAACCAATTTTGGGAGTGCAAAAATAAGCCCCTACCCCAATTACACCAAAACTTTTTAGGCGTAATTATCAACTCTTTTTCTTCGATTTTAGAGTAGGTTTGTAGACAGATGCAAACAAATGATTTTTTCAAAGAGAAAGTAGTAGTCGTTACAGGCGGCACAGATGGGATTGGTAAAGCAATGGTCGAGCAGCTGCTCCGTGCGGGCGCTCGTGTATCTACCTGTGGAAGAAACCAAGATAAAATATATCAGCTTCAAAAAGAGAATTCCAACAGCGCACTTTATTGCATGGTCACCGATGTAAGCTGCGAAAATGATTGCAGACTCTTTATAGAACGGACCTGTGCTGTATTTGGGGGAGTAGATATTTTAATTAATAATGCTGGTATTTCAATGCGAGCATTGATGAAGGAGGCAACTGTTGAGGTCATTCGCAATGTCATGGATATAAATTTCTTTGGCACCGTGTACTGCACTCGTTATGCGCTCTCCTCCATAATGGAAAGGAAGGGAACGATTGTAGGCGTTTCTTCCATTGCTGGTTATCGGGGATTACCAGGAAGAAGTGGCTACTCAGCAAGTAAGTTTGCCTTGCAGGGTTGGCTTGAATCATTGCGAACAGAGATGATGGAGGAAGGAGTGCACGTCATGTGGGTTTGTCCCGGCTTTACTACTTCTAACATTCGACAAGCAGCTTTAAATAAAGATGCGGAAGCGCAAGGAGAAACATCTATGGACGAGGATAAGATGATGCCTGCAAGCGTATGTGCCGGGCACATCCTTCAAGCCATTGCAAAAAGAAAAAGGACCCTGGTGCTTACGTTTACCGGTAAAAGAACTGTTTTTTTAAATCGTTTCTTTCCGGCCTTGGCGGATAAATTGGTACACCGATTCTTCTTCAAAGAGGGTAAACTGATTCAGTAAAATTATGGCGCTTATCACGCTTACATCCGATATAGGCAGTCCTGATTATTTAGTAGGCGCCATCAAGGCACAACTGTTGCAAATAGTTCCAAATGCGCAGCTGATTGACATTTCGCATCACATCCCTCCATTTAATTACACACAAGCCTCTTACGTTTGCAGAAGCGCCATTCGCCACTTTCCTCCTTATAGTTTTCATCTCATTTTAGTTGACCTGTTTGCAACTCCCCCCAAACAATTGCTACTTGCCTTTCATCAAGAACACTACTTTCTAACTGCTGATAATGGCTTATTAAGTATGATCCTGGAGGAATCACCTGCAATGGTGAGTGGAATTCCGTTGGATGAGACAGTCAGCAAAACAACACTGCAACTAACAGCAGTGATGGGTAATGTTATCAACCGAATTAATAATGGAGAATCCATTCAACGATTGGGAACTCCTGATATTCGTTTTCAAGAAAAGAAGCACTTACAGCCTATCATAGAACAGCAGTTCATTGAGGGGCAGATTATTTTCATAGACTATTTTGAAAATGTGATCGTCAACATAACACAAAAACAATTTGAGGAAAACAGAAAGGGACGTGGCTTTCGGATTGTGTTTCGAGGGGACGAAACTATAGATCAACTCAGTGAGAGCTATGCAGCCGTTCCAGAGGGTGAAAAACTGGCCCTCTTTAATAGTGCAGGTTATTTAGAGATTGCAATCAATAAAGGGAATGCTGCCGGGCTCTTTGGCTTGAAGGGTTATTCGGAGAAAAGGCTGCAAGGACAATTGGCCTATCAAACGGTTCGGATCTACTTTCAATAATCTACCCAAATCTTAACAAAGCGTACCCCCCAATTTTGCCGGGTTAAACCCTATTTTTGTCAGGTCGTAAAACCAGCCTACATGACATTTAAAAAAGCCAATAACCTGACCGGATGGACGGTCTTCTTAATTGCATTAGCTACCTATGTATTGACCATTGAAGCCCGTGGCAGTTTGTGGGATACCGGAGAATTCATTGCCAGTGCAAAAGGAATGCAGCTCCCCCATCCTCCCGGCGCACCCTTATTTGTTTTATTGGGTCGCTTTTTTATCATTTTATTTGGAGATGACGCGCTTACTGCTGCACGTGCTGTAAACTTTCTGAGCGCGCTTGCCAGTGCGGCAACCATACTCTTTTTATTCTGGAGCATTACACATTTTGGAAGAAAGCTCTATAACACTACTGAGGACAATCTATCAACCGCACAAATCACCACCATTTTAGGAGCAGGTCTAGTAGGATCACTTGCTTATACGTTTTCAGATTCATTCTGGTTTAGCGCCGTTGAAGGAGAAGTATATGCACTTTCTTCCTTCTTTACGGCCTTGGTTTTTTGGGCCATGTTAAAGTGGGAGCAAGCAGATCAAAGAGCTGGTTTAGATCAAACGGAACGAATATATGCAGATCGATGGATCGTTTTTCTATTTTTTATGATGGGGCTTTCCATTGGTGTTCACTTATTAGGCCTATTGACCATACCTGCCATTGTGATGATCTATTACTATCGTCGATATGCGGTTAGCACTAAGGGAGCCATTTATGCCTTTCTGATTGGCTGCGTCATCACAGGGCTTGTTCAAGTGGGCATTATTCAATATTCGATGAAAGCAGCCGGACTGGTTGATATTTTCTTAGTAAATACG
>VGGR01000019.1 GCA_016868585.1 Bacteroidota bacterium
GCCATGGACAAAATCCTGTGGTGCCCGCTCACCGAGTGGTAAACAGCATGGGACAGTTGTCAGGGAAAAATCATTTTTCCTCCCCTACTCAAATGCAAGAACAGCTTGAAAAAGAAAATATCAAGGTAATCAACGATCAGATCGTCAACTTTGAAAAACACTTTTGGGATCCGCTTAAGGAACTATAGCTCACTGATAGTAAGGGCTAATTAAACAGTACACTAACACGCCCGTTACGGCTACATAAAACCAAAATGGCCAAGTTATTTTAGCTAATTTTTTATGTGACTCCCATTCGCCGGTCAGTGCGCGATAAGCCGTGAATAATATAAACGGCAGGATTAACCCAGCCAAGGGAATATGTGTAAAGAGAATAATGTAGTAAAGGATTTTTATGGTGCCGCTTCCTCCAAAACTAGTTTCGCCGGCTAACAAATGATGAGCAATATAGCTCAGCAAAAATACAACGGATAATAAAAGTGCCGCCATCATTACATTACGATGCAGAACATATTGCTTTCGTTTCACTGCCCATAAAGCAGTTAGTAATAGAATAGCAACCGTACCATTGATAAACGCATTTACAGTAGCAAAAACGTGCACATCAAACCCCAGGCCTAAGTTCAACTTTATTTTTCCTAATACTACTACTGCAGTAAAGACAATCAAGGAAAAAGCAATGATCAAACGACTGGCTAACTTATCGTTCTTTTGAAAAAAAGGTTGAAGCATAGGTTATGTATTGCTTTTTCTTAATATCACCATCAATAAAAACACCCCCAGGATAGCTAGTAAAAAAGAAATGGCCATCACCAGTAGTTTTCCTTCAAAAAAGCTTCTTCGATTGGGGTTTTTTTCCATAGTAAGCAAAATGATATCTCGCTGCAATCGAGATAAGTCTTCGGGGTCTAAGCCACTATAGTAGCCGCGCACTTGACGGTTTACGTCAATCAATACAAACTTATCGCTATGAATAAAGTTTGTGTCAACATTTTCTCCGTCTTGCAGACCTAACTTCATCTCATTTAGCGCCAAGGAATAAATCTGTTTTTTATCTCCGGTTAATAACCACCAAGTTTCAGGATTGATCTGAAATCGATTAGCCCAATACTGCAGGCGGGCAAGACTATCCCTCTCCGGGTCTATACTAAATGAAAGAAAATGAATATCCCGGTTGGTACGATCGCCTACTCTCTTTCCGTTATGAATAGTTTCTGACAGCCGTTTCATGTTCTGCGTCATGCCAGGACAAATGGTAGGGCAGCGAGTAAAAAAGAAGTCAGCGACAATAATTTTTCCTTGAAGCTCCTGCCAGCCCACTTTGTTTCCTAACTGATTTTGAAGTGAAAAGTCGGCTAAGCGATGCCAGGTGGTGTCTGTTACCTTCTTCCCGCGTTTTGTGGTTTGATAAATTGAATCTGGAAAGTAATGTCGAGGCAGTATGATAGCATCACGACTGTTTACCTCTACGATCCAATAAGAAAGTAGTGGAACAATCAGCGCTATCAATATTCCATATAACGCAGTTTTATTCAGGCCTAGTGTTTAGCGGGTGTTACCGATGTCTCCTTGTAATGCGCATCGTATTTATTGCGCAGGTTCTTGTAGGAGTTGCCATCCCAGATAAAAGCAGTAATAAACCAAATAAATAGCAGCAAGGGCACCACTATGGTCATGATCACATTGCGAATTTCATCGCCTAAGTGCATAAAAACAGAAACGATATAATACGCTTTGGCCAAGGTCAGGATACAAACCATTCCTTTGAACATCAACACCAATAATTCATTGGGTGCCTCCCCTTTGTGAATGTTGTAAATGGTTAACCCGATTATTAATTCAACGACGGTTATTACAGAAAGCAGAATGGTAGTATTCTTTACTTTCTTTTTAAACGTTGCATCGTCGGTATGATGATGAATGGTTACTTCTTCAAATGCAGGATGTTGCATATCAATTCAATTTCGGTTGTTAAAATTCGTTTAGATCAAATAAAAACATAGGAATACAAATACCCATACCAGGTCCACAAAGTGCCAATATAATCCGGCTTTTTCAATCATGAGGTAATGACCACGACGCGCAAACACATCTTTTTGTGTCATGAGCAACATGATGATATTAATAATTACGCCGGAGAAAACGTGGAAACCATGAAATCCTGTAATGCCAAAGAAGTAACCACCAAAAGCTACGGGACCATTTTCACGTATATGTAAACCTTCTACATCAATGGCTTTAATTAGTTCGGCATTAGGGAGGGATGCAAAATTGGTATGCGCTGTTCCTGCATGTTCATGTCCACCCATTTCCGCTAAACGGATCAACATTTCACGAGGGGTGTTTTGAATAGCTGTAGCAATATCTGCTTGAGCAGCTAATCTGCCCCAAGGGTTGATGCGTGTAGTTTGCCCAACGATATCCAGCTGGCCGTTTACCAACACTGCATGTTCGCCTGTAATCAAGTGGTGCCACTCCCAAGCCTGACAACCCAAGAAGGCGGCTCCTCCAACAATTGTCCAGAATAACCATTTGACCACCCCTTGTTTATCGTTGTTATGTCCTGCATGTACCGCCAATACCATGGTAACAGAGGAAATGATCAGGATAAATGTCATAACGCTCACAAAAGCCAAAGGCAAGTTTGCATGGCCTGCTCCTGGAAAAGCGTTAAAAACTACGTTAGGGTCAGGCCAAAAATTTTGACTGAAACGAATGGAGCCGTAGGAGATCAGGAAGGCGCCAAATGTAAAGGCGTCACTCATAAGAAAATACCACATCATGAGTTTTCCATACTCCATGTTAAAGGGGCTTTTACCTCCCGTCCACCATTTTGTTTGTTGCACAGTTGCAGTTGTTGCCATATCTCGAAATTAAACGTTATGTTTTAATCATCTGTTCAGCGCTGACCAAATACCAAGAAAAATATTAACAAGTAGATCCATAATAAATCTACAAAATGCCAATACGTTACGGCAATTTCAGTCGGAACTGAGCTATAAATTTTTACCTTTTCTACAAAAGTTTTTGTTACCAATACCAACAAGGCCAGGATACCCCCTGCTACATGTAGGGCATGAAAACCAAAAATCACATATAGGAACTGACCTGCGCCAGACCCCTTAAAAGTGACTTGCTGTTCCCAAAGTTTTTCAAAACCCACCCATTGCAAACCAATAAATGCAACCCCTAATAACAGCGTTGCAATCATTAGCAATCGGTAACCCGCAATGTTTCTTTCTTTGAAAGAACGCAAGGCCAGGAAAATAGTGCCACTACTTAATAAAATCACAACAGTAGAAGTCCAAAATACCGAGGGCAATGTAACCGGCTTCCAACCTGTTTGGTTGCTCTTTACAATAAATGCACTGGTCAATCCGGCAAACATCATGACCAGACTGCCCATGGCCACCCACAGTGTAAACTTGCTGGGGTGCATTTTTTTTGTAATAGCGTTATTCTCCATTTCAATTTTCTTGATCATGCCTGCACTGTTTTGCTCAACAACAGGGCCAGCAAAATCAGTGGCAAGTACATGTAGCTTCCAAACATAACAGCACGTGCAGCTTTAACCTCCATCGTTTGATAAAGACGAACCGATCGTGCTATCATAAACAGATTGGCAAAAATGACCACTGCAACACTAATTTTTCCAGCCATGCCTTGATAAGTAGACATTCCGGTAAAAAAGGGCAACAGCGTCACGGGTACCAATAACAACGAATAAAGAACTGTTTGTAGGGCGGTAAATCGCGTAGGGCCTTGTTCGGATGGAAGTAGTTTGAACCCCACTGAACTGTAGTCCTTATGCGCCACCCAGGCAATAGCCCAAAAATGGGGAAATTGCCAAAAGAACTGAAAGGCAAACAACACCCAGCCCCCCAACGAAAACTGATCATCACCGGCTACCCAACCAATCAAACAAGGCAATGCTCCAGGAACTGCGCCCATTAATACTGCTATAGAATTGATTTTTTTTAGCGGTGTATAAATGAACGCATAGAGAAACAAACTGAATGCCCCAAGCGATGCAGCCATCCAATTGAACCAGTACCCTAGTAGTACAACGCCAATGATTCCGGTAACGATTGCAAAAAACCAACCCTCGCCCGGAGTCATACGACCTGCAGCTACAGGTCGTTGAGCGGTTCTTTTCATCTTTGCATCTGTGTCACGCTCCACCACCTGATTAATTGCATTGGCACTGCCTGTAATAAGTCCCCCACTTACAAAGAGCAAGAGTATCATCAGCCAGTTGTATTCAACCACTTTGGGCGCCAGCAAGTAAGCAATGATACTGCTGAACACCACCATGATACTCAGCGAAGGCTTCATCAACATCAAATAATCTTTCACTTTCATCGGCGCCTCCGCATTTCAAACAATTTCAATCAACCATTGTAAAGCTTTACAGCTTATCTCAATGTTTGCTTTCGCTCGCACCTACAGGTTCGGTTTGAGGAATAAACTCACGTCCATCCTTTCCGTAATCATAAGGCCAACGGTGAACTTCGGGAATATCTCCCTCCCAGTTACCATGTCCAGGATTGATGGGTGTAGTCCACTCGAGTGTGTTTGCACCCCATGGATTTGCAGTTCGTACTTTTCTTCCTTTATAGATTGAGTAAAAGAAATTAATGATAAAAATAAATTGTGCAACAAAAACAATCATAGAAACTACGGTGATGAACTTATCCAATTCGCCAAACTGATTGAAATTTACCCAACCACTCTTATCCAAATAACGACGTGGCACACCCGCAAGTCCTTGATAGTGCATGGGCCAGAAAGTTAAATACGCACCCACAATGGTAACCCAGAAATGGATATACCCCAATGTATTGTTCAGGTAGCGTCCATACATTTTGGGGAACCAATGATAAACGCCCGCAAGCATACCAAACATGGAGGCCACACCCATTACTATATGGAAGTGGGCTACCACAAACATGGTATCGTGCAAATGAATATCAATAGTGGAGTTACCCAAGAAAATCCCTGTTAATCCTCCAGAGATAAACAAACTCACAAACCCAATTGCAAATAATGCAGCCGGAGTGAAGCGAATATTTCCTCTCCAAATTGTAGTTAGCCAGTTGAACACTTTAATAGCAGAGGGTACCGCAATCAATAGTGTTAATAAAACAAATACAGATCCCAGGAAAGGATTTAGTCCTGCTACAAACATATGGTGTGCCCAAACCAAGAAGGCAAGAATAGCAATGGCAAAAAGAGAACCTAACATGGCCATGTATCCAAAGATGGGCTTACGACTATTAACTGAAAGAATTTCAGAAACCATTCCCATAGCAGGCAACAAGATGATATAAACTTCCGGGTGACCCAGGAACCAGAACAAGTGCTGGTACAAAATAGCGCTACCTCCTTCGTTGGGGAGTATTTCGCCATTGATCACAATATCACTTAAATAAAAACTGGTGCCTAAGTTGCGATCAAACAAAAGCAGAATAGCACCGGAAAGCAATACCGGGAATGATAAAACGCCCAATACTGCAGTAAAAAACATTGCCCAAATCGGTAATGGCAAACGCGTCATGCTCATTCCTTTGGTGCGCATGTTGAGGATGGTGGTGATATAGTTTAATCCCCCGAGTAGTGAGGATATTATAAAGAGTGCCATGCTGATCAACCATAGATCAGTTCCGATTTTCTGTCCATCGCCTGCCTGACGCAATGCACTTAGTGGAGGGTACATGGTCCACCCACTTGAAGCAGGGCCTGTTTGAACAAAAATGGAAGACGCCATAACAATACCTGCTATAAAAAAGAACCAATAAGAAAGCATATTCAAAAATGGAGACGCCATATCGCGTGCACCAATTTGAAGAGGAATAAGAATATTTGCGAAAGTTCCGCTGAGTCCGGCCGTTAATACAAAGAATACCAGAATGGTTCCGTGCATAGTAACCAGGCTATAATAAAATTCAGGTTGAATCTGCCCTCCTTTAGCCCACTTACCAAAAAACGTTTCTAAAATAGGAAAGGTGGTGTCCGGATAACCCAGTTGCAAACGAAATATTACGGAGAATAATCCACCAATAACCGCCCAAACAATACCTGTGATCAGAAATTGTTTGCCGATTGTTTTGTGGTCCATACTGAAGATGTACTTCGAAATGAAGGACTGTTGATGGTGGCCATGCTCCTCATGATGGGTTGTTGCATGCTTAGCATCAGCTATGTGTACTGTTGTTGTTTCGCTCATGACTCTTCTGTTTTTTCGAATACAAAAAAATAATTACCTAATGATAGCACCGGTCAAGGGGGCTGCATCTGTGTTTTCCATTTGTCGGGCAGGATCCTTATCAGGATTTGCTACCAGGTATTGCGGCGTTTTAGAAGCTACCCAGGCATCAAACTCCTCCTGTGTTTCTACTACAATGGTTCCGCGCATACTCCAGTGGCCCTTTCCACACAGTTGATCACAAGAAATTTCATATACAAAATCAGGATTCCCTGTTTTTTCTTTCATTTCTTTAGTGGTGAACTTGGGAGTGAACCACATAGTAGTTGGCGTGCCGGGTACGGCATCCGTCTTCAATCTAAAATGAACTAACCCCACGCTGTGAATCACATCCTTAGCACCAATAACCAATTGAACGGGCTTCCCCACAACCAGATGCATTTCCTGTTCTACGAAAACATCATCGTGATTAGCAGGATCTTCCCATAACTGGCCAACCGGATTATTATTGGCCGGGTTTATTTTTTTAAAATACTTCTTTCCTAAAATACCATCCGCTCCAGGATAGCGAAACTCCCAACCATACTGCTTCCCTACCACTTCCACCACCATGGCATCCCTGGGAGCAGGTCCAGTGATCTTGAACCAATAAAAAATACCAAATCCAACCAACACGGAAAGTGTAATAGCAGGAATCACGGTCCAAATCAACTCAAGTGTATTGTTGTGTGGGTAGTAAAAAGCTTTGCGATTATCTGATTCCTGGTATTTATAGGCAAACCAAAATAGGGCAATCTGTGTAACCACAAAAACCACAAAAGTGATCCCCAGTGTAACGTATAGCATGCGATCCACCAATACGCCATGATTAGAAGCAGGTTCTCCTAAGATTTTATCTTTAAATAATTCGTTGCAGTAATAAACGCCAATCAATCCTATTGCCAGAAAAGCCAGTAATAAAAAGGCATTGATCTTGTTGCTTTGTTTACGTGCATTTTCGTATCCACGAATCATGGCCACATACTCACTGGCCTTCGCGATCTGGAAAATAACTACCAGAAAGAGAACAAGAATGGCGGAGATAAGTAATGTCTGCATAATTTATCTATCAGCTTTTAAGTTCAGTTTTCAAATTGAATTCACGATCAATAATCAAAATCAGGTATGATGTATCAAACTTTCTTTTAAAAATGGATGATTTCGGGCTAATAATGGTGCTTTTGCCAATGCACGACCAGTAAAGTACATGATCAAACCCACAAATCCAAGTGCTACCCCTAAGTCATAAATAATGTTTGGAACCTTATCAGGCGAAACAGCCGGAAATACCATTTGATAAAAATCCAACCAGTGTCCGAAAATAATCACCAACGCCATGAAAGTGATTGTGCCATAGTTACGCTTTGCGCTACGGCGCATCAAAACCAAAAGCGGTGCAATAAAGTTGATGAGGAACATCATCCAGAAAATTCCTTTGTATATGCCATGTGCCCTTGGCTGAAAATAAATAGTCTCTTCAGGTATGTTTGCGTACCAGATCAACATGAACTGAGAAAACCAGAGATAAGTCCAGAACACAGAAAAGGCAAACATGAATTTTCCCAGATCATGAATGTGTTCATCATTGGTGTATTCCAGGTATCCATTGTTTTTCAAGAAAACAACAAACAGCGCAATAAGTGCAACGCCAGATACAAAAGTGCTGGCAAAAGTGTACCAGCTATACATGGTGCTGTACCAGTGTGCATCGATGCTCATCAACCAAAGCCAAGGTAAAGAGGACATTACGGTCAGAGCGAATACCACTAAATAAAGTGCCGCCCAAACAGTATTGGTGAAAATGTATTTTTTGCGTTCTTCCATAGTAGCTAATGGTTCGTTGTCGATACTACGAGACAACTGACGCATTTTCCATCCAAGAACAGACCAAAGCAATACAGTTAAGATAGTTACTACGGCAAAGAAGGTTTTATTTAAGAAGCCTTTTTTATGACTGAGGATTGCATCATGCTTTACGTGTTCAGCATCCGTCCAATGATAAATAGTATGATTGTCTCCAAATACAATAGCCAGTAAAATAGCCGCACAAATCACCCCGATAACCGGAACTACCGCAGAAATTGCTTCCGGGACACGACGGAAAGACATTTGCCAGCCACCCCAAGCAAGGGTAGTAATGCACATAAAGAACATAGCCGCATTCACCACTAACAAAAAGTATACACTGTTTTGCAACAAGGAAGCCCAAAAGCGTGCCTGCTCATGAGGATCAGTACTGGAACCACTGGTCACCCAAAGACCAGTAATAGAAAGTACCCCAATCGCCATAAGCGTTAAAGCGACCGTGTTGAAATTTTTGGGAGCGGTGAAGGTTGAACGGATTGACATCTTGCTATTTTTAAAGGCAGGAATTTCGTTTAGTTTACTGCGGCCATTGCAGGGTTAGCTGCTTCGGCCTGTTTTGCTTTGATATAGGCAACAATTTCCCAGCATTGTTTAGTGCTTAACTGAGAACCATAGCCTCCCATTAGATTTTTACCATATTTGATTGAGTGAAACATAGTACCCTCCGCCATATTGGTTGCAATGGGATCGGTAACCAAATTACGAGGAGCGGCCGGATAGGGACCGTCGCCACCTTTCCAAAGAGGACCATTTCCGTCCAGTTTTGCACCATGACAAATGCCGCAATTAATTAAGTAGATGCGCTCCGTTTCTTTCATGTCAACAGCGGATGCATTCAATGGATTTTTTACTTCAGCAGAGCGTGCATAACCAACAGAATCGTTCTTAAATGGATAGGCGGCCATTGCACCACGAGCAACGGTTCCCTCAACAGGGCGAGCATTGTAGTGAATGCCGGCTTGCGTTAACGCCTCCGTAGAAGAGTAAGTTTCCAGCGCACGGCTGTAATACATATCCGGAACATAGATTTTCCCTGGATCTCTTCTTACTTCATTACATCCGGTTGCTGCCACTATCAGGCCAATCATAGAAGTAAGTATCAAAGCTTTTTTCATCATCAATTCGATTTGAATGATTGAATCTTATTATTATGCAAAACGCATTTTATCATTGGAATAATCCCCAAGCCACCATCCTGTTTCCTTTGTTTCCACTTTCACATCAGTAGCACCAGCTGCTTGTAAAAACTTTACCGCCTCTTCCTCGTTGGTTGCACTGGTGCACTCTATAGCCATAACAAAAGTGTCATCAGTAGAACGAGGACTAAAATGATCCTTCTTAACAAATGGTGCAAGCTCAGATAGCCAGCAAAAAGTAAGCACCATCCCCACAGCGGCAAACAATACCGTTAATTCAAAGATCACCGGTATCCAGGCAGGGAGTGAAAAATAGGGCTTTCCACCAAAGTTAATAGCCCAGTCAATAGTCAATGCCCAGGTAATAAATCCCACAGCCGTGGAAGTTCCGGTAATACCATAGATAAACCCTGCGGTATGCAAACTGGTATCCCGTAATCCCATTTCTTGATCCAAGCCGTGAATAGGAAAAGGAGTGAATACATCATGCAGTTTGTAACCAGCATGACGGACTTTTTTTACAGCAGGAAACAACACTGCTTCATCCGTAAAATTTCCAACAATAAATTTCTTTTTTGCCATATACTTTTAGTTGCGCGAATAATTAATGATGATCGTGCAAATGATGTTCGCCAAATTGAGCGACCGTATCTTCTTCTTCCTTGTTCATTTTACTCTTGTAATTTTTTCCACTACGCTTGAGAATATGCTTGATTTCCGCAATGGCAATTACAGGGAAGTATTTAGAGAAAAGAAAATAGCAGGTAAAGAAAAGCCCAAAGGTGCCAAGGTAAAATCCAACCTCCCAGATAGTAGGTACGTAATAGGTGCTCCAGGACGAAGGAAGATAATCGCGATAAACAGAAGTAACGATGATCACAAACCGCTCAAACCACATTCCTATATTGACCAGTATGGACATAAAGAAGGTCACAAATAAATTACGACGCATCTTTTTGAACCAGAAAATTTGAGGAGATAGCACATTACAACCCATCATCAGCCAATAGCTCCATCCATAGGGGCTGTTTAGGTTTACGCGATTTTCTTTGAAAGCAAACCACTCGTAATCTAACGCACTGTACCAAGCCATAAACAATTCTGTCAAGTAAGCAATTCCCACAATAGAACCTGTCAACACAATTACTTTGTTCATCACATCAACGTGTTCTATGGTGATATATTCTTCCAACGACAATACCTTTCGGGTAACAAGCAATAATGTTTGTACCATGGCAAATCCGGAGAAGATGGCTCCCGCTACAAAGTAGGGTGGGAAAATGGTAGTATGCCAACCCGGTACTACAGAAGTGGCAAAGTCAAAGGATACAATGGTATGCACAGAAAGTACCAGTGGTGTACTTAATCCGGCTAATACCAACGAAAGAGATTCATGACGCTGCCAATGTTTGGTAGAACCCGTCCAACCAAACGCTGCAATTCCGTAAAAAGTTTTACGCCATTTTAATTTGGCACGATCACGCAAAGTGGCCAAGTCGGGAAGCAAACCAGAGTACCAGAATAATAAGGAAACTGTAAAGTAAGTAGAGATCGCAAACACGTCCCACAAGAGTGGTGAGTTGAAGTTCACCCAAAGAGGTCCACGTATGTTTGGATAAGGCA
>VGGR01000020.1 GCA_016868585.1 Bacteroidota bacterium
TTCCAAACATAAAGTAGCATCTACATTAACAACATGATACCCTTTAGCATGGATTAGGTCTACACATTTTGAAAGAAGCAATTTGCTGTCCACTCCTTTGTAAGCCGGATCCGTATTAGGGAAATGCTTTCCGATATCGCCTAAGGCTAATGCCCCCAGCAGCGCATCACAGATGGCATGCAAAAGAACATCGGCATCGCTATGTCCTACAGCGCCTTTATGATGTGGAATTTGAACACCTCCAATCCATAAAGAAGGACCAGGTGCTAATTGATGAAAATCGATTCCGGAGCCAATGCGAAAAGACATGTGTTGTATTTAGTGCAAATAAACAAAAAGGCCCCGGGAATCCGAGGCCTTTTTGGATTGTAATTCGCTATAATTACTTTTTACCACCCAAGTCAAATGAAACTTGGAAACGAAGTGTATTTGAAAGTGGGTTACGGTTAACACCACTGCCAGAAGGAATCAAATAAGCAAAGTTGAAATGGAAAATGTTGTATTTCACACCCAAACCAGTTGTGAAATAACGACGATCTCCTTTTGTTTTGTTCTCGTAGAAATAACCGCCACGGAAAAAGAACTGGTCATTGTAGTTCCACTCAGCACCAGCACCTACAGAAACTTCTTTCATTTCCTCACCAAATCCACCAGGAGCATCTCCCAATGAACTGAACCAGCTACCTACTACACTCTTACTTCTGTATTCAGCAAGGTCAGCAGGAGTAGCACCAGCACCGGGAGGTGTTGGAACAAGCAATTTGTTCAACTCAGCACCAAAAGAAAGACTGTTGGTGTTGTTGTATTTTTTTGTGTAATTCAAACCTAAGCCAAGGTTTGCAGGAATGAAGTCCTTTGTATCGGCATTGCTAGTGTAAGCAATCTTGGCACCCAGATTAGAGAGAACAGCACCCCAGGCCAAACCTGTACCATTCTTTTTGCCATCGTGGTAGTAAGCAAGGTCAGCAGCTACAGAAGAACCAGTCTTGTAAGTAGTGCTACCATTAGTTAAACCACCAGTTAAATCAGAATTGATGTATTTCAAAGTGATACCAACACCACTTTTATCAGAAAGTTTGCGAGAGTACCCAAGATCTACGCCAAACTCACGAGGTCTGTGCTCTGTTCCAAGAGGAGCCCCTGTGAAATCAGTAAACTGAATGTTGCCAAGGCTGAAATAACGAACAGATGCAGATAATGCCTGATTGTCGTCCAATTTCTTGAATCCTGCTACGGAAGCTAAATAAACATCGTTTACAAGGTCCTTCATCCAAGGAGTGTAAGTAGCAGAAATACGCGCATCAGTTGAGTTGAATGCAACTTTTGCAACGTTCCAGATAGCTGAGTAAGTGTCTGGAGAGGTTGCTACTCCCATTTCACCCATACCACCTGAACGAGCGTCAGGAGAAATACGAAGGAATGGAACGGCAGTTGTTACAACATTGATCGGATCGGACTGCGCATTAACATTTGTGGTCAGACCACAAAATAGCAGGATGCTGGCAGTCAGTTTTAAGGCAGTTAGTCTCATTAGAAAATTTTTAATAGTATGTAAATATAGCGTTTTTGATCAAAAAGTTCTCCAAAAAGGAATTTTTTTCAAACTTCGGGAAATTGGTCATAATGAACAACTTCCATTTAGGTTTTCTTCCTTATTAGAAGACTCCGATGGAGGTTAAACGCCTCTATTTCAATAATATTGTTAAAATAATCCTTTTTTTAAAAATTCTTATTTTGCCGGATTTTTTCATAACCAATTGGTCTCAAACGGATTAAGTTCTAAAAAAATAAAATGGGCCTGGAATGCTATTTGCCTCAAACTACTTAAATTCGCAAGCCCTGTAAATCAAGGGAAAAACAGGGCAATATCCCGGATTAAACCTGCGTTAGACAATACCAATCGAAGCTTTATGCTATATATGCAACGTACAATTTTTATCCTCCTGGCTTTTTCAGGCCTGGTGCTGTTGAACTCCTGTAAGGGCAAAGGAATTTTTGCAAAAAAATCTCCCAAATCCAGCACTACCGGATGGAACTACAACGAAAAAGGTGGTTTTCATGTTTCTAAGGCCAAGGACCAGTCTACCGGACCGGGTTTGGTTTTTGTGGAGGGTGGAACCTTTACCATGGGACAAACAGAAGAAGATGTGATGGGAGATTGGAACAATATCCCCCGCCGAGTTACCGTACCCTCCTTTTATTTGGACCGTACGGAGGTAGCCAATGTGCATTACCGCGAATATGTTTTTTGGTTAGCCAAAATATTTGACCCTTCAGATCTGGAAAATGTAAAAATTGTGGAAGGTGCACTACCGGATACATTGGTTTGGAGAAGTGAACTGAGTTATAACGAACCCTCTGTTGAGTTGTATTTCCGTCACCCTGCATTCAATTATTACCCGGTTGTAGGTGTAAGTTGGAAGCAAGCCAAAGATTTTTGTCTATGGAGAACGGATCGTTACAACGAATCTATGTTAGTAGACAAAGGATATATCAATAAGAATAATCTAAAGCCAGGAGCCCAGCAAGGAGATAACAACTTTAATACACGCTCTTATTTACTAGGGTTATACACGGTTCCTCCGGGTAAAGCCATGCGTGCCAGCCGTGGACGCGCACCACAACAACCTTCCTTGGAATCAGGTATTGTAAGCCCTGAGTACCGCCTTCCATTCGAAGCAGAATGGGAATATGCGGCTTATGGTTTGATCGGGCAAAATCCTCGTATCAGCTTAAAAGAAGGAAAGCGTGGAGAAGAACTTTTATCAAACAAGCAAGTATATCCTTGGGCACAAAATGTAAACGGTCTTCGTGAAAATCGCCGGGGAAGTTTACAAGGACAGTTCTACGCCAACTTTAAAAGAGGTAGTGGAGATAATGCGGGTGTAGCAGGAGGTTTAAATGACCGTTCGTTCTATACCGCTCCAGTGGAATCCTATTACCCCAATGCCTTTGGCTTGTATAATATGGCGGGAAACGTGAGTGAGTGGGTAGAAGACACCTATCGTCCATTGTCTACATTAGATTTTGACGACCAACCCGCACCATTTCGTGGTAACAAGTTTATGAAATTATATGTGGCGGATTCCACTACACTTGATCCCCCTTCACGCTACGAGCGGGATTCATTAGGCCGTGTAAAAATGCTGGAGGTTACTGAGGCCGATGCACGCAATAGAAGAAATTATCAGAAGGGAGATGTGGTTGACTACCTCGATGGAGACTCGCTTTCTGCTGCTTCCTATGCCTACGGAACATCTACGTTATTAGATCCCCAACGCTCAAAAGTGTTCAAAGGAGGAAGCTGGAATGACCGCGCCTATTGGTTAAACCCTGGTACTCGTCGATTCTTGGAAGAAGATCTCTCAGCTGCCACCATCGGATTCCGTTGCGCAATGAATCGAGTAGGCAGTCCTGAACTGGGTAACAAACGCAAAACCGGACAGTACTTTCCTACAAAAAGACAAAAACGATAAGCATCGATTGAAAGGCTATTTAAAACCCTCCCCCTTGGAGGGTTTTTTTATACGCGTCCAAGTAACTTTGTCATATGTCTATTGAATCACTCTACGCATTATTTCAACAACACCCTGTTGTAGAAACAGATACCCGCCAATTACAACCAGGTTGTATTTTTTTTGGGCTGCATGGAGAAAATTTCAATGGTAACCAATTTGCAAAACAAGCATTGGAGGCAGGAGCCGCCGCCGCAATCATCGATGAGGCAACTGCTTATATAGATGAAAGAACTATTCTGGTCAAAAACTCCTTAACCACGTTACAACAACTGGCAAAATTTCATCGGCAGCAATTCAATATCCCTTTTATTGCCATTACGGGAAGCAACGGAAAAACCACTTCCAAAGAATTGATGCATGCTGTGTTGTCCACTACATTGTGCACCTATACGACCAAAGGCAATTTGAACAACCATATTGGAATTCCTCTTACACTATTGCAGGTTCAAAAGGATGCGGAGACCGCTGTAATTGAAATGGGAGCCAATCACCAAAAAGAAATTAAAGGCTACTGTACCTATGCCTTACCCACACATGGCATTATAACTAACTGTGGCAAGGCACATCTCGAAGGGTTTGGAGGCATGGAAGGGGTAAGAAAAGGCAAGGGCGAATTATTTGATTTTATATGTTCTACTCAGGGAACTATTTTTTTAAACCAGGATCTTGATTACTTACATTCTATGTCAAATGGCATTTCCAATATTGTGACCTATGGAACAAAAGAGGCGCAAACGGTTGGAACTATAAAGTCAGCAGATCCCTATCTGAAAATAGCCATTCAATCAACTGAAAAGTTTGAGGCTATTCCAACCATACAAACACAATTAGTAGGAGATTACAATTTAGCCAATGTGCTATTAGCAGTTTGCGCAGGCAGGCACTTTGGCATTGATGCCGTAAAAATAAAAAATGCCATTGAAAATTATCAACCCACCAATAGTCGTTCGCAATTAATTCAAAAAAATACCAATACTATCATTCTGGATGCCTACAATGCCAATCCAAGCAGCATGCAAGTTGCCATTCAAAATTTTAGCAAACTGGAAGCATCTCAAAAAGTATTACTGCTTGGTTCCATGGCTGAATTAGGAGACCAAAGCCAACAGGAACACCAGCAATTGCTCAAGCTGATCCAATCCTATCCATGGAAAGAAGTGGTGCTTGTCGGAGAAGGCTTCAACAAACTTGCTCACCCCTATATCCAATTCGAAAATTCGAATGAAGCAGCTAATTGGTTTCGTGCGCAACAATTTACCAACACCCATTTTTTAATTAAGGGAAGTAGAAGTACAAAAATGGAAAACATCTTAAGCGATCTCGCATGAACTGGAAAGCATTATTCCCTCAATTTGAACCCTCACTTCTGTGGATCTTAGAAAAAGAAGCCAAACTAAAAGAATGCAAAGCAGGCGAGCTTATCATGCGAACAGGCCAGTTTATTAAATCGACTGCGCTGGTGTTAGAAGGACAAATAAAAATTTATAGAGAAGGACCCGAAGGTGGGGAATTCTTGATGTATTACATAGGGCCTGGTCAACCCTGTGCCGTATCCATGATCTGTGCCGTACAAGCTGTAGCCAGTGAAATTACTGCTCGTGCGGAGGAAGATACACGGTTACTAATGTTACCGGCGCATAGGAATATGGACGAACGATTGAGCTTTCACATCAGCAAATCGCTGAAGACCTGAATGGCTCACGCGAGGTAATATCAAGATTATTGAAGAAAATGGAACAACGGGGATTTTTAACACTGAACCGCAATAAAATAGAATTAAAGGAGTGACTTAAGTCACTCCCCTATATTTAGACTTCGAATAGGGTTGTGGACTATGACAGCAATTTTAATATCCATATCGCTAGACAGCAGCTCAATTTTTGGAGCCATCGCTTCTTTGCTAATTGGCCTCTCATTGGGATTGATTGGCGGAGGAGGTTCAATACTCACAGTACCTGTGCTGGTTTATTTATTTAGTGTAGACCCCTCGCAAGCAACAGCCTATTCACTTTTTATAGTCGGAGCCACCAGTGCCATTGGAGCATTCCCCAAGTACAAAGAAGGACAGGTAAATCTCAAAACTGCATTGACCTTTGGCGCACCTTCCATCATCACAGTGTTTGCTACGCGCAAATGGATTGTTCCCGCCATTCCTACACAAATTGGGCAATGGGGAGAATTTGTGCTGACCAAAAATGTGTTGCTGATGCTCCTCTTTGCCTTATTGATGGTAGCCGCTTCATTCTCGATGATCAGCACGCAAAAGTCCTTGGGTACTGCTGAAAGCAAACCGCAGTCTTTTAATTATCCCTTGATATTGGTAGAAGGGGCAGTAGTGGGACTATTGACAGGACTAGTTGGCGCCGGAGGAGGCTTTTTAATCATTCCGGCACTGGTATTGCTCATGGGACTACCCATGAAACAAGCCGTGGGGACTTCCTTACTTATCATTGCTGCTAAATCACTGATTGGGTTTATGGGCGATTTAAGTGAGCAGCAAATTGAGTGGTCCTTACTCGGCTTTGTAACCGCTATGGCAGTAATTGGTATTATCATAGGTAATCAGCTAAGTAAAAAAATTGATGGAAATAAGCTCAAAAAGGGGTTTGGCTGGTTTGTGTTGGTGGTGGGTATTTATATATTGGTGAAAGAAGGCTGGGGAGCTGGCCATTGAGGGATGTGACAAAAATCACGTTTGCAACAATTAAAATTCCGAAATTTGCAAATGAACAGACAAATGCAGAAGTATGAAAGTTGAACAGATTTATACCGGTTGTTTGGCACAAGGCGCCTACTACATTGAGAGTAATGGCGAGGTAGCTGTGATTGACCCACTTCGTGAGGTAGCCCCTTACATCCAAAAAGCGGAACGTGATGGTGCCACCATTAAATACGTATTTGAAACGCATTTTCATGCAGACTTTGTCTCAGGCCATCTGGACCTTAGTAAAAAAACAGGTGCCCCCATTGTATACGGACCTAATGCAAACCCCGCCTTTGATGCAATTATTGCTACAGACGGACAGGAGTTTAAAGTAGGTACCCTCACATTAAAAGTATTACATACGCCCGGGCATACCATGGAGAGTACCTGCTATTTATTATTGGATCAACAAGGCACGCCGACTTGCTTATTCTCTGGTGATACACTTTTTATCGGCGATGTAGGCCGTCCCGATCTGGCACAAAAAGTGGCCAGCGATTTAACACAAGAAAAATCAGCCGGCTATCTTTTCGATTCGCTTCGTAATAAAATTATGCCATTGCCTGACAGCGTTATTGTCTACCCTGCACATGGAGCTGGCAGTGCCTGCGGAAAAAATATGAGCAAGGAAACTACAGATACCTTGGGGAACCAAAAGAAAAATAATTACGCCCTACTTGCTGATATGACCAAAGAAGAGTTCATCAAGGAAATAACAAATGGATTAGCTGCACCGCCCGCTTACTTTCCGTTGAATGTGATGATGAATATTCAAGGCTATGAAAGTATTGACAAGGTATTAAAGCGTGGCCAACAGGCAATGAGTCCTGAAGCCTTTGAAGCAGCCGCCAATGAAACGGGCGCTTTGATTTTAGATACCCGCGCTCCGCAGACATTTGCAGCAGGTTTTGTTCCTAATTCAATCAATATTGGTATTGACGGTCAATTTGCTCCTTGGGTGGGCACTATGATTCCCGATATCAAACAAGAAATTTTAGTGGTTTGTGAGGAAGGCCGAGAAGAAGAGGTGATAACACGATTAGCACGTGTCGGAGTTGATCATACGATAGGTTACTTGAAAGGCGGATTTGCTGCTTGGAAAAAAGCAGCTAAAGAAATTGATCAAATTCAATCGGTAGATGCCGATTTATTAGCTGCTATCCTCAAAAAACAATCCGTGAACATTTTGGATGTACGCAAAAAAAGCGAATACGGAAGCGAACACGTTCTACATGCAGAAAATGCACCATTGGATGTAATCAATGAAAGCATGGCGCAAATCGATAAGGATAAAACATATTATGTACACTGCGCAGGTGGCTATCGCTCCATGATCTTTACCTCCATTTTACGTGCAAGAGGTTATGATAAACTCATTGATGTTAAAGGGGGATTCAAGGCGATCAAGGATAGCGGAAAGTTTAATACCAGTAGATAGGTGTGTCCCTCCACCCTTCTTTAAAAATTGAACCTGCCCTATGAACACTTTAAAAGAAATCGTAAAACAAGCCGGAACTACAATTGTCGACGTAAGAAGTACCTGGGAAGTTGAAATGGGACAATATCCAGGCGCTATCAATATTCCAATAGAGGAATTATCGCAGCGAGTAAGTGAATTCAAAGCTTTTGAAGGACCCATCGTTTTGTACTGTCGAAGCGGTCAGAGAAGTGGCATGGCTTTACAATTTTTGAAACAACAGGGATTTGAAAATCTTTATAACGGCGGCGGATTAGAAGAGATGCTCAAATTAGCCTGATGCAGAAATATGTATTGTCAGCTTTTTTGCTGCTACTTTCCGAACTTGGCAACACGCAAGATCGACACGAAGGTTGGGTTCGTTTGAATCTTAACCACTGGGGCCAATCCAAATTTGGCATTGGACTTGAGCTGCATCACCGTCGGCAAGCCAACTATTGGACCGCCAACAAGAATTTGTTGGATGAATCACTGTTGACTATTGTCCGACCCTGGATTTATTTTAGGCTCCCCTCCAAATGGATGTTAAGTGCCAGTCCTCTTTCCTATCATGGATCCCTTGAAATCCTAAATGCACAGGGGCTAACAAAGGATTTGCTGGAGCTACGATCTACCTATGGAGTTCAACGAGCTATTCAACTCAAAAAATTTACCAGCCGAAATAGAGTCTGGTATGAACTACGGTTTAGCAATATCAATCAGTCAACTTATTTTTTTCATACCAGATTACGTATTCAAAATACAGGGCTACTTCCTTTGCTTAGCCTGAATCAACACACAAAAATCAATTACAATTTCACCAATGAGTTTTTTATCAGTCAACGAAAAGAACTGGCGCAATTTGATCACAACCGGCTATTCAATGGACTTCAAGTTAAGTGGGGACCCCAAGAAATTAGTCTCGGTTATCAATGGAGTCGGCACAATGTGAACCCATCCTCTATTTCACGGCATCAGCTTTTTGTAAATGCGAGTTTTGATTTATGAACGAATTAGTTTTTGTCATAATGGTTTTAAGAATCTTTGCCATGTACTGTCTGAATGTAATTTTGAGTTGTTGAACAAGGCTCAATCCAACAACTGCCAAGCCCCCATTTTCCTTATTTTTGCAACCCCTTTGGAGACTTGTCCGAGTGGTTGAAGGAGCACGCCTGGAAAGTGTGTATACCCCTAAAGGGTATCGAGGGTTCGAATCCCTCAGTCTCCGC